>CAWKMM010000022.1:0-14873 GCA_963850715.1 uncultured Nitriliruptoraceae bacterium | reverse complement strand
GAGGTGCACCCACTCGGGCGGGCTGCACCAGGCACCGTGACCGCGGCCGGCGCCTGCGACCTAGACTGTGCCGTTCGGGGTCGACGGCGCACGAGCCGTCGAGAGGCACAGCGGAGCTGCCAGGTGACCGACGGGGACGACGACGCACCGAAGGGCCGCTCCGACGCGCCTGCCGGGCCGCTCGACGCACCCGTCAGGTCGATGACCGCCGCAGCGCTCGCAGCCGGCGATGCCGCCAGGGTCACCGAGGCTGACGTACGTGCCGAGGCAGCACTGGTGGCCTCGTGGTTGCTCGGGGTGAGCGGATCGATCTCGCCCGAGGGGGTCGAGGCGCTGCGCGCCATCGTCGGACCGGTCGCTCCCGCCGAGGTGGCCCGCCCGGATCTCAGCCTCGTCGCGCCGGACGCGGTCATGACCCGGCTGCTCGACGGGCGGGCCCACCTCGATGCCTGGCGGTACTACCTCGCCGTCATGGAGCTCGCGCACGCCGTCGTCGCGCTGGACGTCTACCCGACCTCGGGGGCGCTCGGCCTGCTCGACGTGCTGCGCACCACCCTGCTCGCCACGCTCGACGCCGCCGGCGCCCGCCCGGGTCGCGCTCCGGGTGAGCCCTCCCCCGCCGCCGCCGCAGAGGCGGAGGCGGCAGGCGACACCGACACCGACGCCGAGACGGCCACCGATGCGGACCGGCCGACCGAGGAGCACGTCGAGGAGCTGCTCGCCGAACTCGACGAGCTCATCGGGCTCGACCCGGTGAAGGCCGAGGTGCGCCGGGTCGCGGACCGCCTGCTCGTCGACCGCCTCCGGACCGACGCGGGGCTCAAGGTCCCGGACGTGTCCCGCCACCTGGTCTTCACCGGCAACCCCGGGACGGGCAAGACGACCGTCGCCCGCCTCCTCGGCCGGCTCTACGCCGCGATGGGGCTCGTCGAGCGTGGGCACCTGGTCGAGACCGACCGCGAGGGCCTCGTCGCCGGCTTCGTCGGCCAGACCGCGACCCGCGTCAAGGAACGCTTCGACGAGGCCGACGGTGGGGTGCTCCTCATCGACGAGGCCTACTCCCTGACGCGTGGCGGTGAGCGGGACTTCGGACGCGAGGCCATCGACGCCGTGGTCAAGCTCGCCGAGGATCGGCGGGACCGGATCGTGGTGATCCTGACCGGCTACCCCGCGGAGATGGCCGATCTGGTCGCCTCCAACCCGGGCATGGCGTCGCGCTTCCCGCGGACGCTGCACTTCCCCGACTACACCGACGCGGAGCTGCTGGCCATCGCCGAGCTGCTGGTCGAGGGTGGCGCCTACCGGTTGACGGCCGGGGCACGGGAGCAGTTCCGCGCGCGGTTCGCCGAGGCCGAACGCGATCGCGGGTTCGGCAACGGCCGGTTCGCACGCAACCTGGTCGAGGCGTCGATCGACCGGCAGGCGTCACGGGTCGCCACCAGCGTCCGCGGCGGGCGCGATCCCGACGCGTCGGCGCTGTCACAGATCCGCGCCGAGGACGTCCCGACCAGCGACGAGGTCGCCGAGCTCGGTGGGCGACCCGCAGCCGCATCGGACGCCGACCTGTGAAGCGGCTGCTCGCCGTCCTCGTCGCCGTCGGGCTCCTCGCGATGGGGTTCGTCGTCCGTGACCTGCGGTCGGACGAGGGCCGTGGTGAGCTGCCGACGCTCCCCGGTCGCGGCGCGACCGCCTCGGTCCTGTGCGACGAGGCGATCGCCGAGGTGTGCGACGCGCTCGCCGACGCGGGCGAGCTGGAGGTGAGCCGTGAGTCGGCGGGGACGACCGTCGACCGGTTCGTCGCCCTCCCCGACGGGGCGAGCGGTGGCGACCTGCCCGACGCCTGGGTCACGATCGCGCCGTGGCCGGCCATCGTCGACGAGGACCGCGGGCGCCGCGGGTTGGCCCCGTTGTTCGGGCCGCCCGCGGACGAGGGCGCGGTCGCTTCCTCGCCGCTGGTCCTGCTGACGTGGGACGACCGCGGCGAGGTGCTCGGGGACGCCTGCGCCGAGGGGCTCGGGTTGGCCTGTCTCGGCCAGGCCGCCGGCCGGTCGTGGTCCGAGCTCGGCGGGCCCGACGCGTGGGGCGCGTTCAAGCCGGGGCTCGAGGATCCGGCCCGGTCGTCGGTCGGTCTGGCGGCCCTCGGTGCGTTCACGGCCGCGGAGTTCGACACGCTCGGGTTCGGCTCCCGCGCGCTCGCCGACGGGGGCTACCTCGACGTCCTCGCACGGTTCGGTGCCGCGGTCCCGAGCTTCCGCCCGTCGGCGGGTTCCCCGTTGTCCGCGGCGGTGTTGACCGGTCCGTCGGCGTTCGACCTCATCCTGACGTCCGAGGCGGCCGCACGGCGGGCCACCGAGGGATCCGCGCAGTGGGGCCCGCGTCTCGTCGCCGCCTACCCCACGGCCGTAGCCACGGATGGCGGGGTCACCTCGTTCGACCTCGTCGTCGCGATCACGGGGGACCTCGACCCCGGCCCCATCCGTGCCGAGGCCGAGGCGGCCGCCCACGCGGCAGGCTGGCACACCGCCGGGGCGACCCCTCCCCGCTGCCCGGCACGCCCGGTGACACCTCGCAGCTGCCGGCCGCCACACCAGGTGCGACGCTGCCGAGCGCCGGCGCGCTCACGGCGCTCCGCACGACCTTCGCCGAGACCGTCCGGTGATCGACGACCGCACCACCGAGGAGGCGCCCGTGCGCCAGCCCCAGGCCCCGCTCCCCCGCCGCTCCGGTGTCCGGACGCTGGCGGTCGCCATCGCGGTCGCCCTGGTCGCGACGGCCTGCGTCTCGATCGATCTGCGCGGCGACGACGGTGGCGACGACGGGGTCGCCGTCGATGGCGACCCGGGCGACTGCACGCTCGTGGACGTGGCCGTCTCCAGCGAGAAGATCGACCTGCTGACCGACCTCGCCCGGACGTTCAACGCCGCGTCCGCGGACGGCCAGGACGGGTTCACCACCGAGGCCGGCTGCATCTTCGTACGCCCGGCGACGAAGGCGTCCGGGCTCGCGGCGAGCCTGCTGTTCGAGGGCTGGGACGAGGACATCGAGGGCCCACGCCCGGTCATCTGGTCACCGGCATCCTCCTCCTGGGGCGCGCTCGTCAACCACGAGCTCGAGGAGCGCGGTCGAGCCCCCGATCGTCGGCGATTCGCGTCCGTTCATGCTGTCGCCGCTGGTGATCGCCGTGCCCGAGCCGATGGCCGACGCGCTCGGCTACCCGGAGACGCCCATCGGTTGGGAGGACGTGCTCGAGCTCGCGACCGATCCGGAGGGGTGGGCCGCGTTCGATCACCCCGAGTTCGGGCCGTTCAAGCTCGGCAAGACCAACCCGCACTTCTCGACCTCCGGCCTGTCGGCGCTCATCGCGCAGTACCACGCGGCCACGGGCAAGACGTCGGGACTGACCGTCGAGGACGTCCGGCAACCGGACGTCGCCGCCTACGCCGCCGGCATCGAGTCCGCCGTCACCCACTACGGCGACACCACCCTGACCTTCCTCAACAACCTCTACCGCAACGACGCCCGAGGCTCGGCGATGGCGTACGCGTCGGCCGTCGCGGTCGAGGAGGTCTCGGTCGTCAACTACAACCGCGGCAACCCTGACGGTGTCCTGCAACCCGGCGAGGTGCCCGAGCCGCCTCGCGTGCCTCTCGTGTCGATCTACCCCAAGGAGGGCACGCTCTTCAGCGACAACCCGTTCATCGTCCTCGATGCCGACTGGGTCAGCGACGACCAACGGGCCGCGGCCGCCCGGTTCGAGGACTACGTCCAGCAGCCGGCGAACCAGGAGCGGGTCCTCGAGTTCGGTTTCCGACCGGGGAACCCCGCCGTCCCGATCGGTGCGCCGATCACGCTCGACCTCGGGGTCGATCCCGATCAGCCACAGACCACGTTGCAGACACCGGCCCCAGCGGTCCTCGCGGCGGTCCTCGACCAGTGGGACGCGCAGCGCAAGGCCGCGCGCGTGATCCTGACCGTCGACGTGTCCGGGTCGATGGGCGATCCGGTGTCCACCGCCGAAGGGGGCCGCGCGACGAAGCTGGATCTCGCCAAGCGGGCCGCCGTCACCGCGCTCGACCAGTTCCGCGACGACGACGAGGTGGGTCTGCGCATCTTCACCTCGGGCCTCGGGGCGGACGGGTCGGCGGACTGGGTCGACCTCGTCGCGGTCGCGCCGATGGGTGAGGTCCGCGACGAGCTCCGGGCGGCGCTCGAGGGTCTCGTGCCGCTGCAGGGAACACCCCTGTACGCGGCGGTGGCCGACAGCTACGAGCTGCTGCTCGACGGGTACGACGACGCCAAGATCAACGCGGTCGTGGTCCTCTCCGACGGTCAGGACGACGGCTACAGCGAGGTTCAGCTCGAGGACGCGCTACGGCGACTCGAACGCGGCGCCGAGGGGGCGACCTCGCGTGAGGTGCGGGTGTTCCCGATCGGGTACGGCGACGACGCCGACATGACCACCCTCCGGCGCCTCGCCGAGGCGACGGACGCCGCCGCCTACGACGCGACGGACGCCCGCTCGATCGACCGGGTCTTCGAGGCCGTCGTGAGCAACTTCTGATGGGCCTCCGCGACCGCATCCTCACCCGCCGCGTCTCGCAGCGGATGATGAGCCCGGGGGCGATCGTGGCCGCCGGCGCGGGGTCGGCCGTGGTCGTGGCCGCTGGTGCGCCGCTCGTGCTGGCGGCAGCGGCGGGGGTCGCCGCGTGGGGCCTGGTCGTCGGGGCCGCCGTCGAGCGAGGCTCGAAGAGGCCGAGCTTCGATGCCCGTTCCCTGCCGCCACCCTGGCGGGACTACGTGCGCGAGGCCCAGGACGCCGCCGCCCGGTACGACCGGGCGCTGTCGGGCGTCCAGGACGGCCCGGTCCGCGACCGCCTGCTCGCGATCGGCGAGCGCGTCCACGACGGTGTCGAGCAGTGCTGGCACATCGCCAACCGTGGCCTGTCGCTGGACCGCGCGGCCATGAGCCTCGAGGACCCGCGCCGGGTCCGTGAACGGCTCGCCGAACTCGGCGGCCGCGACGATCCGACCGCCGAACAGACCCGAGCGGCACTGCAGGCCCAGCTCGACGCCACCGAGCGTCTCGCGCGGACGCGCCGGGACGTCGGCGAGCAGCTGCAACTGCTCGATGCACGGCTCGACGAAGCGGTCGCCCGGGCGGTCGAGCTCGGTCTGTCGGCCGACCGCGGTGACGTCGGGTTGGCTGGCACGATCGGTTCCGACATCGAGGCGGTCGTGCAGGACATGGAGGCGCTCCGCCAAGCCCTCGAGGAGACCACCGCCCTCGGCTGACCTACGTCGTCCTCACACACGCATCCACCCGCGCGGACGACGACACCCACCACGGACCCACGACCAGGAGCGAGCACCATGGCCAACGTCTTCACCAGGATCTGGCGGTACCTCGGTGCCGCCCTCACCGGCAAGTTCGACGAGATGGCCGACCCGAAGATCCAGATCGAGCAGGCCATCCGCGAGGCGCAGGAGCAGCACCGCGTCCTCCGCGAGCGTGCCGCGGACGTGATCGCGAGCCAGAAGCAGACCCAGATGCAGCTCGATCGCGCGCTCGGCAACCTCGACAAGACCCGCGCTTCCGCCAAGCAGGCGCTCGTCATGGCCGAGGAGGCCACGGCGGCGGGTGACGACGACCGCGCGACGAAGATGACCACGGCGGCGGAGAACTTCGCGCAACGCCTGGTCATCCTCGAGGACGAGGTCGCCACGCTGCAGAACCTGCTGCTGCAGGCGTCCGCATCGTCGGATCAGGCCAAGGCCGCCGTCTCGCAGAACGCGTCCCTGCTGCAGCGCAAGATGGCGGAACGCCAGAAGCTGCTCAACCAGCTCGGACAGGCCGAGATGGCCGAGCAGATGAACGCCTCGATGGAGTCCCTGACGGCGACCGTCGGCCAGGACGTCCCGACGCTCGACGAGGTCCGCTCGAAGATCGAGGGGCGGCTCGCCAAGGCGCAGGGCCGGTCCGAGCTGGCCGCGGACTCGGTCGAGGGACAGATGCTCGAGGTCGAGCAGGCCGCGATGAACAACGAGGCGCAGGCCCGCCTGTCGCAGCTGCGCAGCGAGCTCGGCATCGCCGGTGCCCCGACCAACGACGCGGCCGACCGGGACGCGATCGAGGCCGAGATCGACGCGGCCGTCGCGGAGGCCGAGAAGGGGGCTGAGAAGGGGGCCGAGGAGGAGGCCGGCAGCGCGGGCACCTGACCGCGAGGACTCGCTCGGTGAGGTCGACCCGGCGCCGCAGGAACAGGCATCCCGGGTATGGTCCGATCCGGTCACGCCCCTCGGAGGTCGCGTGGAACGAGCGCCTCGATGGTGGGACCGGCCGGAGCTCGAACGTCGGCTCGACGGCGCCCTGACCCACCGGCTGACGACCATCACCGCAGCAGCCGGCTACGGCAAGACGGCGCTGCTCGAGCAGTGGACCGCGTCGATCGGGGGTGTCGGTCACCGCGCCCGGGCCGAGGACCGCGACCTCGCGCTCTTCGCTCGGCACGTGATCGGCGCGCTCCGGCTGCGGGTGCCGGACCTCCCCCGCGAGTTCACCACCATCCTGGCCGGTCCCCTCGGACCAGCTGCGGTCAGCGACGCGTCCACCCGAGCTGCCGGCTTGGCCGGTGCCCTCGGCGAGGCCCTGCACGGGGCCCTGCGACGCGACCTCGCGCTCGTCATCGACGACGTCGATGCGATCCCTGCCGACAGCCCGTCGGTCGCGTTCCTCGATGCGCTGCTGCACAGCGCCCCGTTCCGGCTGCACCTCGTGGTCGCCTCCCGGGGTCCGCCTCCGTTCAGCATCGATCGGCTGCGCGCGCAGCAGCAGGTCTTCGAGCTCACCGCCGACGATCTCTCGGTCAGCACCACCGAGGTGCGTCGGTGGATCGCGGCGGTGACCGGGGACGACGAGGTCCTGGCCGACCGCGTGACCGCGCATACGGGCGGATGGCCGATCGCTGTGGTGTCCCTCGTGGAGGAGCTCACCGAGCTCGGTCCCTCGGGCGATCGCCTGTCGGCGCTCGAACGGTCGGCCGCGTCGCCGGTGTTCGAGGAGCTGGTCCGCGACGCGTTCGACACGCTGGCCCCGCCCGTGCGCGAGCTGCTCCTGGTCGCCACCGCCGTGCCCCGGATCTCCCCGGACCTGGCAACGGCGGTCGGCCTGCCGGGGGACGCGCTCGCCGACGTCCACCTCTCGGGCCTGCTGCTCGGTCGCGACCCGGAGGTCCCCGGCAGCTACGTGGCCACCCCGTCGGCGGTGGCAGCCTTCGGACGTGCTGCCGTGGACGATGCCGCGACCGCCGAGCGCATCCGCCTCGCATCGCGTTGGTTCCTCGACGAGGGCGAACCTGCCCTGGCGCTCCACACGTTGTCGACGCTCGGCGACCCGGCGGCCATCGCCGACCTCCTGGCCGATCTCGGCGACCAACTCGCGACCGGTTCCGCGGCCGCGTCGGTCGTCGCCGTCCTGGACGGCCCTGCGTCCGCGCTCGCGGCAACCGTCGCGGGCCGCCGGCTCGCGGGGTTGGCCCACCACACGACCGGCGCGTGGGAGCGCGCCCGGGTGTTGCTGACCGAGGTCGCCGATGCAGGTGCGATGGACGCGATGATCGGGTGGCGGCTCGGACTCATCCACCACCTGCGCGGCGATCTCGACGAGGCGCTCGAGGTCTACCGGCAGGGTCGGAACACGCAGCCGGACGCGGACGCGGCGATCTGTGGCGCCTACGAGGCGACGGTCCTGTGGCTACGTGGCGAGCGCGAGCTGTGCGCGGCGGCGGCCGACGATGCCCTCGGGCGGGCGATCGAACTGGAGGACGATCGGGCGCTCGCGGCCTCGCACACCGTCCTCGCCATGCTGGCGGCGTTGGACGGCGAGCGCCGCGCCAACGACGCGCACTACCTCCGCGCGGTCGAACACGCGGAGCGGGCGGGTGACGCGTTCCAGCTCATCCGCATCCGGGTGAACCGCGCCTCGCACCACCTCGAGGAGGGCGCGTACCTCGATGCCTTGGCGGAGCTGGAGACGGCGGCACGCCTCGCGGAGCTGACCGGCTTCAGCCCGTTCACGGCCGTCGCGCTCTCGAACCGGGCCGAGGCGCTCGTGCACCTCGGACGGCTCGAGGAGGCGGCGGTCGACGCGGCCGACGCGGTCGCGACGTGGCGGGCGCTCGGGTCGCGCCTGGTGGTGTACGGGCTCGAGCAGGTCGCGACGGTCCGCCGCCTCCGAGGTGACCGGGCCGGAGCAGCCGCCGCCTACGACGAGGTGATCGACGCCGCAGCCGCGGCCGACGACGCTCAGGGTCTGGTCGCGGCGCTCGCGGCGAGCGCGGCGCTGCTCAGCGAGGACGACCCGGAGGAGGCGTTGGCCCGTGCCCAGCGGGCCGTCGCTCGCGGCACCGGTATGGGCTACGTGGAAGCGTGCCTGGCCACGACCCATGCCGCACTGGCCTCCGGTGACCGGATCCTGGCCCGCGAGCACCTCGAGCTCGCCCGCGCCGCGGCGGTGACGCGCCGTGACCGCCCCGGCCTGGCGGCAGCCAGCGAGCTCCGGGCACGACTCGACCGGGACGAACAGGAGGCGCTCCGTGCGGTGGAGGCGTGGCAGGAGATCGGTGACCCGATCGCGCGCGCCGGCGCCGAGCTCACGGTCATCGAGATCCGCACGGCGGCGCACCCCGACGACGTGGACCACCGCGGCGTCGACGAGCGGGTCGCTGCCGTGGCCGCCGAGCTGCACGCCATCGGCTGCCGTGTCTTCGATCGTCGCATCGAAGCGCTCCGAGGTTCGGACGGCGTCGACGGCGACGTGGTGGTGAGGATCCGCACGCTCGGTGGGTTCTCGGTGCTGGTCGACGGGAAGCCCGTCGCGCCGACGCAGTGGCAGTCGCGGAAGGCCCGCCTGCTGCTCAAGCTGCTCGCGAGCCGTCGGGGACGACCGACCGCCCGGGGGTGGCTGACCGAGCAGCTGTGGCCGGACGTCGACGCCGAGGTGGCCAACCGCCGGCTGCGGGTGCTGGTCTCGACCCTCCGTGGGGTGCTGGACCCCGGTCACCAGCACCCGAACCACCACCTCGTGGTCACCGACAACGACACCGTGCGGCTCGACCTCCGGCACGTGGAGCTCGACGTGGTCCGGTTGCTCGACGAGGTCGAGGTCGCCGCACGGCTCGATACGCGGAACCGGCACGCCGCTGCGCTCGACCGATGGCGGGCGGCCGAGACCGCGTACACGGGCGAGTTCTGCCCGGAGGAGCGCTACGCCGACTGGTCGGTACGGACCCGCGAGGAGCTGCGGGCGGCCTACGTCCAGGCGTGCGCCCGCGTGGCGACCGCTGCGGCGACGGAGGGCGATCACGACGAGGCGGTCCGGCGCTGGCTACGCCTGCTCGAGACCGACCCCTACGACGAACGCGCCCACGTCGCGCTCGTCGGTGTGCTGCTGGCCGCCGGACGCCGCAGCGAGGCGCGACGACGCTACCGCTCCTACACCGTCCGGATGCAGGAGCTCGGTCTCGAGGCCGTGCCGTTCCCGGGCTCCTGAACCGCACCTGAACCGCAGCGGCGAGGGTGGTCGCGGTGGGGAGAGGGGCCAGCGCGTGCGCACCGTGATCCTGCGTCTCAGCGGAGCGGCGATCGACGGTGGGTTGCACGGCGTGCTCGAGGTCGTGGGGACCGATGGCTCGACCGCGTTCTCCGGTGACGAGGCCCTGCTGGCGTTGCTGCACGCGAGCCTGACGGACGGGATCGCGGCGGACCCGAGCTTGGCGCCACACCGACCTGAACCTCACCTGAACGAGGCCACCGACGCTTCGTCGAGCGGCGGGAGCAGCGGATGATCGAGCGGAGCGCGGGACCCGGGGCGGGGCGGGGGTCCGGGGGCGGCGGGGGTGCGGCGGAGCGGCACACCCTCGCCGACGCAACCGGCCAGGAGGCGGCGGAGGGTCGGAGACTCGACCGCCGCCGCTTCCTGGCCGCAGCCGGCGTGCTGCTCGGCACCGGGCTGACGCCGGGCATCTGGCGCTACGAGCTGGTCGCAAAGCCCGCGAACCCGGGCAACCAGACCACGCCCGTGATCGTGGGCGGTCCGACGACCGGGACACCCGGCGCCGACCGGACCTTGCTGCTGCGCCGGCGCGAGGACCAGCTGCTGCTCCGCTTCGATCTGTACGGCGCGGTCGTCGTCGCGACGCCTGGCGGCGCCGCCGAGCTGCGCCTGAAGAACAAGAACGCGACGCCGATCGCCGTGGTGACCTTCCCGTCGCAGCACCTGCTCGAGGAGGCCCTGTACGAGTACGACCAGGCCACCCAGGACGGGACGCCGGGCGGCGACACCGACCCGAAGGTCAGCGAGGCGCTATCGCCGCCACCCGTCGGCGTCCGGCTCGCCGGAGCCAGCCGTCTCGCCTTCGACGTCCCACCCTCGCTGTTCCCGCTGCCCTTCACCAGCGATGCCCTGCTCCGCTGGGATCGCTGGACGCCGCGGGTGGTCCCGGTCGCCCTGCCGCCCGTCGACCCGACCCGTGCCGGACCGGGCACCCCGTCGGGCCGGGCGATCCTGCCGCCCGCGCTCCGGGAGCCGACCGCCACCGAGACGGCGATCGAGCTGCCGATGTTCCTGCAGCTCTCGCCGCACGGCCAGTCCGGCTGGGTCCACGCGACGACCCCCGTCGACCACGGCGGCCCGCGCACCGAGCTGTGGCACACCAGGCTGGCCAGCCGGGCCACCGGTCGGGCGACCCCGGACGAGGACGACCACGAGCTCCGGGTCCTGCGCGCCGTCTGGACCCGCGATCCGGACTTCGCGAAGTGGCTGAGCTCCAAGAAGGCCACCGGCGCGCCGGTCGACGGCGAGGCCCCTCCGCAGCCGTCCGGCGTCGGGATGCCGTTCCGCGCGTCGGTGTCACCCTCCGACCGCTACGCGCTGGTGATCTCGACCGCCGACTTCTCCCACCGCATCTCCGGCGCCAGCTACCAACCCCAGCCGCTCGAGGTGGACCGGCTGCACCTGACCAGCCTCGGTGCGACCTACGGCGCCCGGGGCGCGTTCGTGCCGGGCACCACGTCACCGACGCAGTCCCACGCACCGGGCAGCCTCGAGGCCTACCGCCACGAGGCCACGCACGGCCGCGACCACTTCGTGCGCCTGGTCTACAAGGGCCACCTGCTGCCGTTCGGACACGCCGCGTCGCTGGTGAAGGTCACCGAGCGCAAGTTCCACACGCCGACCGGGCGGCTCGGTAGCCAACCGCGCCGCATCGCCTACCTGCGCCAGCGCTACTACCTGATCGTCCGCGAGCCGCTGCGCCGGTTCGGGGCCTTCGATCCCGTCGCCGAGGGGCGCCGGCTGCCGTTCACGGAGGTGCGCCTGCTCACGATGGTCACCCCGAACCTCGACCCGCCGAAGGACAGCACGCAGGTCGTCGGCATCGCCAACGCCTCGGAGGGCTTCGTGCCGTTCGTCGCCGGCGCACCGTTGCCGTTCCAGTTCGCGGCACGCGACCAGGCCGGCCGCGAAATCTCGGGCACCACCCCGCTGGTGTTCGTCACCGCCGACCACGCCTACGACGCCACCACGATGGCGACCGTGCGGAACTGGTACGACACCGCGCCGGCGGCCGTGCGCAGCGTCGACCTGGCCGGGACACCGGTCGCGTTCGCCCCGTCGAACGAACCCGGCGACACCTGGCTCGAGAGCCACCGGCTGACCTGGGGGGCGGCGGAGCCGCAGGGCGACGGACCGACCCTCGCGCGGGCCGGCCAGCCCGACTTCCTGCCGATCCTGGCCCGTGCCGCGGTCCGGTTGAGCGCCGCGGAGGCCGCACTCGGCGGGCCGTTGGCTGGGCCGGGGGTGGCCGCGGACGGCACGGTCACCGTGGTGTTCGCCGAGGACTACATCACGGGGGGTCTCCCGGGCTCCCCCGGCGGCGGCGGCAACGTCGGCGAGGTGTTCGTCCGGCTCGAGCACCCCGAGAACCCGGCCCACCTCGACTTCGGCGCGAACAGCGCCGGTGACCGTGCCGGGGGGGTCGCGACCCCGAGCCTGGCCATCACCGCGCTGTCGCGGGCCAACGGTCCGATCGGTGGACCACCGGCCGACTACGCGGCGGGCACGTTCACGCCGACCAGCTTCTTCCCGGCGTCGGCCAAGCTGCTCGGCGACATCACCCTCTCACAGGTCGTCGGTGAGGTGACCGGCTTCGCGATCGACAGCCCGAGCCTGCCGGTGATGACCAGCACACGGCGGCCCGCGGTCCCCGGGCTGCCGGAGCGCGACGAGACCCTGATCCGCTGGTCCCCGGTCCCGCAGGACATCTCGGTCCTCGGCGAGAAGCTGCTCACGTTCGGATCGCACAAGGCGTTGGTGCTCGACGCCAGGACCGTGGTGCCGCTCGACGGGAGCGCCGCCAGCACCGAGGTGCTCGGGGACCTGCGCGACTTCCGGCTCACCCTCTTCCCCGGGGCCGCGTTCATCCACGTGGAGATCGACCAGCTCCGGTTCCGGTCGCGGGACGGCAAGAGCCCCGACGTCGACGTCCTCGTCCGCGACGTCACCTTCGACGGCCCGCTCACCTTCCTCGCCGCCCTCCAGGAGCTGGTCCGGTTCGGCGGCGGCGACGGGCCGGCGCTCGAGCTCCACCCGACCCACCTCGACGTCAGCTACACCCTGCCGCTGCCGGACATCACCTTCGCGGTGTTCTCGCTGCAGAACCTGTCCTTCACCGCCGGGCTGGTGCTCCCGTTCACCGGTCAGCCGGTGCGGGCACGCTTCGCGTTCGCGACCATCGACGACCCGTTCCTGCTGACGGTCATGGTCTTCGGTGGCGGCGGGTTCTTCGAGCTCGGGATCGGCACCGACGGGGTCGAGAGCCTGCAGGTCGCCCTCGAGTTCGGTGGCAGCCTCGCGCTCGACGTCGGCGTGGCGTCCGGGTCGGTCAGCGTCGTCGCCGGCATCTACCTCGCCATCGGTGTGCCGAGCGAGGCCAACCCCGACGGGGCCTGCGAGCTGACCGGGTACGTCCGCGTGAAGGGCGAGGTCGACGTCCTGGGTGTGATCACCGCCACCCTGATGCTCAAGATCCCCTGACCTACCTGCCGAGCCAGGACAAGGCCATCGGCAAGGCCACGATGATCGTCGAGGTCGAGGTCATGCTGTTCTCCGGGTCGGTGGAGATCGCCGTCGAGAAGCGCTCGGCGGGTCGAAGGATCCACCTTCGGGCAGGTCCTCCCGCAACCGCAGCTCTGGGCCGACTACTGCGGCGCGTTCGCCGCCGTCTGATCGCACGAGAGGGCGCCGACGTGACGACACGCGCGGGGATCATCTGGACGGCGCTGCCGAACGGCCGCAGCGCCGGCGGCGGCTTGCGCCTGTCGGTCCACGTCGCGCCTCGTCTCACGGTCGACGCCGGCGGCGCGACCACCCTCGCCGACGGTGCGTTCGCCGACGTCCTGCACTGGCCGCCTCCCGACCTGCGCTTCCGCGTGGTGATCGACGGCAGCGAGTACGAGGACGACGAGGTGACGGTGGTCGACCCGTCGCCCCCGCGCCTGCCGCCGAGCTGTGGCAGGCGACGTCCGGCCGGCCACGCCCGTGCGTTCCTTCCGGGTCCCCGACCTGACCACGGTGCCCTGGCGCACCTACCCGGCCGCGAGTATCGCCGGCTGGCTCCAGGAGGTCTACGGCCAGCTCGCCGTCACCGCGGGTGCCGCGAAGCCGACCATCGCCGCCCTGCGGGAACGGCTCGACGACGTCGACTTCACCGGTGACCGTGACGCCCACCTGCGCTGGTCCGCCGCGGTGGACCAGATCGCGGCGGTCCTCGCCGCTGCCGGGGTCGTCGACACCGCTGCAGCGTCCACTGCCACGCTCGACTTCGCGCAGCTCGAGCAGTTCCACGCGCCGGCGTTCCCGGGTGCGAGCAGCGACGAGCTCGACGCCGCGTTCGCGCACGGTCCGCCGCTCCCGGACCCCGACCTGCACCAGGCCCTGGCGTTCGTCGGGCGTCACCCGCGGTTGCAGCGCTGGCTCGGCCTGGTCCACGACCTCGAGGTACCGGACCCGGTCGGTGGGACCGCGACGGTGCAGGTGCGGGTCGAGCCCCTGTGGGAGCCCACCGTGACCTCCCTCGTGCAGTCCACCCCGTGGACGGCCTGCGACGTCGGTGCAGGCTTCACCGCGCACCCGCTCGACCCGCAGGCGATGCAGGACGGCCACCTCGCCTCGACCTGCCGACCCGGTACCGGGCGGTCCGGGTCGACGTCGACGGCAGCGCGCTGAAGGTCACCCGCGCCGCGGGCAACCTCAGCCGCACGGTGGCGCACCCGACGGTGGACACGCCCACGACCTCGCCGGTGCCGTCCCTCCGCGGCGGAGGGTTCGCGGTGACCGAGGTGGGCCGTGCCAAGCACCTGCGGGACCAGGCGGCACGCACCGTGGTGCTCGACGCCCAGCTCGACGTCGCTGACCGGCGGACCGATCCCGACCCTGCACGCCGAGGACCTCGCGCGCGGGTACCGGGTCGACGTGCTCGACGGTGCCGCGCGCGAGTGGCGCAGCCTGATGCGACGGCGGGGCGGTTACCGGTTCCCCGGCCTGCCCGGGCTCGGGCAGGTCCCGGACGAGGGCGATGGCATCCTCTCGGCGCCGCCGACGCGCAAGCCCGGTGCCGACGACATCTACGCCGCCGAGGACCTCTTCGTCTGGGACGGCTGGAGCCTGGCGGTCGACCGGCCGGGCCGGACCCTCACCCTCGCCGGCGACGATCCTCTTCATGGAGCGGCCCGAGAACGACCCGGGCCTCCACCACCGGGTCGCGAGCACGTTCGAGGTCGTCCCGGGCTCGCTGACCCCGCTGCGTTACGGGCACACC
>CAWKMM010000021.1:0-80462 GCA_963850715.1 uncultured Nitriliruptoraceae bacterium | reverse complement strand
GACACGCAAGAGGTCGCAGGTTCGATTCCTGCACGCCCCACTCCGAGAACCGGCCCAGTGGCCGGTTCTCGCCGTTCCAGGCCCGTTCGAGCCGCTCGTGGCAACATCGTGGCAACCAACGGGTCCGTCCTCGTCCGTCCTCGCGCGTCCGTCCGCGCCGCCGACGAGGCCGCCCAGACATCGGTAGGCGCCGTTCGTGGAGGTTGCTGCCTACCCGGTGATCCAGCGCCAGCGGTTGGCGCTCCAGATGGCGTCCGGCGGTGGTTGGGGAGCGAGGATCGGGTCCCAGAGGTCCGTGAGAGCGTCGCCGGGGGACGTGAGGTCTGTCCACGGGACGTCGTGGTCGCGGACGAAGGCGCTCCCCACGCGGCGTGGGAGCTTCTCCGCGAGGTGCTGCGCCAGGGGGATCACCTCAGCGGCCGGGGAGCGGATACCTCGAAGCGGAAGCCGTCCCCGAGGTCGGTCTCGGTCGCGTCTGCGAGGACGTCGGTGAACTCGTGCAGTGAGCCGCGCCACGTCGCGTCCGCATCCTTGGTCGCACGTGCCGCTGCGCCATCCGGGCGAGCAACGCCTGGCCGCCCTTGAGCGCCCACGACCCTGGCGGGGCTATGACGACCAGGCGAGCGAGCAACCGTTGGTGCGCGACCTCCTTGCGCAGCCGATCCAACGGGACGCCACCGTCGTGTGCCTGGCGGCGGAGCCGGTCCTCGAGCGCGGTGCGGAGCGCCGCCGGCGTCCGGTAGGCGTGCCGGTCGGTCACGACGCCGCAGCGGTGAGACCGAGCAGCGACGGCGGCACGTCGTCACGGCCTCGAGCGCGGCGCGCAGCCGGCGTCGGGTCACCTGCCCCCGCTCGAGCGCCTGTTCGGCGGCCTCCGCGGCGAGCTGCGGGCCGGAGCGTTCGAGCACGTCGACGATCGTCCGCGCCACCGTGGTCACCGGGACGCCGGCACGCTCGGTCCGCTCGTCGTCGCCGAGCGATGTGGTGTGGACCACCACGCCTGGGCGGTGGCCGCGGAAGCGTCGCGGGACGGTGACGTGGATGTCGTGAGGCATCGCGTCGGTCAGCTCGTAGACGGCCAAGGCGGTGTCGTGGCTGGCGACGGCGTCCTCGCCGGCCCACAGGCACGCGACGATGACGTCCTCGAACCGCTGGGCGGGGAACCGGCGGAGACGGTAGATGCCCTGCGCGACGCGGTCGAGAGACCCGGTGCGGGCGAGGTAGGAGAGCTGCTGGCGAGAGACTCCCGCCTCGGCAGCCTGCGCGGTGGTGACGTAGCCCGCACGTGGCTCCGCGAGCTGGTACAGGACGTCCACGCTGGTCGACATGGATGTCAAACTATCTTTGACGTTCGTGACGTCAAGTTCGTGACGTCAAGGAGGGCGGATGGCTGTCACCGGCTGTCGGAGCCGACGGCGGCGAGCTCACCGCTGCACCTCCGACACCCGCGGTCACCTCGGCGAGCCAGTCGCCGAGCGCCGTCGCCACGCCGGGCGTGATGCCGTGACCGCCTGGACCACGCTCCGCGCGGAGCTCCGCACCGGCATCGTCGTGGAGGTAGGACCAGGTGGCGTCGAGGAGTTCGCGGGGGATCACGTGGTCGTCCTCGCCCTGGGCCACGAGCACCGGCACGCCCTCCAACCGGCCGGGAGTCGTCGGGACCCCCGCATCGAACGGCAGCGTGCCGTACAGGATCGCACCGCCGGCGAACCGTTCGGGGGTCGCCAGCAAGAGCCCACCGGCGAACGCAGCACCCCCGCTGAAGCCGATGAGCACCACCGGGCGCGACGGGTCGGCGGTGCGGTCGAGCCAGGCTCGGAACCACGCCGTGGTCTCGCTGAGTGATGCCGCGACGGGGCGCCCAACGCCGCGGTTCGCGAACCAGGCGTATCCGCCGCCCTCGGCGATCGGGGCGCGCACCGCGGCGTAGGAGGGCCCGGTGGGCAGGTGGTCGGCGAGCCCGATGATGTCGCGTTCGTCCGACCCACGGCCGTGCAGCAGGACGACCAGCGGGGTGGCCGGATCGTCCGGAGCCGGCCACGCCACCACCGGATCGGGGAACGCGCCGCTCACGCGGACACGTCCGTGATCCCGTCCTGGAGGCCACCGGCGGTCCGCACGCCGGACCAACGTGCGACCTCGGCGTCGAGGTCGAGCCGTTCGATCGGTGCGGCGTTCTCGTAGGCCCCCCACTCCTCGCGGGGCAGCATCCACATGACCTCGAACTCGTTGCCGTCGGGGTCGGCGCCGTAGATGCTCAGGGTCGCGCCGTGGCTCGACTCCCCGGTGTAGGCACCGACCTCGATCAGCGTCCGACGTGCGTCGACGAGCTCGTCGACCGTGTCGAGCTGCCAGGCGAGGTGGTACAGCCCGATCGCGCCTCGCTGCTTGGGACCCCCGGCGGAGCCGACGCCGAACAGGCCGAGATCGTGGTGGTTGCCGCCACGCGGCAGACGGAGGAACGCCGCGTTCGCACGCGGTTCCCGGGCGACGACATCCATACCGAACGCGTCGACGTAGAAGGAGACCGAGCGTTCGAGGTCGGCGACGAACAGCACGGCGTGGTTGAGGCGGATGGGGGAGAACGACACGGGAGACCCTCTCGCAAGTTGTCTGACATGGCAACCAATCTACCCGAAGAACTTGACGTGTCAACCATCGCCCCGCTGTGGGAGAGCCCGCGTGGGTCAGCTCGCGCCGGCGCCGGCGGCGTCGGTGTCGGGCGGGCGGACCGCGAACGGGATGAGTGCCGCGGCGACGGCGATCCCGGCCGCGACGTACAGCGGCACGGTGAAGCCGCCGGTCGCGCCCTCGAGCGCGGCGATCCCGAGCGGTCCGATCACCCCGCCGATGCTCCACGCGATGATCATCGCCCCGTAGATGGCTCCGCCGTTCTCGGTGCCGTAGAAGTCGGCGGCGACCGACGGCATGATCCCGAACGTGCCGCCGTAGTTCAGCACCGCGGTGCACGCGAGCACGGCGAACACGACGACCATCGTGCCGATGTTCGGCAGCAGCGCGAACACGCACCGCCGACAGCGGCAGCAGGACCTGGAAGGTGCGCATCCGCCCGAGCCGGTCCGACAGCGCCGCCCACGCGGGTCGCCCGGCCGCGTTGAAGATGCCGAGGATCCCGACGATCAGCGCGGCGGTCGCGGCGTCGGCCTCGGCGATGTCCTGGGCGATGGGGGAGGCCTGCGACACCAACCCGTTGCCGATGATCACGCTGAGGGTGAACATCAGCGTCAGCAGGTGGAACTGGGGCGTGCGCAGCGCCGCCCGGAGCGAGAACGACACCTCCTCGTCCTCGTCGCCGCCGGTGTCCTGCTCGTCCTCCTCCGGTTCGGGTGGTTCACGCAGGAACCAGGCCGCGACCCCGCCGACCACGAGGTAGGCCACGCCGAGCACCCCGAGCACGGGCGGGACCGACCCGAACCGTTCGATGAGCGGCTCGCCGATCGGGCCGGTGATCAGCGCCCCCGCCCCGAACCCGCCGACCGCGAGCCCGTTGGCCAGACCACGCTTGTCGGGGAACCACTTCGACAGCAGCGCCGGCGGGACGATGTAGGCCAACCCGAGCCCGAGGCCGCCGAGCACGCCGTAGGTCACCACCATCAGCCACAGGTGGCCCGCCTCGGAGGTGAACGACGCGAGCGCGACGCCCGTCGAGTACAGCACGATGCCTGCCAGCGCGACGGGGCGGGCACCGACCCGGTCCTGGATCCGGCCTCCGGTGAACGTGCCGATGAAGAGCACGGCGTGCAGCACGACGTAGGGCAGCAGTGCCTCCGTGCTCGACCAGCCGAACTCCTCCTCGAGCGGCCCGGTGAACACGCTCCACCCGTACACCCCGCCGAGCGCGAGCATGACCACGGCGCCGGCCGCAGCGACGAACCAGCGGCTCGCCCCTTCCTCGGGAACGTCGGCCACGAGCACCTCGGGGTCGGCTCCCTCGACCCTCGCCGCTCGCCCCGGCGCTGTCCCCGTACGGAAGGCCATGCTCCGGTCGGGGCTGCACCCCCGCGGTGGACCATCACGTGACGCGTGTGCGGTGCCGCACCCGACGGCTTCCTCCGCGCACGTCGGGCACTTCTGCGCTTGACCGGCGGAAGTTCGGCGTGTTGTATCCGCGCATGGGAGAACTCCTCGCGCTGCCGGCAGCCCCGGTCCCCGGCTCACCGGGGCACCTGCTGACGCTGCTGCGCGAGGGTCGGGCCACGACCCGCCCGCAGCTCGCGCAGCGCAGCGGCGCGTCCCGCACGGTGGTCGCGCAGCGGGTCGAGCTGCTGATGCGGTCGGGACTGGTGGTCGAGGACGGCGCGTCGGCCTCGACCGGAGGCCGCCCCGCCCGTCGGCTGCGGTTCAACGCCGGCCAGGGCGTCGTGCTGGTCGCCGACCTCGGGGCCACCCACGCCCGGATCGGCGTCACCGACCTGGCCGGTGAGGTGCTCGCCGAGCTCGCCGCCGACCGCGCCATCGCCGACGGTCCGACCGCCGTCCTCGGGTGGGTCCGCGACCGGTTCGCCGACGTGCTCGCCGAGGCGGGACGGGAGCTGCACGAGGTCCGCGCGATCGGTATCGGGTTGCCGGGACCGGTCGAGCACCACTCCGGCCGGGCGGTCAGCCCACCGATCATGCCCGGATGGGACGGCTTCCCGGTCGCCGAAGAGCTCGCCGACCTCGGCGTGCCGGTGCTGGTCGACAACGACGTGAACATCATGGCCCTCGGTGAGTACTGGGCGACGTGGCGCGACCAGGTCGAGGACCTGCTGTTCATCAAGGTCGGGACCGGGATCGGCTGCGGGGTCGTCGTCGGGGGCCGCATCCACCGCGGAGCGCAAGGTGCGGCGGGCGACCTCGGCCACGTCCGGGTCCCCGGACACGACGAGGCCGTGTGCCGTTGCGGGAACACCGGCTGCCTCGAAGCCGTCGCTGGGGGACAAGCGATCGCCGACCGACTCAGCGAGGACGGTGAGCGCGTCGCCGATGCCCGCGCCGTGGTGCAGCGGGTCCTCGCGGGGGACCGCCACGCGACGCGCGCGGTCCGCGACGCCGGGCGGGTCCTCGGTCAGGTCCTGTCGGCGGCCGTCAACCTGTTCAACCCCGCGGTCATCGTCATCGGTGGCGACGTGGCGAACGCCCACGAGCAGCTGCTCGCGGGCGTCCGCGAGGTCGTCTACCAACGGTCACTGCCGCTGGCGACGCGGCACCTGCGCGTCGTCCCCGCACGGCTGGGGGACGGCGCCGGGGTCCGGGGCGCCAGCGTCATGGCGGTGGAGCGGATCCTGGCTCCGGCAGCGATCGACGAACTCGTCGGTGGTGCGGTGAACCGCGCCACCGCGACCTGACGGTGCCACCGTCAGGCCCCAACGGAACGAGCACGGAGCCGGGTTCGCACGAGCTCGGTGGAAGAGCACCCGCCTCAGCGGGAGACCAGGGAGATCCATGCGGTACGCACGTTCGAGGAACAAGGTCGTGGTCGCGGCGGTGGCCGCCTTCGCGCTGGTCCTGACCGCCTGCGGCGGTGACGACGGCGACGACGGTGCGGCCGACGGTGCCGCCGAGGACGGTGGTGAGGCGGCCTCCGGGCCGTTCACCATCGGCGTGAGCAACGGGTTCACCGGCAGCGAGTGGCGGACCCAGATGATCGCCAACATCGAGGAGGCGTTCGCCGAGTACGAGGAGCAGGGGCTCGTCGACGAGCTCATCATCGAGAGCGACGACGTCGACGAGGCCGGGCAGATCGAGCAGATCCGCAACCTCGTGAACGCCGGCGTCGACGCCATCATCATCAACCCGAACTCGCCCGACGCGCTGAACGCGGCGTTCGAGGAGGCCGCCGCCGAGGGCGTGAAGATCTACGCCGTCGACCAGGCCGTCACGAGCGAGGCCGTGACCAACGTGGTCATCGACCAGGGCGAGTGGGCCAAGATCTCCGCCCGGTGGCTGGCCGAGCAGGTCGGTGAGGGCGGCCGGGTCATCGGCGTCAACGGCATCGCCGGTCACCCGGCGAACGAGGCGCGCTGGAACGGTGCGCAGGAGGTCTTCGAGGAGGCCGGTGTCGAGGTCGTCGCGCAGGGCAACGCCAACTGGAGCCAGGCCGAGGGTCAGACCGTCACCCAGGAGCTGCTCAACCAGCACGGTGACGACATCGACGGCATCTGGGCCCAGGACGGCGTCGCCGAGGGCGTGCTTCGCGCGCTGATCGACGAGGACCGACTCGACCTCGCCACGACCGGTGAGGCGCGCGTCGGCTACATGCGTCTGTGGCAGGAGACCGACCTCGAGACCATCGGCGTGGTCAACCCGCCCTGGCGTCGGTGCCACCGCGCTGCGCGTCGCGCTCGAGGAGCTGCAGGGCGGCACGATCGACGACAGCCAGCTGACCGACGGCAACACCATCCTGTTGCCGTTGCCGGAGAGCGTCACGAACGCCGAGCTCGAGGACTGGCTGGCGGACGTCGAGGGCGAGCAGGACGGCTACTCGGTGGACGTCATCCTGAGCGAGGATGAGGTACGCGGCTACTTCCAGTGACCCGTGTGACCGTGTGACCGTGTGACCGTGTGACCGTGTGACCACGGCGGGGCGACGCCCGGCGTCGCCCCGCCGTTCCAACCGCTCGTCGACGACGGTCCTCCCACATGCGAGGGTCCCCTCCGGAGGTGGCTCGTGGCGTTCCTCGAGATGCGCGACGTGCGCAAGCGGTACGGCGGCGTCGTCGCCCTCGCCGGCGTGGACCTGACCGCCGACCGTGGCGAGGTGCACGCGCTGCTCGGGGCGAACGGCTCGGGCAAGAGCACGCTCAACAAGGTGCTCACCGGCGTGGTCGCCCCCGATCACGCCGAGCTCGCCCTCGACGGACAGCCACTGACGGTCAGCTC
Organism: uncultured Nitriliruptoraceae bacterium; assembly: GCA_963850715.1. Lineage (GTDB taxonomy): Bacteria > Actinomycetota > Nitriliruptoria > Nitriliruptorales > Nitriliruptoraceae > Nitriliruptor. Next base: position 73,580 of record CAWKMM010000021.1, on the reverse strand, counting down.
GCCACAGGACGCGCACGCGCGCGGCATCGCCGCGGTGTTCCAGGAGCTCAGCCTCGTCCCCGACCTCACCGTCGCCGCGAACGTCGCGCTCGCCTTCGAGCGCACGCGTGCCGGGTTCCTGCGGCCCCGCGAGGACCGGGGCCGTGCCGCGACCGTCCTCGAGCGGTTCCGCGACGCCTTCGCCGGTGGCCGGCTCCCGCTCGACCGGCCCGTGGGGCAGCTGTCACCCGGCGAGCAGCAGATCGTCGAGATCGGCAAGGCCGTCGCGCGAGAGCCGGCCGTGCTGGTCCTCGACGAGGCGACCGCGTCGCTGCACCGGGCGCAGGTCGAGGTGCTGTTCGAGGTCGTCCGCGAGCTCCGCGCAGCGGGCGTGCTCGTCCTGTTCACCTCGCACCGCATGGGTGAGATCCTCCAGCTGTGCGACCGCGCCACCGTCCTCCGCGGAGGTCAGGTCGCTGGGGCCGTCGACCTGGCGGGGACCAGCGAGCGGGACCTGGTCGAGCTGATGGTCGGGAGCCGGACCGCCCCCGCCGAGGAGGTCGGCGAGCGGATCGAGAGCGACCACGAACCCACGGCGGTGTCCCTCGCGGTCGCCGATCTGACCACCGACGTGCTGCGTGGCGTGAGCTTCGAGGCGCGGGCGGGCGAGGTCCTCGGCCTCGGCGGTCTGGCCGGGCAGGGCCAGTCCGAGCTGCTCGCGGCGCTGTTCGGCGCCACGCGGGTCCGCGGCGGCACCATCGCCATCGGCGGTGAGGAGCTGCGCCTCAAGCGGCCGAGCCAGGCGGTCCGAGCCGGCATCGCGCTGGTCCCGGGGGACCGCGGGCGCGAGGGACTGCTGGCGTCGCGCCCCATCCTCGAGAACCTGACCGTCCCGAGCATGGGCGCCCGCACCGTCGTGCCGGGTGTCCTGTCGCAGCGCCGCGAACGGGCGGCCGCGGCGAGGGCGGTGCAGCAGCTGCGGATCAAGATCGGGTCTCTCGACGACACGGTCGCGACGCTCTCGGGTGGGAACGCGCAGAAGGTCGTGGTCGGCAAGTGGCTGCTCACCGAGCCGCGGCTGGTCCTCCTCGACGACCCGACCAAGGGCATCGACGTGCGGCGCCAAGGAGGAGCTCTACGAGCTGATCGCGCAGCTGACCGTCCGACGGCGTCGACGGTCCTGCTGAACTCCAGCGACGACGAGGAGCTGCTCGGTCTGAGCGCACCGGGTGCTGGTGCTGTTCGAGGGGCGGATCGTGGACGAGCTCGCGGGCGACGATCTCACCCGTGAACGTCTGGTCGTCCGCCTCGCTCCAGGTGGTGGCCGTCGTGACGCACGCCGACGACCACCCGTCCCCGTGAGCGAGGCCGCCGGCCCGCCGCTCGCGTCGCGGCTGGGAGTGGCTCCTGCAGGGGCGACTGCCAACCGCGACGGCGTTCGTCCTGCTCGCCCTCGCGCTCGCCGCCAACCTCGTGGTCAGCCGACAACTTCCTGACCGCGTTCAACATCCGGTCGATCTTCGCCAACGCGCTGCCGCTGGCGGCGGTCGCCATCGGGCAGACCATCATCGTGCTCGGCCGCGGCATCGACCTGTCCATCGGGACGATCGCCACGCTCTCGAGCGTCGTGACCGTGTCGCTCGTCGAACCGCTCGGTCTCCCGCTCGCGCTGCTGCGCGGGCTCGGGGTCGGGGCCGGGTGCGGGGTCGTCAACGGTGTGCTCGTCGCCGTCGTCCGTCTCCAGCCCATCGTCGCGACGTTCGCCACCTCGCTTCGTCTGGTCCGGCGCGGCGCTCGCTGTGTCTGCCACCGGCGGGCGCCACCGGCGGCCCGCTCGCGGCGGATGCCGGCCGGGTTCGTCCAGGGCTACCGGGAGAGCACGCTCGGCATCCCGAACGGCGCGTGGCTGCTGCTCGGGCTCGGCGCTGCTGTGGCTCGTGCTGAAGCGCACCCGCCTGCTGCGCCACGTCTACGCCGTCGGGGGCGACGAGCAGGCCGCCTTCGCGACCGGCGTCCGCGGTCGCCCGCGTGACCGTGTCTGACCTACGTGATCGGCGGGCTGTTCGCGAGCCTGGCGTCCTTCGCGATGCTCGCCAACAGCGGCTCCGGTGACGCGCTCGCGGGCAGCAGCCTGACGCTGGTCTCGATCGCGGCGCTCGTCATCGGCGGGACGCGTCTGTCCGGCGGTGCGGGGGGTGCCGGCGGGACCGTGGTCGGCGTGCTGGTGCTGCAGCTCCTCAGCAGCATCGTCGTCGCGCTCCGCCCCCCGACCGACGTCCGCCAGCTCATCGACGGGTCGCTCGTCATCCTGGCCCTGGCGCTCGCCGGGCTCTGGGCGGACCGGAGGCGAGGCCGATGAGCAGCCCCGACCGCGGTCGCGGAACGGAGCAACCCCGATCTCCGGGCGCTGCTGCGCCACCCCGTCGTCCTCGCCGCCGTCGTCGCCGTCGCGCTCTTCGGTGTCGGTCAGGTGCTCGTGCCCGGGTTCGCGTCGAGCGGCACGCTCCTGAGCATCCTTCGGGTCGCGGCGTTCCTCGGCGTCATCGCCGCGGGACAGACCATCGTCATCCTCGCCGGAGGCGAGGGCATCGACCTGTCGGTCGGCAAGGTCGCGACGTTCTCGGCCATCGTGGTGGCCCAGGTGAGCCAGGGACAGGACGAACGTCTGCTCGTGGCGGTCGTGGCCGCGATCGGCGCGTGCGCCGTCGTCGGCGCGGTCAACGGCCTCGGCGTCGCCTACCTGCGGATCCCTCCGCTGGTCATGACCCTCGGGATGGTCGGGGTGGTCCAGGGCGTCATCCGCGTCTACTCCGGCGGCCAGCCCGAGGGCCGCGCACCCTCGGCGCTGGCGGGCCTGGTCAACGCCCGCGGCTTCCTCGGCCTGCGCGGATCGGTGTGGCTGTGGTTCGCCGTCGCCGTCCTCGTCGATCTGGCTGCTGCGCCGAACCACCTTCGGGCGGCGTGTCTACAGCCTCGGCGCCAACCGCGAGACCTCGTACCTGTCCGCCATCGCGGTCCGGCGCGACCTGGTCCTGGTCTACGTCGCGTCCTCGGTGTTCGCGGCCATCGCCGGCGTGCTGCTGATCGGGTACAGCGGAGCGGCGTCGGTGAGCCTCGCCGACGGCTACCAGCTGACGTCGATCGCCGCGGTCGTCGTCGGCGGCACGACCCTCGCCGGCGGCGTCGGCGGGTACCTCGGTACCGCGATCGGTGCCGTCGTCCTGACCACCTTGAGCAGCCTGCTGACCGCCCTCGACATCGGCTCCGCCGGTCGCCAGGTCGTCAACGGCGTCATCCTCATCGCGCTGCTGTCGATCTACGGCCGGCAGCGTCGCCTCCGCCAGTGAGCGTCACGAACACCCGCTGGCTCCCGCCCTCGAACGACGAACGGAACGACACGTGAACGCCCCCCTCGGCATCGGCATCGTCGGCAGCGGATTCATCGGCAACTTCCACGTCCAGAGCCTGGTCGGCGTCCGCCACGCCGACGTGGTGGCGATCCAGAGCCGCAACGCCGACCACGGCGGGTGCGCTCGCCGACCGGTGCCGCGCGCTCGGCGTCGGGGACCCGACGACGACCACCGACCTCGTCGAGCTGGTGCGTGACCCGCGTGTCGACGCCATCTGGGTCACCGCCCCGAACCACGTCCGCGTCGAGATGATCGAGACGATCTGCGAGGAGGTCGTCGTCCGGCCGGGCCGAGCTGGTCGGCATCGCCATCGAGAAGCCGCTGGCACGCAACCTCGCGGAGGCGCAAGCGCGTCATCGACGCGATCGAGGGGGCCGGGCATCCTCGGCGGCTACCTCGAGAACCAGCTGTTCGCGCCCGGGCTGACCCGGTCCCACGAGATCGTCTGGTCGCGCGGCGCAGCGCTGGCGGGATCGCCCTACCTCGCGCGCTGCTCCGAGGAGCACGCCGGCCCGCACAACACCTGGTTCTGGGACGGTGAGCACCAGGGCGGTGGCGTGCTCAGCGACATGATGTGCCACTCGGTCGAAGCGGGCCGCTTCCTGCTCACCCCTCCCGGCGCCTCGGCAGCCGAGTGGCTCACGCCCATCTCGGTGAGCGCATCGATCGCGAGCCTGAAGTGGTCGCGGCCGCGCTACGCCGACCAGCTGCGGGCCACCTACGGCGACTCCATCGACTACCGCACGCGCCCGTCGGAGGACTACGCACGCGCCACCTTCACCTTCGAGAACGGCGACGGTCACATCGTGGTCGCCGAGGCGTCGACGTCGTGGAGCTTCGTCGGCGCCGGGCTCCGGCTGTCGTTCGAGCTGCTCGGTCCGGAGTACTCGATGGCCGTCAACACCCTCGACACCCCCGCCCGGATCTTCCTCAGCCGCGAGCTCGAGTCCGAGCAGGGCGAGGACCTGGTGGAGAAGCAGAACGCCGAGCAGGGACTCATGCCGCTGATCGAGGACGAGGCGGTGACCTACGGCTACACCGGCGAGAACCGCCACATGGTCGACGCCTTCCGGGCCGGCGTGCAGCCCGACGAGGACGTCTACGACGGCCTCGAGGTGAACCGGCTGCTCATGGGGGCCTACCTGTCGGCGGAGCTCGGCGAGACCGTCGACCTGCGCTCGACCGACCTGACCGACTTCGTGCCCCAGGTCGCGCGGGCGGCGTGGGACCCGCGCGCATCCGCCCTGTCCGCCCGGTAGCCCGTAGCCGAGCCGGAGGCTGGACAGCGCCGCCCGCGAGGGGGACGATGTCTGGACCATGGTGGAGCTGTTCGGAGCGCTGGCGGTCGTGTTGCTGCTCGCCGCCGTCTCCCTGGCGTGGCGACGTGCCTCGGTTGCGGTTCGTGACCGCCCCGATCGCCGCGCGTGGGAGGCGGCTGGAGGCGCCCCCGGCGATCAGGTCGTGCTCGACCTGGCCGGAGCGGACCCTGCTCTGCCATCGGTCGAGCGCCTCGTGCGCGAGGCCGCGCACCGGGCGTTGGCCGCCGATCCCGACCTCGACGAGGTCGAGGTCGTCGATCGCGACGGCCGGACGTTGGCGCGCGAGCGCCGGCCCGGCCCGCTCCGGGCCGAGCCAGCGTTGCCGGCGATGCTCCGGGTCCCGCCCGCCCGGTCGCCCCGCGGACCGTCGCCGGTGCCTCGGCGGGACGTGACCCACCCGCGGTCGGTGCCGGAGCCGGCCCCGCAGGTGAGATCCGTGCCGCTCGCGGACCGGCTCGACCTGCCCGCCGATCTCCGGGGACGGATCGAGGACGCCGACGACGGCACCGCCATCGTGCACGCCATCCTCGAAGCCGGTGGCCGGCAGGTGCAGCGTGACGGTGACCTGCTGCGGACCGACGACGTAGCCGTGGCGGTCGTCGACGTCCACGCCGACGCTGACCGCGCGCTCACCCACGGGTTCCTTCGGATCCAGGCGACCGACGCGGCTCGGGGTCTGGTGATCCGGCTCGGGTACGCCGATCCCTCCACGGTGCGGCGACGCGAGGCCGCAGCGGCACACGTGCGGCACGCCGGTCCGGACGCGCTCCAGCGCATGGCTGACGCCGTCGCGGTCGGCGCCGACCCGATCGCCTTCGCGGTCGCCCCCGCGGTGGTACCGGCTCGCAGCTAGACGCCGACCTCGGTCGGGCGCTCGCTGTGCATCGGCTCCCAGCCGGGGCCGCGCCAGACGCGCCCGAGGCGGGTGCGCCAGTCGCGGTCGGCGCGGACCTGACGCCACACCTCGGCGTACTCGTGTGTCGCGATGCGCAGCGGGTTGTAGGTCTCGATGTTCCGGGTCAACCCGTAGACCACCGGCTCCACCTCGGGTTCGAAGGTCCCGAACCAGCGGTCGAAGACGATCAGCATCCCGCCGTAGTTGCGGTCGAGGTACTGCGGGTTGGCCCCGTGGTGGACGCGGTGGTGTGAGGGGGTGTTGAAGACGTACTCGACCGGGGCCCACAGTCGGTCGATCGCCTCGGTGTGGATCCAGAACTGGTAGAGCAGGTTGATGGCACCCGCCATGATGAGGATGGCGGGGTTCACACCGACGAGGACGAGCGGTACGTAGAAGACCCAGCTGGTCAGCGGGGTCCAGGACTGCCGGAGCGCGGTCGACAGGTTGTAGCGCTGGCTCGAGTGGTGGACGACGTGTGCCGCCCACAGGAACCGGTTCTCGTGGGAGGCGCGGTGGAAGGCGTAGTACCCGAGGTCCTTGCCGACGAGCGCGACGGTCCAGGCGACCCACCCGGCACCGAGGTCCAGCGGCGTGAGGTTCCACACGAGCAGGTAGCCGCCGAGCCCGAGCAGCGAGGTGACCACGACCGGGACGACGAGGCTGCCGACGCCCATCGACAGGCTCGCGAGGGTGTCCTTCAGCTCGTACCCGGCGTGCAGCGCGCCGCGAGCTTCCGCTTCGTCCTCGAGCAGGTCGAGCCGCCGTTCGCGGTGCAGGACGTACGCCTCGAGCACCATCAGCAGGATGAAGAACGGGATGGCCGGGGTGATGAGGTCCACCTCGACCACGTCCGCCAGCGATCCACGAAGCAGCTCACCCACCGTCGCGCTCCCTCCGCACCGACCGCCGCAGTCGAGCACATCGACGGCTCAGGCGGGCGCCCCCGCCCCGTGGCTGCCCGCACCACGGTCACGACGGCCGAGCGCCGACGGGGCGAGGACGTCCTCGCCCGCGAGCGCCCGTCGGAACAACGTCACGTCCTGCGCGAGGAGGGTCGGCAGATCGAGCGCCGAGGTCTTCTCGTAGTAGACGAACGCGCCAGCGAGCAGCACCTCGTCCTCCCACGTGCCGGCGTCGAGCCCGCTCAGCGCCGCGACCATCGTGTGCGGCGACGCGATCAGCAGCTGAGGCAGGACCTCGAGCACCATGCCGGTCCCGAGCTGCAGGTCGAGCAGGAGCACGTCCGGCTGCTCGGCGGTCAGCAGCGGCACCAACTGGTCGGCGGTGGTCGCGGTGCCGACGACGTCGGTGTGGTCGCGCAGGACGCGTCGAACGAGGTTGCAGAACGCGGGATCATCGTCGCAGATGACCACGCGCAACGGCCGCTGCACGTCCTACCGCCTCCTGGGGGGTTCGCTCGTTCAGCCTAGGCCGCACGGCCGCACGGCCGCTCGGCCGCGAGCGGGGAGCGCCACGAGCCACACTCAGGTGGACGAGGTCCGATGCCGTCAGCGGTGATCCCACCGAGCACGTCCGGCCCGGCTCGGCCACGCTCGGCGGTCTGGAACGTCGAGATCTCCGGAGGACACCCGTGGCGGACCGTGACGAGCACCAGGACGAGGGCCCTCCGGCCGTGCCACGGGAGGATGCGGGCCCGCGTCCCGGCGAGCACCCGACGGCGCGGCGGACCGCCGGGGGGCGGGGGACGGCGATCGCACTCGCCGTCGTGCTCGTGCTGGCGCTGTTGATGTACGCCGCGATCGCGACCGGGATCTTCACCTCGAACAGCTGAGGGACCGGCTCGGTGTCACTCGATGCCGGCCTCGCGCTGCTGTTCGCGGACCCACGCGGTGATGTCGGTGACGTCGTCGCGATCGAGCCCGCTCACCGGCGGCATCGGGCCGAAGTCCCAGTGGTGGGGTGCGACCCCCCGGGCGACGGCCTGCTGGAACGACTCGTCGCTGTGGTGCGAGGGCTCGTAGACGACGTGGACCAGCGGTGGCCCCGCCGGTGAGCCCTCCGCGGCCGGCCCGTGACAGACCGCGCAGTTGGCCTGGAACAGCTCCTCGCCACGCTGGAGGTCGGCCTCGGCGGGGCCCGCCGCGGTCCCGGCGTCGTCCGAGCCGCACGCAGCCAGCCCGACGAGGACCGCGACCGTGGCGGCTGCTCGGCGCAGGGAGGCGCCTCATGCCGGCACCAGCTGCGACGGGGATGGCGTTGAGGACGGCGTTGCCGCTGATGCTGTCGAGTTGGAAGCGGTCGGTCAGCACGTTGGAGTTCGCACCACCCCGTCCCCGGGCCACGGTGAGCTCCACGCCCTCGAGGTCGTGGCCGAACCCGTGGGGCAGGCTGACGACGCCCGGCCGGAGGTCGTCGGTCACCTCGACGTCGACCTCGATGGCCCCCACGGCGGAGGTGACCCGTGCGCGGCCGCCGTCGGCGAGCCCGTCGCGGGCGGCGTCGTCGGGGTGGACCTGGAGGGTGCACAGCTGGCGACCGCGACCGAGGCTCGGTGCGTTGTGCGACCAGGAGTTGTTGGTCCGGAGGTGGCGGCGCCCGATCAGCACCGTGGGCGGCGGTGGCTGGTCGAGGTCGGTCTCGAGCCCCGGCAGCGCGTCCAGGAACGCGGCGGGGGCGAGGTGGACACGCTGGTCCTCGGTGGTGAGGACGTCCGGCAGCCGGGGTTCGAGCGGGCCATGGTCGATGCCGTGGGGGTTGGCCTCGAGCGCTGCGAGCGTGAGCCCGTCGCCGCCAGCGAACCCGTCGCCGTAGGGGCCGGCTCGCAGCACGAGGTCGAGCATCCGCTCGGGGCCGCGACGCGGCGCCACGGCGGCGAGCAACGCCGCCGGGTCGCGGTCGATGGCGATGTGGGCGCGTGGGTCCGCCGCGAGCGCATCCGCGGTCTGCTGAGCCACGAGGTCGTCGGCGATCGTCACGTCGATGGCGCCCGTCCCGTCGCGGGGCACGCCGGCGCCGAGCGCGATCGATGCCAGGGCGAGCAGGATCTCCCACTCGTCGAGCTGCCCGTCCGGGAGGTCGCGGACCGCGGGGGAGTAGTTGACGACGTTGCGGATCGACAGGCCGGCGAACACCAGGTCGCAGTGGCTGCGCTGCAACGGCCCGGGGGGCGGCAGCACCACGTCGGCGTGACGCGCGGTGGCACCGACGTAGGGATCGACCGCGACGACCAGGTCGAGCCCAGCGATGGCGGTGTCCAGCCGTGCGGCGTCCGGTGTGGAGATCGCCGGGTTGCCACCGACGACGATCAACGCCCGCACCTGCCCCTCGCCGGGGGTCTCGATCTCGTCGATGAGGGTGGCGACGGGCAGCTCGCCGATCGCTTCGGGCAGCCCCCGCACCCGCGACGACCAGCGCCCCATGCGGAACGCCCGTCCGGCGCCGGGACGATGGTGGGCCGGGCGCGGGAACATCGACCCGCCGGGGCGGTCGAGGTTGCCGGTCAGGACGTTCACGACGTCCACGAGCCAGCTGGCGAGGGTCCCGTGCCGCACGGTCGTGGTCCCGAGACGGCCGTACACCACGGCACGCTCGGCAGCCGCGAGCTCACGTGCCAGCCCCCGGATGTCCTCCGCCTCGAGACCGCAGGCCCCCGCCACGCGCTCGGCGGTGAACCCGGCGAGCGCGGCGCACACCGCGTCGACGCCGTCGAGGTGGGCGGCGAGGTCGGCCGGCAGGTCGATCAGGTCCTCGTCCGCCAGCGTGGCGACGATGGCGGCGAGCAGGAGCGCGTCGGACCCGGGTCGGATAGCCAGGTGCTGGTCGGCCTTCTTCGCCGTGCGTGTGCGGCGGGGATCGACGACGACAAGACGGCCGCCCCGGGCCCGGAGCGCGTCGAGCCGGCCGGGCACGTCCGGGACGGTCCAGAGCGACCCGTTGGACGTCCGCGGGTCGCCGCCGAGCACGACGAGGAGGTCGGTGCGGTCGATGTCGGGGACGGGGATCGCCAACGGGTCACCGAAGACCGTGCCGCAGCTGACGTGCTTGGGCAGCTGGTCGACCGACGACGCGGAGTGGACGTTCCGCGTGCGCAGCGACTTGATGAGCGGACGGGCGTAGAGCTGACCGGCGAGGGTGTGGGCGTTCGGGTTGCCGAGGTAGATGGCGACGCTGTCGGGCCCGTGCTCGTCCAGCACCGCGCGCAGCCTCTGGTCGACCGCGGCGAGCGCATCGCCCCACGTGGCGTCGACCAGCCCCTCGGAGGTCCGCACACGCGGCGAGGTGAGCCGGTCGGGATCGTGCTCGAGCTCGCCGATGAGCGCGCCCTTCGGGCACAGGAACCCGCGGCTCAGCACGTCGTCGGCGTCGCCGCGCACCGCGACGACGTGGTCGTCGTCGAGCTCGATCGCCAGCCCGCAGGTGGCCTCGCAGAGGGGACAGGTGCGGATCGCCGTGCGCCGGGTCACGTGGGCTCCCTTCGGGTCGGGTCGCGAACCTAGGTCGTCACGCGGCGGCACGGGCTCCCGCGAGCTCCATCGACGGGGAGGTCCCCGTCGCTCGGCGCATCAGGGCGAGCGCGACACCGGTGTTCAGCACCGCCAGCCGTGCGGCACCGCGTGGTAGCTGCAGGCCGAGCGCCGAACGTTCGTCGGGCTCGAGGGAGCCGACGGCCCCACCGAACAAGGTCAGGTAGGCCGCCCGGATCGACGGGGGCAGCGGTGGCCAGCGCAGGAACCGGAGCGCCTCGCGGCCCTGGTGGTTGATGCCGAGTTCCGGGGCGTAGGCCGCGAGGATCGCGGTGAGCTCGTGGACGTCCCGGGGCAGCAGCCCCTCGTCGAGCATCGGAAGCGGGACCCGGCCGGCACGGAACGCCTCGGAGGTGGTGGGCTCCGCGCGCAGCTCGGTCAGATCGACCCGGGGGTCGAGCAGCGCAGCGATGCGGGACTGCTCGAGGACGAACCGGTCCTCGTCGGCGCGATCGAGACCGACCGGAGCCCAGGCGCGGTGGGCAGCGAGGAACGAGCTGGTCAGCGCGATCCCGACCCACGTCAACAGGCGCGGGTCGTCGGCGCGGTACGGGCGCCCGTCCGGCGCGACCCCGTGGACGTGCGGGTGGGCGCGGCGGACCCGGTCCGCGGCGTCGAGAGCCTCCGGGGTCGACCCGAACGCGGAGGTGGTGACGTAGCCCGAGGTGCGCTGGAGCCGACCGAGCGGGTCGTTCCGGAAGGCGGAGTGGTCGAAGACCCCGGCCATGGCGAGCGGGTGGGCGACCTGCAGCAGCAGGCCACGCACCCCGCCGGCGATCGCCGCTGGCTCGGCGATGACCCGCCAGGATGGCGACCCCGGGCCGGTGAGGCCGGCGTCGCCCGGGTGGGCTGTCGGGTCGAACGGCGCGCCACCGAACGTGCGGGCGAGCTGGCCACGGACCAGGCCGCGCAGGACCGGCAGGCCGGTGGCGCGCTGGGGGGCGTTCGCGGCGGACACGTGGTCTCCACGGTGGGGTCGCTCGGTGGTGCGACGAGGCTACGGTGGCCGGTGGGCCGGAGCCGGGGGTGGACGCGGCCCCCGCACACACGACCTCGAGGTCCCGTGGACGCGTCGGACATCCCTGACCGGACCGATTCGGGCGTGCCGGACCGGCACGCCCGGCTCCTGGCCACCGCCCGGCAGCTGCGGGCCGGGGCCGGGCCACAGCAGCTGCTCGAGACCGCGGTCGGGGGTCTCCTGCTGCTGGACCCCTCCGATCGGGTGTGCCTGCACCTCGCCGCCGGCGGGAGCACGCACGTCGTGGCGGCGCTCCCCTCCGGGGACCACGTGTGCGAGGAGGGTGCCGGGCTCGCCCGTCGGGCCATCGAGGCCGGCGAGACGGTCGGCTCGGCCGCCGACCGTGGGCTCGTGGCCGTGCCGCTGGTGGTCGAGGGACGCACGCGTGGTGCGCTCGTGGCCCGCGGTGCTCGGCACCCCTCGCCCGAGCGGATCGAGGCCCTCGAGCTCGCGGCGGTGTTGCTCGGCGGCGCGTTGATGACGGCCCGTCGGCTCGAGGAACAGCGGGACCTCGACCGGGCACGATCGAACTTCGTCGCGCGGATCTCGCACGAGCTGCGGACCCCGCTCACGATCATCTCGGGCTTCGCGACGACCCTCGGCGCCCAGGAGGACCAGCTCACCGAGGAGCAGCGTCACGGGATGCTCGACCGCATCGTGACCGCCAGCGTGCGGCTCGAACACCTCGTCGAGGAGGTGCTGACCCTGGCGAGCGTCGACCTCGGCCACACGACGCCGAACCCGGTCCCCTGCCAGGTCCGGGACGTGCTCGACCTCGTCGTGCACGACCAGGGCGGTGCCGAGCGTTGCACCGTGCGGTGCCCCCCGGACCTGCTGGTCACCACCGACCCGGTCATCGCCCGGTTGGTGCTCGGACCCATCGTCGAGAACGCGCTCGAGCACGGGGATCGGATCGAACTCGAGGGTCACGCGACGACGGCCGGCGCGACCGTCACCGTCACCGACGACGGCCCCGGCATCCCCGCCGATCTCGGTGACGCCATCTTCGAACGCTTCGTCCGAGGCCACGATCGCTCCCCGGGGTTCGGACTCGGGCTGTCGACGGCGCGGGAGATCGGCGCGACGATCGGCGCCGAGCTGTCGGTGGTCGCGCACCACGCCGGTGCCCGGGTGGCGGTCCAACTCCCCGACCTCGGCGTCGAGGGTCCGACGGTCGGCTGAGCGGTCAGCCGCCCCAGCCCTGTTGGACCTCGTCGAGCTGCAGCTGCGCGGGGGGGAGGTCCTCAGCCGATCCCGGCGGGGTCCTCGAGGCGACCGCGGGCTCCTCACCGGTCAGCGCCGACCACCACCAGGTCAACCCGCGCGGCGGGTTGCGGAGCCCGAGGTCGCTGAAGCGGACGTCGGTCCGGCCGAGGAAGGCGACCTCGGCGACCACGCGGTGGACCACGTCACGCACGACCGGGTCGCGGCCGTAGTCGGCTCGGAGCAGGGCGATGACCTCGGGGCGGGTCTCGACGGCGTGGTAGCGGGTGGCCGCCGGGGCTGCGGTCTCGGTCAGCCGGGTGCGGGCCTCGCGCCACAGCAGGCGCTGCCGTGCGAACCAGTCCCACGCGTAGGCCGGAGGGCCGGAACGGGCCACGTATCGCTCCAAGGGGGCGCCCCGGCGGAGGCCGCGACGAGGTCAGCCTACGTCGCCGGTGGCGCTAAGGTCACGGCACCGTGCGGCTCGAGCTGCGCGGCGAACCACGTCCCGTGTTCGGGGAAGCCGGTGCGATTCCGGCGCTGACCCGCAACCGTGAGTCGTACCCCGCCGACGCGGGGGCGACGAGCCGGAGCACCGTTCCGGGACGAGCGGCTCCACACGTCCGTCGAGGTCTACGGGACGGAGCCGGGAACGCCAGGACGTGTGCGTCGCAGCCGATCGGCTGCCGTCGGGTGCGTGGCTGTCGGGACCGGTCCGTCACGGACCGCTCTCCGAGAGGCCAGAACACGATGCACCTGCTCACCAGAACACGACCGAGCGGCCCACGCCGTCTCGCCCGCGGCGCGACCAGCGCGCTGCTCGCCGTCGGCCTGCTCGCCCCCGTCGGGGTCGCGCCGGCCGCCGCCGACGTCCCGACGACCGACACCTACGCCGCCGGTGCCGGGTGGCTCGCTCGCGACCTCGCCGCCACGGCGTCGCCGTCAGGGGACCGCCTGACCGACGCGATCCTCGGGTTCGCTGCCGCCGGCAGCGCACGGGACGCGGCCGTCGAGGCCTTCGCCGATCTCGAGGAGCGCGCACCGGGCTACCTCGGCGGCGACACCGACACGACCTCGGGGAACGCGGCCAAGGCCATCCTGGCCGCGGCCGCCCTCGACCGCTCCCCGGTCATCGGCGGCATCGACGCCGAGGCCGTGCTCCGGGGCCGCATCGAGCCGGACGGCCGCGTGCGCTCGTTCGGGACCGGGCCGCAGCTGTTCGTCCAGTCCCTGGCGATCCTGGCGCTCGAGACCACGGCGGACGGCGCCCCCGCGGCCGCCGTCGGCTACCTCGAGGGCCGCGTCTGCCAGGACGGGTCGCTGAGCCTCACGGGGACCTGCACGAACGGCGTGGTCGACGTGACCGCCGTCGCCGCTCAGGCGCTGCTGGCGACCGGTCGAGACGCTGCGGGCCCGATCGGCTGGCTGCTCACCCAACGCGGCGCGAGCGGCGGCTACCCGGCAGCCGACCCCAACACCAACTCGTCCGCCCTGGCTGCACAGGCCCTTCGTGCCGCGGGTCGCACCGCCGAGGCGGACGCCGCGGCGAGCTTCGTGACCTCGCTCCAGCGAGGGTGCGAGGCCGACACCGCACTCCGTGGGTCGTTCGCCACCTACGCCGACGCGGTCGGTGACGTGCGGCTCGCGACGGCGCAGGCACCGTTCGCCGACGCGCCCCGCCTCGACCTGCTCGACGCCAGCGCCGCCGCCGCCGAGACGGCCTACCTGCGGTGCCTGACCGACGAGCCGTGCCCGGACGGCACCGGCGTGACCGTCATCGTGGACTTCACCGACCTCGCACCGGACCTCGCCCCGGAGGTGACCTGCGTCGAAGGACCGTTCGAGGCGGAGACGAGCGGACACGAGCTGCTCGAGGCCGCCGGCTTCGACACGAGCTACGCCAGCTTCTCCTTCGGTGACTCGGTGTGCCAGATCGACGAACTGCCCGTGCTGTCCGAGGGCGAGCCGACGGAGACCTGCTTCGAGGAGGGGTTCTGGTCGTACTGGACGGCGACGCCCGGCGACGAGTGGACCGCGCACGAGGCCGGTGGCGGTGACAGCCGTCCGGCTCCCGGGTCGATCGAGGGCTGGTCGTGGGCTCCGGGCTACGCCGGGTCCGCGCCGCGCTTCGACACCGACCTCGCCGTCACGCCGTACTCGCGCGGCATCGCCGCGGCATGCCCCGCCAGCTACGACGACCCGTTCGACGACGTCGACGGCACCACGCACGCTCCGGCGATCCGCTGCCTCGCGGACGCACGGATCACGGTCGGTCGCGAGCCGGGTCGGTTCGTGCCCAACGCGGTCGTGACCCGCGGTCAGGCCGCCACGTTCCTGGTGAAGTCCTACGAGGCGGCGACCGGTCGCACCCTGCCGGCAGGTCCGGACCGCTTCACCGACGACGACGGGTCGACCCACGAGGCCAACATCGACGCGCTCGCCGAGGCGGGGGTCATCTCGGGGGTGAGCGAGACGAGGTTCGCGCCGAACGCGACCCTCTCCCGTGGGCAGATGGCCGCGCTGCTCGATCGGTTCCTCGACCTGCTCGACGACGACGAGGTGAACCGTTCGTTCCCGCCGGCGACCGCGGCCGACGTCTTCCCCGACGACAGCAGCTCGGTCCACGTGGCGGCGATCGACCGGCTCGCCGTCCGCGGGGTGGTCTCGGGTCTCCCCGACGGGCGCTACGGGCCGCTTGCGGACGTGACGCGCGGACAGGTCGCGACGTTCCTGGCGCGCGCGCTCGACCTCGCGGTCGACGCCGGCCACGGCGACCCGATCGGCTGATCCTCCCGCGACGAGGACGAGGGCGGGACCGTCACGGTCCCGCCCTCGTTCGTCGATCCGGTCCGTCGATCCGGTCCGTCGGCGCTGGCCCCGTCAGGGGCGGAGGCCGGCCAGGGCCGCGTTGAGGGTCTCGCTCGGTCGCATCGCTGCGGCGACGAGGTCGCGCTTCGGCCAGTAGTAGCCGCCGATCTCGACCGGGCTCGCCCTGCACCGTCGTTCAGCTCGTCGACGATGGTCGTCCTCGGCGGCCGCCAGCCGCTCGGCGAGCGCCGCGAACGCCTCGGCCAGCGTCGGCGTCGTCGTCCTGCGACGGCGAGCTCCTGCGCCCAGTACAGCGCGAGGTAGAAGTGGCTGCCGCGGTTGTCGAGCTCGCCGACCTTGCGCGAGGGCGAGCGGCCCTCCTCGAGGAAGGTGGCCGTCGCCCGGTCGAGGGTGTCGCCGAGCAGCTTGGCGCGGGCGTTGTCGAACCGGTCGCCGAGGTGCTCGAAGGACGCGGCCAGCGCGAGGAACTCCCCGAGCGAGTCCCACCGCAGGTGGTTCTCCTTCACGAACTGCTGGACGTGCTTCGGGCGCCGAGCCGCCGGCGCCGGTCTCGAACAGCCCGCCGCCGGCCATCAGCGGCACGATGGAGAGCATCTTCGCGCTGGTGCCGACCTCGAGGATCGGGAACAGGTCGGTCAGGTAGTCGCGCAGCACGTTGCCGGTGACCGAGATGGTGTCCTCGCCGGCCTTGGCGCGTTCGAGGCGTGAACCGGGTGGCCTCGTCGACGGCCATGATCTCGATGTCGAGCCCGTCGGTGTCGTGGTCGGCGAGCTCGGCGTCGACCTTGGCGAGCACCTCGGCGTCGTGGGCGCGGGACCCGTCGAGCCAGAACACCGCCGGCCATCCCGGTCGCGCGGGCGCGGGTGACGGCCAGCTTGACCCAGTCCTGACCGGCGGCGTCCTTGGTCTGGCACATGCGCCAGATGTCGCCCTCCTCGACCTCGTGCTCGAGCAGGGTGGTCGCCGTCGGCGACGGTCGACCACGCGGACCGTGCCGGCGGCGGCGATCTCGAAGGTCTTGTCGTGCGAGCCGTACTCCTCGGCCTTCTGCGCCATCAGGCCGACGTTCGGCACGGTGCCCATCGTGGTCGGGTCGAACGGCGCCGTGCTCGCGGCAGAAGTCGATGGTCTCGTCGTACAGCGCGGCGTAGCTCGAGTCGGGGATGACCGCCTTCGCGTCCTGCTGCTCGTCGTCGGCGTTCCACATCTGGCCCGAGGTCGCGGATCATCGCCGGGCATCGAGGCGTCGATGATGACGTCGGACGGGACGTGCAGGTTGGTGATGCCGCGGCTCGAGTCGACCTGGGCGAGCGCCGGCCCGGACGCGTAGGCGCGCCTGGATGTCGGCCTGGATCGCCGACGCGCTGTCCGTCGGGCAGCTGCTCGATGGCGGACTCCGAGGCTGGCGACATCCCGTCGTTCGGCGCTGACCCCGAGCTCGCGGAAGGTGTCGCCGTGCTGCGCGAACAGCGTCGGCGAAGTAGGTCCGGACGGCGTGGCCGAAGATGATGGGGTCGGAGACCTTCATCATCGTGGCCTTGAGGTGCACCGAGAACAGCACGCCCTGCTCGCGGGCGTCGGCGACCTGCTCCTGCGAGGAACGCGACACAGCGCCGCGCGGCTCATCACGGCGGCGTCGATGATCTCGCCGGCGAGCAGCGGCGTCGACGCCTTGAGGACGGTCACGGCTCGCCGTCCGCCGGTCACGAGCTCGATGCGCACGTCGGTCGGCGCGTCGACGGTCACCGAGCGCTCGGTCGAGCGGAAGTCCCCGCCGGCCATCGTGGCGACGTGGGCTCTCGAGTCCGACGACCACTCGCCCATCGAGGTGCGGGTGCTTGCGCGCGTACTCCTTGACGGCGGCGGGTGCGCGGCGGTCGGAGTTGCCCTCGCGCAGCACCGGGTTGACGGCGCTGCCCTTGACCGCGTCGTAGCGGTCCTGGACCTCGCGCTCCTCGTCGGTCGCCGGGTCCTCGGGGTAGTCGGGGACGGCGTACGCCGTCCGCCTGCAGCTCGCGGATCGCGCGCCTTCAGCTGGGGGATCGAGGCGCTGATGTTCGGCAGCTTGATGATGTTGGCCTCGGGCGTCTTGGCCAGCTCGCCCAGCTCCGCCAGGGCGTCGTCGACCCGCTGGTCGTCGTCGAGCCGGTCGGGGAACGCCGCGAGGATGCGGCCCGCGAGCGAGATGTCCCGCGTCTCGACCTCGACCCCGGCCGCGCCGGCGAACGCCTCGATGATGGGCAGCAGCGACTCGGTCGCGAGCGCCGGTGCCTCGTCGGTGTAGGTGTAGATGATCTTCGACACGGGCGTCTCCTCGAGGCGCGCGGACGGGTGGCGGTCGGCGCGGAGGGCTCCGGGCGCCGGACCGGGGCACCGAGGCTAGTGCGCGCACGCCCCCGGTCCGGTGCGGCCGGTTGGGCGATGCGGCCAACTGAGGTTAGGCTGCCCTCACTCGGCCCAGAGCGGTCGTCCACCGGGGCAACTCCCGCGCCGGGTGCTCCCGGAGCACCAGACCTGGAGGCACCCCCGTGCGAACCACCCGACGCTCGCGCTTCACGGCCGCTCTCGCCGCCGTCGCGCTCGCCGCCACCGCCTGCGGTGGCGGCGGCGAACCGACGACCGACGACTCGGCCGACCCACCGAGGACACCGAGGACGACCGAGGACGACGCCGCCGGCTGACGACCCGGAGGCCGCCGGCGAGGACGCCGACGGTCCGCTGACGGTCTACTCGGGCCGGTCCGAGGAGCTCGTCGGCGAGATCCTCGCCGGGTTCACCGAGGCGACCGGGCATCGAGCTCGACGTCCGCTACGGCGACACCGCCGAGCTCGCCGCCACCATCATCAACGAGGGCGAGGCGTCCCCGGCCGACGTCTACTTCGGTCAGGACGCCGGCGCGCTCGGTGCGCTGCAGGCCGAGGGCCTGCTCGCCGAGCTTCCGCGGCGAACTCGTCGACCGCGTCGACCCTGCCTTCGCCTCCACCGACGACCGGTGGGTCGGCGTGACCGGTCGCGTCCGCGTCCTGTCGTACTCCACCGAGCGACTCAGCGAGGACGAGGTCCCCGACTCGATCCTCGACCTCACCGACCCCGAGTGGTCGGGCCGCGTCAGCTGGGCGCCGACCAACGGCTCCTTCCAGGCCTTCGTGACCGCGCTGCGCGTCACCGAGGGCGAGGACGTCGCCCGCGACTGGCTCGAGGGCATGCAGGCCAACGACGTCCAGGTGTTCGAGAACAACGCCTCGCAGCTCGAGGCGATCGAGCGCGGCGAGGTCGACATCGCCATCGTCAACCACTACTACCTGGCCCGCTTCACCGCCGAGGACCCCGACTTCCCGGTCGCGAACAAGTACCTGCCGGGTGACATCGGCGGGCTCGTGAACGTCGCCGGCGTCGGCATCCTCGAGACCACCGACCAGCCGTCGGCCGCCGAGCAGTTCGTCGACTACCTGCTGAGCGACGAGGTGCAGAACTTCTTCGGCTGCGAGACCAACGAGCAGGAGTTCCCCGCGGTCACCGGTCAGGAGGCGATGTGACCTGCCGACGGTCGAGGAGCTCGACGCCGCCGGCGATCGACCTGTCCGACCTCGAGGACCTCCAGGGCACCATCGCCCTGCTGGAGGAGAGCGGCGCGCTCAGCTGAGACGGCTGGTCGAGGTCCGTCGATCACGGTCGCTACCGTCGCGCCCGTGACCGACGACCTCCGGACCACCGCGCGTCGACCCGCTCGACGCCACGGCCCCCGCTCCGCCACCCCGGCGGCGGGGGCCGCGGCGTGCCAGCGCCGCGACCTCGCCGCTCGTCGCCGCTCCGGCGATCGTCGTCGCGGTCCTGATGCTCGTGCCGGCCGCCTACCTCGTGGTGCAGGCGGCCGAGCTACCGCTCGAGCGGATCGTGGAGATCGTCACCGCCCCGGCGACGCTGCGGCTCGACGGCTCGCACGCTCGGCCTGGCGGTGGCCGTCACCGTCGCCTCGCTGCTGCTCGGCGTGCCGCTCGCCTGGTTGACCGTCCGTAGCGACCTGCCGGCACGACGCTTCTTCGCCGTCGCGACGGCGCTGCCGCTGGTCATCCCGACCTACGTCGGGGCGTACGCGATCCTCGCGACCTTCGCCCCGGGTGGGCTGGTCGAGTCGTGGCTCCGGATCCGGCCCCCCTCGCCGTACGGCTTCCCCGGCGCGTTCGCGGCGCTGACGCTGTTCACCTACCCGTACGTGCTGCTCACCTGCCAGGCGGCCCTCCGCGGCATCGACCCGCGCTCGAGGAGGCGTCGCGATCGCTCGGCCGTGGGCCGGTGGCGACCTTCGTGCGGGTCACGCTGCCGCAGCTGCGGCCCGCCGCAGCAGCCGGTGGCCTGCTGGTGACGCTCTACGTGCTGAGCGACTTCGGCGCGGTGTCGATGCTGCGCTACTCGACCTTCACGCGGGCGCTCTACACCCAGTTCCGGTCGGCCTTCGACCGATCGCCTGCCGCGGTGCTCGCGCTCGTGCTCGTGACGCATCACCATCGTGGTGCTGGTCGTCGAGGCGCAGGTTCGCCAAGCGACCGCGGCGGTCAGTTCCGCGCCCGGTCCTCGGCACGGGCCGCCGTCGGTGGTTCCGCTGCGGCGGTGGCGGTGGCCGGCCGCGTTGCTCGCGGCGCACCGTCGTCGCCGCCGGCCTGGTCGTGCCCGGTGACGGTCGTCGTGCTACTGGCTGGTCCGGGGCCTGCGGGCCGGCGAGCCGCTCGCGCTCGTCTTCGGCGCGGCTGGGCGCAGCCTGCTGGCCGCCGCCGCTCGGCGCCCTGGTCGCGACCGCGGCCGCGTTGCCGATCGGCATCTGGTCGGCGCGGTCGCGCCTCGCGGGTCGCCAGAGCCATCGAGCGGGCCTCGTTCACGGGCTACGCCCTGCCCGGCATCGTCGTCGCGCTCGCGCTGGTCTACGTCGGGATCCGGGCGACCCCGTCGCTCTACCAGACGCTCGCGATGCTGGTGTTCGCCTACGTGGTGCTGTTCCTGCCCCAGGCCGTCGGCGCCATCCGGACCTCGCTGCTGCAGGTGCCAGCCGACGGTCGAGGAGGCGTCCCGCACGCTCGGAGCCGGCCGGGTCCGCACGCTCGTCCGCGTCCTGCTGCCGCTGTCGAGCCGGGGTGCGCTCGCGGGCGGATCGCTGGTGTTCCTCACCGCGATGAAGGAGCTGCCCGCGACGTTGCTGCTCGCGCCCACGGGGTACGACACGCTCGCGGTCCGGGTGTGGTCGGCGACGCGCGAGGCGTTCTTCGCGCGGGCAGCAGCGCCGGCGCTGCTGCTCATCCTGCTCGGCTCGCTGCCGCTGGCCATCCTGACGATCCGCGGTCGGCGGGCCGACTGAGGCCCGCCCGGTCAGCCGGGGTGGCGGGAAGGTGACGATCGGGCCGAGCACGGCGACGTCCACCCGGTCCCCGCGGTGCAGGTCGAGCAGGGGGCCGCGGCGCGCGCGGATCGAGGTGCCGTCGGCGAGCCGGACGTGCACGAGCTGGTCGTGCCCGAAGTACTCGATGCCGGTGATCGTGGCGGTGCCGCGGGGATCGGCGGACACCTGCAACGACTCGGGGCGGACCACGGCGGCGACCTCCGCGGAGGTCGACCGCGTCGGCGGTGGGAAGCCGGCCGAGCGCGGTGTCCACCAGGTAGGTGTCGAGCCGCCGCGCCGGCAGCACGTCGGCCTCGCCGACGAAGCCCGCGACGAACCGGGTGGCCGGTCGCGTGTAGAGGGTCTGCGGGTCGTCGACCTGGTGGATGCGGCCCGCCGTCCATCACCGCGACCCGGTCGGCGAGGCTGAGCGCCTCCTCCTGGTCGTGGGTGACGAAGACGGCGGTCGCGTCCGCGGCGCGGAGGATGGAGCGGACCTCCTCACGCACGCTGGAACGCAGCGCGGCGTCGAGGTTCGAGAACGGCTCGTCGAGCAGGACCAGCTCGGGGGAGGGGGCGAGCGCACGGGCGAGCGCCACCCGCTGCTGCTGGCCACCGGAGAGTGCGGACGGCAGCCGGCGTCCGAGGTCCGCCGAGACCGACGAGGTCGAGGACCTCGTGGACCCGCTCCCTGCGTTCGCGCCGCGGCAGGTCACCGAGTCCGTAGGCGACGTTGCGGGCCACGCTCAGGTGCGGGAAGAGCGCGTAGTCCTGGAAGACCAGGCCCACGGGACGCTTCTCGGGCGGGACCGAGGTGCTGCGGTCGGCGACCGTGCGGCCGTCGATGACGATCTCGCCCGCGTCCGGCGCGAGCAGCCCGGCGACCATGCGCAGGACGGTGGTCTTGCCGCAGCCCGAGGGTCCGAGCAGGGCGGTCAGGCTGCCCCGGGGGACCTCGAGGTCGACACCGTCCACCGCCACGGTCGTGCCGTAGCGCTTGACCAGCCCGCGGCACGCCAACGCGGTGGTCCGCGTCGGGGCGGGCAGGTCCAGGGTGACCACGGGAGGCTCGTCGGGTCGGCTGGAGGTGAGGCTACCCTTCCTTGCCCGGGCACGACGCACCTCGGGCGGCGTGAGCGGCGTCGCTAGGCTCGGAGCGCATGAGCGCCCCCGAACCCCTCCCACCACCCGAGCCCCGCCACCGACGATCGCCGCCCCGGCGCGGGCCGTCGCCGTCCTCGGCGACCGGGTCCTCGTCGCGCCGCCGGACGACGCCGAGCGGCGCACCAAGGCCGGCATCCTGATCCCTGCGACCGCGCGGTCGGTCGACCGCAAGGGCATCTGGGGCGCCACGGTGGCCGTCGGGCCGCACGTCCGGCACGTGACGGTCGGGCGACGACGTGCTGTACCTGCCCGAGGACGCCATCGAGGTCGACGTCCAGGGTGACGCCTACCTCATCGTGCGCGAGCGCGACGTCCACGCCGTCGGGACCGCCGCCGCGGCGGACACCAGCACCGGCCTCTACCTCTGACCGACGGGAGACCCGTGTCGTCGATCGCTTCCTCGTCCGCTGCGGGTCCGCCTCCCGGCATGCGGGTCCGGTTGTCCTCGAACGAGTCGCCGTACGGGCCCTCCCCGTCGGCGCTCGCTGCGGCCACGGCCGCCGCGGCCGAGGCGCACCTGTACCCCGACGACCAGTCGGTGGCGCTGCGCCAGGCCATCGCCGACGACGCCGGTCTCCCGCTCGAGCAGGTGGCGGTGGGCAACGGATCCGCCGCGCTGCTGATGGACGCGATCGGATGCCTGGCTCGTCCGGCAACCGACGGCACGCCGGCCGAGGTCCTCGCCTTCGAGCGCAGCTTCGTCGTGCACCGGCTCGGTGCCCGGAACGCCGGTGCCCGGTACGTCGAGGCCCCGGACGGTGGGCCGGCTCGGGGCGAGCAGAACGGCTACCGCCGAGACCCCGAAGCGCTCCTCGGGCGGGTCACCCCGAGGACCCGCATCGTGGTCATCGACAACCCCGGCAACCCGACCGGCAGCCACCTGACCGGTGCCGACCTGAACGCCCTGCTCTCCGAGCTGCCCGAGCAGGTGACGGTCCTGCTCGACGAGGCCTACCACGACTACGCCGCGGGCGATCCGACCTACGCGACCCACGCGGACCTCGACGCCGACCACCCCCGGGTCCTGGTCACGCGGACCTTCTCCAAGGCGCACGCGCTCGCGGGTTTACGCATCGGGATGCTCACGGGGCCGGCTGACCTCGTCGCCGAGGTCGACGGGTGGCGCCCACGGTTCAACCTGACCGCCCCGTCCCAGGCGGCGGCGATCGCCTCGCTCGGGGACCGCGCCCACCTCGAGTCGGGGGTCGAGCGCACGCTCGAGGGGCGGCGCCGCATGACCGAGCACCTGCGTGCTGCCGGGATCCCGTTGACGTCCGGGCTCGGCAACTTCGTCACCATCGAGCTCGGGCAGCCGGCGGGATCCGTCGTCGACGCGTACGCGGCCCACGGGGTCGGCGTCCGACCGCTCGAGCCCTACGGGATGCGCGAACAGATCCGCGTCAGCGTCGGCAGCCCGGGCGAGGTCGACGCGTTCCTGGCCGCCTCCGACGAGGTGCTGGCGGACGTCGCCTCTCGCGCCTGACCCTCGCCGCCGGTCTCGTACCCTCCCGGTCACCCCTTCCCGATCCGACCTCCGAGGCGACCTCCGGTGCGACGCTTCCTCGCTCTCCTCGTGTCCGCGCTGGTGGTGGTCGCCTGCGGCAGCGGCGGCGATATCGCGGACTTCGGTCCTGCGGCGCCGGACGCAGGAGCACCCGAGCTGCCGGCCGACCGCGGGCTCGACGTCAGCGAGGTGGAGGAGCCCGCGCAGCTCCCACCGGCTGACGCGGACCTCGCCGAGGCGGACTGGCCGGCCGCCGCAGCGTGGGTGCGCCGCGAGAACGAGGCCGGACGCCCGGTCGTGATCAACTTCTTCGCGAGCTTCTGCGAGCCCTGCAAGCGTGAGCTCCCGCTGCTGCTCGACACCGCGGCACGGGAGACCGACGTCGCCTTCCTCGGGGTCCACACCAACGAGCAGCGTGCCCTCGGTGAGCAGATGGTCGACGACTACGGCATCGCGTTCCCGACGCTCCACGACCCGACCGGGGACGTCGTCTTCGAGGTCGGCGGGCGGGGGTTGCCCCACACCGTCGCCTTCGACACCGACGGTCGCCTCGTCAGCCGGGTGTTCGGCGAGCTCACCGCGACCAGTCTCGACCGGCTCATCGACGAGGCCAGGTGAGCGGAGCCGCCCACGCGGGGCCGCTGCTGCCTCCCGGCTGTTCGGGGCGACCGCGCGTGGTGCGGTCGGTCGATCGGCGCGACGGCGATCCCGTCGACCTCGCCGTCGTCGAGCTCGGGCAGCCCGACGCGCCAGCGATCGTCCTCGCCCACGGTGTCGGCTCGTCGGCCCGGTTCGTCGCCGCCGCCTGCGCCGAGCCCCTGACGGGGGTCGGCCGGCGCCTGGTCACCTACGACGCGAGGGGCCATGGGGGGTCGACCCCGTGCCCCGACCCGGCCGATCACCACCTCGATGCGCACGCGGCCGACCTCGCCGCGGTGGTCGCGTCCACGGTGGGCGTCGAGGCGGTGGGGGGTATCTCGCTCGGCGGACACGCGGCGCTGCGGTGGGCGGGGAACCGGCCGAGGATCGTCTGCCTTCCCGCGTGGGTGGGCACCGCCGTCGCCGGCGAGGGGCCGCACGCGGTGGTCGCCGAGGAGGTCCGACGGGTGGGGGTCGCCGCGATCGTGGAACGGCTGCGTCGCGACGCACAGATGCTGGCGTGGCTGCGGGACACGCTCGTCACCGACTACGCCCGGCACGACCCCGCGAGTCTGGCGGCAGCGTTGCTGGCGCTCGACGGTGGCGACGCGCCGACGCTCGGGGAGGTGGCTGGGCTCACCGACGAGGTGGCCGTCGTTGCGTGGCGCGGAGACCCGGGGCACCCCTTCGAGGTGGCCGAGCAGCTCGTGTGGCACGCGTCCGATGCCACGCTCACCGAGCTCGACCTGGACGACCTCGACCGGTCGCTCACCACCTTCGGCGACGCCGTGGTGGCCGCGCTCCGGGACGTCGGTGCTCTCGGCGACAGCTGACCGCAGCGAGTCACGCCTGTCCCCGGATCCGGCGCGCGCGGCCCCCGGTGGGTGTGTGGCGTCCGGTGGGTTTGTGGTGACGCACGGACGTGACGTCAGCCACCCAGCGGACGTCAGCCACCCACCGTGTCGTCAGCCCTCGCCTCGTCGAACGTGACCGGCGCGTCGAAGGCGGCACGGCGGCCGGCCCGGCGGAGCGCCCGCAGGATCGGCCGGCCGGTGACGACCACGAGGGTGCCGGTGAGCAGCGCCCTCGGGATGTCGAAGCCGAGCGAGGTGGCGACCGTGAAGGTCAGGAACCGACGCAGGTTGTCGAGGACGGCGTCGCCCGGCACGTAGGACAGCGCCGTCACCGTCGGTCCCCGCAGCACGAACGGCCAGACGGTGAGGTTGAGCAGGAGCCCGTAGAGCAGCCCGGCCCCGGCGCCGTAGGCACCCACCATCGCGAGCTCGGCACGTCCACGCACCCGTCGTGGCAGGAGCCCCGCGCCCGCCGCGACCCACGCCGCGCCGAGCATCTGGAACGGCAGCCACGGGCCGACGCCGGCTGTGATCAGGGCGGACGCGAACAGCGTGGTGGCACCGAGCGCGAACCCGAACCCGGGGCCGTAGGCGCGGCCGGCGAGGACCAGCAGGAAGAAGATGGGCTCGAAACCCGCGACGCCGGTCCCGAGCGGGCGCAGCGCCGCACCGGCGGCCGCGAGCACCCCGAGCATCGCCACCGTCCGGGCATCCATCCCGCCCTCGGCGAGCTCGGCGACCACCACCGCGAGCACGAGCGGCAGCAGCAGCGCGAACAGCAGGGTCGGATCGCCGATCCGGGCCAGCGGGGCGTCCGCCGAGGTCAGCAGCGGCCAGGTGAACCCGACCAACCCGATCAGCGAGGTGATCGCGAGCATCGCGGCGGCACGGGGACGGATCGTCACCGGTGTGGCCCGGGCGAGGATCGGGGGAGCGGTCACGGCAGCACCGCCAGGGCGTCGGCGACCTCGGTCACGGTGAGCCACGGCGCGGGGGCGAGCACCTTGCTGACCTGCGGCGCGAACGCCGGCGAGCCGACCACGACCTCGGCGGTGGGGCCGTCCGCCACGACCTCGCCGTCGGCGAGGACCACCGTCCGGGTCGCGACCTCGGCGACGAGCTCGACGTCGTGGCTGGCGAGGACGACGACGTGGCCCGCCGCGGCGAGCTCCTCGAGCACCTCCCCGAGACGGACCTTGGCGCCGAGGTCGAGGCCCCGGGTCGGTTCGTCCAGCAGCAGCACCGCCGGCGCGGCCGTCAGCACGATCGCGAGCACGAGCGCGAGCCGTTGCCCCTCGGACAGGTCTCGCGGGTGGTGGTCGTCCGCGAGACCGGGGACGAGCCGCTCGAGCAGCCGTCGGCAGGTCCCGGCCGCGGCGTCGGCGTCCGCGTCGGCGGCCGCGCACTCCTCGGCGACCGTCGGCGCGTACAGCAGATCCGCGGGCTGCTGCGGGACGAGCCCGACCTCGGTGATCAGCGCCCGGCCGGACAGCGTCACCGGGTCGTGGCCATCCACCCGGACCTCGCCGGCGGTCGGGGCCACCGAGCCGGTCAGCGCCGCGAGCAGCGACGACTTCCCGGCGCCGTTGCGTCCCATGAGCGCCACCACCTCGCCGCGGTGCAGCGCGAGGTCGACGCCTCGGAGCGCGACGGTGGGTCCGTAGCGGACGACGAGGTCGCGGACGCCGGCGACGGGAGGTCCCGCGTGCTCGGCGTCGCGGCGGGGTGGTCGGAGGTCGGCGAGTCGCTCACGCAGCGGGGCCGCCGATCGGCGCGCGTCCCGGACGGTCAGGGGCAGGGGGGACCAGCGTGCGATCCGACCGAGCTCCACCACGGGCGGCGCGACCGGCGCCTGCGCGAGCACGGTCGCCGGGTCGCCGACGACCGGAGCGTCGCCGTCGCCGCGGAGCAGGACGACACGGTCCGCGAACTGGACCACCCGCTCGAGCCGGTGCTCGGCGAGCAGGACCGTGATGCCGAGGTCGTGCACCAGCCGGTGGAGGGCGGCCAGGACCTCCTCGGCGGCGGGCGGGTCGAGGGCGGAGGTCGGTTCGTCCAGCACCAGCACGCGCGGTCCGACGGTGAGCACCGACCCGATGGCGACCCGTTGCCGTTCCCCTCCGGAGAGGGTCCGCACCGCTCGGTGGCGGAGGTGGACGAGGCCGAGCAGGTCGAGGGTCTCCTCGACGCGTCGACGCATCACGTCGGCGGGCAGGGCCAGGGACTCCATGCCGTAGGCGAGCTCCTCCTCCACAACGTCGGTGACCATGCCCGCGAGCGGGTCCTGGCCGACCACGCCGACGAGGTCGGCCATGTCCCGTGGCGGGTGGCTCCGGGTGTCGCGACCCCCGACGGTGACCCGGCCGCTGGAGCGTCCCGCCGGTGCTGTGGGGGACCAACCCGTTCACGGTCCGCAGCAGCGTGGTCTTGCCCGTCCCGGTCGGCCCGACGACCAGGCAGAGCTCGCCCTCGGGGACGTGGAGGCGACACATCGACGAGCGACGGTCGCGCCGCGCCGTCGTAGGTCACCGTGACCCGGTCGAGGTCGATCACGCCGGCACCGCATGGACGGTCGGTGGCTGCGACGGTGTCGAGCTCCGCGCCGGACGGTCCGGCGCCGTGGAGCGTCGGCGGCGGCGTGGCGAACGCCGGCAGGAGCGCGACCGCCAGGACCCGCCGGCGGCGAGCAGCGGGAACGGCGGCAGCGCGAGCGGGCTGGCGGACGGGAGGATCGCGTCGGGTCGAAGGCGCCGGCGACGACGACCGCCACGGCGGCCGCGATCCCGGCGGTCGCCGTCGAGCCACTCCGGCGACCGCCACGGGTCGGGCCGGTAGCGCGTCCGGATCGTCCTGCGCCCCGCGAGGTGGAGCCCGACGGCGCAGATCGTGAGTCCGGCGCCGAGCGTGCCGAGAGCGGCCGGCAGCGAGGAGCTCGCGTCGAGCAGCCCGTAGACACCGAGGCACGCCCCGAGCAGGCCACCGAGGAGCAGCAGACCCGTCACGCGACGGGTCGCCGCCGGCACGGCCGCCCGTCGGCCGTAGCCCCGGCTGTCCATGGCGGCTGCGAGCGCGAGCGACCGCTCGAGCGCGTCCTCGAGGACGGGGAGAGCCACCTGGACCACCGATCGTGGGCCGCGGTGCGGGCGGCCCCGGAGCCGACGGGCGGCGCGGATCCGCTGGACCGATTCGACCAGCTGCGGTGTGAAGGTGATGGCCACGACGACGGCGATGCCGACCTCGTAGAGGGCGGAAGGCAGCGCCGCGAGCAGCCGTTTGGGGTTGGCGAGCGCGTTCGCGGCGCCGATGCAGAGCAGCAGGGTGGCCAACCGCAGACCGTCGCTGACGGCGGCCAGCACGGCCTCCCCGGTGACCGGACCGCCGAGGGTCACCCCGGCTGCCCAGGTCGGCAGCGGCACCTCCGGCAGGGTGAACAGCAGCAGCCCCGGTTGTGACGGCGCCAGGACGATCTGGAACACGGTGCGGAACACCAGCACGACGCCGGCCACCTTCAGGAACACCCCGAACGCGCGGGCCCAGGGGGCGGCGGTGCGGCGGGCCGCGACCACGTACCCGAGCACCGCGATCACCAGCAGCAGGAGCAGCACGTTGGTGGTCCGCGACGCGGCCGTGGCGCAGCCGAGCGCCCACAGCCACCAGGCGCCCGGGTGCAGCTGGCGGGGCACGGCACGCCCGGCCCGTCCCCGGCGGCTGGCCGGTCCGGTCCGCGTGGTCGCGGCGACCGCCGACGCTCTCACAGGAGCTCGTCCCGGCGTCGTCGGCGCGCCTGGACGACCCCGGCGCCGGCGAGACCCGCGATCAGCACCGCGCCGACCGCGGGCCCGACCGCGGAACGCCCCCCGGCCGGTTCGCCGAACGACACGTCGAGCAGGACCGGCTCGTCGTCGTCGGTGCCGTCCGCGCGCGTGGACGTCGCGTCCGCGTCGGGCGCGGCGGCGTCCTCGTCCTCCAACGTGCCGTCGCCGTCGCCGTCGCCGTCGCCGTCGCCTCGCGCCGTCACGGGCGTCCGTGTCGTCGTTCCTGCTGTCGGACGGCGGGGCCTCGGCGGGGGTGCCGGGGGACGCGGGGTGCTGCCGCCGGTTCGCCGGGCGGGACGTCGCCGGGTGACCGAGGGGTGGTCGACCCGTCGCGTGGCGCACCCGACGCACCGTCGGAGGGGCGCTCACGGGGTGGGGCCTCCCCGGCCGCGCCGCCGGTATCCGGCTGCGCCGTCGGAGGTCGGCGACGGCTCCGGTGCGGGCGCCGGCGTCGCGGTGGGGGGCGGAGACGAGGGGGTCGTCCCGCTCCGAACACCCAGGCGTCGCTGCTGCCGGGCGCAGGGGTGCGGCTGGCACCGCCGCGGGTGTTGTACGTCCAGGTCGACGAGCCCGGCTCGGCGGACCAGTACGACCAGTACGCGTCGGCGGGAGCGCCGTTGCACGGGTCGGGGAAGCGGTCGATCGTGCAGACGAAACCGGGCTGTCCGGAGACGAAGGTGTACGCGAACCCGGCGGTCTCGAGCGCCGCGAGGCCGTCCGCGGGGCGTCCCGGCGCGCACCGCTCGGTGACGGCGCCCGACGGACGTTCCACCAGGACCGTCACCCCGTCACATCCCGCCGCAGCGGCCGGGCTGGCGGCCCACGGCCACCGCCAGCACCAGCAGCGCCAGCCGAGCACCGCGACGCCGAGCCACCAGCCGCGGTGACGAGGGTGCGGGACGGTCGCGGGACGGGTCGGCACGGGGGATCCTCTCGGGCGTCCCCGGGGTCCTTCCGCCTGCCGGACGACGACGCCCCTCGCGCGGTGCGCGAGGGGCGGTGGCGACCGGGAGGACGCGGACGTCTCCCGGGCTCCGCCCCGTGAACCTCGACGGGTGGTGGAGCCGCTCGCGCCAGGTGGGTGCTCCGACTCGTCGCCGGGCCGTCTCCACCGGGGTGGGACGGGGCGACCTACGGTTGCGGGTCAGCGCCGGGTTCCGACCGGACTTCCCCCACCGGGTGCGTGTGGTTGTTGCTCCGGTGAGGGGAGCACGCGGCCCGCGACGGTGTCAACCGCACGCGCACCCCCAGCGTGGGCGTCACGCCGACCCGTCGTCGCCTGCGGGTTCGCTGCCGGACGCATCGGCGGCGAGCGCGCGCTTGGCGAGGGCGGCGCGGCGACGCGCGACGCCGGCGGGCGGCCGAGCTGGTCGGCCATCCAGGCGCTGACGTCGACGAGCGCCTCGAGGTCGACGCCGGTGGCGACCCCGGCGCCGTCGAGCGCGTACACGAGGTCCTCGGTCGCGAGGTTGCCGGTCGCGCCCGGGGCGTAGGGGCAGCCGCCGAGCCCGCCGGCGGAGGTGTCGGCGATGCGCGACGCCGGCCTCGAACGCGGCCAGGGTGTTGGCCAGCCCCTGTCCGTAGGTGTCGTGGCAGTGGACCGCGAGCCGATCGAGCGGGCACGTCGGCGCGCGACGCGCGCCGATCAGGTCCTGGACCTGGGTCGGGGTGCCGACCCCGATGGTGTCGCCGAGCGAGACCTCGTCGCAGCCGAGCTCGAGCAGCGCGGTGGTCACCCGGCGGACGTCGTCGACGGGGACCTCACCCTGGAACGGACAGCCGCACACCGTCGAGACGTAGCCGCGCACGCGCAGACCCGCGTCGGCCGCGCGCGGTCGACGACGGGCGCGAACATCGTCAGCGACTCGTCGATGGACCGCCCGAGGTTGGCGCGGCTGAACGCCTCGGAGGCGGCGCCGAAGACCGCGACCTCGTCGACCCCGGCCGCGAGCGCGCCGGTCGAGACCGCGCTCGTTCGGGACCAGCACCGGGTAGCGCACCCCGCGACGTCGGGTCAGCCCGGCCAGCACCTCGGCGGCGTCGGCCAGCTGCGGCACCCACCGCGGCGAGACGAACGAGGTCGCCTCGACGACACCGAGGCCGGTCGGCCGCGAGCCGCTCGATGAACCCGACCTTCACGTCGGTGGCGACCGTCCCCGGCTCGTTCTGGAGCCCGTCGCGGGGGCCGACCTCGACGATCGTGCACGGCGTCCGGGCAGCGTCCAGGTCACGGGACGGCTCCTCGTCGGGTTCGAAGGCCAGCAGCGGGGTGCCGGCTCCACCGCGTCGCCGACGGCGACGTGCACGCGCGGTCAGCGTGCCGTCGACCGGGGCGGTGATGGGGTGCTCCATCTTCATGGCCTCGACCACCAGCAGGGTCGTCCCCGCGGTCACGTGCGTGCCGACCTCGACGGTGCGGCGATGAGCGATCCGGGCATCGGCGAGGCGAAGGCGGCGTCGCCGACGAGCGCACGCTCCGCGAGGTGCCGGGTCGCGGGTTCGTGCCGCAGGGCGACCGTCCGCCCGCCGGTGTGGACCCAGACGGTGGCGTCACCGTCCTGCGCGCGCGGCGCGGTGACCGTGGCCCGGATCTCGTCGACCGTCGACGTCGACGCGCCAGGCGGCCGTCGTCGCCGACCGCGAGGACGCGGCCTCGTCGACGGCGGTGATCCGCGCCCGTCGCACCGTGCCGACGGCGTCGGTGACGGCGTGACCGGGCGGGCCGATCCGTCCGGTGCGATCGCCACCCGCAGGTGGTGGACCTGGTCGCGGTCGTGCAGGGTGACCGTCGAGCCGCCGTGGCCGCCGAGCCGCAGCGGGCCGAGCGAGGTCGGCCAGCTCGCGTCTCGCGACGCCGGCTCCGCGCGCAGGCAGCGCCAGCGCGGCGACCGCCACGGCCGTCCGGATCGGCGGCGGCGCGGGCGTCCAGCCGTCGAGGTGGTCGTCGAGGAAGCGGTGGTCAGGTCGCCGGCGCGGTGCGCGGGGTGGTCGACGATCGCGTCGAGCAGGTCGAGGTTGGTGGTCACGCCGTGCGCGACGGTGCCGCGGATCGAGCCCGACCAGCCGGTCGATCGCGGTCGTCGCGGTCGGGGCCGTGGGCGATCAGCTTGCCGAGCATCGGGTCGTAGTGGCGGCGTGACCTCGCCGCCGGCCTCGACGCCGACGTCGGCGCCGCAGCCCCGGGCCCGTCGGGCAGCGTCGAGCGCGCGCGAGCCGTCCGATCTGGGGCAGCTGCGTGACCGGGTCCTCGGCGTACCAGCGCACCTCGATGGCGTGCCCGTCGGCGCGCACGTCGTCCTGGTCGACCCGCAGCGGCTCGCCGGCGGCGACCCGCAGCTGCAGCGCGACGAGGTCGAGGCCGGTGACGAGCTCGGTGACCGGGTGCTCGACCTGCAGGCGGGTGTTCATCTCGAGGAAGAAGAAGGTCGGTTCGGGGTCGTCGAGGGTGGTGCCGTCGAGCAGGAACTCGACCGTCCCGGCGCCCTCGTAGCCGACGGACGCGGGCCGCGGCGACGGCCGCGTCGCCGAGCCGCTGCGCGCAGCGCGGCGTCGACGGCCGGGGAGGGGGCCTCCTCGACGACCTTCTGGTGGCGGCGCTGGACCGAGCACTCGCGCTCGAGCAGGTGGACGACGTTGCCCGTGCGCGTCGCCGAAGACCTGCACCTCGACGTGACGGGGGCGCGCGCACCAGCCGTTCGAGGATGACCCGGTCGTCGCCGAACGCGGCGCGCGGCCTCGCGCCGCGCGGCGGCGATCGCGTCGCGGCAGGTCGGCCGGGTCGTGGACGGTCCGCATGCCCTTGCCGCCGCCGCCGGCGACCGCCTTGACCAGCAGCGGGAACCCGACCGTCGTCGGCCGCGGCGACGACCCCGTCGTCGTCGAGCGTCGGTGGTGTCCGCGCCGGGGACGACGGGCACGCCGGCGTCGGCGAGGTGGCGCTTGGCCGCCGCCTTGTCGCCCATCAGCGCGATGACCTCGGGGGAGGGCCCGACGAAGGTCAGGCCCGCGTCACGGACCGCCTGGGCGAACCCGGCGTGCTCGGACAGGAAGCCGTAGCCCGGGTGGACCGCGTCGGCACCGCTGGCGACCGCGGCGGCGCACGACCCGGTCGATGTCGAGGTAGCTCTCGGCCGCGGGCGCCGGACCGATCGCGCACCGCGGTGTCGGCCTCGCGGACGTGGGGCGCGTCGCGCGTCGGCGTCGCTGTACACCGCCACGGTGGCGATGCCGAGCGCACGGCAGGTGCGGATGACCCGCCGCGCGATCTCGCCCCGGTTGGCGACCAGCACCCGCCGCAACGGTCGCGGGCTCGGCGGCGTGGGACCTGCGACCACGGAGGGCTCCCGACGCGTGCGGACGGCGAGGGACGGGCCGGAGCGGGACGCTAGCAGCGAGCCTCGGTGCAGCCCCGGCGGAACCGGTGCGTCGTCGCTGTGCCACCGATGCCCGTCGATCGAACCGGAGCGACCCGATGGCCTGCACCCGCCACCTCGCGACCCGCCGCGCCGCTGCGCTGGCTCTGCCGTCGCCGCCCTGGCGCTCGCCGGCTGCGGCGGGGGCGACCCGACGGTCGAGTCGACACCGCGGCCGAGCCCGATCGACGAGCCGACCGAGGCGCTCGAGGCGGAGCCCGGAGGACCTCGAGGACCGACGACGAGCCGCGACGCGCCGAGCCCGACCTCGGCGCCGGCGCGAGCCGACGCAGCGGCGCCGACCCCGACGAGCGGTGACCGTCGCCGACCCCTGCGCGGAGCCACGAGGGCCGCACGGCGAGGCGTTCATCGAGGTCGTCTCGCCGGTCGCCGAGCAGCAGGTCGACGGCTGGCGCGGTCGAGCTCGTCGGTTGCAGCAACGTGTTCGAGGCGAACGTGCAGTGGAGCGCTGTACGACGGCGACGGGCGCGAGCTCGACACGGGCTTCACGACCGCGGAGTGCGGCAGCGGGTGCGTCGGCGCGTTCGCCGACCAGCGTCCCGCTCGACGCGGCAGCGGGGGAGCCGTTCGCCGAGCTCCACGTCTACTCGCGAGGACGTCGGGCGAGCGGCGAGCGGCGCTACCTCACCGCCATCCCGCTCGTGCTGAACTGATCCTCGGGAGGCTCGGCGAGCTCAAGGTGCCCAGGGCGACCGGGCTGGCGGTCGAAGAAGGCCGCCATCCCGGCCTGACCCTCGTCGCTGACGCGTCGCCGCGAGATCAGCTCGACGCGGGCGTCCACCGTGTCCGCCGGGTCGGGCGTCGCCGCGATGGTCGCCAGCAGGCGCTTGGTGTCGCGCACCGCGCCCGGTGCCGCGGCGAGGAAGGCGTCCACCAGCGCGTCGACCGTCGGCGTCGAGCGGCTGCCTCGTCGTCCACCACGTCGACGAGCAGGCCGAGCGCGAGGGCTCGGTCCGCGTCGAAGCGCTCGCCGGTCAGCAGGTAGCGGCGAGCGGCGCCGATGCCGGTGCGGCGGACGGCGTAGTGCGAGATCATCGCCGGCGCCAGGCCGAGCCGGGTCTCGCTGAACCCGAACAGCGACGCCGCGGACGGCGACGGCGACGTCCGCGCACGTCACCAGCCCGAGCGCGCCGGCGAGGCAGTGGCCGTTGACGCGGGCGATGACCGGGGCCGGGCAGGTGTCGACGGCGGCCAGCATCGCCTCGAACCGACGCGAGCTCGCGACGTTGTCCTCGAAGCTCGCGTCCACCGCCGAGCGCATCCAGTTCAGGTCGGCGCCCGCGGAGAAGACCGTCCCGGCGCCGGTGACCACGACCACGCGGACGTCGTCGTCGACCTCCTCGAACGCGGCGGTCAGCGCCTCCTGGAGCTCGCCGTCGAAGGCGTTCTTCACCTCGGGCCGGTCGATGGTCAGCGTCAGCACGCCACGGTCGTCGCGGTCGGTGCGCAGCACGTCGGTCACGGCGGGTCCTCGGGCCGGGGGTCGGAGCAACGTAACGGTGCTGGCGCGCCGTCCACAGCCTCGCACCGATCCGGCGACGGTCCGGACCAGGCGTGCGCGACCCTTGCGTTCCTCCGACCGGGACGGGACGATGGCGATCGATGAACGGGACCGGCTCGCGCTGCACCGGCCGCTCGAGCAGGTCCTCGGACCGGAGCACGCCGTGAGCCTGGTCGCGAGCCTCCCACCCGCCGACGATCGCGTGGCCACCGGTCGCGACATCGACCGGCTCTGGGAAGCGGTGCACGCACTCGAGTCGCGGATGGATCGGCTCGAGGATCGGATGGATCGGCTCGAGGGCCGGCTCGATGGCCTGTACGTCGAGATCCGCGCCCAGACCCGTACCTACCTCGTCGCCAACACCGGACTCATCGCCACGGTCGCTGCCCTGGCGTTCGGGGCTGCGCGACTCGCCTGATCGAGCAGTTCGAGCAGGTCGGTCGGGTCACATGCGGAAGACGCCGTAGCGCGGCGGTTCGACCGGGGCGTGGCGAGCGGCCGCGAGGCCCATGGCGAGGACGTCCCGGGTCGCGACGGGGTCGATGACGCCGTCGTCCCAGAGACGGGCGGTGGCGTAGTAGGGGTTGCCCTGGTGCTCGTACTGGTCCCGGATCGGTGCCTTGAAGGCCTCCTCGTCGTCCGCGGACCACTCCTCGCCCCGCGCCTCGAGGCCGTCGCGGCGCACGGTGGCCAGGACGCTGGCGGCCTGCTCGCCGCCCATGACCGAGATGCGCGCGTTGGGCCAGGTCCACAGGAACCGGGGCGAGTACGCCCGGCCGCACATGGCGTAGTTGCCGGCGCCGAACGACCCGCCGGTCACGACCGTGAACTTCGGGACCGTCGAGCAGGCGACGGCCGTGACCATCTTCGCGCCGTCCTTGGCGATCCCGCCCGCCTCGTACTCGCGGCCGACCATGAAGCCGGTGATGTTCTGCAGGAACACCAGCGGGACGCCGCGCTGGTTGCACAGCTCGATGAAGTGGGCGCCCTTGAGCGCCGACTCGGAGAACAGGATCCCGTCGTTGGCCACGATGCCGACCGTGTGTCCGTGGATCCGGGCGAACCCGGTCACCAGGGTCTCGCCGTAGAGAGGCTTGAACTCGTGGAGTCGGGACCCGTCGACGATGCGGGCGATGATCTCGCGGGCCGCGACCGGCTGGCGGGGATCGGTGGGCATCAGCCCGTACAGCTCCGCCGGGTCCTCGGCCGGCGGTTCGACGTCCGCCGTCGGAGCTGCGGCGCCGAGCCCGACGCCGAGGTCCGGCACCGGGCAGGTGGCCACGGCGTCGCGCGCGAGCTGCAGGGCGTGACGGTCGTCGGTGGCGAGATGGTCGACCACCCCGGACGTGCGGGCGTGCAGGCTCCCGCCGCCGAGCTCCTCGGCCGTGACGACCTCCCCGGTGGCGGCCTTCACCAGCGGAGGGCCCCCGAGGAAGATCGTGCCCTGCCCCTCGACGATGATGGTCTCGTCGCTCATCGCCGGGACGTAGGCGCCACCGGCGGTGCAGCTGCCCATCACCACCGCGACCTGGGGGACCCCCTGCCCCGGACAGGGTCGCCTGGTTGTAGAAGATGCGCCCGAAGTGATCGCGGTCGGGGAAGACCTCGTCCTGCTTCGGCAGGAACGCCCCACCGGAGTCCACCAGGTAGATGCACGGCAGCCGGTTGTCGCGGGCGACCTCCTGCGCACGGAGGTGCTTCTTGACCGTCATCGGGTAGTAGGTGCCGCCCTTGACGGTTGCGTCGTTGGCCACGATCACGCAGGTCCGGCCGCTGACGCGACCGACGCCGGTGATGATGCCGGCCCCGGGAGCGTCGTCGTCCTCCATCCCGGACATCGCGAGGGCCGACAACTCGAGGAACGGCGTGCCCGGGTCGAGCAGCGCCTCGACCCGGTCCCTGGGCAGCAGCTTGCCCCGTGCGACGTGCTTGTCCCGGGACCGCTGCGGGCCGCCGAGCGCGGCCGTGGCGAGCCGCTCGTGGAGGTCGTCGGCGAGCTGCCGGTTGTGCGCCGCGTTCGCGGCGAACCGGTCCGAGGTCGTGTCGGCGGTGCTGACGAGTCGATCCATGCGCGGGAGCCTAGGTCTGCGGCGCCGGAACGTCGGGATCGAGCGGCAGGGGCGCGCCTCCGGCACTGCTGTGGCCCTCCGGGCGGACCACCCAGGTCGCGATCTGGACCCGCGAGGTGAGGCCGAGCTTGCCGAGGATGCGCTCGACGTGGGTCCGTACCGTCCCCGGAGCGATGACCAACCGTTCGGCGATCTGCCGGTTGGTCAGCCCGAGCGCGACGTGCCGAGCGATCTCTTGCTCCCGCTGGGTGAGCACGGGGTGGCGGCCCTCTCGCACCTGCTCCGCCGGGCCTGCCGGCGGTGAGGCGAGGAACCGGACCACGTCCCCGAGCCGCATCCCGCGACCCTGCGTCCAGGCCCCCGCGAACACCTCCGCAGGCAGCCGTGATCGGGCTCGCTCGACGTCTCCGGCCAGGGCCTCGCGCACGTCGGTCGCCAGGCCCCACCCGGTGGCGTCCCGCGAGCCGGTGGCCGCCGCGAACAGCGTCGTTGCCGTCCGCGGATCCTGACGGTCGAGTGCCAGCCGACCGAGCTCGTCGAGGCAGGACGCCACCTCGATGACCGCGCCGTAGGCCTGGAGGCAGCCGAGCGCCTCGGTGAGCAGGTCGCCGGCGCGTTCCAGTTCGCCACGCCGACGTGCCAGGCTGCCGAGTTGCACCAACACGTGGCCCTGGTACCACCTCGACGTCGACCGCAGGTGCGTGAGTGCTTCACCCAGCTCGCGTTCGCCCTGGACGAGGTCGCCCCGGCGGACCGCGAGCCGTCCGACGTTCGCGTGCCAGAACCCGAGGTCGAGGTCGCTCGCGTCGGCATCGAGTTCGCGCGCACGGGCGTAGTGCGCGAGCGCCCCGTCGAGGTCGCCGTGATCAGCCGCGATGTCCCCGAGGAAGCCGACGATCGTGCGGCGGCTGGCGACGTCTCCGGTCGCCGCGAAGATGCTGTCGGCCTCCTCCGCGTACGCCGTCGCCGGGTCGAGCTCGCCGAGCAGTTGGCTGTAGTGGGCCAGACCAGCCAGGACCATCCCGCGCTCGACGGAGCGCCGGTCGTCGATCAGCGACGCCGCCACGTGGAGTCGGTTCAGGCCCGTCCGCACGAGCCCGCGGATCCTCCAGAACAGCAGCAGGGAGACGTTGAAGCCGAGGATCAGCGGGACGAGGCGCTCGCGTTCCGCGAAGCGCATGGCCGCCGAGCAGTTGCCGTGCTCGGAGGCGATCACTTCGAGCTGCTCCGGTTCGATCTCCCGCCAGTCCGGGGCGTGCCGTGTGATGATCTCGAGGTAGTACTGGGCGTGTGCCAGCGAGGTCGGGACGAGCTCCCCGGACGCGGCGAGCTGCCGTGCGGCGTACTCGGCGATGGGGGCGAGCATCCGGAACCGGCTGCCCGTACCCCCTTCCTCGCGGAGCACGAGGGAGTGGTCGACCAACGCGACGAGCGTCGACGCCACCGCGGCGCCGTCGCCGCCGAGGGTGCACACCGCCTCGGCAGCAGCGAGCGTGAAGCCGCCGCTGAACACCGCGAGGCGTCGGAACATCGCCTGCTCGCCAGGGTCGAGGAGCTCGTG
This sequence comes from uncultured Nitriliruptoraceae bacterium, assembly GCA_963850715.1. GTDB lineage: Bacteria > Actinomycetota > Nitriliruptoria > Nitriliruptorales > Nitriliruptoraceae > Nitriliruptor. The sequence continues at coordinate 35,531 of CAWKMM010000021.1, read as the reverse complement.
GCTCCAGGCGAGCGTCGCCTCCATCGTGCGCGGGCGCGACGCTCCGCGTGCGCCACGGTCCTCGGTGCCCACCAGCGTGTGGAGGCGCTGTTCGATCTCCGTCGGGGTGAGCGCGGTCACCTGCGCGGCGGCGAGCTCGATCGCAAGCGGGAGCCCGGCGAGCCGGCGACAGATGGCGGCGACCGCGGAGGCCGACCGCTCGAGCGTGAACCCCGGGTCGGCGGCTGTGGCCCGCTCGACGAAGAGCTCGACGGCGGGGACGCCGGCGAGCTGGAGGGGATCGGTCGGTGCCCGGTGGTCCGGCACGGGTAGCGGGGGAACGGCGAACACGACCTCGTCTCGGACGCGGAGCCGGGAGCGGCTGGTCGCGAGGATGCGCAGATCCGGGCAGGCGTCGAGCAGCGTGTCGACCAGCGCGGCGGCTGCCTCGACGACGTGCTCGCAGTTGTCGAGCACCAGGAGGAACTCACGCGGCGCCAGGTGTGCCGTCAGGAGGTCGAGCGGCTCGGCTCCCTGATCGATCAGACCCAGCGTGTCGCAGCACGCGAGGGTCAGGGCATCAGCCCCGGTGACCTCGGTGAGGTCGACGACGACCGCCCCGTCCGAGATGGTCGGCGCGACCCCACGGGCCACCTCGAGCGCGAGCGTCGTCTTCCCGGCGCCACCGGTGCCGGTGAGGGTGACGAGGCGTGAAGGGCCGTCGACCACGAGCTCCCGGACGGCGGCCACCGCGTCGGCGCGGCCGATGAGTCGGGTGCGGCGGGCGGGTAGGGGCGAGCGTCGCGTGACCAACCGGCTCCCATGACCCCGGGCCCGTGCCGGACGCGTTGACGCACGGCGACGGGAGTGCGGAAGCGTACCGCCGGAGGCCTGCTGGCGACCGGCGAACCGCGCGAGAGATACGTCACCTGACGGACGCCGTGTCCGACGACGCTCCGTAGGGTCGGTGGACACGCTCAGAACGAGCAGGCCGGGGATCACCTGCGCGTCGTTGGGCACGCCCGAGCGCGAGGGGACGACCGATGACGAGCGTCGATCAGCCACACCACCGCAGCCGACGACACGGCGTCCTCGCGGTTGCCCTGGTGTACGTGATGGTGGCGGGGATGCTGGTCATCAGCCCGGCACCCGCGAGTGCCGGCGTCCTCGTCCCGGGGTCCTGCGGGAACTGGAGCGGGGTGTGGGGTGGGTGGTTCCTCGACGAGCCACACGGTGCGGCCAACGACACGATCGCCCGAGACCGCCCACAGAACAGCCCGACGGGTCCCCTGTTCCTCGACCTCCACCTCCCCGCCTCGAGCATCCGGGCCAACGATTCGTCGAACTACGCGACCTACCGGGCGATGCTCTACGCGGGTCCCGCGCACGCCGCGAGCTTCACCCTCAACGACGACGGCAGCTTCTCGTACGTGCCCGTGGCCGGTCACTTCGGAGGGGACAGCTTCCAGTACGTGCTCCAGAACGGATCCTGGTGCACCAACATCGCGACGGTGACGATCGCTCCCGCGGTGTTGCCGCGGATGGTCGACGACACCTACACCGCGTACAAGGACTCGGCGTTCACCTCGCCGGCGGCGTGCAACGGCTTCCGGTGCGGGATCCTGCGGAACGACCTGCTCGGGCCGATCTCGGTTCAGTTCCTGAAGAACGCCCCCGACAACGGCATCTTCCCGACGTTCGCCGGCGATGAACTCACGACCGCGCACGGCACGGTGGTCGTCCAGAGCAACGGGTCGTTCGTCTACACGCCTGCTGCCGGCTTCACCGGTACCGATCAGTTCTACTACACCTCGACGGCCGGGGATCCCCGCGGGAGCCTCGGCGCGCACGGCGTGCAGACGCCGACGAGCTTCCCCGGGTACGGGAGGGTGACGATCACGGTCGTGGACCCACCTCCCACGGCGCCCATCGCCCGAGAGGACGCGTTCGAACTGGACGAGGACGTTCCGCTCACGATCGCGGGTCAGGAGCTGCTGGCCAACGACAGCAACTCGACGTTGATCACCCAGGTCGGCCCCGTCGTCGCCAACGACCTCGTCCCCTCCTCCACGACGCGGACGGCGAACGGTGAGCTCGCGATCACCTGGTCGCCGATCTTCGACTTCGCCGGCGGGTGCACGTCGCCCTCCAGTGCCCGCGTTCGGCGACGTCGATCGTCTACACGCCCGATCCCGACCACCACGGGCAGGACTCGTTCTCCTACGTCACCGTCCGGCAGTGGCCCCCGACAGGCGACCTGTTCCCGTTCAGCTTCCCGGCCGAGGTCGCGCTCGAGGTGTTGCCGGTCGAGGACGCGCCCCGGCCGGTCGCCGACTTCGCGACCATCGACGAGAACACCTCGGTCACCATCGACCTGGCCGACAACGACGTCGACCCGGACGGCAACCTCGACCCCACGACGGTGGCGGCGGACCCGTGCGTCGAGGAGCCGGTGTGCCTGTTCAAGTCGCTGGCCAACGGCAGCTGGGTGCTGCACGGCGACGGCACGGTCACCTACACACCGACCCCGAACTTCACGGGCACCGCGGGCTTCCACTACCAGATCAGCGACACGGCCGGGAACACCTCGCGGTCCTGGGCCTTGGTCATCGTGCGGCCCGACCCGGCGGTCGACGACGACTACACCACGGACGAGGACACGACCCTCGTCGTGGCCGCACCCGGTGTCCTGACCAACGACGCGGCGGGCTCAACGACCGCGACGCTGGCGTCGCCGCCGAGCCACGGGACCCTGACGCTCGCCTCGGACGGCTCGTTCACCTACGTCCCGCAGGCGGACTTCAACGGCGAGGACACGTTCACCTACACCGGGCTGAACGGCGACCTGGCCACGGTCACCGTCGACGTCGTCACCGGTCAACGACGCCCCCACCCTGGCTCTCAACGGCACCTGCGACCCGACGTCGCTGCCGGACGATCAGCTGTGTCCCGGCGGCACCGACCTGCGTACGACCGACGAGGGGGGCACGGCCCGGCTCCGGGGCTGGGTCAACGACGTCGACATCGAGGCCGGCACCCTCGTGGTCGACTGGGGCGACGGCAGCCAGACCTCGCTCGGGTACCCCTGCCTCGGTGACGACTGCGGGTTCTCCGAGGCCCCGGCCTGGCCGGGTGGTTGTGGGATCCTCGCCTGCTCGGGTCAGCTGTTCTTCGACCTGTCGCACCGCTACGCGGACGACCCGCCCGGCGAAGACCGACACGTACACGATCGGGGTGACCGCCACCGACGTCAGCGGCGGGATCGGCACGGCCGGCAGGGCGGCGACGGTGCGCAACCTCGCACCGAGCGTCGCGGTCCAGGCCGCCTGCGACGACCCGCAGTGTTTCGGGTTCTTCTCGCGGCTCGCCGTGGACGACGGGGAGACCGTCACCGTCCGTGGGCGCGTGACCGACCCGGGCACGGACGACGGCTCTCTGGTCATCGACTGGGGTGACGGGAGCGAGGCGACGACCATCGACCTCGGCTGCGGGGCGGGTGAGCTGTGCTCGCAGGCGCCGCTCCACGCCTCACGGAGCTGCAACCTCCTCCCGATCGGCTCGCCGGGCTGCGGGTACTTCGCGATCTCCCACGTGTACGCCGCGCCGTCGACGGGAGACGGCTACACGATCGACCTCACCGCCACCGACGACGACGGCGGTGTCGGCACGCGGTCGGCCAGCGCCACGGTCATCTCGGTGAACGATGCGCCGCATGTCGACCTCACCGGTCCGGTGGCTGTCGCCGAAGGATCGGTCGGGCAGTTCGCGTTCGACGTGACCGATCCCGACCCGGGCGACACCTTCACGCTGGTGGACGGTTCTCCGAGCTGCGGCGTGGGCACGTTGGTCGACGGGTCGCTGGTCGTCACGAGCGACGGGGGCACCTTCAGTTGCCGCTTCCCGGATGGTCCCGACGACACCACGGTCAGCGTCACGGTCGTCGACGGCGACGACGTCCCCAGCAACGTCGCGACCACCGCCGTCACGGTGCAGAACGTGGCGCCGGCGATCACCTCGGCCGTCCCGGCCGGGCCCACGGTCGCCGAAGGTGCACCCGTCGGCGTCAGCGTGGCCTTCACCGACCCGGGCGACGACACCCACGAGGCACACATCGACTGGGGTGACGGCACCGAGACCGAGCTGCCCTCGGTTGCGCGCAGCGGCTTCACCGCGTCCCACGTCTACGCCGGTCACGGCGAGCGCACGGTGACGATCCGCGTCACCGACAGCGACGGCGCGTTCCACGAGGTCACCGTCGAGGTCGCGGTGCTCGCGCACGCGGACCTGGTGACGGCCGTCGCCGCGCAGCTCGACACCTTGGCCGGTGCGGCAACCGGGCCCGACGCCGACCGTCTCCGCAGAGCCCGGACCGCCCTGATCGGCAACAACGACGGGAAGGCCGCCAACGGGTTGGTGTCGGCCATCGCCGCGCGTGACGACGCCAACATCGTCAGGCGGGCCCGGGACGCGATCGGGCTCCTCGACGGCGTCCACAGCGTCGACACCACCTCGCAACGTCGCCTGCTCGCGGGCGTCGCGCGTGCCACGACCATCCGGAGCGTGGCGGACGCGGCGCTGCGCGCCGGCTGCGAGCCGCGGACCGCCGCCAGCTGCTCACCGGGTCAGCGGAAGTCGTTCGCGAGGATCGACGCGGACGTGGCCGACGGCCACCGGCGGTTCGATGCCGGCGACTTCCACGGCGCAGCGACGGCGTACCTGCGGGCGCTCTAGCTAGTCCGTGACCTGACGTTCCCGTCGGCGGTGGTGAGGCGCCTGACGAGCGGCGCGGCGGTGCACCGCCGCGGTCCGCCTACCGCACGGGGCGTCGAGGTACCCGCCGGTACGGCAGGGGAGCGACCATCCGAACGCGAACGCCACCCGGAGGACCGGCGCTGGGAGGCGACAGGTGGTGCACGCGGTGGATGGCACGGGGAGGAACCGACGGCGAGGCGGGCTGCTGCTCGCCGTCGGGCTGGTGCTGGCCGGGCTGATCGGGGCGCCGGCCGCCGCCCACGAGGAGCGTGCGAGCCAGTTCCCGCCCGGCAACGGGACCACCCCCGAGTACCGCACCATCGACGAGGCGGCCGACGTCATCGTCGTCTGCAAGGACGGCGTGTCCGCCGAACGGATCGCGGCGATCAGCGATCCGCAGCTGCGGGCGTTCAACGAGCGGCTGCTCGCGGACTGTGCCCACCAGCACATCCAGCCCGCGGTCGACGCGGTCCAGGTGCAGGGCACCAACATCTACGTGCTGCCGGGTGTCTACCGCGAACAGCCGTCGTGGGACGAGAACCAGCCGTGTACCGACGACTACGACGACGGCGTCGTCGAGTACGACCTGATCGTCAGCTGCGGTGAGGTCGTCAACCTCGTGACCATCGCGGGCGACGACCCCGACGACGACGACATCGTCTGCGACAACCAGCTGTGCAACCTCCAGATCGAGGGGACCGGGGAGCGGCCCGAGGACACGGCCCTGCGCGGCGGGTTCAAGGCGGATGGGTCCTGGATAAAGCACAACGGGCTGAAGGCCGATCGGGCCGACGGGTTCGTGCTGTCGAACATGGCCTTCCAGGTGTTCCGCGAGAACGCCGTCTACGTCCACGAGACCGACGGCTACCTGCTCGACCGCATCGTGGCCAGCCACAACGACCTGTACGGCATCCTCACCTTCACCTCGGACCACGGCCTGATCCGGGACTGCGAGACCGCCTTCAACGGCGACTCGGGCATCTACCCGGGGTCGGCCGCCGACGTGAACGCCGGCAACCCGACGGCACCCCTGACCCGGTACGCGGTCGAGATCACCCGGTGTCGCTCGCACCACAACGCGCTCGGGTTCTCGGGCTCGGCGGGCAACTCGGTGTGGTTCCACGACAACGACGTGTTCCTGAACCAGGCCGGCTACGTCACCGATTCGTTCGTCCCGGACCATCCGGGGATGCCGCAGTCGCACGCGTTCCTCGAGGACAACCGCATCTTCATGAACAACGTCAACTACGTGGCGGAGTACGTGCAGGCAGGGCGGTGCAGCGGGGCGCCGGCCGACCGCGGCTACGAGACCGGCACGGTCTGCCCCGCCTTCCCGGTGCCGGCTGGGACGGGTGTGATGATCGCCGGTGGGAACCACAACCTGGTGCGCAACAACGACATCTTCGACAACTGGCGCCAGGGCGTCATGCAGTTCTGGGTCCCCTCGGCGATCCGTGACGAGTTCGACGACCAGTTCGACACCTCCAACGAGAACCACTACACCGGCAACCGCGTGGGCTTCGGTCCCGGGGGCCTCGAGCAGCCGAACGGTGTCGACTTCTGGTGGGACGAGCAGGGCACCGGCAACTGCTGGCAGGGCAACACCGCGGCGACCGGTGCGGTCACCACCAACGCGACCCTGCCGATCGAACAGACCGGTGGGCAGGTGCCCCTGACCGGCTTCCCCGACTGCGACTCCGGCGGGTCGGTGATGACGGTCGGCAACGTGGTCAAGTCCGCCCAGCTCGTGCCGTGCGCCACCTACGACCGCGAGGACCAGCCCGCACCACCGTTGTGCGACTGGTTCGACACCCCGACGCCGCCCGCCGGTCGGCAGGCGCCCGCCGACGAGGACCTCGAGGCGCTGTTCTGGCCGACCGTCTCGATCGACCTCACCGAGGGGCTCGAGGAGGGCGAGGTCCCAGGCGGCTCGGTCGGCAGCAGCGACGGGGATCCGGCCGACGACGGCTCGGAGCAGGTCGAGCCGGTCCCCGCGTCCTCGTCGGGTGTCCTGCCGGTGACGGGTGCTGCCGGCATCCTCGGTCTGGCCGCGGTGGCGCTGATCGGTGCCGGATCGCTCCGCCGCCGGCGCTCCGACGTCGGCTGAGCCGTGCGACGGACCGCGGTGCTGGCGTTGACGGTCGGGGCGGTGCTGGTCGCCGGCCCCGCCGCCGGCCTGCCGCTGACCGCTGCGCCAGCGCTGGTGGCCGGTGACCTCGCGTTCGTCGACCACGACCGCGTGGCCCACCTCGATGCCTACGAGCAACCCCTCACGGCCGTCGGGTACGCGCACGGCTCGGGCGCCGTCATCGAGGTGCCGCTCACGTACGTCGGCACCGGGGCAGCGGTGACCGTCACCGACCTCGATCCGTTCCCCGAGCTGCTCGGGATGCTCGAGGTCGAGGCGGTCGACGGCCTGCCGGTGACGCTCGAACCGGGCGAGGGCTCGACCGTCCGGGTCCAGGCTCGGTTCGGCAACTGCGAGTACTACACCGAGCGGGCGGTCAACCTGTTCCGAGGCGCCGAGGTGACGGTCACGGCCGCCGGTGCGACGACGACGTTCACCACGCCGTACCCGAGCGAGGTCGTCCTGCGGTCGCCGACCATCCTCGGGTGCCCCGACCGAGTCATGGACCGCAGCGCACGCCAACGCCTCCTCGCTCGCGACGAGTAGGACGGTTCGATCAGGTCAGCCGCGCCTTGACCATCGCCGACACGCGGTTGCCGTCGGCGCGTCCCTGGACCAGGGGCATCGCGGCCTTCATCACCTGACCCATCGCCTGCGGCCCCTCGGCCCCGGTGTCCGCGATGGCGCGGTCCACGATGGCCCCGAGTTCGTCATCGGAGAGCTGGGCGGGCAGGTAGTCGGCGTAGATCGCCGCCTCGGCGGTCTCGGCGGCGGCCTGCTCCTCGCGGCCTGCATCGGCGAACGCCGTCGCGGCCTCACGACGCCGCTTGACCTCCGTGGTCAGCACCTTCTGGACGGTCTCGTCGGGCAGGCGACCCTGCGGCCCGAGTCCCTCGGCGACGGCGGTGTTCTTGAGGGCCGCGACCACCATCCGCAACGCCGACGTGCGCGCCTTGTCGCGGGCCTTCATCGAGGTGCGCAGGTCGGACTCGATGCGGTCGTGCAGCTCGCTCACGAGAGGTCCCTCGGTCGGTCGCGGTCGCGGACCCGCCGAGCGTAGGGCGACCGCCGGGCACACGAGCGAGGGCCCCCGCCGGATCGGCGAGGGCCCTCGTGGTGCATCGGCACCCGGAGGAGCGGGAGCGGCTCGGGGTGCCGGGCGGCCAGGTCTCGAACGCGGAGCGTGAGACCGGCCGCGGACCCGACGGCGCGTGCGGGAGCGGGCGCCGTCGGGAGACCGGTTCGGGTCAGCTGGCCTTCTCGACCTGCTTCTCGACGCCCTCGGCCGCGGCCGGGACGGCGTCGGCGGTCTTCCGGATCGAGGTCGCAGCGGCCTTGACCTGGCTCGCGGCGGTCCCGGCCTGCTTGCGGCCGGCGTCGACGGCGACGTCGACGGTCCTGGTGACCGACGTGGTCGCACCCTTGATCTGGCTGGTGGCGGTCTCGGCCTGCTTGCGGCCGGCCTCGAGCGCGACGTCGACGGTCTTGGTGACCGATGTCAGTGCGGCCTTGACCTGCGAGCGGGTGGTGCCCGACTGGTCGAGCAGCTTGGCCACGCGCGGGTCGCTCTTGAGCGACTCGACGAGCTTGCGGCCGTCGGTCGCCTTGGAGTCGAAGGTCTTCTCGAAGCTGGCGATCGCGGTCTCGAGCTCGGCCACGAGGCGCTCGCGGACGTCACCGACGGTGCGGGTGACGGTCGCCGGAGCGGTCTCGGACACGCCCTTGATGGTGGCGGCCGGGTCGCTGACGGCCTTGCGGACCTCGCCGCGCAGCTGCTCGAGCTTGGTGGTGGCGTTGCGCACCAGGGTCACGGCGTCGACGGCCAGGCCGGCGGCCGCGAACGAGGCGTCCTCGGCGATGATGCGGGGCTCGCGCTCGGCGATCGGGGCGCGCTTCGGGGCGACCTTCTCGCGCTTCGCGGCGGCGGCGTTGCGCTTGCGGGTGGCAGCGGCCTTCTCGGCAGCGGCCTTGTTCTTGCGCGCCTCGGCGGCCTGGTTCTTCTTGCGGGTGGCAGCGGCCTTCTGAGCAGCAGCCTTGCGCTTGGCAGCCTCGGTGGTCGGGGCCTTCGTGGTCTTGGTGTCGGTCGTGGTAGCCATGTCGTGGCCTCCTGGGTCGCGGTGTGTCGCTGTGGTCCTCCGGGGCCGGGCGAGCGGCCGGGTGGAGGGACGGAGCGGGAGCCGGGTCGAGGCTGTGGGAGCCTGCGGGGTGCCCCATCCCCCCACCGGACCGATCGCGGCCCCGGGGGGAACTGCTAGCCAACGTACGGCAAAGTGCTAACTGCCGCAAGCGCTAGCGGGTAGCAAGCAGATGGCGTGCGGTGAGTGCGCACGAGGCGCGCCAGGAGGGGCGGGAGACCGCAGGAACGCCGTCGTTGGCGCTGCCTGAGCAGCTCAGCCGCCTGCGACGGCTCGACGGTGCAGGTCCAGCTCGGCGGCCAGCACCCGGGCCACCGGGCCGAGGCGGGGGTCGAAGACGCGATCCGCGAGCGCGACCAGTTCGGTCCACCAGCGGGGGTTGCGCGCGCGCAGGTCCGGCGGCACGCACAGGTCGACGAGCAGCCCGAGCGGTCGGTGGTCGGCCGCGACGCCGACGATGCGGTACCCGCCGGCGACCAGGTCGTCGGCGGGGACGGGCACGAGCTCCGCCGAGCCCACCGTGACCGTGAGGGCCTGCCCCTCGGGGACCCGCGGCAGCCGCCGTGCCCACCCGCGGTCGGCGGCCGGCACCCGCACGAGCAGGGTGCCCTCCGGCAGGTGGCGTGTGCGGTCGTGCACCGTCGTCCTCGCTGACCGTCGCGCCACCGCGGGCATCGGCGGTCCTGACCGGGGGGCCGGCTGCCTCCGCGGGCGGGCATCCTCGCACGCAGCCCCCGGCGGGTCACGTACCCCCCGCGGGTCGGTAGCGTCGCCCCGGCGCCGTCCCCACCGAACCCGCGCCCCGAGGCCCCCGCGATGCCCACGATCGCCGTGTTCGGCGCCACCGGGACGCTCGGCCGGCGGGTGGTGGCTCGGCTGGAACCCGGGGTCGAGCTGGTCCTCGTCGGCCGGGACACCGCATCGCTGGCGGAGGTCGGCCATGCCGCGCCCGGGGCGGCCACCACCCGGATCGTCGACCTGGATCGGGATCCGGACGCGGCGCTCGCCGAAGCGTTGCTGGGCGTCGACCTGGCGGTCAGCGCCCTCCCGGTCGCCGGTGGGATCGCCCGCCGGGTCGTGGACGCTGCCGTCGCCGGTGCCGTCCACCTGATCGACACCGCGGACGCCCAGCCGCACCTGCAGCGTGCCTACGAGGAGCTCGACGCCCGTGCGCGGGAGAGCGGCACGGTGGTGGTCCCCGGCGTCGGCTGGCGGACGGCGTTCGGCGATCTGCTGGCGTCGGTGGCTGCCGGACGGACCGATCAGCCGAGGCAGGTCCACGTCGCCGCCGTCGTCCCCGACCGGGGCGGGGTCCTCGGCGCCGCGTCACCGGGGGTGCTGCGCGGCATCGCGGCGTCCCTCGGTGTCCCGACGACCGTCATCGAGCACGGGGACCGTGCCGAGGAGCTGGCCGGCGAGGTGCGTCGGCTGGCGTGGTTCCCCCGCCCGTTCGGTCCGCACCACGCGGCAGGCGTGCCGGGCCTCGAGGCCCTGTCGGTCCCTCGCCACATCCCGGGGGTCCGGACGGTCCGCTCCTACGTGGCGCTCTCGAGCGCCCGAGCGGAGCTGCTGCAGGCGGTGGCGAACCTGTCGCGGCGGCGGGTGGTGCGAGACCGGGTCGCGGCGAACCTCGAACGCCGGGCCGGACGTGCTCCCGCGGCGGGCGCACGCTGGGCGGTGGTCGCCGAGGTCGCTGGTGACGGAGACGGGTACGCCCGTGGCTGGGCCAACGGTGGTGACCACCTCGACGCGTCGGCGAGGTTGGTGGCCGCCATCGTGGACGCGGTGCTCGCCGGTCTCGCGACCCCCGGCGTCGTGGCCCCGGCCGAGGTCGGTGCCGCGGCGGACCTGCTGGACGCCGTGGCCGCCACGAGCGAGGTGCGGTGGTCGGTCGCCGATCCCCGGCCCCGGTGACCGCTCGTGCGATCGGTCGAGAACGAGTCATCGGGACCGCGAGCATCACGGCGGTTCTGTATCAGTCGAGCGAGTCGTGCTCGGCGGCCGGGCCGGCGAGGTGGGTGGCTGACGTCCGCTGGGTGGCTGATGGCACACCAGCGTGTCGTCAGCCACCCGATGGACGCGAGCCACCCGACATCGGTCCGACGGCGGCACCGCGGCGTGGAGAGCACGCCCGTCGGCGCCACCCGCCCGCGGGGGTCGTCACCCTGAGCCTGGGCGCGCCAATCGACGGGCGGAGCCAGGACGCGGTGGCAGCGTCAGCGGAGTTCGCGACGGCGCACGGAACGCGCGCACACGCCGGCTTCGTGCGCCGGGACGCTTCGCAGAGATCGGGCTAACGGCCGAACGCGGCGATCACCAGTGACGCCCACAGCACCGCCACCACCATCGTGTTGAAGGTCGTGTGCCAGACGGCCGCCGCGAAGACCCCGGCGGCTTGCGCGACCTCGGGCGGAGCGTCGGCGACTTCCGTGCCGGGGGCGTCCGCGGCGGCCCGGAGCGACGACTCGGCGGCGGCGCGCGACCGGCGCGTCGGTCGGTAGGTCCGCAGCGCCACCGCCGGGGTCCGCTCGGGGCGACCGGCCCGGTGCGCGCGTCGGTACGCGATCGCGTACGCGAACCCGGCCAGTCCGATCGCTGCGGCGGCACCGATGGGCACGAGCACGAGTAGGTGCACCGCCCCGAACACCAGGCTGGAGCGCGCCACCCGGGCCACGTCGCGGTCTCCAGCCCGGCGCGGAACAGCTCCTCCTCCACGAAGGCCAACCAGGGCAGGAGCAACGCCAGCGGGGCGAGGAAGACGCTGGCGCCGACCACCAGCACCCAGTCCGGTCCCGCCGCGCTCGGCGGACCCGCCAGCGCGAGCCCCTGCCTCGAGGGGGGTGAACACGACGTTGGCCGACGTACCCACGAGGTGGCCGAGGCCGAGGTCGGCACCTGGGACGAACGCCACCAGCGTGAGGGCCGTCGCACCGACGACCGCGAGCAGCACGGCCGCGCCCCCGAGGTGGTGCCAGCGGACCGCCCGCCAGACGGCGACGCTGAGGCGGCGGTGCCGCCAGCTGACGCGAGCCACGCGCACGAGCAGGACGAGCACCGCGATCGCGAGGAGGGTGCGGAGTTCCACCGGGGGAGCGTACGGACCGAGTGGAGCCGGACCGCCGCGGACGCGGCTCATCGTCGCGCCCACGCGGAACCGCCACACCCACCAGCTACCGTCGATCCGCTCCCGACCCCGCCGCCTCGAGGCCGATCCCGGTGCCCGCCCAGCTGCTGCACGCCGACGACGAACTCGTCGGCGAGGTCCTCGGCGTGGTCTACGTGGACGAGGACACCGGCTTCGGGGTCGTCGAGCTCGCCCCCGAGGCCGGTGGCGCCGCCGAGCACCCCGGTCGCGATGAGAGCGACGGCGCCCGGTGCACCGGGCCCCTGTCGGACCTCGTCGAGGGGCAGACGGTCAAGCTCGTCGGGCGGTGGCGCGACCACCCGCGGTACGGGCTGACCTTCGAAGCCACCTACTACGAGCAGGTGGCGCCGACCACCGCTGCGGGCGTGCGCAGCTTCCTGGCCTCGGACCGGTTCGTCGACGTTCCGCTGCGGGCCCGGGAACGGGTGGTCACCACCTTCGGTGACGGCGCCGGCCGGGTGATCGAGCACGAACCCGCCCGTCTGGTCTCCGAGGCCGGACTGAGCTCGGACGAGGCCGACCAGCTGCACGGGCAGTGGGTGGCCGGTCAGGCCCTCGGCGAGCTCGTCCGGCTCGTCGAACCCGCCGGGTGGCCGCTCGACGCCGTGCGGGCCGCCCACGCCCGGTTCGCCGGCGACGCCGCCCGCATCGCGCGTGAGGACCCCTACGCGCTGCTGGCCGCCGACCGCGTGCGCTTCGCCCACGCCGACGACCTGGCGCGTCACCTCGGCATCTCTGCGACCGACCCGCGTCGCCTGGCGGCCGGCGCCCGCGCCGCGGTCACCGCCGCACGTCGGCAGGACGGCCACCAGCACCTCCCGCGCGAGGCGTGCACGCGAGGCCACCGTCACGCCTGCTGAAGGTCGACGCCGTGCTCGCCGCGCGCGGGGATCGACGGGGCCGTCGCCGACGGCTCGCTCGCGGTCGAGCGTGTGGACGACCAGGACGTGGTCGCGCCGCCGGAGGCGTTCCGCACCGAGACGGACCTCGCCGCCGGGTTCGTCCGTCTGCTGACCGCCGAGCGGCCACGCCTGGTCCCGCACGCCGCCGACGTCGACCCGTCGGACGAGCTGACGGCGGGGCAGGCCGACGCGGTCCGGCTCGCCTTCCGCTCGCCGGTGTCGGTGCTGACCGGTGGCCCGGGGACCGGCAAGACCCGCACGGTCCAGGAGGTCGTCGCCGCCGCCGAGGAGGCCGGGCTCGAGGTCGCGCTGTGCGCCCCGACGGGTCGCGCCGCGAAGCGGCTCGAGGAGCTGGTCGGGCCGGCCCGCGACGACCGTGCACCGCCTGCTCGAGGCGCGGCCGACCTCGGGGGGCGGCTTCGTCTTCCGCTACGGCCGCTTCGAACAGCTGCCGCACGACCTGCTGGTCGTCGACGAGGTCTCGATGTGCGACACCTGGCTCGCCGAGCGCCTGGTGTCCGCCGTCGATGATGGCGCCCACCTGCTGCTCGTCGGCGACCCCGACCAGCTCCCGTCGGTCGCTCCCGGCGACGTGCTGCGCGACGTGCTCCGCAGCGAGGTGGTGCCCGTCGACCTCGCTGACCGAGGTGCACCGGCAGGCCGCCGGCAGCCGGATCGTCGGGCTCGCGCGGGAGCTGCTCGCCGGCGAGGTCGGCGCCCTGCAGGGAGCGGACGGGGACGTCTTCCTGGCCGAGGAACCGCGCCGCAACGCCGTCGCCGACCGCGTGGTGCGGACGGTCGCCGACCGCGCTCCCGACTACTTCGGCGTCGACCTCGACGACGTCCAGGTGCTGGCGCCGGTCTACCGCGGCCCGGTCGGCGTCGACGCGCTGAACGCCGCGCTGAAGGCCCGCCTCAACCCGCCGGCGGAACGGCCCGACGTCGGCGGGTTCCACGTCGGCGACCGCGTGATGCAGACCCGCAACGATCCCGAGCTCGACGTCGCCAACGGTGACGTCGGCCGGGTGGTCGACCTGTCGCGTCGGAAGGGCGAGCTGCGGGTCGCCTTCCCACGCGGCGAGGTGACCTACGGACGAGACCAGGTGCGCGAGCTCACCGCGGCGTGGTGCGTCACGGTGCACAAGTCCCAGGGTGGTGAGTGGCCCGTGGTCGTGCTCGTCTGCGACCGCTCGCACCGGGCGATGCTGTGGCGCAACCTGGCCTACACCGCCGTGACCCGGGCGCAGCGGGCGCTGATCGTCGTCGGCCAGGCCGACGCGCTGCGGGCCGCGGCACGCCACGACCGCCCGAGCGACCGCCGGACCGGCCTGGCCTGGCGGCTCCGTCAGGTGGCGCCGGCACCCCAGCTCCGCGACGGCCTCGGGACGCCCGCCTGACCTACGTGGTCTCGCCGCCGAGCATCGGGGCGCCCGTGACGTCCGGCATCACCGCTTCGTCGGGGACCATCGCCCACGCCTGACCGAACCGGGCCATGTGGGCGAACAGTCCACCGCCGTCGTTCTGGATCACCTGGCCGTTGAGCCAGCGCGCCTCCGGGAGGCAGACCAACACGACCGCCTCGGATGCGTCGTCCGGCGTCGCGGCCGTCCGGAGCGGGTGGGTCATCTGCTCGGCCGCGAGCAGCTTGTCGTGGAACGGTCCGGTCATCAGCTTGATCGAGTCGGTGTCGATGTAGCCCGGCAGCACCCCGACGGCGGTGACCCCGAGCGGGCCGAGCTCGCACGCGAGGTACCGCACGAGCGTCTCCATCCCCGCCTTGGCGGCCGCGAGCAGGCCGTGCCCCGGGATGTACCCGACGGTGTCCGCGCCGCTGATGGCCACGATGCGGCCGCCACGGGGCTGCAGCAGTGGGAAGGCGAGCTGGGCGATCAGCAGGAAGTGACGCACGGAGATCGCGAAGGTCTTGTCGATCTGGTGCATCTTCAGCTCGAGCAGCGGCTTGAACGCGGTCGCGGCCGCGTTGGCGACCACCACGTCGAGGTGGCCGTCGCGCTCGGTGATGCGGTCGAACAGCGTCGCGGACCGAGTCCTCCTCGAGCAGGTCGAGCTGCTCGGCCCGAGCGCCGGCGGTGTGCGGCCGCGCAGTCGGCGACGACCGTCGCGGCCTCGTCCTCACGCGAGCGGTAGGTGATGATCACGCGCGCTCCCATCCGCGCGAGCCGGCGTGCCGTCGCGGCTCCGAGCCCACGCGAGCCCCCGGTCACCAGCACCGTCCTGCCGTCGAGCGGTCCGGTCGGCGTGCTGCTCGGTCACGTCGCTCCCGTCCGCTGGGCGCGGACGGACCGTCCGCGTCGCGGGCGGAGCCTGCCACAGCGCCGTGCTCGCGCCGTCGAGGCGGAGGCTCAGGAGGCGGCGGCGACCCGGTCGATGGTGGTGCGGAACTCGGGCAGCACCGCGCGCAGCAGTCGGGGTGACAGGCCTCGCTGCAGCAGCCGTCGCAGGACGTCCTCACGGTGCTCGGTGACCCCGACGCGGACCCGGTCACGGTCGGTCGCGTGATCACGGCTACCCCCTCCGGCGCTGACCGCACCGCGAGCACGACTCGTGACCGGTACCCGCCCAGCCGAGCAGCCCGTCCTCGTGCACCGCCGCCCCCTGTCGTCTCCGCGGTCCCCACCGGGGCCGGTCGCGTCGCGCTCGACCGCGTCCTGGCCAGACCATCGGCACGAGCGTCGAGCGACCTTGACCGATCCGTGCGCTCCCGGAACGTCACCGTCGGGCCGCCGTGACTCGTTGCACCATCAGACGCGGGCCGGACCGGCCCGGATGCCGAGGAGCGAGCCGTGACCGAGCCCCGACTGACGACGGTGATGGGTGTCGCGCGAGCCGTCCTCGCCACCGTCGGTCCGGCCGACGCCGCCCGCGTGCTCGTCGACGAGTTCGGGTGGGACGCCGCCTTCCAGGCCCTCGCGCTGCTCCGGGGCGACGACGCGCGGCAGGCGTTCGGCGCCACCTGGACCACCCTCGTGCTCGACGTGACCGCGGCGGCCGTGGACGCGGCCGTCGAACCCGATGTCACCGCACCGGGTGAGGGGCACGCCCTGAGCGACGAGCTCCGCTGACGGGGCCTCCCATCGGCCCGGCGGCTCCCCGCCGACCGCCCGGCGTCATCAGCCGCAGCGGTGGAGCAGCCGCAGGACGTCGCCGCAGCCGTCGCAGCCCCACGACCGGGCTGAACCAGCAACCCGCGCCCGGCGTGCTCGGTCTGCCGGCAGTGCCGGATCGCGTCGGCGGCGCGGTCAGCGCAGCCAGGAAGCGCCGCGAGCGCCACCTCGACGGGCAGGTCGCGGCACCGGGGACGCGTTCGGGACGCGCGCGAGCCGGTCGGCGACCGCTGCACAGCGTCGGATCGTCGGGCTGAGCGTCGCGAGCCCGCAGTCCGCCGCGGCGCACACGCCGAGGTCGGGGTCGTGGCCGGCCGCGGCGACCAGCGCGGCCGCGGCGGCGACCAGCGCCTCGCGGTGCTGCCACGCGAGGTCGAGGTCGGCGCGGGACGAGCGGGCGAGGTCGCGTGGGCACCGCCGGCTCCCGTTGCTGCTGCGCTTCGAGCCACCGACTCATCCTCCTGGTCCCGCGGGACGCTACCGACCGAGCCGTCGGCCGACCGTGGCAACCCGTGGCGACCGTCGCCGAGGCGGGATCGCCTCCACTAAGGTCGGCAGCGTGGGCGATCTCTTCAGCGATTACGACGACGGCGGCTTCTTCGACGAGGTCTTCGACCGCGACGGCGTCGTCCGCCCGCACTACCGCGGCGTCGT
Source organism: uncultured Nitriliruptoraceae bacterium (assembly GCA_963850715.1). Taxonomy (GTDB): domain Bacteria; phylum Actinomycetota; class Nitriliruptoria; order Nitriliruptorales; family Nitriliruptoraceae; genus Nitriliruptor. The sequence goes on along the minus strand of CAWKMM010000021.1, from coordinate 18,711 downwards.
CGAGCGGCTGCGCGGCTTCACCCCGGAGGACCTCGACCGCCGCGAGCGGATCCGCGACCAGCTGTTCCGCTCGCAGGGCATCACCTTCACCGTGTACGGCGACGACGACGGGCGTCGAACGCACCTTCCCGATGGACCTGCTGCCGCGGATCATCCCGGCCGAGCGAGTGGGAGGTCATCGAGCGCGGCGTCGCCCAGCGGGTGACGGCGCTCAACCGCTTCCTCGAGGACCTCTACGTCGGCGAGCAGGCCGCGGTCCACGACGGCGTCGTCCCGCGCTGGCTGGTCGCAGACCGCCGAGGGGTTCCGCCGCGAGGCGTTCGGCATCCCGGTCCCGCACGCGGCCCGCTGCCTCGTGTCCGGCGTCGACCTCGTCCGCGACGGCGAGGGCACCTACCGCGTGCTCGAGGACAACCTGCGCAACCCGTCGGGCATCTCCTACGTGCTCGAGAACCGCGCCGCGATGACCCGCGTGCTGCCGCACGCGTTCGCGCACGCAGCGGGTCCGGCCGGTCGACCACTACGGGCCGATGCTGCTGCGGGCGCTGCGCGAGGTCGCGCCACCGGCCGCCGGCGAGCACCCCCGCGCGGTCGTGCTGACGCCCGGCGTGCACAACGCGCCTACTTCGAGCACGCCTTCCTCGCCCGCCAGATGGGCATCGAGCTGGTCGAGGGCCGCGACCTCGTCGTCGACGAGCACGTCGTCTACCTGCGCTCGACCGCGGGCCTGCAGCGCGTCGACGTCATCTACCGCCGCATCGACGACGACTTCCTCGACCCGGTCGTGTTCCGGCCCGACTCCATCGCTCGGCGTCCCCGGCCTGCTGTCGGCCGCACGCGCCGGCAACGTGACCATCGCCAACGCGGTCGGCAACGGCGTCGCCGACGACAAGGCCGTCTACGCCTTCGTGCCCGACCTCATCCGCTTCTACCTCGGCGAGGAACCGATCCTGCCGAACGTCGAGACCTACCTGCTGTGGGACGCCGACCAGCGCGCGCGCCGTCCTCGACCGGCTCGGCGAGCTGGTGGTCAAGCCGGTCGCCGCGTCCGGCGGGTACGGGATGCTCATCGGCCCGGCGGCCTCGGACGAGGAGATCGCCCGCTTCCGCGACCGCATCGTCGCCGACCCCCGCGGCTACATCGCCCAGGAGGTGGTCGCCCTGTCGCGCCACCCCACCCTCATCGGCGACGGCGTCGAGGGCCGCCACGTCGACCTGCGCCCGTTCGCCATCGCCGGCGAGACCGTCGAGGTCGTCCCGGGCGGGCTGACCCGCGTCGCGCTCCAGCGCGGGCTCGCTCGTCGTCAACTCCTCGCAGGGCGGCGGGTCCAAGGACACCTGGGTGCTCGACGACGACGGCGCCGGTGTCGACGGCACCCGACGGGTCGTCGTCGCCGACGACGCGGAGGTGCGCTGATGCTGGCCAGGCTCGCCGAGAACCTGTTCTGGGCCGGTCGCTACCTCGAACGCGCCGAGGACACCGCCCGGATGGTCGACGTCACCTACCACACGCTGCTCGAGTCGCCGCCGAGCGAGGTGCGCGGGCGCGTGGGCGCAGCTGCTCGACGTGCTCCACCTGCGGCGCGCCTACGGCGACGGCCCCGTCGAACCGGCCGCGGGTCCGCTTCCTGCGTCGCTCGACCGCGACGAGCCCGGGCTCGATCACCTCGTCGATCGGCGTCGGCGCGCGAGAACATCCGCTCGGTCCGCGAGCTCGTCTCCTCCGAGCTGTGGGAGGCGGTCAACGACCTCCACCTCGCGCTCGGCCGCCGCGACCTGCGCCGCGACCTCGCCGACCAGCCCTACGAGCTGTTCGGGCTCGTCCGCCGCTCGTGCATGACCATCTACGGCACCGCGTCCGAGACGATGCCGCGCGACGACGGGTGGCGCTTCATGGCGCTCGGCCGGATGCTCGAGCGCGCCGAGATGACCTGCCGCCTGCTCGACGTCCGCTACGCGCAGCTCGAGGAGCTCGCCGGTCCGTCGCGACCGCCTCGGCGTCCTCGGCAGCCGCGCCGACGGCACCGTCGAGGTCGCGCGGGGCGCCGACCGCGCCGACTTCCACCCTGGATCGCGGTGCTGAAGTCGGCGTCCGCGTTCGAGGCCTACCGGCGCCGCTACCGCGTCGTCGATGGACCCGGCCGACGTGGTCGAGTTCCTCCTGCTCGCACCGGACCTGCCCGCAGTCGGTGGTGTTCTGCCTCGCCACGGCGCAGCGCCTGCTCGAGGACCTCAGCGACGGGCGCCCGTCGCGGGCGCGTGCGGCGCGTCGGTCGCAGCCGCGCCGTCCCTGCAGTACCGCGACGTCGGCGAGCTGTTCGAGGTCGGGCCTGCACGACTTCCTGCGAGCAGGTCCAGGACACGGATCAACGGCATCGCGGACGACGTCGCCGACGAGTTCTTCCGGCAGCACCCGACCGGCGCGCTGCACGCCATCGCCACGTCCTGAACCCGACCAGACCGGAGGAGCCCCGCGTGCGGCTCGACATCCGCTACAGCGACCCGGTTCGACTACGACACGCCCGTGGCCGAGTCCCAGAACGAGCTGCGCGCCTGCCCGGCGTCCGACGACCGGCAGGCGCTGCTGCACTACAACGTGACCACCACCCCGAGCTCGCGCGTCGCGTGGTACGCCGACCACTGGGGCACCCGGGTCGACACCTTCGGGGTCCGGTTGCCGCACGCCGCCTCGAGGTGGTCGCCGAGGCGACGGTCGAGACCTGGCCGCAGCCGCTGATCACCGCTGCCCCACGCCGCGCCGCGCTCGAGGACCCCGACTTCCGCGACGGCCACCTCGAGTTCCTCAGCGCCTCCGACGCACGTGCGCGCGGGCGCCGAGGTCGCGGCGGCGGCGCAGCGCGCCGCCGAGCTCGCCGGCGACGACGTCATCGGCGCCGCGCTCGCGGTGCACCGGCCGGTCGGCGGCTCGCTGACCTACGCCCCCGGCGAGACCTACGTCGGGGTCGGCGTCGACGAGGTGTTCGGGTCGGGCCGCGGCGTCTGCCAGGACTTCGCCCACCTCGCGGTCGCGATGTACCGCTGCGCTCGGCATCCCGGCCCGGTACGTGTCGGGGTTCCTGTACGCGGCCGACGACGCGACCGGCGCCGAGGTCCAGGGCGACGAGGTCGAGGTCCAGACCCACGCGTGGGTCGAGGTGGCCATCCCGACCGGTGACCCGCGGCGTGGGCGCGGCGCGACGTGGCTCGCGCTCGACCCGACCAACCAGCACGAGGTGGGGGAGCAGCACGTCACCATCGGTCGCGGCCGCGACTACGACGACGTCGCGCCGTTCCGCGGGGTGTTCTCCGGCCGCAGCGACCACGAGCTCGAGGTGAGCGTGGCGATGCGACGCCTCGCGGTCGAGCCGACCGACGAACCCGCCGGACGCACGTCGGTGCGGCAGCAGGAGCGCATCCAGCAGCGTCAGGCCCAGCAGCAGTAGCCGCCGCGCCGGTGGGCCGGTACGGGGGTCAGCGCAGGGCGGCGTACGCGTCGGCGACGGCCCACATCGTGGCCTCGGCCTGCTCGCGACCGAAGCTGAGCGGGGCGAGCACCGGCACGGTCACGCCCGGCGTCGACGTAGGCCGCGACCTTCGCGGCCACCTCGTCCGCCGTGCCGAGGCAGAACAGGTCGTCGACGACCTCGTCGGTGACGGCCGCGGCCTGGCCTGCTTGTCGCCGTCGGCGTCGAGCACGGCCTGGGCGACGTCCTCGTAGCCCATCCAGCGGTAGAACTTGTTGTAGACGCTGGTGGCGATGTACGGCCCGAACACGGCCTTCACGACCTGCGCGCATCGCCGGCACGTCGTCGGTCACCCGCACGAACAGCCGGGCGATGACCCGGAAGTCGTCCGGCATCGATCCGCCCGCACGCCCGCGGCGACCTCGTCGAGCACGAGCGGGACGTGGTGCGGGGCGAGCTGGTTGAGGCACACCCCGTCGACCCCGAGCTCGCCGACCATCCGGCACGACCGCGGGTTCAGCGCGCCGAGCACGAGCGGGACGCGGCCGCCCGGCGGGAGCGCGTGCGGCTTGTAGCCGCCGACCTGGACGATCTCGCCGTCCGAGGTGGCGCGCTCGCCGCGGCAGCATCGGCCGGAGCGCCTCGACGGTCTCGCGGACGGCGGTGAGCGGCTTGTCGAACCGCTGCCCCGACCACCGCTGGACGATGACCTCCGACGAGGCGCCGATCCCGAGCGTGAACCGACCCCCCGACAGCTCGGCGAGCGACACCGCGCTCATCCCGAGCGTCGGCGGCGGTGCGGGTCTGCGCCGGCACGACGGCGACACCGAGCTCGAGGTCGGTCGTCGACGGCGAGCGCACCGAGCGTCGTGAACGCGTCCGGACCCTGGACCTCGGCGGTCCAGCACGCGGTGAACCCGTGCTGCTCGGCCTCCCGCGCGACGTCGATGCCCGTGCGGGCGTCGACCCCGGTCAGCGGCAGGGTGAACGCGAGGTCGGGCAGGGAGCGGTCCGGTCGGACACGGACGGCTCCCGTCGGTCGTCGGGCGGGCGCGCAGGGCCGGTAGCCCGAGCCGGGCGCGGCACGGAGGGGAGCCCCGGGCGGGCCTGGAGGTCTTCGATCCTGCCGACCGGGCCACCCGACCGGATCCTCGCCTCGTCCCGGGGCTCGGCCACCGCATCGGGCGGCTCGACGCCCTCCTCACGGGCGGAGCCGGCTCGCGCGTCCGACGGTGACACGCACCCGCTCGTGCGGTCGACCGTGGCGCCGGCGCGCACGTCCCGGCGGTGACGCGCCACGTCGCTCGGCGGACCCCCCATCCGGCCGCACCTCTGCGGTTCCGGCGGGAGCCCGAGGGGACGGGCCGCGTCCCGCGCTGGGGCGCGGGTGCACCTCCGTTCATACGCGGACCTGACGCGGACGTCGACGGTCCGTCCGGCAGGCGCGGGGGCGCGTGCGGCCCCGGCCACACCGTGTCCGGCTCGACACGGCGAGGTCCCGTCGTGCCATGCTGCCGCCTGCCCGGGCGAGCCGGGCGTGACCGGAGGAGCTCGACGGTGAGCACGAGCGGTGCGCTCGACGCGGCCGGGGGACGGCCGGAACGCGCGATCGAGGTGCGTGACCTCCGGATGCGGTACGGCGGCCTCGACGTCCTCGAGGGCGTCGCCTTCGACGTCCGCCGCGGCGAGGTCGTGGCCCTGCTCGGGCCCAACGGCGCCGGCAAGACCACCACGATCGAGATCCTCGAGGGCTTCCGGATGCGCTCGGCCGGCGACGTCGCGGTGCTCGGCGCCGACCCGGCCGCACGGCGACGAGGACTGGCGGGCACGCACCGGCGTCGTGCTGCAGTCGTGGCGCGACCACCCCCGCTGGACGCCGCGTCGCCTGCTCGCCCACCTCGGTCGCCTACTACGACGCCCTACGCGACCCCGCGAGCGACCCGCGGCCGCGCGACGTCGACGACCTGCTCGAGTGGTCGGCCTCGCCGGCGCACGCCGACCAGAAGATCATCACCCTCTCCGGCGGGCAGCGCCGCCGGCTCGACGTCGCCGATCGGCATCATCGGCCGGCCCGAGCTGCTGTTCCTCGACGAGCCGACCGCCGGGTTCGACCCGCACGCCCGGCGCGAGTTCCACGACCTCGTCCACCGGCTCGCCGACTCGAGGACACCACGATCCTGCTGACCACCCACGACCTCGCCGAGGCCGAGAAGCTCGCCGACCGGATCCTGATCCTCGCCGGCGGCCGATCGTCGCCGACGGCAGCGCGACGAGCTCGCCCGCCAGGTCGCCGGCGAGGCCGAGGTCCGCTGGCGCCGCGACGGCGAACGGTTCGTGCACGCCACCGCCGACGCCACCGGCGTTCGTGCGCGACCTGCTCGCCGCAGCCACGCGACGTCGAGGACCTCGAGGTGCGGCGTGCGAGCCTCGAGGACACCTACCTCGCGATGGTGCAGCAGCACGAGTCCGGTCACGCGGCAGGCGGCCGCGACCGCCTCGCCGTCGCAGGAGGCGGCGCGATGAACGCGCAAGCTACACGCCGTCCGGGTCGGTCTCGACCGCGGCTGGACCGAGTTCGTCCAGAGCCTCAAGAGCCCGCAGGACCAGGGCTTCTACCTGTTCATGGCCGTCGGGGTCGTCGGCTACCTGTTCGTTCAGCCGCGACACCGAGGTCGAGGGCACCGTCGCTCTGCCTGCCGCGGTGCGCCATGCCGAGCATCCTCGGCGGCGCTGATCGCGTTCGGCCTCGTCATCGGCCCGGCGTACGCGCTCGCCATGGAGCGCGAGGACGGCACGCTGCTGCGTGCCAAGGCCGTCCCGCACGGCCTGTCGGCTACGTCGACCGCGCAGCTCGCTGTTCCACTCCGCTGAGCGCTGGTCCCGACGCTGCGTCATCATCCTGCTGCCGAGCTCGCTGCTGTTCGACGGCCTCATGCACCGGCGGGCGCCCGGGTGGCTCACCGTGGCTCTGGGTGATCGTGCTCGGGCTGCTCGCCACGCTGCCGATCGGCATCGTCATCGGCTCGCTGGTGCCCAGCGCCCAGAAGGTCGGCACCTGGGGGATGCTGCCCGTGCTGGTGCTGGCCGGGCATCTCGGGCATCTTCTTCCCGGTGCAGGCGCTGTGGGGCTGGGTGCAGGCGCTCGCGCAGGTCTTCCCGGTCTACTGGCTCGGGCTCGGCATGCGGTCGGCGTTCCTGCCCGACGCGGCCGCGACGCTCGAGCTCACGGGCTCGTGGCGGACCTGGCAGACCGTGGCGGTGCTCGGCGCCTGGGCGGTCGCCGGGTGGGCGATCACCCCGGCCGTCCTGCGACGGATGGCGCAGCGACAGTCCGGTGCCGCCGTCGCGGCCGCCAAGGACGCCGCCGTCCAGTGGGTGCGCTGAGCGCGGGTGAGGGCAGCCCTTCCTTGCGGGGTGCGGGGGGCGCTCCGTACTATCGCAACACGGCGGTTGAGGAAGTCCCAGACCTCCCGCCGCGTTCCCCCAGCGTGGCCGTCACGACCGCCACGCGCCACCACCGAGGTTCCCCGTGTCCACGAGTGCCACCGAGACCGCGACCAGCGCGCCCAGCGCCGCTGCGCGGTCGCTCGTGTCGCTGCTCGGGGAGTCGCGCGCCGCGATCGTCCACCACCTGCGCGGCGACGGCGACGCGTCGGTCGCCGAGCTCGCGCGCCCACCTCGACATCTCCGAGGTCGCGACGCGCCGCCACCTCGGCCTGCTCGAGGACGAGGGGCTCGTCGACGCCCGCACCGTCAACCAGGGCCGGGGCCGCCCGGCCGCCCGCTACCAGCTGACCGCCGACGCCCGGCGGCTGTTCCCCGCCGGCCTACGACCAGCTCGCGGCCGAGGTGCTCGACTTCCTGGCCGAGACCCAGGGCCGCGAGGGCGTCCGCGCCTTCCTGCGGTGGCGGCTCGAGCGCGCAGGTCGACGAGCCTCGGCGACGCGGTCACCGCCGACGACCTCGACCGACCGCCTCGCCCAGCTCGCCGAGCGCGCTGTCGGCCGCCGGGTTCGCCGCCTCCGTCGCCGCCGACGGCGCCGGGTTCACCCTCACCCAGGACCACTGCGCCATCGAGGACGTCGCCCGCGACCACCCCGAGCTGTGCGCCTACGAGGCCGCGACCTTCGCGGCCGTCCTCGGCAACGACGTGCACGCTGCGCCGCCGCGCCACCGCTCGACCCGCGGGGACGGCGCCTGCGTCTGCTGCGTCACCGCCAAGCCGGCGACACCGTCCGCACGACCGACGACGGCCCCACCCCGTCGTCCCCGACGACCTGCCACCTCCGGCAGCGCTGCTGCCGGTCGTCGGATGCGAACCGCACCACACCCCACGTGATCACGACACCACCAGACCCGCCCGAGAGGACGCGCTGTGAGCCAGACCGAGATCGGGCTCCCCACCCCGACGCCGGCCGACGCCCCGAGCGAGGCCCGCCAGAACCAGGCCGGCGCTCGCCGAGGACCTCGGCGACTACAAGTTCGGGTGGTCCGACACCTCCGACGACTACGCCTACACCTCCGAGCGGGGGCTGACGCGCGAGGCCGTCGAGGCCATCAGCGACCGCAAGAACGAGCCGACCTGGATGCGTGACCTGCGGCTGCGCGCCTACGACGCCTACCGCCGGCGTCCCATGCCCAACTGGGGCTCGGACCTGTCCGGGCATCGACTTCGACAACATCTACTACTACGTCGAGGCGTCCGAGAAGCAGGCCAACACCTGGGACGAGCTGCCGCCGGAGATCCTCGAGACCTACGAGAAGCTCGGCATCCCGCAGGCCGAGCGCGAGCGTCTCGTCGCCGGCGTCGCCGCCCAGTACGAGTCGACCGTGCTGTACCACAAGGTCCGCGAGGACCTCGAGGAGCAGGGCGTCATCTTCCTCGACACCGACACGGCGCTGCACGAGCACGAGGAGCTGTTCCGCAAGCACTTCGCGACCATCATCCCGCCGAACGACAACAAGTTCGCCGCGCTGAACACCGCGGTGTGGTCCGGCGGCTCGTTCATCTACATCCCCGAGGGCGTCAAGGTCGACATCCCGCTGCAGGCCTACTTCCGCATCAACAAGCAGAACATGGGCCAGTTCGAGCGCACCCTCATCATCGCCGCGCCGGGCAGCTACGTGCACTACGTCGAGGGCTGCACCGCGCCGATCTACAGCTCCGACTCGCTGCACTCGGCCGTGGTCGAGATCGTCGTGCAGGAGGGCGCCCGCGTCCGCTACACGACCATCCAGAACTGGTCGAACAACGTCTACAACCTCGTGACCAAGCGCGCCGTCGCCGAGAAGAACGCCACCATGGAGTGGATCGACGGCAACATCGGCTCCAAGGTCACGATGAAGTACCCCGCGGTGTGGCTGACCGGCGAGGGCGCCAAGGGCGAGGTCCTGTCGGTGGCGTACGCCAACGACGGCCAGCACCAGGACGCCGGCGCCAAGATGGTCCACGCCGCGCCGTACACGACCTCCAACATCCTGTCGAAGTCGATCTCCAAGGGCACCGGCCGCACCTCGCTACCGCGGCCTGGTCTCGCATCAACGAGGGCGCCCACCACGCCCGCGCCGCGGTCAAGTGCGACGCGCTGATGCTGGACGACACCTCGCGTACGGACACCTACCCGTACATGGAGATCGAGCAGGACGACGCCACGATCGAGCACGAGGCGACCGTCTCGAAGCTGTCCGACGACCAGCTGTTCTACATGCAGTCGCGCGGCATCGACGAGGACGAGGCCACGGCGATGATCGTGCGCGGCTTCATCGAGCCGATCGCCCGCGAGCTGCCGATGGAGTACTCGGTCGAGCTCAACCGCCTGATCGCGATCGAGATGGAAGGCGCCATCGGATGACCGAGCCACCCAGCTCCCCGGCACGAGGTGGCGCTCGACACGGCGCCCGCTCGACGCGCTCGACGAGACCGCCGTCCGCGGCATCGCGGTCGACGAGCCGGCCTGGCTCGTCGACCGTCGCCTCGCGGCCACCAAGCGCTACACCGACCAGGCGTGGCCCGACTCGCCGCGCCGACGAGTTCTGGCGCTCGACGCCGTTCTCGCGCCGCTTCGACGTGCCGACCCGCTGGTCGCCGGACGGCGGCCGACGGTCCGAGCGCCGACCGTGCGTCGCTGGTGTCGTCGCTCGAGCTCGAGACCGTCGAGGCCACGCATCGTCGACGGTCGCGTCACCGACGCGATCGTGTCCCGGCGGCGCTGGCCGACCAGGGCGTGGTCGTCGCCGACCTCGCCGACGCCGCCGCGACCCACGCGGACCTCGTCCGCGAGCACCTCGGGTCGCTGACCACCTCCGGTCGACGGCGGTACCGGGTCCGACGAGGACCGCACCATCACGCGTCAGCGACGCGGCCTGGACCGCCGGCGTGTTCGTCCACGTCCCGGCCGAGGTCGAGCTCGACCGCGCCGATCGGCGTGCACGTCCACGTGACCCAGCCGGGCGCGCACCTGCCCCGCGTGCTGGTCGTCCTCGGCCACCACGCCCAGGCGACGATCTACCTCGAGCACACCTCGGCCGGCGACGTCGACGCGCTCGTCGACGAGGTCGTCGAGTTCGTCGTCCAGGACGCGGCGCGGCTCGACGTCGTCAGCCTGCAGGAGTGGGGCGAGCGGCATCCGCCACCTCGCGCTCCAGAAGGCCGCGGCGCACCGCGACGCCGACCGTCCGCCACCTGCCGTCACCGTCGGCGGCGCCACCGTGCGGCTGCGTCCCGAGGTCGACCTGCGTCGGCCCCGGCGCGTCGACCCGGCCGCTCGGCGCTGTACTTCGCCGACGAGGGCCAGTGGTTCGACCTGCAGCCCTACGTCCGCCACCTCGCCCCGAAGGCGACCTCGGACGTGCTCTACAAGGGCGCGCTCCAGGGCAAGAGCCGCACCGTCTTCCGCGGCAACGTCTTCGTGCACAAGGACGCGGTCGGGACCGTCACCGACGAGAACAACCGCAGCCTGATCCTCTCGCCCGGCGCGCGCGCCGACTCGACCCCGTTCCTCGAGATCGAGTGCGCCGACATCACCGCCGGCCACGGGTCGGCGACCGGCCAGATCGACGCGCGGCACCTGTTCTACCTCGAGGCCCGCGGCATCCCGCGCGACCAGGCGCTGCGCCTGATCGTGCACGGGCTTCTTCCGCGAGGTCCTCACCGAGGTCGACCTGCCCGGCGTCGAGGAGCGCGCGCATGTGCCACATCGAGGCCGAGATCGCCGCCGTCGACGTCGACCGCGCTCGCCGTCTCCGACGCCGCGCTCCGCGACGAGCTGAGCCGACTGATGGCCACCCGCGTCGCCTCGCTGGCCGACCTGCCCGACGTCACCCCCGTCCGGGTCGACGTCGACGGGGTCCCGGTCTGCCTCGTGCGGCTCGGCGACGACGTCCGGGCCGTCCACGACGTCTGCTCCCACCAGGAGTGGTCGCTGTCGGACGGCGGGCAGGTCTTCGACGCACGAGGTCGAGTGCTCGCTGCACGGCTCGACCTTCTCGCTCGACGACGGCCGTCCGTCCGTCGCTGCCCGGCGATGAAGCCCGGTCCCGACCTACGCCGTGCACGCTCGACGGCGACGACGTCCTCGTCGACGTCGAGCGTGGCCCTCAACGGCGCCACCGACCCCCGACTTCTGACGACTCCGACCCACGCTCCCACCGCGCCGCGCCAGGCGCGACACAGCTCCACGACAAGGACCACACACGATGGCTGACCTCGAGATCCGCGACCTGAAGGTCGCCGCCGACGGCACCGAGCTGCTCCACGGCGTGAACCTCGACCTCGACCAGGGCCGCACGATCGCGCTGATGGGCCCGAACGGCTCCGGCAAGTCCACGCTCGCCTACGCGATCGCCGGCCACCCCGCCTACGAGGTCACCGGCGGCACCATGACCTGGCAGGGCACCGAGCTGAACGACCTGACCCCCGACGAGCGCGCCCGGCTCGGCGTCTTCCTCGCCATGCAGTACCCGGTCGAGGTCCCCGGCGTGTCGCTGACCAACTTCCTGCGCACGGCCCTCAACGCGGTCTCCGAGGAGGACGTCCCGATCCGCGAGTTCATGACGCGGCTGAAGTCCGAGATGGCCGAGCTCGGCGTCGACGAGTCGTTCCTGCACGCGCTCGGTCAACGAGGGCTTCTCCGGCGGCGAGAAGAAGCGCTTCGAGATCCTCCAGGCGGCGCTGCTGCGGCCGCAGCTCGCGGTGCTCGACGAGACCGACTCGGGCCTCGACGTCGACGCGCTCAAGACCGTCTCCGAGGGCGTCAACCGGCTCCAGGGCCCCGACCTCGGCATCCTGATCATCACCCACTACACCCGCATCCTGCGCTACATCCAGCCCGACGAGGTCCACGTGATGTTCGAGGGCCGCATCGTGGCCTCCGGTGGCCCCGAGCTCGCCGACGAGCTCGAGGCCAAGGGCTACGAGGACATCCGCGCCTAGGCCTGACGGCACGACGCCACCTTCCCCCTCCCGGGGTGACGCGCGTCGGCGGCGGCACGCCACGGCACGCTGGAGCGAGCCCCCGACGCAGACGAGGAACGACGATGACGCTCGACGTGCAGACGCTCCGGAAGGACTTCCCGGTCCTGTCCCGTGAGCTGCACGGCAAGCGGCTGGTCTACCTCGACTCGGCGGCGTCGTCGCAGACGCCGCAGCCCGTGCTCGACGCGATGGACCGCTACTACCGCTGGTCGCGCTCCAACGTGCACCGCGGCGTCTACGCGCTGGCCGAGGAGGCGACCGACCTGTACGAGGGCGGCCGCACCGCGCTGGCCGAGCTTCGTCGACGCCGACCCGCGCGGGGTGGTGTTCACCAAGAACGCCACCGAGGCGTGCAACCTCGTCGCCTACAGCTGGGTCCGGCGCCACCTCGGGCCGGGCGACGCGCTGCTGACCACCGGGATGGAGCACCACGCCAACCTCGTGCCCGTTCCTGCACGCCGCGCAGGACCTCGGCTTCGAGGTGCGCCAGGTCCCGCTGACCGACGACGGCCAGCTCGACCTCGACGCGGCGCGCGAGCTCGTGGCCGACGGCAAGGTCGCGTTCGTCGGCGGTCGTCCACGTCTCCAACGTGCTCGGCACGCATCAACGACGTCGCGGCGCTCGCCGCGCTCGCCCGGGACGCCAACGCCGACTGCGTCGTCCACGTCGACGGCACCCAGGCCGTGCCGCAGATGCCGGTCAGCTTCCGCGACCTCGGCGTCGACTTCTACGCGCTCACCGGCCACAAGATGTGCGGCCCGACCGGCATCGGCGCGCTGGTCGCCCAGCCCGAGCTGCTCGAGTCGATGGACCCGTTCCTGACCGGCGGCGAGATGATCCGCGACGTCTCCTTCGAGCAGGTCACCTGGAACGAGGTGCCCGCACAAGTTCGAGGCGGGCACGCCGATGATCGCCGAGGCCGCCGGGCTCGGCGCCGCCGTCGACTACCTGCGCGAGCTCGGGCTCGACGCGATCCGCGCCCACGAGACAGCAGCTGACCGCGACCTTCCTGACGGCGCTGCGCCGACCTCGACGGCGTCACCGTCCACGGGCCGGCCGACGCGGCCGTCGCGCGGCGGCGCGATCTCGTTCACCGTCGACGGCGTCCACCCGCACGACATCGGCGCGATGCTCGACCAGCACGGCGTGTGCGTCCGCGTCGGCCACCACTGCGCCAAGCCGCTGATGCGCATCGCTCGGCGTCAACGCGACCGCCCGCGCCAGCCTGTACCTGTACAACGGCGAGGACGACCTCGAGCCGCTGCTCGAGGGCATCGCCGCCGCGCGGAAGTTCTTCGCCCGCTGAGCGCGTTCTCCGACCGCCGACGAGCGCGTCCCCGACCGCGACACGCGAGCGACCGAGGAGCCCCGCCGTGAGCCTCGAGGACCTGTACCAGGAGATCATCCTGGACCACTACCGCGCGCCGAAGAACCGCGCGCCGTCGCTCGAGGACGAGGACGTCCACGTCCACCACTCCAACCCGCTGTGCGGCGACGAGATGGACCTGCGCCTGCGGGTCGCGGACGGCAAGGTCGACGGGCTGGTGTTCGACGGCGAGGGCTGCTCGATCAGCCAGGCGTCGGCGTCCGCGATGACGCAGGCGGTCATCGGCCGCGACCTGAAGGACGCGCTCGACCTCGCCGAGGACTTCCGGCTGATGATGCACGGCGACGAGCCCGGCCGCCCCGACGACCTGCTCGACGGCATCGCCTTCCAGGGCGTGTCCAAGTTCCCCGTGCGGGTCAAGTGCGCCCTGCTCGGGTGGATGGCCGTCCGCGACGCGATCGAGACCTACCAGCGCGGCGCGTCCGAGAGCGCCGTCACCTACGACGACTGACGGCACGGCCCGACGACGACCGAGCAGACCTGACAGCGACACCACCCGCGACCGCCGTCGACCGCGACGCCCTCGGGCTCGACGACCTGCCCGAGGCCGACACCGAGACCGGCGAGCCCGAGACCGACGTGCCAGCGTCCGACGCCAGCGCGCCGCCCGCGTCGAACTCACCCGTTCGCCGACCTCCCGCTCGAGGAGGACGGCATGCCGTCCTCGCAGGACCTGATGAACGGCCTGCGCGCCGTCGTCGACCCCGAGATCGGCTACAACATCGTCGACCTCGGCCTCGTCTACGAGGTCCCAAGCCCGAGCGCGGGCTACGCCCACGTGCGGATGACCCTCACCTCGATGGGCTGCCCGCTGACCGAGGTCATCCACCAGCAGTGCTCGGTGATCCTCGGCGCGATGCCCGGCGTCGACCGCGTCGAGGTCGAGTTCACCTTCACCCCGCCGTGGGACACCTCGATGATCGCCGACTACGTCCGCGAGGAGATGCGGGCGATGGGCATGAACGTCTGATCGTCGCGGTCGGCGTCCTGCGGCACGCCGACGAGCTCGGCCATCGCCTCGGCCGACGTGGGGCGGCGCAGGTGGTAGCCCTGCACCACCTCGCAGCCGAGGAGGCGGAGCTCGGACAGCTGCCGGGCGGTCTCGACCCCCTCGGCGATCGTGGTCATCCCGAACTCGTCGGCCAGCCCGATGATGGCGGCGATCACCCGTGAATCACGCTCGTCGGTCCCGAGCCCGGTGACGAAGGAGCGGTCGATCTTCAGGGTCGTGACCGGGAGCTCCCGCAGGTAGGCGAGCGACGAGTACCCGGTCCCGAAGTCGTCGATAGCGATGCCCACGCCGAGCCGGCGCAGCTCCCGCAGGACGGCACGCCCGGCCGCCGGTTCCTCCATGAGCGCGCTCTCGGTCAGCTCGAGGCACAGCTGCTCCGCAGCGACCCCGTGCCGCTCGAGCAGCTCGGCGACGGTCTGGACGAGCGACCCTTGCACCAGCTGGTGCACCGAGAGGTTCACCGACATCACCAACGGTGCAGCGTCGCCGCGGGCGTCGTTCCACCGACGGAGCTCGGCGAGCGCCGCGTCGAGGACGAAACGTCCGAGCGCCACGATCAGCCCGTGCTCCTCGGCGACCGGGATGAACTCGTTCGGACCGATCGCCCCGTGCCGCGGGTGCGCCCACCGCAGCAGCGCCTCCGCGCCGATCGTCGCGTCGTCCCGCAGCCGGACGAGGGGCTGGTACTCGACGAACAGCTCGCCGCGATCGATGCTGCCGTGCAGATCCTGGGCCAGCTCGACCCGTCGCAGCAGCTGGCTCCGGAGGGCCTGGTCGAAGCGTTCGAGCCGGTCGCGCCCACGTTCCTTGGCCCGGTACATGGCCGCGTCCGCGTCGCGGAGGATCGCCTCGGCGTCCCCCATCGCCTCGGCGATGACCACGCCGGCGCTCGCGGTGACCACGTGCTCACGGCCGCTCAGCACGAACGGCTCGTCGAAGGCGATCAGGCACCGCTCGGCGCCCTCGACCGCCGCCTCACCGTCCGGCAGATCCTCGAGCAGGACCACGAACTCGTCCCCTCCGAACCGCGCCACCGTGTCGCGCGGACGCGTGACCGACGCCAGTCGGCGAGCGACCTCGACCAGCAGTTCGTCGCCGATGGTGTGGCCGAGCGAGTCGTTGATCAGCTTGAACCGGTCGAGGTCGAGGAAGACCACCCCGACGGAGCGCTGGCTGCGTTCGGTCCTGGCCAGGGCGTGCTCGAGCCGGTCGAAGAGCAGGCCGCGGTTCGGCAGCCCCGTCAGGGGGTCGTGCAGCGCCTGGTGCTGCAACGCCTCCTCGACCACCTTCCGCGACGTGATCTCGTGCGCGTTGACGACGGTGCCGCCGATAGCGGCGTCCGCACGCAGGTCGACCGCGCTGGCCAGGAACCACCGCCACGACCCATCGGCGTGCCGCAGGCGGTGGTCGGAGATGCGGACCTCGCGGCCGGGCAGGTCGGCTGCGTGCCGGAACGCCATCTCGACACGGCTGGCGTCCTCGTGGTGGACCGCGTCGAGGTAGCTGGTGCCCGCGCGGAGCTGACCGTGCCAGCCGAGGACCCGTTCCACGGAGGGACCGAGTTCGACGAACCGGTGGCCCCCGTCGAGGATCATGACGGCGTCGGAGGAGTGGCGCACGAGCGCCCGGAAGCGTTCCTCGCGGTGGGCGAGGGCGTCGAACGCTTCGCGTCGCATGAGTCCGCCGCAGATGACATCGGCGACCGCGCCGAGCAGCAGCAGGGCGCCGTGCGACCAGTCACGGGTCCGACCGACCGAGTCGAACCCGATGAAGCCGACGAGGCGCCCGGAGGACAACAGCGGCACGGTGACGAGCGAGCGGATGCCCTGTGGCGCGAGGAGGTCACGTTCGTCGGCGCGGTCCTCGGGGAGGTCGTCGACCGACGGGATGTGGACCGTCTGGCCGTCGCGGAACCGTGGCAGCCACCACGCGATCGCCTCCATCGGCACCCGCTGCAGCTCGCCGATCTGCGGTTCGATCCCCGGGGCACACCACTCGTGGGTGTTGCTGATCGTCCCGTCGGGCTCGTCGAGGAGGCACAGGTAGCTGCGGTCGACGTCGGCGTAGCTGCCGATCCGGCTCAGGGCGTCGTCGATGCCGGCGTCGAGATCGTCCGCGTCGAGGTCGCCGAACGCCCGCAGGATCTCGGGGATCAGCTCCAGCAGCCCGAGCAGTTCGCCCAGGTCCCGGTCCGGCACCACCTCGTCGCGCTCCGCTGCGTCGGCACCCAGGGGGACTCACCCCCGGGCAGATCCCGGGGGTGTCACACCTTCAACGTTGCTCCGGCCCCTGTCCAGGTCGCGGGCGGGTCATCTTCGGCGGCCGTCCGGCCGCAGGGATCACCCGTTCAGGGGGGACCCACGCCTCGGTCTCGGCGGGGTTCGCACCGTTCTCCCTGCCGCGGAAGCTCGGGCCTCGGAACGGCGTTGGACACTGCGAAGCTCGATCCGCTCCGCACCCGCACCCACCTCCAGGAGCCCTCGTGGTCCCGTCCGCTCGCCCGCCGGCCGTCGTCGATCGTCGCGAACCGCTCACCAACGACGAGATCGCGCGCTACAGCCGTCACCTGATCATCCCCGACGTCGGGATCGAGGGCCAGGAGCGGCTGAAGGCCGCCAAGGTGCTGCTCGTCGGCACCGGCGGGCTCGGCTCGCCGCTCGCGCTCTACCTCGCCGCCGCCGGTGTCGGCACCATCGGCCTGGTCGACGACGACGTGGTCGACGCCTCGAACCTGCAGCGCCAGGTCATCCACGGCACCTCCGACATCGGCACGCACAAGGTCGAGTCGGCGAAGCGCTCGATCCTCGAGATCAACCCGAACGTCGAGGTCGTCGAGCACCGGACCTACCTGACCTCCGAGAACGCGCTCGACGTCATGCGCGGCTACGACCTCGTCATCGACGGGACCGACAACTTCCCGACGCGCTACCTCGTCAACGACGCCTGCGTGCTGCTCGGCATCCCGAACGTCTACGGCTCGATCTTCCGCTTCGAGGGCCAGCTCAGCGTCTTCTGGGGCGCGGAGGGCCCGTGCTACCGCTGCATGTTCCCCGAGCCGCCGCCGCCGGGGATGGTCCCCAACTGCGCCGAGGGCGGCGTGCTCGGGATCATGGCCGGCCACATCGGCACCGCCCAGGGCATCGAGGGCATCAAGCTGATCGCCGGCATCGGCGAGCCGATGATCGGCCGGCTCGGCCTCTACGACGCGCTCGAGCAGCGCTGGACGTACGTCAAGGTCAACAAGGACCCGGACTGCCCGGTCTGCGGCGCCCGACCCGACGCTCACCGAGCTGATCGACTACGAGGACTTCTGCGGCATGCCGGCCCACGACCGCGCCGTGGACGCCGACCGCTCGACCTCGGACCTCGAGATCCTGCCGGTCGAGTACGCCGAGATCGCCGAGAAGCCCGACGTGGTGCTCCTCGACGTCCGCGAGCCCCACGAGTACGAGATCAACCGGATCCCCGGCGCGGTCCTGATCCCGAAGGACGAGCTGCCGGCCAAGCTCGCCGAGCTCGACCCGACCACCGAGTACGTCGTCCACTGCAAGTCGGGCGTCCGCTCGCTCGAGTCGACCCAGCTGCTGCGCGGCGCGGGCTTCCGGGCCCGCTCGATGCGCGGCGGCATCGACCCCTACGCCCGCCAGGTCGACGACTCGATCCCCGTCTACTGATCCGCGGATCCGGGCGGCGCGTCAGGTCGCCGCGGCCTTCGCCTCGGCGGACGCATCGGCGGCGTCCCCCCCGTCCTCGGGGCGGCCGCGGAGCAGGTCGATGATGCGTGCGATGATCGCGGCCACGGGCACGGCCAGGAACGCGCCGAGGATGCCGAGCACGCGCCGCGCCGGCGGTGATGCTCGTGACGACCACGAACGGGTGGAGGTGGATGGTCCGGCCGAGGATCAGCGGCTCGAGGACGTTGCCCTCGAGCTGCTGCACCGCG
Source organism: uncultured Nitriliruptoraceae bacterium (assembly GCA_963850715.1). Classification (GTDB taxonomy): domain Bacteria; phylum Actinomycetota; class Nitriliruptoria; order Nitriliruptorales; family Nitriliruptoraceae; genus Nitriliruptor. The sequence goes on along the minus strand of CAWKMM010000021.1, from coordinate 431 downwards.
ACCACGATCGCCAGCACGATCAGCGCGGTGGTCAACCCGCCGTCGGCCAGCGCGACGAGGACGGCCAGCGCCCCGGTCGCCACGGCACCGACGATGGGGAACAAGCCACCGAAGAGCACCAGGATCGCCAGCGGCAGGGCCAGCGGGACCCCCAGCACGAGCAGGCCGATCCCGATGAAGCCACCGCGTCGACCAGGGCGACCAGCAGCTGGCCCTGCACGTAGCCGCTGAGCGTCGTCCAGGCCCGGTCGAGTCCCTCGCGGACCAGCGGCTGCCGCGCCGGCGGGGCCGTCGTCACGATGGCGTCACGCAGCCGCCGCCCGTCCTTGAGGTAGAAGAACAGCACGACGAACAGCAGCAGGAGGCCGGCGACGGCCTCGAAGGCCAGCACGGCGGCGGTGCTGGCCTGGCCGGCGAGGTCACCGGCCTCG
>CAWKMM010000020.1:0-128750 GCA_963850715.1 uncultured Nitriliruptoraceae bacterium | reverse complement strand
TCGGAGCAGCGTTCCAGTGTTCCGAGCAGCTTCGACGGCGGTGTTTTCGCCGGTCGGCGGCGGCGAAGTAGGAGCAACATCACCAGCTCCACATCGCCCGGCGTCGCCCATATCGGTGGATCCAAGAGGATCTATCGAGAGTAAATTTATCAGGCATCGCCTCCGCCCAGCGCGACCACCGAGCCCCCACCCGAGCCGATTCGGCACGTCATGTGACCCGACGAACGCCGCACCGTAGATGACCCGCGACCGGGAGGTGCAAGATGAAGAGGCCCCGCATCGGAGATCGTGCGCAGCGCGAGATCGAGATCATCGAGAACCCGCCACGAGACCCCGACCAGGTAGAGAAAAGACGGTTCAGGTCAGTCTGGATCTCGTTCAACGGGTGGTGGCTTCCGTCCTGGCCATCGTCGTGGGCGGCGGGATCGCGGTGATCCTTGCCGCCTTCTCCGCGATGGACGCCGGTGGGTTGGATCGCGGTAGCGTGATCGGGCTCTGGGTCGTGTCCGGCATCGCCGGACTGCTGATCACCCCGCCGGCTGTGCTGATGATCAATCGGCGCCATCCGTACTCGCCGCTGCTGCTCGTTGGATTGCTGCCCATGGCTGTGTCGGCGTTGTGGGTCCTGACATAGGGGCCCTGACCCTGGTTCTTGGACACGCCGAATCCGGCGGTTGTTTCTGGGGAAGCGATGATTCAGAACCTGGCTCGCAGGCACTATTCCGATGAGTTCCGTCGGCAGCCGTTGACGTCGATTTCGGGGGCGGCGATAACATTTTGTGGCGTCGGCCGCGAAACGCGGGAGCGGAACTGGTGTAGTCATCAGGATTCCTGGGTGCCTTCGGGAAGATCGTCATCAAGGTCACCCCTCGCCGGCGCCGTTCACAGCCGACAGTCCGACGCGAGTCCCAGGAGGGGGCAACCCTGTGGAACCGGGTGAGGTCAGCGTCGAACACATCGACAGCTACGGCTTCAACCATGTTCTTGCTGTCGTCGCCGAGTCCGTCCGGCTGCCGCAGCGTCCATCACCAACCGTTGGGGCCGGCGTCGGCGAACTGCCGGGATCGACCTAGCAGTGGTAGCTTCTTTCCGGCATCCTGCCTCAGGACGGTCCTGCAGCGAGTTTGCTCGAGGCCTGCTCATTGGAGCACAGAGGTTGCCCAAGATGGCTACGGAGACGGGGATGGGGTCCGGGCGATGCGCCGCATCAGTCGGCGGACGAGCGTGACTTCCTCAGATCGGACCGTCCGCTTCGCATCCTCGACGATCTTCGCCCGGGTGGCAGCGCTCGAGAAGTCCCGGACCGCGGCCGGGCGGGGGTTCTTCACGGGAATCGTCGTCATCTGCACCCCTTCAGACCTGAGGAGACCTCGCAACAGTGCTGGAGCAACTATGACACCATTCTGGGAGACCCGACTTCAGCGGGCAAGGGAACTGCTCGATGGTCGGAGGCAACGGAGTAGAGCCTCTTGGCTGGCGTGGGCTGGCGGACAGCCCGTCGGCTGTTTGCATAGACACCCAACCCAAGCAGTGCTCCCTTCACGGTCGCCGTGTCGGCCGCACTCGTGCGGGATGCCTCAGTGAGTTGACGGCGTACGTCTCGGCTTCGCCGCCGCACCAAGACCGACCCCGCACCGACCGAAAACGACAACGTCGGCGCGCCCGGCGAGTCCGGGCGGACGAGCTTCCCAGGGCCAGTGACATTTGCACTGGACAGATCAGCCGTTGGCGCTCGCGAAGGCGATGCCCAGCAGCTCGGCGACGAACTCGCAGAGGTACAGATCGGTGTCGGTGAAGGAGTTCTCCTGAGGCGCGTCCAGCGTCAGCATGCCGTAACCGGACGCGCCGACGACGATGGGGACTGCGATGTAGGTGCGGTACCCCTGGTCGATGCCGCGCTGCCTTCGTCCCCGCAGTTTCTCGAGGCGGACGTCGTGCACCAGCCGCGATTCGTTCTGTTCGAGCGCTTCGAAGGCTTGGTCCGGCCTTCCGCCGGGGTGGCGCTCGAAGCTGCCGGGTTTGTCGCCGCGGCCCTGGTACGCGATGTGCTCCATCCGGCGCCCGCCGTCCTTCAGCTCGTAGACAACGGTTCGTAGCCCGTCGATGTCTCGCAAGAGAAGGTCCATCGACCCGGCCACTTGTTGTGCGACTTGGGGGAGCCGGGTGCGCCGCTGGCTCGGAGTGAGGCTCTGCATCTCTGCGATCTGCTCGGCAACGGGCCGCAGTGCGTCCTTGACGGCGATGCGTAGGTTCGCCGCCGCGGATCGTTGCCCCCGGTCCACCCACCTTTGTGACCACTCCCGCAAGACACCCAAGGCCGCGGCCACGACGAACGCGAAGATGCCGGCCAAGACCAGCCGCAGGTCAGGGGTGCCTCCGAAGACACCCGCGAGTGACAAGAGCGCAGTGCTGCTGACGTAAAACACTGCGCTGGCCACGGAGATGGGAATGCTGCGCCGATGGCATCGAGTTGCCACGGTTGACCAGATCTCGGCGGTCTGGACCGCTGTGGTTGCAGCGCGCGGCGGTTCCTCCATGACACCTCCTGATTCCGGTCCGCAGATTTCGTCCTCGGAATGAAGTATCCGTCGCCGGTCCAACGCTGAGTGTCATCCATCGCCGCGCCGGCGCAATGAATCGGTAACTCCTGCGCACCTTCGTGGGCGACTGCCTCGAGGCTGCTCGGTCGACTTCATGGCGGTCTCCTCCTACGGCGCCGCCACCTCGTCGTCCGGCGTGGTCCGGATCCTCAAGGACCTCGACACCGACATCGAGGGCAAGCACGTCGTCATCGTCGAGGACATCGTCGACTCGGGGCTGACCCTCGACTACCTGGTCAAGAACCTGCGTTCGCGCAAGCCGGCGTCGCTCGAGCTGCTGGCGCTGCTGACCAAGCCGTCGCGCCGCGAGGTCGACCTGCCCGTCCGCTACGTGGGCTTCGAGGTCCCGGACGTCTTCGTGGTGGGCTACGGGCTCGACTACGCCGAGCGGTACCGGAACCTGCCCTGCATCGCGACCCTCAAACCCGAGGTGTACGGGGCCGCGTGACCCCTGCGGGACCGCCCTGGCGTGCGCCGGACGGTGCGCCGAGGCCCCGCAGGCCGGGTCCGGCCACCCACCCCGCTGGTAGCATCGAACCTCGCTCGGAGGCCGTTCCGTGCACGTCGGCCGCGCGGCTCCGCAGGCACGCTCCCACTCGACGAGCAGGTGAACACCAGATGAAGCCAGGTCAGCGGCTCCTCCGCGGCCCCCTGCCGTGGATCCTCGCCTTCGCGGCGGCGCTCTGGCTCGGCGTCAGCTTCCTCGGTGCGGCCAACGCCCCCGACGAGCTGACCTGGACCGAGTTCTCCGCGGCGGTCGAGGACGGCCAGCTCCAGGGACAGGACCTCGAGGTCTCGACCATCGGCAACCGGTCGCAGGCGATCGAGGGCGAACGCGTCGTCGACGGCGACGCGCAGCCCTTCCGGGTCGTCTACAACCCCGACATCGTCGGTGACCAGATCGCCGAGTGGATCGAGAGCGGGCCAGCTCCGCACCGAGTTCGACGCCGAATCCCCGTCGGCGCTGACCTCGATCCTGGCCACGGTCCTGCCCTTCATCCTGATCCTCGGGATCTTCTTCCTGCTGATGAACAACATGCAGGGCGGCGGCGGCCGGGTCATGCAGTTCGGCAAGTCCAAGGCCAAGATGGTCTCCAAGGACGCGCCGAAGGTCACCTTCGCCGACGTCGCCGGCGCCGACGAGGCCGTCGAGGAGCTCCGCGAGATCAAGGAGTTCCTCTCCAACCCCCAGAAGTTCCAGGCGATGGGCGCCAAGATCCCGAAGGGCGCGCTGCTGTACGGCCCGCCCGGGACCGGCAAGACCCTCCTCGCCCGCGCCGTCGCCGGCGAGGCCGGCGTGCCCGTTCTTCTCCATCTCCGGGTCCGACTTCGTCGAGATGTTCGTCGGCGTCGGTGCCTCCCGGGTCCGTGACCTGTTCGAGCAGGCCAAGGCCAACGCGCCGGCCATCATCTTCGTCGACGAGATCGACGCCGTCGGTCGCCACCGTGGCGCCGGCATGGGCGGCGGTCACGACGAACGCGAGCAGACCCTCAACCAGCTGCTGGTCGAGATGGACGGCTTCGACGTCCGCACCACGGTCATCCTCATCGCCGCGACCAACCGCCCCGACATCCTCGACCCGGCGCTGCTGCGTCCCGGGCCGCTTCGACCGCCAGATCCCGGTCGACCGCCCCGACCTGATCGGTCGCGAGGCGATCCTGCAGACCCACGCCCGCGGCAAGCCGCTCGACGACGACGTCGACCTCGCCGTGCTCGCGCGTCAGACCCCGGGCTTCACCGGCGCCGACCTCGCCAACCTCGTCAACGAGGGCGCGCTGCTCGCCGCCCGGTACGGCAAGAAGACGATCGCGATGGCCGAGCTCGAGGAGTCGATCGAGCGCGTCATCGCCGGCCCCGAACGCCGCACCCGCCTGATGTCCGAGCGCGAGAAGCGCACCGTCGCCTACCACGAGGGCGGCCACGCCATCGTCGGTCACGCGCTGCCGAACGCCGACCCGGTCCACAAGGTCACGATCATCCCGCGCGGGCAGGCGCTCGGCTTCACGATGCAGCTGCCGACCGAGGACAAGTACCTCATCTCGCGCAGCGAGCTGATCGACCGCCTCGCGGTGATGCTCGGCGGTCGCGTCGCCGAGGAGCTGAAGATCGGCGACATCACCACCGGCGCCGGCGACGACATCAAGAAGGCCACCGCGACGGCCAAGCAGATGGTCACCCAGTACGGCATGAGCGACATCCTCGGACCGATCACGCTCGGTCACGGGGACGCGCAGCCGTTCATGGGCCGCGAGATGGGCGGCGGCCCGGACTACTCCGGTCAGGTCGCCGCGCAGATCGACGCCGAGGTCCGCAAGCTCCTCGACGAGGCGCACGACGAGGCGCTCGAGATCCTGGTCGAGAACGACCACGTGCTCGAGGCGCTCGCCGCCAAGCTGCTCGAGGTCGAGACCGTCGACGGCGCGCTGATGGCCGAGGTCTTCGCGCCCGATCGACAAGCGGCCGACGCGTGCGCTGTCGGTCGCCCCGACGAGGCCGAGGACCCGAGCGACGTCATCGACGCAGCTCCGCCGGCTCGACCCGGCCTCGAGCAGGAACGGCAACGGGCAACGGCAACGGTCGGGTCGTCCACGGGTGCCGCGGCGACGAGCCGCCGCGAGCACGGCGACCGCGCCAGACGAGGCCGAGTCCGACGACGCCCGGCCGCTCGAAGTCGACCGGCGTCAGGAGCCACCGGTGGGCCGTCCGCGCTCGCAGACTCCGACGACGTCGAGCGCGCGCCCCTCGACGCCACGACCGCCGCCGAGCGCAGCAGGGCCAAGGTGCGACACATCACGGGCGTCGAACCCAACGGCACGTTCGACCACGACAAGATCGAGCGTGCCGTCCGCATGCTGTTCGAGGCCATCGGCGAGGACCCGGACCGTCCCGGCATCGTCGACACGCCGGCCCGCGTCGCGCGCGAGTACGACGAGATCTTCGCCGGGCTCCTCGTCGACCCGGCCGACGTGCTGTCGGTCGTCTTCGACGAGCACCACGACGAGATCGTGATGATGCGCGACATCACCTTCCACTCGATGTGCGAGCACCACCTCGTCCCGTTCAACGGCGTGGCGCACGTCGCCTACCTGCCGAACGTCGCGGGGCAGGTCACGGGCCTGTCCAAGCTCGCGCGGCTCGTCGACGTCTGCGCGAAGCGGCCGGGGCTGCAGGAGCGGATGACCACGATGATCGCCGACACGCTCGAGCGGAAGCTCGACCCGCGCGGCGTGATGGTCGTCGTCGAGGCCCGCCACCTGTGCATGGAGATGCGCGGCATCCGGCGCGCCGGTGCCGACGACGGTCACCTCGACGGTCCGTGGCACCTTCCGCGACGACCCGCGGACCCGCGCCGAGGCGCTCGCGCTCCTGCGCGGCGGCGGGAGCGGCACCGCCCTGCACGTGAGCGTGCTGCCTGGCCGCGCGGCGCGTCCGGCGCCGTCGCCGGTCGAGCGGTCCCCTAGGCTCGCGGCGTCCCTACCGTCCGCGACCAGGGGCGCTCCGTGGCCGATGCCCGTCCGATCTGCCGCGTCGAGGATGCCCGTCTCGTCCCCGACGGTGGCCCGGCCCAGCTGGTGCTGACCGGCCTCGACCGCGCCGGCGAGATCGCGGAGAAGGTCGCGGCCGCCCGCGGGGTCGGGCACGCCGAGCGGTGACCGCCTCGAGGTGATGGCCGTCCCGTCGCGGCTCGTCGACGCCGCCGGCCGCGTCGGTGGCCGCGAGCTGGCCGGCCCGCTCGGCGACGTCGTCGACGCGGCCGTCGCCGCCTGGCTCGGCGGCGCGCCGGACCTCGTCACGCCGGCCGGGACGCTGCCGACCGGCGTCGCGCCCGGTCGTGCTCGGCATCCTCAACGTCACCCCCGACTCGTTCTCGGACGGTGGGACGCGCCTACGACCCGGCCGACCACCCGGCGGCCGCGATCCGCGGCGGGCCGGGCGCTGCTCGCCGCCGGTGCCGACGCCATCGACGTCGGCGGCGAGTCCACCCGGCCCGGCGCGGAGCCGGTCCCCGCCGACGAGGAGCTCGCGCCGCGTCCTGCCCGTGGTCGAGGCGCTCGCCGCCGACGGCGCCGATCGTCGCCGATCGACACCGTGAAGGCCGAGGTCGCGCGCGCCGCGGTCGCCGCCGGCGCCAGCATCGTCAACGACGTGTCGGCCGGCTCGCTCGACCCGGACCTGCTCGCCGGCCGTGCGTCGACCTCGAGCGTCCCCTACGTGCTCACCCACCTGCGCGGCGAGCCACGCACGATGCAGGACGCCGCCGCGCTACGACGGACGTGGTCGCGCGAGGTGTTCGACCACCTCGCCCTCGGCGTCCGCGACCTCGTCGCCGCGGGCCTGCCCGGCCGAGCGCATCGTCGTCGACCCGGGCATCGGGTTCGGCAAGACGCGTCGCGCACAACCTGGCCCTGCTCGGCGCCGTCCGCGACCTGACCTCGCTCGGCCGACCCGTGCTCGTCGGCGCGTCGCGCAAGGGCTTCATCGGCACCCTGACCGGCGTCGACGACCCGACCGACCGGCTCGAGGGCTCGCTCGCGGTCGCCGCGGCCGCCGTCGGCGCGCCGGCGCCCGCATCGTCCGGGCCCACGACGTCGCCGCGACCGTCCGCGCCGTGCGGGTCGCCCACGCCGTCGCGACCGGCCGTGCGCCCGCGGAGCGGCGTCGGACGGGCCGCGGCAGTAGCCTCGCCGTCCGACGACCGGGAGCCACGTGGACCGCATCAGCGTGACCGGCATCGAGGTGTTCGCCCACCACGGCGTCCTGCCGCACGAGCGCGAGCTCGGCCAGCGCTTCGTCGTCGACCTGGCGCTCGAGCTCGACCTCGCGCCGGCGGCGGCCTCGGACGACGTCGCCGACACGGTCCACTACGGCGACCTGCCGCCGCCGTCGCCGCGCTGGTCGCGGCCGAGCCGGTCGACCTCATCGAGACCGTCGCCGAGCGCGTCGCGGCCCGGTGCCTCGCGGACGAACGCGTGCACGCCGCCGAGGTGACCGTCCACAAGCCGGCCGCGCCGCTGCCGGTCGTCGCCGCCGAGGTCGCCGTCACCGTCCGCCGCAGCCGGACCTGACGGTGGCCGCGCTCACCTTCCTGTCGCTCGGCGCCAACGTCGGTGACGCGCTCGAGACGCTGACCGCCGCCGTCTACGCGCTCGACGACCTCGACGGGTTCGCCGTCGAGGAGGTCTCCGGCCGTCTACGAGACCGCACCGTGGCCGCCCGCCGGACGACCCGCGCCACGTGCCCCAGGACCCCTACCTGAACCTCGTGGTCCGCGGCCGGACGGCGCTCTCGCCCGAGGCGCTGCTGGCCGAGACCCAGCTGCTCGAGTCGGCGTTCGGGCGCGACCGCGCCACCGAGCAGCGGTGGGGACCGCGCCCCCTCGACATCGACCTGCTGCTCGTCGGCGACGCGGTGGTCGACACCGCCGACCTCCAGCTGCCCCACCCGCGGCTGACCGAGCGGGCCTTCGTCCTCGTGCCGCTGCTCGAGGTGTGGCCGGGCGGCACGCTGCCCGACGGCCGCCGCGTCACCCAGGCGCTCGCCGGCGCTGGCCCCGATCGAGGGCATCGAGCTGGTGGTCCGCCTCGACGACGTACCCGGCCGCCACCTCGCGCCGCCCCGACGGCCCGGCCGCCCCGCCGCCGCGCTTCGACCGGCCCGGCCTCGACCCGGACGAGGCGACGCGCGTGACCGCGCCGGACGGGAGCCGTCGCCGTGTCGCGGTCTCGGCCGGGCGGGTCGGCACGCTGCTGGCGGTCGCGCTGGCGCGCGCCGGCTACCGGCCCGTCGCGGTCGCCGGCGGGAGCGCCGGGCCCGCGACCGGGTCGCCGCGCTCGTCGCCGGCTGCCGACCGCACGAGGACGCCGCGCGACGCGGTCGGCGGCCGCCGACCTGGTCGTCGTCGCGACCCCGGACGACGTGCGTCGAGGAGGTGGTCACCGAGCTGGCGCGCGGCCGACGCGCTCGCGCGAGGGCCAGCGGGTGGTCCACGTGGCGGGGTCGCGGGGCCTGGCGCCGCTGCGCCGCGCCGCCCTCAGCGGCGCGCGCGTCGCGGCCTGCCACCCCGCCGATGACCGTCCCGACGGGCGCCGCAGGACCCGGACCTGCTCGTCGGGACGGCGTGGGCCGTGACCGCCGCCCCGGCCGACCGGGCTGGGCCCGCGACCTGGTCGGCGCCCTCGGCGGTGACCCGCACGACGTGCCCGACGACGCCCGTCGGCTGTACCACGCGGGGCTGGCGATCGGCAGCAACGCCGCCGCGGCCGCGGTCGTGGTCGCGCGCCAGCTGCTGCTCGCGGCGCGCGTCGACGACCCGGCCGCGTTCCTCGGCCCGCTGGTCGAGCGCAGCGTCGCCAACGCGCTCACCGACGGGGCCCGCGCGCTGACCGGCCCCGTGGTCCGCGGCGACGTCGGCACCGTGGCGCGCCACCTCGATGCGCTCGCGGCCGACGTCCCCGACCTCTCGGCGGCCTACCGCGACCTGTCGCGCGTCCTGCTCGGCCGCGTCCGGGCCGGCCGCTGTCCCGCGGCCGCGGCGAGCTCGACGCCCTGCTCGACCCGCCGCGCCGGAGGGCCCGTGGAGCGCCTGACCACGATCGCCGAGGTGCGCGCCGCCGTCGCGGAGGCCCGCGCGACGGGCCGCGCGTCGCGCTGGTGCCCGACGATGGGGGCGCTGCACGCACGGCCACCTCGCACTGGTGCGCGAGGCCGCTCGGCACGCCGACCTGACCGTGGTGTCCATCTTCGTCAACCCGACCCAGTTCGACCGCGCCGACGACCTCGAGGCCTACCCGCGTGACCTCGAGGGCGACGAGGAACAGCTCGCCGGCCTCGGTGACGCCGCGCCCGCGCTACGTGTTCGCGCCCGACGTCGCCGAGGTCTACCCGCGTCCCCCGGTGACGACGGTGACGGTCGCGGCCTGACCGACCGGCTGTGCGGCGCGTCCCGGCCCGGCCACTTCGACGGTGTCGCCACCGTGTGCACCAAGCTGTTCGCGATCGTGCAGCCCGACGTGGCCGTCTTCGGACGCAAGGACTTCCAGCAGCTGACGGTCATCCGGCGGGTCGTCGCCGACCTCGACCTGCCGGTCGAGATCGTCGGTGCGCCGACCGTCCGGGAACCGGACGGGCTGGCGATGTCGTCGCGGAACCGCCGCCTGGCGCCGGACGAGCGTCGCGACGCCGCGCGGCCCTGTCGCGTGCGCTGCGCGCGGGCGTCGAGGCCGCACGCGCCGCGACCGGCGCGGCGGGCGGCTGCCCCGGCGGTTCCCGGTCGCCGACGCGGTCGCGGCTACCCTCGCCGCCGCCCCCGGGGTCACCGTCGACTACGTCGAGGTGCTCGACCCCGAGACCCTCGCGTCCGCCCGACGCCGTGCCGCGCGCGGGGAGGCGGGAGACGGCTCCCCGGAGGTCGACCAGCTGCTGGTCGCCGTCGCCGCCTACGTCGGCCCGGTCCGCCTCATCGACAACGTCGTGGTGGGCGACACCGAGGACGAGGACCGGCTGCTGGCAGCGACCGGCTGACGCCGCGGAGCCGCGGTGGGACCGGTCGGAACCGGCGCGTGGAGCGCGGCGGACGACACGGACAGAGAGGCGGGTGCGATGCGCCGCACGATGATGAAGTCCAAGATCCACCGCGCCACGGTGACCGAGGCGAACCTCGACTACGTGGGGTCGATCACCATCGACCGCGACCTCATGGACGCCGCCGACCTGCTGGCCAACGAGAAGGTCCAGGTCGTCGACAACGACAACGGTGCCCGGCTGGAGACCTACGTCATCGAGGGCGAGCGCGGCTCGGGCGTGGTGTGCCTGAACGGCGCCGCCGCTCGGCTCGTCCACCCCGGCGACACCGTCATCATCATCTCGTACGCCGACCTCGACGACGCCGAGGCGCGGGCGCTGGCACCCGACCGTCGTGTACGTCGACGCTGACAACCGACCCGTCGGCGATCGCGACGGCCGAACGGCACGGCGACGTGCGAGGTATCGCCTGAACGCCGCGCGCCGCTCGCCACGCCCGCGGCCCGCTGCCCGGCGACGGCGTGCTCGACCCGGACGCGGTCGGCGTCGCGCGCCGGACGCGCGCGTCGCCCGTGCGCTGGCCGAGGACCTCGAGGTCGCGTCGACGCCGACCCCGCGCACGCCGCGCCGCCGACGTCACCACGGCCGCGACCGTCCCGGCCGACCTGCCCGGGCGAGGCGGCGCTCGTCGCCCGCGCCGACGGTGTCGTCGCCGGCTGCGCCTGGTCACGCTGACCTTCGCGGCCGTCGACCCGGACGTCGAGGTCGCGCTCGACGTCCGTCGACGGCGACGCGTCGCCGCGGGGCAGGTCCTCGGCGCGCATCGACGGGCCGCTCGCGTCGGTGCTGGCGGGGAGCGGACCGCCCTGAACTTCCTCACCCACCTCTCCGGGGTCGCCACCCGGACCGCGCGTTCGTCGCCGCCGTCGCCGGGACCGGCTGCGTCGTGCGCGACACCCGCAAGACCACGCCCGGCCTGCGGCTGCTGGAGAAGGCCGCCGTCCGCGCCGGCGGTGGGGTCAACCACCGCGTCGGCCTCGCCGACGCGCTGCTGGTCAAGGACAACCACGTCGCCGCCGCCGGCGGGGTGGCGGAGGCCGACGCGCCGGCGCTCGCGCGCCGCCGGGGGCCGGCACGTCCAGGTCGAGGTCGACCTCGCTCGCCGAGCTCGACGAGGCGCGTCGACGCCGGCGCGCGCGACGTGCTGCTCGACAACTTCACGCCCGAAGGGTGCGCCGAGGCGGTCGCGCACCTCGCGCGCACGTGGCGCCGCGAGCGGGTGCTGCTCGAGGCGTCCGGGGCCGATCCGGCTCGACACCGTGGCGCGCCGTACGCCGCGACCGGCGTGGACCGGGTCGCGGTCGGCGGCGCTGACCCACTCGGCGCCGCAGCTCGACATCGCGCTCGACGTCCGTGCCGTCGACGCCCGACCGCGTCCCGGAGGGCCTGAGGTGCTGCTCGCCGTGGACGTCGGCAACTCGCACGACCGTGGTCGGCACCTTCCACGGCGGCGAGCTCCGTCGACCACTGGCGCCTCTCGACCCACGCGCGACGAGACCGCCGACGAGCTCGCCCTGAAGCTGGCGGGCCTGCTGCGCTTCTCGGGCCTCGACCTCGACCAGGACGTCGACGGCACGATCGTCTCTCGGTCGTGCCGGACGTCACCGAGACGCTGCGGCAGCTCGCGACCCGCGTACCTGCGCGAGCCGCTGCTGGTGCGTCGAACCGGGCGTGCGCACCGGCCTGGCCCTCCGGGTCGACAACCCGCGCGAGATCGGCGCCGACCGCATCGTCAACGCCGTCGCGGCCTACGAGCTGTACGGCGGCCCGGCCATCGTCGTCGACTTCGGCACCGCGACCTCCTTCGACGTCGTCGACGGCCAGGGCCAGTTCGTCGGCGGCGCCATCGCCCCGGGCGTCGCACCTCGGCGAGGCGCTGGTGCGCCGTGCGCCCGGCTGCCGCGGGTCGAGCCCGTCACCCCGCCGTCGCCGATCGGTCGCTCCACCGTGACGGCCCTGCAGTCGGGCATCGTGTACGGCGCGGCCGGGCAGGTCGACGCGCTCGTCGACGCGCATCGCCGCGCGAGCTCGGACCCGGCGTGACGACCGTGGCCACCGGCGGGCTCGCGCCGCGGTCCTCGAGCGCGTGCCGACCATCGACCACCACGACCCGTGGCTGACGCTGAAGGGCCTAGCGTCGTCTGGGACCGCAACCGCCCCTGACGCGGCCTCCTGCCGCGACCTGTCGTGGCCGTCCCGTCACGCCTACCTGGCCGCGGCCCGCTCGCCGCGGGGCCAGCGCTACCGTTCGTCGCCCGTTCCGCACCCCGCCCGACGCCTCCGACGTTCCGACGACGACGAGCGAGCAAGCTCGACGAGATCGTCGCGGCCCGCCGCGCCAAGATCGACCAGCTCCGCGACGCGCGGCGTCGAGCCGTACGCCTTCTCGTTCCGGCCGACCGCGACCGTGGCCGAGGTCGTCGACCGCTACCCGACCTCGAACCGGGCAGGAGACCGGCGACGCAGGTCACCGTCGCGGGCCGCATCGTCGCCCGCCGCGCGATGGGCCGGCTCCACTTCCTGGTGCTCCAGGAGGCCGACGCGCAGCTGCAGCTGTTCGTGCCCGTCAAGGCCGTCGACGAGCCGTCCCGCGACCTGCTCGACCTGCTCGACGTCGGCGACTGGCTCGGCGCGACCGGCGAGGTCCTGGCGACGAAGACCGGCGAGCTGTCGGTCAAGCCCGTCGACGCTGACCCTGCTGGGCAAGGGCCTGCGTCCGCTGCCGGACAAGTGGCACGGGCTGACCGACACCGAGGCGCGCTTCCGCCAGCGCGAGGTCGACCTGGTCGTCAACGCCGACGCCCGGCGCGTGTTCGCCGATCCGGGCCGCCGTGCTGAAGGCCCTCCGCGCCGAGCTCGACGACCGCGGCTACGTCGAGGTCGAGACGCCCGATGCTGCACCCCATCCCCGGGGGCGCGGCGGCGCGACCGTTCGTCACCCACCACAACACGCTCGACACCGACCTGTACCTGCGCATCGCGCCGGAGCTGTACCTCAAGCGCCTCATCGCCGGCGGCATGAGACCGGGTGTTCGAGATCAACCGCAGCTTCCGCAACGAGGGGATGTCCACCCGGCACAACCCCGAGTTCACGATGCTCGAGAGCTACGAGGCCTACGCCGACTACCACGACGTCATGGACCTGACCGAGGCGCTCGTCCAGCGGGCCGCGCGCGAGGCCACCGGCACCCTCGAGCTGACCTACGGCGGCCGGCCCATCTCGCTCGCCGGCCCGTTCCGGCGCGTCCCGCTGCTCGACCTGGTGCGCGAGGCGACCGGACGGCCCGAGCTGTCCTACGACGACGACCTCGCCACCTGGCGTGACGCTGTGCGACGCGCACGAGGTGCACCGCGAGGACGCGTGGGGCGTCGGCAAGCTCGCGCTCGAGGTGTACGAGGCGCTCGTCGAGCACACCCTCTGGGAGCCGACCTTCGTGATCGACTACCCGATCGAGGTCTCGCCGCTGGCGCGCCGTCACCGCGACCAGGACCACGTCACCGAACGGTTCGAGCTGATCGTCGCCGAGCGCGAGTTCGGCAACGCCTTCTCCGAGCTGATCGACCCCGTCGACCAGCGCGAGCGGTTCGAGGCCCAGGCCGCGGCGAAGGCCGCCGGCGACGACGAGGCCATGCCGATCGACGAGCCCTACCTGCGCGCGATGGAGCTCGGCCTGCCGCCGATCGGCGGGCTCGGCATCGGCGTCGACCGGCTCGTGATGCTGCTCGCCGACGTCCACAACATCCGCGACGTCATCCTCTTCCCGACGCTGCGACCCGAGCCTGAACCGTCCTCGCCGCGTGACCGCACCGGAGGGCCTGCCGTGGACCCAGCCTCACCGTCCGGCCCCTGCCGAACGCGACCGCCCCGTGTGGGACGAGCTGTGGGCGATCTACCTCGACTTCTACGGCGAGCGAGCTCGTCGGCCGAGGTGACCGAGGCCACCTGGCGCCGGGTCCTGCACCGTGAGCAGGGCCTCGGCGGCATCGTCGCGTGCATCGACGGCGAGGTGGTCGGGCTCGCGCACCACGTCGTCCACCCGCACACCTGGGGGACGGGGACGTCTGCTACCTCGAGGACCTGGTCGTCCACCCGGACCACCGGGGACGCGGCGTCGGCGCGCGCTCGATCGAGGCGCTGACCCTCCGCGGCCCGCGAGCTCGGGTGCGCGTCGGTGTACTGGATCACCGCAGGAGGACAACGAGGTGGCGCGGCGGCTCTACGACCGGGTCGCGACCCGCAGCCCCTACGTCCGCTACGAGATCGACCTCAGCTGACCCGGAGGGAGCGACCGTGCGCATCACGACCTACTGCTCGTCGTCCGAGGCGATCCACGACGCGCTTCGCCGACGCCGCGCACGCCTACGGCGACCGCCCTCGGCGAGGCCGGGCACGAGCTGGTCTACGGCGGCACCTCGGTCGGGCTCATGGGGATCGACCGCCCGCGCCGTCCGCGCCGCCGGCGGCCGCGTCACGGGGGTCCTGCCGGAGCTGATGGTCGAACGCGGCATCGCCGACGCGCGACTGCGACGAGCTGGTGGTCACCGCCGACATGGGGGCCGCAAGCAGGAGATGATCGCGCGGGCGGACGCGTTCGTGGCGCTGCCCGGTGGCTTCGGGACGCTCGAGGAGCTGCTCGAGGTGCTGACCCTCAAGCAGCTCGGCTACCACCGTCGCCCCATCGTGCTGCTCCAGGTCGACGGGTTCTGGGACGGGCTGCTGGCCTTCTTCGAGCAGCTCTACGCCGCGGACTTCGCCCGGCCCGACTACCGCCGCCTGTACGCGGTCACCGACGACGTCGACGAGCTGCTCGAGCTGGTCGCGCGACCGCCGGAGGGCGACCTGCCGACCAAGTGGTACTGACCCGGTGCCGGCGGGACGTCGCCGGTGGCAGGGGCGAGGCGGCGTGGCCCGCGAGGCCACCGTCAAGTCCCGAGGTGACCGGCCGATAGCAGGGGTGACCCGTCACCCGGCCGGGGGACCCGCCGGACGCGGTGGCACGTCCAGGACGGGAGGTGGTCTCCGTGGTGCTCGACGCCGCCTTCCGTCGCTTCGCCGACAGCCTCGGCGTCGCCGTGGTCGTCTCGGACGCCGACGGCGTGTCGCGTTACGGCAACGGCGTCGCCGCACGAGCTGTTCGCCGGCGCTCCTCGCGGACAGCGCGCGTCCCTTCGT
Source organism: uncultured Nitriliruptoraceae bacterium (assembly GCA_963850715.1). Classification (GTDB taxonomy): domain Bacteria; phylum Actinomycetota; class Nitriliruptoria; order Nitriliruptorales; family Nitriliruptoraceae; genus Nitriliruptor. The sequence continues at coordinate 113,395 of CAWKMM010000020.1, read as the reverse complement.
CGGCTCGCGCGTCATCCGATCACCGCCTGGCGGCTGCTGCGCGAGGACGGCGCGAGGTCGCCGCTCGCGTCGGCGCCCGGCGGCGTGCCCGGTCGACGGGTGAGGCGATCCGCGACGAGGTGATCGGCCTGGTCGTCGGCGCTCGTGCGCCCCAGTGGCTGCTCCAGAGCGCCGTGCCGCTCGAGCAGGACGACGCGGTCCGGACGCTGGGCGGTCGTGTCGACCTTCGTGGACATCACCGCCCGGCGCGAGCTCGAGGCGCGGCTCGCGCAGCGTGCGGCGCACGACCCGCTGACCGGGCTGGCCAACCGCGGCCGCTTCGAGGAACGGCTGCGACGAGGCCGCCCAGCGCGGCGCCCGCGAGGGTCGGCCGGTCGCGCTGCTCGCGGTCGACCTCGACGACTTCAAGGGCTGCAACGACCTCTACGGCCACGCGGCGGGCGACGGTGTGCTGGTCGCCGTCGCGGACCGTCTCCGGCGCTCGTCCGGCCGACCGACACGGTCGCGCGGCTCGGTGGGGACGAGTTCGCGCTCGTCGTCGAGGGTGCCGACGAAGCACGAGCCCGAGCGCTCGCCGAGGCGATCATCGGGTCGCTCGCGCGACCGATCGACGTCGCCCACGCGTCGACCGAGGTCGAGCTGACCGCCGGCGGCTCGGTCGGGGTCGCGCTGCTGGCACCCGGCGGGTGACGTGGCCGCGCTCCAGCGCGCCGCGGACGAGGCGCTGTTCGCCGCCAAGCACGCGGGCAAGGGCACCGCGGTCGTCCACGACGCCGCCGACCCCGGCCGGCCGCCCCGACCGTCCGTGTCGCTGCCGCGGACGCCCACGCCTGGGCCGCGTACATCGAACAGCTCCGGGCCGACATCGCGCGCGCAAGGACCGAGGGCACGCTGCCGGACGCCGCGGGTGCGCCCGACCCGGTCTACCGCGTGCTGCGCGACGTGCTCGGCCGCATCTCCCGGCTGCCGGCCCGCGGCGAGGTGGTCCTCGAGCTGCCTCGCGAGCGCGACCTGGTCCCCTTCGTGTTCCACCAGTCGCACGTCGACCGCTGGGTGGACGCCCTCCGCGCGGACGGGGTGCTCACCGTCGGCCCGCGGGACGGCGCCATCCGGTTCTGGCGCAGCTCCGTGACGACGTCAGGCCGTCGATTTCCGTCGCCGAGGGTCACGGCTGGGGCCTACCCCGCCGCGTGCTGGCGGAGCCGGTCGGCGAGCTCCCGCGCGGTCCCGGCCGGGTCGTCCGGGTCGACCACCACGGTGCCGAAGCGCGGGTCGGTCCGGCGTGTCCCGCGGTCCGGCGGCCCGCCTGCCGTGAGGACACCGGTCGCGACGAGCGCGGCGGCCGCGAGCGGCGACCGCGCCCAGCGCGGCCGACCGCCTCGCCCGCGGTGCTGGGGACCGCGAGGGCGCGGGTTCGGACCCGGCGTCGACCGGCCGGGTCCCTCGCCGGTCGCGACGCCGCGAGCGGTCCCGTGCCGGTCGAGGCCGGCAGCAGCGAGGTGCGGACGTTGGCGGGAGGCGGCGTGGGTGCGCCGCTGCGGGCGGGGTCCTCGGCGAGCAGGTCGAGCGCCGCGAGCGCATCGCGCGGGTCGGTCGTCGGGGTGCTCGGCGAGCAGCCGGCGCAGCAGCTCGCGGAGTCGTGGCGAGAGGTCGTCGCGGTCGGCGGATAGCCGCGGGCGCCTCGTCGCCGGGGCGGCGCCCGTCAGCAGCTCGGTCAGCGTGGCGCCGAGCGCCCACAGGTCGGTGCGGACCGTCGCCGGGTCCCCGCGGCGCCGCTCGGGCGCGAGGTACCCGGCGGTCCCGATGACGAACCCCGTCCGGGTGAGCCGTTCCCCGTCGACGGCGACGGCCACGCCGAAGTCGGTCACCTTCGTGTGCCATCGGGCGCACGCAGGAGGTTGCCCGGCTTGACGTCGCGGTGGAGCAGTCCGGCCTCGTGCGCGCCGCTCGAGCGCACCGAGCGCGTCCACGGCGACGCGCTCGGACCACGTCGCCGTCGAGCGGGCCCTCGGTCGGCGAGCACCTCGGCGAGGCTCGGGCCGTCGACGCACTCCATGACGAGGTAGGGACGGCCGTCCTCCTCGCCGACGTCGTAGACCGCCGACCACCCGCGGGTCGCGTGATGGCGGCCGCGGCACGGGCCTCGTGGAGGAACCGGGCGCGCGACCCGTCGTCGAGCGCCAGGTTGTCGGCGAGGAGCTTGATCGCGACGTCGCGGCCGAGCACGTTCGTCGCAGGCGCGGACGACCACGCCCATCCCGCCGACGCCGAGCCGACCGGTGACCCGGTAGCGGCCCTGGCCGAGCGTGGCCGGCAGCAGGGCCGAGGGTGCGGTCGCGGCCGCGTCTGCGGTCGGGGCGATCCGCAGCGGGCCCGCCCGGTGGCGCGCACGCCTGCGTCGCGTCGTCGTCCGACGCCGTCGGCGCCGGACCGGCGCCGGTCGTGGCGCGAGCGCTCGATGGGCCGGCCGCGGCCCCGGTCCACCGCTCGGCCGGGTCATCCGCCGCCTCCGCGGCCGTTGCCGTTCCCGCCGCCCCCGTTGCCGTTGCCGCTGTTCCCGCCGGCGTTGCCGTTCCCGCCGTTCTCCGTTGCCGTTGCCGCTGTCCGCCGCCGGCGTTGCCGCTCGCCGCGGTTGCCGGGCGCCGCCGTCACCGTCGCGCCGTCGCCGTCCGGCGCGCCGACCGGCCTCGGTCGTTCCCGCGCCGCGCCGGCCTCCGACCCGTCGGTGGCCCGGCGTCGCCGTCTCCACCTCGTCGTCGTCGCGCGTCCTCGCCGGCCTCCCGTCCGCTCCGGCTGGGGCGTCGAGGCCGACCGCGTCGCCTCGCAGAGCGCCCGGCGGTCACCGCGCGTGCCACCCGGACGGTCTCGGCGACGACCGCCTCCGGCGCGTGCCCGCCCGCTGGGCCGCGGCGGCGCGCGGTCTCGAGCGTCGTCCACCTCGGCGAGGGCCCGGCAGGGGTCGTCCGCGCTCCAGCGCCGCGGCGAGCCGGTCGGCGGCGTCCGCGAGCACGGCGCCGGCGGCCGGGTCGAGCGCCGCCGCGACCGGGCTCGGGAGGTCGGTCGCGGCCCGCGGTGCAGCCGGCGGTCCCGACGACGAGGAGACCGCCGAGCACGGCGGAGCGGACGGGAGAGCGGAGGCGGGCGGCCACCCGGCCACGGTAGGCCGGGCGGGTCCGGGCGCTCGACCCGGCCGATGGGGCGGCCGCGTGCGCGACCGACGGCCGGGCCGCCCGCCGCCGCGGATGTGCGTCGAGGTGGCTCCCATGCGGTGCGGAACGGGTCCGGCACCCCACCCTCGCCGACCCACCGCTCCGAGGCGTGCCGTCCGGCGGCCGACCCGTCGGCCGCCCGACCGGGACGGGGCCGGAGGCGGCAGAACCACCCCGCCGATGGCCACGAACCGGACCCGAACGCGACGGACCGATGGGTTACAGTCGGTCGAGGTCCCGGACCCTCACCCGGAGGGTCCGCAGCGGCCCGTCCGTGGGGAGTCGTCCACATGTTCGAGAGGTTCACCGACCGGGCCCGCCGGGTCGTCGTCCTCGCCCAAGAAGAGGCGAGGATGCTGAACCACAACTACATCGGGACCGAGCACATCCTGCTCGGCCTGATCCACGAGGGTGAGGGGGTCGCCGCCAAGGCCCTCGAGTCGATGAACATCTCCCTCGAGGCCGTGCGCAACCAGGTCACCGAGATCATCGGTCGCGGCCAGACCGCGCCCGCGGGTCACATCCCGTTCACCCCGCGGGCCAAGAAGGTGCTCGAGCTGTCGCTGCGCGAGGCGCTCCAGCTCGGCCACAACTACATCGGGACCGAGCACATCCTGCTCGGCCTCATCCGCGAGGGCGAGGGCGTGGCCGCCCAGGTCCTCCAGAAGCTCTCCGCCGACCTCAACCGCGTCCGCCAGCAGGTCATCCAGCTGCTGTCCGGGTACGCGGGCAGCGAGGGTGGCAAGGCCGGTGCCGGCGTCGGCGAGGGCAGCACCGGTGGCGCGCGCGAGGGCTCGACCGTCCTCGACCAGTTCGGCCGCAACCTCACGCAGGCTGCCCGCGAAGCCGAGCTCGACCCCGTCATCGGCCGCGCACGCGAGATCGAGCGCGTGATGCAGGTCCTGTCGCGCCGCACCAAGAACAACCCGGTCCTGATCGGTGAGCCGGGCGTCGGCAAGACCGCCATCGTCGAGGGGCTCGCCCAGCGCATCGTCGCCGGCGAGGTCCCCGAGACGCTGACCGACAAGCACCTCTACACCCTCGACCTCGGCGCGCTCGTGGCCGGGTCCCGCTACCGCGGCGACTTCGAGGAGCGTCTGAAGAAGGTCCTCAAGGAGATCACCACCCGCGGGGACATCATCCTGTTCATCGACGAGATCCACACGCTCGTCGGTGCCGGCGCCGCCGAGGGCGCCATCGACGCCGCGTCGATCCTCAAGCCCATGCTGGCCCGGGGTGAGATCCAGACCATCGGTGCCACCACCCTCGACGAGTACCGCAAGTACGTCGAGAAGGACGCCGCGCTCGAACGGCGCTTCCAGCCGGTCAAGGTCGAGGAACCCTCGATGGAGCACACCATCGAGATCCTGAAAGGCCTGCGCGACCGCTACGAGGCCCACCACCGGGTGACCATCACCGACGAGGCGCTCGTCTCCGCCGCCGAGCTGGCCGACCGCTACATCTCCGACCGGTACCTGCCGGACAAGGCGATCGACCTCATCGACGAGGCGGGCTCGCGCCTGCGCATCCGATCGATGACCACGCCGCCGGATCTCGCCGAGCTCGACGCCTCCATCGAGGAGGCCCGTCGCGCGAAGGAGGAGGCCATCGACGCGCAGGACTTCGAGCGTGCCGCTCGTCTGCGCGACGAGGAGAAGAAGCTCATCGAGAACCGTCAGCACCGCGAGGACGAGTGGCGGTCCGAGGGCATGGACCAGGTGCTGACCGTCGACGAGGAGGTCGTCGCCGAGGTCCTCGCGGTCTGGACCGGCATCCCGGTCTTCAAGCTCACCCAGGAGGAGACCGACAAGCTGCTGCACATGGAGGACGAGCTGCACAAGCGCGTCATCGGGCAGGAGCAGTCGATCACCGCGGTGTCCAAGGCCATCCGGCGCACCCGGGCGGGCCTCAAGGATCCGAAGCGTCCGTCCGGGTCGTTCATCTTCCTCGGCCCCTCGGGCGTCGGGAAGACCGAGCTCGCCAAGACCCTCGCCGAGTACCTGTTCGGCGACGAGAACTCGTTGATCCACCTCGACATGTCCGAGTACATGGAGAAGCACACCGTCAGCCGCCTCGTGGGGTCGCCCCCGGGGTACGTCGGCTACGACGAGGGCGGTCAGCTCACCGAACAGGTGCGCAGGAAGCCGTTCTCGGTGGTGCTGTTCGACGAGGTCGAGAAGGCCCACCCGGACGTGTTCAACACCCTCCTGCAGATCCTCGAGGACGGGCGACTCACCGACGCGCAGGGTCGGACGGTGGACTTCAAGAACACCATCCTGATCATGACCTCGAACCTCGGGACGCGGAACCTGACCGCCCCCGCGGTCGGGTTCGTGGCGGCCGACGACGCGTCCATGTACGAGAAGATGAAGAGCCAGGTCGACGACGAGCTCAAGAAGCACTTCCGGCCCGAGTTCCTCAACCGCATCGACGACACCATCGTCTTCCACCCGCTGTCGAGGGACGAGGTCAAGGAGATCGTCGACCTGATGCTCAAGCGGGTCAAGAGCCAGCTGCGCATCAAGGACCTCGACCTCGAGCTGACCGACGAGCTGAAGACCTGGCTCGCCGAGAAGGGCTACGACCCCCAGCTCGGTGCCCGCCCGCTGCGCCGCACGATCCAGCGCGAGCTCGAGGACAAGCTCTCCGAGCGCATCCTGCTCGGCGAGTTCACCCCGGGGCAGCTGATCGTGGCCGGCGTCGACACCGAGGGCGACACGGTGGGCTTCCGCGCCGTGGACTCACCGTCCGCACCGGACGTGCCCCCGGTCGAGCTCGCCGGCGGTGACCGCGGCGACGACGAGGCCACCGGCACGGACTGATCCGGATCGACGGCGCGAGGGCGGGCCCGCGGGCCCGCCCTCGCCCGTGGATCACCCCGGCCTCCGCCCGTGCGGGCTCGCGCCCTCCGCTGTCGTCAGACGGACCAGGGATCGAGCGCGGAGGCGTCGCCGCCGAGCGCATCGACGATGCGGGCGGCGTTCGTCGCGAGCATCCCGACGTAGCTGTGCCCCGGTTCCCCCGGAGCGCCCGGCAGGGTGTCGTCGGCGAGGTCACCGACGTACCTCGCTCCGGTCTCGTCGGCGATCGCCTGGCTCACCGAGTTCGCGAACTCCTCGGCCCCGAAGACGGCCGGGACGTCCTCGGCGCGGATCTGGTCGATGATGGCGCGCACGTCGCTCGCGGACGGCTCGGCGTGGTCCGAGGGCTGCACGGCGGCGACCACCTCCAGGCCGTACTCGCGCCCGAAGTACGTCCACGCGTCGTGGTAGACGACGAGCTTGCGGCGGTCGGCGTCCAGGGTGTCGACCGCTGTCCGGATCGCGGTGTCGAGCTCCTCGAGCTCCTCCACGTAGGTCGTGGCGCGCTCCGCGTACCCGCCGGCGCCCTCGGGGTCGAGCGTCGGTCAGCGTCGCCGCGATGACGTCGACGTACGCCACGACGTTCGGGACGCTGGTCCAGACGTGGGGGTTCACGCCCGCCGGGCCCCCACCGTCGCCGTCGTCGTGGCTGTGGGGTTCGCCGTCGTCGTGGCTGTGGGTGTCGCCCCCGTGGCTGTGCGGTGGGCTGTCGCCGTGGGTGTGCCAGTGGTCGTCCGAGAGCGCCGTGGCGTCCAGCGCTTCGTCACCGAGCAGCACCACCGGCGCGCCCGCGGGCAGGTTCGCCTCGGCCAGCTCGATCGCGGCCGGGTTGAGGTCGAGGCCGTTGTCGATGAACGCGTCGGCCTCGGTCAGCGGTGCGACGTCGCTCGGACGCGGTTCGTAGTTGTGCGAATCCATCCCGGCCGGCACCAGCGCGTGTACCTCACCGCGGTCGCCGAGCACCTGGGCGATGACGTCGGCGATGGGCGCGACCGTGGACACGATGCGCAGCTCTGGTCCCTCGGGTGCCTCCGTCGCGTCGGTGTCGGCGCCCTCGTCGCTGGCATCCTCGGCCGTCGGCTGGGCGGGCGTGGCCCCGTCCTCGGTCTGGCGCGGCACGCAGGAGATCGCGAGGGCGGCCACGGCGGCGGTGGCGATGACGGGACGGAACCTCACGGCACTCCTGCGAACGGTTCGCAAGAGGCTAGGAGCTCAGCCCCTGCGGCGCCAGTGACCCGCCAGCCGAACGAGCCCGTCGCACCTCGCCGCGGCCCCGGAGAGCGGTCGCTGCGAGGGTCACGGCGAACAGGCAGCTCGCGGCCAGCACGATGGATGCACCGCTCGGCACGTCGAGGTGGAACGAGGCGTACAGGCCCACGGCGCCCGCGACCAGCCCGACCACCGTCGAGGTGAGCAGCATCACCGGGAACGAGTCCGTCACGAGCCGCGCGAGCGACGCCGGGATGACGACCGCCGCGGCGACGAGCAGCACCCCGAGCACGCGCACCGACGCGATGACCACACCCGCGGTCAGGAGCGTGATCACGGCCTCGATCACGTCGGCCCGCACCCCGGACGTCCGGGCCGCCTCCGGGTCGAAGGTGACCGCCAGCAGCGGCTTGTAGGCGACGAACAGGGCGACGCCGAGCGTGACCGCAGCGCCGCTCGCCAGCCACAGGTCCGCGGTCGTCACGCCGAGCACGTTGCCGAACAGGATGGCCTCGGTGTTGACCCCCGGCGTGCGCGTGACGCTGACGGCGACGATGCCGATCGCGAACATCGCGGTCGTGACCACACCGATCGCGGCATCGGCGTGGAGCCCCCGGCGGCGAGCGACGCGGTCGATCAGCAGCGCGCTGACGAGCGTCGCCACGACCGCTCCGGGGTAGATCCCGTACCCGAGCGCGGCACCGACGGCCACCCCGCCGAGCACGCTGTGGGCGAGCCCGTGCCCGATGTAGCTCATCCGGCGCAGGACCACGAAGGTGCTGAGGGCGCCGCACGTGGCGCCGACGAGCAGCGCGGCGAGCAGCGCGCGCGTGAAGAAGGCGTACGCCAGGGGCTCGGTCAGCAGGCTCACGCGCGGCCACCGGGGTCCGCGGCGGCACGGGTCGTCGCGTGGTCGGCCCGCCGCGGGCCGAGGACGGGGTGCTCGTCGGTGACGACGACCTGGTCGCCGTCGCGGATGATGCGCATCCGGGCGCCGTAGGTCCGTTCCACCAGCTCCTCGGTCAGGACCTCGTGCGGCGGGCCGTCGGCGACGATCGTCCCGTCGAGCAGTGCGATCCGTGGCAGCTGCGCCGCCACCCAGTTGAGGTCGTGGGTGGTGATCAGCACCGTCATCCCGTCGTGCCACAGCTCGGCGACGAGGTGGAGGATGTCGTGGCGGGTGGCGAGGTCCACGCCGCTGGTCGGTTCGTCGAGCAGCAGCACCTCGCACCGGCGGAGCATCGCGCGGGCCAGGAACATGCGCTGTCGCTGGCCACCGGACAGCTCGCGGATGTGGCGCTGACCGGTTCCCTCCAGCCCGAGTCGTTCGAGCAGCTCGTCGGCACGCCGTCGCTCGGGGCGCGAGAACCACGGGACCCGGGCCGAGGTCGCGGCGATGCCGAGCAGCACCGCATCGCGGACCTGGAGCGGGAAGTCCCAGTCGACGTCACCGAGCTGCGGGACGAGACCGACGTGGGGCGACCCGCGCCTGCCGACGTCCTCGCCGAGCACCTGCACCCGTCCGGCGTGGAGGGTCGCCGCTCCGGTGAGGGTGCGCACGAGGGTGGTCTTCCCGGCGCCGGAAGGCCCGACGAGGCCGACCAACGCGCCGCGCGGGATCGACCACGTCAGGCCGCGCAGGACCGTGACGCCGTCGTAGCCGGTGCTGACGGCCTCGAAGCTCACACCCGCGGGGGGGCTGGCGGGCACGGGTCCGCTCCTGCGTCGGGTTCGCAACAAGCAGAGGGTACGCCGTTCCCGCCGCGGTTACCCTGCGACGACCAGCGTGCGTGCCATCGGAGTCCCCGTGAGCCACCAGCCGAGCGAAGCGGTCGAGATGTACCTGCGCACCGTCCTCGAGCTCGAGGAGGAGGGCGTCCCGCCGCTGCGGGCCCGGCTGGCCGAACGTCTCGGGCTGTCGGCTCCGGCGGTCTCCGAAGGGGTCGCCAAGCTCGAGCAGAGCGGCATGGCCGTCCTCGGCAGCGACCGGGTCGTGTCCTTGACGGCCGAAGGCCGGGTCCGGGCCGAGCACGTCATGCGCAAGCACCGGCTGGCCGAGCGCCTCCTGGTCGACGTCCTCGGGCTCGAGCACGAGCACGTCCACGAGGAAGCGTGCCGCTGGGAGCACGTGATCTCCGACCGGGTCGAGGCCAAGCTGCTCGAGTTCCTCGGGAACCCGACGACCTCGCCCTACGGCAACCCCATCCCGGGCGCCGTCCGGGACGGGTCCGAACCCGTGAGCCTCGCCGAGGCTGCCGAGGGTCCGGTCACGATCAGCTACTTCTCCGAGCACCTCCAGGGCGACCACGACGTCATCCAGGAGCTCGAGGAGCGCCGGATGTGGACGGGGACGACGGTCGAGCTCGCCCGCGGCACGGACGCCGTCGAGCTCCGCCGTGACGGCGAGGTGGTCGTGCTCGACGAGGGTGACGCCAAGCTCGTCTTCGTCACACCCGGCTGACGGAGCGTCCACCTGGCCCCTGTCCGGCCGTCCGCACCGAGCGCTGATGGTGACCGGGCGACCGCTCTGAGCGCGACACCGACGCGGCGGGAATCCGTCAGGATGCGGGTCGGAGGACGCGCGGACCAGCCGCGGGTCGCGGACAGGGAGAACCTCACGTGGGCATCATCGGCTTCATCATCCTCGGCATCGTCGCCGGCTACCTCGGCCGCCTGCTCATGCCCGGCAAGCAGAAGATGGGCTTCCTGGCGACGGCGTTGCTCGGCATGGTCGGATCGATCGTCGGTGGCACCCTCGCGTCGCTGATCTTCGAGGGCGATCTCGACTTCTCCGCGGCGGGGTTCATCGGATCCATCGTCGGGGTCCTCATCGTCCTGTTCATCATGATGCAGACCGGCCGGACCGGCTCCCGGCGCTGACCGCCGGCGGCCCCGTCGTCGGCGGTAGCCTCCCGCGCTCCCTCCAGGATCGATCGGGTCACCACCGTGCCATCGACGACGGGGCCTCTGGCCGCGCCGCCGCACCGTCGCCTCGCCGAGCAGCTGCTGGCGTGGGGTGAGGCGACGAGGCGCGACCTTCCCTGGCGGGCGACCCGTGATCCGTGGGCGATCCTCGTCAGCGAGCTGATGCTCCAGCAGACGCAGGTGGCCCGCGTCGTCCCGCGGTACACCGCCTTCCTCGACCGGTTCCCGGACCCCGCCGCGTGCGCGAGCTCGGCGCCCGCCGAGGTCGTCCGGGCGTGGGCGGGGCTCGGCTACAACCGGCGCGCCATCAGCCTGCACCGTGCGGCGACGATCGTCGTCGAACGGCACGGCGGGCGGCTCCCCGACGACCTCGACGCGCTCCTGGCCCTCCCGGGTGTCGGGCCGTACACCGCCCGGGCGGTGCTGGCGTTCGCCTTCGAACGCGACCACGGGGTCGTGGACACGAACGCGGCGCGCGTCATCGCCCGCGCCGTCGCCGGCGGGCGGCTGCGCGTCCGTGAGGTGCAGGAGCACGCCGACGAGCTGGTGCCCCTCGGGCGCGGCTGGGAGTGGAACCAGGCCATCCTCGACCTCGGCGCCACGGTCTGCGTCAAGCGCTCGCCGCGCTGCGACCGGTGCCCGATCGCGGACCGGTGCCGCTGGGCGGTCAGCGGCTGGCCCGACCCGGACCCCGCCGACGGCAGCGCCGGCACCTCGGGGACCCAGTCCCGGTTCGACGGATCGGACCGCCAGGGGCGCGGCCGGCTGGTCCAGGCGCTGCGGACCGGCCCGCTCGAGCTCGAACGCCTCGCGGACGCCGCCGGCTGGCCCGAGGACCCCGACCGTGCGCGCCGGGTCGCCGACGGCCTCGTCGGCGACGGGCTCGCCGAGTACAGCGACGGGCAGCTCCTGCTCCCGGCGTGAGCCCGGCTCAGCAGTGCTCCTCGGGGCCGCAGCCGTGATCGTCCGGTTCGAGCTGCACCGTCGTGCGCCCGATCCCGTGGTCCTCGCTGAGCGCGCGTTCGACAGCGTGCAGGACGCCGTGCGGATCGGCGTCCGGGCGCAGCCGGATGTGGACCGAGGCCACGTCGAGCCCCGAGGTGAGCGTCCACGCGTGCAGGTCGTGCACGCTGGCCACGCCATCGAGGCCGGCGAGCTCCCCGGTGACCGCCGAGAGGTCGAGTCCCTCGGGGGCCGCCTGCACGAGGACCCGCAGTGCCCGGTACCCGAGCCGGAGCGCCCGCGGCAGCACCCAGGCTGCGACGAGCAGCGCCACGACCGTGTCCGCGCCGGTCCAACCCGTGATCAGGATGACGAGCGCGGCGACGATGACGCCCACCGATCCGACGGCGTCGGCCAGCACCTCGAGTCGGGCCCCCTCGAGGTTGATGCTCTCCTCGGCGCCCTCCCGGAGCAAGGCCGCGGTGACGAGGTTGACGACCAGCCCGATGGTGGCCACCACGAGCAGCGGCACCGGTTCGAGGTCGGGCGGAGCGCCGAGGCGTCGGATGGCCTCGAACACCACGAAGCCGGCGATGCCGAGCAACAGCAGGCTGTTGCCGAGTGCCGCGAGGATCTCGAGTCGGTGCCAGCCGTAGGTCAGCGAGGTTGCGACGCGCCCGGACGCGGCGATCCGGATCGCGGCGAGCGCCATCACCAACCCGGCCAGATCCGTGGCGAGATGCCCCGCATCGGACAGCAGGGCCAGCGACCCGGTCAGCAGCGCCACCGCCAGCTCGAGGACGAGCGTGACGGCGACGAGCCCGACCGCGACCGTCAGGCGCCCCACGTGGCGGGCGCCGGCCGAGACCGCGTGATCGTGCATCGACGCTCCGAGCGCCTCGGCGACAGCGGGTGGGTGGCCGCGACGGTACGGCGCGACGGGGGGAGAGGCACCCGCGGGACAGCCCTCGGAACGGCTCCCAGCCGCATCCCCGGAGCGCGTGCGGGCAGACGCGGGACGCGCGGGCGGATCACGGCCCGTGGCTAGCCTCGTGGACGGTCGATGCTCGCTCGTCCGACCGGTGAGAGGGAGGGCCGTGCGCGTCGAGGATCTGGTCGCCGACGCGCTGACGTCCCTCGGTGGGGCGGCGTCCGTCCCGCAGCTGGTCAAGGTCGCCAAGCAGCGCGGCGGGCCGCGCGTGTCGCGCACCGCGGTCGAGCGGGCGCTTCGGAGCGACCCGCGGTTCCTGGTCGACGACTCCGAACGTGGTCGCCCGCGGTGGGAGCTCGTCGAGGCGTCCGACGTCCGGGTGTCGCCCGCCGGCACGGGGGCTCGCACAGAGCCGGGGACCCGCGCGGCACTCGACGAACTCGCGCTCCGGGACTGGCAGGTCGAGGCGTTCACCGCGTGGTCGGCAGCGGGGTGCCGCGGCGTGGTCGAGGCGGTCACGGGGACCGGCAAGACGAGGTTGGCGGTGGCGGTCCTCCGCAGCGTCGTCGGCTCGGGCGCGGGCCGCGCTGGACCCGACCGTGGGGGGCGCGGGCTCGTGATCGTCCCGACCATCGACCTGCTCGAGCAGTGGATCACGCGAGCTGCGCGCCGCCCTGCCCGGTCACCGGCTCGGGCGGCTCGGCGGTGGACACGACGACGACCTGTTCACCTGCGAGGTCCTCGTGGCCACCCCCCACTCGGCGTCCGCGGTGCCGGTCGACCTGCCGCCGGGGACCACCGGCGTCCTCATCGCCGACGAGGCCCACCGGTACGGCGCCCCGACGTGGGGCGCGGCGCTCCGTGACGAGTTCGCGCTGCGGCTGGCACTGACGGCCACCTACGAGCGCACCGACGAGGGCGTCGAGGACGTGCTCCGGCCGTACTTCGGCGAGGTGGTCACGCGCTACGGGTTCGCCCGCGCCGTCGCCGATGGCACGGTCGCACCCTTCCGCCTCGGCCTGGTCGCCGTGCCGCTCACCGCTGAGGAGCGCGAACGGCACGACCGCGCCGACACCCGCGTCCGCCAGCTGCACCGCGAACTCGTCGGTGTCCACGGCCTGTCCCGTGACCCGCGGCGCCGGTTCGAGGCCGTCACGGCGATCGTCGGCGAGGCGGAGCGCACCGGCCGAGGCGACGGGCCGGTTGGTCGCGGCCTGCCGCGAGTACCTGGTGCGCGTCCGCGAACGACGCGACGTGGCCGCCCAGGCCGCCGGCAAGCTCGACGTCTGTGCCGCCGTGGCGCCGCAGCTGGCTGGTCGGCGGTCCCTGGTGTTCACCGACACCGTCGACCAGGCAGAGCTCGCGGCGAAGGTCTTCGCACGTGCCGGCCGCGAGGTCCGGACCGTCCACGGCGACCTCGCATCCGACGAGCGTCGCATCCGGCTCGCGCTGTTCCGTCGCGGGGACGTCGAGGTTGTCGTCGCGCCACGGGTGCTCGACGAGGGTGTTGACGTGCCCGACGCGGACGTGGCGGTCGTCCTGGCGGCGTTCCGGACGCGGCGCCAGCTCGTCCAGCGGCTCGGGCGGGTGCTGCGGGTCAAGTCCGACGGGCGCGAGGCCCGGCTGCTGCTCGCGCACGCCGCCGGCACCGCCGAGGACCCGGATCGGGGCGGTCACGCCGACTTCCTCGACGACGTGCGGCGACGTCGCCCGCGAGGTGGTGCGGCTGGACCTCGGCACCCATCCTGCGGCGCGTCGGCGCGCTTCCTCGACCGCTGACCGCTCACCCGTCCGGGTCGAGGGCATCGTCGACCGCGGCCCCACCCGGCCGCTCGTCCGGCCGGGTCGGGTGGCGAGCGCTAGCCTGCGCGGCGTCCGCGCGTGCGTCGGCGACGGCGTGCGACCTCCGTCCGACCGTGGCGGGCGGACGGAACGACGCCCCGCACCCGACCGGCGTGGGAGCGTCCCCGGGAGGTGCTGTGGTGGATCTGGCGCGAGACGAGGAGCTGCGCGCCGTCCTCGTCGTGCTCGCCCCGGGTTCGGTCCTCCGCGAGGGCATCGAGCGCATCATCCGCGCCGGGCGCGGGGCGCTGATGGTCATCGGGTGGACGCCCGAGGTCGAACCGCTCGTGTCCGGCGGGTTCGTCATCGACATCGCCGCGACCAGCCAGCGCATCGCCGAGCTCGCCAAGATGGACGGCGCGCTCGTGCTCGACAGCCAGGGCGAGCGCATCCTGCGGGCCAACGTCCACCTCGTGCCCGACCACCGCATCGAGACCACCGAGACCGGCACCCGGCACCGCTCCGCCGAACGCACCGCTCGGCAGACCGGCGCTCCCGTCATCACCGTGTCCGAGTCGATGGGGATGGTCACCCTGTACCTCGGCGACCGCAAGCACGTGGTCGAGGAGGTGTCGGCGCTGCTGGTCCGCGCGAACCAGGCGCTGTCGACGCCTCGAGCGCTACCGCGCCCGCCTCGACGAGGTGTCGGCCACGCTGTCGGCCCGCGAGGTCGAGGACGCCGTCACCGTCCGCGACGCGGTCCTGTGCCTCCAGCGGGCCGAGATGATGCGCCGCATCGCTCACGAGGTCGAGGACCACGTCGTCGAGCTCGGCACCGAGGGTCGACTGATCCGCCTCCAGCTCGACGAGCTCGTCGCCTCCGTGGCCGACGACCGGCAGCTGCTGGTGCGCGACTACCTCGCCGACCGTCGCCGCAAGCTGTCGCGGGTGCTCGACGACATCTCGCGAGCTGACCACCGACGAGCTGCTCGACACGGGCCGCGTCGCCGAGTGTCTGTCGCTCGACCCGGACGCCCAGGACCGCGGCGTCACCCCACGGGGCTACCGCCTGCTGTCGCGCATCCCGCGGCTGCCCGCGGCGGTCATCGAGCGGCTCGTGGAGCGGTTCGGGTCGCTGCCGCGGGCCATGGAGGCCACCCTCGAGGAGCTCGGCGAGGTCGAGGGGGTCGGCGGTGCCCGGGCACGCTCCATCCAGGAGGGACTGCGCCGGCTGGCCGAAGCGTCCCTGCTCGAGCGCTACGTCTGAGCGTCGCGGCCAGGTGGCCGCTCGATCGCTCGCGTCCTCGGGCGGGGACGAAAACCGCCCGTGACCTGCGGTTCCGCAGCCAGTTCACCGTGACGACGGCCGTGTCCGTGTGGTAGTATCCACACCCATCCAGCACGCGCCGTGGTGCCATCGACCTGCGCAGCGACCCTCCCGCAGTCACCGGATCCCTCGCGTGAACCGTCGCGGGCGCCCGCTGCCCGGTCGACGGCGACCACCTCGACGCCCCCTCGCGGGCCCTGCAGGAGCGAACACGTGGCGTACAGCGTCGGCGACACCGTCATCTACCCCCACCACGGCGCCGCGGTGATCGAGCGCAAGGAAGCCCGGGAACTGAAGGGCGAATCTCGCGAGTACCTCGTCCTCCGCCTCACCTACGGCGACCTGACGCTGATGGTCCCGGCCGACTCCTGCGAGGAGGTCGGCATCCGGGACGTGGTCTCCAAGAAGGAGGTCGAGCAGGTCCTCGACGTCCTGCGTGAGCCCGAGGGCAAGGCCGCCGGCAACTGGTCGCGCCGGTTCAAGGCCAACTACGAGAAGCTGCGCTCCGGCGACATCTTCCAGGTCGCCGAGGTCGTGCGGAACCTCGCCGTCCGCGAGAAGGACAAGGGCCTGTCCGCGGGCGAGAAGCGCATGCTGACCAAGGCCAAGCAGATCCTCCTCTCCGAGCTCGCCGTGGCGATCAAGAAGGACGAGGAGAAGGCCGAGGAACTCGTCGAGCAGACGCTGGCGGAGGCGCAGGTCTGACCGACGTCGCCGACCGGGGAGGACGTCGCCGGACGGATCGACCACGGTCGGCGTCGACCGTGGCCGAGATGCTCCGTCTCGGCATCGTCCTGCTGGTGACGGGCGCCGGCTACGCCATCGGTGGTGAGGTCGACGACCTCCTCGGGCTCGAGAGCGTCGAGACCACGCGCCTCGTGACCTCCGTCCTCGGTGCCCTGACTCGGGTACGTCCTCGGCGGCGTCGCGGGCCGCGCCGTCGTCCGGCAGGTCGACACCGCGGCCGAACGTCTCGAACGCATCTCGTCGGCTCAGCTCGTGGCTGCGGCGCTCGGCGCGGCCGTCGGAGCGCTCGCCGGTGTCCCGTTCCTGTTGCCGGTCCTCCTCCTGCCCTACCAGGGCGTCACCGTGCCTCTGGCGTTGCTCGTCGTGCTGAGCCTCGGGTACGCCGGCGGCCGGCTCGGGGCGTTGCGCGGCGCCGACCTCGGGCGCTACATCGGGGTCCGCGGCCGCCTCGAGGTGTCCAACCCGTCGCGCGGCGGCGGCGTCAAGCTGGTCGACTCCTCGGCGCTCGTCGACGGGCGCCTGGTCGAGATCGCCCGCGCCGGCTTCCTCGACGGGCTGCTGGTCGTGCCGACCTTCGTGCTGCACGAGGTGCAGGCGCTCGCCGACAGCAGCGACCCGCAGGTCCGCCGGCGAGGCAAGCGCGGCCTCGATCTGCTGCGGGTGCTGCAGGACGAGGCGATCGTCGCGGTCGAGGTCACCGAGGACGACCAGCCGAAGTACGCCGACGTCGATGCCAAGCTGGCGGCGCTCGCCCGGTCCCGCAAGGCGCAGCTGCTGACCTGTGACAGCGGGCTCGCGCGGGTGGCGGAGATCGGCGGTGTGCGGGTGCTGAACGTCCACGCGCTGGCTGACGCGGTCCGCCCCCCGGTGCTCCCCGGTGAGTGTGTGGAGCTGCGCCTGGTGAAGGCGGGTCGTGAGAAGAAGCAGGCCGTCGGCTACCTCGACGACGGCACGATGATCGTCGTGGACGACGCCGCGGACCTCATCGGTGAGGACGTCGAGGTGGACATCACGTCGATCGTCACGGGTCGCCAGGGCCGGATGCTGTTCGGCGTGCGGCGGGACGGGGCGTGACGCCGGGGTCGACCGACGACCTCGCCGGTCGTCCGGTGGATCCGGTCGTCGGGGTCGTGGTCGTCGCGGCGGGGTCGGGTGAGCGGCTCGGTGCCGGCCGGCCCAAGGCCCTCGTCGAGGTCGCTGGACGCAGCCTGATCGCGCACGCCGTCGCGGGTCTGCGTGCGGCCGGGTTCCGCTCCATCGTGGTGGTGCACACGCCCGGCGAGGAACGGGCTTTCCGCGCCGCGGTCGGTGACGCCGAGGTGGCGCTCGTCCCGGGAGGCGCGGACCGGTCGGCGTCCGTGCGCGCCGGGTCCGCTGCTCTGCCCGACGACGTCGAGGTGGTCGCCGTGCACGACGCGGCGCGGGCGTTCACCCCCCCGTCGGTCCTCCGCGCGGTGGTCGCGGCGGTGTCAGGCGACGTGCTGGCGGCGGCACCGGCGATCCCGGTCGCGGACACCCTCAAGCGCGTCGACGGCGACCGCGTGATCGGGACCGTGGATCGTTCCGGGCTGGTCGCGGTGCAGACCCCGCAGGTCTTCCCCGCGGCCGTGCTCCACGCCATCACAGCCGCCGCCGCGTCGGCGACCGACGAGCTCACGCTCGTCGAGCAGCACCTCGCCGAGGGCCGCCTGGTGGGGCGGATCGTGTGGGTCGCGGGGTCGGCCCGTGGCTTCAAGGTGACCCTCCCCGAGGACCTCGAGCTCGCCGAAGCCTTCGCGGCTGAGTGATCGCGGACGTCGCTCGCGACCGCTTCCGCGGAAGCGCGCAGGGCCGGCGCATCGCGGCGGGCGAGGTAGCGGGTGCTGGTGGAGCGCTGGCGCCAGGTCGTTCCCGGGTCGCTCAGGCAGCCACGGCCGTGCCGGCGGTCGTGGCGGTGTAGGTGTGGAGCAGGACGGCGACGGCGGCGTCGAGGTCGAAGGGGCGCAGGTCGACCTCGCCGGGTGGGGTGAGCGCTTCCGCGGAAGCGCTCGGGTGGCTGCGGGTGACCGCTTCTGCGGAAGCGGCGGGGGGTCGGCCGGTGTGGGGCACCGCTTCCGCGGAAGCGCCGGGTGGGGTGAAACGGTGACGGCCGTCGGGCCGGACGGTGATGTGCCAGTGGTGGTCGTGGACGAAGCGGTGGTGGTAGCTGCAGAGCAGGACGAGGTTGGACAGGTCGGTCGGGCCGTGGTCGGCGGCCCATCCGGCGACGTGGTGGACGTGGAGGTGGCGGGTGGCGTGAGCAGCCGGGGAAGGTGCAGTGACGGTCGCGGAGCTGGACGGCCCGGCGGAGTGCGACGTCGGTGGAGCGGCGTCGTCGGCCGAGGTCGAGCGGGGACCCATCGTGGCCGGTTGTGGCGACGATGATCCCGGCGGTGCAGGCCATCCGGCGCAGGACTCGTCGGTCCATGGCGCGGATGCGGCCGTGGTGGTCGCGGACGGGGACGGGGTCCGGTCCGGCGACCGGTTCGGTGGCCAGGTCGCGCCCCTCGATCTGGACCACCATGGTGTGGCGGTCGAGCCCGGAGGTGTCGACCGGGACGTCGGCGGCGACGGCGGCGGCGACCACGTGGCAGAGCGCTTCGATCCGGTCGGCCGCGGTCACCCGCCGCGGCGGTGCCCCGTCGCCGGGCAGATCGGAGCCGCCGCCGTCCGGATCGGGCCCGTCGGCTGGGTCGGCCACCTCGCGGCTGTCGCGATGGACCACGTCAGCCTCGCCGGCGGCTTCGGACACGTCAGGCTCGTCGTCCACGTCGCCGTTGGGCTCGAGCCGGTCGGTGACCAGCACCTGGGCCAGGAGGCGGAGCCCGTCGTCGAGCGCGGCGATGTCCTCGACCGGACCGCGCAGGGTCATGGTGGCGGTCCCGTCGGCGTGGGTGCGTACCTGCTGGCGATAGCGGGGGTCCTCACCGTCGAACAGCTCCTGGCGGCCGGCGTGTTGTGCGGTGCGAAGGCCGCGGACGATGGTCTCGAGCTGGGCGGCGGTGGCATGGTCGGCCCAGGTCAGCAGCAGGTCTTCGGCCACGGGGACCGCGACGCGGGTGATGGCTCGGACCTTGGAGTACGACAGGGTCCCGTCCGCGAACCGGTCCCGGACCTTGGGGAGGTCGCGGAGACGGAGCGCGACCCGGACGTGTTCACGGGCGGTGGCGGGTCCGATGCCGAGCCGCCACGACAGCCACACCCCGGGGGTCTTGGCGCCCTGGTCGGCCCAGATCCCGCGGCGTACCAGCTCGCCGAGCAGTTCGATCCAGCGGCACATCGCTGCGGTGATCGCTGACGCGTCCCGGCACAGCCGATCCTCCAGCTCGGCATCGTCGAGCTCGGCGAACCGCGAGTCTGGCCCGTGCCGCTGGAACTCGATCAGCAGCCGTTCCCAGTCCAGGTCCTGACCGCGTGCCAGCGCTTGCTCGGTGAGCGTCACCTCCGACGCCGCGCTCGATCGATCTTCCGACCCCGACGATGCCTCCGCTTCGGAAGCGTCGGGAGGTCCAGCGACGGTGGCGGTCCCGGTCATCGGATCGTGGTGCAACAGCTGCATCGTTCCCCCGAACGTCGGCTCCGCCGACGGTAGACCCGACCTGTGACAGGGAACGTCTGCCGAGGCCGAGGGTGCCACCGGCTGTGGACCCACGCGGATCGCCGGTCCGCCTCAGCTCGGAGGGTTCGGTCCAGACGAGCGCGTCTCGCCGATCCAGGTCGCGATCGCCGTGGCCGAGGGGTCCTGCGCGAGACGTTCGACCAGGCTCTGGCGGTGGTCGTCGGGGATGATCATCGCGGCGCCCATCTTCCACACCTCACCGATCGGCAGGACGTGGGCGAGCAAGCACGTACCCACCTCGAGCGTCCGGGAGCTGGTCCGTTCATCGACGTCGGTCCGCACGTCGCTGCGCAGATCGAGCAGGGTCAAGCCCTCCCCGGGGGTGACGCCCACGACCTCGTAGACCCCGGCACGAACGTCCGACCAGCCCGTCATCGCGGTCCGCTCATCAGCTGGGAGGAGCGGTCCACGATCGCGGAGGAAGTCGGCGAAGAGGCTGCCGTCGAAGACCGCCAGTCGACTGATCATCACGTCGTGCAGACGCGCGACGATCGCCTCCTCGTCGGTACCCGCTGCGGCCAGCGCGAGACCCAGGACGTGGACCCGTTGAGCTGGCCGACGGACGTAGACGTCGAGCTTGCTGAGCACGAACCCGAGCCGATCGGCGACGGACGACCCGGGGGAGCGCAAGCAGCACACCTTGAACTTCCGTCCCGAGCCGCACGGGCACGGATCGTTGCGGCCCACCCCGGATGGTGGCGCCGAGACGGTGAGGAACTCCTCCATCCTGCGCAGCTGCGGATCATCGTGGTCGACGCCGAGCCGGCGCAGCAGACGGAGCGCCTCGCGCGGCTCGCCCTGGTCCTCGGCGTACCAGGCGGCGTCCTCGAGCGCCGGCTCGAGGTCGCCGTCGAACTGGAGAGCCCGTTCGAGCGCGGCCCGCCCAGCCTTCGGGTCACCCCTGACCTCGGCGACCCGTGCGAGGAGGTAGTGCGCCGGGGCGGCGCGCCGGCCGCGTGCGTGTCGGAGCACCACCTCGGCGACCCGCTCGACCCCGTCGGCATCCTCGGTCTGCCGACCGATGCCGAGCGCCTCGACGGCGAACGCGGCGGCGACACCTGGCTCGTCCAGAGCGGCGGTGGCTGCGTCCGCGACCATGCGGTCCTCGAGCGCATCGCCGGCACCCAACACCGCGCCCTGGTGGATGGTCAGCAGCAGCGACAGCGACTCGGCCCCGCGCGCATCGAGGTCGTGGATCTCGGCGAGCTCGGCGAGGACGGCACCGCCGTCCAGCGCGTCCGCGTCATCCCCGGCCGGGCCGTCGCCGAACGGGACGTCGTCGTCGGGGTGGTCGAAGTCGGTGCCCCACGCGAAGGAGGCCGCGCGTGGCAGCAGCCACGAGCCGACGTCCGTGAAGCGGTCATCGCGGTCGACCACGCCGGCGACGCGCCAGCCGCGGAGTGCCACCTCGAAGCCCGCCGCGAGCACTGGCACCTCGTCCGGGTCGACCGGCTCCCCCTCGATGTCGGGGCACGTCGAGCTGTACCGGGCGAGAGCGTCGGCGTCGGCCGCAGCCCCGGGACCGCGACGGACCAGTTCGATGATCGCGCCGAGCCAGTCGACGTACTCGAGGGTCATGAGGCTGGCCTGCTCCTCGGGTGACATGCCGGGGTCCTCACGAGGCTCGATGGACGCCGCGACGAGGTCGTAGATGAGGTCCTCTGCGGCGAGAGCGGCGCCTCCTGGCCAGCACAGATCCTCTTCGATTCCGGCGGCACGGCGCATCCAGGTCGCGTCCGGGTCGCCGGCGAGGAGGGCGTGCCGTAGGTCGGTCCCAGCGTCCACCAGGCGGTGCGGCGATGCGGCGTGTCGGTGCTCGGCGAGGTGCTCTCGGAGGAAGGCGCCCGCTTCGCGACCTGCCGCGTCCCACGCGTCGAGCCAGGCGTCCTCGTCCTCGAAGCCATCGTCGAGGTAGGTCGCGGCGAGTTCGTCAGCGAGGCTGGGCTGCGGATCATCGTCGGTCACGGGGGCTCCCTCCGGCGGTCCATGGTCCCACCCCTGGCTCGGTGCCGGCAACCTCGGGCGGACGACGACCCGGCACGCTCGGGTAGGGTCCGCCGCCGGCGGCGAGGAGCGTTGCGGGGGTGAACGTGCGCATCGGCAGTGGGCTCGACGTGCACCCCTTCGACGAGGAGGGGGACCGTCCGCTCGTCCTCGCTGGTGTCGAGGTGGACGGGGCGCCACCGCTCGCCGGACACTCGGATGCCGACGTCGTCGCGCACGCCGTGGCCGACGCCTTGCTCGGGGCGGCGGCGCTCGGCGACCTCGGCAGCTGGTTCGGCGTCGACGAACCCGACATCGCCGGGGCGAACTCGATGGACCTCCTCGGCGCGGTGGTGGAACGGTTGCTGTCCGACGGTTGGGACGTCGGCAACCTCGACGTCACCGTCATCGCGCAGCGGCCGCGGCTGGCTGCCCACCGCGAGGCGATGCGGGAGCGTCTGGCCGACGTCCTGCAGGTCGAGGTGGGGGTGGTGAGCGTGAAGTTCACCACCACCGACCACCTCGGCAGCATCGGTCGCGGGGAGGGGGTCGCTGCTTGGAGCACCGTGCTCCTCGGTGGACCCGGCTGAGGCCAGCGCGTTCGCTGAGGCGATCCGCGGGCGCTCGGTCGCTGGGGAGAGGCAGAAGCGCCGCTACGGTCCAGCGTCGGGAGAGGGGTGCACGTGCGTATCGGGAGCATCGGGCGCGGCGAGGGGATCGCCGCGTGGGCGACCTGCACCGTGGCTCCGCGGTGACCCTCGGTCTGGTCGTCCTCGTCGTGGCCGCACTGCTCGTGATGGCGTCCGTGGTCGTCGTCGCGGCCGTGGTCGCGTCCACCCGCCGCGGCCGGGTCGGAACCACCGTGGTGAGCCCCGCGGCGCCGCCGCCTCCTCCACGGTTGTCGACCGTTCCAGACCCTGTCGGCGCAGGCGCCGATCTCCTCGAGCACCTCGGTCAGGTCCACGACCTGGTCGACGCCGTCCACGAGCGCATCCGCTCGAGCCACGCCCCCCTGTCCGTGGACGCCGTCGTCGAGGCGGCGCGTACCGAGATCGGCCAGCCGCTCGCCGCGGATGCCGTACTGGTCCTGCTCAGCGAGGACGACGGTCGGACGTGGCGGGTCACGAGCTCCGCCGGCGCGTCGCGGCCGCGCGAACTCGACCACACCGAGCTGCCCGTGGAGCTGAGCGGCCCCCAGCCGGCTGGCGAGCCGGTCGTGCGCCGCGTCGGGGGGGAGGGGCTGGCGGTGGCGGGTGAGAGCCACGGTGCGTACGTCTGGCTGCAGACGCGGGGACAGGTGACCGGGATGCTCGCCGTGGAACGGCACGGCGCACCCTTCAGCGACGCGGAGTGCGACGTCCTGGCCCAGGCGACCGGGCCGCTCGGCCTCGCGCTGTCCACCGCCATCGTCTTCGAGCGGCTGCGGGGGCTCGGTGCCGGGGTCGAGCGCCAGCGCATCGGTGAGCAGCTGCACGACCAGTTCGCGCAGACGCTCGCGTTCACGGGGCTCGAACTCGATCGTCTGCGCGCCCGGTATCCCGATGATCCGGACATCGTCGGGCTCCGCGACGAGGTCCGCGGGAGCCTCGGTGAGTTGCGTGAACGGTTGCGGGAGCTGCGCCTGCGTTGCACGGAAGCGCGCGGGCTCGACGAGGTGCTCCGTGAGCACGTCGCCCACCTCGAGCGGCGGACCGGGCTCCGGGCCCGGCTCTGGGTCGCCGACGGTTTCCAGCGGCCGCCGCCCCTGGTCGAGGACCAGCTCCTCCAGGTCGCCATCGAGCTCCTCGACCTCGGCCGCCGGGCACAGGACGTGACGAGCGTGCAGCTGCTGCTGACGACCGAACCCGGCCGAGCGCGACTCGTCGGCCGTGACGACGGCGACGGGCGCCCCGAACGTGAGCTGCCGCCCGCCTCCGCCCGCCTCCTCGCCCTGGTTCGGGAACGCGCGGTCGCCATCGATGCGCTCGTCGATGTGCTCGCTCGCCCCGGCGAGGGCACCGAGATCGCCATCACCGTGCGCGACGTGGCCACCGTGCCACGCTGGGTCTGAGGACACGACGTGGCCAAGCGCATCCTGCTCGTGGACGATCACCAGCTCGTCCGCGAAGCGCTACGACGAGCCCTCGAGGATGCCGGCTACGTCGTCGTCGAGGCCGATGACGGGGAGTCGGCGGTGGAGCGCGCCCTCACCGCTGCGCCGCACGTCGTCCTCATGGACGTCTCGATGCCGGGGCTCGACGGTCTCGCCGCGACGCGGGCGCTCCGTACCCGGGTCCCGGATGCCCGCGTCCTGGTCCTGACGATGCACGAGGAGGACCGTCTCGTCCTCGAGGCGCGCGAGGCTGGTGCGGCCGGCTACCTGCTCAAGACCGCGGCGAGCAGCGAGGTGGTCGCGGCCGTCGCCCAGGTGCTCGCGGGGCGATCGGTCTTCCCCGAGCTCAGCGGAGCGGACCGGGCGGTCGGTGGTGGCGTCGACGACAGGGGGGGCGCCGGTGACGACAGGGGGGACGCAGGTGACCGCGACAGCGGTGACCGCGGCGAGGACGACCGCGGCCTCAGCAGCCGGGAACGGCAGATCCTGCAGCTGCTCGCCGACGGCCGGACCCCAGGCGAGGTCGCCAAGATGCTCGTCATCAGCCCGAAGACCGTCCGCAACCACCTGACGCGGGCGTACGACAAGCTCGGGGTCGACAGTCGCTCACGGGCGATCGTCGAAGCGCTCCGTCGCGGACTCATCGAGCTCCCCTGACGCACACCGGGCGCCGGGATGGCCACCACGTACCTGGGTGACGACACCGGAGGGGCCCGCACGGACTAGCCCGCGTTGGTCGGTGGGGACACGCGACCCATGTGCCGGCAGCCAGCCCGAGACGAGGCTACGGAGGAGGGCCGCACCTGGGCGCCCTCCCGGCGATGCCGGCTCCGCTCGAGGAGCACCCGTGGCGACCAAGGCTTCCAACTCCAGCAGCCGGATGCTGATCATCGGGGCGCTGGTCCTCGTGGTCGGCGTGATCCTCGTGCTGTTCGTCCTGCGAGGCAACGCGGGGACGTCCACCGCTGCCCCCGACGCAACCGGCCGGGAGGTCGCGGCCGCCGGCGACGTCGATGAGGGTGAACCGGTCGCCCAGTCGCGCCCGACCATGACGGTCGAGGAGCTGTCCTCGAGCCGCCTCCCGCTGCCGCCCGAGGTCCCCGAGGGCTTCGAGGCCGTCGCCGTCCGCGCCTCGTTCGTCCGGGGCCTCGCGGCGATCCCCACCCCGGGAGACCTCGTCAACCTCTACCGCGCCGGCGACGGGGCCGATGGGGAGCCGATCGACGACGCCGAGTTCGTGCTCGGCGACCTCGAGGTCCTGGCCGTGATCGG
Organism: uncultured Nitriliruptoraceae bacterium; assembly: GCA_963850715.1. GTDB lineage: Bacteria > Actinomycetota > Nitriliruptoria > Nitriliruptorales > Nitriliruptoraceae > Nitriliruptor. The sequence continues at coordinate 88,478 of CAWKMM010000020.1, read as the reverse complement.
ACCGCTTCCGACCCAGAACGAGGGCGAGGTGACGTTCCTGCTCGCGGTCGACCCTGCCGACGTACCCGGTCTGCTGCCGGTCGCCGGCAGCTCCGAGCTGTGGTTCACCCTCCTGCCCCAGGGCGACGACGGGGCACGGGCGTGAAGCCGCGCTCGGTCGTCGTCGTGGAGCCGGACCCCTACCTCGCGGTCTCGGTCGAGGCGCTCCTGTCCGATCTGCACCCGCCGGTCGAGCTGGTGGCCGTGGCCGACCTCGGCGAGCTCGAGGACTGGATCCGTCCGACCGGGGTGGTCGTCCTCGGACCCTCCGTGGCCACCCGCGCCGGCATCGAGCGTCTCCGGGGCCTCCGCGACCGCTTCCCGGCCCTGCGGATGGTGCTGGCGTTCGATCGGCGACCCGGCGCGGCGATGAAGGACGTGGTCGCGACCGGCGCCGACGCGCTCGTCGACCCGCGAGACGCCGCGGAGCTGCGGGACGCCGTGCTGCGCTCGCTGCTCCTGTCGGACCAGCTCGGCGCGGTGGTCGCCGAAGCCGAGGAGGCGGCGTCCTCCCCGCTCGGACAGGTCTTCACCGTGTGCTCGGCCACGGGCGGGTCGGGGAAGACGTTCTTCTCGACCAACATCGCCGTCGCGCTCGCCAAGCTCACCGGGCGCAAGGTCGCCCTGCTCGACCTCGACCTGCAGTTCGGCGAGGTCCTCACCTCGATGCGGCTGAAGCCAGCCCACACCATCATGGACGCCATCGCCATCGAGGCCGACGACGAGCTCAGCACCTACCTGCCGCAGATGCTCACCCCGCACGACGACGGGGTGTGGGTCCTGCCGGCACCGCTCGACCCGGTGGAGGCCGACCACGTGCAGCCACAGGACGTGGTGCGCCTCGTGGAGGTCCTCCAGCAGCACTTCGACTACGTCGTCGTCGACACACCGACCGGTCTCGGCGAACACGCGCTGGCGGCGCTGGACCGGTCGGCCCACCTGTTCGTCCTCGCCGCTCTCGACCTGTCCTCGATCCGCAACCTGCGGCTGTTCCTGCAGACCCTCGACCGGCTGCGCATCCCGACCGACGGCGTGTCGGTGGTGCTGAACAAGGACGAACGCGGGGTCGGGCTCGACGCCGGTGACGTCGAGGCCCTGTTCCCCGGGGGGTTCCGGGCCCGTATCCCGTACTCGCGCGAGGTCCCGCGCTCGATGAACACCGGTCAAGCCCTCGTGACGGTGACGCCGACCTCGTTGGTCTCGCGCCGGATCGTCGATGCGCTCGCCGGGCTCCTCCCACCCGACGCCGCCGAGGCGGCGACGCAGCTGTGCGCCACGCCCGCCCCGGCCCCGTGGTTCAAGCGTGTCTTCCGGCGCGCTGAGACCACCGCCTGATGCGCCGCCCGCCGGTCCGACCCACACCAGGAGCCGCCCGAGTGAAGCTCTCCGACAAGCTCGCGGAACGCGACAGCCAGGCCGATGCCGACGCGTCCGAGGGCGGTCGCCGCTCCGGCGTGTCGCGCGGGGCAACGCGGAGGGCGCCCACCGAGCCGGGCGTGGCGACGCCGGCACCGACGACATCGGCGAAGCGGTCGTCCGAGAAGGACTCGTCCGCGAAGAGCTCCTCGACGCGGGCACCGTCGAAGCGACCACCACCGTCGAAGCGAGCGCCGGCGTCACGCCCGGCCGCCAAGGCCGCGGCCGCCGAGCGATCATCGAACGGCGCCAACACGAACAAGGGGCGGCGTAAGGAGGACGAGGCGGCCCGCTGGGTCACGGCCAAGCGCGAGGTTCGCGATGCCGTCGTCAAGGACCTCGTCTCCCGCGTGACCGGTCCCGACAAGCTCGAGGGCGAGGCGCTCGAGGCGGAGGTGTCGGCGCACGTCGACCGTCAGCTCGGGCAGGAGGAGCTGCGCATCTCGGTCGCCGAACGGCGGGCGTTCGTGTCCGAGGTGATCTCGGACATCCTCGGGTACGGACCGCTGGACCTGCTGTTCGTCGACGACAGCATCACGGAGGTCATGTGCAACGACTTCGACGACGTCTGGATCGAGCGCGCCGGCGTCATCGAGCGCAGCCCGGTCGCGTTCGCCGACCGTGAGCAGTACCGCCGGGTGATCGACAAGATCGTCTCGGCCGTCGGCCGGCGTGTCGACGAGTCCTCGCCGATGGTCGACGCGCGACTGCCCGACGGCTCGCGGGTCAACGTGATCGTGCCGCCGATCGCGGTGCACGGCCCCTGCATGACGATCCGTCGCTTCTCCGAGGACCCGTTCACGATCAGCGACCTCATCAGCTTCGGATCGGTCTCCGACGACCTCGCGGTGGTCCTCGAAGCTTGCGTCCGAGGTGAGCTCAACATCCTCGTGTCCGGTGGAACCGCGACCGGGAAGACCACCTTCCTCAACGTGCTGTCCACCTTCATCCCCGAGCAGGAACGCATCATCACGATCGAGGACGCCGCCGAGCTCCAGCTCCAGCAACCCCACGTGGTGACGCTCGAGGCGCGTCCGGCCAACGCCGAGGGGGAGGGCGCCGTCGCGATCCGCGACCTCGTTCGCAACGCCCTCCGGATGCGGCCGGACCGCATCGTGGTCGGTGAGTGCCGAGGGGCCGAGGCGCTCGACATGCTCCAGGCGATGAACACCGGTCACGACGGTTCGCTGACCACGCTGCACGCCAACAGCGCTCGGGACGCGCTGAGCCGCCTCGAGATGCTGGTCATGATGGCCGGGATCGAACTGCCGGACCGTGCCGTGCGCGAGATGATCGCCGCAGCCATCGACCTGATCGTGCAGATCGAACGGCTACCGGACGGTTCCCGCAAGGTGACCTCCGTCCAGGAGATCCAGGGCATGGAGGACCGCACCATCATCCTCCAGGAGCTGTTCCGCTACGAGCCGAAGTTGGACGCCAAGGGCCGGTACGTCGGCGTCGGGGAGCCGACCGGTCTGCGCCCCCGGTTCGTGGACAAGCTCACGCCGCGCGGCATCGAGATCCCCGCGGCGGTACTGAGCTCGCGCACCCCGACACCGCGACGGGCGAGCGCACCGACGAGCCGGAAGCGACGCGGATGATGGGCTACGCCGCTGCGCTGCTGGTCGGGATCGGCCTCGCGATCGTCGTGGTCGCGCTGCTGCGCCGAGCCCACGTCCGGCAGGACCACCTACTCGAGCTGCTCGGCATGCCCTACGCCGAGGAGGACCTCGATCACGAGGAGCTGGTCCGTCGAGTGGGCTTGCTGACACCCGGGGTGGACGCGGTCGACCAGCTGCTCCAGCGCGCCGGGCTCGGTGAGGGGCTCGCGCTCCGCCTCGAGCGGGCTCGGGTCCTGCTGCGCCCAGCCGAGTACGGCCTCGCCGTCGCCCTCGGAGGCGTCGCCGCCGCTACCTGGACCGCGGTGCTCTCCGGCCGGTGGTTCCTCGGCGTCCTCGTGCTGCTGTTCGCCCCGTTCCTCGGCATCGGCTACCTGGACCGCCGGATCCGCAAGCGCCGCCGCTCCTTCGAGGAGCAGCTCCCGACGACCCTGACGATGCTGGCCAGCTCGCTGCGTGCCGGTCACACCCTGCTGCGGGCGTTCGAGCTGCACGTCGCGGAGGGCCGCGAGCCGATGGCGAGCGAGTTCGAGCGGGTGCTCGCGGAGACCCGGCTCGGCACCCCGTTGATCGACGCCCTCGATCATCTCGCCCAGCGCATCGAGCTGCGCGACCTCGAGTACGTCGTCCACGCCGTCCGGATCCAGCAGACCACCGGCGGCAAGCTCGCCGACCTGCTGTTCACGCTCGCCGACTTCATGCGTGCGCGTGAGGAGGTCCGTCGTGAGGTCCAGGTGCTGACGGCCGAGGGGCGCCTGTCCGCCTACATCCTGGCGGGCATGCCGTTCCTCCTCGCGCTCTACCTGAGCACGACCAACCCGACGTACTTCGCCGACCTGCTGACACCGCTCGGCCTCGCGATGCTCGCGGGCGCCGCCGTCCTGCTCGGGATCGGGCTGGTCATCATCCGAGCGATGGTCAAAGGGGTGGAACTGTGACGACCGCCCTGCCGCTCGCCGCCGCTGGACTCCTGATCGCGACCGGTCTCGCGTTCCTGCTCGTCGGGCTCCGGTCCCGCCAGCTGACGCCGATCCAGCAGCTCATGGACGACTTCGAGAGCTACGGCTCCTCCGCGCCTCTCGACGAGTACCAGGAGCGCATCCAGCTCGGTTTCGCGCGACGGCTGCTGCTGCCGCTCGGCAGGGGCGTCTTCGACCGCGTCCGCTCCCTCCTGCCCCGTCGTCACCTCGAGGAGGTGAGCCAGCGCATCGTGCTGGCCGGGCTCTCCGGCCGCTGGTCTCCCGAGGAGCACCTCGCGGCCCAGGTCGTCGGTGGGGTGGTCGGCACGCTCGTCGGCTACGGCGGCGGCGTGCTGCTCGACTGGTCGAGTTCCCGCACCGTCCTGCTCGCCGTCGCTGCCGGCGTGCTCGGGTTCTTCTCGCCCTCCATCGCGGTGAAGCAGGCGCGTGACAAGCGCGTCGAGTCGATCGAGCGGGACCTGCCGGACGTCCTCGACCTGCTCGCGATCTCGGTCGAGGCCGGCGTCGGGCTCGAGGGGGCGATCCAGTCGGTGTCGGAGCGTTTCCCCGGCCCGCTCGGCGAGGAGCTGTCGCACGCCCTCTCGGAGATGGAGCTCGGCAGCACCCGTCGGGATGCGCTCGAGCACCTGCGCCGGCGCACGGAGGTCCCCGATCTCGACGCCTTCGTGATGTCGCTGCTCCAGGCCACCGCTCTCGGGATGCCGCTCACCCGCGTGCTCAAGACCGAGGCCGATGAGCTGCGACGTCGGCGGCGTCAGCGGGTGCGGGAAGCCGCCGCGAAGCTGCCGGTGAAGCTGGTGTTCCCGCTGATCGTCTTCGTGATGCCCGCCATGTTCGTGGTGATCATCGGCCCCGCGATCGTCCGCATCGGCGAGACACTCCTCGGAGGGAACTGACGTGGCATGGGACGTGCCGACGCCAGATCGGTCGACGAACGAGTCGGGGGTGACGACGGTCGAGTACGGCCTGCTCGCGGGGCTGATCGGCATCGTCTTCGCCGCGGCCGGTCCGCGGCTGTGGCAGGGGTTGCTCGGCGTCCTCGACGCCGTCCTCGGGGGGATGTTGTCGTGACGGAACCGAGGGTGGGGGCAGCGGAGGGACGGCGGGGCGAGGATGGCGCCGCGATCATCGAGTTCGCCGCCGTCGGCATCCTCTTCATGACGCTGCTGTGGGGCATCCTCGCGTACGGCTTCGTGTTCGTGGCCCAGCACGCGGTCACCCACGCCGCGTCCGAGGGCGCGCTCGCTGCCGCCGGCATCCGGACGACGCCAGACGGGTCGGGCCAGCCGACCTACGACTTCACCGCAGCTCGGGACGTCGTCGCGGCGCAGCTCGGCGGCGGCATCACCGCCGGGTACTCGGTCGACATCGTGCGGGTCGCGTGTGGCAGCAGCCGATGCGTGCAGGTCGACGTGAGCCTCCCCTGGGGTGATGCGGCGATCGTCCCGTTCCCCTTCGGGCCACTGCCCGAGCAGCTGTCGTCACGTGCGGTCGTGGAGGCGTGGGGATGATGCGTTCCGCGCTCCGCAAGCGACCCCTCGACCGCAGCAGCGAGGAAGGCGCGGTCGCGATCATGGCCGCGGCGCTCCTCGCGGCGCTCATGGTCGCGACCTCCTTGGCCGTCGATGTCGGGCGAGTCTCGTACGTCAGCCGCGACCAACAAGGGATGACCGACCGAGCGGCGCTGGACTCGCTCGGATCCCTCGCCGTCGGCAGCACCGCAGCCGATGCCTACACGACCGCCGTGACCGCGATGGAGCGCAACGACGGGTCGGCGGGCGTCGGCCGGTTCCGCCACGTGACCTGCGTCGCCATCGGCCACCAACCGGCGGACGCCGGCGCGCCGTTCCAGGCGCTCGACGTGCGGCCCAGCACGCCGCCGGAGGGCTTCCCGACCGGCACGGAGGGCGACGAGGACGCGCCGAGCGCGTGCCCATCGCTCGCAGGCACGCTCGACGGCCCCGTCAACGCGGTCTACGTCAACACCGCCAGCTTCGTGCCGTTCCTGTTCGCGCTCGGAGACGACCTCGGGGGCCGGTCGGTGGTCCGCACCTCGGTCGCCCGCGAGGAGGCGTACGGCGTCATCCAGGCCGGTACCCGGGTCGCCACGATCCAGGATGGCCTCGTGCACGACCTGCTCGCCGGGATGCTGGGCGGCGCTGCGCTCTCCCCCGTCACGTTGGCCGGCTTCGACGGCATGGCAGGGGCAGGCGTCGAGCTCGGCGACGTCGCCGCTCGGCTCGGTATCGGCACCGTCACGGAGTTGGCCGACGCCGACGTGGCCGTCACCGACCTGATCGCCGCGACCGCTCGTTCCCTCGAGGCCGATGGTGATGCGCTCGGGGTCAGCGCGGACTCGTTCGTGACGGAGATCCACGCGTTGGCAGGCCTGGGCACCGTGTCGATGAGCGAGATCCTCGCCGTCAGCACCGGCAACGGCGTCGGTGGGGACGTGGCCGTCGACGCGCTGTCGCTCGTCACCGCCGCCCTGCAGGCATCGAACAAGGACAACTGGATCGACCTCGACGCGGACCTGCTCGGCGGCATCCCCGTCAGCGTGCAGCTCATCCAGCCACCGCAGATCGCCGCCGGCCCCCCAGGTCGAGATGCGATGGACGAGTGGCGAACGGCTGCCCGGACGGCGCAGATCAACGTGCGCATCGAGCTCCCCGTCGGCGAGACGGTCACGACGCTGGACGACGACGCCATCACGAAACGGATCGCGCACTTCCAGGATCGCCGCACGTGGGCGCAGGCTGGTGGGCTCGCGAGCTGCTCGCGCCGGATCGCCGTCGTCGACGAGATCAAGGCCGAGACCGAGGCCATCCGCGACTTCGCCCAGGACGAGGGGTTGCTCGGTCTCCTCGGCGGCACGATCACCTCGCTCCTGTCCGGCCTGAACAACCTGCTCGGGCTCAGTTGCCTCGTCGGTAGTCCCTCCGACGCGCAGGTCGCCAGCTCGGTCGCATCGCTGGAGTCGCTGATGCGTGACCTGTCGACGACGGCAGCGGGGGTGACCACGACGGTCCGGCCGCACCTGACGTTGACGGGTGCGCGCGGGGAGCTCGGCCTCGCCGAGGTGGAGTGCGCCGGGGACCTGGCGGTGACGGTCGAGGGTCGTGCGGACGCGCTGCACGTCGATCTACCGGAGAGCTCGCTGCTGAACCTCGGCCCGGTTGGCCGCGTGTCGGTGCGCATCGACGCGATGGTCGGCGCGATCGACCCGCCACAGCAACGCGTGGTGGACGGCCCGTTCGCGGCGCCCGTCGACCCGCGCTTCTCGACCGCCAACGTCGGGCTCGGTGGCGCCATCGACGGGGTCAGCATCGGTCTGCCGTTGCGCACCTTCGGGACCGACGTACTGGTCACGGGCCTGGTGCGCGGCGTCCTGAGCCCCATCCTCCACGGGCTCGATGCCGGCTTGACGCCGGTGTTCGACCTGCTCGGCGTCGAGCTCGGCGTGATGGAGGGTGAGGTCCTCGACGCCCGGTGCGACAACCGACGCCTCGTCCGCTGACGCACCCGCGTCCGCTGGCTCGGAGCGCCCGTAGACTGCGGCACCCCGACGGGCCACGTGCGCCCGAGCTCTCACGAACCCGGTGGTCGACCGTGTCCCTCGTCCTGTACGACACCCTGCGCCGTTCCGAGGTGCCGTTCGAACCTCGGATCGAGGGCGAAGCCTCGCTCTACGTCTGCGGCCCCACGGTCCAGGCCGACGCCCACGTCGGGCACGGGCGGCTCGCCGTCGTCACCGACGTGCTCCGCCGCCACCTCGCTGCCACCGGGTACGCGGTCACGTTCGTCCAGAACGTCACCGACATCGACGACAAGATCATCCTGCGTGCCCGCCGCGAGAAGGTCCCGCCCGCGGTCATCTCCACCCGGTACACCCAGGCGTGGAACCGCTCGATGGAGGCGCTCGGGATCCAGCCGCCCGACATCCAGCCGCTGGCTACCGGCCACCTGCTCGAGATGCAGCAGCTCATCGCCGAGCTCATCGACCAGGACAAGGCCTACGCGGTCGACGGCGACGTGTTCTTCCGCGTCCGCACCTTCGAGGGCTACGGCAAGCTCTCCGGCCGCCGGATCGACGACATGCAGCAGGGCGAGGACGTCGTCGACGCCGACCGCAAGGAGGACCCGCTCGACTTCGCCATGTGGAAGTCGGCCAAGCCGGGCGAACCGTCCTGGCCGTCCCCGTGGGGCGACGGACGACCGGGCTGGCACATCGAGTGCTCCGCCATGGCGGTCAAGCACCTCGGCGAGGGCTTCGACATCCACTGCGGCGGGCTCGACCTGGTCTTCCCCCACCACGAGAACGAGATCGCCCAGCACGAGGCCGCCCACGGCGGGACCTTCGCCCGCCACTGGGTCCACAACGGCATGGTCCGCATGGGCGAGGAGAAGATGTCCAAGTCCATCGGCAACGTGGTCTCGCTCGCGGAAGCGACCGCCACCTGGGGTGTCGGCCCGCTGCGCCTCTGGTACCTGTCGGCCAGCCACCGCTCACCGCTGACCTTCGACACCGACCGGCTCGTCGACGCGACCGCGGCCCACTCCCGGCTGGCGACCTTCCTGCGCTCCGCCCGCCGCGCTGCCGGCGACCTGGAGCCGGACACCTCGGCCGCCGACCGGCACCGCACCGCGTTCACCGCCGCGATGGACGACGACCTCAACGCCCCGCAGGCCGTCGCCGCGCTGCACGAGCTGGTCTCGGTCGGCAACGAGATCCTGCCCCGCGCGGAAGCCGGCAAGCCCGACGCCCGCGCCGAGGTGGCCGCGCTCGCCGACGCCCTGGTCGACCTCGCCGACGGCACGCTCGGGCTCGCCCTCTCCCGGGCGCTCGACGATGCGGCCGCCCGGGAACGCCAGCTCGCCCCGCTCGTCGACCAGCTCCTCGACCAGCGTCAACGCGCCCGCGCCGACAGGGACTTCGCGACCGCCGACGCCGTCCGCGACCAGCTCGCGACCGCCGGCGTCATCGTCGAGGATCGACCCGACGGACCGAGGTGGTACGTCGACACCACCCCGGATGCGGCCGCGACGGCCTCGTCGGGCGCGTGAGCACCGCACGAGCTGGCGGGCGCGGCGGGGCCGGCAAGGGCCGCTCCGGTGGGCGCGGCGGTGACCGGGACGGCGGCCGGCCGACCCGGCTCGTCAGCGGCCGCCACCCCGTCCGCGAGCTGCTCCGCGCCCGACGGCCCATCGAGGTCATCCGGCTCCAGGACTCGCGCGACCCCGATCCGCTCGTCGACGAGATCGTCTCGCTCGCCGAGGAACAGCACGTCCGTGTCGAGTCCGTCCCACGCGACCGACTCGACGCCCTCGCGCCGGACCTCGTGCACCAGGGCGTCGTGGCCACCGCGCCGCCGTTCCCCTACAGCGACCTCGCCGGTGCCGTCGCCGCCGCCGAGCGCGCCGGTGAGCCGCCGCTGCTGGTGCTGCTCGACGGGGTCACCGATCCGCACAACCTCGGTGCCATCGCCCGGACCGCCGAGGCCGTCGGCGCGCACGCCCTGCTGATCCCGGGTCGGCGCAGCGTGTCGGTCACCCCCGTCGCCGAGAAGGCCGCCGCGGGCGCGCTCGCCCACCTGCGGGTGGTGCCGATCGGCAACCTCGTGCGCACGCTGCAGGGCCTGCACCGCGAGCACGGCACCTGGTCGGTCGGGCTCGACGGTGACGCGCGGACGTCCATCGGCGCGAGCAGGCTGCTGACCGAACCGTTGGTGCTGGTCGTCGGCGCCGAGGGCGCCGGGCTCGCCCACCTCACCCGGGAGTCCTGCGACGAACTCGTGTCGCTCCCGATGCGCGGTCGGGTCGGGTCGCTCAACGCCTCCGTGGCCGCCGGCGTCGCCCTGTACGCGGTCCGCGCGGCACGTGACGCCACCGGCTGAGGCCCTCCCAGACCAAGCACAGACCGCCTCGAGGTCCGAACTGACGGACCGTCACGTGCGCTCCGACCGACCCCACGAGCGCGACGGAGCACCCACGCGCACCCGGTCGGACACCTGCTCGTTGGTTCATCCAGTTGGGTACCGCTCGGTAGGTCAGCGGCCGCCCGGACCGACCGGACCAGGAGGCAGGCGTGGCGGCACCTCGCGGGACGACCACGGAGCGGCACGTCGACGCTCGCACCGACGAGCAGCTGGTCGCGCTCGTCAACGCCGGCGACGACCGTGCGATGACCGAGCTCCTGCAGCGCTACCGCGGGTTCGCGCGGGCCAAGGCCCGCTCGTACTTCCTCGCCGGTGGCGACCGTGAGGACACCGTGCAGGAGGGCATGATCGGCCTCTACAAGGCCGTCCGCGACTACGCCCCCGGCCACGGCTCCTCGTTCCGTTCGTTCGCCGAGCTCTGCATCACCCGCCAGATCCTGACAGCCATCAAGACCGCGACGCGGCACAAGCACGCGCCGCTCAACAGCTACGTGTCCTTCGACCGGCCACACGACGGCGACCCGGACCGCACGCTCGGGGACACCGTCGCCGCCGAAGGTGACGTCGACCCGCTCGCCCAGCTGGTGGCCTCCGACGAGCTGCGCCGCCTCCAGGCCGCCTTCGACGAGGTGCTGTCGGGGCTCGAGACCGACGTGCTGTCCCTGTACGTCGAGGGGCGCTCCTACCAGGAGATCGCCGATCTCCTCGGACGGCGGGTGAAGTCGATCGACAACGCCCTGCAGCGGATCAAGCGCAAGCTCGAGCCGCACGTCGGACCCGACGTCGAGGTCGACGTCCGACCCGCGGTGCTGGCGACCGGCGGCCGGTAGCGTCCCGCAGCTGCCGTCCACGGAGCTGCTGTGCGTCCCGCTGATCTCGCCTCGCTCGTCACCCCGTCCGACCCTCGCTGGCATCCCGACGGGCAGCGGCTCGCGGTGGTCATCACCCGTACCGACCTCGACGAGGACCGCTACGAGCGGCGTATCCACCTCCACGACGGCTCGGGCCTGCGGCCTCTCACGAGCGGGCCGAGCGACGTCCACCCCCGCTGGTCGCCGGACGGACGCACGCTGGCCTTCCTGCGCAAGCCGCCCGGCGACGACGCGACCCCGCAGCTCGCCCTGCTGCCGGCCGACGGCGGCGAGGCGCGCGTGGTCACCTCGATCGACCGTGGCGTCAGCGTTCTCGAGTGGTCGCCGGATGGGTCGCGCATCGTGCTCGTCGCCGACACCTGGATCGACGACCTCGCCGACCTCACCGCGGAGGAGCGCCGTCGCCGCCCCCGCCGCATCACCCGTCTGCCGTACCGGGTCGACGGTGACGGGTGGGTCCACGAGCGCCGCCGCCAGCTGTACCTCGTCGAACACCTCGACGCCGAGGAGCCGACGGTCCGGCAGCTGACCGACCTCCCCGACGACGTCGTCGGTCCGACGTGGGACCGCGACGGCCGGGTCGTCCACGCCATCACCCGTGCTCGTGGCCTGGCGGACACCGAACCGCACGCCCAGCTCATCCGTATCGAGGTGGCGGCCGGGGACGGTGACAGCGAGGTGTCCTGGGGGCCGCGCGGGTCGTGGCAGTCGGTGGTCGTCGACCGCCGCGGTGTGCTGCTCGCCACGGGTCAGCTCGACCCGTTCGACTGGCCCGGCGTGAACCGGGTCCTCGAGGTGCCAGCGGACGCGGGTGAGGACGGCTCCGGGCTCCGCGACCTGACCGTCCACCTCGACCGTGACGTCCTGCCGGGCGTGGTACGACCGGTCGAAGGTGGCTTCGTGACCGCGCTGGAGGACCGCGGCACGGTGGGCGTGTCCCACGTCGCGCACGGCGATGGCGAGCCCGTCGTCACCGAGGTGTGCAGCGGCGCCCGGTTCGTGACCGGTCTCGACGTCCACCCCGACGCCACCACCCTGGCGGTGTGCTGGACCGACCCGCGCAACCCCGGGGAGCTGTCGGTCGTCCGTGGCGGGGACGAGGAACAGCTCACCCGGTTCGGGGAGGCCCTCCGCGCCGAGGTGGAGCTGGCCGAGACCGAGCGGTGGACCTTCGACCGCGACGGCACCGAGCTCGACGCCTGGAGCGTGCTCCCCGCGGGGCTCGCCGACGCGAGCGACCGGTCGGTCCCGGTCCTGATCAACATCCACGGCGGCCCGACCGCGCAGTACGGCGACCACTTCTTCGACGAGTTCCAGGTCGAGGCCGGCGCCGGCTACCTCGTGGTCGGGATCAACCCGCGCGGCTCGTCCGGGCGCGGGACCGACTGGGCGCGGGCCGTCGTCGGCGCTGGTCCGAGGACGCGCCGGTCGACGTGCTCGACCTCGAGGCGATCGCTGACGCCGTGCTCGAGCGCTACCCGGCCGCCGACCCGGACCGGCTCGGGCTGATGGGCGGCTCGTACGGTGGGTACGCGACCGCCACGGTTGCTCGCCCGCGACGACCGGTACGCCAGCGCGATCGTCGAACGGGGCCTGCTCGAGTGGGGGTCGTTCGGCGGGACCTCCGACATCGGCCCCTACTTCGACCGGATGTTCCTCGGTGTCGAGCCTGCTCGACGACCCGGCGCCGCACCACGCGGCCAGCCCGCTCTGGGACGCCACGGACGTGACGACGCCGACGCTGGTGCTGCACAGCGACGCCGACTGGCGCTGCCCCGTCGAGCAGGCCGAGCGCTACTTCGCGGCGCTCGTCACGGCCGGGGTGACGACCGAGTTCGTCCGCTTCCCCGACGAGGGCCACGAGCTGTCCCGATCGGGGACGCCGAAGCACCGGGTCGAACGTTTCGAGGTGGTCCTCGACTGGCACGGCCGCTTCCTGCGCTGAACGGCTCGCTGACCGCGGTGGCCAACCCGCGCGGCGGCACGCCCCGCGAGCTCGACCGGAAGCCCGATCAGAAGCTCGACTTGAAGGTGCCACCGTCGCGGTGGATCCCCGCGGCGCAGTCGGCCTTGAGCACGTGGACACCGGTGCCGCCGAAGTGGTCGTTCGGCGCGAAGCTCACCCTCGGGAACACGTTGGTGTCGATCGCGCCCGCCGACGCCGTCAGCTCGCGGAAGTCCTCGCGGGTCAGGTCGGTGCCGTACGTGGCCTCGTAGCGCTTGAACAGCTCGTGCTTGACCTTGGCCAACCCCCACAGGGCGAGGGCGAGGTCGTCCACCTCGACACCGAAGCGACGCCCGGCGGCGCGGAAGTCCGGATCGAGCTCGTCGATCCGATCCAGCGACGGCACGGGTGAGAAGAACGTGCCCTTGCCCACCGACGGGCAGCCGCTGCGGAGCACGGCGTTCAGCCCGACCGTCACCCCGACCCCGACGTACTCGAAGTCGTAGCCCTGGTCGCGTGCCGTCTGCGCGAAGCGGATGTAGTCGAGCGGGTTGGTCCCGATGAAGACCACCTCGACGCCGGCCTGGCCGAGCTGGCGGACGAAGGTGTTGTGCCACGAGGTGTCGCGGCGGGGGTGGCGCAGCGTGCCGTAGTAGTCGATGCCCTGGAGGTGGCGGTCGGCTTCGGCGACGGCCTCGTCGAGGTTGCGCGACTCCATGACGACCGCCGCGACCTTCTTGCCCGCGTGGTGGCGGCGCAGGTACTGCATCAGCAGTGGGACCTGCTCGACGTAGGTCAGCGTGGTCGCGAAGTACCACGGGTTGTCGTCGAGCCCGGTCTTGAACACCCCGGAGGAGAAGTAGGGCACCCGGGCCTGACCGGCGAACCGGCCACACGCTTGGACCTGGTCCGTCCCGCCACCACCGACGAGCAGGAACGATCGGGCTGCCATCCGCCGACAGACCGGGACCGCGGCGGACGGGTCGAACTGGTCGTCCTCGAACAGCACCTCGACCTTGGAGCGGCCGAGGACCTTCTCGCCCTTCTCCTCGGTGATCCAGCGCCAGTACAGGTCCCGGGCGTTGAGGAAGGTCTGGTTCGGCAGGGGCGCCGCTCCCGTGGTCGGCGCGTGGATCCCGATGGTGATCGTGTCATCGGTCACGCCGGTCCGGTCCGACCCACGGACCTGACGCTCGCCCTGCGACCCGCCGCTGCCGGGGGCCGTCCCGTCCGACGCGTCGGAGCCGGTCCCACCGGTGGAGGCGCCCGACCCGCCGGCGTCACCGCCGGCTCCGGCACCGGGGTCGGCAGCGACCTCGCTGCCCGGGCCCACGACCACGGGCTCGCCGGACCCGTCGAGCTCCACGTCGAGGAACTCGTCGAGCTCCACGCCCGGCCCCGCGAGCACACCCTCGCCGTCGGGTCCGAGGCCGGCGGCGCCGAGCGGGCCACGCTCGACGTGGACCCCCGGGTGCTGGCCGCACGCGACCAGGACCATCGCCGAGGCCACCAGCGCGGCCACCACCCGGATCCGCCGACTCGACACGCCGTCCGCCACCTCGTCGCTCCCGTTCGTTGCCTCGACGTCGGCACGACCGCCCGACGCTCCCCGGCGACGCCGCCCGGCCACCTGGTGCAACGACCGGGGTGCCGAGAAGTTCGCATAATGTTCGTTCGCCGAACGTACGTTACATCGGCGCGGGCTTGACGGCAAGGGGCTCGCCGGGGGAGGTTCTCGCCCCCACCTTCGACCTCACCCCGCGATCGCGAGGAGGCCCACCCGTGGTCGGTATCCGCCAGGAGCGCCAGCAGCGGACCCGCGAGGCGCTGCTCGAGGCCGCCGCGGTGGTCTTCGCCCGGCGTGGCTACAACGCGGCGTCGATGCCCGAGATCGCCGGTGAAGCCGGCGTGTCCACCGGTGCCATCTACTCCAACTTCTCGGGCAAACAGGAGCTGTTCCTCGCGATGATGGTGTCCGTCGCGCAGGCCGGGGCCGAGGCTCGAGCGCGTTCGGTCGCCAGCCTCGACGATCGCGACCAACTGCTCGAGGAGATGGTCGGGGCCTGGATCCGCACCGTCGACGACGGCCCGCAGATGGTCCTGCTCCTCGCCGAGTTCTGGTTGTACGCGCTGCGCAACCCGCCCCTCGGCGAGGTGGTGGCCAGCTTCCTGGCGCAGGTGCGGGCCAGCTTCGCCACCACGCTGCTCGACGCTGGGGAGGTGGATGACCCCGCCCAGGCGGAGCGTCTGGCGTCGGCGCTCCAAGCGCTGGCGTACGGCTTCGCGATGCAGCGCTTGGCCGACCCCGACGCCACGCCGCCCGCTCAGCTGGTCCAAGCGGTCGACTGGTTGCTCCGCGGCGCCGCCTCGACCTGATCTGCGGCCCCCTGATCGGCTCGGTACCCGGTTCCCGTCCGTCGGGCGGGTTGTCCACCGCACCCATCTCGCGTAACGTTCGTTCGCCGAACGATGGTTCAGGCACGACGCGAGGTGGGAGTTCCCGGTGGGTACGGATGTGCACGCAGGCGAGGGATCGGCTCCGGGCCGTCCCGGCGAACCGCTCGACCCGTCGGATCTGGAGCCGTTCCGACACGGCGCGGTGGCGGTCGCCGTCCGGCGCGCGGGTGCGGCCGGTCCCGGGGTGGTGCTGCTCCACAACGGGGGCACCTCCCACGCCATCTGGCGCCACCAGATCGCCGACCTCGCGATCGATCACCGCGTGGTCGCCGTCGACCTGCCCGGGTTCGGTGCCTCGCCGCAACCGTCGATCCCGCTCGACCTCGACGACCACGTCGACCTCGTCACCGCGCTGATCGACCACGACGGGCTCGCCCCCGTCGCACTGGTCGGCAACTGCATGGGCAGCGCCATCGCGGCGGGGGTGGCCGCTCGACGCCCCGCGGCCGTGAGCGCGCTCGTGCTGGTCAACCCCCTCACGCACGCCACCTTCCGCGCGGGCGGGCTCGGGTCGCTGCTCGCAGCCACCGACCGCTGGCCCGCGGTGACCGCGACCCTGCAGGCACTGTCCCGGCGGGTGCGGCTGCCCGAGGCGCTCGCCCCCCAGGTGCTGCGGTACCAGCTCGGCCCCGCCGGCGCGCGGGCGGGGCTCCACCACGATCCCGAGCTGGTCGCCTGCGTCTCCCGACGGGCGCAGCTGCCGGCGCTGACCGGCGTCCTGGCCGATCTGGCCGCCAGCTACCGCATCGCCCGCGGTCCCGACGCGCCGCCGTTGCTCACCCTCTGGGGGGCACGCAACCGCGTCCTGTCGCCAGCCGCGGGCGCCGAGCTCGATCGGGCGCTGCAGCCCGACCAGCGGGTACTCGTCCGCGACACGGGGCACCTGCCGATGCTCGAGCGGCCCGACGAGGTCACGGCCGCCATCCGCGCCTTCCTCGCGGACGCGGTGGCCGACGACACCCGAACCGTCGACCGCGCCGTGGAGGTCGCACGATGAGTGAGACCATCCGTACCGACGACCTGCTCGTCGAGTTCGATGCCGAGCTCGACGACGACGCCGGCGTCGTGCGTGTCGCCGACCGCGTCCTCGAGATCGCTCGCACGGACCCGCAGCGGGTCGCGATCGTCCACACCCGTCGCCGGCGTGACGGGTCGCTCGAACACCAGGAGCGCACCTACCGCGAGGTCTCCGACCAGGCCGAGCGCCTGGCCGCAGGGTTGCGCGCCCGCGGGGTCCGCGAAGGCACCCTCTGTTCGTTCATGGTGCCGCCGAGCTTCGAAGCCCTCGTGGTCGGCGTGGCGCTGTTCCGCCTCGGTGCGGTCATGGTCGGCATCGAACCGGTCAGCCACGGGCTGCGGCGGGTGACCCGCTGCCTGGCTCGCGTCGAGCCCGAGGTCTTCTTCGGTTCGCGGCGAGCTCACCTGGCCCGCACCGTGTTCGGTTGGGGCAAGGCGACGCTGCGGGACACCTACGTCGTCGATGGCCGGTGGCCAGGTGCCACCCCCATCGACGCGGTGATGGTCGACCGGGTCCCCGACCAGCCGACCGGCCCGGACGTGGTGCCCGGTGATCGGGCGGTCATCGCGTTCACCACCGGCAGCACCGGCATCCCCAAGCCGACCGTCCTCCGCCACCGCAACTTCCGCGCCATGATCGATCTCGTCTCGGCGCAGTGGGGGCTCGACGAGGACGTCGTCGACATGCCGACCTTCCCGATGTTCTGGATCATCGCGCTGTCCGCGGGTGGGCGAACGGTGGTCCCCCCGATGGACTTCACCGTGAAGGGGCCGGGCGACGCGGACCCGGCGGCCCTCCTGCGGACCATCGACGAACTCGGCGTCGGCTCGATGTTCGGCTCACCCGCGCTGCTGAAGAACCTGTCCGACCACGCTCGCGAGCACGACCTGACCGCTCCGACGCTGCGTCGCATCGTGGCCGGCGGCGCGGAGGTGCTCGGGCCGCTGTACGCGGCCGTCCGGGAGATGCTCGGCCCCGACGGCGAGCTGTACTCCAACTACGGGGCGACCGAATCGCTGCCCCTGTGCGAGATCGACGGCGCCACCGTCCTGTCCGAGACGTGGCAACGCACCGAGGCGGGCGAGGGCCTGTGCGTCGGGCCCGGCCTGCCAGGTGTGCAGCTGCGCATCATGCGAGCCAGCGAGGACCCGGTCGCGACCCTCGCCGACGCCGAGCTGCTCCCCTCCGGGCAGATCGGCGAGGTCATCGCCAGGAGCCCGCACATCTCCGAGGACTACTACCGCGACGAGAGGTCGACGGCCGCCAACAAGATCGCCGACCCCGATGGCGGGGTCTGGCACCGGCTCGGTGACGTCGGCTGGCTCGATGACCAGGGACGTCTGTGGCTCGGCGGGCGGGTCTCGCACCGGGTGATCACCTCGGACCGGATCTACCTGCCGCTGCAGGTGGAGCCGGTCGTCTCCACCCACCCCGCGGTACGCAAGGCTGCGCTCGTCGGCGTGCCTCGTCCGAGCGGTACCGCCGCGGTCGTCTGCTTCGAACGGATCGACGGTGACAGCCGCAGCGCCGAGGTGGTGGCTGCCGAGCTCCGTGAACTCGTGCACCGCTACGACGCCACCCGTGGCCTGACCGAGTTCGTCGAGGTGAAGCGCCTGCCCGTCGACCGGCGCCACAACGCCAAGATCGATCGGCCCGCGCTCGGGGAGCGGCTCGCGCGGCGAGGTCCGGGTCGTCGCCGGTGACGCTCGGCTGGACCGTGCCACCTCGCTGTCCCGGGGCGGCGCGGTTCACGACCTCGATGACGGTCCCTGCCAGCGGTAGGAAGCGATGCGTCGCCGCCGCCGCTCGGTCAGCTCCGCGAGCGCGGCATCGGCCCGCCACACCCGGCGGCCCGCGCAGACGTCCCACCTCGCGACCAGCTCGCCGGTGGCCGCTCGCAGGTCACCGATCGCCCCGTCCTCGATCAGCCGTGCCACCACGTGCTCGGTGGCGGTGTCGACCTGCCCGATCCGGATCGCCTCGGCGGCCCGCTCGGGTGGCACCGCCACCAGCCGCGGCACGATCCGCGACCTGAGCCGCAGCTCGTCGCCCGACGCGGTGAGCATCCAGCCGGTCGCGACCGGCATCGACGATCGCTGCGACGACAGCGGCACGACCTCCAAGCGCCGCTCGGCGCCGCCGGGGTTCCACACGATCGCGGGACGTCGCTTGACCAGGTGTCGGCCCGCCCCACCTGCGCCGCGCTCGGATGGCACGTTGATGTCGAGGCTGATCCGGACGACGTCACCACGCTGCAGGCCGCGAGGATCGCTCGCGGCCCGGTGTCGGCGCGCCAGGCGCTGCTCGAGGCGCCGCACCTGCCGGGTCGTCAGCGTGCTCGACATCGGCGGTCACCTCCCGGCCTGAGCATGCCCTCCGGGTGCGACGCACCGCACGGTGAGCGGACGCAGGTTCACCCCTCCCCATCGGCACGCGACGTCGTTGCCGAAGCACCGAGGGGTCCGCCGTGCGGCCGCCGGCCCGCTGCGTCCGTGGCGCTGCGCCTGGCGCCCGTGCCGCCGATCGTGGCTGGGTCGTCGCGGGGCCCGGCTACCGAGCCCCACGGGCCGGGTCGTTCGCTGGGCGAGAAGTCGCCCGGGGCGATCGCCGGCGGCGGGCGGCCACCGGCGACCGAGGGGCAGGGACACGGGGCGGGCGGAGCCGGAGAGGGGAATCGAACCCCTGACCTACGGGTTACAAATCCGTTGCTCTAGCCAACTGAGCTACTCCGGCGGGGCCCGGAAGGTAGCTGTCCGGGTGCGGGCGTGGCCGACCGGTACGCCGCGTGGTACACCGTGCCGCCCCCTGCCGTCCGGACGGCCGGGTGGGTCGGTTGGCGGGCCACGTGGGCCGCGGAGGGAGCGTCGGTGGGATCGGCTCGCGAGCTGGCTGACCTGCGCGACCAGCTGCGGGCGGCGCTCGAAGCCCGCGGACGGAGCGACGCTCGTGCGCGTGACGTGCTCGGGCTCGCGCACGAGCTGTCGAGCGGTGACGGGGACGAGGTCATCGCCGAGAAGGTCGCGGCCGCACTTCCGCGCATCGTCGGCGGCCAACGCTCGTCGGTGCTGCGTTGGGACGCGGCGAGCGGCGAGCTCCGCGCCCTCGCGACCGCGGGGCTCTCCGAGGCGGAACACGGCGCGCTCCTCGGCAGCGTGCTCCGTCCGCACGAGACGCCCGAGCTGGTCGAGATGCTCGCCCGGCGCGAGCCCACCTTCCTGGACCCCACCACCGCGACGCCGGTGCTGCGGGCGCTGATGGCGGCCGTGGGTGCGGAACGGGTCGTCGCCGTCCCGCTGTCGGCGGGGAGACGCTGCTCGGCATCGCGACGGTCGGGTGGACGTCCTCGACCGGACCCGTGGACGCGCTGGTCGACGACGAGATCGTCGCTCGGCTGCAGGGCGTCGCCGACCAGGCTGCTGCCGCGCTCCACATCGCCCACCTGCGGGCGGCCCTGCGGCACCGGTCGGATCCACGATGCCCTCACCGGACTGCCGAACCGGTCCACCTTCACCCGCCGGGTCGAGACCACCCTCCGCGGGTGCGACCCGGGCGCCAGCGTCACCGTCCTGGAGTTCGACCTCGACCGGTTCAGAGGCGTGAACGACACGATCGGGCACGCCGCCGGCGATGAACTGCTCCGTCAGGTCGCCGCTCGGGTCCGGAAGGTGGTGGGGCCCGCCGACCTGCTGGCGCGCCTGAGCGGCGACGAGTTCGCCATCGTCGCGGCCGTCCCCGACGCTGCGGCAGCCTCGGGGCTCGCGGGTCGTGTCGTCTCCTGCTTCGAGGAACCGTTCCACCTCGAGGGCCGGGACCATCGAACCACGACCAGCGTCGGTGTCGCGGTGCACCACGGCTCGGACGGTGAGGGCGACCGGCTGCTGCGCAGCGCCGACCAGGCCATGCACCTGGCGAAGCAGCGGGGCCGGAACCAGGTCGTCGCGGCGGACGACGCGCCGGGGGTCGCCGTCGCGGGATCGCTCGGCGAGGAGCTCGCGTCACGCCATCGACGCGGACCAGCTGCGGCTGCGCTTCCAGCCCATCGTGCGTCTCGGGGCGGCTGACGCCCGATCGAGCGCACCAGGTGGTCGGAACCCGCGCTGTTCGGTCGGTGCCGAGGTGCTGGTCCGGTGGGAGCACCCCCGTCTCGGTCTGCTCTCTCCGGCGGCGTTCCTGTCCCTCGCCGAGGAGCAGCGCCTCGCCGTCGACTCTCGATCTGTGGGTCCTGCGCTCCGCCGCGACCGAGTTCGCCCTCGTGTCCGGGGATGGCGTGCCGACCGACGCGTCGACCTACCTCGCGGTGAACGTCTCGGTCACGACCCTGCTCGACGATCGGCTGCTGCCCGCCGTCCGGCAGGCCCGCACCGAGCACGGCCTCGCGCCCGGCCAGCTCGTGCTGGAGCTGATCGAGAGCCGCTCGCTCATCGACGTGCCCGGCGTCGTCGAGCGGCTCACCGAGCTGCGCCGGATGGGGGTGCGCGTCTCGCTCGACGACTTCGGCACCGGGTACTCGACCCTGACGTGGCTGCACGGGTTGCCGATCGACCAGATCAAGATCGATCGCAGCTTCGTCGCCCCGCTCCCCGACCACGCCGCATCCGTCGCCCTGGTGCGAGGCGTCGTCGCGCTCGCCCGCGAGCTGGACATCGCCGTGGTCGCTGAGGGGGTCGAGACCGACGCGCAGCTCGACGCGCTCCTCGGCGCCGGAGCCGAGCTCGTGCAGGGGTTCCTGTTCGGTCGCCCCGACGAGTCGCTGGCGGGGTGCCTGCGGCTCGGGACCGCGTCGTCGGCCTGACCGGAGCGGGACGCGACGGGCGAGCTCCCGCGTACCATCCGGTATCCGAACCGCGACGTCGACGACGAGGTGCACGTGTCCGTCCCGATCCCCGACCACGGCACCGACCGGGTCGCGCTCCTCGACCAGGTTCGCGCCGCCGCCGAGGGCGACGCCGACTGGCACGGCGGCCGCACCTTCAGCCTCGTCTACCACCACTCCGACGAACACCACGCCTTCCTCGAGAAGGTCGTCGGCGCCTTCCTGTCGACCAACGCGCTCAACCCCATCGCCTTCCAGAGCCTGCGCCGTTTCGAGGCCGAGGTCGTGCGGATGAGCGCCTGGCTGCTCGGAGGCGACGACGCGGTCGCGGGCACGATGAGCTCGGGTGGCACCGAGTCGATCCTGCTCGCGGTCAAGACCTACCGCGATCGTGCCCGTGCCGAGAGCCGTCTCGACGAGGGCGGCCCGCCGAACCTGGTCCTGCCCGTCACGGCCCACCCGGCGTTCTTGAAGGCCTGCCACCTGCTCGACGTGGAACCGCGCATCGCCCCGCTTTGCGACGACCTCCGCGTCGACGTCGGGGCGGTGGCCGAGCCTGATCGACGGGCGGACCATCGCCGTGGTCGGTTCGGCCCCGAGCTACCCGCACGGCGTCGTCGACCCGATCCCCGAGCTCGCCTCGTTGGCCACCGAGCGGAGCGTCGGGTGTCACGTCGACGCCTGCCTCGGTGGCTTCCTGCTGCCCGTGGGTCGAGCGGCTCGGCCGCGAGGTCGCGCCGTGGGACCTGCGCGTCCCCGGTGTGACCTCCATCTCGGCCGACCTGCACAAGTACGGGTTCGCGGCCAAGGGTGCATCGGTCGTGCTCTACCGCGACGCGGCCCTCCGCCGCCACCAGTTCCAGGTCGAGACCGGCTGGCCCGGCGGCATCTGGCTGTCGCCCACCATCGCCGGCACGCGACCGGGTGGGGCGATCGCCGGCGCCTGGGCGACGCTGCGAGCCTTCGGTGTCGACGGCTACCTCGACCTGCACGCCGGGCTGCTCGAGACCAGCGACCGCATCCGCGACGGGGTCGCCGCGATCGATGGCCTCGAGGTCCTCGGCGACCCGCCGGCCGGGGTCTTCGCCATCGGTTCGACGACCGACGAGGTGGACGTCTTCGCCGTCGCCGACGCGCTCGAGAGCCGCGGGTGGCACCCCGACCGGCTGCTGTCGCCCCCGGCCCTGCACGTGATGGTCACGCCGGTCCACGCCGGGGAGGTCGCCGACCGGTTCGTCGCCGACCTCGCCGACAGCGTCGAGGAGGTGCGGGGTCGCCCCGAACGCTCCGAGGAGGGGCAGGCGGCGATGTACGGGATGGTCGCGACGCTCCCCGACGGCCAGCACGAACCCGCCGAGGAGTTCCTGCTCGCCCTCATCGACGGGCTGTACGAGGTCTGAGGTCGCCCGGGGACGCAGCCCCGTCCGGGGACGGAGCCCGTCCGGGAACACGCCGGAGGGTCCGATCGGGGCAGTTGCGTCAGGCGCGCAGGCCCGCCACCGCGTACCGGGTGCGGCGACCGTCGCGCCAGGTGACGGTGAGCGCGTGTCCGCCGGGGCGCAGCACCACGTCGATGGCGTCGCGACCGTCACCGGCGTCACGCAGCCACGCGGCGGGACGGACCAGCTCGACGCCGTCGTCGCAGGTGACCCGGAGCGTCCCAGCGTCGATCCGGGCCGACAGCGGCCACCGCGGTCCCGGCCGGTGCCGGGTCGGTGCCACAGCTCGCGACGGCCGGCGCGCTCAGAGCGGGCGGGGCGTCGTGCGCGGTGACGGTGGCGGCCACGGAGGGTGCTCCGGTGTCGGCGGTGCGGCATCGTGGCGTCCCCACGCCGTCGCGTCACGGGTCGACGGTGCGAACCGTGCGAACCCCGGCAGCGTCAGCGCAGGAGCGCGGCGACCGCCAGGCCGACGTAGTTGCCGACGGCCAACCCGAGGACCCCGGTGGTCATCCCCGACGGCACGACGTCGGGGTTCCGCAGCGCCGCCGCGACGGGCCCGACGAAGGGCGGCCCGAAGACCGCCGCCGTCGAGGTGATGATGACCGTGTCGTGATCGATCCGCAGCAGCCGCGCTAGGAGCACGTGGAGCGTGATCGCGACCAGCAGCACCGTCACGATGTACGGCACGACCGACGTGAACGAACCGGCGAGGTCGCGGAGGTTGGCCAGGGTGCCGATGGCCACCGCGAAGACGAGGAACAGGTACTGCCCCGTGGCGTAGGTGCCGGGCTGCTCGCGGACCCGCCGGACGAACGACAGGGCGAGGGCCGCGGTGGTGGCGCCGAGGACGACGGCGGTGGCGAAGGCGTCGGAGTCGACGACCGGCTCGCCCGACACCACCGGGGTCAGCGCGACGAGGGCGAGACCGGCGACCACCACGATGGTGGCGACCGCGAGGGAGATGGCGACGCCGACCTCGCGCGGGCGGGGGACCACGTCGAAGGGATCGGTGGCGGCCGCGACCTCCGGGTCGTCGCTCACGCCGATGCGGGCCGGGGCAGGTAGGAACCGCGCCAGCACCCGTTGCGCCACCGTCAGCAGGATGAGCAGGTAGATGGCCCCGGCGAACAGGTCCGCGGCGTTCAGGGCGACGAACGTGGCCTCCGGGACGCCGAGCGCGGTCCCGATGGCGGCCATGTTGGCCGTCCCGCCGGTGTAGACGCCGACCGTCATGCCGGCGACCTCGGCGGTGGTCGCGCCGAGATCGAACCACCGCGCCACCACCACGACGGTGACGATGACGCTGAGGACCGCCAGACCGAACGAGATCAGGGTGGGTCGGGCGAGCGTCGACCAGGCGCGCAGGTCGGTGCCGAACAGCAGCAGCGGGATGGCCAGCGCGACGGTGGCGGCCTGGATGAGTCCGGCGGTCTCGGCGGCCGGTCCGGACACGATCCCGAGGTTGCCGAGCAGGACGCCGACGGCGTAGCAGAGCACCACCGGGCCGACCGTGTCGAGCGGCTTCCAGCGACGCGCACCGGCGATCGCCGCCGCGGGTGCGAGCAGCGCGGCCAGGGCCACCACCAGCGAACCCACACGCCGCTCCCGGCCGCGCGTACCGGCAGGTACGCGGACCCGGACGCTAGTCGCGGTGGCGGCCGCGGGCGTGGAGCCGCCGACCACGCGTACCAGTCGCGTAGTTGCACGCGTGTGGTTCGTGGGTGACACTGGGTGCCGTACCCGTCGACGTCCCGAGGAGAGCACCGATGGCCCCGTTCCACGACGGCCCGGACGACACCTCCGGCCTCGACCAGCGCGGCCGTGACATCCTGGACTTCGAGCGCGACTGGTGGCGGTACGCCGGCGCGAAGGAGCAGGCGGTCAAGGAGCGCTTCGAGGTGTCGCCGACGCGCTACTACCAGCTGCTCAACCGGGTGATCGACGACGAGCAGGCGCTCGCCTACGACCCGATGCTGGTCAAGCGTCTCCGGCGGCTGCGGGCCTCGCGTCAGCGTCAGCGGGCCGCGCGTCGCCTCGGCGCCGACGCGCGCTGACCGTGGGCGACGCGGACCGAACCCCCGCCGGAGCTCCGGACCTGCGTGGCGACCTGCTGCGCAGCGGCGGCAGCGTCGTCGGCCTGATCGCGCTCGTTGCGGCGTTGTTCTGGGGGATCGGGGCCCTGTGGGGTGAGGACGACCCGCTCGCGGCCGACGGAGCTGCGGTGGACACGACCGACGGTGAGCAGGGTGACGACGGAGACGGGGGCGAGGACACCGCCGAGGATGGGGCCGTCGACGGGGGGGCCGCGGACGACGCAGCGACCGACGGCGACGCCGAGGATCCCGATGCCGACACCGGGGGCGAGCCGGCTGCCGACGCCGACGCCGACGGTGACGGTGACATCGATGCCGACGGGGACACCGACGCTGCGGAGACCGACGACGCCGACGAGGA
This sequence comes from uncultured Nitriliruptoraceae bacterium, assembly GCA_963850715.1. Classification (GTDB taxonomy): domain Bacteria; phylum Actinomycetota; class Nitriliruptoria; order Nitriliruptorales; family Nitriliruptoraceae; genus Nitriliruptor. The sequence continues at coordinate 63,487 of CAWKMM010000020.1, read as the reverse complement.
CGCGCCGGCGGTCGATCCCGGGTCGGTGTCGGTGCAGGTGCTCGACGGTTTCAAGGAGGACGGCGGGACCGCTGCCGATGAGGTCGCTGCGCTGCTCGGTGACAGCGGCTACCAGGTCGTCGCGCGCAACGACGCGCTGACCTACGAGGTCACGACCGTGCTCTACAACCCCGGCAGCGAGGCGGCGGCGCGGCAGGTCGCGGCCGAACTCGGGGGCGCCGATGTCCGCGAGCAGCCCGGCAACCTGTCCACCGCGGTCGACCTGCACGTCGTGGTCGGGCGGGACCGCGGCTGACGGTCGGGACCGTGCCGGCACCGGCGTGGGACAGCCGTTGCGGCCGGCGTCAGTGGCCGTCGCGCAGGATCTGCAGCTTGTCGAGGACGAGGCGGCGACGCCGCTCCTCCTCCTCGGGGTCGGTGTCGATGACGTCCTGCACGACCTGGGACAGCGACAGCGGGCTGAACGGCTTGGTGATGTACTCCGCCGCGCCCGAGGACCACCCGCGGATCTGATCGTGGTCCTGGACCTTGGCGGTGAGCATGACGACGGGGACCTTGGTGGTCCGTGGGTCGGACTTGATGCGCTCGAGCACCGCCCAACCGTCGAGCTTCGGCATCATCACGTCGAGCAGCACGACGTCCGGTAGCTCCTCCCCGAGGCGAGCTAACGCTTCCTCTCCGTCCGAGGCCTCGACGACGCGGTAGCCCTCGAACTCGAGGTTCACGCGGCACAGCAGGAGCACGTCGGGTTCGTCGTCGACGACCAGGACCGTGCGCTGCTCGGCCACTTGGAGCTCCTGTCCCGATCCGACCGCTGGGTCGGACTTCCGTCCGATGCTCCACCGCTGGTTCGTCGCGTCGCGGCAGGTACCCCGCACGCTACCGGAGCACGTCGCGGAGAGGTGGGCGCTCGGAGGGCGCGATCGGGTGACGTTCGAGGTGGAGCTGCCCGTTCCCGTCTCGCACCGGCTGCAGGAGGTCGCGCGCCAACGGATCGGTGAGCACCAACCGACCCTGTCGCGACAGCCGGTCGACGGCGACATGCAGGATCTCGGCGGCCATCCGACCGAGCGCATCGAGCGGTTGGTGGACGTGGACGCGGCGGCCGAGGTCGACCTGGGCGATCACGTCGGCGCCGTGCGCGGCGGCCGTGTCGACGAGGAGGCCGAGCTCGACGCCGTAGCCGTGCACGAACGGCAAGGACTCCAGCAGGGTCCGACGCCCGGCGTACTCGCCGGACAGCGGCTGTGCCAGCCAGGCGAGCTCCGGCCAGAACGCGTCGATGATGGGCCGCGCGAGCAGCTCGGTCACCCGGCCGCCGCCGGTGGGCTGGAGCTCGCCGCCGAGGTCGAGCGGCCGGTCGTAGGTGGCCTTGACGTACTGGACGTCCGGATCCTCGAGCAACGGGCCGAGGAGGCCGACCACGAACCGGGGTCCGACGTCCACGATGTCGGCGTCGACGAAGCACACGAGGTCGCCGACCGTCGCCGCGAGCCCCTTCCAGAGCGCCTCGCCCTTGCCGCGCGCCGGGCCCAGCTCCGGGAGGACCTCGTCCTGCTGGACGACGCGGGCGCCGGCGGCGCGTGCGACCTCGGCCGTGCGGTCGCGGGAGCCGGCGTCGACGACCACGACCTCGTCGATCAGCCCGACACGGTGGCCGAGCTCCTCGACGAACGTGCCGGCCACGGCGCCGACGGTGGCCTCCTCGTCGAGCGCCGGGATGACCACCGAGACGGTCAGCGACCGTGCCCGCTTCTGCGCTGCGAGGGCGTCGGCGTCGAAGTCGCGGTGTGACCAGGTGCGCGCCGTGAAGCGGTCGACGGTGCGGTCGGTCACGGGAGGTCTCGCGGGCCGGGAGCGGGTGGTGCGACCAGTGGACCACAGCGCGGCAGCCCGGTTGGCCCCCGAGCCGCTGGGTGGCACGCTGGACGGGTACCGGCGGCGGGCCGTACCGATCCACCTGCCCTGCCGAGACCGAGGAGACGAGAGCGTGCCGACCGTCCGTATCCCGACCCCGCTCCGCCGGATGACCGACGGCGAGGGGGTCGTCGAGGTCGGCGGCGGTGACCTGCGGGGCGTGCTCGCGGAACTGGAGGCGGCCCACCCCGGCATCGCCGAGCGCATCCTCGACGAGCGCGGCGAGCTGCGCCGCTTCGTCAACGTCTTCGTCCGCGACGAGGACGTCCGCTCCCTCCAGGGCCTCGACACGCCCGTCGGTGATGGCGACACCGTGTCGATCGTGCCAGCGGTCGCCGGGGGACGAGCCTGAGCGTCCGACGATCGGTCAGCGGTTGCTGCCGGTGACGCGCCGCCGGACCGGTCCGTCGACGAAGCGGCCGAACAGCGACAGCCCCGCCGCGAGGGTGAAGCGCTCGCGACGTTCCGCCGCGGCGAGCAGCGCCTCGGCATCCGTGCCAGCGGCGGCGAGCTGGTGGCCGAGGTCGTCGAGCTCGACCCACCGGGCGATCTGGTCGGTGTCGACCTCCGGGTGAGCCTGCGTGGCGAAGGCGGAACCGACCCGCCACGCGGTGACCTGTTCGGGCCCCTCGAGCAACGGGACGGCATGCGGCGGCAGCTCGGTGACCTCGTCGCCGTGCCAGACGAAGGTGGCAGCACCGTCGGGCCACCCCGCCGTCAGGTCGTCGTCACCACCGGCGCCGGTGTGACGTTGCGGGACGAACGCGATCTCGGGGACCGGCCGGGTCGTCACCGTGCCGCCGGTCGCGACGGCCAGGAGCTGCGCACCGAGGCAGACGCCGAACACCGGAACGTCGGCGTCGACCGCACGCCTCAGCAGGTCGAGCTCGCCCTCGAGCCAGTCGTGGCCCTCGGTGACCGACTGGGGACCGCCCATCACGACGAGGCCAGCGACGTCGTCGAAGGACCCCGGGAGCGCCGCGTCGTCCCCGGTCACGTCGATCGACCGCCACGGGACGAGGTCGCGGCGGCCGTCGAGGACGTCGACGAACCGGCACACGCCGGTCGTGGGGTGGTGCTCGAGGACCAGCAGCTCCACGGCAGCTCCGTTCGGGTGGTCAGGCGAGCAGGGGGACCGCGACGACGTAGATGAGCAGCAGCGCCGCACCCTCCCAGCGTGCCACGCGCCTGCCGGTGACCATGAACACGGTGCGCCAGCACGGCGATGCCGATCATGAGGTGGACGGCCGTCCCCGTGAGCGACGGGTCCTGGAGGGCGCCCGGGACCGAGGAACCCGGCGACGGCGCCGACGGCCGCCGGCGTTGAACAGGTTGCTGCCGAGCAGGTTGCCGACGATGAGGTCGGTCTCGTCCCTTGCGCGCGGCCTGGATGGCGGTCGCGAGCTCGGGCAGCGACGTGCCGATGGCCACGATCGTCAGCCCGACGAAGCCCTCCTCGAGCCCCGAGCTGGTCGGCGATGTCGACCGCCGACACCACCAGCACCTGCGCGGCTCCCAGCGTGAACGCCAGGCCGAGGAGCGTGCGCACGACCTCACGCCTCAGCGAGGTGCCCTCGACCGAGGCAGCTCATCGACCTCGGCGGTCAGCTGATCCTCGTCGCCGCCACGGGCACCGAGGATGATCAGGCCCAGCCCCGCGACCAGCGTGACGCAGCAGGATCGTCGCCTCGCTCATCGGCTGAGCCCGCCCTGGACCACGACGGCGAAGATGAGCGTGGCGACCAGCGCGATCGGTGCCTCGCGCTTCAGGACCGTCGAGCCGGACGACGATGGGAGTGACCAGCGCCGCGACGCCGAGCACGAGCGAGAGGTTCGCGACGTTCGAACCGATGATGTTGCCGACGGCGATGTCGAGCGAACCCTGCGCCGCGGCCAGACCCGGACACCAGCATCTCGGGGGCGGACGTGCCGAAGCCGATGACGACGCGCACCGATGAGGATCGGTGACAGCTCGCAGGTCGCGGGCGACCCGCGCCGCGCCGACCACGAACTGGTCGGCGGCGTAGGTGAGGAGGGCGAGGCCGGCGACGATGCCGAGCACGGAGAGGACCATGCGCCGGACGCTAGCCTCGCGCGCTCCGCCGACCACGCCACCGGAGCCGCTACGTGACCACCACCGCGAAGCCCGACGTCACGATCCCCGACGGCACCGCCACCGAGCGAGCTCCAGGTCGAGGACCTCACGGTCGGCGACGGCGCCGAGGCCACCGCCGGGACGCCGCGTCGCAGGTCCACTACGTCGGCGTCTCCTGGTCGACCGGGCAGCAGTTCGACGCGTCCTGGGACCGCGGCCAGGAGTTCGGGTTCGGGCTCGGCGCCGGGCAGGTCATCAGCGGCTGGGACCAGGGCGTGCAGGGGATGCGGGTCGGCGGTCGACGCCGGCTCACCATCCCGCCGCACCTCGGCTACGGCGACCGGGCGCTGGTGGGGTGATCGCGCCGGGCGAGACGCTCGTCTTCGTCGTCGACCTGCTCGACGTCTCGTGACCGCTGTCGCCGCGCCGCTCCACGACGTCCTCGCGCCCGCTGGCCGGGCTCGTCGGGCACGCTTCGCCGGCGAGGGCGCGGGCGACTACCCGACCATCGACCCCGTTCACCTACCGCGAGACGGTGACGCTTCGGGCACGTCGGCAAGCCCTTCCTCGCCTACGCGCAGCGCACGTCGCACCCGGCGACCGGCGCGCCGATGCACGCCGAGACCGGGTACCTGCGGATCGTCCCGGCGACCCGGAGGCGGCCGCCGGTGCGGGTCCGCGGGTCGAGTTCGTGCTGGCCCACCCGACCGGCATCGTCGAGGTCGAGGAGGGCGACCTGGTGATCGACGCCCGGGCGTGGTGACCTTCGACCTCGCGACCACCACGGTCGGCAGGACCGCGACGGCCAAGGACGTCCGGTCGCTCCGCCGCCGGTTCGTGCTCGACGGCGACGTCCTGACCTACGACGCTGTGGATGGCCCACGCGGACACCCCGCTGACCCACCACCTCGCGGCGACCCTCCGGCGGGACGGCTAGCCCCTCGTCGCGGTCCCTCGCGCCCTAGCCTCGGGCGCGACGAGGAGACCGATCGTGGCCGAACGCCTGGTCGTCGTCGGCGGCGACGCCGCGGGGATGACGGCGGCGTCGCAGGCGCGCCGCGGACGCGGACCCGACGAGCTCGAGATCGTCGTGTTCGAGCGGGGCAGCGACACCTCCTACTCGGCCTGCGGGATCCCCTACTGGATCGGCGAGGTCGTCGACGACCGCGCCGAGCTGGTGGTCCGCACGCCGCAGCAGTTCCGCGAGCGGCAGGACATCGACGCACGGATCCACCACGAGGTGGTCGCCATCGACACCGGTGCGGGACCGGTGCGGGTGCGCGACCTCGGCGTCCGGCGGCGAGGCCGACCACGGCTACGACCAGCTGCTGCTCGCCACCGGGGCGTCGCCGCATGCGCCCGGACCTGCCGGGGATCGACGGACCGGGTGTCTTCGGGGTCCAGACCCTCGACGACGGTCAGGCGATCATCGACCACCTCGACGGGCTCGAGCTCGATCGTCCGGCGGGGCGGTCGTGGTCGGTGCGGGCTACATCGGCCTCGAGATGGCCGAGGCGTTCGTGACGCGCGGCATCGAGGTCGCACGTCGTCGAGCGGTCGCGACCGTCCGATGAGCACCATCGACCCCGACATGGGCGACCGGATCGCCGCACGCGATGGCCGGCATGGGGATCCGCACTCCACCTCGCCGACCGCCGTCGAGGCGATCGAGCCGACGACGACGGCGAGGCTGCGGGCCGTGCGTCACCGACGCGGGGGAGCTCCCGGCCGACGTGGTCGTCCTCGGGACCGGGACCCGCCCGAACGCCGACCTGGCCCGCGACGCCGGTATCCCGGTCGGCGCCGAGACCGGCGGGATCGTGGTCGACGTCCGGCAGCGCACGCCGATCGACGGCGTCTGGGCGGCGGGCGACTGCGCCGAGGTGCACCACCTCGTCAGCCGCGCGGCCGGCCGCGATCGCGCTCGGGACCATCGCGAACAAGACCGGCCGCGTCGCCGGCATCAACCTCGGCGGCGGCTACGCGACCTTCCCCGGCGTGCTCGGGACGGCCATCACCAAGGTCTGCGGGGTCGAGATCGGCCGCACCGGGCTCGGCGAGGACGAGGCGCGGACCGCGCGGGTACGAGCCGGTGTGCGTCGTGGTCGAGTCGACGACCACGGCCGGCTACTGGCCGCACCGCCGAACCGATCGCGGTCAAGGTGATCGCCGAGCGGCACACCGGCCGGCTGCTCGGCGCCCAGATCGTCGGCGAGGCAGGGTCGGCCAAGCGCATCGACGTGCTGGCGACGGCCCTGTGGAACGAGATGACGGTCGACGACCTGCTGCACGTCGACCTGTCCTACGCGCCGCCGTTCTCGCCGGTGTGGGACCCGGTGCTGATCGCGGCGCGCAAGAGCTGGGACGCCGTGGAGGCCGACCGCACCGGCGGCTGACTCACGCCTCCTCGCTCACGCCTTCTTGCGGGCGCGGGTCGTGGCCTTGACCGCGGCGTTGTTCTCGATGAACTCGATGACCTTGCTGGCGACGTCGATGCCGGTCGCCCCCTCGATGCCCTCGAGGCCCGGGGAGGAGTTGACCTCGAGCACGACCGGGCCGTGGTTCGAGCGCATCAGGTCGACACCGGCCACGTTCAGGCCGAGGATCTTCGCGGCGCGCTTCGCGATCGAGCGCTCCTCGGGGGTGAGCTTGATCCTGCGGGCCTCGCCGCCGCGGTGGACGTTCGAGCGGAACTCGCCCGGCGCCGCGGTGCGCTCCATCGCGGCGACGACCTTGTTGCCGACGACGAAGGCGCGGATGTCGGTCCCGCGGGACTCCTTGATGAACTCCTGCACGAGGATGTTGGCGTTCAGCTGCCGGAAGGCACCGATGACGGACTCGGCGGCCTTCTTCGTCTCGGCGAGGACGACCCCCATGCCCTGGGTGCCCTCGAGCAGCTTGACCACCACCGGAGCGCCGCCGACCAGCGAGATGAGCCCGTCGATGTCCTTGGTGGAGTGGGCGAAGGACGTGACCGGCAGCCCGACCCCCTCGGCGGCGAGCAGCTGGAGCGAGCGCAGCTTGTCGCGCGAGCGGCTGATCGCCTGCGACTCGACCGTCGGGTAGACGCCCATCATCTCGAACTGGCGGACCACCGCGGTGCCGTAGAAGGTGTGGGTCGCGCCGATCCGCGGGATGACCGCGTCGAGCGGTGCCAACTGCGAGCCGCCGTAGTGCATCTGTGGCCGGTGCGAGGTGATGTCGATCACGCACCGCAGGTAGTCGAGCACCCGGACCTCGTGGTCCCGTGCCTCCGCTGCCTCCTTCAACCGGCGCGTCGAGTAGAGCGAGGAGTTGCGCGACAGGATGGCGAGTTTCATCGGGCAGCCTCGGCGGGGTTCGGGGCGGTCCCCAGGGCGGCTGAGGACGGGTCGCGGGACGGACGCACGCTACTGCCGGCGCCGGAGGTGGGGCGGGTCGGCCGTCCAGGTAGCGTCGCGCCCACCACCTCGACGGAGCCGCTCGTGACCAACCTCATCCCGCTCGTGGCCATCGGCCTCGTGGCGCTCGGCGCGCTGCCGGTCTGGCCGTGGAGCCGCGGCTGGGGGTGGGCGCCCTTCGGCATCGTCGCCATCGGGTTCGCGACCCTGCTGCTGTTCCGGCTGTCGATCGTGCCGGAGGCCTGAGGTCCGAGGGCCGATCGATCCGGCGGGTGCCGGCGCGAGGCAGCCGGCGGAGCGTCAGCCCGGGTCTGCGGCGGCCTTGGCGGCCGCCTTGCGGGCCTGCTTGAACTCGCGCACCTTGGCGAGGGTGTCGGGGTCGGTCACGTCGGCGATGGATCGGTAGCCCTCCTCGCCGTACTCGCCGGCCGCCTCGCGCCACCCGTCGGGCGTGACGTCGCACTGCTTGCCGAGCAAGGCCACGAAGATCCTCGCCTTCTGGTCGCCGTACCCGGGCAGGGCGGCGACGCGCTCGTAGAGCTCGCGGCCCGTCGTCGCCTCCCGCCACACCGCCCCGGCGTCGCCGCCGTGGTGCTCGACGAGGTGCTCGGCCAACGCGTGGACCCGCTTGGCCATCGATCCGGGGTAGCGGTGGATCGCCGGCTTCTCGCGGAAGCGCGCCTCGAGGTCGTCCGGCTCGGTCGCCGGCGACCGCTGCGGGGGTCAGCTCGCCACCGAGCCGTTCGGACAGCCGGTGCGGACCGACGAACGCGACCTCCATGGCGATCTGCTGGTCGAGCAGCATCCCGATGAGCAGCGCGAAGGCGTTGTCGGACAGCAGTTGGTCGGCGGGGGCGTCCCCGGTCAGGGTCAGCGTGGGCACGTCGGTCACCTCCGGTCCCGGTGTGGGCGAGGCTAACCCGCACGGCCGGGCCCGCTCAGCGCGAGGCGTCGACCGGGGCGTCCGCGAGCGCGACCAGTTCCCGCGCGAACCGGACGGCCAGCGTTGCTGCGGATCCACCACGCTCGCCGTCGTCCTCGACGAGGACGGCGATCGCCAGGCCGTCGAAGGTGCCGAGGTACCACGAGTGCCGCACGCCGTCGGGCCCCCGCGCGGTGGCGGCGAGACCCGCGAGGCCGTCGACCTCCTCGTCCGCGACCAGGAGTCGGCGGGTCCCGTCGAGCGCGCCCGGCGACAGTGCCGTCCCCGCGTCCGGGCCGTCGCCCTCGAGCAGGTACGGCGGGGACCACCGCCCGCTGGCTGCGGCCGCGGCGATCGTGGCCGCGTGGAGCGGTGACACCTCGACGCGGCCCTGCCCGCTGGCAGCCACCGCCGCCTCCCCGAGGTCGTCGGGCTCCGGGAACGACAGCCCGTTGCTGAACAGGGGCAGGTCGAGGTCCCGGCCGGCCCCCAACCGCGCCGCCGCCTCCCCGAGCGGGCCACCACCGATGTCCGCGCCGAGCGCCGCGAGCGAGGTCGCGCACCCGCTGGAGGCAGCGAGCGGCAGGGCGACGCGACCGAGGTCGACGCCGCCCGAGTTCTCGACACGGCGTCCGGCGTGCACGGCCTCGTTGGGGCAGTCGACCTCCAAGGTCGGGTCGCCGCCGGTCGCCACCCAGGCGTCGACGACGACGGGGGCGAACGCGGGACCGGGCGGGTAGCGGCCCTGGAGGGCGCGGTCGAAGTCGTCGATGGGGCGGCTCGCGCTGCCCCGGATGGCCCCGTCCGCGGCGTCGAGGACGACGATCGCGGCCCCGCTGTCCCGGCCGAGCAACGTGTTCTCGATGGCGCGTTGGACGGTGACGTCGAGGGTGGTGGTGATCGGCCCGGCGTCCGCGTCCGCGTCCCCGTCGACCCCGACGGTCGCGAGGGTGGCGCGGACCGGGCCCGAGGCCCCGTCTCGGAGCTCGATCTGGATCAGCTCGCGACCGGTGAGGTCGGCCTCGAGCGCCTGTTCGAGCCCGGATCGCCCGATGATGTCGCCGGGCGCGTACGGGGGGCCGAGCCGTTCGAGCTCCTCCGCCGTCGCCTCGCCCGTGCGGCCGACGAGGTGGGCCGCGAACCCGTCGGCCAGCAGCGACCTCGCGCTGTCCTCGGTCCGACGCAGGATCCCGGCCACGCCGACGACGCCCCGTCCGGCGTCGCGGGCCTCGTCCGCGGACACCGAGACCACCGGGTAGAACCACCCGGCGACGAGGCCGCGCTGGGTCAGCACCCGCGCGGCGGTCTCGCCGCTGCCGGGGATCGCCGCTTCGAACGCGTCAACGACGTCGTCGACGCTTCGGACCGCGCCGGGTTCGACCCCGAAGGTCACCCGCTGTCCCGGACCCGCGAGCGGCGTGCCATCGGTGGCCAGGATGGGTGCGCGGTCCACCTCGATGGTGGTGGTGACGAAGCGCAGGCCGGGCCGCCAGTCAGGGTGGAGCGAGGCCGGGTCCCAGGCGATGCCCCAGCGGCCTCGCTCCCGGAGCAGCCGGAGGTCGACCTCCCAGTCGAGCTCGCCGACAACGGGGACATCGGCGGTGACGGCGACCGTGGCCGTCGCGCGCCCGTCCACGTCCTCGGTCAGCCCGACGCGTTCGGTGGTCAGCTCGTGCAGGGCGAGGCCGTCGCGGAGCTGCTCGTGGGCGGCGACGAACCCCTCGGGTGGGTCTCGGACGAGCTCGACCATCTCCTCGTGGTCGCCGCGCTCCCAGGCCTCGAGGTACGCGGCCACGGTGTCCCCGGGCGCGTCGACCGTGGGCTCGCGCGCCGCGTCGCTCGCGTCGAGCGCACGGAGGACGACGACCACGGCGACACCGAGCACGAGGACCGCGGCGAGACCCGCCAGGATCTGGCGCACGCGCTCCCTCCCGGTGTCGTGTCCGGGGCGACGCTAGCGAGGGCTCAACCGGCCGGGGGTGGTACGGGGCCGACCGTGGGTGGCCCGGACGGTGCGGGGTGGGAAGGAACGGCGTCCGAGCGTCGCCGGAGCCAGCGCCAGACCAGCAGCGGCGGCACGAGCAGGATCAGCGCGATGGGCAGCGCGGTGACCAGCAGCCAGATGGCGGCGTCGGCGACGGCGGCCAGCGCCCGTCCGGTGGCGGCGATCGCCTCCTGGAAGGTCCGCAGAGGGGCCCAGCTGGAGGTGGGGATCGGGGCCGCGCTCCGGGTCGAGGTGAGCGTCACGGTGATGGTCGACAGCGCGACCCGTTCCTCGAGTCCGTCGCGCTGCGCGCGGATGCGGTCGATGTCGGAGCGGACCGACTGCAGCCGCTCCACGATCGGCAGCAGGTCGTCCGGGTCGGAGGTACCCGTCCGGACCTCGGTCAGCAGCTCGCGCAGCTCGCCCTCGTAGGCGGTCAGGTTCGTCAGCTGGGCGCGGAGGTCGGTCAGCTGGGACCCGACGTCCTGCTCCTCGATCCGGCGCACCGGCGCATCCACGGCGAGGGCCTCGAAGGCGTCGAGGGTCTCGAGCAGCGCCGAGCTCGGCACGCGGACGGTCACGGTGCCGTGCAGCTCCCCGGTCCGGTCGTCACGGGCCAGGTCCGCCAGCGCGACGAACCCCCCGTTGGCCTCGGCGGCGTCCGCGACCTCGGCGACCGCGGCCTCGGGGTCCTCGAGCTCGAGCGTGATCCACGCGGTGCGGATCCGTTCGCGGCCGAGCGCGGCGAGCTCGGGGGCCGGCACCGGCTCACCCGTGGTGCCCCCGACGACACCACCGGGCGCGGCGTCGTCGACCGCTTCGTCGTACTCGCCCGTCTCGCCGTCCGCCGCCGCCCCGCCCTCGGCCCAGTCGCGGTCCATCGCCGGTGCTTCGACGGCGCTGTCGGTCGCCGAGTCGTCGGCTCCGGAGCACGCGGCGAGGAGGGTGAGCAGGACCAGGATCGCTGCGGTCCCCCGGTGACGTCGTCGCCGATCGGGGGAACGGTTCGCGTCGGTGTTCATCGGGGCTCCGAGCCGCTGGGGACGGGTGCTGACGCCCGGTGGGACGTGCGCGACCGTCGGCCGGTTCCCACGACCGGACGTCCCTCCTCCGTCCGGCTTGACGGAGGGTGTGGCGGTAGGTTCGATCGCGCGCGACAGGGGCCGTCCGGGTCCGTTCACGCCTCGGACCTCGTCGGACACCATCCGCGCGTCCCGAGCCCGCCCCGCTCCCTTCCGCGGTCCCCGCCGCGACACCGAAAGCCGCCACGTGGCACGCACCCCGGACGCACCCTCGAGCTCGCGATCCGAGCTGAACGCCTGGCTCGTCGAGGAGATGTACGAGCAGTACCGCCAGGACCCCGACGCGCTGTCGTCTTCCTGGCGGGACTTCTTCGCCGACTACCGGCCCGACGGTGCCGATGGCTCCTCCGAGGACGACTCCGCGGACACCTCGGGTGGAGATCGGTCGTCGCGGGACGAGCCCTCGAGGGCGAAGGCCGCCGACACCGGGAAGGCGAGCTCCAACGGCGCGGCCAGGGCCTCAGCACCGGCACGTCCGCGAGCGGCGGCGACCGTGTCCGAGGACGGCCCGGAACCGCAGCGCCTCCGCGGCGCGGGCGCCCGCATCGTCGACAACATGGAGACCTCCCTCGGGGTCCCGACGGCGACCTCGGTCCGTGACGTGCCGGCCAAGCTGCTCGAGGTCAACCGCACCATCGTCAACAACTACCTGCGCCGCACCCGCGGCGGGAAGGTGTCCTTCACCCACCTCATCGCCTACGCGATGGTGAAGGCCGCCAGGGACGTCCCGGCGATGACCAAGGTCTTCGCCGAGGTCGACGGCAAACCTGCGGTGGTGCAGGCGGAGAGCTTCGGGCTCGGCCTGGCGGTGGACGTCGAGAACGACGACGGCAGCCGGTCCCTGCTGGTGCCCGTCATCCAGGACGCGGACACGCTCTCGTTCGAGGCGTTCCTGCGCGCCTACGAGGAGATCATCCGCAAGATCCGGACCAAGAAGCTCGACCCCGCGATGTTCGCCGGCGGCGTGATCACCATCACCAACCCGGGGACGATCGGCACCGTCCACTCGATCCCGCGGCTCATGGCCGGCCAGTCCGCCATCTTCGGGGTCGGATCCATCGACTACCCGCCGGGCTACCAGGCGGCCGACCCCCGGACCATCGCCAAGCTCGGGATCAGCAAGGTCATCACCCTCACCTCGACCTACGACCACCGGGTCATCCAGGGCGCCGAATCAGGGATGTACCTCAAGCGCGTCCACGAGCTGCTGCTCGGCGAGGACGGCTTCTACGACGAGGTGTTCCGGTCGCTCGGGCTGCCCTACGAGCCGGCCCGCTGGCGGACCGACAGTTCGGCGATGGGCTCCGAGGACGACCTGCTCGAGAAGCAGATGAAGGTCGGCCAGCTCGCCAACATGTACCGGGTCCGTGGGCACCTCATCGCCGACCTCGACCCGCTCCGGCAACGTGATGCCGAGATGCACCCCGAGCTCGACCCCACCTACTACGGGCTGTCGATCTGGGACAACGACCGCGAGTTCGTCACCGACGTGGGCGGTGACGTCGGCAGGCGTCCGCTCGGCAAGATCCTCGGCATCCTGCGTGACGCGTACTGCCGCACCATCGGTGTCGAGTACGGCCACGTGCTCGATCCGGAGCAGAAGCGCTGGATCCGCGACCGGATCGAGGGCGTGCACGAGGACGTGCCGTCGGAGGATCAGGCGTGGATCCTCGAGCGCCTCAACTCCGCCGAGGCGTTCGAGTCGTTCCTCCACACCAAGTACACCGGGCAGAAGCGCTTCGGGCTCGAGGGCGCGGAGGCGCTGATCCCGCTGCTCGACGCGGTCTGCGAGGCAGCGGCCGACGACGGCATCTCCGACATCGTCATGGGGATGGCCCACCGCGGGCGGCTGAACGTCCTGTCGAACATCGTCGGCAAGTCCCACGCGCAGATCTTCGGCGAGTTCGAGGGGCACATCGACCCCGACACCGTGCAGGGCTCGGGCGACGTCAAGTACCACCTCGGGACCGAGGGCACCTACACCGCCCGGTCCGGCAACGAGGCTGCGCTCCGACTGCTTCCGAACCCGTCCCACCTCGAGGCCGTCGACCCGGTCGTCGAGGGCGTCGCGCGGGCCATGCAGGACCGCTACGACCGCGGCGACGAGGGCATCTTCCCGGTGCTGCCGCTGCTGATGCACGGTGACGCCGCGTTCGCCGGTCAGGGCGTGGTCGTCGAGACCCTGAACCTGTCGCAGCTGCGCGGCTACCGGACCGGCGGGACGGTCCACGTGGTGGTCAACAACCAGGTGGGCTTCACCACCTCGCCCGACCAGTCGCGGTCGTCGTTCTACGCCACCGACGTGGCCAAGGCGATCCACGCCCCCGTGCTGCACGTCAACGGTGACGACCCCGAAGCGGTGGTCCGCGTCGCCCGTCTCGCCTTCGAGTACCGCCAACGGTTCCACAGCGACGTGGTGATCGACCTCGTCTGCTACCGACGTCACGGGCACAACGAGGCCGACGACCCGTCGTTCACCCAGCCCCAGATGTACGAGATCATCGACAACCGCCGGTCGCTGCGCAAGCTCTACACCGAACGGCTCGTGCGGCGCGGCGACATCTCGATCGAACAGGCCGAGGAGTTCCTCGGCGACTTCGAGGAACGCCTGCAGGCCGCCTTCGACGAGACCAAGCAGGCCGCACCCCCGGAGCCACCGAAGGCCATCCGCCCCGAGGAGTCCACCGAGCTCGCGCCGGTGGTCGAGACGGGCGTCGACGAGGACGAGCTCGATCGCATCGCGGCGGTGCAGTTCGACGTCCGCGAGGGCTTCTCGCGCCACCCGAAGCTCGACCGCATCTTCAAGAAGGCGCGGGAACGTTACGAGTCGGGGACGATCGACTGGGCCCTCGGAGAGACCCTCGCGTTCGGGTCGCTGCTGCTCGAGGGCATCAACGTCCGGCTCGCGGGGCAGGACTCGCGGCGCGGCACGTTCTCGCAGCGGCACGCGGTGCAGGTCGACTTCCACACCGGCGAGGAGTACCTCCCGCTCGCCAACCTCTCCGAGACCCAAGGCAAGTGGTTCATCTACGACTCGCTGCTCAGCGAGTACGCCGCGGTCGGGTTCGAGTACGGCTACTCGGTGGAGGACAAGGACGCCCTCGTCTGCTGGGAGGCCCAGTTCGGCGACTTCGTCAACGGTGCCCAGATCGTCATCGACCAGTTCATCGTCGCCGCCGAGGACAAGTGGGACGACACCTCCGGTCTCGTGCTGCTGCTGCCGCACGGCTACGAGGGGCAGGGTCCCGAGCACAGTTCGGCCCGGATCGAACGGTTCCTGATCCTGTCGGCCGAGGACAACATCCAGGTCGTCAACGCGACCACGGCGGCGCAGTACTTCCACGTGCTGCGGCGACAGATGCACCGTGACATCCGCAAGCCCCTGGTGATCTTCACCCCGAAGTCGCTGCTGCGCTCGCCGAACGCCTTCAGCGACCTGTCCGAGTTCACCTCGGGCTCGTTCCGGGAGACGCTCGACGATCCGGCGTTCTCGGACACCACGGACGAGCCGCGGGATCGGGAGGCAGCGCGCACGATCGTGCTCTGCTCCGGGCAAGGTGTCCTTCGACGTCATGGGCGAGCGCGACGAGCGCGGCCTCGACGTGCCCGTGGTGCGGGTCGAGCAGCTCTACCCGTTCCCGCAGTCCCAGCTCCGCGACATCCTCACCCGGTACCCGAACGCCAAGGACGTGGTGTGGGTGCAGGAGGAGCCGTCGAACATGGGTCCCTGGAGCTTCGTGGACGGCCGGCTGTGGAACCTGCTCGACGACCTCGACGACGGCCGGCAGCTGCGTCACGCCGCCCGTGTGCCGTCGGCGTCCCCGGCCGCCGGGCAGTCGGTGGTCCACGGCCAGGAGCTCGAGCAGCTCCTCGAGGACACCCTCGGCCCCGTCGGCGCCCCGACTGCCCGACCGGCGACGAGCCGACACTCGCCCGGGGCTGGTGCGCCGACGCCGGTCCCTGGCCTCGGAGCCTGGCAGTGTGCCAGGCACTCGCGCGTGCCGGGGCGCCGACGCGGTCGCCGTGCTTCCTGGAGCCTGCAGATGCGCCAGGAACGTCGCGCGGGGTGGTGCGCCGGCGCGGTGCGGCTGCGGTTCCTGGCGTCATGCGCCAGGAACTGCGCGCGAGGTGGGGTCGCCGGCGGCGGTGCGTGCGACGGTTCCTGGGCTGATCCCAGAGCAGGACACTCGCAGGTCGGCTGGCCGTCGGAGCCGGCGCGCGCACGTCGCTGGCGCTCCATCCACAGGCCGCGCCGAGGTGCCGTCGCTCGCCGTGCCCGCTCGCCGGACCGTCCAGCGAGTGGGGTCGCGACGCCGACGAGGTCATGCTCCGTGCCGCGACGGTCTCGCGCGCATCGTGGTCACGCGACGCCGACCGCGCTGCGCAGCGTCCTGCTCGGTGAGCGTACCGCGAGCCCGGAGCGCTCGGCTCGTAGGCTCGGAGCGCGCCGTCGTCACCGGAGCCGGCGGCGACCGTCGCGGGTCACCTCGCCGCGGTCTCGTAGCCGTAGCGGCAGCGTCGCGGTAGCGTCGACCCGACGGCGACGGTGCCCGTGGACCTGTGCCTCGATCGGATGCGTTCGAGCATCCGAGGATGGGCGGCCAGGCGCGTCGTCCACCGTCGACTCTCGACCTCGAGCCGCCGCTGCGACTCCACGTCACTGTCGGCCGGTGACCCGGTCGCCCGTCGCACGTCCGCGGTGAGCTGGCGATCCGCTGTCGGACCGCTCGGGGATCGACACCGCCGCGCCTGCGGGCGGCGGTCCCGACGCGGGACCTGGTCGCGATCGCCTGCGGACCACCTCGTCGTCCTGCGGCTCGAGCAGCGCGTCGATCGCTCCCGAGCGGACCGCACGTCGCCGTACTCGGACGACCGCTCGGCGTCGAGGTGCCGGAGTCGGCGGTGCGCGAAGTCGAACGCCGGCTGACCTGCCGTCGGCGGGTCGCGTCAGCACCTCGAGGCGGTCGAGACGTCGAAGCTCGGCACGCTGCGCAGGTTCGGCACGGCGACCGGACCTCGGTGATGTCGGCCACGCCTTCGGGCCGCAGCGTCTGGCGGCGACCGCGTGCGCCGCTCGCGGGAGCTGTCGGCTGCCGCCGCGGACCCGTGCGACGCCGCCGTGCGAGCACCGTCGAGCGACGGCTGCGGACGCAGTCGCGATCACGAGCTCGGGGAGGTACGCGATCGCCGCTGGCCACCGCGCGACGAACGCGCTCGTGGGCCTCCGCGTCCGTCTGACGGCGCGTTCGGGGACGCAGCACCGGGAGCGCGACGCGCTCGTCGCGGCCTCGCTGGCCCTCGGTACGCTCGCCGGCGTGGCACGAGCGCGGCGGCCCACCTCCGGCACCGCGTGGCGCCGCGACTGCCCGGGCTGCGTCCCAGGACCTCGCGCCGAGGCTGGTGACGTCGGCGGCGTGGCCCGCGCGCTCTCCTGGGGGGTGCGATCCCGGGCTCGCGGGGCGGGTCAGGCGGGGAGGCCCTCGAGGAACGTCGCGCATCGCCGGGTTGACCTCGTCGGGGTGGGAGAGGTTGGGCGCGTGGGCGGCGCCCTCGACCACGACCAGGCCGCGGCAGTCGCGCATGGCGTCGCGCAGCTCCTCGGCGCGGTCGACCGGGATGGCCAGGTCCTCCGCGCCGTGGACGATCAGGGTCGGCGCGTCGATCTCGTGGAGCCGGTCGGTGACGTCGTCGCGGTCGAGCAGCGCCGGGCCGGCCATGGCGCAGCCGCTCGGCCGGCCAGCTGCGCCCACTTCGCCTTCCACCGCGGCTCCTCGTCCGGGTCGCCGATGATGAGGCCGGCGACGACGGCGGCGAGCTCCTCCTGGTAGCCGTGCTCGACCCAGGTGTCGATCATCGCCCGGTAGCCGGCGATCTTGTCCGGCGTCCTCCGGCGGGGCCTGGGTGTCGATCAGCACCAGCGCCCGGACCCGGTCGGGGTGCAGCAGCGCGGCGCGCAGCGACAGGTAGCCGCCCTGCGACATGCCCGCGAGCACGGCGCGTTCGATACCGAGGTGGTCGAGGAGCCCGAACAGGTCCCGCGCCGAGTCCCAGTAGGTGAACGGCTGCCGTCGGTCCGCGTCTCGCCGAAGCCGCGCTCGTCCCAGGTGACCACGCGGTAGGCCGGCGCGAACTCGGCGACCTGGTGGCGGAACATCTCGTGGTCCATCAGGAAGCCGTGGCTGAAGACGATCGGTGGACCGTCGCCGCCGGTGTCCTCGAAGAACAGGTGCTGACCGTTGACGTCCGCGTACGGCACGTGCTCCCTCCGCGGGCCGGGTGTCCGCCGGCTGGTGGCGCGGACCGTAGCCGGGAGGCCGGGGTGCGGCGGACGCGGGCGCGGACGCGGGCGGGCACCCTGCTCGCGCGGTCCGTTCCCGCACGTCCCGAGGACAGCACCCGTGGCCCGCGACACCGACCGACTCCTGCCGCCGCGACCCGATCCGTACGCTCGACGACCACCTCGCTGCCGGCGGGGGCGTCGGCCTCGAGCGTGCGCTCACGCTCGCGCCCGACGAGGTCACCGACCTGGTCGACCGCGCCGGGCTCCGCGGCCGGGGCGGTGCGGGCTTCCCGACCGCGCGCAAGTGGCGCGGCGTCGCTCGACGAACGCCGCCGCCGCGGGGTCGCCCCGACGCTCGTCGCCAACGGCGCCGAGGGCGAACCGGGCACCTACAAGGACCGCGTCCTGCTCGAGCAGCAGCCCTTCGCCTTCCTCGAGGGCGTCTGCATCGCGCATCCACGCCACCGGCGCCGAGCGCGGCCTACATCGCCACCAAGGAGAAGTTCACCGGACCGGTCGAGCGCGCTGACCGACGCGCTCGCCGCAGGTCCGCGACGCCGGCTGGCCCGGCGCCGACCGCATCGAGGTGACCCTCGGCCCGGACGCGTACCTGTTCGGCGAGGAGACCGGCATGCTCGAGGTCATCCAGGGCGACCTGCCGCTGCCGCGGGTCACCCGGCCGTTCGAGGAGGGGCTGGGCGGCAGCTCGACCACGCCCGAACCCGACCGTGGTCAACAACGTCGAGACGCTCTCCCACGTCGCCCCGCATCGTGGCCGAGGGGCCGGACTGGTTCCGTGAGGCGGGGACCGAGCGCGTCACCCGGCACGATGCTGTTCACCGTCGTCGGTGACGTCGAGAGCCCGGGCACCTACGAGCTCGCGCTCGGCACGCCGCTGCGCACCCTGCTCGTGGACATCGCGGGCGCCCGCGACATCAAGGTCGTCGCGCCCGGGCGTCAGCAGCGCGCTGATCACGCCCGAGATGCTCGACACGCCGCTCGACTTCGACGCGATGCGCGAGGCCGGGACCGGCCTCGGCTCGGGCGGGTTCGTCGTCTACGACACCTCGCGGTCGCATCGTCGACGTGCTGGCGGTCCTCGTCCACTTCCTCGCCATCGAGTCCTGCGGGCAGTGCAACGCCTGCAAGCTCGGCAACGGCGAGATGGACGAGATCCTGGCACGCCGTGCAGCGCGGCGAGGCGACGCAGACCGACCTCGAGACGGATGCTGCGTCCGCTCGCACACCGTCACCGACCAGAACCGCTGCTACCTGCCGGTCGGGTCCCAGGCGCTGGTCGGCTCGCGCGGTGCAGGCGTTCGTCGACGAGTTCGTCGCCACCGTCGAGGCGGGCGAGCCGACGCCGGCCGACCTGCCCGACGCCGCTGATCGAGCACATCGACGAGGCGACCGGCGAGGTCACCTACCACGAGCGCTACCACCTCAAGCGAGCCGACTGGTCCTACGCCGACCAGGACCCGGCGAGCGCAGCGGCTGGCCGCGCTCCGCGACGAGCCCGCGCCGCGCGGCGACGCCTGATGCGACCGGGGCCGTCGACCGGGCTCAGTCGGACAGCTCGGCGCGCGGTCGGCGGGTCGGCGCCCGCGCGGGCGCAGGTGACCGCGGCCACGTGCGTCGGCGGTCCGGTCAGCGCCGCGCGCCAGCCCGGCCGCGTCGATGGCGCGGAGCGCGTCGCACCTCGAGGCGGTCCGGTCGCGCCAGGTGGGCGAGCAAGCCCGGCGGTGAACGCGTCGCCCGCGCCGACGGTGTCGACCACCTCGACGTGCTCGCCCGGCGACCTCGACGCGGCCCGCGGCGGTCCGATGCGCGACGGCGCCGTCGGCGCCGCGGGTGACCACCACGAGCGCCGGCCCGGCCGCGGCCCACCGCTGCGGCACCGACGTCGGCGGCCCGCTCGGGGTAGAGCGCGGCGAGGTCCTCGTCGCGAGACCTTGACCAGGTCGCTGGCCGGCCACGGCTGCCTCCAGCCGGCGCGACCGTACGGGCGCGGTCGTCGTCGGCGACGGCGCGCACGTTCGGGTCGAGGCTGACGAGCGTGGCCGGTCCCTGCGGTGCGCAGCAGGTCGACCAGCGCGTCGCCCGGCCGGGTCGTGCGAGCGGTCCGATGGCGCCGAACGAGACGTGGAGCGCGGCGCCCGGCGGGAGCGACGTCGAGGTGGTCGCGGCGTCAGCGTCGGCCGCGGAGGTGCCGTCGAGGTAGAAGCCGTAGGTGGCGCGCCGTTCGGCGTCGAGGTGGACGACCGCCAGCGTGGTCGGTGCGTCGACGCGCGGCGGCGAGGTCGACGCGCCACGCCGGCCGTCGCGCAGCCGGTCGAGCGAGCAGCCCGCCGAACCCGTCGGTGGACAGCGGGCCGAGGAAGGCGGTCGCGGTGCCGAGCCGGCCGAGCCCGACGGCGACGTTGACGGGCGACCCGGCCGGCAGCGGGCAGCAGCGCGCCGCCGCGCGGGGACGAGGTCGACGAGCGCCTCGCCGACGACGACGACCTGGCGGCGGTCACGCGTCTCCGGCGGTCGCGATCGCGCCGGCTCGACGATGGCGGCCGTGTCGGGCGGCAGCTGGAGCACGCCGTCGGCGACGTGCGCGCCGTCGGCGCTGGCGTAGGCGAGCTGAGCGTCCGGACCGACGTCGAGCCGCGACCGGTCGCGCCGTCGCGGCGTCGTCCGCGACGTGCAGCGGCGACGCCGTGCGTCCCGCGTGCGACGCCGACCAGTGGCGGCGGCGCAGCGCGCACCCGGGCCGCGTCGGTCGGCGACCGGTCAGCTCGGCGTCGCCAGCGCCGCGGCGGTCCGCCGTGCCCGCAGCAGTTCGCGGGTGCGCTCGAGCGGCGAGGCCGGGTCGCCCGCCTGGGCGGCGGCGGTCCGCCGGTCGGCCCGGTTGTCGCCGAACGGCAGCCAGGGCTCGCCGGTGGTGAACCCGAAGCCCGGGGCCGGGCTCCCACGGGACCGGGGTGCGGCTGCCGTCGCGGCCGGCGGCGCCGGGGTTGCGGACGCTGATCGGGTCCTCGGCGGCGTCGGTGAGTCGCCGTCGTCGAGGCCGAGCTCGTCGCCCTGGTAGAGGAACGGCACGCCCGGCAGGCCGCACAGCAGGGTGAAGTAGGCGAGCGCGCGGCGGGCACCGATGCTCGCCGCCGCCGAAGCGGGTCGCCGCGTGCGGGTCGTCGTGGCTCGACAGCGGCCAGGCGAAGTGGTGCGCCCCCGGCCGTCGCCGGCGTCGCGAGCGTCGTGCGGATGTCGTCGGCGTCCCAGCGCGGTGTGCAGCGCGGGGAAGCAGAAGGCGAGGTGGAGGGCGTCCTGGTCGCGCACGTACCGGGCGACCGCCTCGGGCTCGAGCAGGTAGACCTCGCCGATCAGCACCGCGTCGTGCGTCCGCGCGATCCGGTTCCAGGCGCGGTAGACGTCGAGCACGTCCTCCTGGTCGAGGTCGTGGCGGTGGTCGTACGCCGCGAACACCTCGCCGGGTGACGCGTCCGCGGGCGGCGGACCGTCGACGAGCGGGTTGTCCAGGAACTCGGGGTGCTCGACCAGCGCGTGGGCGACGTCGATGCGGAACCCGTCGACCCCGCGCGCGAACCAGGTCGTCGAGGATCGCGTTCGAACTCGGCCCGGCACCTGCGGCGTCGCGCCCAGTCGAGGTCGGGCTGCTCGGGCAGGAACAGGTGCATCCACCACTGGTCGGTGGGCGGCGTGGTAGCGTCCACGCCGGACCACCGAAGTGGCTGACCCAGTTGTTCGGGCGGCCCGCCGTCCGGGTGCGCCGTCGCGCCAGACGTAGCGGCCCCGGTGCGCGGCGTCGCGCGCCGGTCAGCGCGTCCTGGAACCACGGGTGCTGGTCGGAGGTGTGGTTCGGGACCAGGTCGATGACGACGCGCATGCCCGCGCGCGTGGGCGTCGTCGACGAGCGCCGGTCAGGTCGTCGAGGTCGCCGAACAGCGGGTCGACCTCGAGGTGGTCGCTGACGTCGTAGCCGTGGTCGCGCTGCGGCGAGGGGTAGAACGGGGTGAGCCAGATCACGTCGACGCCGAGGTCGCTCGAGGTGGTCGAGCTTGCTCCGCACGCCGGCCAGGTCGCCGATGCCGTCGCCGTCGCCGTCCGCGAACGAGCGCACGTAGACCTGGTACCCGACCGCCCTGCCACCACGCCGTACCGCCTCCTGCCGCATCCGGTCGGTTCGGTCCACGACCGTGCGGCCGCCACCGTTGATGCAAGCGCTTGCAACGTCTACCGTGCCACGGAGAACGGGTCGTGCGCAACGGCGGGCGTGAGCGCACGGAGCGGTGGGTACCGCACGCGTCGGAGGGCGGAGCCTCGGCACCGGTCCGGCCCGAGGCGCGGCGTCGCGTCGCCGCGGCGGCAGCGCGCCGGCTGCGGCGCTCGAGCCGGTCGCGCCGCGGCGCCTGCAGCGGGCACGGTGACGATCGAGGACGTCGCGGCCCGCGCCGAGGTGTCGGTGGCGACGGTGTCGCGCGCGCTGCGGGGCCTGCCGAACGTCGCGCCCTCGACCCGAGACCGGGTGCTGGCCGCCGCGCGGGAGCTGCACTACGTGGCCGACCCGTCGGCGTCTCGGCTCGGCGTCGGGTCGCAACGTCGCGGTCGGTCTGGTCGTGCCCGATGCTCGGGCAGTGGTACTACGCGACCGCGTTCTCGGGCGTCGAGAGCGTGCTGACCGCGGCCGGCTACGACCTGCTGCCCTACACCACGTCCGGGCCCGGTGGGCCGGACGAGTTCCTCGCGTCGGCTGCCGTTCCGCAAGCGGGTCGACGGGCTGATCGTCGTGGACGCGCCGCTGCTCGCCGACCAGCTCGAGCGGGTCGTCGCGCGAGGGCGTCAAGGTGGTCACCGTCGGCCTCCGCGTCGACACGTGCGCGTCCTCGATCGAGCTGGAGAACGCCGCGGCGGCCCGGCTCGCGGTCAGCCACCTGACGGGCCTCGGCCACCGGCGCATCGCGCTGATCGGCGGCCTCGACGACGACCCCTTCGCGTTCACGGCGCCGCGCGACCGGCGACCGCGGCTACCTCGACGCGCTCGCGCGCCGCCGAGCTCGACCGCGGACCCGGCGCTGCGAGGTCCCGGGCAACTTCTCGCTCGAGGGCGGCGCCGAGGCCATGCACCGGCTGCTGCACCTCGACGACGCCGCCGACGGCCGTGTTCGCGATGTCCGACGAGATGGCCATCGGCGCGGCCCAGGTCGCGCGCGACGCGGGGCTGCGGCGTGCCCGAGGACCTGTCGATCGTCGGCTTCGACGACCACGACGTGTCGGCCTACGTCGGGCTCGACCACGGTGCGCCAGGACGTGCTCCGGACCGGCGAACGTGCCGCCGAGCTGCTGCTCGAGCGCCTCGCCGGCGGCCGCGACGAGGTCGGTGCACGAGGCGACGCCGACCCGGCTCGTCGTGCGGCGCACCACGGGTCCGCCACCGCGCGCACGACGGCGGCGGCGGTGACGATCCGGACGGGGTACGGTCGACGAAAACGCTTGCAGGATCGACGCACGTCGACCACAGTGGTCGATGGGAACGGGCCGGCCGGGGATCCCGGGACTCCGACGAGAGAGGGAGGCCAGACGTGGCGAACGTCGTGTTCGAGGGCGTCAACAAGGTCTACCCCGACGGCTACCAGGCGATCTTCGACCTGAACCTCGAGATCGAGGACGGCGAGTTCGTGATCCTCGTCGGTCCGTCGGGCTGCGGGAAGTCGACCGCGCTGCGCATGGTCGCCGGGCTCGAGGACATCACCAGCGGCAAGCTGCAGCATCGGCGATCGGGTCGTCAACGACCTGCCGCCGAAGGAGCGCGACATCGCGATGGTGTTCCAGAGCTACGCGCTCTACCCGCACATGTCCGTCGCCGACAACATGGGCTTCGCGCTCAAGCTCGCGAAGGTCGACAAGGACGAGATCGACCGGCGCGTCCGGGAGGCGGCCGAGATCCTCGGCCTCAACGAGCACCTCGACCGCAAGCCGAAGGCGCTCTCCGGTGGCCAGCGCCAGCGCGTCGCGATGGGCCGCGCGATCGTGCGCAGCCCGCAGGCGTTCCTGATGGACGAGCCGCTGTCGAACCTCGACGCGAAGCTCCGCGTGCAGATGCGCGCCGGAGATCGCGGCGCTGCAGAACCGGCTCGGCGTCACCACGATCTACGTCACCCACGACCAGGTCGAGGCGATGACGATGGGCGACCGCGTCGCGGTGCTCAAGCAAGGGCGTGCTCAAGCAGGCCGACAGCGCCGCAGACGCTCTACGACTCGCCCGACAACCTCTTCGTCGCCGGCTTCATCGGCTCGCCGTCGATGAACATCGCCGAGGCGCACGCTCCGCAAGGAGCGACGGCGGGGTGTTCGTCGAGCTCGACCGCGGCGAGACCTCGCTGCGCGTCGACGAGGCGCGCGCTCGACACGTACCCCGGGCGTCGCCGCAGCGCGACGGCGGCGAGGTCGCGGTCGGGATGCGGCCCGAGCACTTCGCGCCGGCCGAGAGGTCGCGCCCCGACCAGGTGTGGCAGGGCCGCGAGGTCACGCTCGTCGAGATGCTCGGGTCCGAGATGCTCGTCCACTTCAAGACCGACGTCGCCCCCGATCGTCTCCGAGGACATGCGCGAGGCGATCGACGACGACGAGGCGTTCGAGGACCTCAAGCGTCAGGCCGCGACGGGCGGCCAGACCTTCACCGCCCGCTTCGAGCCCGGGCGCGCCGCCGAAGGTCGGCGATCAGCGCGACGTCGGCTTCAAGACCGAGCACCTCCACTTCTTCGACCCCGAGACCGGGCCGGCGCTGCGCTGAGCCACGGGCCGCTGTCGTGCGCCGGCAGCGGGTGCGCGGGCCGCCGACGACGAGGACGGACGCGAGCCGACCGACGACCAGGAGGTACGACGGTGGAGCACAACAGGGACGAGGACGCTGGCGGCACGTCGCCGCTGGCCGCGGCGATCGCGCTCGGCGCGACCGCCGTGCCTGCGGCGGCGGCGACGACGGCGGCGAGCAGCGGCGACGATGGCGGCGACGGCGGCGGAGGCTGGCACCGTCGAGATCCTCGGCGCCTTCGCCGGCGACGAGGAGAAGCGTTCAACGCCTCCTCGACGACTTCGCGCGAGGAGTCCGGGATCGACGTCGAGTACGTCGCGCTCGAACGACTTCGACGACGCTGATCCGCAGCCGCGTCGCAGGGCGGCAACCCGCCCGACATCGCGCTCTTCCCGCAGCCGGGTCTGCTGCTGACCTTCGCCGAGCGACGCGGTCGCCGCTCGACGAGGCGATCGACCTCGGCGGCGCTCGAGGAGACCCTCGATCCCGGGCTTCCTCGAGCCAGCGCACCGCCGAGGACGGCAAGGTCTACGGCGCGCCGATGCGCATGGCCGTCAAGTGCTCGTCTGGTACCCGGTGCCCGAGTTCGAGGACGCCGGCTACGAGGTGCCGGAGACCTACGAGGAGCTGCTCGAGCTCGCAGGCAGCAGATCATCGCCGACGGCAACACCCCGTGGTGCATCGGCTTCGAGTCCGGCGCAGGCGACCGGCTGGGTCGCGCACCGACTGGATCGAGGAGTTCGATGCTCCGCATCGGACGGCCCCGAGGTCTACGACCAGTGGGTCGCGCACGAGCTCCCGTTCGACTGCGCCCGAGGTGGTCGAGGCCGTGCGAGGCGTACGACGAGATCGTCGTTCACCGAAGGCGAGGTCGCTCGGCGGTCGCAGGGCACGATCCCGCACCCCGTTCGGCGACGCCGTCGACCCCGATGTTCGACGACCCGCCGGGCTGCTACCTGCACCGGCAGGGCAACTTCATCACCGGCTTCTTGCCCGAAGACGTGCAGCGAGGACCTGCCGGCCAACGTCGGCATCTTCACCCTGCCCGGGTACGACGGGTGGCTCGACGGGCACCCCGCTGCTCGGCGGCGGCGACATCGCCGCGATGTTCAACGAGCGACGAGGACACGCGTCGGCGCGTGCATGGAGTTCCTGACCTCCGACGAGTTCGGCGGCCCGTGGGCCGAGGCCGGCGGCTGGCTCTCGCCGCACGAGACGTTCGACCCGCGCAGCTACTCGGCCGAGATCGACGCAGCAGCTCGCCGAGCTCGCGACCGACGCGGACGTGTTCCGCTTCGACGGCTCCGACCTGATGCCGGGCGACGTCGGCGCCGGGACGTTCTGGCGCGAGATGGCCGACTGGATCGAGCGGCGACAAGGAGCTCGAGCAGGTGCTCACCGACATCGACGCCAGCTGGCCCGAGTAGACCGCAGCTCCGGGGGCGCGCCGGACGGCGCGCCCCCTCGCACCGTCCGGGAGGGAGCGGGATGTTCATCAAGATCGCGACGCGGTCATCGCCGTCGTCGGCGGCGTCGGCGGCGTGCTGTTGCTCTTCTGCGCTGCTCAACGCCGTCGTCGAGCGGCTGCCGGAGAAGCTCGAGGAGCCGGCTCAAGCCCTACGTCTTCGTCGGACCGGCGCTGCTGGTCGTCGGGCGTGTTCCTCCTCTACCCGCCGGTGCAGAGCGCGGTCCTCGAGCTTCGTCGACGCGCGGAGCGAGGAGCTGGGTCGGGTTCGACAACTACAGCGACCTCTTCGGCCAGGCGGACTTCCGCGACGACGCTGTTCAACAACCTGCTGTGGATCATCGTCGTGCCGCCGGTCGCCGTCGCGGTCGGGCCTCGCCGTCGCCGTGCTCGCCGACCGGCTCGCGGCCGCGGGCCGAGAAGCTCACGAAGTCGCTCATCTTCCTGCCGATGGCCATCAGCTTCGTCGGCGCGAGCGACGATCTGGCGCTTCGTCTACGAGCCCGACCGGCGGGCACGCCGCAGATCGGCCTGCTCAACGCCGATCATGCACCGGGCTCGGCGTTCGACCCGATCGCCTGGATCCAGACACCGGCGCGTGGAACCTCAACGACTTCGCTGCTGATGGTCATCATGATCTGGCTGCAGGCCGGGTTCGCGATGGTGCTGCTCTCGGCCGCGATCAAGGGCGTCCCCGACGACATCATCGAGGCCGCCCGCATCGACGGCGCCACCGAGCGGCAGATCTTCTGGCGGGTCATCGTCCCGCAGATCCGCTCGACGATCGTCGTGGTCGTCACCACGATCCTGATCCTGGTGCTGAAGGTCTTCGACATCGTCTACGTGATGACCGGCGGGAACTTCAGCACCGACGTGATCGGCGAACCGGCTTCATCAGCGAGCTCTTCCAGTTCGGCCAGTACGGCCGGCGCCGCCGTCGCTGGTCGTGCTCCTGCTGGTCGCCATCATCCCGGCGATGATCATCAACGTCCGGCAGTTCCGCGACGCAGGAGGCGATGCGATGAGCGCAGGCACGAGCTGTCGACGCCGGCACCGGACGTGCCGACCAGGACGAGCGCGACGCCGGCGCGGTCACCGAGCGCCGACGAGGACGCGGCACGCTCGTGGCCGGCTCGCGCGTGGCGTCCTGCTCGTGATCTGCCTGCTCTGGATGATCCCGACCCTCGGCCTGCTCGATCACCTCGTTCCGCGCCGGGACGACGCGTCGACCAGTCCGGGCTGGTGGACCGTGTTCGTCAACCCGTTCGAGTTCACCCAGTGGACGCTCGAGAACTACGCCGAGGTGCTGAACGGCTCGCGGCATGGCCAACGCGTTCCTCAACACCTCGTCGTCGCCGTCCCGGCGACGGTGATCCCGATCCTGGTCGCGGCGTTCGCCGCCTACGCGTTCGCGTTCATGCGCTTCCCGGGCCGCGACTGCTCTTCGTCATCTTCGTCGGCCTGCTCGTCGTGCCGCTGCAGGTCGCGTTCATCCCGCTGCTGCAGCTCTTCGGCGAGTTCGGCCTGAACGGCACGTTCCTGGCCGTCTGGCTCGCCCACGCCGGGTTCGGGATGCCGCTGGCGATCTACATGCTGCGCAACTACATGGCGACGCTGCCGCACGAGGTGATCGAGTCGGCGCAAGGTCGACGGCGCGAGCCACTTCAAGACGTTCTGGCGGCTGATCGTGCCGATGTCGATCCCGGCGCTCGCGGCCTTCGCGATCTTCCAGTTCCTGTGGGTCTGGAACGACCTGCTCGTCGCGCTCATCTTCCTCGGCGCCGGCGAGAACCAGGTCGTGACCCTGAACCTCGCCGGCCTGGTCGGCGCGTTCGGGCAGGACTGGCACCTGCTCACCGCCGGCGCGTTCATCACCATGGCGCTCCCGCTGATCGTGTTCTTCTCGCTCCAGCGCTTCTTCGTCCGCGGCCTGACCGCCGGGTCGGTCAAGGGCTAGACCGACCCGGGCCCCCGGCCGACGCCGACCCGCCACGGTCGACGCCGTGCGCTTCCAGCTGACCACCCGCACCGGGCACCCCGACTTCCTCGACCTGCCGTGGACCCAGCCCCTCGACGGACTGGGACCACGACGCGGCTCGTGGAGATGCCGATGGGCATCCACCGCCACGTGGTGCGCACGGTCCAGTACGACGACCGGCTCTACCACCTCAAGGAGCTGCCGCGCCGGTACGCGCTGCCGCGAGTGGCGCTTCCTGCGCTACCTCAAGCCGAGGGCGTCCCGGTCGTCGACGTCGTCGGGGTCGTCAGCCGCGCGCGACACGCCGGACGGCGACGGCTGGACGCGGTGCTGATCACCGAGCACCTCGAGTACTCGGTGCCCTACCGGCTGCTGTTCCAGCGCCAGGCGCACGAGCAGCTGCGCGAGGTGATGATCGACGCGCTCGTCCACCTGCTCGTGCGCATCCACCTCAACGGGTTCCTGTGGCTCGACTGCTCGTTGTCGAACACGCTGTTCCGTCGCGACGCGGGACGGCTGTCGGCCTACGTGGTCGACACCGAGACCGGCGAGCTCCACGACGAGCTCTCCGACGGTCAACGCGCAGTACGACCTCGAGATGGCCATCGAGAAGTGCGGCGGCGAGCTGCTCGACCTGCAGGCCGCGGGCGATCCTCGGCCCCGACACCGACCCGTTCGAGCTCGGTGAGGAGCTCGCCGCGCGCTACGACGCGCTGTGGACCGAGCTGACCCGCGACGAGGTGTTCGCCGACGACGAGCGCTACCGCATCCACGAACGGCTGCGCCGCATCAACGACCTCGGCTACGACGTCGACGAGCTCGAGCTGGTCCAGGACGAGCCCGGGGTGACCCGGATGGTGCTCAAGACCTCGGTGCTCGAACCGGGCCGCTTCCGGCGCCTGATGCAGAGCTGACCGGGCTCGACGTGCAGGACCACCAGGCCCGGCGGCTGCTCAACGACGTGCACAGCTTCGGGGCGTGGCTGCGAGCGCGAGGAGGGGCGGCCGCTGCCCGAGGCGCTCATCGCCCACCGGTGGCTGGAGCGGTCCTTCGAGCCGGTCGTCGAGCGCATCCCCGCGGAGCTGCGCGGCCAGCGCGACCCGGCCGAGCTGTTCCACGAGGTGCTCGACCACTGGCACCACCTCTCGGAGCGTCGAGGGCGGCGACGTCGAGCTGTGGCGACGCCGCGCGACAGCTACGTCGACAACGTCCTGGCCCTCGAACCCGAGGAGCGGCGCGTCAGCCCGGCCGAGGGCGACGCCGAGGTGGCGGCGTCGTTGGCCGACCCGGAGGCGGTGACGGGCGAGCTCGCCCTCGAGGAGGTGCGCGCCGCTGCGGAGGCGGAGCGTCCACCGCCCTGAGCCGACCGGCGGCCGGTTCGGCCCGGTTCGGTCGGGTTCGGCCCGGTTCGGCCCGGTTCGGTCGGGTTCCGGCCCGGTCCGGTCGGGTTCCGGCCCGCTCCGGTCGGGTCAGTCGGGGAGCCGTCGGAGGAAGTCGCCGACCACGTCGACCAGCTCCTCCGGGCACTCCTCGTGCGGGGTGTGGCCGCACCGTTCGAGCTCGACGTACTCGGCGCCGATCGCGGCCGCCGTCCGGCGGTTGAACCGGGCTTCGATCACCGGGTCCGGTCGCCCGACACGACCAGCGTCGGCACGTCGATGCGCGGGAGCAGGCACGCAGGCTGCGGCGGCGGCTCGGCGGCGAACAGCTCCCAGAAGCCGCGGTCCCAGCCCTCGACCGGAGCGGCCGGGCGTAGGCGTCGACGTCCTCGGCGTGGCGCGCGACGGATCGGCCCACGACCCGGTGACCCGCGTCGAGGGTGATCTCGCCGGCCAAACGACGCACGAGCCGCGGCCCGAGCCACCGCAGCAGCGGCGTCCGCATGACGTGCGCAGCGCCTCGGGCGGCCCGACGTCCCCGGTGATGGCGGGAGCGAGCAGGACGAGCGCCCGGACCCGTTCCGGGCGCGGGCGTAGGTCTCCAGCGCCGAGGTGCCACCGGCGGACGACCGACGAGCACGGCCCGGTCGGCACCGAGCTGCGTCGAGCAGGTCGAGGGTGATGTCCACCGACGCCGCCCGCGTGTAGGGGTTGCGGCCGTCGGGCCACGCCGACCGCGGCGGACGTTCGGTCAGCCCGAACGCGGGACGGTCGAACGCGGCGACCTGGTGCGGTCCTCGGCGAGCTCGGGTTGCACGTGGCGCCAGCTCGCCACGCTGCCGTAGAAGTGGTGGAGCAGCACCACGGTCGGGTCGCCCGCGTCACCGGCGACCTTGTGGTGCACCTCGACACCGCCGAGCCGGCGAACCGGCTGTCGTCGTCGGCCAGTTCACGTGGGCGGGCAGCGGTGTCGGGGCGGTCGGGATCCGTGGCACGAGGGGGGAGCCTCCGACGACGTGGGGGCGCGAGGGCGAGAGCCGGACCAGCGCGAGCGCAGACGATCGGCGGACGTCGGGGACATGCTCAGGTTCGGAGCCTCGCCGTGCGGTCGGCCGGCCGCCGGGCCCGGTCGGGCGCGCGGCGGGGGCCGTTACGCTCGCGGCATGAGCGCAGACACCCCCACCCCCCCGTCCCCCGCCGACGACGGGCCCGCCACGTGCTGGTCGCCGTCGCGTGGCCGTACGCCAACGGTTCGCTGCACCTCGGCCACCTCGCCGGTGCCTACCTGCCGGCCGACGTGTTCGCCCGCTACCACCGCATCGCGGGCTCGCGGGTCTTGATGGTGTCCGGCTCCGACGCCCACGGCACGCCGATCACGGTCCGCGCGGACAACGAGGGCATCACCCCGCGGGAGGTCGTCGAGCGCTACCACCCCGAGTTCCTGCGCTACTGGGACGAGCTCGGGATCAGCTTCGACCTGTTCACCTCGACGATGACCGACGACCACCACGAGGCCACCCGCGAGATGTTCCAGGCGCTGCGGGACAACGGCTACCTCGAGATCCGCACGACCGAGCAGTTCTACGATCCGGTGGTCGAGCGCTTCCTGCCGGACCGCTACGTCGAGGGCACCTGCCCGAACTGCGGGGCGACCGACGCCCGCGGTGACCAGTGCGACACCTGCGGCAAGACCTTGGACCCCGGGGACCTGGTCGAGCCTCGTTCCAAGCTGTCGGACGCGACGCCCGAGCCTCGCCCGACCGACCACTGGTTCATCCTGCTGTCGAAGCTCGAGCCGCAGGTGGCCGACTGGCTCGCGACCCGCGAGGGGTGGCGGAACCACGTCATCAACTGGGCGCAGGGCTTCGTGCGCGGCGGCCTGCACGACCGCGCGATCACCCGCGACCTCGCCTGGGGCGTCGAACTGCCGGACGATGCCGGGCTCGACAACCCGCAGGACAAGCGGATCTACGTCTGGTTCGACGCGGTCATCGGGTACCTGTCCGCCTCGAAGGAGTGGGCCAGGCAGCAGGGCGATCCGGACGCGTGGAAGGTCTGGTGGCAGGACCCGACGGCCGAGAGCTACTACTTCATCGGCAAGGACAACATCCCGTTCCACGCGGTCTACTGGCCCGCGCAGCTGCTCGGAGCGGGGGACCTGAACCTGCCGACGAACGTGCCGGGCAACCAGTACGTGACCTTCAAGGGCGAGAAGGCGTCGAAGTCCAGGGGCGTCGGCGGATCGCTGCTCGACGAGCTCGACCGCTACCAACCCGACGCGCTGCGCTACGCGATGGCCGCGAACCTGCCCGAGTACAACGACGTCGACCTCACCGCCGACGAGATCGTGCGCCGCATCAACGACGAGCTGGTGGCGGCGTGGGGCAACCTCGTCAACCGGGTGCTGGCGATGACCGGTAAGCAGTTCGACGGCGTCGTCCCCGAACCGGTCGACACCGACGAGCGTGATCTGGCGCTGTTGGCCGAGGTGGACGACCATCTCGCGGCCGCTCAGGAGCTGCTCGAACAGGTCGAGCTGCGCCGAGCGCTGAAGGAGGCCATGGCGGGCGCGCAGGCGGCCAACGCCTACCTGAACGCCCTCGAGCCGTGGAAGACCGCCAAGACCGACCGAGCCCGCACCGCGACCACGCTCTGGACGGCGCTGCAGGCGATCGCCGGTCTGAACGTGGCCTTCGCGCCCTACGTCCCGTTCGCCAGCGCCGAGCTCGACACGTGGCTCGGCGGTGACGGTGACCTCCGCGGGCGAGGATGGGTCCGGCCAGAGGTCCCTGCGGGGACGACGCTCGGGACACCGACGCCGCTGTTCCGGAAGGTCGAGGTCGTCACCGAGGAGGGCTGACCCCCGCTCGGGCGTCCGAACGGCAGGGGTGCGGCCACCGCCGCCTGGGGGTGGCCGCTGCCGGTTGCGACGGTCAGCGGCGTGCGTTCCCCCGCCGACCGGACGGAGGCTGCGCGCTGTCGGCCGGCAGGATCGCACCCGAGTGTCAACCGAGGGAGCCGTCCGTGGATCTCACCACCGACCAGATCATCGCCATCGCCGTCGGCGCCGCCGTGGTGCTGGCCGTCATCGCCGCCATCGCCATCGTGGTCAGGAAGCGCAAGCACAAGCGGGACCAGCTCAAGCAGCGGTACGGCGCCGAGTACGCGCGGACCGTCGACGAGGCGGGGTCGAAGCGCAAGGCCGAGGAGCACCTCTCCGAGCGTGAGGCGCGGCGCGAGCAGCTCGACATCCGGCCGCTCAGTTCCGGCCAGCGTTCGTCCTTCCGGGGTCGGTTCGAGGCGCTCGAGTCGAGCTTCATCGACAGCCCTGACGCTGCCGTCCGCAACGCCGACGCGCTGCTCGACGAGCTCGCGGAGGCTCGCGGGTACCCCGAGGCGACCGCCGACCAGCGGCTCGAGGATCTCGCGATGGACCACCCCGCGGCGGTGGACCGGTACCGCAAGAGTCGGCCGAGCCCCCGCCAGGACGGCGGACCCATCGCGACCGAGGCGTACCGCCAGGCGCTGATCGGGTCGCGCGCGCTGTTCGAGGGTCTGCTCGGCAAGAACGACACCAGCGCTGTGGACGTGACGCCGCCCTTCGACGCGGTCGACCGGGATGCCAACTCGGACAACGGCCACCGCGACACGGCACGGACCACCCGCGGTTGACGGGAGGCGCGCCCTCGGCAGGATTCGAACCTGCGACCTACCGCTTAGGAGGCGGTTGCTCTATCCCCTGAGCTACGAGGGCGGGGCTTCCGGGGGGGAGGTCCGGGGGAACCTCTGCGGCCCCCGACCTTCGTGGACCCGCCGTGGAGAAGGTGGAGGCCAGCCTACCGGCGGCGATCAGGTGCTCAGGTGCCGATGCACCCGGGAGTCAGGCGGGCGTGGGCCCGTAGTCTTCGAACGCGTACGGGTGGAGGAACGCCCGGCGCCACAGCAGCTTCCGGTCGAGGTCGGTGAGTCCGACCGTTCCGGCCGCGTCGTCGAACTCGTCGACGACGGTACGCACGAGCCGGTCGACGATGGCGCGTGCCTGGACCTCGGAGAGCAGGAACTCACCCGCCGCGTCGATGCAGGTCGCCAGCCGTGACAGCGTGAGCGCGGACACGGGCGCGCGCCGTCGGTGGGTGTCGGGAGCGCGGTCGAACCGGTCGACGAGCAGCACGTCGCGGTCGAGGACGGTGACCCGTTCGGTCGCGGCAACGTCGAGGCCGACGCGGCGGGCGAGTTCCATCGCTCCCGCCTCGCCCTTGACGACCGGGTAGGTGTCGGTCGGGGTCGAGAACTTCGCGATCAACGCGCGACCGTCGGCGGCGGTGACCGTGGCCTTCGGGCGGGCGCCCCCGACCGACGATCCGGCGTTGAGGACCCGGTCGATCTCCTCGGAGAACGGCTCTTCGGCCTGAAGCCGGTGACGGTCGGCAGCGTGGCCGTGTCGACCTCGCGGCGCTCGCCGGCGTGGACGCGTCGCAGGATGACGCGGCGACCCCACGCGTCAGGGGCGCCGTGGGCGAGGCAGCCAGCGAGGTCCATACCGTCCGGTGGCGAGCGAACAGCGGGACGCCGAGCAGGACGAGCAGCTCGAGCGCGGTACCGATCGCGACGGCCGGGTCGCGGTCGCGGCACGCGCCAACGACCGGCGGCTGCCCGGCCAGATCACCACCGGAGCCTGCTCGTGGAGGCTCGGGTGGTGCATCTGCACCAGGTGACGTCCGGCACAGGTGTGTCTCCTGCGGGGGAGCGGACCCTGGCACGGTCACGGCTGATCCCCCGAAGCCGCTGCCTCCCCCCGCGGTGAGCGCAGCGGGTCGGCACGGGCAGCGGTGACGTCTCGCCCCCGCCGGGCTCCCGCCCCGTGCCGACCCATCACCTCGTGACACAGCTGCGTCACACCGCGATGGCGTCTTCGCGTCTCACGGTCCGAGGCCGTACGCGGCAGGGTGGGGTGGACGACAGAGCGGGAAGACGATGCGATCCATCCGGTCCTCGAGGGGTACGGCAGGCGGCGGCCGGATGCTGCCGAACCGGCCGCGTGGGCCGACGGCTGGGCGCGCCTCCCCGGGCCGGTGCTGTTCCTCATCATCGGTCTCACCTACCTCCTGCTGGCCCAGATGGTGCTGTGGGTCAACGACCCGGTCCGGCTCGGCGCCGGCTTCTGGCCAGCCGGCGGTGTCACGACGGCTGCGCTGCTGGCGTTGCCCACGAGACGGTGGGGGTGGGTCATCGCCGCAGTGGGGCTCGCCGAGTTCGGTGGGGACGTGGCGCACGGGTACCCGTTGGCCGCCGCGGCGTGGTGGACGATCGGCAACGTCGTCGGCCCCGTGGTGGGTGCCTCGTTGGTGCGGCGGTTCGTGCACCCGCGAGGGCGCCTCGTGCCGCTGCGGAACCTCGTCGGCTTCCTCGCCCTCGGCGCCCTGG
This sequence comes from uncultured Nitriliruptoraceae bacterium, assembly GCA_963850715.1. Classification (GTDB taxonomy): domain Bacteria; phylum Actinomycetota; class Nitriliruptoria; order Nitriliruptorales; family Nitriliruptoraceae; genus Nitriliruptor. Next base: position 28,764 of record CAWKMM010000020.1, on the reverse strand, counting down.
CGGTCCGCTCGTCGGAGCGAGCCTCGGGTCGGTCGGCACGGTGTCGGCCGTCGGCCTGCCCGTGTGGCAGGTGTGGCCGAAGTACGTGGTGGGTGATGCGCTCGGGGTCCTGGTCGTCGCTCCAGCGCTGCTGACGTGGCGGATGCCGCGGCGCTTGCGACGCGTCGGTGAGTCGCTGGCGCTGGTCGCGGGACTCGCGGCCGTCCCGGCGCTGGTGTTCTGGAACTGGGATGCGGCCTGGGACGTGTCGCTGCCGTTCCTGGTGATCCCGCTGCTGGTCTGGGCGGCGCTCCGGTTCGGGATGCGAGGCGCGAGCTCGGCGGTCCTGTGGGTCACCATGGTCGCCAACTGGGCCACGGCGGTGGGCTCCGGCGCCTTCGCGCTACGCGGGCGCCTCCACCGGGCACGCCGTCACGCTGCTGCAGATCTTCCTCGCCGTGGCGGCAGCGACCTCCTTGGTCATCGCCGCCCTGGTCGAGCGATCTGCGCGACCGTTCGCAGGTGCAACAGCTGTTGGAGCACGAGGCCCGACACGATGCCCTACGGGCCTGCCGAACCGCTCCCTGCCTGTGCGTCCACCTCGACGGGTCTCCTGCAGCACGACCCACCCGACGGTCGCAAGGTCGCGCGTGCTCGTGTGTGGCATCGATGGGTTCAAGTTCGTCAACGACGGCCTCGGCCACCGGGCCGGGGACGAGGTCCTCCGTCAGGTCGCGCGACGCATCCGTGAGCGGACGCGCGCGGATGATCTGGTCGGCCGGCTCTCCAGCGACGAGTTCGTCGTGGTCAGCGCCGACGTCACCTGCGAGACCGTGGACGCACTCGCGACCCGGCTGCTGGGTCTCGGCGACGAGCCCATCGTGCTCGATGACGATCGCCGGGTCGTGTTGGGCATGTCGATCGGGATCGCATCGACCGAGATCGCACGGGACGCCGAGGGGTTGCTTCGGGACGCCGACGCTGCCCTGGTGCACTCGAAGCGGTCCGGTCGAGGTCGAGCGTCGTACTTCGACGCGGGGATGCGCCGTCGACGTCATCGAACGGCTCGAGCTCCCGCAGCAGCTGCGTGAGGGGATGGCTCGCGGAGAGCTGTTCTGCGAGTTCCAGCCGGAGGTCGACCCGGTGACCGGTCACCTGTTCGGGTTCGAGGCTCTGGTGCGCTGGCAACACCCCGAGCGTGGTGTCCTGTCCCCGCAACAGTTCGTCCCGCTGGCCGAGGAGGCCGGCCTGGCAGGTGCGCTGTTCGACCAGGTGTTGGCGCGAGCCCTGGATGCCCAGCTGCGGTGGGGCACCGATCTCGGGTTCACCCCGTCGGTGAGCGTGAACCTGTCGGCGATCCAGCTCCAGGACACCAGCTTGCCAGCCACCGTGGCCCGGGCCCTGACCCGCCGCCACCTCCCCCCGGATCTGTTGTGGCTCGAGGTCACCGAGAGCGCGGTCGCGGACGCGGGCAGCATGAGCACCCTGTTCGAGCTCCACGAGCTCGGCGTCCACCTGGCGATCGACGACTTCGGGACGGGCTGGTCCTCGATGTCCCGGCTGTCGGAGTTCCCCTGGGACGCCCTGAAGATCGACCGCAGCTTCGTCACCGGCCTCGCTCAGGACGCCCAGGCCGAGCACGTCGTCCGCGCGATGATCGTGATGGCCCACGCCCTCGGGATCCGCACCGTCGCGGAAGGTGTCGAGACCGTCGAGCAGCTGTCGCTGCTCGCGTCGATGGATTGCGACATCGTGCAGGGGTTCCTCCTCGGTCGGCCAGCCGCCACCGATGCCGCCATCGCATCGGTGCTGCCCGACGGCAGCTGGGGTCGTCCTGAGCTCGCGCTCACGGCCGGCCTCGTCCGCCCGGTGCCGCGAACGGGCGGCATCGGCAGGGTGTCCGCGCTCGCCCAGCGGCTCCAGGGGTTCAACGACCTCGGGGCCGTCTCCCCCGATCTCCTGGTCGCCACCGGGCCCGACGGGATCATCCACGCGGTCAACCCGGCGTGGGAGACGATGCTCGGATGGACCCGCAAGCAGCTCGTCGGCCACCACCACGAGGAGTTCGTCCACCCCGACGACGTCGAGCGGACCCGCGCGGCCTTCGGTCAACTCGTCGGCGGCGCAGCCGTCGAGGACCTCGAGGCCCGGTGGCGTCACGAGGATGGCCGGTGGCGGTGGATCTCCTGGGCCAGCACGCCGCTGCCCAACAGCGACCGCATCTTCTCGTCGGGGCGTGACGTCACCGAGCGCATGGAACGGCTGATCCGGATCCTGCCGGGTGAGGCGCTGCTCACCGAGGTCGAGCAGGCTGCCGGTATCGGGGTCTGGGAGTGGCTCCCCGGACCCGACATCGCCTACCTCTCACCGACGCTCCGAGACATGCTCGGCCTGCCGGACGACGTCCCCGCGAGCCAGGCAGAGCAGCTCCTGCGGATCCATCCCGACGACCGTGACGCCCTCACGGGTGCCGTCGACACCGCGCTCCGTGACGGGACCAGCTACAGCCTCGAGTACCGGTTCCTCCGGACGGACGGACGGGAACGGATCCTGCGCGAACGAGGCGCACCGGTCGCCGGCCACGGCCGTTCCCGGTTCGTCGGGACGATCCAGGACGTCACCGAGCAACGGGACCGCGAGGTCGAACTGGCGCACGCACGCGAACTGCTCGACGCCGGTGGCCCGTACGGACCCTTCGACGGGGATGGACCGGTCGCCGAGGCCCCTCGGGCTGGAACCCGATCCCGTACGGGGCAGCGATGAACGGTCCGATCCGGGTCGTCATCGCCGACGACGACGACACCATGCGCGAGACGCTGCGCGACCTGCTCGCAGCCGCTGATGGCGTGGAGGTCGCCGGGGTCGCCGTCGACGCCACGACCGCGATCGACCAGTGCGCCCGCGCCCAGCCGGATGTCGTCCTGCTCGACGTGGGCATGCCGGGCGGCGGCGTCGACGCCGCAGGCACCATCCGCCGGCAGCACCCGGAGGTGGCCATCCTCGCGCTCACGGCCGACGACGACGACCGGACCCGGTCGGCGATGCTCGAGGCTGGGGCCTCCGCGGTCTTGATCAAGGGACTACGGCGGCGTGCGCTGCTCGAGGCCATCCACGCGGTGGGGCGTCGCGCATCGTCACACCGGCAGGGTCCACGCCACCCTCGTCCCTGACCCACCGGCGTCGGCCTCGACGGACACGGTGCCGTGGGCCGCCTCGACCCGTTCGACCACCAACCTCAGCCCGAGGTGACCGGGTCGAGCCGCCGCCTCCTCGACGGCTCTCGGACCGATCCCCACGCCATCGTCGACCACCGAGCCGTGGAGCATCCCGTCCTCGGTGAGGATGGTGACCTGGACCCGTCGGGCCGCGGCGTGTCGTCTGACGTTCGCGAGCGCCTCCTGCGTGACGCGGTAGGAGGTGGACAGCGCCCTCGGAGCATCCAGATCGGCGTCGATCCGGACGTCGATGGTCACCTCGATGCCATCGGATCCGAGCGTCCGGTCGACGTAGCTGCGCACCGCGGAGGCGAAGGTTCGGGCTTCCAACGTCGGTGGTGCGAGCTCGGTGATCGTCGTCCGCAGCGATGCGGTCGCCTGCGCGAGCGGCTCGTGGACCCGGTCGGCCGCCGCCGGGTCCGCGTCGACCAGGTCCAGCCGGAGGACCGCGGCGGAGAGGAGCTGCACGGCCTCGTCGTGGAGGTGCTCGGCCAGCCGTTGTCGTTCGTCGTCGGCGGAGGTCACGATCCGCTGCAGCAGCTGCGAACGCTCCTGGCGACGACGATCCTGCTCGGTGACGTCCTGGATCGTCCCCTGCCATCCCAACCAGGAGCCGTTCGAGCCGAGCCGAGCCTCGCCGAGCAGGTGGACGACCCGGATCCCACCGTCGGGACGGACGATGCGGCACGTCAGGTCGAGGTGGCCATCCGGTCGAGCCTCCAGCTCCTGGTGGTGGGCCCAGGCGCGGTCCTCGGGGTGCACCAGTTGTTCGAAGATCGACGGTCCGACCGCCGTGCGCACGGGCTCGACGCCGAGGATCTCGTAGACCATCGGCGACCAGTTCGTGCGCCCGTCGGGGTCGAGCTCGAACTCGCCGATCCGCGCGAGCTCCTGCGCGTGACGCAGGCGCGTGACGACCGCGACGAGGCGGAACGACAGCGCCGCCCGCACGACCGCCACGAGGAGACCCGATGTGGCCAGCGCCACCGCCAGATGAGGGACGGGTCGCTGCGTGCCGAGGACGAGCAACGTGACGCAGATCAGCACGAACAGGGTCGGCGTCGCCAGCTCGGGCAGCAGCGATCGGCCACGGTGGGGCCTCTGCGGGCGCGGGAACCAGGCGGCACCGGCGATGACGACGCTGCTGGCGAGCGTCACGGGGCTCAGCACGCTGCCGGGCCGGAACGAGCCCACCGCGACCTGGTACAGGAACACCGCATCGGCCAGGGCCCAGAGGACCACGCCGAGCCCCAGCACCGCCATGTTGAACGGTGGGCGCCAGCGGTACGACGCCACGAGGGCCACGACGGCGACGAGCAGCCCGATGTCCAGGATCAGGTAGGCCAGGTTGGTCGCGATCACGGGCGTCGACGGGCCGGACGCTCCGAGGAACCGGAGGGTTCCGTCCAGCGAGCTCACCGAGACGGCCGCGGCGGCCAGGGCGCCGACGAGGGCGTCCAGAGCGATGGCCACCGACCGGCGGGGAACGCTTCGCGTGCCAGCTCCACCAGCCCGCCGAGGAGCAGCACCGCGGAGAGGATCCAGAACAGGTCGGCGATGGACGGGTAGGGCATCGGATCGATCCACCTGACGACGCTCAGGTGGACGACGAACCCCGCAGCCCGTGCTGCCAACGCCGCCGCGATCCACGACCATGCCCGGCGTCGTACCGGCGACGTCAGGGGCCGCAGGGCCGCCAGGCCCGCCGCCGTCAGGTAGGCGGCGCCCTTCGCCCACCCGTCGAGGAGCGGATCGAACCCCGTCTGATCACCGATGCCCGGCAGCGCCCGAGCCGCCACCGCCGCGACGCAGATGGTCAGCAGCGACCCCAGCGCCCAGACCGTGCGGCGACGCGACGCGTAGCCGGGGAACTCAAGGGCCATCGAGATCCACCAACCCGTGGCGGACCGCGATGGCGACCGCCTCGAGCTTGGAGTGCACCCCCAGCTTCATCGTCATGTTGCGGACGTGGTTGCGCACCGTGTGTGTGGACAACACGTACCGCGCCGCGATCGCGTCCGTCGATGCGCCCTCGGCCAACAGCTGCAGCACCTCACGCTCGCGCGCGGTCAGGTCCGCGCCGGGGCCCTCGGTCCGGTGACGCAGGTGGCCAGCGACCTCGGCCAGGCTCGACGCATCGAACAGCACGGCCCCCTGGTGGGCACGTCTCACGGCGTCGAGCACCACCTGGACCCGCTCACCCTTCGACAGCACCCCCGCCGCCCCGGACTCGACCGCCCGAGCCAGCACCTCGACCCCGCTCGTCGCGGTCAGGATCACGACGGCTGCCTCCGGACAGCGCTGCCGGATCGGGACGACGGCGGACACGCCGTCACCGTCGGGCAGCCGGACGTCGAGGAGGACGACGTCGGGACAGGCTCGCCCCAGGACCTCGAAGGTCTCGGCCAACGACCCGGCCACGCCGATCACGTGCATGTCCGGCTGGCGGTCGATGGTCTCGCCGAGCGACTCGGCCACCACGGCGTGGTCGTCGACGACCAGCACACCGATCGTCCCGCCACCCACGTGCGCGCCCCTCGCCGACCGGGAGTCTGCCAGTCGGCCGGCCCGGCCGCCATGAGGCTCGCCTTCCGTCACGTGCCGCGGCCGGGTGGCCGTCGGGTTCGGGGCGCCTGGCCAGAGGTCGCCAGGGAGCGGGATCCCACGGCCGGGTGGACGGGTCATCGCCTCGCCGGGGCGGTCGTCCGCTCCCACCATGGACGACCCGCCGACGACGTGGAGGATCCCGTGGCCGCCCCGATGACCACCACCTCGCCGAGTGCGATCCCTCGGGCGAGCGCTGCGGACACGGCACGGGTGGTCACCAAGGTGTTGGTGCCGCTCGCGGCACGCGGGCTGATCGTGCGACGGCCACCCATCGTCGCCATCGCGGAACGACTGGACCTCGACCGCGGTGCCGTGCAGGAGCTGCAACGTCTCCGCGACCGATACGGCAGCGGTCCCGTGCTCCTGCGGATCCCTGGCCGCGAGGTCGCGATGGTCCTCGATCCCGACCACGTCCACCGGATCCTCGAGGGCTCGCCCGACCCCTTCGCGGCGGACTCGCGCGAGAAGAAGGCGGCGCTGTCGCACTTCCAGCCCGACGGCGTGCTCGCCTCGGCGCCCGAGGACCGGCCCGACCGCCGCCGGTTCAACGAGGCTGCGCTGGACACCGGATCCCCGATCCACCGGCTCGGCCCCGAGCTGGTCGCTGCCATCGACGAGGAGGCGGCCGAGCTGGCGCTGTCGGCCGGCAACGGCGGGTCCTTGACCTGGGACGCGTTCATCGCCGCCTGGTGGCGCACCGTCCGTCGCGTGGTCTTCGGAGCTGGTGCCCGCGAGGACCACCTCCTGACCGACCAGCTCGGCGCGCTGCGGGCTCGCGCCAACTGGTCCTACCTCGCGCCCGTGGACGAGGAGCTGCGCGACCGCTTCCACGCCGCCGTCGCGGCCCACCTCGAGCGCGCCGAGCCCGGCAGCCTCGCCGCCCTGATGGCCGACCTGCCCGCATCCGCGCGCACCCAGGTCGTGCAGCAGGTCCCGCAGTGGCTGTTCGCCTACGACCCCGGTGGGATCGCGGCCATCCGGGCGCTCGCCTTGCTCACCTCCCACCCGGAGGAGCTGGCGGCCGTTCGCGACGAGGTGCGCGCCCGGGACGGTTCCGCTCCCGCCGTGCTGCCGCACCTGCGTGCCGCCGTCCTCGACGGGTTGCGGCTCTGGCCGACGACCCCGGGCATCCTGCGGGAGACCACCGGACCGACGTCCTGGGAGACCGGCACGCTCGACGCCGAGACCTCGCTCGTGATCTTCGCGCCGTTCTTCCACCGTGACGGCTCGCGGCTGGCCTACGCCGACCGCTTCGAACCATCGCTCTGGCTCGACGAACCGTCGTCCGACCGGTGGCCGCTGGTCCCCTTCAGCGGCGGTCCCGTCGTCTGCCCCGGCCGCGAGCTGGTCCTGCTGACCACCAGCACGCTCCTCGCGGGTCTCCTCGAGCGGCTCGACCTGCGTCTCGATCCGGTCGATCGACTTCGGTCCGACCGGCCGATGCCGTCGGTGCTCAACCCCTTCGACCTGCGCTTCACGGCTCGTCCTCGCGGGTGACGCCCAGCGCCCGTAGCGTCCGCCTCGGCCGCGGCGGTGGGCTCAGTCGGACGTCTCCGCGAGCATCGCCTCCATGCGGGTGATCTCGATCTCCTGGTCCGCTCGGATGTGCATGGCCATCCGCTGCACCTCGGGTTCGAGGCCTCCGCCGTCGGCGAGGAGCTGGTCGACCATCTCGATCGCACCGCGGTGGTGGCGCAGCATCCCCTCGAGCCAGGCCCGGTCGAAGGCCGCACCGTCGAGCTCCTCGAGGTCGAGCAGCTCCGCCTCGGTGAGCATGCCGGGGGGCGCCTCGCCGTCGTCCGCGTGGTCGTGACCGGCGAGCAGGGTGGGCACCGGTTCGTCGCGGTCCTCGAGCCAGGTCCGCAGCACGTCGATCTCCCCCTCCTGCGAGAGGTCCATCCGCGTGGCGAACTGCGGGAGGTCCTCCCGCGCGCTCCGGTCCGGGACGAGCCGGGTCATGCGCAGCGCCTGGGCGTGGTGGAGGATCATCCCCTGGACGAACGCCACGTCCTCGGCTCCGTGCTGGGGCGTGACGTGGCCCGCCGTCTCGCCGGGATCGAGGACGCGCGACGGCTCACCGGGTGCGCCCGGCTGGACCACCCGTGGCGCGGCCGCATCGACGTCGCTCGCGCCCGAGGTGCAGGCACCCGCCCCGAGCGCCGTGACGAGGGCGAGCACGACGTGCACCGGGAGGCGAACGGTGGCGTGACGGGACGACATCGGCGGACGGCTCCGGGTGGCGGACCGCGCAGGGTGCCGTGCACGCGGGCACGCAGCGGCCGCTCGGTACGTGTGGCGCACCCGGCGCACGACACCGGGGTGGGCGCGCACCGGCGTTCCGGAGGTGCGGTTCGCCGAACCGTGCCCGGGGCGCACGCGCGTACGGTCCGCGCAGGGAACCCTCGCCGGGTGTCGAAGCCCGAGGAGGACACCTCACCGTTCGTCCCGCCGCCGCGCTCCCGTGGAGACCGCCCGTGCGACCCACCTCACCGCGTCCCCGCACGCTGCGTGCCGCCGCCGTCGCGGCGCTCGCCGTCGCCGTCGTCGGAGGGCTCCTCCCGGCCGCCGCGTCGGCGCAGGTCGACGGCCGCGCCGGCCTCGTGTTCGACCAGGCGGCGTCCACGCCCAACGTGAAGCACGAGTCGTCCCAGGCCAAGCCCGAGGGGCTCGACAGCTTCAACTCCGACATGGCCTTCCTCGACGACGGCGGCGTCGGGCACGTGGTGGCCGGCAACTTCGACGGCTTCGCGATCTACGACGTCGGCGACCCGACGGACCCGAAGCTGGTCACCAACGTCGCCTGCCCCGGCAGCCAGAACGACGTGTCGGTCGCCGGCGATCTGCTGTTCGTCTCCGTCGAAGCCGGCGGGTACGTCGACTGCGGGGACGGCAGCGCCGAGGGCTCGCAGAGCTTCCGTGGGGTCCGGATCTTCGACATCTCGAACCTGCGGACGCCCGTGCAGATCGCCGCGGTCCAGACCTGTCGTGGCTCGCACACCCACAGCCTGCTCGAACCACCCGGCATCGACGACGAGCTCTACGTCTACATCAGCGGCACCGCTGGGGTCCGAAGCGACGCCGAGGGTGAGCGGCTGAACTGCTCGAACGGTGGCCCGGACACGGCCAACCCGTCGAGGTGGCGCATCGACATCATCGAGGTGCCGCTCGCGTCGCCGAAGGATGCGGCCCTCGTCTCCGGCCCACGCATCTTCGCCGACGGTGACCGCGTCGACGGCCTGCAGAACGAGCCGCCGGCGCCGGTGCACCCCTCGGGTGGCCCGTGGCTGCCGTCCCCGATCACCGACTCGTGCCACGACATCACCACCTACGCCGAGCTCGGCCTCGCCGCCGGGGCGTGCCAGGGCAACGGCATCCTGCTCGACATCTCCGACCCGGTGAACCCGCGCCGCGTCGCCGCCGCGTCCGACGAGAACTTCGCCTACTGGCACTCGGCGACGTTCAACGACGACGGCACCAAGGTCGTGTTCACCGACGAGTGGGGCGGCGGCGTCTTCCCCTACTGCCAGCCGATCCACGAGGTCGGTGGCGACGGGTGGGGCTCGAACGGGATCTACGACGTCGTGGACCGCGGCGATGGCACCTACGAGCTGCAGTTCGCCAGCTACTTCAAGATCCCCAACACCCAGACCGCGCTCGAGAACTGCGTCGCCCACAACGGCTCGCTCATCCCCGTCCCCGGCCGCGACATCATGACGCAGGCCTGGTACCAGGGCGGGATGTCGATCTGGGAGTTCACCGACTCCGAAGAACCGGTCGAGCTCGGCTGGTTCGATCGTGGCCCGGTGCCCTCCCTCGATGCGATCCCCGTGGCCGGTGGAGGCGGGTTCTGGTCGACCTACTGGTTCAACGGCGCCATCTACGGCACCGAGCTCGCCCGCGGCTTCGACAGCTTCACCCTGTCGGCGGATGAGAACATCTCCGCTGCCGAGCTCGCGGCCGCCAGGTCCGTGAGGTTCGACCACATCAACCCGCAGGCGCAGGCCCGGTACGCGCCGGGGACCCCTCCGGGGCCGCCGCTGAAGGTGTGCACGACCGTCACACCCGTCGGTTTCGGTGACGTCGCTGGCGGGAACGCGCACGAGAAGAACGTCGGTTGCGTCGCGGGATACGGCATCACCCGCGGCACCGGCGGCGACTCCTACCGCCCGACCGAGGGCGTGCGTCGCGATCAGATGGCGACCTTCCTCGCCAACGCCCTCGAGGTCGCCGGCGTCGAGCTGCCGGCCGACCCGAGTTCGTCGTTCACCGACATCGGGGGCAACACCCACCGGGTGGCGATCGCCCAGCTGGCCGAGCTCGGTGTCGTGAACGGTCGGACCGCCACCACCTTCGACCCGACCGCGCGGGTCAACCGGGCGCAGATGGCCACGTTCCTGGTCAACGCGATCGAGTTCGTGATCGACGCCGACCTGCCCGCGCCGGCCGGTCCCTTCACGGACACCTCGGGCAACGCCCACGAGCAGTCGATCCGCAAGGTCGCCGCAGCACACGTCGCCAGCGGCGTCGCGGCGGACCGGTTCGCGCCGAGGGCGGACGTGCGCCGCGACCAGATGGCATCGTTCCTGGTCCGGAGCCTGGCCGCGCTCGACCGCGCGGACGTGGTGCTCGAGGCACGTAGCTAGGACCGACGTCGGCCGGTCAGCTCAGGTCGTCGGGAGCGGAGTGAGGAGCTGGTCGACCGGCGACCGGTCGTCGGTCAGCACCGGTGCTTCACCGACGAACCGTTCGAGTGCGTCGCCGTGCAGCGCGACGGCGTCGCCACCTCGAGCCACGTTCGCGGCCAACACCGCGCCGAGGTCGAGCGGCGTCTGGGAGGCGACGACGACGACGTTGCCACCGTCGGGCTGGTCGCGTGGCCCGAACCGTGACGGGGGTCCGAGCACGGCGACGTGGTCGAACACGGCGCCGACGGTGGCGAGCTCGGCGCGCAGGAAGTCGCGCGGTCCGTAGTCGATGACGTTGAGGACCAGCACCCCGTCGTCGGTCATGGTCGCCTCGAGATCACGCAGGAACTCACTCGGTGGCGAGGTGCCAGGGGACCGACACACCCGCCGAAGGCGTCGCCGACGACGAGGTCGAACGCGGTCCTCGCCGGCGTCGCGGATCGACAGCCGCGCGTCGCCGGTCGCGACCTCGATGTCGTCGCCGAGGTCGAGCCCGAGCTCGTCCTCGGAGATCTCGACCAGGAGCGGGTCGACCTCCAGCACGAGGTGGTCGCTGCCGGGCCGGGTCTCGCGCAGGTAGCGCGGCATGGTGAACCCGCCACCGCCGATGTGCAGCGCGGTGACCGGCGTCGCCCTGCCGGTCGGAAGGAGTCCGCCACGTCGCCGAAGAGCTGGGTGTAGGCGAACTCGAGGTGGGTGGGGTCCTCGAGGTCGACGTAGGAGTGCCGCAGGGTGTCGAGCCACAGGGCGCGGCCCGACGGCCGCGCGTCGTCCTCGTCGATGTAGGCGCAGTAGTAGCGGGACTCGTACTCGCAGGGGTGGCCGACCAGGAACGACGCCGCCGGCGGCGAGCAGGACGAAGACGGCCGTCCCGCCGCTCGGCCGCGTCGCTCCCCGCAGGCGCACGAGCACCACGACGCCGAGGACGATCAGGAACAGGGCGGTCCCGCGGACGATGAGCCGTGTCGGAGCGGCGCCCACCAGCACGAACCCGGTCAGGAACGTGCCGACGATCGCCCCGGCGGTCGAGATCCCCGACAGCCGCCCGACGACGCGAGCCGGTCTCCTGCAGCGAGGCGAGCTGGAGCTTGATGATCGCCGGCGTGACCGCGCTGAAGCACCGCGGCCGGGCAGGAAGAAGGCGATGCGCGGTCAGCACGGTCGTCGTGGCCGCGGTCGCCCCGCGGAGTCCGCCGCCGAACAGGTCGACCAGCGGGATCGCGAGGAAGCCGAGCGCGCCGCCGACGATCAGCAGCGGCGCGATCAGCGTGCGCGGGTCACGCCGGTCGGCGATCTTGCCCGCCGAGCCACGACCCGACCGCGATGCCCGCGAGGATGGTGCCGATGATCGCGGTGTAGGTCTCCAGGTGGCGCCGACGTACGGCGCGAGCAGCCGCGCCGCCAGGATCTCGAGGACGAGGACGGCGGCGGAGCTGAGGAAGACCAGCGCGTTGGCGGCGGGGTTCGGCATGGCGCGGGAGGGTACGCGGCGTCGGCGGCCCGGTCCGGCCGCGTCACCTGGCAGGATGCGCCGCCGACCGGGCGCCCGGGAGGGGGACCGGCTGACGCCGCTCGAACGCGACCTCGTGGTCTTCCACGCGGTCTTCCTGGCGTCGCGGTCGCGCCCTCCTGCTGCGGGGACGGTCGCCCACGGCGTCGTGCTGACCTACGCGGTCCTCGTCTACCACCTCGGATCCGTCGCGGTCACCGCGCTGGCGGGGGCACGAACGGTGGCGACGGTGGTGGGTGTTCGGCGCCGTCCTCAGCGTCTTCATGGTGCTGCCGGACGCGGTGCTCGCGAGCGGGTCTCGGCGTCCTCGAGTTCCCGCCCGACGGCGTGCCGAGCCTCGGGCCCGTCACGGTGTACATGGCCGGGCTGTGGACGGTCCCGACCGTGCTGATCGTCGCCGCCGCCGAGGCGGTGGCCTACCGCCGGGGCGACCGCGCGGCAGCCGTCACGGCCGCGCGTCGGCGCGGTCGTGATCTTCGGTGGCGCCGAGGCGACGCTGACCCTCCTGCCGGTCTGGGAGCCGGTCGGGGTCACCACCATCGGTGGCTTCGCGCCCTACATCCTGCTGCCCGAGGTGCTGCTCGGGTGGATGATGTTCGCCGGTGCGCGGTGGACCCGGACCGGGAGGCGGCTCGCCGTCGTGCCGTCGCGGCGGGCATCGCGCTGACGTACACCGGCGCCGCCGCCGTCTCGTGGCTGCTGATCGAGCGCGGCCTGCTCGGCTGAACCGGCCGTGTGCCGTGGACGTCGGCGGGTCTACGCTCCGACGGCGAGGTGGAGGTGGACGTGGACGCGGACGCGGAAGGCCCTCGAGGCCCCGTCGAGGTGCGGGTCCCCGAGCCGGTCGACGCCCGCCGAACGGCTCCTCGGCGCGGTCCGCGACCGGCTGAGCGAGCCGCGTCAGCTGCCGCTTCGCGACGTCGCGTTCGACGCTGCGCCTCGGCGTGGACGACCTGACCCGGCTGTTCGCGGCAGCCGGCCGGCTGCGCGACGACGGCCGGTACGGCGAGGCCGACCGCGGGTACGCGCGGACCTCGCGGTCCTGCTCGAACGGTTCGACGCCCCCGTGGTCGAGCGGATGCTGCGGCTCCACCAGCGATCGATGACGACCGTCGCCGTCAACCAGCTCGCCCAGCTGCAGGGCGACCCGCGGCTCGCGCCCCTGTTCGAACCCGGACGGCGAACTGACCGCCGAGCTGCTCGACGCCATCGCCGAGGACGCGGCCGCTCCTGCTGCCGGTCACCCAACGCCTGCTGCGCCCGGGACCACCACGAGGCCCTGTTGCGGCTGCTCGACACCACCGTGGTCGCCGACGCGTCGACGTCGTCGGCCACCTCGGTCGACCTCGCGGTCGGGTTCATCGACCTGGTCGGCTTCACCCGCCTGTCGGCGACCGCCGACGCCCGGCAGCGTCGGCGACGTGCTCGGCGGGTTCGAGGACGGGGTCCACGCCGCCGCCGACGACGTCGGCGACGTGCTCGTCGTCAAGTTCATCGGTGACGCGGCGATGCTCGTCGGCGGCGGACGTCGACGACCTGGTCGAGGTCTGCCTGCGGGTCTGCGAGGACCCGCTGCCGTCCGGCGACGAGGTGGAGCGTCGAGCGGGGATCGCGGCCGGATCGGTCCAGGTCCGCGACGGCGACTACGTGGGCCACGCGGTGAACACCGCGGCGCGGCTGACCGACCTCGCCCGACCCGGCAGCGTGCTCGTCGACGAACCCGCCGTCGAGCGGCTCGATGCCGAAGCGTGGCGGTGCAGGCGGCTGCACGGGCGCAAGCTCAAGGGCCTCGGCAAGCTGCGTCCGTCGCGGGTCCTACGTCCCGGCGAGGACGACTGACCGGGCGACGGACGCAGCGGCGCCGTTCAGCCGAGCGAGCACGCTCCGGGGTCGGTGGCGTAGGTCGGGTGGGCCGGGCCACGACACCGGCTGGCCCAGTACGGCTGGCCCTCGCGGGTGTCGTGCACCAGCCCGGTGCGCAGGAACTCGATCTTCTGCGCATGGGCGTACGGATCAGCCCGTGGGTCGCCGTGCGGGTCGGTCTGGTCACGCGGCGGGGTGTTGCCGAGCGGGCCCGGGTCGTTGCCGGAGTCCACGTAGACGATCGCGGAACCGGCGTGGGGCAGCGGCAGGCCGGTGACCTCGTCGATGTCGAAGGTGCCGAGCCGGAACGCCCGCTCCCCGGACACGTCCGCCCAGTGGCGGCCGGGAGCCAGCGAGGTCTGCAGCAGGTGCGCGCCGGCTGGTGCGAGCGTCCACCTCGGCGGCGACGTTGGCGACCTGGTGGTCGGCGAACGCGAGCTGGAACAGCACCTGGTGGGCCGGCGTGTTCGGCAGCGGGCGGTCGGTGAGCGCGTGGGTGTACCCGTTGGTCTCGGAGCGGTCCCACAGCATCTGGATCAGGGCGAGGACGAGCTGCTGGTCGGCCTTGTCGGGGTAGGTGCCGTAGAGGACCTCGCCGTAGGCGCCCTCCCAGTCGACCGACCGGTTCAGCAGCGTCGAGTAGTTGCCGCCAGGGACACCGAGGTTGGCCCGCCGGAAGTCCGGTGCCAGCGCGGTCAGCGCGCCACCGAGGATGCCGCCCTGCGAGTTGCCGTCGTAGACGAGCTCGGAGTGGTCGAACCGCGGACGACCGTCGGCGTCCTGGAACGCGGCGTGCGAGGCGAACCCGTCCGGGTGGATCGCGAGCCGGCCGAGCAGGTGGAAGTGGAGGAAGCCCTGCAGCGACCGGTCGGGCAGCGACGGGAAGTTCGAGACGTCGAGCAGGATCGTCGCAACGTTCGCGACGTCCTCGGTGGCCATCCCGATCCACGGGACGGCGCAGACCATGTGGTTGGACGCGCGCAACAGCGAGGTCGACCCACCACCGGCCTCCCCGGCGCTGCCGAGCAGACCGTGCCCGTAGAGGGTCGGCGGCGCGGGTCGTCGGCGGTGGCCTGGTTCGGCAGGTGGCAGACGAACTCCGCGTCGAACGTCGGCGCCAACGGGTTGACCTGTGGGGTCGCCATCGGGTCCGGCACCAGCGTGCCGTAGTTGAGCCGCGACCCCGGGATCATCTGCTCGACGCCGGTGCCGAGCTGCTCCGGCGGCAGCTTCGGGCCGTCCTGGGGGAGGGTCAGGAAGTTCGGTGCTCGCAGGGTGCCGCGGATCGCGACGTCCGCGCCGCGCTCCTCCACCGACGAGATGGTGAACTCCGGCGCTGCTCCGGCGACCACGCCATCGGTCAGGTCCTCGTCGCCGAGGGCGGCGAACGTCTGGTCGCGCATCGACAGGGCTCGACCCGTGAGGTTCTGCGACGAGGCCACGGTGAAGTCCCACGCGAGCGTGAGGTTGGAGCTCTCGACACCCGCGGCAGCAAGGTCGCCGAAGAGCCGCTGGTAGCGCCCGGCTTGGCCCGGCTCGTCGCCCTCGCAGGGTGGTGTCGGCGCGGGAGCCTGGTGGTGATCACCCGTTGGCGGGACGTCGTCCTCGCCGGCGCCGTCGTCACCGCTGTCGGAGCCGCCATCACCCTCCTGTGGCGGGGGACCCGGCTGTCCAGCGTGGGGCGGAGGCCCCGGCTGGCCGGCGTGCGGCGGCCGGCTCCCGGGCGGACCGAGCCGATCCGGACGGCCGGGGCGCGATCCATCGACCTCGCCCGGCTCCTCCGGCTCCTCGGCGGCAGGCTCGGGCGGGCACGCCGTGGGCGCGAGCCCGTCCCGCAGGGCGACGAAGTCCGAGTCGGCGGGCAGCGCCGACCCGTCGGCCGCCCGCAGGTCGCGGAGCGCGACCACGTACCGGTGCCCCGGGGTCAACCGCGTCAGCGGACGGATGATCAACAGCCGGACGTCATCGGTCGTGTCGGGGTGGCCGTCGACCTCGGCGAAGTAGGGGTGGCGCTGGCCGGTCACCGCGTCGAGCAGCACGATCGGCGCGTCGTCAGCGAGCGATCGCGACGGCACCTGGAGCTGCGCTTCGACCCCATCGGGGAGGCCGAAGGTCGTCGGCAGATCGATCCCCGGCACGTAGGTCAGCACCATCGAGCCCGGGGAGAAGCCGTCGTTGCGGTTCCACTCGGTCGGGTCGATCGGCTTGCCGATGACGTTGCGTGGCATCGCCGCCAGCGGTAGGTCCACGCGGATCCCGGTCGGGGTCGACCCGTCTGCGGTCGTGAAGCGGTCGTTCGGGAACGGCAGCAGGCACCGCAGTTCGTCGGTCGGGTCGCACGCGTCGCCCGCGAGCGCGGTGAACGCCGGCTCGAGGGGTCCGGTGATCCCACGGGCGAGCCCGCCCGGCAGGCTGCGGAACACACCCCCGACCTGCCCGACCGCCTGCAGACCGGCGTCGAGCGCATCCTCGGGTGACTGGGCGCTCGCCGGCGCCGTCACCGAGGCAGCGAGCGCCACCGCCGTCACGAGTCCCCACATCCGCTGTGCACGCATCGTCGTCCCCTCCACGGGATCGTCCCCCGTGCGGAGTTCGCCGCCGACCCTCCGCACACCTCCCCGCCGGGAGGTGCGCGCGTCCGACCGTCAGGACCGGGCACCGTGCGCTCACCTCGAGGTCGTCGGACCCACCTCCGAGGGAACAGCTGACACTGGCTCGGCACCGCGCCCGATCAGAACGGTCGCCGCGGGTCAGCGGACCGGTTCGGCCCGCCACGCCGCGGACCAGCTGAGCTTGCCGCCCGACAGCAGCGCGCCGGCGTACAGCCGACCCGCCACTCGGACCACCAGCAGCGTGACGATCAGCGTGGTGACGGACGCGAGGGCGACCTCCCAGCCGGCGATCGCGTCGAACGCGACCCTCGCTGGGACCACGAAGGGGGCCGTCGGAGGCACGTAGGTCAGCACCTGGGCGACGATCCCGTCCGGGTTCGGCAGCACGGCGAAGATGACCGCGAAGTAGCCGCCCATCACGGCGAAGGTCAGCGGGCCGGAGGTGGACTGGGCGTCCTCGAGGGACGCCGCCATCGACCCGGCGACCGCGAACAGCGACGCGTAGAACAGGAAGCCGATGATCAGCATCAGCAGGCTGATCGCGATCAGCGCTCCGGTCGCCGCGGGGAGCTCGAACGCGTCCACGGCAGCGTTGGCGGCGAGGCCGGCGGCGACCGTCACGGCGAGCTGTGCCAGCGCGAGGATGGTCAGGGCGATGAGCTTGCCGCCCAGCAGCTGCCAGGGTCGGGCCACACTGACCAGCACCTCGACCACGCGGGACGACTTCTCCTCGAGCGCGGCGCTCAGCAGCGTCGCCCCGTTTCCCTGGATGCCGATGAACAGCAGGATCGTCGCGATGAAGGCGAGCACGAAGCCGTCGCCGCCTCCCCCCTCGTCGCCGGCGAGGTCGACCACGCGCAGGGGCGCGGGCGGTGTCGTCGCGGCGGCGAGCTCCGCCGGGTCGATGCCGGCGTCGGCCAGCCCCTCCTGCAGCGCGCTGGCCTGCAGCGCCGCCTCGAGCGTCGCCGTCAGTGACATGTTCGGCGTCCCGTCGGCGACCAGTTCGGCGCGGTCGACGAGCGCGGCGTCGACATCGCCGGCTTCGATCGCGTCGACCGCGGCCTCCCGATCGCCGAAGGTCCGAGTGGCGACCGAGGTGCCCTCGAGCGCGGTCGCGGCGAGCTGCTCGTCGAGGTCGGCGGGTGCCTCACCCACGACGCCCAGCTCGAACTCATCGGGGCCGTCGCTGCCGAAGAACGTCGGCGCGACGATGGCACCGACGACGATCAGCACGGTGATCGCGGTGCCGATCAGATAGCCCTTGGTCGCAGCCCGTTCGACCAGCTCCCGTCGGGCAACGAGCCAGATGGTCCTCGTCGCGCTCACGCTGGCACCTCCAGGTCCGTGCGGTCCTCGTCGGTGACGTCGGTTCCTCGTTCGAGCTCCGCGAGCGACGTGCCCACCACGTCCCGGAACACCTCGGTGAGACGAGGTGCCGTGAAGGCGAGGTGCTCGATCGTGGCGTCGTCCGGCAGTGAGGCGACGAACGCGCGCGCGTCGGTGGTCACCGGGACACGCAACCGGACGATGCCGTCGCGCGCGTCGAGCAGTTGCGCATCCGGTGGCGGCGTGACCGTCGCGTTGCCAGCCAGGCGTACCTCGACGTTGCGGTAGCTGGCAGCCGCGCGCGCCTCCTCGAGCGTGCCCTGGAGACGGTCGCGGCCCTCCGCGACGATGACGACGTCGTCGCAGAGCTCCTCGACGAGCTCGAGCTGGTGCGACGAGAAGACCACGGTCGTCCCGGCCGCGGCGCGGTCGCGGAGCACCTCGCTCATCGCGGCGACGCCGAGCGGGTCGAGGCCGCTGAAGGGTTCGTCGAGGACGAGCAGGTCCGGATCGTGCACGAGCGCTGCCGCGAGCTGGACACGCTGCTGGTTGCCGTGTGACAGCTCGCTGAGCTTGTCCCCGATGCGGTCGCCGAGCCCCAGCCTGTCCAGCCACGCGGTCGCTGCGTCCCGAGCCGCACCGGCCTCCATCCCGTGCAGCTCGGCCAGGTAGGTCAGCTGCCGCCCGATGGCCATCCGTGGGTAGAGGCCGCGCTGTTCCGGCATGTAGCCGAAGCGCAGGCGTACCCGCCCGTCGACCTCGCCGTCGTGCCACCGCACCTGGCCGCCGTCGAGGTGCAGCAACCCGAAGACGCTGCGCATCGTGGTCGTCTTCCCGGCGCCGTTGGGGCCGAGGAACCCGAGCAAGCGGCCGGGTGAGGCGCTCATCGACAGCCCGTCGAGCGCGATCACCTCGCCGTAGGTCTTGTGGAGATCGGTCACGGTCAGCACAGCACCTCGTTCGGTCGTGGCGGCATCGAGGTGGATGGTGCGCCGTCGCGGCGCCGCCGGCGTCACCCGGGCGGTTGATGCCTCGTCACCCCGGCGGGGGTCGGTGCGCGGATCTCGTCCACCTACGATCGCGGCCGATGACCACCTCGCAGGCACGGACCACCGGCGATGTCGGCGTCCCCGACAGGGACGGCCGGCCCCCGACGGCGTGGCAGCGCGTCGGTCGACGGGGGCTGCTGTTCGACGGTGCGCTCGCCGTGGTGCTCGCAGCACTGCTGAACGCCAACGGGATCCTGGTCCTGCAGGTCGCCGAGTCGCAAGGCATCGAACCGCCCGGGATCGTCAGCTTCGTCAGCGGCACCGTGCTGTGTCTGGCGCTGGTGCTCCGCCGGGTGCTGCCGATCACGGTGTTCGTCGTCGTGTCGATCGCGTTCACCATCTACGGTTTCAACCAGGGCTACGACGCGCTCGGGTCGAGCATCGCCCTGTTCCTCGCGACCGTGGCGGCCGGATCGCACGGTCGCCCGGTCGTCCGCGATCGGGCGCGGGCGATCGTGATCGCCGGCCTCTTCGGCACGATCTTCTACGCGTTCCACATCGCCGATCAGGAGGGTCTGCCGGGGCTGGCCATCTGGTTCGGACCGGTCTACGCCATCGCGCTCAACGTCTTCTACTTCGGGGCGGCCTGGGTGCTCGGCGACCAGATCCGCCTGCGTCACCAGCGTGAGGCCGACCTGGCGGGCCGCACCGCCGAGCTGTCGGCGCGGACCCTGGAACTGGAGTTCGAGCGGGAACGCTCGGCCGAGCGCGCGACCACCGCTGAGCGCCTGCGCATCGCCCGCGAACTCCACGATGTCCTTGGCCACCACGTCAGCGTCATGGGGGTCCAGGCGGGCGCGGCGCGACGGATCCTCGATCGCGACCCGGAACGCGTCATCGACGTGCTCATCTCGATCGAGGGATCGTCGCGACAGGCCGTCACCGAGCTCCAGCGCGTCCTGCAGCTGCTACGCGACCACGACGACGACGAGCGAGCGCCCGTCGGCGCGGTCGCCCGCATCGACGAGCTGGTCGACGACGTCCGGCGTGCCGGCCTACGGGCGACGCTCCAGATGGACGAGCTTCCCCCGCTGCCGACCGACCTGGACCTCGCGGTCGTTCGGGTCCTCCAGGAGTCGCTGACCAACTGCCTTCGCCACGCCGGACCGGGCAGCTCGGTGTGGGTCACGGTCCGGCACGCGGGCGGCCTGGTCGAGCTCGAGGTGGCTGACGACGGGCGCGGCACGCCGTTGCTCGATCACCGCCACGCCGCCGGGGACGGCAGCTCCCGCGGTACGGGGCTGCGGGGGATGCAGGAACGGGCGGCGCTGCACGGCGGGAGCTTCTCCGCCGGCCCGGAGTCGCCGCGGGGGTGGCGGGTGACCGCGTCGCTCCCGCTCGACGGAGCGGCGACAGCGTGACGACCTTGGTGCTGGTCGATGACCAGGAGCTGGTCCGTGCCGGGTTCCGTCTGATCCTCGAGACCGAACCGGACCTGCGCATCCTCGGCGAGGCCGGCGACGGTGCCGAAGCGGTCGACGTGGTCCGTCGGCTCGACCCGGACGTGGTCCTCATGGACGTCCAGATGCCGATCCGGGACGGGATCCAGGCGACGCGGACGCTCGCCGAGGCTGGCAGCCGCGCCAAGGTGATCATCCTGACGACCTTCGAACGGGACGATTTCATCGTCGCGGCCCTACGGGCTGGTGCCGCCGGGTTCCTGCTCAAGAACGCCCCGCCCGAGCAGCTGGTCGAGGCCGTCCGAACGGTCGCAGGGGGCGAGGCGCTCCTCGGACCGTCGGTCACCCGCCGGCTCATCGAGCGGTTCACCGAGTACGGGCTGGTCGACCGACGCGAGGATCTGGTCGCCGGCCTCACCGAACGCGAACGTCAGGTCCTCGAGCTCGTGGCGACCGGTCGATCGAACACCGAGGTCGCGGCCGCCCTCCACCTCGGCGAAGCGACCGTCAAGACCCACCTGTCGCGGACGCTGGCCAAGCTCCACCTCCGCGACCGCGTCCACGCCGTCGTGTTCGCGTACGAGGCCGGCATCGTCACGCCGGGCTCGACGTCCCTCGACGACCTCCGCACCTGAAGCCGACCAGCCCGTTCTCTCGTCACGGTGCGCCCCGGAGGCCAGCCCGTGCGCCGGTAGCCTCGGCGGTCGACCTCCCTGCCGAACCGATGTGAAGCGAGCTGCACCGTGGCCGAGTACTGCTACGTGATGAAGGGCCTCTCCAAGACCGTCCCCGGCGGCAAGGAGGTCCTGAAGAACATCTGGCTGTCGTTCCTTCCCGGCGTCAAGATCGGCGTGATCGGCCCGAACGGGGCCGGCAAGTCGACGCTGCTGAAGATCATGGCCGGCGTCGACACCCAGTTCGAGGGCGAGGCCTGGGCGGCCAGGGGCCTCACGGTCGGCTACCTGGCGCAGGAACCGCAGCTCGACGAGACCAAGACCGTCCGCGAGAACGTGCTCGAGGGCATGGGCGAGACCGCGGGGCTCGTCGGCCGCTTCAACGAGCTCACCGCCAAGCTGTCCGAGCCGCTCGACGACGACCAGATGCAGAAGGTCTACGACGAGATGGGCGAGGTGCAGGACGCGATCGACGCGGCCGACGCCTGGGACCTCGACCGCACCATCGAGATCGCGATGGACGCGCTCCGCGTCCCCGACGTCGACGACGTGTCGGTGCTGTCCGGCGGCGAGAAGCGCCGCGTGGCGCTCTGCCAGCTGCTGCTGTCCAAGCCCGACATCCTGCTGCTCGACGAGCCCACCAACCACCTCGACGCCGAGACCGTCGCCTGGCTCCAGCGCCACCTCGCCGACTACGCCGGCATGGTCGTGGCCATCACCCACGACCGGTACTTCCTCGACGAGGTCGCCGAGTGGATCCTCGAGCTCGACCGCGGGAAGGGCTTCCCGTTCGAAGGCAACTACTCCGGGTGGCTCGAGCAGAAGCGCGAGCGGCTGCGCACCGAGGAGCGCGAGGAGTCGTCGCGCCAGCGCCAGCTCGCCGAGGAGGCGGAGTACGTCAAGGCGTCGCCGCAGGGCCGGCGAACCAAGGCCAAGGCTCGCGTCCAGGCCTACGAGACGCTGCTCAACCAGGACCGTCCGAAGCAGGTCACCAAGCCGATCATCATGATCCCCGAGGGCCCGCGCCTCGGCGACGTGGTCGTCGACGCGAGCGGTGTCGTCAAGGGGTTCGGCGACAAGCTGCTCTACGAGGACCTCAGCTTCACGCTGCCACCCGGCGGGATCGTCGGCGTCATCGGCCCGAACGGGGCCGGCAAGACCACGCTGTTCCGGATGATCGTCGGGGAGGAGACGCCCGACGAGGGTGAGCTCCGCGTCGGCGAGACCGTCCAGCTGTCCTACGTCGACCAGTCGCGCCAGGAGCTCGACCCCGCCAAGACCGTCTTCGAGGAGATCACCGGCGGTGGGGACTGGGTGCAGCTCGGCCGCACCGAGATGGCGTCGCGGGCGTACGTCGCCGCGTTCGGGTTCACCGGCGGTGAGCAGCAGAAGCCGCTCGGCAAGGCGTCGGGTGGTGAACGCAACCGGGTCCACCTCGCCAAGCTGCTGCAGAACGAGGCCAACCTGCTGCTGCTCGACGAGCCGACCAACGACCTCGACGTCGACACGCTCCGCAGCCTCGAGGAAGCGCTGCTCGAGTTCGCCGGGTGCGCGGTGATCACCTCCCACGACCGGTGGTTCCTCGACAAGGTCGCCACGCACATCCTCGCCTTCGAGGGCGACTCGCAGGTGACCTGGTTCCCGGGCGGGTACTCGGAGTACGAGGAGGACCTGCGCCGTCGCAAGGGTGACGACGCCTTGAACCCGACGCGGATCAAGTACAAGCCGCTCACGCGTCGGACCGGTTGATCGAGGTCGACGTCGCCGGGTGGTGTGAGCTCTTCCGCGGAACCGTCCGGCGTCGTGGCGGTCCCGGTCATCGGATCGTGGTGGAGTAGGTGCATCGTTCCCCCGAACGTCGGCTCCGCCGACCGTCGACCCCACCTGTGACAGCGATACCGGCCTCGGCTGGCCGCCGGGCGGGTCGGGCGGCTGGCGATACCGTCACCCTGACACCGCAGCAGCGACGCGAGGGCCGACGTGACCACCGAGGATGTGCCGCACGAGACATCGGCTGGGCAGGTGCTGCTCGTGACGGCGCGGCTGCTCGACGACGACCAGGCGGCGCCCGGGTTCGTCGCGTTCGATCCTGAGGACGCCGGTCGTCCCGTCGGTGAGGACCGCACCGCCTCCGGGTGGGAGCTGTACGTCGGCGACGAGACCGACGCCGAGCTCGAGGACGCCGACAACGCCCGCCTCGTCGACGTGTCCTGGGCGGTCGAGCGGTTCCCCGACCTCCAGGTGCTCCTCGACGAGCACGACGGCGCGACGCCCGCCGCCTGGCTCGCGGCTGGCGATGGCGACTGGGTCGAGCTCGACGACGACGAGTTCGCCTGAGCCCGCCCGGCTGGGTCGGCCCTGGGCCGACGGTCTACGGTCTCCGGACACGAGATCGCCGCTGAGGGGACCGAGATGTCCGAGCCGCAACTCCCGGCCGAGATCACGTCGGCTCGCGACTACCCGACGCAGTGGGTCGCTGACCACATCGCGGCCGAGCGCCGCACGGTGTCGCGGCTCGGCGAGATCCGCGAAGCGGTGTTCGGCGCTCAGGACGGTCTCGTCTCGACCCTCGCGGTGGTGGCGACGGTCGCCGGGGCCACCTCCGACAACCTCACCGTGGTGATCGCCGGCCTCGCCTCGGCCGTCGCCGGCATCTTCTCGATGTCCATCGGCGAGTACATCGGCAGCAAGAGCCAGAACGAGATCTTCGAGGCCCAGGTCGCCGACGAACGCCGCGAGGTCGAGCAGCGTCCGTTCGAGTCGGAGGCCGAGGTCGCGTACCTGTTCATCCGCGAGGGGATGACCGAGGACGACGCGTGGGCGACGTCCTCGATCCTCCTGCGCGTCACCCCGAGTCCCTGCTGGCCACGATGGTCGCCAAGGAGCTCGGGATCCCGGCCGACGCCGACGAGACCGAGGGGTCGCCGTTCCGAGGCGCGGTGGTGATGGGTAGCGCGTTCGCCCTGGGCGCGGCCGTCCCCGTGCTGCCGTTCCTGCTCACCACGGGCCTGACGGCGCTGCTCATCGCGTCGGTCGCCACGGGGGTCGTGCTGTTCGCCATCGGCGCGACGAAAGCGAGGTGGACCGGTCGGCCCTGGGTCCGTTCGGGGCTGGAGGTGCTCGTCCTCGCCGCCATCGCTGGTGTCGCCGGCTACCTGTTCGGCTCCGTGCTCCCCGACCTGTTCGGGTTCGCTGCCTGACCCGCCCGCCCGGACCCGGCCGCATGCGGCCACCATCCGGCTCCGTGCTGCGAGCGGTGACAACGCGTACGCTCTGAGGGTTGGAGGGGAGTACCCCGAGCACCTCGGCCGCCTCGTCACCACGGCCCGCCCGCGCGGACCCGGGGCGGCCCCACCCGAGCGGGTGGTGGGGGAGACCTCCGGTCCGCCAGCACGAGCGTCGCTCGTGCTCGAACCGGAGCCGGTGACCCCGTGTCCGACCCCACGACCTACCCGACGACCCGTCCGCGTGGTCCCCTGGCCGACGTCGCCGCCGGTGCCTGGCACGCGCGCGAGGTCGAGGACGTCCTCGGTGACCTCGCCGTCGACCCTGCCCACGGACTCGACCGCGCCGAGGTGGACCGCCGCCGCGACGAGGCGGGCGCGAACCGCCTCCCGAACCCCCGCGCCGACACCCGGCGTTGCGGCTCTTGGACCAGTTCCGCGAGCCGCTGATCGTCCTGCTCCTGCTCGCCGGTGTCGTGGCCCTTCGCCATCGGCGACACCGTCGATGCCGTCGCGATCCTGGTGGTGGTCACCATCAACGGCCTCCTCGGCTGGGTCCAGGAGCTGAACGCCGAGCGGCAGGTCGACGCGCTCCGTTCGATGGTCACCGCGCAGGCCCGCGTGCGGCGTGGCGGCGTCGTCGACCCGGTCGACGCCGACGACCTCGTCCCCGGCGACGTCGTCCTGCTCGAGGCCGGTGATCGGATCCCTGCCGACGGTCGCCTGCTCGTCGCCGAGCGCGCCGAGGTGGAGGAGGCGGCCCTCACCGGCGAGTCCGCCCCGGTCGTCAAGAGCACCGCCCGCGTCGAGGAGGACGTGCCGCTCGGGGACCGCACCTCGGCGGTCTTCTCCGGCACGCACGTCAGCGCGCGGGCGCCTCGAGTTCGTCGTCGCCGCCACCGGCCCCGTCGACCGAGCTCGGGCGCCTCGCCGCGCTCGTCGAGTCGAGCGGCGGTACCGACCACGCCGCTGCGCCGCCAGCTCGACGACCTCGGCCGACGGCTCGCGATCGTCGCCGGCACTCGCCGTCGCGCTGCTCGCCATCGCTCGGGCTGCTGCGTGGAACCCCCATCGGCGAGGTCGCGATCGAAGCGGTCGCCGTCGCCGCGGCCGCCCTGCCCGAGGGGCTGCCCACCGCCGTCACCATCACCCTGGCGCTGTCGGTCTCCGCGATGGCCAAGCGCAAGGCGGTGGTCCGTGGGCTACCGGCCGTCGAGACCCTCGGTGCCACGTCCGTCATCTGCACCGACAAGACCGGCACCCTCACCGAGCAGCGTCTGCGCGTCGTCGAGGCGTACGTCGACGGCGCCCTCGTCGAGCTGACCGACCCGTCGGTCCATGCCGGCGTTGCGCGCCTTCGTCCTCGCCAGCGACGCGGCGCCCGGGTCCGAGGGGACGTCGGCGATCCCGACCGAGATCGCCCTGCTGGTCGCTGCGCGGGACGCGGGCCTGGACCCGTCCGCCCTCCGCGGCGAGGTGCGACGCGTCGCCGAGGACCCGTTCGACCCGACCACCCGGCGGATGACCGTCGTCGTCGAGCACGCGCGACGGTCGACGCGAGCTGCTGGTCAAGGGCGCCTCGGAGGCGCTCGTCGACGCCGGGGTCGCCCGCGGACATCGGGCCCGTGGAGGCGCTCGCCGAGCGGGCGCTGCGCACGCTCGCCGTCGCCCGCCGCGACCTCGACCCGGACGAGCCGATCGACGACGTCGAGGCGCTGCTGCACGACCTCGAGCCGCTCGGCCTGGTCGCGCTGATGGACCCGCTGCGACCGACCGCCGCCGACACCATCGCTGCCGCACGCCGCGCCGGCATGGGCGTGGTCATGATGACCGGCGACCACATCGCGACCGCCGCGGCGATCGCCGCCGATGCGGGCATCGAGGGACGCGCCATCGAGGGTCGCGACGTGCGCCGCATGAGCGACGACGAGCTCGACGAGGCGGTCGCCGACCTGGGCGTCGTCGCTCGCGTCGCTCCGGACGACAAGCTGCGCCTCGTCCAGGCCTTCCAGCGGCGGGGCGAGTGGTCGCCGTCACCGGCGACGGCGCGAACGACGCGGCCGCGCTCCGTGCCGCGGAGGTCGGGGTCGCGCTCGGCTCCGGTACCGACGTGGCGCGCGAGGCCGCGGACGTGGTCCTGCTCGACGACGATCTCGGGACGTTGATGACGCGCCGTCGAGCGGGGTCGGGCGATGCACGACAACCTCCGCACGTTCCTCCGCTTCCAGCTGACGACCAACGCCTCGCTCGTGCTGTCGCTCGTGGTCGCGTCCCTCGCGGCGATGGCGGCGCCGATGTCCGCCGCGCAGGTGCTGTGGGTCAACCTCGTCGCGGACGGGCCGCCGGCGGTGGCGCTCGGCATCGACCCCCCACGCCGCGGCGTGCTCGACCGGGCGCCCCGGGACCCGCGGCGCTCGCTGCTCGACGCGGCGCTCGGGCGTTCGATCGTGCCAGCCGCGGTGGTCATGGCCGCTGCAGCCCTCGGCGCCCAGCTCGTGGTCAGCTGGCAGCTCACCGGCGCCTGGTTCCCGGACGACACCCCGCAGGCCGCGACGACCGTCGCCTTCACCGCGTTCGTGTTCGCCCAGGTGCTGAACGCGTTCGTGGTCCGCGTCGGTCCTTACGCGTCGGTGCTGCACGCCCCCGCGCGCAACCCCTTCCTGTACGGCAGTCTCGCGGTCGTCGTCACCCTGCAGATCGTCCTCGTGCAGGTCCCGGCGGTCAACGAGGTGGCGCGCACGACACCGCTGAGGCTCGGACAGTGGGGGCTCGCGGTGGCAGCCGCCCTCGTCTGGCCGGTGGCTCGCGAGGTGACGGTCCGCGTGCGTCGCCTTGTGGCCGTCCCGCTACCGTACGCCCACCTTCGGTGAGGACGGCACGCACGTCATGTCCAGCACAACACGAGCTTCGCGACCCGACCCCAAGCGGTCACGTCGTCGGCGGACGGTCGTCGTCATCCTGGTCCTCGTCGCCGGGGTGGCCGGCGCGCTCCTGCGGCCGGTCCAGCTCGGTCTCGACCTCCGCGGTGGGACCCAGATCGTGGTGGAGGCGCGGCCGACCAGCGGCGACGTCATCGAGGACGACCTCCTCGATCGCACCCTCGAGGTGCTGCGCCGGCGGGTCGACGTCCTCGGGGTCGCCGAGCCGACGCTGCAGCGCTCCGGTGACCGGCGAGTCATCATCGAGCTGCCGGGAGTCACCGACCCGGAGGAGGCCGTCGCGGTCATCGGGCAGACCGCCCAGCTGACCTTCCATCCGGTCCTCGGCATCGGCCCGATCGACGGGTCGGACGAGCAGAGACGGAGCAGAGACGGAGCAGAGGACGGAGCTGAGGACGGGGCCGACGCGCCCGCGGGGCCGGCCCCCGACGCCGACGACCCGCTGGTGCTCCCCGACGAGGACGGCGTGCCCGTCCAGCTCGGACCGGTCGCGCTCACCGGGGAGTCGGTCGCCTCGGCCCAGCCCACGCTCGGCCAGTCCGCCCAGCAGCAGTTCGCCGTCTCGGTCGACTTCCGCGGCCCAGGCGCCGACGCGTGGCAGGAGCTGACCGCCGATGCCGCCTGCCAGCCGCCGGGTGATCCTCGTCGTCGCGTCGCCATCGTGCTCGACCAGGAGGTCATCTCGAGCCCGCAGGTCGCGATCGAGATCCCCTGCGGTCAGGGGCTCCGCGAGACCAGCATCACGGGCAACTTCGACCAGGCGAGCGCCAACGAGCTCGCGCTGCTGATCCGCGGTGGCGCCCTGCCCGTCCCGGTCGAGGTCGTCGAGCAGCGGACCATCGGCCCGACCCTCGGACAGGACGCCATCGAGGCCAGCGTGCTGGCCGCCCTCATCGGTATCGCGCTGACGACCCTGTACCTGGTCGCGGCCTACCGCCTGCTCGGGCTCATCGCCGGGCTCGGGCTGTTCCTGTACGGCATCCTCGCCTACGCCCTGCTCGGTGGGCTCGGCGCAGTCCTGACGTTGCCGGGCATCGCCGGTTTCGTGCTGGCGATCGGCATGGCCGTCGATGCCAACGTCCTCGTGTTCGAACGGGCCAAGGAGGAGCGGGCCGCCGGCAAGACCATCCGGGCCGCGACCCGCACCGGCTTCGAGAAGGCCCTCAGCGCCGTCATCGACTCGAACGTCACCACCTTGATCGCCGCCGGCCTGTTGTTCGCGACGGCGTCCGGCGCGGTCCGGGGCTTCGGCATCACCCTCGGACTCGGTGTCCTGGTGTCGATGTTCTCGGCCCTGGTGGTCGTGCGCGTGATCATCGAGTGGGTCGTGGCGTCCAAGCGCCTCGGCTCCAACGAGAAGCTGCTCGGCCTGACCGCCTGGCGGGCGGTGGCAGAGGTGGCTCGACGACCACCAGCCCGACCTCATGGGCCGCGGGCGGCTGTGGCTGTCGCTCGGTGTCGCGGCCGTGGTCCTCGCGGTGACGGGGATCGCGACGCAGGGGCTGCAGTTCGGTCTCGAGTTCACCGGCGGCCAGCTGTTCGAGTACCGCACCGAGCAGGCGGTCGACGTCGACGAGCTCCGTGGCGAGCTCATCGATCGCGGCGTCCCCCGCGCGATCGTGCAGTCGAGCGCCGACGACCAGATCTCGATCCGCACCAACCAGGTCTACACCGAGGGTGG
>CAWKMM010000019.1:0-19023 GCA_963850715.1 uncultured Nitriliruptoraceae bacterium | reverse complement strand
TGCCCGCCTCGGCGAGCCGTTCGATGTTGTCGGCGTGGACGCTGCCCCGCGCGTCGGTGAACCGCGGACGGACCACCTCCGGCAGCGGTCGAAGCCGGCCGTCGAGCGTGCGGGTCAGGAAGGTCGCCGCCTGGGCACGCGTGACCCGGCGCTGGCGCGAACAGCGGCGGGTCGAGCGCGACACGCCCCTCGGTGATACCGGCGGCTGCCGCGCACGCGATGTTGTCGGCGTGGACGCTGGCCGGGTCGACGTCGACGAAGGGCAGCTCCTGTCCGGGGCGCACGAGCCGGCCGTCGCCGGGAACTCGCCACCGTCGTCGAAGGCCATGCCAGCGGTCGACCTCGGCGAGCCATCGACGACCTCGTCGAGGGCACGACAGCTGGCCGACCTCGACCGGTCGCCGCCGACGGACCCATCCCCGAACCCGTCGGGGAACAGCACCAGTGTCGCCGACGAGGTCGTCGTTGCGCTGACCGTCGGCGATCGAGGCGAGCAGGCCGTCGAGGTCCTGCGCGCGGCCGGGCCCTCGCAGAACTCGGGGAACCAGCATGCACTCGAACGGGTCGCCTCCTCGCCGCTCGACCCGCCGCGAGACCTGAGGTAGCCGGACCCGGCGACGTCCCCCGGGACCGTCGAGCGTCACCTCGACGGTTCGCGTGCGCCGCGGTACCGGCGGAGCGGGACGCGCACGACGACCTCGGCTGCCGGGCTGACAGCTCGAGCCCGCCACCGGCTGACCGGGTCCGCCGTCGACCGAGGCGGTCACCTGGCACGAGACCAGGGTAGCGGTCGACGTCGGAAGGGGCTGCCGCGGCGCCTGGTAGTCGACGGCCGTGACCCGCACCTCCTCGTACGGGTTCTCGTGGATGCTGCGCGTCGCGAAGGCGACGTCGAACAGCGACTCGGACGACAGGTCCTCGTCGCTCGCGTGCCGGTCCTGACGGGTCACCGTGAACGGCGACCCGTCGGCGCGGACGCCGCGATCGTCCAGGTGACGTCGAGGTCCCGGCGAAGTACAGGTCGTCGAACGCCTTCGTGTCGTAGTTGACCCAGCCGTGGCTGAGGACGGCGTCGAGCAGGCTCGGCGGTGGACGCGTCGGTCCGGCCGACGGCGGCCGCCGTCGTCGCGGTTGGTGATCGACGAGGTGATCGCCGTCGTCAGCGGGCAGCGGCCCGACCCGCCCGGAGACGGCCGCGAGGCGGTCCTGGTCGATGGTGCCGACCGGACCCGTCGGGTTGGCGAGCTTGTAGGGGGTGCAGGTCGGGTCGTCGACGATGCGGACGGCGCTGGCGCCGTGCATGCCGAGCCGGGTCGCGCCGTCGTACAGCATCGGGTGACCGAACCCGGTCACGATGCCGCCGCAGACGGTGGTCGCGGTGCCGACGCCGACCGCGCTGTAGTCGCCGTAGGCCAGGCTCACGGCGAGGTTGCCGCCGGCCACGATGTCCGTCGGTTCCGCGGCCGCGGCTCGAGACCGGCCGCCCGGCGACGCCGCGCACCACGGTGGTGCCCGGGTGGGCGGCCTCGAAGGCGTCGGCGACCTGGTCGAACTTGGGTCCGGTCGGTCCGGACAGCCGGACCGGCACCTCGAGCGGCCGCATCGCGCGGGCGGCGGCGGCGTCACGCCGTGCTCGGCGACGGCGAGCGAGCGGACCTCGGCCGACATCGGGCACGACCTCGCCCCGGCGGGGCGCGGGCAGGGTCGGCCGGCCGGGGACCTCGAGCATCGCCGCCGCCGGTGTCACCCCGCCGAGCTTCGAGGGGCCGGCCGAGAAGCCGTAGGCCACCGCGCCGACGAGCTCGCCCTCGACGTAGACCGGCGAGCCGGACATCCCGGCCCAGATGCCACCGACGCGGTCGATCTCGGGCGAGTCGACCTCGACGACGATCAGCGGCACGCCGGGCGCGATCGCGTCCGCGAGGACGTCGACGACCTCGACCGCGAACGGGCTCGGGATCGCTCCCCCGCGTCGACGGTGTAGCCGACGCCGATGTCACCGCTGGCGACGTCGTCGACGTCGCGGATCGTCGGGCAGTCGATCGGTCCCGGGACCTGGGCCGCGACGGGCGAGCCCGGCGCGATCACCGCCGTCCCGAGCAGCGCTGCCACGACCACGCTCGCGCGCTTCCTCACCATCGGTCCCCTACCGCGCCGCCAGGCGCGAGCCCGTCACGGCCCCCGGCGGGCTCCTCCCGCGGTCACCTCGGTTCCCCCGGTGCGCCGCGATCGCGTGATCGGGCGTGGTCGTACCACGCCGGGCGCGTCTCGGAGTTCGGTTGCTCGGCCGGCCCCGACGACCGCGCGCGGAGCGTGTCAGGGACCGTCGTGGTCGGCGGCTGCTGCGCGTCGTTCCGCGCGGACCGCGGAGGTGATGCTGAGCGTGAGACCGCCGAACAGCACGACCGTGGCGAGGATGAGGGTGATCAGTGCCGGCGTGCTCACGTGCGCACCTCCAGGTCGTCGAGGGTGAGGGTGGTGTCGCGCCGCCACCTCGGCACCGTCAGCACCACGCCGATCAGCAGCGCGAGGGCGGCGGCTCCCCACCCGTAGGTCACGACGAACGACACGGGGTAGTCGCTGTCGACGGTGCCGTAGGGCTCGGCGAGCTCGCGGCGCAGGTTGTCGATCGTGACGACGAGCAGCAGACCCGGCGTGATCGCCATCAGGCACGCCGTCCACCAGCCGCGGAGCTGGACGTCGGAGGTCAGGTCGGCGTGGGCGCGCAGGGTCGGCAGGTGCCGGACGACCCACGCGACGACGATCACCTCGACCAGGCCGACGACGGCGATGCCGAACAGGTTCACGAAGTTGTCGACCACGTCGAGGAGGTTCAGCCCGCCGGCGGTGGCGTAGAGGAAGGACACCAGGGCGGTGCCGCCACCGACCAGTAGGACCGACCCTCGGCGGCCCAGCCCGAACTTGTCGGCGATCGCCGACACGCGCGGCCTCGACGATCGAGATCAGCGACGACAGCCCCGCGAACACCAGCGACCCGAAGAAGAGGACCCCGAACAGCGCGTTGAACCCCGGCATCTCCGAGACGATCGACGGGAAGACGACGAACGCCAGGCCGACCCCGTCCGCCGCGACCTCGTCGACACCGACCCCGCTGGACACCGCCAGGAACCCGAGCGCGGCGAAGACCCCGACCCCGGCGAGCAGCTCGAACGAGCTGTTGGCGAACCCGGCGATGAACGCGTTGTTGGTCAGGTCGGACCGCTTCGGCAGGTAGCTGGCGTACGTGACCATGATGGCGAAACCGACGGACAGGGAGAAGAAGATCTGCCCGTAGGCGGCGATCCAGACGCTGCCGTCGCAGCCATGGCGCCCCAGTCGGGCCGGAACAGCGTGTCCAGCCCGGTCGTCGCCCCCGGCAGCGTCAGCGCCCGCACGACCAGGGCGAGGAACGCGACGAGCAGGACCGGCATCAGGATGCGGCTGGCCCGCTCGATCCCGCGCTTGACCCCGCCGACGAGCACCCCGAGCGTGATGAGCCAGATCAGCGACCAGGGGCAGGAACACACCCATGCGCAGGCCGCCGAGGGTGCCGGGATCGCCGACGGCGAGGTAGGTCTCGAACAGGAAGGCCTCGGGATCGTCACCCCACGCCTGGTCGACCGAGAACCAGGTGTAGGCGGACGCCCACGCGATCACGACCGCGTAGTACGAGGCGATGAGGAGGCAGACGCCGATCTGCCACCACCCGATGACCTCGGTGCGCGGGTGCAGCCGTCGGAGCGCGAGCGGCGCCGACCCCCCGGTACCGGTGGCCGAGCGTGTACTCGAGGACGAGCAGGGGGATGCCGGCGGTCAGCAGCGCCACGAGGTACGGGACGAGGAACGCCCCGCCACCGTTCTCGTAGGCGACGTACGGGAACCGCCAGATGTTGCCCAGCCCGACGGCCGACCCGACCGCCGCGAGCAGGAACCCGGTCCGGGTCCCCCACTGTTCGCGCTCCTGTTCCACCACGGTGCCTCCCGCTCCGCTCGCCCGTCCCAGACGACGCCGCACCGTAGGTCGACGCCCGGCGCGGAGGCGCGATCCTGCGGCCCGCGATCAGTCGAGGTCCGGCGGTCGCCACAGGTTGACGCCACCGTCGGTGGCGTGGACGTCGATGGCGGTGAGCTCGTCGTCGGTGAAGTCCAGCGCGTCGAGCGCGGCGACGTTGGCCTCCAGCTGTGTGACGCTGCTGGCCCCGATCAGGGTCGAGGTGACGCGCGGGTCGCGCAACGTCCACGCGAGCGCGAGCTGTGCGAGCGACTGGCCCCGGTCGCGAGCGAGCTCGTGCAGCGCGCGGACCTTCGCGAGGTTCTCGTCCGTGACGAGCTCCGGGTCGAACGAGTCCGCGGCCTCGCGGCCGGCCCGATCCCTCCGGGATCCCGTCGAGGTAGCGGTCGGTCAGCAGACCCTGGGCGAGCGGGGAGAACACGATGCACCCCGCGCCCACGTCGTCGAGGGTGTCGAGCAACCCGTCGTCCTCGATCCACCGGTTGACCATCGAGTACGACGGTTGGTGGAGCAGCAGCGGAGTGCCGAGGTCCTGCAGGATCGCGGCGGCTCGACGGGTCATCGCCGACGAGTACGACGAGATGCCGACGTACCGGGCCTTGCCCTGCCGCACCGCGTGGTCCAGGGCGCCCATCGTCTCCTCGAGCGGCGTGTCCGGGTCGTAGCGGTGGGAGTAGAAGACGTCGACGTGGTCGAGCCCCAACCGCGTCAGGCTCTGATCGAGGCTCGCGAGCAGGTACTTGCGTGACCCCCACTCCCCGTACGGCCCCGGCCACATGTCGTAGCCCGCCTTGGTCGAGATGACGAGCTCGTCGCGGAGCCCGGCGAAGTCCGTCGCGAGGATGCGCCCGGCGTGGAGCTCGGCGGATCCCGGGGCGGGCCGTAGTTGTTGGCGAGGTCGAAGTGGGTGATGCCCAGATCGAACGCGCGCCGCAGGATGTCGCGCTGGGTCGCGAGTGGCCGGTCCTCACCGAAGTTGTGCCACAGCCCGAGCGAGACGGCGGGGAGGCGGAGGCCGCTGCGACCCGTGCGCCGGTAGGGCATCGTCGCGTAGCGGTCGGCGGCGGGGACGTACACCACGAGGTGTCCTCGGTCAGCAGGTCGCGCAACCGTAGAGGTCGGGACGGACGGACAGCACGTCGGTGCGTCGGAGGGGGCACCATCGCCTCCGCGGCCGGGACGGTGCGCGCTCGGTGACCCTGGAGGGACGGCAGATGGCAGGACGGCTCCTGAAGGCGGGCCTCGGTGTGCTCCTCGTCGTCGCCGGTGTGGCGATGCTGGTGCTGCCGGGACCAGGTCTGCTGTTCATCGCTGGCGGGCTCGCGCTGGTCCTCTCGCAGTCGCCACGGGGACGGCGACAGCTGGCCCGGGCTCGTGTGTGGTCCCGGGACCGCTACGGCTCGCCGCGCGTCCGGCAGGTCGAGGCCCGCATCCCCGACGAGGTGTGCCCCCCGACCGACACGACCGAGTTGCGGGCCATCGCGGTGGACCCGTTGCCGCCACCGCTGCCCGCGACCGAGAAGCCCTGACCTCGGGGCGCCGCGGGCGCTCGGCCCCGGTGGTGGTCGGGTGGCGATCGACGTCGACGCCGCGCGGGCCTTCCTGACGACGAACGGGCGGGTCCTCGACCGCCTCCGGCTCGAGCTCCAACTCGGCGTTCTCTCGGTGACCCATCTGCCGTCCTGCGGGCCCTGCACGCGTGCCGGAACCCGGACGGCGGCTACGGGCGGGGTCTGGAGCCGGACCTGCGTGCCGTCGAGAGCCGACCCGCCGCCGCGATGCACGCCCTCGAGGTCATCGCCGAGACGGGCGACCACGCGCCGGCGCGGCGCCTGTGTCACGGCGCCTGTTCACCGACGACGTCATCGCCACCGACCGTGCCCGCCTCGCGAAGGGCCGACAGCCGGACGGCGGTTGGACCGTCGACCTCACCTCGTACTCCCCCGCGGCCGCGCTCGCGGGGCGTGGCTACACGACGGTCGCCGCCATCGTCACGCTCCGCCCGGGCGGGCCCGGGAGCGGACCTGACGCCGAGCGCACCATGCACGAGGGACGCCACCGACGGGCAGGTACCGTGGTAGGCGACCCCGGCCCCGATCGCCCCGGCCGGTCACGACCACCGTCCAGTGCGTTCGACCAGCGCCGGAGAGACCCCGTGGCGACCTCCCTCCTCCCAGCCTCCCCATCGCCGGGTCCGGTGACCGGTGTCGGCGACCCGCGCCGGCTCGCTGCGGTCGCCGCCGCGGAACTGCAGGGTCACGCAGGTGATCGCGATCTCGACGCGGTCGTCGCGACGTTGCAGCTCGCGTGCCACGTCCCGATCGCGGTGGTCAACCTCGTCCGGCCCGGCCTGCAGACCTACGCCGCCGAGGTCGGCGTCGGCGCACCCTGCACCAACGTCCCCGACACGCTGTCGTTCTGCGCCGAGGTGGTCGACAGCGGCGCCGCGTTGACGGTCGCCGACGCGGGTTCGCACCCGGTTTACGCCGACAACCCGCTCGTCGTCGAGGGCGTCGTCGGCGCGTACGCGGGGGCCCCGCTGGTCGACGACGGCGCGGTGCTCGGCTCGGTGGCCATGTTCGACAGCGCGACGCGCGAGTTCACCGCCCGCGACCTCGAGCTGCTGACCCACCAGGCGCAGCTGGCCTCCACCGTCCTGGCACTGCGCCGGGCCTCACGGACCGACGCGCTGACCGGCCTGCCGAACCGGACGATGTTCGACGACCGTCTCGCCCAGGCGATCGCCCGGCTCGATCGGCACGACGCGCTGGTCGCGGTGATGTTCGTCGACCTCGACGGTTTCAAGCTCCTCAACGACACCCGCGGTCACGCGGTTGGCGACCGCGTCCTGGCCGCGGTGGCGCGCCGTTTCGCCGGCGCGCTCCGACCGTCGGACACGCTCGCCCGCGTCGGTGGCGACGAGTTCGTCGCGGTCTGCGAAGGTCTGACGCGACCCGAGGACGCCGATCAGGTCGCTGATCGTCTCATCGCCTCCGTCGCGGACGGCCTCGAACTCGACGGCGACCACGTCCCGGTCGGGGTCTCGGTCGGCATCGCGGTGACCGGTGACGCCGGCGTCGACATCGGGGCGTTGATGCGCGCTGCGGACCAGGCGATGTACCACGCGAAGCGCCGTCCCGGCTCGACGTCGGCGCGCGAACCCGGCCTGCTGCCCGCCGGACCGCCGTCGACCTGAGGCGCCGCTCCCGCGGTTCCCCGTGCGGACCCTGTCACGCGAGCGGGATGACGTACCTCTAGATCGCGATCACGCGCGCGGCGCTCGCGACCACGACCATCACGTGGAACACCTCGTGGAAGCTGGACCACGTCGGCCACGGTTCCGGACGCCGGCGGGCGTGGACCAGCCCGCCGCGGACGTGGATGACGCCCCCGACCCGATGAGCGCGGTCCCGGCCGGATCGAGCGCCCCGCCGAGACGGATCGTGGGGAGCGCCGCCAGGGACCCGAACGCGACGAACGCCGCGACCGGCGTCGAGGTCGCCGCCGTCGTCACGCTCGGTGGCACCCCGGGACCGCACGTGGGGACCTGACGGGCGGGAGCGCCGTCACCGCGCCTCCGGGAGCGCCGTCACCGCACGCCACAGGTCATCGAACCCGTAGTCGCCGGTCGTCTGCAGGAGCGGGACGGACCAGAGGTTCTGGCCGAAGTACCGGCCGGACGCCGAGCTGCACGGCTGCGTGGGGAACTCGCTGCACGGCACGACCCGGCCCAGCGACGAGGTGACGCCGATGATGCGCCACTCCCCCCCGACGCTGCGGAGCACCGGACCGCCGCTCATCCCGCCGTTGAGGTCGCAGCCCTGGACGAGCATGTAGTAGCCGTTCCCGAACTCGAACGACAGGTTGCGGTCGCCCCAGCAGTGCCACGGCCTGGCGCTCACGGGCGAGTTGCCCTGGCCGGCGAACCACCCCTCCATCGGGTAGCCCAGCGCCCACTGGCGCACGTCCGCACGTCGGAAGGCGCCGGCCGCCTGCGGTCCGGTGTTCGGTGCCATGTACTGCATCCGGTACGGCCGGTACCGATCACCGGGCAGCTGCCCGGCGCTGTTCGGTGTGGGGAACACGACGAGCGCGTAGTCGAGCACCTGGTTGGCGTTCGTCATCCAGCGGATCGGGTCGGCGCGCCAGGCGTCCAGCACCACGGTCGGGACGTACGCACGGCTCGCGTCGGTCCGCCACCACGGTTTCGCGTCCCACCCGCTGGCGAACTCGTCCGGCTGGAAGTAGATCTGCGACGTGCCGAGGACGCAGTGCGCGGCCGTCAGGACGATGTTGCGACTGACGAGCGTCCCGGTGCAGGCCGTGGCACGCGTGGGATCGTTGGCGCTCGGGAAGGTCAACTGCCCGACCGCGTAGGGCAGGGAGCCGTAGTCGAGCCAGGTCTGGGTGAAGTCGGAGCGCGGGATGATGGACTGCGCCACGAAGCGGCTGGTGGAGGCTGCGCCGGGTGCAGGGTCCGTGGCGGGCATCGGGCTCGTGGTGCTGGTGGTCACGGGGGGCGCGCCCGCCGGCGGGGCGGGCGGTGGTTCCTCGAGCACGGACGCCATCGCGCCCGGCGGGACGCGAGGCACGTCCGGGAGTGGCCCGGTCGGGCCGCCCGGACCCTGGATGGTCCCCGTGACGCCGGTCTTCGTCGTCGGTGCGCCGGTCGCACGGTCCGACGCCGCGGGGATCGCGAGGGAGCGGAACAGGAAGGCGGCCATCTGCCCGCGGGTGACGGCGCGTTCGGGGCAGAACCGGTCGTTGGCGGGCGGGTTGCAGCCGAGGGTGATCCCGGCCGTCGCGAGCTTCCGGACCTCGTCCTCGAAGGTGTGGCCGCGGGTGTCGACGAACCGCGCCGTGCCCGTGTCGGTGAGGCCGAGCGCGCGGGTGAGGAACGCGGCCATCTGTCCGCGGGTGACGGCGCGTTCAGGGCAGAACCGGTCGTTGGCGGGCGGGTTGCAGCCGAGGGTGATCCCGGCCGTCGCGAGCTTCCGGACCTCGTCCTCGAAGGTGTGGCCGCGGGTGTCGACGAACCGCGCC
Source organism: uncultured Nitriliruptoraceae bacterium (assembly GCA_963850715.1). GTDB lineage: Bacteria > Actinomycetota > Nitriliruptoria > Nitriliruptorales > Nitriliruptoraceae > Nitriliruptor. The sequence goes on along the minus strand of CAWKMM010000019.1, from coordinate 9,968 downwards.
GTGCCCGTGTCGGTGAGGCCGAGCGCGCGGGTGAGGAACGCGGCCATCTGTCCGCGGGTGACGGCGCGTTCGGGGCAGAACCGGTCGTTGGCTGGCGGGTTGCAACCGAGGGTGATCCCGGCCGTCGCGAGCCACTCGATCTCGTCGGCGAACGTGCCACCGCCGTCGGTGAAACGCGAGGCGGCGACCTCCGCGGTGGGGGCCGCCACCGCTCCGGCGGTCGCACCTCCGGCGGCGATCGGCACGAGCACGGCGTGGAGCAGTCCGAGGACGAGCACCGCGGACGCGCGGCGACCACCGCGCGTCCGTCGGTCCCGTGTCGTCACGTCGCGCACCAGTAGTTCTGGCTGGCGCGATCACGTGGGAGGAACGGGCCGACGTAGCTCCAGGTGCGGCCCTCGTTCGGCGAGCTCCAGACGTGGTCGAGCGACGTGAAGTAGCCGCCTTGGGTGGTCCACTGCTGGAGGTTCGACATCTCGGACGTCCGGTAGTCGTACCAGCCGCGGCTCCCGCCCTGCTTCCACATCGGACGGCCGTAGGCGACCGACCGCCAGCCCTGGCCGGTCCAGACGAAGATCTCCGACTGCCAGTAGTAGTACGTCGGTTCCGGGGTGTTGAACGCGGGACCGGACAGACCGAACCAACGGACGGCGCAGCTGATGTCGCCCTTCTCGTTGTTCAGGTGATCCGCGGTCCGGGCGACGGCATCGGACGCGCTCGACGCCGTGGCGTTCGGGATCGGCGGCGGCGGTCCGGTCGGGCCCGGTGGGATCGTGCCGGGGGTGGGTTCGGTGGTCGTCGGCGGCCGGCCGGCTCCGGGATCACCGGCACCGACATCGGCGCCGCGGGTCACGGTGCGGCCGAGGAACGACGCCATCTGGTCGCGCCGGACCGGGTCGCCCGGGCAGTAGCGGGTGCCGCTCGCGTCGCAACCGAGCGTGATCCCCTGCTCGGCCATCGAGTTGGCGGCGGTCCGGTACAGCGCCGGAACGTCCCGGAAGACGTTCCCGCCGGTGGCCGGGGGGAGCTGCCACGCGCGGGAGATGAACAGCGCCATCTGACCGCGGTTGACGGGTTCCCCGGGGCCGTAGGTCCCGTCGGAGCGTCCGAACACCACGCCCATCGCCGCGAGCGTGTCGATGTTCCTCGCGTGCACCGATCCGGCGATGTCCGGGAACGCGCGAGGTGGGTTCGACGGGACGGTCACGTTCCCGCTCTGCAGCGCGCGGACGATGAACGACGCCATCTGCTCGCGCGTCACCAGCCGGGTCGGGCAGTAGCTGCGTCCGTCCGGTGTGCAGCCGGTCGTGATCCCGAGGTCGGCGACCACCTCGATCATGGCCTCGTGCGTGTTGCCCGCGGTGTCGTCGAACGGTGCCGCGGCGGCGCTCGGGATCGCCGTCAGGATCGACTGCGCCGACAGCGCCGCCACGAGGCCGACGACGAGGTTGGTGCGACGGCGTCTCCGACCGGCGCGGACACCCCCGCCGTCCGTGCCGAGGTGTGCGCGGTGATCGGAACTGGGTGAGATGACCGGGCGGTCCACGGGGTCTCCGGATCCGCTCGCCGCACGGAGCGTCCGCCCACGTGTGGGCCGATGAACCCCTTGACGACGAACTCGGCTAACGCTGCACGTCTCCCCGCGCGAGCAACCTCCACCTCGCGACCGACGGTGTCAACGCCGTGGTCCGAGATCCGGCCGAAGGTCCCGGTCACCCCCCTCACGTTCGGGGGTCCGAACGGGTCCCCTCGGATCGTCCATGTCGCCGCGGTCGACCGCCCGCGTCGATGGTGCCCACGACCGGACGCCGCGGTCAGATCTCGATGACGGGGACCGGGAGGCGGCGTCGGAGCTGGTGCGCGAGGGCGGAGGTCCCCCGACGCGACCACCCCCGCCCGCGTCCGACGAGCAGGACCTCGTCGACCGACGAGCTCGCCAGCACGTGACCGGCCACCCGGAGCGGTGCGGGGAGCTCGACATCGCCGGACACGTCGAGGCCGTGCGCGCGCAGCTCGGCGACGACGGGCCCGAGCCGCCACCGTCCGATGGCGAACCGGAGATCCTCGGTGGGCGCGGCGGTGAGACCTTCGTGGGCGGCGACTCCCACGAGGGCATCGGATGGCCACCGGGCGGGGACGAGGAGGTGGAAGCGTCCGGTCTGGGTCCGATGCGCGTGCCGGAGCAACGCTGTCGTCAGGGTGGCTCGGTCCACGGTGTCCACCAGGACGAGGCTCGAGCGTCCCGTCGTCGGACGATGGCGTTCCGGTGTGAGGACGGTCGCCTCACCCGCTGCCAGTGGCATCGACATGTCGTCTCCCGACGATCCCGCCCCGTCCGCGACCCGTGAGCGGAGGGTGGCGACGAGCGCCGGGGGTGACGTCGGTCAGATGACGTAGTTCCCGGGTGATCCGACACGGTGTGCCACCGCCGCAGCCCCGCCGCGCGTCTCGACCTCGAGCTTCCTGAGGATGTGCGAGACGTGGGTCCCGACCGTCCGCGGGCTGACGCCGAGGTGTTCGGCGATGCGCCGGTTCGGCCAACCCTCGGCCAGGAGGGCGACGTACTCGCGCTCGCGACGGGTGAGACCGAAGGTGTCGAGCGTCGGGGCCGGTGGCGTGGTGACCGTGCCCGCCGCGATGTCGGACAACGGCCGGCCGCCCGCGGCCACCTCCGCCCGTACCTCGACGAGCAACGGTGTGGCCGCGAGCCCGGCGGCCAGTCGGGCGGCTTCGGCGAGCGGCTCGACGGCGGCGCGGACGTCGCCGAGTTCGCGGTGCACCTGCGCGAGCCGCCAGGCGCAGTACGCGCGGGCGGGCACGACGTCGACCGCCCGCCACGCCGTCCGCGCCGCCTCCCAACCGGCTCTCCGGCCGTCGGGATCCGTCGCCGACTCGGCGACCGCCATGGCGTGCCACGCCGCCGTGACGGGGTGCGCAGCACCGTCACGCAACGAGGCGAGGACGTCATCGACGAGGTTCCGAGCGGCAGCCTCGCCGAGGCTCTGGCGGGCAGCGAGCGAGCTCCGCACCAGGGCGTACGACGCCGGTCCCTCGTACGAGAGCCCGGGGCCGGAGATCGCCGATGCGAGCGACCGGGCCTTGGCCGCGTGGTGCTGCGCCGCGATGACGTTCCGACGCCACCAGGCCAGCTCGGACGCCACGAACGACCACCGTGGGTGCTCGTGGGCCAGACGGTCACGTGCCAGCGCCAGGTCCTGTTCGGCGTCGGTGAACCGGCCCTGGCCGACGGCGAGTTCGGCCCGCGCGAGCAGGAGGAAGGCCCCCATCAGGCTCGCGTCGCCCGCGAGGAGGCCGTCCTCGATCGAGGTGGCCGCCTCGTCCCACTCCCCCAGGGCGAGCAGCGCGTCGGCGACACAGCTCCGCAGCTGTTGCCCGGTGCTGCTCGCGACGCCGAGCTGATCCGCGCGCGTGATGGCCTCACGACCGAGCTCGGCGACCCCGCGGACCATCCCGAGCTGCGACAGCAGGAGCAGGCGCCACAGCGCCGGACGGAGCGCGGTCCTCGGGTCCGCATCCACCAAGGTCAGCGCTTCGGCCTCGTGCAGCGACTCCTGGGCGCCGAGCGGGTCCAGCGCGGCTGCTCGCGTCAGCGCGTGAGCACACAGCGCGAGGATGAGCGCCTGCGCGTCGCCGGCTTCCCGGGCCATGCGCAGCCCCTCGGTGGTGGCATCGAGGGGCGTCCCTGGCACCGCCGGATCGAGGGCACGGAACGCGGTGAGTGAGGTCAGGGTCGCGCGCACGGCGAGCGGCGCGTCCGGTGGCAGGTCGTCGAGCGCCTGCGTCGCGGCCCGCGCAGCGCCGAGCTGGTCACCCGCGACGTAGCGCGCCCTGGCGAGCTCGAGTCGCACCATCGGGAGCTCGTCCCCGCGGGCACGCTGGCTCGCACGGTCGAGGCGCTCGACGCTGTCGTGCGGGTAACCGGCGACGTCGGCGCGGTGTCCGGCGCGGCGCAGCAGGTGGCCGAGGTCGTGCGCGTCGCGGACCTCGGACGAGCACCGCTCGTACAGCTCGAGCGCGTCCATCCCGAGCCGGTGGGCGTCGACGTACGCCCGTCGGTCGGTCGCGAGCTCGGCCGCGTCGAGCGCCGCGGTGAAGGCCAGATCGACGTCGCCCGCGTGCTTCCAGTGGCGCGCGGTCTCCATCGCGACGTGGAGCGGCCCCCTCCCGAGAGCGCCGGTCGCGCCTCGAGGACCGCGGCGCACCGGGCGTGCAGCCGCCGTCGTACCGAGGGACGCAGCCGGGACAGGACCAGCTCGTGCACCAGTCCGTGACGGAACCGGTAGGCCGTGTTCGCGTCGTCCTGCACGAGCACGGCGACGTCGAGCAGCTGGTCGACACAGGAGTCGAAGACGTCCCGCGGCAGGTCGGCCACGGCTTCGAGGAACGCGTGCTCGACCCGGACGCCGCAGACGGCCGCGAGTTCGAGGAGACGCAGCGAGGGTTCCTCGACCCGACCCACGGCCTCGAGCAGGAGCTCCCGCACGGCGCCCGGGACCTCGTCCGGTGCGCCCCGACCGACCGCGTCAGCGAGCTCCTCGACGAACGCCGGGATGCCCTCCGAGCGGGCCAGGACCCGCTCGACCACGTCGGGGTCGACCCGGCGTCCGAGCCGCGCGGCCACCAACTGCCCGACCGCGTCGACGTCCAGCGGAGCGAGGGTGAGGTGCGACACGTTCGGGTTCCGCCCGAGGCCGATGGTGAAGGTGCGGACGCCCGGGTCGAGGTCGTCCCCGTCACGGTAGGTCGCGATCACCAGGACCGGCTGTTCCGCCAGTCGACGGAGGAGGAGCGCCACCAGCTCGAGGACGACCGGATGCGCCCGGTGCAGGTCATCGATGACCAGCACGAGCGGGGACGTTGCCTCCGCCAACCGTCGGACCTCGTCGGACGCGGCGCGCAGGAGGTCGCGCCGGCTCCGGTGCTGGGCTCGAGCCTCCTCGGTGAACGTCGGGATGAGCGAGCCCAGCGCCTCGCCCTCCGTCAGCGCGCGATCCTGTGGCAGGCACGTGACACGCAGGGTCCTGAGGTGCGGGGCGAGGTCGGCGAGGAACTCGGCGACCAGACGGGACCTGCCGATCCCCGGCGGTCCGGCGACGAGGACGAGTCCGAAGCCGCCGCGACGAGCCACCGCCAGCGCGCCGCGGAGGTGGTCGACGGCGTCGGCCCGGCCGACGAACGGGCTGGGCGACGGTGCGCCGGCCGGCGGGGTGGCCTCCCGGGTGACGGCCCTCACGTCATCGCTCCCCTGCCACGAGCGGCACCGGAACTCGAGATCCCCCGGCGCCGAGGGTACGCGTCGCGGTCCCGGTGTCAGCCGGACGTCCGCGAGGAACGACCCCACCCCGGCGTGCTGCGCCGCAGCGCGCGCTGAGAACAGGAGGACGCTCATGGACGCGGAGACCAACCCCCTGCGCAGGCTCGGGCCGCTCGTCGGCACGTGGTCCATCCACGGCTCGGGCCTGTCGGGCACGGTGCGCTACGAGTGGATGGAAGGCGGTGGGTTCCTCGTGCAGCACGTGGAGCTGATGAACGGCGACGACGTCACCCGCGGCGTGGAGTACATCGGCCTGGACAGGACGAGCGGGCTGTTGCGCTCGCACTACTTCGGCGGTGACGGGGAGATCCTCGAGTACGTCTACGACCTCACCGGGGACACGCTGACCATCTGGTTCGGCGACCCCGGCTCACCGGCCACGTTCGTCGGCACGTTCGACGCCACCTGGACTCACAACACCGGTGGCTGGACCTGGCCCGGCGGCGGGTACGAGTCCAACATGACCCGAGTGGGAGGAACGGAACGGTGACGTCGATGATCAGGTCACCTGGCGAGCGCGCCACGAGCCGTCGTTGACGCGACCGCGCCCTCTTGGAGGCCTGGAGGGGATCGAGCGTTCTGTCGCTGCGTCCGCTCTGTCGCACAGGTCGGGACGGTGTGCGCACGAACAGGGGTGCGGTGTCGGCGTCGGGCGAGCATCGGCGACGTGTGGGTGCGCGTGCCAGAGCGGCACGGCCGATGGAGGAGCCTGGTCATGGAGTACCTGCTGTTGATCGCTGAGGAAGAGGGCATCCGGGATGCGTGGTCCGAGGAGGACCAGCAGGCGGACATGCAGAGGTGGCTCGACTACACGAAGGAGGTCGGTGAGTCCGGGGTGCTGCGTGACGGGAAGGCGCTGCACCCGACATCGACCGCGACGACGGTCAGGGTTCAGACCGATGGCGAGACCATCACCACGGACGGTCCCTTCGCTGAGGCCAAGGAGGTCATCAACGGCTACTACCTGATCGAGGTGGACGACCTCGACCAGGCCATCCACTGGGCCGAGAAGCTCCCGACCCTCGGTGCCGTCGAGGTCCGTCCTGTCGTCGACCTCAGCGCGTACCAGTGAGTCGTTCGTGAGCGACGACGATGTCGCGTCGCCGGCCCGGGGGCTCGCCTCCGGGCTGGCTCGCCACCGTCAGCTCGAACGGACCATCCGCACCGAGTACGGGCGGGTCCTGTCGGTGCTGCTGCGCGAGTTGCGCGACTTCGACCTCGCGGAGGACGCCCTGGCAGATGCGATCGTCGAGGCAGCCGCGCGGTGGACCCCGGGTGGGGAGCCCGAGGTCCCGGCGGCCTGGCTGCTGGCTGTGGCGCGGCGACGTGCCATCGATCGTCTACGCCGACGTGACACGCAGCGTCGCCGCGCTCCGCTCCTGGTCGTGCCCGACGCCGACGATCCGAGTCCGGAGGCCGACGGGATCGCGGACGAACGGCTGCGGTTGTTGTGCACGGCCTGCCACCCAGCGCTGCCGCGAGCCGCCCAAGTCGCGCTCACGCTGCGGGTCGTCGGCGGTCTGCGCACCTCGGAGGTGGCGCAGGCGTTCCTCGTCTCCGAGGCGGCGATGGAGCAGCGGCTCACGCGGGCGAAGCGCAAGATCCGTGACGCCGGCATCCCGTACGCGGTCCCGGACGAGGCCGAGCTCCCGCACCGACTGGTCGCCATCCTCGCCGTCATCTACCTCATCTTCAACGAGGGCCACACGACGTCTGCGGCCCGGATCTCCACCGCATCGACCTCCAGGACGAGGCCATCCGACTCGCCGAGCTCCTCCACGAGACGTTCCCGGCAGACACGGAGACCACCGGCCTCCTGGCACTGCTCCTGCTCTCCGCCTCACGTCGTGCTGCCCGCACCGCAGCCGGTCGAGCTGTTCCGCTCCCAGACCAGGATCGTTCCCGATGGGACCGAACAGTTCTGCTGCGGGGCGTCGAGCTCGTGCGCGAGACCCTCGCCCAGGGGATCGCCGGCCCCTACCTCCTCCAGGCGGCGATCGCGTCGGTCCACGCCGAGGCGGTCAGTTACGACACCACGGACTGGCGCCGGATCGTGGCCTACTACGACCTGCTGGTCCTGGCCACCGACACCCCCGTCGTCCGTCTCAACCGAGCGATCGCCGTCCTCGAGTCCGGCGACCCCACCGCAGCTCTGGAGCAGGTCGACGAGCTGGCCGGCGCGCTCGGTTCGTACTACCCGTGGCACGCAACCCGCGCCGAGATCCTGCTCCGGCTCGGCGACTCGGCCGCCTCCGAGGAAGCGTTCTGCCGCGCCATCGAACAGTGCGACAACGAACCGATCGCCGATCACCTGCGTGCCCGACTCGCTGCCGTCCGTGCCTGACCATCGAGACGAGCGGCCTTCGACGATGGGCGGTGTCCCGGAAGGCAGACGCAGGCCGCCCCTCCCGGAAGCAGGTGGACACCCGGTGAACGACGCCCGTCCGCCCCGGCGGCACAGAGCTGGTGGGGCTCGGTCTCATCTCGGCGGGTGAACTGACCGGCCTGATGGCGCGGCTCGCACTGCTGCTACGGGCGGACGTCGACGTGGTCCGCCGGTGGTTCGCCGCCGCCGGCTGACGGCCGTGGCCGCGCACCCCGGCCACGGTCGGTCGCCGCCACCTCGCCCCTGTCGTGCCGGCCTAGCCGTCCCTATCGTCGGTGACCGGTACCCATCGACAGGGAGGTAGCACGGTGGCTGACAAGGAGATCCTCGTCTCGTACGGCGTCGACGTCGACGCGGTCGCGGGCTGGCTCGGGTCCTACGGTGGGCAGGATTCGCCCAACGACATCAGCCGTGGCGTGTTCGCCGGGACCGTGGGCGCGCCGCGGCTGCTCGAGCTGTTCCGCCGCTACGAGCTGACCACCACCTGGTTCGTGCCGGGTCACTCGCTCGAGTCGTTCCCTGACCAGATGCAGTCGGTGATGGACGCCGGGCACGAGATCGGCCTGCACGGCTACAGCCACGAGAACCCGACCGAGCTGTCGCGTGAGCAGGAGCGCGACATCCTCGAGTACACGCTCGAGATCACCGAACGGGCGTGGGGGCAGCGGCCGCGCGGGTACGTCGCACCGTGGTGGGAGGTCGGTCCGCAGACGATCGAGCTGCTGCTCGAGGCCGGCATCGAGTACGACCACTCGATGATGCACCACGACTTCCAGCCCTACTTCCTGCCGGAGTACGAGCACTGGACCCCGATCGACTACAGCCAGCCGGCCAGCAGCTGGATGAAGCCGCTCGAGCGCGGCCCCGCGTCGCAGCTGATCGAGATCCCGGCGTCGTGGTACCTCGACGACCTGCCGCCGATGCTGTTCATCAAGAGCTCGCCGAACAGCCACGGGTTCGTCAACCCGCGTGACCTCGAGGACCTGTGGCGCGACCAGTTCGACTGGATCTACCGCGAGCACGACTGGGCGATCTTCCCGGTCACGCTCCACCCGGACGTGTCCGGGAAGCCGCAGGTGCTGCTGATGCTCGAGCGACTCACCGAGCACATCGCGAGCCACACCGGGGTCCGGTTCGTCCCGATGGGTGAGATCGCGGACGCCTTCAAGGCCCGCGTCGAGTCAGGCGCGGCCTCCTGACGGGCAGGCCCCGCGTCGGACGATCGCCGTCGCACGAGACCGTGATCATGGCGGGCTCCATCGTCGAGCGCCGCCGCGCATAACGTCACCGGTGGCCAGCCACCCACGGTCCCGATGGAGCCACGTGCCAAGTTTGGTGCGCAGCGAGAACTCCAGAACCATCCCATCACGCGTTCTCGGGGCAGGTGGTCTGGACCGAATCTCGGCCGTTCGCGCTGTCATGGGGCATCATGGCGTTGGGAGCAATGCTGGAAGGGGATGACGTGCCGTTCTTTGCTAGGGAGGATCCGGAGGAGTTGCCCGTTGGCGCCGAACCGTCCGAGCCAGGTGATCCGATCCGGTATGTGGGGCTGCGGCAACTTCGCGCCGAAGACGGACGCCGACTGAGGCTGCTCGAGCCGAAGTCTTACTTCGAGGTGGCGGAGACGTTCGGGTACGTCCGCTCGCATCCGCACGCAGAACAGCTTCCATCCAACATCGTGAAGCGCAACACCCAGACTGACCTCGCCTCGGTCCCCAGGCTCCTGCACGGCGTCGTCGGTGCCTATGGGACCCACACGCTCTGCGCGCTCCTGCACGACGTCCATTGCGACAGCGCGAAGCAACAGTCGTCCCGAGCCCGCACCCGCCAGATGCGTCGCGAAGCTGACGGTCTGTTCCGCCGTACGTTAGGCGATCACGCCGGCTTTGGTATCGCGTCGCGGTGGATGCTGTGGAGCGCCGTTCGAGTCTTCGCATTCAATCGCGTGCGCTGGCCGCTAGTTCTAGCCTTAGTCGCATGGGGGCTGATGGCGACTGGCGTGAACATAGTCGGTAGCAGCCAGCTGCTGACCTACGCGACGAGCGCACTCTTCGTAGTTGGCGTCATCAGCGCAGCAACTGAAGCGACCGACGGCTCGGTTACGGGAGCGGGGCAGGTCGGCGACAGGCGGACGTGGCGTCCGATCGCCGTACTGAGCCTGGTGGGAGCGGCAGCTCTCGCCGCCGTTGCCGCAGTGCCGGTCCTTATTGTGGGCCTATCGGCGCTAATCGTGGTCGGAGTCCTGTT
>CAWKMM010000018.1:0-24833 GCA_963850715.1 uncultured Nitriliruptoraceae bacterium | reverse complement strand
ACGGTGGGACCCGACCAGCCGACACCCGGACGTGGGACGGGGCGGCCGTGACCTCGTTGATCACCACCTCCGGGCTGACCAAGCGCTCGGGACGGTGACCGCGGTGTCCGAGCTCACCGTCGACATCGAGGCCGGGGTCGTCGGGCTCGTCGGCGCCAACGGCGCCGGCAAGTCGACGCTGCATCAAGATGCTGCTCGGGCTGCTCCGCCGCCACGAGCAGCGGCGCAGGTCCTCGGCCACGACGTCGCCGACCGAGGCACCGCAGATCCGCCAGCGGGTCGGCTACATGCCCGAGCACGACTGCCTGCCGCCCGACGTCTCGGCCACCGAGTTCGTCGTCCACATGGCGCGGATGTCCGGGCTGCCGCGCGCCGCCGCCCGCGAGCGGACGGCCGACATGCTGCGCCACGTCGGGCTCTACGAGGAGCGCTACCGCCCGATCGGCGGCTACTCCACCGGCATGCGCCAGCGGGTCAAGCTCGCCCAGGCGCTCGCGCACGACCCGCAGCTCGTCCTGCTCGACGAGCCGACCAACGGGCTCGACCCGGCCGGCCGCGACGACATGCTCGGCCTGGTCCGCCGCATCGGCACCGAGTTCGGCATCTCCGTGCTCGTCACCTCCCACCTGCTCGGCGAGCTCGAGCGGGTCTGCGACCACGTCGTCGTCATCGACGGCGGTCAGCTGCTGCGGTCGTCCTCGACGGCCGCCGTCACCGCGGCCACGCGCTGCTCGTCGTCGTCGAGGTCGACGACCGCACCGACGACCTCGCCGCGCGCCTGACCGCCGCCGGGCTGCGGGCGCGCGCCGTGGGCCGCCTGCTCGAGGTCGAGCTGGCCGGCGACGGCGACTACGACCTGGTGCGCGACGCCGCCGCCGACCTCGGCGTCGGCCTGGTGCGGCTCGAGCAGCGCCGCCACCGCATGGCCGAGCTCTTCCCGCACCGCCGCAGGAGGCGCCGCTGCCCGACGGCCGAGACCGCCCGACGCCCCGTACCGACGGCGCCGAGGGCGCCGACGTCGGGCGTCATCCACGACATCGGCTACCGCCACTACGACGGCGCGCGGCTCGGCCGCGCCGGCGATCCGCCGCGCGATGTTCGTCGAGAGCGCCGCGCGGCGCGTACGGCCTCGGCCGCGCCGGCGCACCAAGGTCATGCCGGCGCTGCTGCTCGCCGCCATCTGCCTGCCGGCGCTCATCATCGTCGTCGCGACGATCTCACCGGCGCCGACGAGCTGCCGATCGCGCTACGGCTCCTACGTCGCTCAACCTGCAGGTGCTCGTCGTCGGTCTACCTGGCGGCGCAGGCGCCGGTGAGCGTCTCCCGCGACCTGCGCTTCGGCGTCATGTCGCTGTACTTCTCGCGCCCGATGGAGCGCATCGACTACGTCGTCGCCAAGTACGCCGCGCTGGCACCGCGCCTCGTCGCTGCTCGTCGCCGCCCGCTGACGATCCTGTTCGCCGGCGCGCTGCTGGCCGAGCTGCCGCTCGGCGAGCAGCTGCCCGACTACCTGCGGGCGCTGGGCGGCGGCGTGCTGCTGCGCGCTCGTGCTGGCCGGCATCGGCCTGCGTCATCGCCGCCTCACGCCGCGCCGCGGGCTCGGCGTCGCGGCGATCATCGCCGTGCTGCTCGTGCTCAGCGGCGTGCAGGGCGCCGCGCAGGCCATCGCGCCCGACCGAGGGCGCCGACGACGGCCGCCGGCGGACCGGCCTGCTGTCGCCCTACACGCTCGTCGACGGGGTGCCAGCGCCGTGCTCGGCGCGGACAGCGCCCTGCGCGCGCCCCCCCGGCACGGCGGCGGGCGCGGTCTTCGCGGCCGTCACCGTGCTGCTCGTCGCTCGGCTACCTTGCGGCGCTCGTGCTGCGCTACCGAAGGGTGTCCGTGTCATGAGCACCCTCGTCCTCGACGCCGTCTCGCGCTGGTTCGGCAACGTCGTCGCCGTCAACGACGTGACGATGACGATCGGGCCGGGCGTCACCGGCCTGCTCGGCCCGAACGGCGCCGGCAAGTCGACCCTCATCCACATGATGGGCGGCTTCCTGGCGCCGTCGGCCGGCACGGTCACGCTCGACGGCGAGGCCGTCTGGCGCAACGAGGAGGTCTACCGGCGCATCGGCCTGGTGCCCGAGCGCGAGGCGATGTACGACGCGGTGACCGGCTGGCAGTTCGTGCTGGCCAACGCGCGGCTCCACGGGCTGGCCGACCCGGAGGCCGCCGCCCGGCGGGCCCTCGAGACGGTCCAGATGGCCGACGCGCGGACCGCGACATCGCCACCTACTCGAAGGGCATGAAGCAGCGCATCAAGATGGCCACCGCCCTCGTGCACGACCCGCCGGTGCTGCTGCTCGACGAGCCGTTCAACGGCATGGACCCGCGCCAGCGCCTGCAGCTCATGGACCTGCTGCGCGCATGGGGGACGAGGGCCGCACGGTCCTGTTCAGCTCGCACATCCTCGAGGAGGTCGAGCAGATCGCCGGCGACATCCAGGTGATGGTCGCCGGCCGGCACGCCGCCTCGGGCGACTTCCGCGAGATCCGGCGGCTGATGACCGAGCGGCCGCACCGGTACACCGTCCGCTCCGACGACGACCGCGCGCTCGCCGCGGCGCTGATCGCCGACGGCAGCGTCAGGCGTCCAGCTCGTGACGACGGTGCGCCGGCCCGCCTCGGTCGCCAGCACCGGAGCCGCGATCCGGCGGAGCCCTGCACGTCGAGGCGACCGACCTCGCGTCGTTCGTGCGCCTGCTGCCCCGCTCGCGCAGCAGCACGGCATCCGCCTCTTCGAGGTCACCCCCGCCGACGAGTCGCTCGAGAGCGTCTTCTCCTACCTGGTGGCCCCATGAACCCGACCGTCGCGCGGCTCACCGCCCGCAGCCTGCTCGGCCGCCGGCGCGCGCTGCTCCTGCTCGCGCTGCCGGCGTGCTGCTGCTCCTGCTCAGCGGCCTGCTCCGCGGGCGGTCGGCCCCGACCAGGCGCTGAGCGTCGTCGCTGCTCGGCAGCTTCGCGCTCGGGACCGTCGTCCCGCTGCTCGGCCTGATCGTCGGGACCGGCGCGATCGGGCCCGAGATCGACGACGGCTCGATCGTCTACCTGCTGTCCAAGCCGCATCAGCCGCCCCACCATCGCGACCACGCTGCTCGTCGTCGCGGTGGCATCCTGCGTGGTCGCGGCTGTCCCGACGCTCCTCGCGGGGCTGATGCTCACGGGCACCGCCGACGGGCTGGCCGTCGGCTACGCCGTCGGCGCGGCCGTCGCCGGCATCGGCTACTGCGCGCTGTTCCTGCTGCTGGCCGTCGTCACGCGCAACGCCGTCGTCGCCGGCCTGCTTACGCCCTCATCTGGGAGTCGCTCATCGGCGGCTACGTGCCCGGCGCGCAGGCGCTGAGCATCCAGCAGTGGGCGCTCGCGCTCACCGAGCGGCTCGGGACGGTGCCGGCCGGCTCGGTGTGGCGTCGGCCGTGACCCTGCCGACGGCCACCGGGCTCCTCGCGGTCGTCGTCGTCGGCGGCACGTGGTACGCCGGCTCGCGGCTGCGGACGCTGCGCCTCACGTCCGACGAGTGACCCACCTGTGACCGACCCGGTGACCGACGGGTACGCGACCCGCACGCCAGGGTCGCCGCGTGGCCGCTCGACGCCGTGGGCGCACCCAGCGACACTGGAGACGCGACCTCGGAGGCGGGCACGGCGATGGCGGAGATCCCGGCGACGAGGTTCGTGGCGACGGCGGCCGGGCACGTGGCCTACCAGGTGTTCGGTGAGGGCCCGCCGACGATCCTGTTCATCACGAGCTGGTTCAGCAACCTCGACGTGATGTGGGACGCCCCCGGACTGCCGGCGTACTTCGGGCGCCTGGCGTCGTTCGCACGGGTGATCTGCTTCGACAAGCGCGGCTCCGGCGTGTCGGACACGGTGCCTCTCGATCACCCGCCGACGCTGGAACAGGGGATGGACGACGCCGTGGCGGTACTCGACGCCGCCGGTGCGGACGACGTCGCCGTCATCGGCGACGCGGAGGGCGGTCCGATGGCGATGCTCCTCGCCGCGACCTTCCCCGACCGGGTCTCCGCACTGGTGCTGGTCAACTCGTTCGCCCGGTGGCAGCGGGCCGACGACTACCCGATCGGCATGCCGGCGGACACGACCGAGAAGCTCATCCGCCGGTGGCAGGAGAACTGGGGCGTGACCGCCGACATCCTCGGCCTGACCGCACCCTCCCTGGCCGACGACGAGCACCTCCGTCGCTGGTTCCTCCGCTTCCAGCGGCTGGCCATGCCCCCCGGTGCCTCCGCGGCGCTCTACCGCTGGGTCACGGCCGTCGACGTCCGCGACGTGCTGGCGAGCATCCGAGCGCCGACCCTGGTGCTGCACCGCCGGGAAGCACGCCACCACCGCGTCGAGTTCGGCCGCTACCTCGCCGACCACATCCCCGGTGCCCGCATGATCGAGCTCGACGGCGCCGAGACCCTCCCGTTCCACGCCGGCGACGTCGAGCCGTTGCTGTCGGCCATCGAGGTGTTCCTGTTCGGGGCGGAGCACACGCCGTCGACGCGGCGGCGGCTGGCGACCATCCTGCTCACCGACATCGTCGGTTCGACCCGGGTCGCCGCGGAGCTCGGCGACACCCGGTGGGGTGAGCTGCTGCGGTCCCACGACAGCGTGGTCCGCGGCGCGATCGCGCGGTTCCGTGGCGAGGAACTGGTCCACACCGGCGACGGCCTCGTCGCCAGCTTCGACGGCCCGACCCGGGCGGTGCGGTGCGCCCAGCACATCTCGCGCGCGGTCGGGGATCTGGGCCTGCGCGTCCGCATCGGTCTGCACAGCGGCGAGATCGAGGTCGGGCCCGACGGCACGACCGGCCTGGCGATCCACCTCGCGTCGCGGGTGATGGCGGTCGCGGTCGATGGGGGCGTCGTCGTGTCCCAGACCGTCAAGGACCTGGTGTTCGGATCCGGGATCGACTTCGTCGACGCCGGCGCCCACGACCTTCGCGGCATCCCGGGTCGGTGGCACCTCTACCGCGTCGCCGACCGGGGGTCCGCGCGCCCCCGGACCTCCGACGGGGGCAGCTGACCGTCCCGTCGTGCGACCGACGGCCGGACCACGCACCGTCGTACGCTGGACCTCGGAACGGAGGCGCCGTGATCCTGCTCGCGTTGCTGGTCGTCGGTCTGGTCGTGGCCGCCGTCGCCTACCCGTTCGCCCGGATGCTCGCCGAACGGCGCCACCGTCAGGGTGAGCCGACCTGGTGGTCGATGAAGCTGCACGCCGGTGATCGCGAGGCGGCGCTCGCCGAGGACCGCGCCCGCCACACCGCGCGCCACGACCGACGTGCAGCGCGACGTGCGTCGCTCGCGGCACGCCTCGGCCGGAACCGGTGAGCCCGGCGGCCGTGTGCGCGGCCGCCGTGTGCGCGGCCGCCGTGTGCCCGAACGAGGGCCCGGACACCGGTCCGGGCCCGCGACGCGACGCGGCCACCCGCGGTCTCGCGGGCGGCCGGTCGATCCGACAGCGCAGGTGCGGGCGGTTCGCGCCGGGCGGTCGGTGGATCCGACCTCGGCGAGCGGGATCCCCACCGGAACGCAGCTGCCGGTCCCCCGCGGTGGGTCGTGGGTCAGGAACCCAGGTTCGAGATGCCAGCGAAGGCGGGCTGCGCGGCGAGCAGCAGCAGGGTGGAGATGGCGGAGACGATGGTCGCGCGGCGCTTCTTCATGGCTGGGGTCCCTCCGGGGATCGTGTGGTCGATACCGGGAGGATGCGCGCACGGTGTCTGCGGACTGTCTGCGGCGCGAGGCGGTGGTGGACCGACCTCGCGCTCATCGTCGGCCGGACGGGCACGCGTGGGCGAGCATCGGACGCGGTCGGCAGGTCAGCCGGAGCGTCGGCCCCGGGTCTCGACCGCGTTCCCGGCGTCCCGTAGCACCTGCAGGTCGCGTCGAACCGTCGCCTCGCTGACGTCCAGCACCTGCGCGAGGTCGGCGGTGGTCGCCGCCCCGCCCTGCGCGACGATCTGCTCGGCGACGGACCGCAGCAGCTAGCGGCGACGCTCGATCGGGTCGTCCGGTGCGTCCGGTCCGAGATCGAGGTCGACCTCGACCTCGACGACCTCGGCGGGCGGAGCGGCCGTCCGCGCGGCGCGGCGGCGGCCGCGACGACGGCGACCGCGTCCGGCGCCACCACGTCGGCGGCGCCGCGAGGATCCGGCGGTGCTCGGGGAGCGCCTCGGCGGGGGCACGATCGTCGTCGGTCAGACCGTCGAGCAGCGCCGACAGCCCGTCGCGCGCCCGGCGGCCACGGTGGCCGCGCGGTCGGGGTGCCCGGCGGCGGCCAGCGCGTCGTGGTGGGCGAGCTGGACCAGCTAGGCGCGTTCGACGCCGTCGTGGATCGCCCGGCGGCCGCCTCGGTCGACGCCACTGCGCCGGTCGACGTCCCCGGCGGCCAGCCGGTGCGTGCCCGAGCGCCTGCAGGCCGGCTTCGAGGTCGGCCAGGTCGCGGTCGCGGGCCAGCGCGAGCGCCTCGTTGCGACGTCGTGCGCGGCCTCGACGCGCCCTCCGCCAGGCGCACCTCGGCCGCCGCTGGAGCAACTGGCAGGTCGCCCACGCGTCGTCGCGGATGCCCGGCAGCGCGAGCGCCGTTCGACCTCGGCGTGCGCACGTCGAGGCGGCCAGCGCGCAGCGCGACGCCGGCGAGCGCCTCGCGGGCCGCGCCTCGAACGGTCGTCGCCGACCGCGCGAAGTAGCCGCAGGGCGGCGTCCAGTCGTGGCTCGGCGCGGTCGTCGTCACCGAGCACAGCGTGGCACACCACGCCGAGGTTGAGCCGTACGGCCGCCTCGCCGCGCCGGTCGTCGAGTGCGGCGAACATCGGCCGCGGCTCCCGTAGTCGGCGAGCGCGGCACCGAGCCGGCCGCGGACGTACTGGACGTTGCCACGGTTGACGAGGTTGATCCCCTCGCCTCGCCGGAACCCGATGGCCCGGCAGCGCTCGATCGCCTGCGCGTACAGCTCGGTCGCCTCGGCCGCGTGGCCGGTCTCCATCCGCACCGTCCCGAGCACGCCCAGCGCGTGGGCCTCCTCGCGCAGTTCGCCGTGGTCGGCCGCCAGCGCGAGCGCCGCGTCGAGTTCGACGGCCGCCGCCCGTACCGCTGCAGTTCGCGCAGCACCGACGCGAGCGTGCTGCGGATCTCGAGCTGGGACGGTCGAGGGCGGCCGTGGTCCAGCGCCTCCCCGAGGACAGGGCGCGGCCCGCCGCTGTCCGGACCACGCCAGGACCCGCGCGAGCGTGAGCAGGACGCTGGCAGCAGGTCCGCGTCGCCCGTCCCGGTCGCGATGGCGAGCGCCCGCCGGCGCCGCCGTGCTCGGCGGCCGTCAGGTCGCCGACGTGCCCGGCCAGCAGCGCCCGGCGTCGGAGCACCTCGGCCTCGCGGTGCGGCGACCCCGCGGCCAGGGCGGCGAGCTCGTCGACGGTGCGCCGTTGCCGCTCGCGGTCGCCGAGCACGTCGAGCACGGCGTCGTGCTCGGCCAGCAGCTCGAACCGGGCGGCGACGCTGGCCGGACGCGCCGCTGCTGGTCGACGGCCCGCGCCAGGTAGTCGGCGGCGGCCGCATAGGCGTGGACGGCAGCAGCGTCCCGTCCGGCCTCGCGGAGGTAGGCGACCGCCCTCCGGGTCTCCCCGGCCTGAGAAGTGGTGGGCGAGCCGTTCGACCGCGTCGGGTCGGTGCTCGCTCGAGCGCATCGCCGACCCGGCGGTGCAGCGCGACCGCCGCTGCGGCCGGAGCGCATCCAGCACCACCCGGCGGATCTGGTCGTGCTGGAGCCCGAACCCGTCGTCGTCCTCGCGCAGCAGGCGCGCCTGACCAGCAGCCCGGCGGCGTCGGCGACGGCCCCGCGCGGCAGCTCGCTGGCCGCCACGAGCGTGTCCAGGTCGGTGCCGTCGCCGCCGACGGCGGCCAGGTCGAGCGACGGCGCGGGCCTCGGCGTTCGAGCGGCGTCCAGCCGGTCGAGCACCAGCTCGCGGATGGTCGCCGGCAGCGGCAGCGCGTCCACCTCGTCTCCTCGAGTCCGCCGCGGTCGGCCAACCGTCGGCTCGCGTGCGGCCATCGCTCGGCGAGAGCCCGCAGGGTCTCGACCACGAACAGCGGGTTGCCGCCGGTCTCGCGCTGCAGCCGGGAGGCGACTCGGCCGCGTCGCGACCCTGCCGGCGCCGACGGCGCGCACGATCTCGGCGACGGCGTCGACGTCCAGCGGCCCGAGCACGATCCGGGTCGGCCGGATGCCGGCGGTCGAGGTCGCGGACCACGTCCCACACGACGGGCCGGGCCCGTGCGTCCTCGCCGCGGTAGCCGAGCAGCAGCGCCAGCCCGTGCTCCTGGGCGGCGGCGGCGCGTCGGCGAGCACGTGCAACGACGCCTCGTCGCCCACTGCAGGTCGTCGACGACCACCAGCAGCGGGTCGAGGCTCGGCCAGGGCCGTGATGGTGCGCACGAGGGCGTGACGCAGCCGCTGGGCGCCCTCGTCGCTGCGTACCGCGGGCGGGGTGCGCTGCTCGGGCGGCAGGGCCGTCGCCACCGCCGGGACCATCTGGGCGACCAGGCCGAGCCAGACCGGCTCGACCCGCGGCGCAACTGCTCGACCCGCAGCGGGGTCAGCACCGGTTCGAGCAGCTGACGCACCAGCGACGTACGGCCCGGCGACCTCGGGGCCCCGGCAGTCGGCGCGCAGCACCTGGAACCCGCGCCAGTCAGCCGTCGTCGACCAGTTCGGCCAGGAACCGCGACTTGCCGGCGCCGGTCTCGCCCTCGACCAGCACCAGCGCCGCCGCCGCCGGCGAGCGCGTCGCTCGAGCACCTCGATCGCCGTCGGCCCGTTCGTCGCTCGCGGCCGGCAGCGGGATGCGGTCGGGGAACGGTTCGTGGTCGACCGGGACGGCTGGCCCCGTCGCTGGCCTGCCGCTGCCGCTGGATGCGCTGGTGGAGCTGCTCGGTCGCCGCCGACGGCGTGGTCCCGAGTTCGTCGGCCAGCACCTCGCGGCACCGCTCGTACTGCGCAGCGCGTCGCTGGTCCGCCCGAGCAGGGTCGCAGAGCCGCATGACCTCGCGGTGGGCGTCCTCGCGCAGCGGGTCCTGGTTGGTCAGCCGGCGCGCGTAGTCAGCGCCTCGTCGTAGGCACCCTGGGAGCGCGCCAGCTCGACGAGCCAGGTGAGCGCGTCGAGGTAGCGCTGCTCGAGCCGCTGCTGCTCGTCCAGCGACCCAGCTCGTCGTAGTGGCCGGCGAGGAAGTCGCCCCGGTACAGCTCGACGGCGGCTTCGAGCTCGGCCAGGTCGGCGGCGCGTGCGTCGCTGCGGCGCGCACGCAGCCGGTCGAGGCCGCGCTCGAACTCCTCGACGTCGACCCAGCAGCGGCGCGTCGGCCCGGACCGACGAGCGTGTCGGCCGCGGCCTGAGCTGGTCCGAGATCGGTCGACGCCTCGCTCGAGCGCGTCCTGGATCTGCCACAGGGTGTGGCTGAGCCGGCGCCGCGCCCGCGACGGGTCGGCAGCTCGGGCCAGAACTGCGACGCGAGCCGCTCCCGGGGGAGGCGGACCCCACGGTTGACGACGAGGTGGGCGAGCAGCGACCGCGCGGCCCGGGACGGGATCGGCGGCGAGCGGCTCGCCGTCGCGTCGCAGCTGGAAGCCGCCGAACAGCAGCACCTCCAGCGCAGCCACGCGCCACCTCGTCCACCGGTGTCACCACCACGGGCCCGGATGGGCCAGGCGTATGGTAGGCAGCCGGGCGGGCTCACGCGGCGCCGAGCGGCTCTCCCGTGCCGATCGGTGCCCGGTCGCCGGTGAGCAGCGGCGAGGAGATGTCGGGCGGCAGGTCGCCGGGCATGCCGAGGAGGTAGCCCTGGGCGGCATCGTGCGCCGAGTTCCCGCCAGGCGGCGAGGTCCGCCTGGTCCTCGATGCCCTCGGCGATCAGCTCGCTGCCGGTGCGCGAGGCGAACCGGAGCAGGCACTCGGCGAGCTTGCGGCGCACCGGGTCGTGGCGCAGGCCCTGGGTCAGCGACATGTCGAGCTTGATGACCTCGGGCGACAAGCCGGACGATGTGCCGGAGGCTCGCGAACCCCGCGCCGGCGTCGTCGACGGCGCAGCGCGATGCCGCGGGCACGCAGCCGCGGGAGGGCGCGCTCGAGGTCGGGTAGTCGTCGACCACCTCGTGCTCGGTGATCTCGAGGATGAGCCGGCGCTTCGGCGTAGCGGTCGCAGCAGCTCGATCAGGCGGTCGTCGCAGATGGTGGTCGGCGAGCAGTTGAGGCTGACAGGTCGACGTGCCGGCGCGCAGGTCGGCGGCGGCGGCGGCCATGGCGGCCTCGATGGCCGCGAGGTCCATCTCGAGTCTGCCGTCCGGCCTGGCGGGCACGGCGCGAACCAGACGTTCGGGGGTTCCCGGCAGCTCGGTGTCGAAGCGCGTCAGCGCCTCGACGGCGCGCAGCCGACCGTCGTCGAGCGCGTAGATCGGCTGGAAGACCGGGTGGAAGAGCCGTCCGTCGAGGACCTCGGCGACCTGGCGGGCCAGCTCGGGTGACGGTGACCCGACGGTGCTGTCGGCCACGTCGATGAGCAGGTCGGGCTCGAGCCGTGCCTCGAGCGAGGCCCGGTACGACCTGCGGGTGAGCGTGAACAGCGCACCGACCGTCGCGCCCACCGCCGCGAAGAAGGCGCCGCGCAGGACCCAGTCGGAGACGGGTTGCGCGGTCCCGGCCGCGATGTCCGCCGGCATGAGCGGACCGACCAGCAGCGCCGCGACGACGGCGGTGAGCAGCGCACCGCGCACACCGAACACGGCCGCGGCGAGCACGATCGGCAGGTACAGGGCGTGGGGGAAGGCGGTGCCCGCGCCACCGGCGACGTAGGTCATCGCCGTCGAGGCCACGAGGAGCGCGGCGATGGCCAGGGGCGGCGCCCAGCGAGGCGGAGCCGTCGGCCCCCGCAGCGCATGCAGGTACCTGACGGCTCCGAGCGGTGTGTCGACCCGAGAGCTATCCACCGTGCCACCGTGCCGGTGCGGTGTCTACGGAGTGTCTCTCCCGATCCGTCACGGTCCGTCACCGTTCCGTCACCGCCGTCCCGATGGTGAGGGGACCGTCTCCCGCGAGGCGCGTCCGGGGGTGCGGGACCGGTCAGCGAGGCACCGAGATCGCGACCTGCCGACGTCGGGCGCCCTGCGCTCCCCGCACGCGACCGGCCAGGTGGACGACGCCGGGTCAGCGGCGCCGGGCGCGGAGGACGATGTCGCGGACGTGGCGGCCCGCGGGAGGCGCCAGCGGGCCCGGGCGCGGGCGGACCTCGTCGACCTCGATCTCCCACCCGTCGTCGAGGTGCCCGACGAGGTCACCCGGCATGACGTACTCGGCCGGGTCGAACCCGTGGTCGTCGCGGTCCGCGTGGTCGTCGTGATCCGCGTGGTCGTCGTGGTCGACGTGCCCGCCGTGGCCGTCCAGGTCGTGGTGGACCACCAGCAGCGTGCCGCCGGGGGCCGACGGCGGCGAGCAGCGTCGGCGATCGCGGCACCGTCCGGCGTGTGACGGAGCACCGGGTACTGGGCGGACACGAGATCGTAGGACCCGGTCCCGCCGGGCACCTCGAGCAGACCGGCGTGGACCCAGTCGACCGCCGCCCCGGCCGCCCGGGCCGCGACCGCGGCGCGGTCGAGGGCCACGCCGGACGGGTCGAGGGCGGTCACCTGCCAGCCGCGCTGGCGAGCCAGATCGCGTCCGCTCCCTCGCCGCACCCGACGTCGAGCGCGCGTCCCCGGCGCCAGGTCGGCTCACCTCGACGACGAGCGTCCCGTTCGGCGCGCCGGACCAGCGCGGCGGGTCGTCGCCCTCCCCGGCGTACCGCGCATCCCACTCGACGGCGTCCGCCGTCCGTGGCCGCGCATCACGCGCTCCGCCGGGCGCGAGCGCGGTGTCCTCGGCGACGAGGTCGGCGTTGACGACGGCGCCGACGCGGGTGCCCTGCGCCGCGGCGGTGATGACCTGCGCGCATCGGGTCGGTGACGTTGCCGGCCACCCACACGCCCGGCGACCGTGCGTCGCGCCGACCTCGTCGGCGGGGACGTGGAGCCCCAGCCCCGACGGGTGCTCGACCGGCCTGCGAGCCCGAGCGCGGCCAGCAGCCCGGACCGGGCGACGAACCGCGGCGCGACCGCCAGCGCCTCGACGGCCACCACCCGCCCGTCGGCCAGCTGCACCCCCGACAGCCGGTCGTCGGCGACCTCGACGCCCGTCACCTCGCCGGACACCACCTCGACGTCCCGGGCGGCGAGCCTGCGCCCGCTCCTCGGGCTCGAGCTCGGGACCGGTGTGCTGCAGCAGGACGACCCGGTCGCTGAGCTGGCGGAACAGCGCCGCCTGGTGCAGCGCCACCGGCGAGGTCGCGAGGACGCCGATCGTGCGGTCGCGGACCTCCCACCCGTGGCAGTACGGGCAGTGGATGACGTCCCGACCCCAGCGCTCGGCCGACCCGTCGATCGCCGGGCAGCTCGTCGACCAGGCCGGTGGTCACCACCAGCCGCCGGGCGAGGACGCTGCCGCCGTCGTCGAGGTCGACGCGGAACCCGCCGCCGTCGCGGGTCGCGCCCTGCACGCGTCCCGCGTGGTGCTCGCACGTCGTAGCCGAGCGACCTCGGCGCGCCCGAGCGCGAGCAGCTCGTCCGGCGGGGTGCCGTCGCGGGTGAGGAAGGCGTGCACCGCCTCCGCGGGGGCGTTGCGGGGTTCGCCGGCGTCGACGACGAGCACGGACCGGCGCGACCGTCCGAGCACGAGCGCGGCGGACAGTCCGGCGGCCCCGCCGCCGACCACGAGGACGTCGACGTCGGGGTGGATCGGTGGGGTGACCATGTCGTGGCTCCTTCGGGGGTGGCCGGTGACGCTACGACCACCGGGCCCTTCTGGCAATGTAAGTTGCTGAACTGGCAAAGACGTGCCAGACTGCTCGGACCGTCGACGGGAGACCCGCGTGGCCGAGCCAGCCGAAGCGACCCCGGCGGAGGCGCCGTTGGACCAGCGCGTCCGGGCGCGGCTCCGCCAACTGCGCACCGAGCGAGGGCTGACGCTCCAACAGGTCGCGGTGGCGGCCAACCTCGACGTGTCGACGTTGAGCCGTCTCGAGTCCGGCAAGCGCCGGCTGGCCATCGACCACCTCCCCGGGTTGGCGACGGCGCTCGGCGTGAGCGTCGACGATCTGCTCGCTGCCGCCGTGACCCCCGACCCGCGCGTCCGGCGTGAGCCGCAGACCGGCGACGGGCTGACGCTGTGGCCGCTGACCCACCGGGGTCCCGCCGCCGGCCTGCACGCCTACCGGTGCCTGGTCGACGCCAGCCGCGACACACCCCCCGACCCCCTGCCCGTCCACGAGGGTCACGACTGGATGTACGTCCTCAGCGGACGGCTGCGGTTGCGGCTGGGCGACGACGACCTGATCATCGAACCGGGTGAGGCCGTCGAGTTCTCGACGCTCACGCCGCACTGGTTCGGCGTCGTCGACGGACCGGTCGAGCTGGTCGCCCTCTTCGGCGCCCAGGGCGAGCGCCTCCACCTGCGGACCTGACCGCGGCGCTCGCCGGACGCGACGCTCGCACGACACGTCGCGCGCCGACGCCGTCGCCGTGGAGGTCCTCGTCGAGGTGTGGCGCCAGGCAGCGAGGTTCGACCCGACCCAGATGCCCGCGGTGACCTGGATCCTCGAGCACGCACATCGACTCGCCGCGGAGCGCGACCGGCTCGTCGCGCCGCCACCCACCGGGCCCGACGCAGGTCGGGGAGCGACGCCCACGTCCCGACCGGTGCCGTCGCTGACCGAGCGCACGGTCAGCGCCGCGTTCACCGGCCTCACCGGGCCGCAGCAGCGCGCCATCGGACTGGCCTCCCTCGGGTCCGCGACGCAGTACGACATCGCGGCGCAGCTCGACGAGACCATCGCCGGCGTCAAGACCCTGTTGCGCGACGGCCTCCTCGACCTCCGCGCGGCGTTCCGAGCACGCGATCGCGCTGACTGAAGCGGACGCTGCGTGGTCCGCTCGTGCGGCGGCACGGACGTCGCCACCGCGGACCGACACCCGCTCGGCAGCACGCCACCTGCGCTCGCCGCAGCGCGCATCGACCACCTACCTCGGCTCGGTGACGGTCCGGCGACGACCTAGGGGGCTTCCACCGACGCGAAGGTGCCCCACCTGGGCTCGCGAGTCGGTCGCGCCACCAGCCATCGCAGTGGTCGTCTCCAGCCTCGGAGGTTCGCCGGCGTCGCAGTCCCCCGAACGTGTCACACGATCCGTGATACGTTCCGTCCATGAGCGACATGATCTCCGTCCGCCTCGACGAACACGCCCGTCGAGCCCTCGCCGAACTCGAAGCCACCGGCCTCTCCCGCAGCGAAGCGGTCCGGCGAGGACTGGTCGCCGCTGCCCAGCGGCTCCGGGACCGCCAGCGACTCATCGAAGAGGTCGCCGTCCTCGCCGAGGACCCCCGCGACCGCGCCGAGGCAGCCGACGTCGCGGCCATGATGGAGGACCTACGTGCGCCGGGGTGATGTCTTCCGGCTGCGTCTCGGCCTGCGGACAGGACACGAACAGTCCGGCGTCCGCTACGGCGTCATCGTGCAGTCCGACGCCCTCCTGCAGCTGTCGACGGTGCTGATCGCCCCGACCTCGACGTCCGCACGCGCCGCCTCCTTCCGCCCCGAGATCGACATCGACGGGACACGGACACGCGTCCTCGTCGAACAGACCGGCGCCGTCGACATCACACGCCTCGGCGACTACCACGACCACCTCACCGCCGAGGAACAGTGGGGCATCGACCTCGCCCTCGAGACCGTCCTGGACCTCCTGTAGCAACCGGGCGCCACCCACCCGCCCAAGACCGTGATATGCGTGGGCTGCTCCCCGCGCCGCTGCGCACATCGCCGTACCGGCGGTTTCACCCCTCGATCGATGCTCTTGGCTACCCGCCGAGCCCGCCTGATCCCCACCGTGGTGTGTGGACGGACGGGGGGGAACGCCGCGAGCAGCCAGACGGATGCGTACGCAGAGAGGTACACTCCCGTCATGTCGAAGACCGTGCCCGTCCGAGAGTTCCGCACCCACCTCGCCGACCTGCTCGACGAGGTCGCCGACCGTCGCGAACATGTCACGGTCACCCGCCGCGGCCGCCCCGCAGCTGTGCTCGTACCCGTCGATGAGTACGAGGCGCTGGAGGAGACCGCCGAGATCCTCTCCGACCATGACGCGCTCGCGGCGATCCGACGTGGCCTCGACGACCTCGCAGCCGGGGACGTCACCAGCCTCGACGAAGTCCGCGCTGAGCACGCTGCCCGCGCCCGTTCGTAGTGGCTCGCGTCTTCCTCTCCCGCACCGCGCGCGATGCGCTGACGACGCTGGACTTCCTGCTCGCGGACGCGGTGCTCGACGCACTCGACGAACTCGAGCGTGATCCGGACATCGGCCACCAACTGCGAGGGCGGCTCACCGGCCTCCGGTCCTACCGCGTCGGGGTCTACCGCATCATCTACGAACTTCGCGACGAGAAGACCGTTCGAGTCATCGCGATCAGACACCGCGGCGACGCCTACGGCAGCGACCCTCGCTGAGCCCAGCCTCCCGCCCCGGTACTGACACCACCTAAGGGCAGATGCTTCTATGGCCGTCAAGCGGCGGGGACCAGGTCAGGTTCGGCCTCGGTGAGGGCCTCGACGATGAGGGGGTAGAGCTCTCGTGCGGTGTAGCGCTTGAGACGTCGGAGGATGTTGGAGTTCACCCGTTTCTTCGGACGACCGGCGCGGAACGTGACGAGCTGGTCCGTCTGCGCCGTGAGGTCCGCACGTTGAAGATGGAGCGTGAGCTGCTCTCTCGCGCCGCGGCCTTCTTCGCCCAGGAGAACGTCCTGCCGCACGGAAGTGATCTACGCTTCATCGAGGCGGAGAAGGCCGACTTCCCGATCCGGTTCGCCTGCCGGGTCCTCGAGCGTCTCACCGTCGGGCTTCGACGCCTGGCGCCACCGGCGACAGCATCCGAGCGGTCGCGCACGCTCGCCGACACGGAGCTGACCGAGACCATCATCGAGATCCACACCGCGTCGCGGGGCACCTACGGCGCCCCGCGGGTCCACGCCGAGCTCGAGCTCGGCCGCGGCATCCGGGTCGGCCGCAAACGCGTCGCCCGATTGATGCGAAACGCCCGACCTCGAGGGCATCACACGTCGCCGCAGACGGGGCTGCACCCGCCGCGATCTGGCCGCGATCCCGTCGGATGATCTGGTCAACCGGCAGTTCACACCGGCCGGACGCGGACCAGCTGTGGGTCGCCGATATCACCCAACATCCCACCGGCGCAGGGTTGGCTGTACGTCGCGGTCGTCATCGACGCGTTCTCCCGCCAGGTCGTCGGGCACGCCATCGCTGACCACCTACGCACCGAACTCGTCGTCGACGCGCTCGAGACCGCCATCTGGCGGCGACGACCCGGCCCGGAAGGACCGTGCACCACTCCGACCACGGCACCCAGCGCGGATCCGTGCGGCGATCGCCGCACGGCAGTTCGTCTGGCACGGACAGACCCTGGGCCGTCTCACCGTGTCGATCGGCGTCGCCACCTATCCCGAGCACGGTGACACCGCGGACCGGCTCATGCGGGTCGCCGACGCCGCCATGTACGAAGCGAAGCACGGTGGCCGCAACCGGGTCGTGGGCGCAACGCCGCCTCACCGAGACGTCCCGAGCTGAGCGCGCGGGACGCCAACTCGAGATCTGGCGTCGGGCTGAAGGGGTCGGGTTCGAGGCCTCGAGGTGCCGGGTCGCGCGCCCGCGTGCCTCGGTGACTGCGGACGACAGGCCGCTGCCCCGACGAGCCGCTGGGGCGCCGGCCGCACGCCTGGGCCGTTCCCGGGTGGGCCGACGATGGGTGTGCGACGGTGCTGCGGCACCCGCGAACATGCTCAGGAGGTCGGAGAGGATGTGAGCGTCATCCCGGAACGGCCGACGTCGCGGGGGGACCCCGTTCGTGTGCTCGTCGTCGAGGACGAGCTGCTGATGCAGCGTGCGTACACCGCCGCGCTCGAGCGGGAGGGTTTCGAGGTCGTGACGGCCTCGACGGGCCGGGAGGCGATCGACGTCGCGGTGCGGGACCGCCCTGCCGTGGTGCTGTTGGATCGTCGTCTGCCGGACATCGGGGGCCAGGAGGTGCTCGACCGGTTGCGTTCGGACCCCCGGACCGACGGAGCGGTGATCCTGATGGTCTCGGCAGAGGACCAGCTGGATCGGAGGCTCGAGGGGCTCGTCGGTGGCGCGAACGATTACCTCACCAAGCCGGTGGACCTCCAGGAGCTCGTGGCCCGTATCCAGGGGCAACTGAACGCTCGTGACCGGTGGGTCGGCCGGCTCGACGCGACGATGTCGGCACGGCTGCGGTTGGTACGGGCGCTGGTCGACCTGGATGTGACACGACCGCTCGATGAGGTGATCGCCGACCTGGACCGTGCCCTCGATGCGGAGCTGGGTGTTCGGCAGTTCGCGCTACGCCCGGTCGGTCCTGACGTGCTGGTGCCCGCGAGCGGCAGCCGCGGTCGAGACGGCTCGACCACGATCGCGGGGTTGGCGGCTCGTGCGCTGGAGGGTCCGTGGCTGGAGCGTGCCCCTGGCCAGCCGGTGGTGCACGTTCCGTTGCAGACGGCCTCGACACCCTTCGCGGTCCTGAGTGTCACGCCGCGTGACGAGCCGGAGCCGGTGCTGGCCGCGATCGTGGATCTCGCCCCGCAGCTGTCGGCGATGTTGCGGCCGCTCGTCGCGGCTGCGGTGACGACGGCCACCGATCGGCAGTGGGCGGACCGCCTGCTCGCACCGGATGGGATGTGGCCGGTCTTCCAGCCGATCGTCTCGTTGGCTGACGGCGAGGTCGGCGGTTTCGAGGGACTGACCCGGTTCGTCGATGGCACGCCACCGGATCTCGGGTTCGCCTTGGCGGCACGGATGGGGATGGGCGCGACCTTCGAGGTCGAGGCCGCCAAGCGGATCCTGGCAGCGGCCGAGGGGCTGCCGGGTGACGCGTGGGTCTCGCTCAACATCTCGGCCGCCACGTTGTTGAGCGTCGACCTGGGCCCGGTCGTCGCCGCGAGCTCTCGCCGTGTGGTCCTGGAGATCACCGAGCACGAATCGGTCACCGATTACGCGGGCGTCATCGCTGCCGTCGGTCGGCTCGGGGGGGTCGGACTCGGCGTCGACGATGCCGGTTCGGGCTACGCGAGCCTGCGCCACATCTGTGAGCTCGGACCCTCGATGGTCAAGCTCGACCGGGGGTGGGTGGCCGATCTCGACCGCGACCCGACCCGGCAGGCGCTCGTCGCTGGATTGGTCGCGTTCACGACGGCCACCGGAGCGAGTCTGGTCGGTGAGGGCGTCGAACGCGTCGAGGAACGTGATGTCCTCGCCGAACTCGGCGTCCCGCTCGGCCAGGGGTACCTCTTCGGTCGTCCCGCGTCGCTCTCCGAACCGCGGGTCGGTGGCGTGTGGTGAACCCCGAGGGACAGGCTGCCGCAGGAGTCGAGGGCCTCCGTGCCGAGCCCGGCAGCCGTCCCGCGGCCGGCGATGGGACGGCGAGTTCGCAGGGCTTCGCTCGAGTGCTGCTCGATGCGGTCGGCGAAGGCGTGTACGCGGTCGACCTGGACGGCCGGTGCACCTTCGCGAACCGCGAGTGCGTCCGCGTGCTCGGCTACGACGACGAGGCCGAGCTGCTGGGCGAGAGGATGCACGCCCTGATCCACCACACCCGTCCGGACGGCACGCCGTACCCGCAGGAGGACTGCCAGATCTACCGGGCACACCGCGAGGGCCGTGGGCTCGCGTCCGGTACGGAGGTGCTGTTCCGCAAGGACGGCACCAGCTTCCCGGTCGAGTACCGCGTGTCTGCGGTGGAACGAGGCGGTCGCATCCAGGGGACCGTGCTGACCTTCGTCGACATCACCGACCGCCAACGTGTCGAGACCGAACTCGACCAGAGCGTGGCGCTGCGGCGCGTCGCGGGGTCGGTCGCGAGGATCGGTGGCTGGTCGCTGGAGGTGTCCACCAACCAGGTGATGTGGTCCGAGGAGCTCTTCGAGATCCTGGACTACCCCAAGAACGCCCCGGTGATCGTCGAGCAAGCCCTCGACCAGTACCTGCCCGAGGAACGCGACCAGCTCGCGGCCGCCATCGAGGCGTGCGCGACGTCCGGGACGCCGTTCGACCTCAAACTCCAGCTCGTGACCCGCCTCGGACGCAGGCAGTGGGCGCGGGTCATCGGCGAGCCTCGGTTCGGGTCCGACGGCATGGTGTCCCACGTCACCGGTGCGCACCAGGACATCACTGCTCAGAAGGAGACGGAGTCCCAGGTCCGCCTGCTGGCGGACCGCCTGACCACCACCCTGGAGAGCTTCACCGACGCGTTCTTCACCGTCGACCGCGGCTGGCGGATGACCTACGTCAACCGACACGCGGAGCAGGTGTTGCGCCGCACCCGCGAGGAACTCCTCGGAGAGGACCTGTGGGAGACCTTCCCCGAGGTCACGGCCAGCGTCATAGAGGAGGTCTACCGCCGGGCCATGCGAACCGGCGTCAGCGAGGTCATCGAGGGCTACTACTGGGAACCGTTCGACCGCTGGCTGTCCATCCGCGTGTACCCGTCCGAGCAGGGCCTGGCGGTCTACTTCCAGGACGTGACCGAACAGCATCGAGCGCAGCTCACCCTCGCATGGCAGGCCGACCTCCTCGACAAGGCGAGCGATGCGATCATCGTGAGCGATCTCGACCACCGGATCACCTACTGGAACCGAGGCGCCGAACGCCTCTACGGCTACCCCGCCGAGGAAGCCGTCGGCCGAGCCCTGCAGGAGCTGCTCGACCGCGGCCCGGACGTCTTCGCACGCGCGATCGAGACGGTGCTCGCGGACGACGAGTGGACCGGCGAACTCATCGACGTCGCCAGGGACGGCACCGAGCTCACCGTCGAGTGCCGATGCACCCTGGTCCGCGACGACCTCGGCCGACCCGAGTCGGTTCTCTCCATCAACACCGACGTCACCGACCGCCGCCGTACTCGAGCAGCAGCTGCTGCGA
The DNA here is from genome assembly GCA_963850715.1 of uncultured Nitriliruptoraceae bacterium. Classification (GTDB taxonomy): domain Bacteria; phylum Actinomycetota; class Nitriliruptoria; order Nitriliruptorales; family Nitriliruptoraceae; genus Nitriliruptor. Next base: position 4,714 of record CAWKMM010000018.1, on the reverse strand, counting down.
GCGCAGCGTCTCGACAGTCTCGGCACGCTGGCCGGCGGGATCGCCCACGATCTCAACAACATGCTCGCACCGATCATGCTCGCGAGCCAGTCGCTGCGCCAGGCCGGATGACGATGCGGCGACCGCCAACCTGCTCGACATCATCGAGCAAAGCGCCGCACGCGGCGCCGACATGGTCCGCCAAGTGCTGTCGTTCGCCCGCGGTGTGGACGGACAGCAGCGCGACCTCGACCTCGACCGTCTGCTCGATGACGTCGTGCGGATCGTGCGCGACGACGTTCCCGAAGAACATCGAGGTCCAGCGGCGACAGACGACACCGTGCCGTGGCCGGTGCACGGCGACCCCACGCAGTTGCACCAGGTGCTGATGAACCTGTCCGTCAACGCCCGCGACGCCATGCCCGACGGGGGCACGCTGCGCCTGAGCGCATCCAACATCGTGATCGGCGACCAGCTACATCGCCCGCGACCGACGGGCCGCGCCGGGCCCGTACGTCCGGATCCGCGTCGAGGACGACGGCACCGGTATCGACCAGGCGACGATCGACCGGCTCTTCGAGCCGTTCTTCACCACCAAGGCCCAGGGCGACGGGACCGGGCTCGGCCTGTCGACCTCCCGAGGCATCGTCCGCAGCCACGGCGGCTTCTTCCAGGTCCACAGCGAACCAGGAAGCGGCAGCACCTTCGAGGTCTACCTCCCCCTCGCAGGACCCCCAGACCCAAGCGCCGACACCGCCCCCGACCGGACCACAGCGCCCCGCGGGAACCGCGAACTGATCCTCATCGTCGACGACGAGGAGCAACTGCGCAGAGCGACCCGCGCCAGTCTCGAGACCGCCGGCTACCGGGTCATCGAGGCCAGCGACGGAACCGAGGCCGTACCGCAGTTCGAACGACGCGCGGACGACATCGACGCCGTGATCATCGACATGATGATGCCCCGCATGGATGGACCGGCCACCATCCGGACGCTCCTCGAGCGACGACCCGACCTCCCCGTGATCGCCGTCAGCGGCCTCACCGCCACCCGCGAGGTCGCCGAAGCTGCCAACCTCGGTGTCGATCACTTCCTCGCGAAACCGTTCGCCTCGGAGCTGCTCCTCACCACCCTCCACGACCTGCTCCACCGGTAGAGCCCCAACAGCGCACGTGACTCCGACGGCTGGTGGTGGCTGGTCGGTGCCCCGACAAGCGCTCTGCAACTCGGCCATCGCCGAACACTCCGCCCGGCTGATGGCCGCAGGCTGCTCGACCGACCACTCACCATTCGCCAGCGGGGTCTCGACCACGTCCTCGTGCCGGACTCTGGCGCCGCGCTTCCGCCACCGTCCGACGTCGCCTCCGACGACGGAGTGCACCCCGCAAGCACGCGCCCCAGCAGGACGAACCTGGCCGGGCCCGTAGTTGGACATCCATTCGCCGACCGTAACGCGCCGCGTTACTATGCGAGGATGATCCGGAGCTTCCGCGACCGCGACACCGAACGGCTCGCTCAACGGGAGCAGGTCAAGAAGTGGTCTCCAGAGCTGCACAAGGCCGCGTTGCGCGAACTCAGGATGCTCGACGCGGCCGCGGAGATCGCCGACCTGCGGGTGCCGCCCGGCAACCGGCTCGAACGGCTCAAGGGTGACCGCGACGGCCAGCACAGCATCAGCATCAACGACCAGTGGCGTGTCTGCTTCCGCTGGGATGACGGTGACGCCTACGAGGTCGAGATCGTCGACTACCACTGAGGAGGATCCGATGACGACGACCAAGCTCGCGCCGGTCCACCCGGGCGAGGTCCTCCTCGAGGAGTTCCTCGAGCCGATGGGACTGAGCCAGTACCGGCTCGCGAAGGACATCAGCGTCCCACCGCGGCGCATCAACGAGATCGTCCACGGCAAGCGCGCCGTCACCGCCGACACCGCCTTGCGTCTCGCCCGCTACTTCGGGACCACCGCCCGGTTCTGGTTGAACCTGCAGACCCAGCACGACCTCGACCTCGAGATCGACCGGCTCGGTGAACGGCTCGACACCGAGGTCACCGCGAACGCGAGCTAACTCTCCAACGACGTCGCCCGATGCTACGACGACGCCGAGCGAGATCCACGCCCGGTCGCATCGACGGGCTGGGCTCGCGCCGACCTGCAACTTCGCGCGGAGCGCAGCGACGCTGCCCAGCTCGCAACGGGGACTCATGGGTAGAGCAGCCCGCCAGGCCATCGTGGGTCGCGGGGCGGTGCGGGGGCTCGGGAGCCGTGATGATGCGCGTGTTCGCTGCAACGGCGAAGAGCACATAGCTGCACGGGTTTCATCACGTCGAGTGGCGTCGGTGCGCGCTCAGCTGGGCCGACAACCTTCGATGCCCTAAACCTCGCGTGGGTGTTGAGGCGTCTTTCCTCGTGGTGTTGCCGACTGTTGGGGCCGATCTGTCCGCAGAGGTGGGGTCTGACGACGCGGCCGTGCGCGGTCGTGTGTTCGGTGAGGTGTACGACGAGCACGTGGGGTCGACGCTCGCGGTGGTGTTGGCGCTGCGGGGTGTGCGGGTCGGTGCTGAGGACATCGTCCAGGAGGCGTTCACCCGGGCTTACGAGCGGTGGGACGAGGTGGGCCGCATGGCTCGTCCCGACCTGTGGGTCCAGCGGGTCGCGTTGAACCTGGCCACCTCACGGCTGCGGAGGTTGGCCTCAGAGCAGCGCGCGCTCGCGCGGCTGGCCGGACGGGCGGAGGTTCCACGGTCGTCGGCGTTCGAACGCGAGCAGCATTTCTGGGAGCTGGTGCGACGCCTGCCTGCCCGCCAGGCCCGTGTCGTGGCGTTGCACTACGCCGGCGATCTGTCGGTCAAGGAGGTCGCCGAGGTCGTCGGGGTCGCTGAGGGCACGGTCAAGGCCCAGTTGCACACGGCCCGGAACCGGTTGGCGGCGCTGCTCGCCGCGGTCGGACGCGACGGTGAGGAGCGACGACGATGATCAGCGATGTCGAGAACCGTGCCCGGCGGGCTGGCGAGGCGGCTCGTGCCGAGGCGGCGCTCCGCGTTCGGGATGTCCGGATGCCGGGCGTCGCTCCCGGGCGGGTCCGCCGCGTGCGGCCTCGGCTGGTGGTTGCGGCGGGTGTGGTGACGGCGCTGGTCGGTGCGGTCGTTGTGGCGGGGGTCGTCGACCGGGTGCCGGCGCCGGTCATCGATCCGGCCCGCCCGAACGACCAGGCGGTCGGTCCGGTCGCGGAGGATGGGGTGCTGCCGGTGCCTGAGGTCGGCGAGGCGCTTGCGGCCTACCTCGCTGATGGACGTCCGGTGTTCGTCAGCCACCCCGAGGCCGGCGAGGTCGTCGTGCTCGACGCGGTCGACCCGCGCGCCCCGGGCGGGTGGCAGCAGCTCGTCGCGTACTGCTCGAGCAGCGGGTGGTTCGAGGAGCTCCGTCACGGCAGCCGGTTCAACGGCTGGGGCGAGTACGCCGGTGGGCCGGCTCCCGCAGGCCTCGCGGCCTATCCGAGCGAGCTCGCAGCCGATGGGGACAGCGTGCGGGTCACCGGACCGCGCGGCGAGCCACCGGAACGGCTTGGGTCGGCCGACCGGCATCCCCAGCCGCAGCGCGGACCCAACTGCGACGGCAACCGCGACGCCGGTTCCAACCCTCCGACCGCCGCCACCTACCACCAGCCACCGGCCGGCACCCCGGCGGTGGACGGCCAGGACGTGCCCGCCGACCGGTGGATCTGGGCCACCCTTGTCATCGGGGGCGTGGCCGCGGAACCGAAGGTGTGCGATGCCGATGGGACCTGCCCCGCCGACGCACCAGACGTGGCCGGCATCGAACGCGGCGAGGAGTGGGGCCTGCTCGGACGGGTACCGCGGGCCCTGTTCGCACGGCGCGGCGCCGACGGGACGGTCGAGGTCATCGTGCCCGCCACCGACGAGGACGGACCACACCCCGGCCACACGACTGCGGCCGGCCGTGAACCGCTGTACGACGTGCCCTCCGCCGGTGAGGCCAGACCTGCCCATCTCCCCGACCTCACCCCGATCTTCCTCGTCCACGACACCGACGGCCAGGTCCGGGTGTTCGACGCGGCGTCGCCGGCCAACCCCACGAACCTGGTCGGCTGGTGCGCCGGCGACGAGGTCTTCGTCGACGCTGCCGGTACCCGGTACGCGACCGACGGACGACCCGCGACGCCGGCAGACGAGGGCCTCCGCCAGTACCCGGCCGAACTGGTCGACATCGGCGAGACCCGAGGCATCCGCATCACCGGCAACCCCGTCGACGGTGAGGACGGCGAGGTGGCGTCGCTGCCCGCAGGCGGCTGCACCGAGACGCTCGGACACCAGCCGGACGCGAGGACCCCCGTCTACGAGCCCGGCCTCCAGATCAACGACGAGAGGTGGGTGTGGGTCCGCATGCACCTCGAGTCCGTCGACGGTGAGCTGTACCTGTGCGCCGGCAGCGACCAACCCTGCGGTGAACTCGGCGACCCCGACATCGGCGCCTCCTGTATCCAGACCGACCCCGCCGATCCCGACACCCTCGAATGCGAGCCCTACCGGGACCCCATCGTCACCACCCCAGGAGCCGAACCGTTCGACACCCCCCGCCTCATGCTCGTCCACGGCGACGACAACGGACGCACCGTCGACATCCGCCTCCCCCCACCGAGCGCCGAAGGCAGCATCCGATGACTACCCGCGACCCACCGGTACACCCCCGCGAAAAAACCACGACGCAGATTCATCCCG
>CAWKMM010000017.1:0-77199 GCA_963850715.1 uncultured Nitriliruptoraceae bacterium | reverse complement strand
TTCGAGGCCGTCTGCCGCGACGCGACCGCCGCCGTGGCGCTCCGCGCTGGCCGCCACGACGTGGCGGACGCCGAGGTCGATCGTGCGCTCGCGCTGCCGGGCATCCGCGACGACGCGTGGGCGACCTGCCAGTTGCTCCAGCGGCGGGCCGAGGTCCGCCTGGCCGAGGGCGCGTCGAAGTTGGCCGCGCACGACGTCGTCACCGAGGCGCTCGCGCTGTCCCGCGACCGCGACCTGGCTGACCTCGAAGCCGGCCTGCTGGCGCTGGAAGGCGCCATCCTGCTGGCCGCCGGGGATCTTCGCCGGCGCGGTGGCGTCGACCGAGGCGGCCGCCGAGGCGATCCACGACGGCGTCGAACGCGCCTACCTGGTCCACCTCGCGCACCACGACGCGCTGGCCGCAGCCGGGCACCGCGACCGCGCCGCCACCGCGGCCGTCCGGGCGCGCGACGGGCTGTCGGCGGTGCTCGACGGTCTGACCGACGACGATCGTCCCCTCGCGGAGGCGCTCCCGGAGCACCGTCGGATCCTCGCCGCGCACGCCGATGTGGTGGCGCCGGACGCGGTCGTCGTCGTCGCGGCCGCCTCCGCGCCGCGCGGTCGTCCCCTCCGCCCTCTTCGAGGTCCTCGAGGTCGCGATCGACCTCGATCTCGGACCGGACGCACCGGACGACCCGGTCCAGCGTCGCCGCGACCTGCTGCGGTCCGTCGTCGAGCAGATCGGCACCCAGGGTGGTGTGGCGACCGTCACCGACCTCGCGCAGGTGCTGGACGTCAGCGAGGCCACGGTCCGACGCGACCTGCAGGTGCTACGGGACGGCGGGACCGCGGTCGAGACCCGGGGCCGACGTTCCGGCTGACCTGCCGACCGCGTCCGATGCTCGCCCACGCGTGCCCGTCCGGCCGACGATGAGCGCGAGGTCGGTCCACCACCGCCTCGCGCCGCAGACAGTCCGCAGACACCGTGCGCGCATCCTCCCGGTATCGACCACACGATCCCCGGAGGGACCCCAGCCATGAAGAAGCGCCGCGCGACCATCGTCTCCGCCATCTCCACCCTGCTGCTGCTCGCCGCGCAGCCCGCCTTCGCTGGCATCTCGAACCTGGGTTCCTGACCCACGACCCACCGCGGGGGACCGGCAGCTGCGTTCCGGTGGGGACCCGCTCGCCGAGGTCGGATCCACCGACCGCCCGGCGCGAACCGCCCGCACCTGCGCTGTCGGATCGACCGGCCGCCCGCGAGACCGCGGGTGGCCGCGTCGCGTCGCGGGCCCGGACCGGTGTCCGGGCCCTCGTTCGGGCACACGGCGGCCGCGCACACGGCGGCCGCGCACACGGCCGCCGGGCTCACCGGTTCCGGCCGAGGCGTGCCGCGAGCGACGCACGTCGCGCTGCACGTCGGTCGTGGCGCGCGGTGTGGCGGGCGCGGTCCTCGGCGAGCGCCGCCTCGCGATCACCGGCGTGCAGCTTCATCGACCACCAGGTCGGCTCACCCTGACGGTGGCGCCGTTCGGCGAGCATCCGGGCGAACGGGTAGGCGACGGCGGCCACGACCAGACCGACGACCAGCAACGCGAGCAGGATCACGGCGCCTCCGTTCCGAGGTCCAGCGTACGACGGTGCGTGGTCCGGCCGTCGGTCGCACGACGGGACGGTCAGCTGCCCCCGTCGGAGGTCCGGGGGCGCGCGGACCCCCGGTCGGCGACGCGGTAGAGGTGCCACCGACCCGGGATGCCGCGAAGGTCGTGGGCGCCGGCGTCGACGAAGTCGATCCCGGATCCGAACACCAGGTCCTTGACGGTCTGGGACACGACGACGCCCCCATCGACCGCGACCGCCATCACCCGCGACGCGAGGTGGATCGACAGGCCGGTCGTGCCGTCGGGCCCGACCTCGATCTCGCCGCTGTGCAGACCGATGCGGACGCGCAGGCCCAGATCCCGACCGCGCGCGAGATGTGCTGGGCGCACCGCACCGCCCGGGTCGGGCCGTCGAAGCTGGCGACGAGGCCGTCGCCGGTGTGGACCAGTTCCTCGCCACGGAACCGCGCGATCGCGCCGCGGACCACGCTGTCGTGGGACCGCAGCAGCTCACCCCACCGGGTGTCGCCGAGCTCCGCGGCGACCCGGGTCGAACCGACGATGTCGGTGAGCAGGATGGTCGCCAGCCGCCGCCGCGTCGACGGCGTGTGCTCCGCCCCGAACAGGAACACCTCGATGGCCGACAGCAACGGCTCGACGTCGCCGGCGTGGAACGGGAGGGTCTCGGCGCCGTCGAGCTCGATCATGCGGGCACCGGGGATGTGGTCGGCGAGGTAGCGGCCGAACTCGACGCGGTGGTGGCGTGCTTCCCGGCGGTGCAGCACCAGGGTCGGCGCTCGGATGCTCGCCAGCACGTCGCGGACGTCGACGGCCGTGACCCAGCGGTAGAGCGCCGCGGAGGCACCGGGGGGCATGGCCAGCCGCTGGAAGCGGAGGAACCAGCGACGGAGGTGCTCGTCGTCGGCCAGGGAGGGTGCGGTCAGGCCGAGGATGTCGGCGGTCACGCCCCAGTTCTCCTGCCACCGGCGGATGAGCTTCTCGGTCGTGTCCGCCCGGCATGCCGATCGGGTAGTCGTCGGCCCGCTGCCACCGGGCGAACGAGTTGACCAGCACCAGTGCGGAGACCCGGTCGGGGAAGGTCGCGGCGAGGAGCATCGCCATCGGACCGCCCTCCGCGTCGCCGATGACGGCGACGTCGTCCGCACCGGCGGCGTCGAGTACCGCCACGGCGTCGTCCATCCCCTGTTCCAGCGTCGGCGGGTGATCGAGAGGGCACCGTGTCCGACACGCCGGAGCCGCGCTTGTCGAAGCAGATCACCCGTGCGAACGACGCCAGGCGCCCGAAGTACGCCGGCAGTCCGGGGGCGTCCCACATCACGTCGAGGTTGCTGAACCAGCTCGTGATGAACAGGATCGTCGGCGGGCCCTCACCGAACACCTGGTAGGCCACGTGCCCGGCCGCCGTCGCCACGAACCTCGTCGCCGGGATCTCCGCCATCGCCGTGCCCGCCTCCGAGGTCGCGTCTCCAGTGTCGCTGGGTGCGCCCACGGCGTCGAGCGGCCACGCGGCGACCCTGGCGTGCGGGTCGCGTACCCGTCGGTCACCGGGTCGGTCACAGGTGGGTCACTCGTCGGACGTGAGGCGCAGCGTCCGCAGCCGCGAGCCCGCGTACCACGTGCCGCCGAGGACGACGACCGCGAGGAGCGCGGTGGCCGTCGGCAGGGTCACGGCCGACGCCACACCGAGCCGGCCGGCACCGTCTCCCAGCACGCGTTCGGTGACCGCGAGTGCCCACTGCTGGATGCTCACCGCCTGCGCGCCGGGGACGTACCCGCCGATGAGCGTCTCCCACAGGACGGCGTACGCGAGCCCGGCGACGACGGCGTTCCGCGTGAGCACGGCCAGCAGCACGAACAGCGCGCTGTAGCCCAGACCGGCCACGGCCGCGCCGATCGCGTAGCTGACGGCGATCCCGTCCGCCGTGCCCGTCAGCAGCAACCCCGCGAGGTAGGTCGGGATGGCCGCGACCACCGTCACGATGCCAGCCGCGACGACGACCTTCGTGGTCGCGATGGTGAAGCGGCTGATGGGCTTCGACAGCAGGTACACGATCGACCCGTCGTCGATCTCGGGCCCGATCGCGCCGGTCCCGACGATCAACCCGAGCAACGGCACGACGGTCCCCAGCGTGAACCCGCCGAGCAGGGCGACGCTCAGCGCCTGGTCGGGGCCGACCAGCCCGCGGACCAGGCCGCTGAGCAGGAGCAGCAGCACGGGCAGCGCGAGCAGGAGGAGCGCGCGGCGACGGCCGAGCAGGCCGCGGGCGGTGAGCAGGGCGACGGTCGGGTTCATGGGGCCACCAGGTAGGAGAAGACGCTCTCGAGCGACTCGTCGGCGGGGGACACCTCGAAGAGGCGGATGCCGTGCTGCTTCGCGATGCGGGGCAACAGGTGCACGAAGCTCGCGACGTCGGTCGCCTCGACGTCCAGGGCTCCGCCGGTATCGCGGCGTCCGGTGCTGGCGACCGAGGCGTGGCCGGGCGCACCGTCGGTCACGAGCTGCACGCCCGACGTGCTGGGGTCGGCGACCAGCGCCGCGGCCAGGGCGCGATCGTCGTCGGAGCGGAGGCGGTACCGGTGCGGCCGCTCGGTCATCAAGCGGCGGATCTCCCGGAAGCCACCCGACGCGGCGTGGCGCCCGGCGACCATCACCTGGATGTCCCCGGCGATCTGCTCGACCTCCTCGAGGATGTGCGAGCTGAACAGGACCGTCCGTCCCTCGTCCCCCATGCGTTGGAGGAGGTCCATCAGGTGCATGCGCTGGCGCGGGTCCATCCCGTTGAAGGGTTCGTCGAGCAGCAGGACCGGCGGGTCGTGGACGAGGGCCGTCGCGATCTTGATGCGCTGCTTCATGCCCTTCGAGTACGTGGCGAGGTCACGGTCCGCGACGTCGGACATCTGGACCGTCTCCAGGGCGCGCCGTGCGGCGGCGTCCGGATCGTCCAGCCCGTGGAGCCGCGCGTTGGCCTGGAGGAACCGCCACCCCGTCACCGCGTCGTACATCGCCTCGCGTTCGGGCACCAGGCCGATGTGCCGGTAGATCGCCTCGTTGCGCCAGACCGCCTCGCCATCCAGGGTGACCGTGCCGGACGACGGCGCGAGGAAGCCGCTCATCAGGTGGATGAGGGTCGACTTGCCGGCGCCGTTCGGGCCGAGCAACCCGGTGACCCCCGGACCGATCCGCATGGTCACGTCGTTGACGGCGACGACGTTGCCGAACCACCGTGAGGCGGTGTCGAGTTCGATGGTGGTCATGACACGGAGACCTTCCGGTAGCGCAGCACGAGTCCCGCGAAGGTGGCGAGGATGAGCGCCACGGTGACCCCCGCGAAGACCGCGCCCGCCGCCGCGCCGGAGGGGGACGCGACCAGGATGCTGTCCGCACCGAACACGGCGCTCTGGACCCCATCGACGAGCGTGAACGGTGACACGAGGCCGAGGTACGCGGCGGCCGTGTCAGCGCCCTCGGACAGCGCGATCTCCTGGGCGGCGCCGTGCACGCCGGCGAGGACGAGGAGGACGGTGATGACGGCCGCCACACCGAGCCCGCGGCGCGGCGTCGTGGCTGCGATCAGCAGGCTGAGTCCGGCCAGCACGGCGGACAACAGCACGCCGCCGGCCAGCGCTCGCAGCAGGTCCGGCACCTGCTCGGAGAACGGCAGCTCAGCGACCAGCGCGCCGACGAACAGGATCACCAGCGGTGCGGTGACGAACAGCGCGATGGCAGCGGTCATCGCGGCGAACTTCGCGATCGACGTAGTCGATGCGTTCGAGCGGGCGGGAGAAGTACAGCGACGTCACCGAGAACCGCAGGTCGCGCGACACGCTGACGGGCGCCTGCCCCGCGACGTAGATGGCGATCACGAGCTGGAGGTTCAGGACGTACGAGGTCGGGCCGCCGTTCGAGCTCGTCGGCGCCGGTGAGGATGGTCGCGACGACGATCACGACGGCCGGCAGGCACATCGCCGCGAGCAGCAGCATCGGCATGATCTTCGACCGCGCGGTGCGACCGAGCCCGTAGGCGCCGCGGAGGCTCTCGACGAACAGCGTGCGACGGATCGAGGCGCGGCCGAGGCGCGGACCGGTGTGGTGGCGGTAGCCGATGTCGTGGATCACCCCGCCGTCCGGCGGCGGTGGCGTCCCGGGCGGGGTCGCGGTGTCGGGCTCGGCCGATCGGGTCATGACGGGGCTCCTGGGCGGTGCGCGAACAGCTCGGCCATGCGGTGGCGGCGACGTTCCACCCGGATCAGTCCGAGCCCCGCGTCGGCGACGGCGTCACGGACGAGGTCGTAGGCGCCGTCGTCGTGGATCTCGATCTCGAGCAGGCGGCCCACGGTGCGGACGGTCAGGCCGACCCCGGCGAGGGCGGCTGCCACCTCGTCGGTCCCCTCGTCGACCTCGACGGCGATGATCTCGGTGAGGGTGGTGACCTCGGCGGTCGAGGACGACCGCAGCAGCTGGCCCCCGTCGATGACGACGATGTGGTCGCAGACCCGTTCCAGCTCGCCGAGCAGGTGGGAGGTCACGAGCACCGAGATCCCGAACTCGGTGCCGATCCGGTCGACGAGGCCGAGCATCTCATCGCGTCCCGCAGGGTCCAGACCGTTCGTCGGTTCGTCGAGGAGGACCAGCTGCGGGTCGTGGACCAGCGCCTGCGCCAGCTTGACCCGCTGCTTCATGCCCGTGGAGTAGCCGCCGATCGGCCGGTACCGCTCCTCGTACAGCCCGACGTGCCGGAGCGTGTCCGCCGCCCGTTCCCGGGCCGCGGTGGTCGGCAGTCCGGACATCCGCCCCATGTGCACGACCAGTTCGGTCGCCGAGACGTCCGGTGGCAGGCAGTCGTGCTCCGGCATGTACCCCGACCCGCTCGCGGACGGCGGTGCCGTCGGCGGTCACGTCGAGTCCGAGGACGGTCGCCGAGCCGGCGGTCGGCGTGAGCAGTCCGAGCAGGAGCTTGATGAGGGTCGACTTGCCGGCGCCGTTGGCACCGATGAGGCCGACGACCCCCGCGTGGATGTCGAGGTCGAGGTCGGACACGGCGGTGACCGTCCCGAAGCGCTTGGTCAACCCCGTGGTCGTGAGCAACGAGGTCACGGCCGCCCCGTCCCACGTCCGGGTGTCGGCTGGTCGGGTCCCACCGTGTCTCCTCGTGCGGCGACGTCGGGTGCGTCGGTCCGTCCGGGACACCATCGCCGGGGCGCGTCGCGATCACCATCGGGGATGACCCTGGCCGCCCGGGTCACCCACCCCGGCCTCAGGGTGCCTACCCTCGTGGCCGCCCACGTCCGAGAAGGTCCGATGACCACGCACAGCATGGAGCTGCTCACCTGTGGCGCCTACGGGTGTCCCGGCTGCGAGTACCGCCACTTCCTCCGCACGTCGGATCGGTCCCAGCTCACCGAGGTCCCGGAGGCGGGTCTGTTCACGGCGCACCAGCTCGCGGTGCTCGGCCGGGCTGCGTTGGCGACGGGGGCCATCGACCCCGCCCGCTGACGGCCGGCACCGGGGACCCGTCGTCGGTCGGTGGGGTCGGGCTCCACGTGCCAGGCCCTACGTCTGGTTGCCGTTGGTCTCCGCCGGATGGTCGAGGTCGCGCGCGTCGCTCGCGTGCGGGATCCCCACGACGCGGTCCCGCCCGTCGCTCTTCGCCGTGTACAGGGCCAGGTCGGCGCGCCGCTGGAGGGTGCGACGATCGTCGTCGGGTGCGAGCGTGGCCACCCCGAAGCTGGCGGTCAGAGGGCCGATCACGGGGTAGGGGCTGCCGGCGATGCGCGCCCGACAGCGTTCGGCCAGCTCGATGGCGGCCCGGTGGTCGGCGTGCGGCGCGATGACCAGGAACTCCTCGCCGCCCCACCGCCCGACGAGGTCGCCCTCGCGGACGGTCGCCGCCAGGCGGAGCGCGGCCTCGACGAGGACCCGGTCGCCGGTGTCGTGGCCGTGCTCGTCGTTGACCAGCTTGAAGTGGTCGAGGTCGACGATGACCGCGGACAGCGGGTGCCGGTGGCGCTGCGCGAGCGAGATCTGGCGATCGAGCTCGTCGTCGAGACGGCGACGGTTGGCCAGACCCGTGAGGGGATCGGCACTGGCCTGGACCGCGTACGCCACCGCCTGGGAGCGTGCCACGGCGAGCTGCTCGTAGCGGGAGGCGAGGACCCCCAGCAACGCGATCATCGCCGCGTACAGGCCGGTGAGGTGGAGGATCGCCGAACCGAGCACGCCCGACGTCCCGCCGGTGATGTCTCCGGTGACCGCCGGCGGCACCGTGAGCAGCACGAACACGCCGTACAGGGCGACGCAGACGGCCAAGCCGCGGCGGGTCCCGAAGGCGAGGAAGGCGAGCGGGAAGACCACCCCTAACCACAGCATCGTCGGGATGATGTCGGCCACCTCGTCGGGGATGACCGTCGGGTTGATCCGCCACAGCGCGAGGTAGCCGAACAGCACCACGATCGGCGGGACGAGCAGGAACACCTCGGTCCGGGCCAACGAGAGGCGGTGGGTGGCGACCGCGACGAAGAGCACGGCGGCCGCGAGCGCGATGGTGGGGAACACGATCCGTTCGAACGGGTCGGGGTCGGCGGTGGTGAACAGGAAGACCATCAGGACGCTGGTCGCGGCGCTGACCGCCAGGTAGGCGCGGCGCTTGCGGACCGCACCCGCGTCGCTGGGTCGGGCGACGTCCACCGGGACCTCCGGGCGTCTCACGTGTCGTCGGGGAACGTGACCGCCCCATCCGGCCCGAGGGGGAACGCGGGGTTGTGGGCGACCTCCCAGAGGTGGCCATCCGGGTCGGCGACGTACCCCGAGTACCCGCCCCAGTCGGCGCGCGTCGGCGGCGCGGTGACGGTGCCGCCCGCCGCCACGACCGCGGCCACGAACCGGTCGACCTCCGCCTCGGTCGCGAGGTTGATCGCCAGCACCGTGCTCCCGGGGCCGGCCAAGCTGGCGACCTCGACCCCGGCCTCCGCCGCGAGATCGTCACGCCCGAACAGCGACAACCCGACCGTGCCGCCGCGCAGGAACGCGACCGTCCCGTCGACCGACGCGGACGACCGGTGCCAGCCGAGGGCCTCGTAGAAGACCGTCGCACGGTCGATGTCCGCGACGCCGAGGGTGACCAGGCTGACGTGGGACACCGCTGGCTCCGATCATCGAGGTGACACCGTACGGACACCGTACGTCGGAGCGCACCCGGTGCCGTCGCGGCCCCACGGCCGCCGGAGCTCGCCGCACGACCTCGGCGTCGACCGGACGCCGGTCGCGGGGACCGTCAGACGTCGCCGTCAGAAGTCGCCGTCGTCGTGGACCGCGAGGACGGGCACCGGGGACTGCAGGATGATGTCGCGAGCGTCGGAGCCGAGGACGAGCTTGCCGACGGGGGAGCGGCGCCGCAGACCGATGACGAGCAGGTCCGCGCCCGCCGCGTGGTCGGTGATGGCCTCGGTCACGTCGTCGTTGGCGATGACGACCAGCCGCGGCCGCGGCGCATCGCTGCCGGCCATGGCGTCGTCGACCGCGTCGGACAGCAGGTCGTACGCACGGCGGCGCGCGTGCTCCTGTTTGGCGTCCGCACCCGTCGAGGTGGTCGGCGCCGACGCGGACCCCCGGTTGAGGCCACGCCCGAGGCCCGCGAGGTCCTCGCCGACGTCGTGGGCCGGCTTGTAGACGTGCACGGCCTCCAGCGGCGCGTCCCGCAGACCGGCCTCTTCGACCGCCCGCACGAGGGCCCGTTTCGCGCGGTCCGACCCGTCGACCCCGACCACGACGCGTGCCATCGCACGACCTCCGGTTCGCGGAGCTCGACCGTCCGATCCGCCGCCGGGACGTGCGTGAGCTCTCGGGCCGATGCTACATCATGCAGGATGCGGAGGCAGCTCGTCAGCGGCGGCATCCCCCTCGTCGTCCGGTGGCAGGATCGCGCCGGCCGGGACCCGGTCGCCGGGTGCCAGGTCGGCGCCGCGCCCGAGGAGGGTCACCTCGCCGTCCCCGCCGGCCCGGACGTCGCGGGGCACCTCGAGGTCCGAGTCGACGATGGTCCGCGTGAGGTGGGCGCCGGTGCGGACCACGGCGCCCGGCAGGAGGACGCTGTCGACCACCTCGGCGCCGCGTTCGACGACGGCGCCCGGCCCGACGACCGAGCGGATGACGACGCCCGCGATCACCGCGCCGCCGGACACCTCGGCGTCGACGACGCGTGCGCCGTCGAGGAACCGCGCCGTGGTGGTCCGCCGGCGCGACGACAGGATGGGGCGTTGGTCGTCGTCGAACACGAACGCGGGCTCGGGTCCGACCAGGTCGAGGTGGCCGTCGAGGTAGGCCTGGACGGTGCCGACATCGCGCCAGTACCCGTCGAACCGGTGCTCGCGGGCGGCACCCGCGTCGACCAGGCGGGGGAGCAGGTGGTCGCCGAGGTCGCCGAGCTCGTCCCCACGGTCGTCGTCCTCCTCGGCCTCGGCCGCCACCTCGTCGGCGATCGCCTCGAGCGTGTCGAGCGCCCGCGTCGGGTCGAAGACGAACACCTCGTTGGCGACGAGGTCCGAAGCGGGGTCGTCGGGCTTGTAGGCGTAGCCGCGCACCGCCCCGGCACCGTCGACCTCCACGACGCCGTACCGCGACGCGTCCTCGGCATCCACCCGGACGGTCACGATGGTCACCGCCGCGTCGGAGGCGAGGTGGTCCATCACGACGTCGTGGAGGTCCATGCGGTAGATGCCGTCCGCGGACAGGACGACCAACGCGTCGGGGGCGAACTCGCGGATCAGGTCCGTCTGCTTCCACAGCGCATCCGCGGTGCCACGGTGCCAGCCGTCGCGGTCGGTCCCGAGCGCGGGCGGCAGGACCAGCAGCCCGCCCGTGGTCCGGTCCAGATCCCACGGGCGCCCGTTCGCCAGGGCCTCGGCGAGCGAGGCGGGGTGCTGCTGCTGGACCACCCAGACGTCGCTCAGGCCGCTGTTGCGGCAGTTCGACAGGGCGACGTCGACCAGCCGGTACGGGCCGCCGAACGGGACGGCGGGCTTCGCCCGGTCGTCGGTGAGCCGTTCGAGCCGCGACCCGGCGCCACCGGCGAGGAGCAGGACGAGGACCCGCGGGGCCGCCATCAGCGGGCCGCCACGAAGAGCGACTGCAGCGCGTTGCCCAGCCGGCCACGTTCGTCGAACAGCGTCGAGGTGGTCAGTCCGACCCCCGACGGCTGCGCGACCGAGCGCGAGTCCAGCGCGACCCACTCCGTCGTCGGCAGCCGGTGCACGTCGACGGTGAGGTCGGGGTTGAGGTACAGGTAGCGGTCGATCGGCAGCGGCGGGGCCAGGCCGTTGCCGAAGTCGGCGGCGGCGGCGACCCGCGCGAGCGGCGTGGTCGTCACGTCGTCGGCGATCGGGACGCTCAGGCGGAACCACGCCGTCCCCGGTCCGGGTTCGCCGAGCACCGTGCCGTGCAGCGCGTGGACCTGCACCGCGGACCAGAACCCGGTGCCCCAGTCCTCGCCGATGCGTGGGAACCGCCGGGCGGCCTCGCTCGGGCCGGGCGTCGGAGGGCCGAGGTCGTCGTCCGCGCCCCCCGGGACCTCGACGTCGCCGTCCCGGACCCGCAGGGCGCGGCACCGCACCAGCGCGACCCCGTCGGGGGTGGTGAGCTCGGCCTCGACGAGCTGGACCTTCTTGCCCTCCCGGACGACCTCGACGTGGGCGAGGACCGGACCGACGGGGACCGGTCGCACCAGGTCGTACGTCAGTCGCACGCCACGCATCGGGACCAGCGACGGCAAGGCGTCGATCAGCGCGGCGAGCAGCGCCGCTGGTGCTCCACCGTGGCAGCTGTCGGGATCCCACGGACCGCGGGCGAGCTCGGTGGCGACGAAGGCCTCGCCGTCGCGGTGGAAGAGCGCTTCGGGGGGCACGGCAGCTCCGGTCGCACACGGGATCGGCAGAGCGTAGGAGCCGGCACTCCGGGAGCGGTGCCCCGGACGCGTCCGACGCACCGAGGTCCGGGACCGTCCTGCCCGGGGTGTGGAGCTGCTGCCGGGTTCGCCGGGGACCCCTCGCCGGTGCTACCTTCCCGCCCGCGCTGGACCCCGGTCCGGCGCGCTGTCAGGCTCGGGGCGTTAGCTCAGTCGGCTAGAGCGCTTGCTCGACACGCAAGAGGTCGCAGGTTCGATTCCTGCACGCCCCACCCGGAGAACCGGCCCCAGTGGCCGGTTCTCTGCGTTCCACCGCGGTGCCGATCGGGGGTGACCGCCGGGCCAGCCTCGCCGGGCAGGATGTCGGTGGCACGGGTCCGCGTCGCGGTCCCGGACCGTCACCGGAGGTGGACGTCGGCAGGTGCCGTGGCGCCGAGCACCGACATCGTCTGCCAGATCCGCGTCGCCACCTGCAGGTCGAACGCCGTGTTCGCCGCGGAGGGGTCGAGCGAGGTGATCTCGCGGATCCGTCCGAGGCGGTACTTGAGCGTGTTGTGGTGGATGTTGAGTGCCTCGCTGGTCGGGCGGTGGGCACCACCGTGGTCGAGGAACGTGGAGAGCGTCAGGACGAGCTCACCACCCTTCCTCGCCTCGTGGTCGAGCAGCGGCCCCAGCTGGTCGAGCATCAGCTCGCGCATCCGCCGCACGTCGTCGACGTGGGCGAGGACACGGAGCAGTCCGAGTTCGTCGAACGCGGTCAGCGCTCGGTCCCAATGGAGCAGTTCACCGACGTCGAGGGCGAAGGCCGCCTCACCGAACGAGCGTGGGACCTCGTTGGGACGGCGACTGACCCCGCCGAGGCCGAGTCGGCACGCGGGGCCGTCGGTCACGCGGCTCAGTTCCACGCACACCTCGTCCCACGGGGCGCCCTCGGGAGCCAGGATCGTGACGTCGCCGCGGCGGATGCCCACCAGCGACCCGATCCCGGCGTCGGCGGCGACGCGGCGGGTGGCGCGCAGCAACGCGTCCGGCGTGCCGTTGGCACGGACGATGACGACCTGGTGGGGACGGTCGAGCTCGTAGCCCAGCGCCCGCGCTCGCGCACGCGACTCCTCCTCGTCGTGTCCCGTCAGGAGGTCGTCGAAGAGGTTGAGGCCGAGCCGCAACTCGGTGTCCTCGATCGAACGGAGTCGGGCGAGCTCCACCGCCAAGAAGGTCACGCTGGCGTCCAGCGCGAACAGGTCCGTCGTCCCGGAGGGTCCCCTCCGGATCGGACACCACGACGACACCGACGTCGCCGGTGCGGGAACGCGTCACCGCCAGCAGTCGGTCGCCGTCGCGGATCGGCGTGCCCTCGCGGCGTGCACGGCGCAGCAGCTGTTCGCGGCGAGCCGACCCGGGCTCCGCCGATGGGTCGGGCCGGTCCGGTCCCGACCAGGCGCGGACGTCGCCGTGTCGGTCCTCGATCGCGACACGAAGGCCGGTCAGCTCGTGCAGCGCAGCTGCGATGCCCGGTTCCCCCTCGCCGAGGATCGCGACCAGCAGGAGCCGCTGGTGGATGAGGTCGCGTCGCTCGAGGAGCGCGACCGTGGCCGAGAGCGTCTCGTTGGTCTCCCGCAGTGCTGCGGACGACGAGCGGGCGCTCGCACGCGTCCGGGCGCCGGTGAGTGCGGTACCCGCCTGCTGGGCCAGCGCCTCCAGCAGGTACCGGGTCTCGACCGGCTCGGGTTCGTCCCCGACGACGACGAGGTGGCCCAGGGCGGCGTCGTCGGGGAACCGGAACGCCCAGCTCCAGGGCTCCTCGCCCACGTCGACCGCGCCGGAGGTGTTCCCGAGGGCCGCGAGCTGCGATCCGACCGCCGCCGTCGTCATCGGGCCACCGAGCGCAGCGCCGGTCACCTTCCAGCCGTCACCGTCGATGTGCACACCGCCGAGGCGGCAGGACCCGACCTCCTCGACCGTCGAGGCGGTGAGTGCGACGATCCGATCCTCGTCGTCGGTCTCGGTCATCACCTGCCGGACGGCGACCAACGCCTTGAGGCTCGACAGCTGTTCTTCGACGGGCGGTCCCACGGTGGCGCCCTGTTCCAATCGCTGGTGTACGACCGGTGGTCAGCCTACACGGCGAGGACGCAGCCTCCTCCCTGGTCGTGGCGTTCGTCCGAAGCGAACAACCTCCGAGCGATGTTCCGTCCTCGTGGACCGACTCGCTCGACGGGTGGTGGCGGCAGACTCCCGTTGGGCGACCGATCGCCGTTCGCCGCGGACCGTAGGGGCACGATGACGACCGGGCGGGAGGCGGACGAGGACGCGCCCGACAGGCGCGTCCGCTCGCCCGTAGCTCGGTCGGCGACGACCCAGATCCTGAGTGTCGCAGCCGTCCACGGCGACGGCTTCCAGGCCGATGACCTCGCCGAACTGCTCGGGCGAGCCCGTCGGGACGACCCTCGCGGACCTCGAGGCGCTCCTCGACGACCGGCGTGCTGGTGATCGACCGAGGGCAACCTCGCTTTCCGGGACCGGCCGCTCCTCGAGCGCTGCTACGCGGCCACGCCGGAGCCGATCAGGCGCTGCCTGCATCGCCGTATCGGCGCGTTGCTGCTCGAGCGTGGCGGGGCGCCCGCCAAGGCGGCCGACCACCTGCTGGCGGGCGCTTGGCCGGCCAGCCGCACCGTGCTCGCAGGTCTCGACCGGGCGGTGCGCGAGTTGGCCGGCTCCGCCCCCGAGGCGGCCGCCACCGTCGCACTGCGCACCTTCGAGTTGACCGATCCCGCCGACCCCGATTGGCCGGCGCGGGCTACCGCCGCAGCCGAGGCGCTCAGCACAGCCGGACGCCACGGCGAGGCGGATCAACTGGCCCGCACCGTCATCGGCAGCGGCCGTGCAAACGGCGCCGCGGCTGCCCGCCTGCGACTCGTCACCGCCTCGATCCGGTTGACGAGGGGGGAGGCCGCGAGCGCGCTGGCCGAACTCGGGGCCATCCCGAACACGTCGGCGCTACCCGCCAACCTCGCGGCGCGCGCCGACGTCGCGCGGCTGTACGGGCTCATGGCCGCCGAGCAGGAGCAACCGGCCGCCGAACTCGCGACCGAGATCCTGGCCGGCAGCCGGGCCTGCGGGAGTGAAGTGGCGCTCGCTGCCGCGCTCGCCGTGCTCGCCCGGTCGGCGTGGGTGGACGGTCGCGCCAACCATGCCGTCGCGCTCGCCCGCGCCGCCTCCCGCCGCATCGAGCAGGTCGGTGACGACGCTCTACCTGGCGCCGACCCGCATCTCATGCTCGGCGTCATGCTCGCCTGCCTCTCGCGTTACGACGAGGCCGCGCCACTGCTCATGAGCGTGCCGTCGACGCTCCACGCTCGGGCGACCCGCGCGGGCCGTGTCGCTCGCGCACCGGGCCCGCCTCGCCCTTCGTCTGGGCGACGTCGCCGTGGCGGCCGACCACGCCGAGGATGCGCGGCGGCTGGTGGCGGCACACCCGGCCGGCCCGGACGCCATCCTCGTGTTCGCGACCCTCGCGGAGCTGGCGTTGCTGCGCGGACAGGTCGAGGAGGCGGCGCGGTGCGTGACGGCGCTTCCGCGAGCCGCCGTCGTCGCGATGGCCCGACGTCGGTTGGACCTGCCCGACCTGGGTGACCGCCCGGGTGGCCGAGGCCCGCGACGGCGCGAACCACGCCCTCGAGCTGCTCGCGGACGTGTACGACAACCTGTCTCGATCACCCTCGATCCTCGTCGAGCAGCCCGCCGCCGGCGCCTGGCTCGTTCGGCTCGCGGTCGCCGGCGGCGCCGCCCGCGAAGGTGCGGCGGTCACCGCGATCGCCGAGCAGCTGGCGGCGCAGAGCGACGGACGCGCCGGGCGTGGGCGCCGCCGCCGACCACGCCCGAGGCGTCCTCGACCGTGATGTCGAGGCCCTGACCCGGGCGAGCCAGCGCTACCCCGAGGCCTGGGCGCGGGCCTCGGCGCACGAGGACGCCGCCGAGGTCCTGCTCGAGGACGGCGACGGGGTGCGCGCCGAGCGAGCACCTTCGCGCCTCGCTGCGCCAGTACGACCTCAGCGGCGCCGAACGCGACGCGGGACGGCTGCGCGCCCGGATGCGCCGCCACGGCGTCCGGACCGGCGGTAGACCGCGCCGCAGCGGCCGCGCCGTGACGGGGTGGGACAGCCTCACCGACACCGAACGGCGCGTCGCCCGCGTGATCGCCGACGGCCACACCAACCGCGAGGCGGGCGGACTGCTCTACCTCTCGCCGCACACCGTCGACTACCACCTGCGCTCGATCTACCGCAAGCTCGACGTCCGCTCCCGCGTCGAACTCGCCCCGGCTCGTGCTCGAACACGACAGCCCCGCTGCGACGGCCCCCGGTGGCGACGTCCGCCGACCGTGAGGAAGGAACCCCCGTGCTGGTCATGGGCATCCCCCGCTTCCAGCGTCTGTTCCGGCTCGCGGCCGGCATCGACGTCGACAAGAACGACCTGAAGCGCTACCGGGAGTTCGTCGACCGCGAGCTCGACGACCTGCTGGTCGTCGCCCGTGCGGTGGCGAAGGCCAACGGACGCGACATCGTGGCGCCGTGGGACCTGCCGATCACCAAGGGACTCGAGCAGTGCATCCACGAGTTCGACCAGTTCGACGAGGAGATCGAACTCTCGCCCATCATCGACCAGATGACCGGCCGACCCGATCGAGCCGGCCCTGCGGGAGGACACCGAGGCGCGCCTGCCCCACGTCGCGGGCGGCCTGACCGTGGCACTCGGGCGGACCTTCAGGATCATCGAACCCGACGTGAAGAATCCGGGCAGCGAGGAATGGGACCGGGTCACGCACGTCTTCGAGTTGCTGCTCTGACCTGCTGCCGCCGGCGCCGAGGACCGTCGCTCAGCGCAGCTCCACGCGGCGCTGACGATCGCCGTGGACCTTCGGGATGCGGATCGTGAGCACGCCGTCGGCGAGGTGCGCGCGCACGGCGTCCTCCTCGATCGCGGCGGGCAGGACCACCTCCTGGCCCGGGAGCGCGATCTCGAAGCGGAACCGCCCGACCCGGCGCGTACGCCGGCGCAGGACACCGGCCCGCTCGCGCTCGAACCGTTCACCCGTCACGATCAACCGCCCGCCGCTGAACGCGACCTCGATGTCGCGCTTTCGGACCCCGGGCAGCTCGATCTCGACGATGAAGGCGTCGTCGGTCTCCTCGATGTCGGCCGCGGGCAGGTAGTCGCCGCCGAGGGGAGCGAGGTTCGCCCAGGCCTCGACCAGCGCGTTCAGGTCGGCGTGGATGCGCTGGAAGTCGGCGACCATCGGCAGCAGCCCGCTGGCGGGCTGGCTCCGTCGCTCGACCAGCTCGAGGTCCGCGCATCCCCGTCCGCTCTCGCATCGTTCGCATGCTGCCTCCCTCCTCGCCGCGCCCGTCCGGCGCGGACCGTCGGCGCAGAGCCGCGCAGTCGACCCCGGTCGGCGCACCAGCCTCGCCCGCCCGCGTCCGCCGCCGCGCCCCGTGGTCGCGTAGTCCGGTCACGACCCGCCGCGACTCCTACGCGATGTCGTGATGCGACCGTCGCGGCCCCGGTCGACGATGACGGCCCACCGAGGACTGGACCCCTGCATGTTGATGCGCGTCGACCCCTTCCGCGACCTCGAGTCCGTCGCCCAGTTGCTCGCCCGTCAGAGCGCGGCGCCTCGCACCACGCCGATGGCGATGGACGCCTACCGCGACGGCGACCAGTTCGTCGTCGTCCTCGACCTCCCGGGTGTGGACCGCGACTCGATCGACATCACCGTCGAACGCAACGAGGTCACCATCCAGGCGACGCGCCAGTGGGAACCCACCGAGAACCAGCAGGTGATCGTCGCCGAGCGACCCCAGGGCAGCTTCACCCGCCAGTTCTACCTCGGGGAGAACCTCGACCCGGACGCGCTGACGGCCAGCTACGACGACGGCGTCCTCGGCTGACGATCCCGGTCGCCGAACGTTCCAAGCCCCGCAAGATCGCGATCACGAACGGTGAGCGCGCCGACTGAACCCGGCCGTGCTGCCGGTCCCGTGCCGGCCTCGTCCCGTGACGACCCCGGAGGACGCACGATGTCGAACGAACTCGGGTACGAGCCCACGGACGTCCGCGTGATCGGGACGTTCGAGCGTTACGAGGACGCGCAAGCCCTCGTCGACCGGCTGGCGAGGCAGGTTTCCCCGTCGAGCGGGTCACCATCGTCGGCCGCGACCTGCAGATGGTCGAGCGGGTGACCGGCCGGATGAACGCGTGGAAGGCGGCTCTGTACCGGCGCGGCATCGATGATCCCGATCGCGCTGCTGTTCGGCGTGCTGTTCGGGGTGCTGTTCGCACCGACGGGCGTGACGCTGCTCGCGACGGTGCTCTACTGGCTCGCCGTCGGCCTCGTGGCCGGCGCCGTCGTCGGCCTGCTGTCGTACCTGCTCTTCGGACGGCGCCGACGCAACTTCGCCTCCCTCACGGGCATCTTCGCCAGCCGCTACGAGGTGGTGGCCGACGCGGCCGTCGCCGACGAGGCGCTGCGCCGCCTCGGCCCGGCGCCCGCCGGCGACGCCGCGACGCCGACGCCACCCGCCATGGGGGCCCAGCGCTAGGCGCGGCGCCCCACACGACGAGACGAATCCGAGCGACCAGGAGGACGCACCATGGCGAAGGCGGTCGGGATCGACCTGGGCACCACGAACTCGGTCATCGCCGCGGTCGAGGGCGGGCAGCCGACGGTCATCCCCAACGCGGAGGGCGCCCGGACGACCCCGTCGGTGGTGGCGATCACCGACCAGGGCGAACGCCTCGTCGGGCAGGTGGCGCGACGGCAGGCCATCCTCAACCCGAAGGGCACCATCACGTCGGCGAAGCGGTTCATCGGACGCCGCTACGAGGAGGTCGCCAGCGAGATCGACGCGGTCACCTACGACGTCGTCGATGGCCCCGACGGGGCCGTCCGGTTCAAGATCCGCGACAAGCTGTACGCACCGGAGGAGATCTCCGCGATGGTGCTGCGCAAGCTCGTCGACGACGCCTCGAAGTTCCTCGGCGAGAAGGTCACCGAGGCGGTCATCACCGTCCCGGCCTACTTCAACGACGCGCAGCGGCAAGCCACCAAGGACGCCGGGAAGATCGCCGGCCTCGAGGTGCTGCGCATCGTCAACGAACCGACCGCCGCCGCGCTCGCCTACGGCCTCGACCGGCGTCGAGAACGAGACGATCCTGGTCTTCGACCTCGGCGGCGGGACGTTCGACGTCAGCATCCTCGACGTCGGCGAGGGGGTCGTCGAGGTCCGGTCCACCTCGGGGGACTCCCACCTCGGCGGTGACGACTTCGACCGACGTCTCGTCGACCACCTCGCCGACCAGTTCCAGCGCGACGAGGGCATCGACCTGCGCAAGGATCCCCAGGCGCTCCAGCGGCTGTTCGAGGCCGCGGAGAAGGCGAAGGTCGAGCTCTCCTCGGTCACCCAGACCCAGGTCAACCTGCCGTTCATCACGGCCGACGCCGCGGGCCCGAAGCACCTGGTCATGTCGGTGATGCGTTCGACGTTCGAGGAGCTGACGGACGACCTCGTCCAACGCTGCCTCGGGCCCGTCGAACAGGCGATGAAGCGACGCCAAGGTCACCGCCGCCGACCTCGACGAGGTGATCCTCGTCGGTGGGTCCACACGGATCCCGGCCGTCCAGGAGCTGGTCCGCCGGTTGACCGACGGCAAGGACCCCAACATGACCGTCAACCCCGACGAGGTGGTCGCGATCGGGGCCGGCGGTCCAGGCGGCGATCATGAAGGGCGAGGTCGACGACGTCCTGCTGCTCGACGTGACGCCGCTCTCGCTCGGCGTGGAGACGCTCGGCGGGGTGATGACCAAGGTGATCGAGCGCAACACGACCATCCCGGCCCGACGCACGGAGGTGTTCAGCACCGCCGACGACGACCAGTCGGCGGTCGACATCGTGGTCCTGCAGGGCGAGCGGGAGCGCGCGGCGGACAACCGGGTCCTCGGCCGGTTCCGGCTCGAGGGCATCCGGCCCGCCCCGCGAGGCGAGCCCCAGATCGAGGTCGCGTTCGAGATCGACGCCAACGGGATCCTGCACGTCACCGCGAGGGATTCCGACACCGGCGCGGAACAGAGCATCACCATCAGCGAGAGCTCCAACCTCGACGAGGCCGAGGTGGAACGGATGATCGTCGGACGCCGAGGCACACCGCAGCGAGGACGCTCGACTGCGTGAGGAGACCGACGCCCGCAACGAACTCGAGGGCGTCGCGCACCGCATCGAGCGGCTCCTCGCCGAGCGCGGCGACGCCGTCGCCGTCAACGAGAAGGCTCGTGCCGAGGCGCTCGTCGCCGACGCTCGCAAGGCCATCGAGGAGCGGGCCGACCTCGCCCGGCTCCGTGAGCTGTCGGCCGAACTGCAACAGCTCTACCACAGCATCGCCGCCAGCCCGACGGGCGCGAGCCCGGACGGCGAGGCCCCGTCATCAGCCGCCGATGCGGCCGACGACGAGGACGTCATCGACGCCGACTTCACGGTGGGGTGAGCCGGCGTGGCCGTCGAGGAGCCCGTGCCGACCACGCCGCACCCGGACACCGACGGCGCCGAGCCGACGGCCAACGGGCACGCCACGCCGGCCCCGGGCGAGGTGGCCGGTCGACGAGGCAGCCGGTACGGACGTGCCGGCCGGCGAAGACGCGAGCGCGGCCACCGCGGAGCTGACCGCGTGCGAAGGGCGGCTGCAGCGAGCGCTCGCCGACCTGGCCAACCTGCGCCGGCGCTTCGACCGGGAGGTGCAACGCCAACGCCTCGACGAACGCGCGGGCGTGGCGGCCCAGCTCGTGCCCATCGTGGACAACCTGGAACGGGCGCTGGCGCACACCGACGGGGACCCTGACGCGCTGGGCGAGGGCGTCCGGGCCGTCCACGCCCAGGCCGTCGGCGTCCTCGATGCCCTCGGCTTCCCGCGGTTCGAGGACGTGGGTCGACCGTTCGACCCGCAACGGCACGAGGCGGTCAGCACGGTCGAGGCCGCCGAGGTCGACGGCGGGACCATCGTCGCGCTCGCCTGGCCGGGGTACGGCAGCGACGAGAGGTTGCTCCGGCCGGCTGGTGTGGTGGTCGCCGCAGGACGCATCGCTGATGCCTCCCGACGAGAGCTTCTACGACGTCCTCGGGGTGGCGCGCGACGCACCGGCCGACGAGATCCAGCGCGCCTACCGCAAGCTGGCCCGCACCTACCACCCGGACGTCAACAAGTCCCCGGAGGCCGAGTCCACGTTCGCGCGCATCTCCGAGGCCTACGACGTCCTCTCGGACCCCAAGACGCGGCGGCGCTACGACGCCTTCGGCCCCGACTTCCGTCGCGTGCCGGACGACGTCGACCCCGATGCCTACACGCGCGCCGGAGCGGGCGCCCGCTCCGCCGGCGGCGGGCGGGTGGCGGCCGGGGCCCGCGCCGTGGTGGGGGTCGGCGGGGAGCGTCCACGTCCGGTGCTGGTGACGTGTGGGTGGACCTCGGCGACGGGGTCGGCGACATCGACGTCGAGGACCTGTTCGGCAGCATCTTCGGTGGTCGCGGTCGGGCCGGCTGGGGTCCCGTCGCCGGCGCCGACCAGGAAGCGGAACTGACCATCTCGGTCGAGGAGGCCTACCGCGGCGGCCGCCGGTCGCTGACCCTGCAGGGACCCGACGGGCCGCGCACCGTCGAGGTGACCATCCCGCCCGGCGTCACCGACGGCCAGCGCATCCGGCTCGGCGGACAGGGCGGCCAGGGGACCGGTGGCAGTCCGCCGGGCGACCTCACCCTGGTCGTCCGCCTGGCTCCGCACCCCCGCTTCCGCGTCCAGGGGCGGGACCTGTACGTGACGGTGCCCGTCGCGCCGTGGGAGGCGGCCCTCGGCGGCGAGGTACCCGTCGAGACGCCGGGCGGGACGGCCAAGGTCCGGGTGCCGCCGGGCACGTCCAGCGGACGCCGCCTGCGGCTCAAGGGCCAGGGGCTGCCGGCGAGGGGCGGCGGGGACGGCGACCTCTACGCCGAGGTCCGCATCGTCGTGCCGGCCGAGGCGACGCCGGCCGAACAGGAGCTGTGGGAGCGACTCGCGGCGACCTCGTCGTTCGACCCGAGGAGGCAGCCGTGAGCATCCGCACTCGCCCGCCCCGGCCGCCTGCGGCTCGAACCCTTCGCCCACGCGACCGGGTTGCACCCGCAGCTGGTCCGTCGCCTGGTCGCGCTCGGCCTGCTCGAGGCGCGTCCGGACGAGCACCGGCGAGCTGTGGTTCCTGCCGGACCAGATCCGCCAGGCCGCCCGCATCCAGCGCCTGCGGGCGGGGCTGGCGTGCAACTACGCCGCGCTCGCGCTCGTGATGGACCTGCTCGACCGCATCGCCGTGCTCGAGGCGACGCTCCGCCAACGTCCGCGACCCCTCCGGAGGTAGCCACCATGGACGCCGACCGCCTGACCCAGAAGTCCCAGGAAGCGCTGCACGACGCGCAGACCAAGGCGCTCCGGTTCGGGCACAGCGAGGTCGACGGCGAGCACCTGCTGCTCGCCCTGCTGGAGCAGCCCGAGGGCCTCGCCCCACGCCTGCTGCAACAGGCGGGAGCGCAACCCGACCGCTGCGTGCCGACCTCGAGGCCGAGCTCTCACGACGTCCGCGGGTGAGCGGCCCGGGGGCGGCCCCCGGTCAGGTGATGATCACGCAGCGGTTGGCGACGGCTGATCGAGGCCGCGGATCGGGAGGCGAAGCGGCTCAAGGACGAGTACGTCTCGATCGAACACCTCCTGATCGCGTTGATCGACGAAGGCAGCGGATCCGCGGCCGGACGGCGGCTCACCGACCCACGGCGTGACGCGTGACGGCGTTCCTCGACGCGCTGACACCGGATCCGCGGCAACCAGCGCGTCACGTCGGCGATGCCGGAGGTGGCCTACGAGGCGCTCGAGAAGTACGGCCGCGACCTGGTCGAGGAGGCCAGACGGGGCGCACTCGACCCGGTCATCGGGCGCGACGCGGAGATCCGCCGTGTGGTGCAGATCCTGTCGCGCAAGACCAAGAACAACCCGGTCCTGATCGGCGATCCCGGCGTCGGCAAGACCGCCATCGTCGAGGGGCTCGCGCAGCGGATCGTCAACGGCGACGTGCCGGAGGGCCTGCGCGACAAGACCCTGTTCTCCCTCGACATGGGCGCGCTGGTCGCCGGTGCCAAGTACCGGGGCGAGTTCGAGGAGCGGTTCAAGGCCGTGCTGAACGAGGTGAAGGCCGCCGAGGGGCGGATCCTGCTGTTCGTCGACGAGTTGCACACCATCGTCGGCGCCGGCGCGTCCGAGGGCGCGATGGACGCGGGCAACATGCTCAAGCCGATGCTGGCGCGCGGTGAGCTGCACATGATCGGCGCGACGACGCTCGACGAGTACCGCAAGCACATCGAGAAGGACGCGGCCCTCGAGCGACGGATGCAGCCCGTGCTGGTCGACGAGCCCTCCGTCGAGGACGCGATCTCGATCCTGCGGGGCCTGCGCGAGCGCCTGGAGATCTTCCACGGCGTGAGCATCCAGGACGGCGCCCTCGTCGCCGCCGTGGTGCTCAGCCACCGCTACATCTCCGACCGGTTCCTGCCCGACAAGGCGATCGACCTGGTCGACGAGGCGTGCGCGATGCTGCGCACCGAGATCGACTCGATGCCGGCGGAACTGGACGAACTGACCCGCCGGGTGACCAGGCTCGAGATCGAGGAGGCGGCGCTGGCCAAGGAGTCGGACCCCGTCAGCCAGCAACGGCTGGAGGAGTTGCGCAAGGAGCTGGCCGACCTGCGCGGTCGAGGCCGATGCCATGCGGGCGCAGTGGGAGGCCGAACGGCAGGCCCTGCGCCGCGTCCAGGCGCTGCGCAAGGAGATCGAGCGCATCCGTCACGAGGCCGACGAGGCCGAGCGCGCCTACGACCTCAACCGCGCGGCCGAACTGCGCCACGGACAGCTGCCTGAGCTCGAACGCCGGCTGCAGGCCGAGGAGGAGCAGCTGCGCAGTCAAGCAGGGCGAGCGTCCCCTGCTGCGCGAAGTGGTCACCGAGTCCGAGATCGCCGCGATCGTGTCGCGGTGGACCGGGATCCCGCTCGAGCGGCTCCAGGAGGGCGAACGCGACAAGCTCCTGCGACTCGACGAGGTCCTGCACGAGCGGGTGATCGGGCAGGACGAGGCCGTGCAGGCCGTCGCCGACGCGATCATCCGGGCCCGGTCGGGCGTGAAGGACCCGCGGCGGCCGATCGGTTCGTTCATCTTCCTCGGCCCGACGGGGGTCGGCAAGACCGAGCTGGCCAAGGCGCTGGCCGAGGCGCTGTTCGACACCGAGGACAACATCGTCCGCATCGACATGAGCGAGTACCAGGAGCGCCACACGGTGAGCCGGCTGGTCGGGGCGCCTCCCGGCTACGTCGGCTACGAGGAGGGCGGTCAGCTCACCGAGGCGGTACGACGCAAGCCCTATTCGGTCGTGCTGTTCGACGAGATCGAGAAGGCGCACGCCGACGTGTTCAACACGCTGCTGCAGGTGCTCGACGACGGGCGGCTCACCGACGCGCAGGGCCGCACCGTCGACTTCCGCAACACGGTGATCATCATGACCTCGAACATCGGTTCGCAGCACCTGCTGGGCGGCCTCGCCCCGGACGGCTCGATCGACGA
This sequence comes from uncultured Nitriliruptoraceae bacterium, assembly GCA_963850715.1. Lineage (GTDB taxonomy): Bacteria > Actinomycetota > Nitriliruptoria > Nitriliruptorales > Nitriliruptoraceae > Nitriliruptor. Next base: position 53,028 of record CAWKMM010000017.1, on the reverse strand, counting down.
GTCGGCGCGCGAGAAGGTCATGGCCGAGCTGCGGCACCACTTCCGGCCGGAGTTCCTCAACCGGGTCGACGACATCGTGCTGTTCAAGACGCTGACGATGCCCGAGATCGAACGGATCGTGGACCTGCTCTTCGACGACCTGCGTGACCGACTGGCGGACCGGCGACTGCACGTCGAGGTGTCGGAGGACGCGCGACGGTTCATCGCCAGTGCGGGCTTCGACCCCGTGTACGGCGCCCGCCCGCTGCGTCGCTTCATCGCGCACGAGGTCGAGACCCGGATCGGCCGCGCCCTGCTCGCCGGCGACGTCGCCGACGGCGGGGTCGTGCGCATCGCCGTGGAGGACGGCGAGCTGGCCGTCGACGTCGTCGCAGCGCCCGGGGCGTCGGGGACGGCGCGGCGGCCTGACGACCCGGTCCTCAGGTCGCGACGGTCGCGCGCTCACCGGCCGTCGACGGCCGCCGGTGGGACACCGCGGGGGCCACCGTGCGCGTCGAGGAAGCCGTAGACCAGACGGGCCGCCATCGCCCCTTCGCCGACCGCGGACGCGATCCGCTTCGTCGACCCGCTGCGCACGTCACCCGCCGCGAAGACGCCGCGGCCAGAAGGTCTCGAGCATCCTCGGGCGGTCGGGCCGCTGGCGGCCCCGGGCCGGCAGATCGACGCCGGTGAGGACGTAGCCGCCGTCGTCGCGGGCCAGCGCGTCGGGCAGCCAGCCCGAACGGGGTTCGGCCCCGATGAAGACGAACAGGGTGGTCACCGGCAGGGCGCGGAGCTCGCCGGTCGGCGAGTGCTCGACGACGACCTCGCGCAGCACCTCGTCCCCACGTACCTCGCGGACCTCGGTGGACAGGTGGATCTCGATGCGGTCGTGGTTGGCGATGCGGTCGGCGAGGTAGCGCGACATGTGCTGCTCCAACCCCGGCTCCCGGACCAACAGGTGGACCCGTTCGACCTGGTCGGCGAGGAAGCTCGCCGCCTGGCCGGCCGAGTTGCCGCCCCCGACCACGGCGACGGTGGTGCCCGCGGCAGATGCGCCCCTCGACCGTGGTGGCGGCGTAGAAGACGCTGGTGCCCGTCGTAGGCCGCGATCCCGGGGACCGGCAGCCGCCGGTATCGGGCGCCGCTGGCGATGACGACGGCGCGCGTCTCGACCGTGCCGCCGTCGGCCAGCCGGACGACGGTAGGTGCCCTCCCCCCGCTCCAGGCCGGCCGCCTCGGCCGGGATGTTGCGCATCGCGCCGAAGCGCTCGGCCTGGATCGCCGCCCGCTCGGCGAGTTCGGCGCCCGACACGCCGGCCGGGAAGCCGGGGTAGTTCTCGACCCGCGACGTGGTCCCCGCCTGGCCGCCGGTGGCGACCGCATCGAGCACGACGGTGCCGACCCCGTCGGATGCGGCGTACACCGCCGTCGCCAGCCCTGCGGGACCGGCGCCCACGATCACGAGGTCCCAGGTCGCCCACCTCGGGCGGCCGCGAGCGGAACCCGAGTGCCGCGGCGAGTTCGCTGTTGGTGGGGTTGCGCAGCACCTGTGCCGCCGCCCAGGATCACGAGCGGGGTGTCCGTCGACGGCGAAGCCGAGCCGGCAGACGAGCTGCTCGGCATCGGGCGTCCGACTCGAGATCGATCCACCGGTGCGGGAGGCGGTTGCGTGCGAGAAACTCGCGCAGGCGCGCGGCATCCGACGAGAAGCGCGAGGCGACGACCCGGAGACCGACGTCGTCGTCGAGCATGACCGCCCGCTGGACGAGGCAGGCGCGCAGGACCAGGTCGCCGAGCGCGGGATCGTCGGTGAACAGGTGGCGCAGCCGCGGCGCGGGCACGGCCAGGATCTCCGCCGTCGGTGAGCGCGACGGCACTGACCAGGGCGGCGTGGCCGATGAGGACGTCGAGTTCGCCGAGGAAGCGTCCCGGACCATTGACGCACACGGTCCGTTCCTCGGCGCTGTCCGAGGCCATCGACGAGCGCCACGATGCCGTCGAGGATGACCACCAGCTCGCTGGGGCGGTCGCCCTCGCGGAACAGCACCTGGCCGGCCGCCATCGGCCGACGTTCGCCGTAGGGCATCAGCGCCTCGACCTGCGCGGCGCTCAGCCGGGGCAACGCGCCGTGGAGGTCCGGCGTCTCCTTCATGGCTCGCGCCGGCTCGCGGCATCCCCCGTCGAGTCCGTCGCCCGGCGTTCCGCGTCGCCGGCCTCGTCGGTGCGCCGGATCACGAGTGCTTGCCGTCCCGCCGTCCTGGTACACCAGCTGCAGGTCGGCCTCCACCTTCACCCCGTTGCCGACGAGGAAGCCGCCCGTCTCCAGGGCCTGGTTCCAGGTCACGTGGAAGTCGTCACGGTCGATCTCGGTCGTGGCCAGGAACGCCGCACGGATGTTGCCCCACGGATCCTCGCCGACCCCGCAGAACTCGAGATCGACCTCGATCGAACGGGTGACGTCGCGGATCGTCAGCTCGCCGGTCATCCGCCACCGGTTGCCGCCGCTGGGCGCGAGCCCGGTGACTGCGGAAGACGATCTGCGGGTAGCGCTCGACGTCGAGGAAGTCCGGGGAGCGAAGGTGGTTGTCGCGTTGCTCGTCGCCGGTGTCGATGCTCGCCGCGAGGATCACCACCCCGCCGGTCGAGCGCTCGGGGACCTCGTCGACGAACGCCTTGCCCGAGAACTCGCGGAACCGGCCGCGCACCTTCGAGATCATCATGTGCCGGGCGATCGAGCTGGATCTCGGAGTGGGACGGGTCGATGACCCACTCACCGGGCGCCGGCACCTGGCGTCCGTCCACGGTCCGGGTCGCGGTCGTGGTCGGCGCTGCCATGCGGAACGCCTCCGTCGCGGGGGACCATCGTCTGGCCGCCGCGGTCGGGCCGCCTCACGTGACCGCGTGGTGACGCGTGGGACCCGATGGCCTCAGGATCGATCCGCCCGGCGGGCGTTCGAGCACCCTGGATCGGTGTTCCGTGGAGCACCGCGGGAAGGTGGGAGGGAACCCCTCGACCACGTGGGGCAGGCGCCGCACCGGGCTGCCACGCTCGTGGTCCCCGTTCAGCAGGTCGACCGTGGCCATCTGCATCGATCTCATGACGTTGCGGGCTGTCGAGCCCCGCACACCGCACGGATGTGAGGAGTGCCTGCAGGAGGGTGCCCGGTGGGTGCACCTCCGGCTGTGCATGACGTGCGGGCACGTCGGGTGCTGCGACTCATCACCCCGTCGGCACGCGACCGGCGCACTTCACACGGACCGGCCACCCGGTGATCCAGTCGTACGAGCTGCAGGAGGACTGGGCGTACTGCTACGCCCACGACGCCTTCCTCCCGCACGTCCCGCCGGAGAGCAGGCGGCCGCTCCTGCGGGCGAGGCGCCCGCGGGTCCCTCCACAGGGCCCGTCCCGGAGAGAGCACCTCGGCTGAGCCCGCCTGCGGTGCGCCGCGCAACCCTGGTCCACGCTTGAGCTGCGCCCGCCCCGCTCAGACGGCCGCCTCGCCGGTCATGCCGTGGGGGTCGATCACGAACTTCTTCGCTGCCCCACGGTCGAACTCCTCGTAGCCGCGCGGGGCGTCGTCGAGCGAGATGACGCTGGCGTTGACCGCCTGGGCGATGTGCGCCTTGTCCCGCAGGATCGCCTCCATGAGCTCGCGGTTGTACCGCTTCACGGGGCACTGGCCGGTCGTGAACCGGTGGGCCTTGGCCCAGCCGAGGCCGAGCCGCAGCTTGAGCTGACCGATCTTGGCGTCCTCGTCGATCGCCCCGGGGTCGCCGGTGACGTACAGCCCGGGGATACCGAGCTTCGCGGCCGGCGCGGGCGACGGTCATGATGTCGTTGAGCACCGTCGCCGGCTGTTCCTCGGCGTCCTTGCCGTGGCCGCGGGCTTCGAAGCCCACGGCGTCGACGGCCGCGTCCACCTCCGGCTCGCCGAGGATCTGCTCGATCTGGTCGGGCAGCGTCCCGTCCTCGGCCAGGTTGACGGTTTCACAACCGAAGCTCCGTGCCTGCTCGAGGCGTTCCGGGATGAGGTCGCCGACGATGACGACGGCGGCGCCGAGCAGCTGGGCAGAGTGCGGCCGCGGCGAGCCCGACGGGCCCAGCGCCGGCGATGTAGACCGAGGAGCCGGTCGTGACGCCCGGCCGTGCAGCAGCCGTGGTAGCCGGTCGGGAAGATGTCCGAGAGCATCGTGAGGTCGAGGATCTTCTCCAGGGCCTGGTCGCGGTCCGGGAACTTCAGGAGTTGGAAGTCGGCGTAGGGCACGAACACGTACTCCGCCTGGCCGCCTTCCCAGCCGCCCATGTCCACGTACCCGTAGGCGGCTCCGGCTCGTGCGGGGTTGACGTGCAGGCAGACGTCGGTCTTGCGCTCGTTGCACATGCGACACCGCCCGCAGGCGATGTTGAACGGCACGGAGCAGATGTCGCCCTCCTCGACGAACACGCACGTCGCGCGCCGCGCTTCGATGACCTCGCCGATGATCTCGTGCCCGAGGGTCTGGCCCGGGGGGGCGGTGGTGCGGCCTCGGACCATGTGCTGGTCGCTGCCGCAGATGTTCGTGGTGACGACCTTGAGGATGACGCCGTGGGGCGCTGCCTTCTCGATGCCGAAGTGTTTCGCGACCTCGTCGGGGTATCTCGAGCCTCGGGAAGTCCCGTTCCTCGACCGCAACACGACCCTGGGCCTCGTACACGACCACGCGGTTCTCCACGACTCACCTTCCTCGCTCGTGCGCCACCGGCGGCGCTCCCGTGGGGGACGTCCACCCGCTCGTGCTCGGGCACGGCCGCCACGGCCGGCGACCCATCGTCCGGCCGTCGTGGCCGCGTCCGCCCCACGTGACCGCGTGTTGACGGGTCCTGCCCAGCGCCACGGGCGTGGGCACCCGCGCGTCCACGGGGGGCAGGGCCCGGCCGGGTCCGTACCGTCGGAGCGCGACCGTGAGGGGAACCGTGGCGTCGACCGAGGTGAGCGTCTGCCCGAACTGTGGCGCCAAGAACCGGGTGCCCGCGGCGCGGGACGGCATCCCCCGATGTGGCCGGTGCAAGACGCCGCTGCCCTGGACGGCCACGGCGGACGACGAGACCTTCGACGACGTCGTGACGCGCGTCGGACCTGCCGGTGCTGCTCGACCTGTGGGCGCCCTGGTGCGGCCCCTGCCGGATCGTGAGCCCCGCCCTGGAGCGGTTGGCCCGACGTCACGCCGGGCGGATCAAGCTCGTCAAGGTCGACGTCGACCAGTCGCCACGTACCGCCGAGCGGTTCCAGGTGCGCGGCATCCCGACCCTGCTCGTCGTCCGCGACGGCGAGGTCGTCGCCCGACGTACCGGGGCCGCGTCCGAGGCCGACTTCGACGGGTGGCTGCAGGCGGCGTTGCCAGACCGCCGCGGACGACGACACCCGTCGCCGAACGGCGATGCCGCCGACGCCACCGCGTCATCCGCGGCTGATGCGCGTGACCTCGGCTAGCTGCGCGCGCGCCCGCGCGAGCCGTTCCCGGGCCGGTCGGTGCTGCACGGGGCTGCTCATCGACTCGATGGCGGCCGCGAGCTCGCCGACGGCCGCCGCGAGCGCCGCCACCGCATCGGGTTCGGACGTCGCTGCCGTGCCGTCCATGTTCACCCTCCGCCGGGGGGAGCCGAGTCGAGACCCCCGGACACCGTCGAGTCTGCCACGATCCATCTCGTCGTGGCGGCGGGTCTGCAGGAGCCAACACGATGGAGCTCGGAACCTTCGAACAGATCGCCGCCGTGCTGGCCGTGTGCGTGATCATCGGGACCCTGGCGCGGCTGTTGCACCAACCGCTCGTGGTCGGTCTGCTGGCGGCGGGCATCGCGGTGGGACCCGACGTGCTCGGCCTCGTCGAGGTGACCGAGGAGATCGAACTGCTGACCGCGATCGGGATCTCGCTGCTGCTGTTCGTGGTCGGGCTCAAGCTCGATGTCCGGCTGGTGAGCCGACTCGGCCCCGTGGCACTGGCCACCGGACTGGGCCAGGTCGCCTTCACGTCCGCCTTCGGGTTCCTGATCGCACGCGTCACTCGGGTTCGACACGGTCCCGGCCGCCTACATCGCGGTCGCGCTCACCTTCTCGTCGACGATCATCGTCGTCAAGCTGCTCTCGGACAAGCGCGAACTCGACGACCTGCACGGCCGGATCGCGCTCGGGTTCCTGATCGTGCAGGATCTCGTCGTCGTGCTGGCGATGATCGTCGATCACCGCGATCGGCGACGGACGCGGCCAGGTCGCCAGCCGAGGTCGCCGGCGTGGTCGTACGCGGGCTCGGCCTGCTGCTGGCGTGTGGTGCTCGTCGCACGCTACCTGGTGCCCCGCGTCGTCCACCATCTCGCCCGGACGCCGGAACTGCTCACGCTCGCGGCCGTGACCTGGGCCGTCGCCCTGGCCGCGGCCTCGGCCCTGCTCGGCTTCTCCGAGGAGGTGGGCGCCTTCCTGGCCGGGGTCTCGTTGGCGTCGACGCCGTACCGGGAGGCGCTGAGCGGGCGCCTCACGACACTGCGCGACTTCCTGCTGGTCTTCTTCTTCATCGAACTCGGCGCCACGTTCGAGCTCTCGCAGGCGCTCGACCAGGTGGGCGCAGCGCTGCGTGTTCTCCGTGTTCGTGCTGATCGGCAACCCGATCATCGTCATGGCGATCATGGGCTTCATGGGCTACCGCAAGCGGGTCGCCTTCAAGGCGGGGCTCACCGTGGCGCAGATCAGCGAGTTCTCGCTCATCCTGGTCGCGCTCGGCGTCAGCCAGGGCCACGTCGGGGTCCGACGTCGTCGGCCTGACCACGGCGGTCGGCCTGGTCACGATCAGCGGCTCCACCTACCTGATCCTCAACTCCGACGCGATCTACGCGCGACTCGAGCCACTGCTGCGCGTCTTCGAGCGGTCACGCCCCGAGCGCGGCGCCGTCGTTCGACGACGGGGGACTCGAACCGGAGTTCCTCGTGGTCGGCGTCGGCCGGCTCGGCACGGCCGTGCTCGACGCCCTGCGTGCGCATCGGGGACGGCGGTCGTCGGTATCGACTTCGACCCGCGCATCGTGCGGTCACCGCGCTCGGACGTCCCGGTCGTCTACGGCGACGCCGAGGACCCGCATCTGCCCGAACATCTCCCGCTCGCACGGTCCGCGTCGTGATCAGCACGCTGCGGGACCGGGACGCGAACCTGCACCTGGTCACGGCTCTGCGGCAGCACGGCTACATCGGCCAGATCGCCGTGACGGCCGACGACGAGGAGACGGAGGACGCCCTGCGACGTGCCGGTGCGGACCTCGTCGTCCGGCCGCTGGCACTCGCTGCCGAGCGCCTGCTGGCGGCGCTCCATCGCGCCTGACCCTGGCGGATCGAGCCCCCAGCGTGTGACCCGGCGCCCTCGTCGGCTGCCCGGTACGGCTCGGCAGCAGCGTGAAGAGCACCCCCACGTCATCGGCGCGCATCGGGCGGTGCAGGTGGAACCCCTGCGCCAGGTCGCATCCGGCTTCGCCGACGGCCCACCACTCGGCCGGCGTCTCCACCCCCTCGGCGACGACGGTCATCCGTGACCGGTGGGCATGGTCCACGAGCGCACGCAGGAGGTCGGCCATCGGCCGTTCGCGAGCGGCCAGCTTGACCAGGGACCGGTCGATCTTGCACACGCTCGAACGGGAACTCGTGCAGTCGCGACAGCGACGCACACCCGCTCCCGAGGTCGTCGAGGGCGATATGGGCATCCGAGGTCCGCGAGGCGACCGAGCACCTCGTTCGCGTCCGTCAGTCCGTCGACGGCACGTTCCGTCACCTCGAGCCAGACGCGGGAGGGATCGACCTCGTGACGGCGGCAGGCCTCGGCGAACCGTTCGGGCAGCGCGGGCGTCCGGCCGGTCAGATCCGCCGGGTCGAGGTTGATCGAGACGAAGGTGGCCGGTCCGGCCACGTCGCCGCGGTGGCGATGGCGGTCTCGAGCACCCAGGCCGTGACCGCGGACATGGCACCGGCGCGACGGGCGGCCGCCAGGAAGGTCTGCCGGTACTGCGACTCCGCGGCGACACCAGCCCAGCGCAGGAGCGCCTCGGCACCCTCCGCTCGACCGGTCTCGACCGACACGATCGGCTGGAAGTCGCAGGTCGAGCTCGTCTCGCTCGAGCGCGAGCGCGACCTCCGCCTCGAGGTTCGATGTCGCTTCGCAACGATCGCCGGAGCACGGCGTCGGCCACCGCGATGCGGCCGTCTCCGGCACGGGGGCCGAAGGTGGCCGCGGCGATGGCAGCGCGCGCGTCGGCGAGCGGCTGCGCCAGGTCCTCGCTCGTCAGCGCCCGCGGATGGCGCGACCCCGATCATCGGGCGGAGCGGTACCCGTTGCCCCGCGATGTACCACGGCGCATCGACGAGGTCCACGCACCTGCGAGCCACCGACAGGGCGTCCCCGATCGTCGGTTCGTGGACCCAGATGACGAGATCGTCATCGCAGCGGCGTCCCTCGCCGAACAGGCCGCGCTCTGCGACGAGCCGCGCACGAGCGGCCTCGACCAGCGAGTCGAAGTTCTCGACGCCCACCGCCGATGCCATGCGGCCGCTGGGGTCGAGCCGAACGACGACACCCACGCCAGCCGCTCGGCCACGGGCTCCAGGCAGGGGTGCCACGGCAGCCTGTGCTGGTCGACGCGGTACAGCTCGGTCACGGCGGGCCCGTCTTGAGCGCTCATCAGCAGTACCGGCCAGACCGGCGACGGCCGGCTCCGTTCCCGGCTTGGTTCCCGGGTTCGGTCCCGCCCGGTCGAGTCAGAGCACCGTCGGCGACCACGTCACGGCGTCGCCCGGCCTGTTCGACGTGGACTCGCAGAGCGAACAACCCACGCTCGACAGCGAGCCGCGCACCGGCCGCCTCGACCAGCGAGTCGATGTCATCGCCGCCAGCCGCCGATGCCATCCGGCCGCTGGGGTCGACCCGGACGACGAGGACCAAACCGGTGAGCTCCGCGGAGGGCGCCAGGCACGGACGCCACGACGTCCCGTGCCGATCGACGCGGTTCATCTCGGTCACGGCGTTCCTGTCCGGGGGCTTCTCCGCAGTGTCGACCAGGACGGCGTTCAGCCCGATGGGCACGCTGTCACCGCGAGCTGGCCGGTACGTCACGACCTCGGTCCGGCCGCGTCCACCGGTCGCGGACCGAACCGTCGCCGCCGGCGCGATGCGCGCGCCGAAGGGACGTTCTGCCCGGGTCGACGTGACGGAGCGTCCATCGACGCGCCCGAACGGCCGCCGGATACTCCCCGCCATGACCATGACCCGGCCGCGCCCTCCGTCCCGACGTGACACGTGATCGCCCGCGGTCCCGTTCTCGGCACGTTCGACCACCGGCTCTGCTTGGAGATGGTGAGCCTCAACGTCGAGGAAGAACTGGGTCATCGACCGCTCGCGCTGCTGGGCGCGCCGATCGCCGAGCTCGTGCACCCCGACGACCGCGACCACTTCGACCGACCTCGTGGCGCGGGCGGCCGGCGATCGGGTGGGGGCAAGCTCACCGCTGCGCTTCCGCCACGGCGCGGGACGCTGGCAGCCGCTCGACGCCAGCGTCGCCTACCTGGCAGCCGAACGTCCCCGCTTCGGCTTGTCCCTGAGCCGCGGAGACGCCGAGGCGGACGAACCGCAACGCGTCGCCTACCTCGAACGGCGACTGCACCGCATCGGGCAAGAGGTCGTGGCTGCTGGCGTCGCCCTGCTCGCGGCTCCGCACGAGCTACCGCCCGGGTTCGACCAGCTGCCGGACAAGCAGCGCGAGGTGCTGGCACGCCTTCTCGAAGGCGAGCGGGTACCCGGCATCGCCAAGCGGATGTTCCTCAGCCCGAGCACCGTCAGGAACCACCTGAGCGCCCTGTTCCGCCGCTACGGGGTCACCTGCCAGGAGGAGCTGGTCGAGCACTTCCGCGCACGCCGTGCCGGGCCCGAGTCGGTCGGGCTCGGGGGCGAGGGCAGGCCGCCGCCCGCCCGCTGCCCGGGGGACACGCGACGACGATCGGCGTAGGTCGTTCGGACGCGTGGCGGTCGGAGGAGCCGACGTGGAGCAGTTGCTCGCGCGTGGGACCGCCTACGGATGGCTGTCGCTGTACACCGCCATGCGCTTCGCGTCGGACGAAGAGGTCGGGCTCGACGCCCGCCGGTTGGCGGCGCTCGTCCCGCTCCCCGCCGGCATCATCGACCTCCAGGAACGCCGCCTGCTGGTCGCGAGCCCTAGAGTCGAGGAGCTGCTCCTCCGTGGTCGACCGCTCGAGCAACTCGACCTCGGCCTCCTCGTCGCTGATCGCGACCGTCTCGAACACCTGCTGGATCTGGTCGCGTCCGGTGATATCGACGCCTACCAGAGTCGACGCGGGTTGGTCCGCGCCGACGCCTCGATCGTCGAGGCCGACAACTGGGTCGCCGCATCGCAGTGGACGAACCGTCCCCTCGCCCTGTGGCTGTTCAACCCCGTCGGTGAGGACCCGGGCCGCTACATCGCGCCGCCACGCGAGCAGTCGTGGCCGACGACGGTCGACGGGCTCGTCCTCGGCGTGCTCGACCCGGTGCTACGGATCGAGCGGATCAGCGGCGACGTCGCTGCCGTCCTGCGGCGCGATGCTGACGACCTGATAGGCACCCCACTGCACGAGTTGGTGCATCCCGGCGATGTGCCCTTCCTGCTTGTCCGCCGCCGCGCGTGCCCTCATCGAGGGCCCGGCATCGCCGCCGCGGTCCACATGCGACGCGGGGAGGAAGAGTGGGCACAGGTGCGACTGGTACTCAACCGGTTCCAGGGACCGGACGCCCGGCTCGGTTTCGCGTTCTCGCCACCACCCGACGATGACGCCGACCCCACCGCGAAGGTCGCGCGCCTCGAACAACACCTGTGGCGGATCGCTGGGGAGCTCGAGGCAGCCGGCGTCGTCTCCGGGTTCGCACGATGTCCGGAGGCTGTCGAGTTCGGGGGCAGCGACGGGCTCACGACCCGCCAGTGGGAGATCCTGTCTCGGCTGATGCAGGGTGAACGGGTACCGGGGATCGCACGGGACCTGTTCCTGAGCCAGAGCACCGTCCGCAACCACCTCACGGCGTTGTTCCGCCGCTTCGACGTCCACTCGCAGGAGGAGCTCCTCGGAGACGCTGCGGTCACGGCGAGCCGGCGAGCACGTCCCGCGTCACCGGGCCACTGATCGGCGGGGCTCACGCCCGTTCGGTCGGACCGCCGCGGCGTCTGTCCCCCCTCCGTGGGGACGGACCGGACGACCAACTGCTCGTGTCCCGGGCCCGTCGCCGCAAGCTGACGTCGCCACGCTCGGGCGACGTCGAAGCCGACGTCGCCCCACGATCCAGGGCACAGGGAGAACGGACGACCGCGACGAACGACGCCATCGCTGCGGCGTCCGACCCCGCCTGAGCCGACCGTCCAACCTCACCGTCTCGCGGGCGACGTCACCGACCGGTCGATCCTGAACGTCACAGCGGTCGCACGCGCCCCATCGGTATGGGTGCGATCACGCACATGAGGCCCGCTGCGAGCGCCATCGCGGAGGCGCCTTTCGGTTCGCACCGTCCCTAGCCGACGGTCGTCGCGTCGGAGACCCATGTCGTAGCGAACCCGCGCGCGAGTCCCCAATTCGGCGCCTAGGCGGAAGCGTCGACCGCTCGAAGTTGCAGCACGGGCGTGATGGTGCTCGTTCGTGGCTAGCGCGTTCGTCCCCGCTGCGGGCGCGATTGCTCTGGGTGGGCGGGCTGAACCGACGGATTGCGAACGCCGGCACGGGCGGTCCCGTGGCATCTCGGGTCTGCCCAGACTTCGGTTGACGGCGGTTGTGCGGGTCATGCTGCTTGCATGAGGTGAGTTTCGCCGATGATGGCTTCGAACTCGACCGGGGTGAGCTTGCCGAGGGCGCGTTGGCGTCGACGGCGGTGGTAGGTCCGTTCGATCCAGGTGATGATCTCGACGCGGAGCTCGTCGCGGGTGGTCCAGGTGCTGGCGGTTGAGGACGTTCTTCTGGAGCAGCGAGAAGAACGACTCCATCGCGGCGTTGTCGCCGGCGGAGGACACCCGCCCCATCGAGCCGACCAGGCCGTGGGCTCGCAGGGTGCGCTGGTAGCGGTGAGATCGGAACTGACCGCCGCGGTCGGAGTGAACCACGACCGCGCTCGGTCGGAGCTCTCCTGGCGATGGCGGTGCGCAGCGCCGCGTCGGCGAGGTGGGAGGTCATCCGAGCGTCGATCGCGTAGCCGACGATCCGCCGCGAGCAGACGTCCTTCACGGCGCAGATGTAGAGCTTGCCCTCGGCGGTGGGGTGTTCGGAGATGTCGGTCAGCCAGATCTGGTCGAGCTTCTCGGCGTGGAAGACCCGGCCGACGTGGTCGTCGTGGACCGGCGGACCCGGCGTCTTGCCGCTGCCCCGCCGTTTGCGGAGGATGGACGAGGCGATCTTCTGCAGCGCACACAGCCGCTGCACCCGGTTCTCCGACGCCTTGTGACCGGCCGCGGCCAGTTCGTCGGCGATGAACCGGTAGCCGAACTCCGGATCGTCAGCGTGGATGGCGATGATCGCGTCGATCAGGTGCGCGTCGTCCCAGTCGCGGCTGCTGACGGGGTTGGCACGCCACTTGTAGAACCCTTGGGTCGAGAAGCCCAGCACCCGGCAGGTCACCGTGACGGGGATCCCATCGCCGGCGAGGTCGAGGACCAGCGGGTAGATCATTTTGGGGCCGCGTCCTTGGCGAAGTACGCCGTGGCCCGGCGGAGGATCTCGACCTCCTGCTCGAGCACCCGGTTGCGCCGCCGGAGCGAGACCAGCTCGTCCTGCTCGGCGGTCGTGGTGCCGTCCACGACGCCGTCGTCGATGTCGGCCTGGCGCAGCCAGCGTTGGACCGAGTGCTCGGAGATCCCGAAGTCGTCGGCGATCTGGGCGTGGGTCAGGCCCGAGGTGCGGGCCACAGCGACCACGTCACGTTTGAACTCGGGCGGGTAGCGCTTCGGCATCAGACATCCTTCCCGCGGGCCGTCGGCCCACGTTAGATGTCAACCAAAGCTGGGGCAGTCCCCTCCCGTGGGTGAGCTGTCGGTGTTCGGCCGGTGGAGTGGAGCACCGCGATCCTCGGCTCTGGTCGGTCGCCTCGAACGGGGCCGCGGGCACCGCGCCTTCCAGGTGGCGCGACCGGTTCCCGGCGGCCTGTGCTAGGCCTGTCACTGGCACGCACGGGGATCCGACTCCATCTTGCACCGGAGAGGTCCACCGTGATGACGCGACCCCGTACGTCTCGCCGAACCTTCGCGATCGCCGTCGCCGGCGCGGCTGCGCTGCTGCTGCCCGGCCTTGCTCTTGCCCAGGTGACGTTCCGGGATGTCGACCCGGGGGACGTTCACGCTGCCGGCATCGGTTTCGTGGCGGAAACGGGGATCTCGGCGGGTTGCGGGGACGGCAGTGGTTTCTGCCCTAGCGATCCGGTCACGCGTGGCCAGATGGCGACCTTCCTCCAACGCGCTTCCGGGAACGTCCAGGGGATCGCTCCGTCGGTCGACGCCGCCTCGGTTCAGGGCATGAACGCGACCGCCCTCCGTGAGGGCACGGTTGTGGGGGTGCAGACGTTCGAGGAGTCGGGGTCCATCCCGGCGAACGGCGGCTTCGTCACGGTCCAGTGCCCGGTCGGCGCGACCGTGATCGGCGGCGGCGGCGCTGCCGGCAGCCAGGGGTACTACCTGCTCCTGAGCAACCCAACGGTCGTCGGCTGGGAGGTGTACGTGTCGCGAGCCATCGCAAGCGCGCCCGACACGAGCTCAGCGACGGCGTACGTGATCTGCATGACGCTGCGGTAACGGCTACAGCTCGGCAGCCGGTGTCCCGATCGATGCGGCTGTGTTCTGCGATCTGTTCGCCGTCTCGCGGAGCACGACCAACGTCCAGGGGGTTGAGCACGTTGCGGTTGGGCCGACGAGAGCACGCCGACCTAAAGGTCGTCGTGCTCGGACGCCCTCTTCGGTCAGCCCTTCGACGAGGTCGAGCAGCGCCCTGGTGTCGTCGAGATCGTGGGCGACCAGCTGCTTCGTGAGCGGGTCCATCGGCGACTCCTCGGCGCGCACCCACAGCGAGGTGGGCGGGTGGAAGTGGATCCCGTTGGGGGCGGGCAGCCAGTGGCTGCCGCTGGCCGGGCTGGACGGCGGACGGCCGAACGCCCGGGCGAACGCGCGACCGAACCCCTCGGGCGACCCGTACCCGGCGTGCAGCGCCGTGTCCGTCACCGACGCGCCGTGAGCGAGCTGCCAGGCGGCGCGCTCCAGCAGGACCCGGCGGCGCATCGCGACGGGAGGCTCGCCGGTCGCGGCCGACACCAACCGGCTGAGGTGGAACGACGAGCTCGCGGCATCGTCCGCCATGTCGGCCAGCCGCCGGCGTTCGCCTCCGACCGCACCGTCGGTGCCCTCGAGGACCGCGTCGAGGAGTTCCCTGAGGCGGTCACGTGCGTCATCGTTCATGGATCGAGTGTCACCCGACGGCGGGCGCCGCGCCCGACCGTTCTTGCCGTGATCCGACCGACGGCAGACGCACCACCGCCGGTCACGTGCCCCGCGTGACGGTGAACCGAACGCGGGCGCGGTGCGTAGTCACGGGTACGCCGAGCAGAGGGTGGACCGTGTCGACACGCCGACCGCTACGCCGTTCACTCGCCGTCACCGCCGCGCTGGCGCTCACGCTCGCCGCGTGCGGAGGTGACGACGCCGCCGAGGAACCCGGAGCCGACGAGGAGCCCGTCGAGGAACCCACCGAGGAGGAACCCGCAGAGGAGGAACCCGCCGAGGAGGAACCCGCCGACGAGGAGCCCACCGAGGAGGAACCTGCAGACGAGGAACCCGCCGACGAGGAAGGAGCCGCCGGTGACGCTGCCGGTACGGAGCTCGCCATCGCCGACAGCGACCTCGGTGAGATCGTCGTCGACGCCGATGGCATGTCCCTCTACCTCTTCGATTCCGACGAACAGGGCGAGAGCACCTGTTACGACGATTGTGCGACCACCTGGCCCCCTCTCGAAGGTCCCGTGACCGCCGGCGAGGGCGTCGACGAGTCCCTCCTCGGTGAGACCGAACGCACGACGGGACCATCCAGGCGACCTACGACGGCTGGCCGCTGTACCACTACCAACCCGACTCGGCCCCCGGTGATGTGACCGGGCAGGGCGTCGGTGACGTGTGGTGGGTGCTCGCACCCGACGGTGCACGCATCACCGAGGTCGCCGAGGGCTGAGCATCCGCGGCGCCACCAGGAGGTGCACGTGCCCGGTCCCGTGCGTCACGCCGCACCGACCATCGAGGAGCTCCAAGCGAGCTTCTCGGGCCGCTCTACCTCTACGCCCTACGCCGTCTCGGTGACCGTCAAGCCGCCGAGGAGGTGGTCCAGGACACGCTGCTCGCGGCGTGGCGCCACGCCGATCGCTACGACGCCGACCGCGCCAGCGTCGCCGCGTGGTTGTTCTCGATCGCCCGGAACCTCACCATCGACCGGAGCCGGCGGCGCGCCGCTCGGCCCCGGCTCGTGGCCGGTGCGGTCGACCGACCGGACCGGAGCGTCGAGACGGATGCCGAACGCGCGCTCGAAGCTTGGCAGGTGTCCGAGGCCATCGCGTCGTTGTCGCCCGAGCACCGCGAGGCGATCGTGCAGGTCCACTACCTGGGCTACACCGTGCGGGAGACCGCCGTCCGCCTCGGGATCCCGGAGGGGACCGTCAAGTCGCGCCTCTACTACGGCGTCCGGGCGCTGCGGTTGCGCCTCGAGGAGCTGGGGGTCGTCGGATGAGCGATCCGGGACACGTCCGCGAGGAGCTCGGCGCCTACGTGCTCGGGGGCCTCGGGCCCGGCGAGCGCCGGGCTGTCGACGCGCACCTGGCCGAGTGTCAGCGGTGCCGCGACGAACTGGCCCGCCTGTCGGTGCTGCCCGGGGTGCTCGATCGACTCACCGCCGAGGAGGTCCTCGAGGACCTCACCTCCGTGCCCGAGACGGTGCGGCCGCAGCTCGCGTCGCAGCTCGCCGCGGCTGGGCAGGGGCTGCACCGACAGGTCCGCCGGTGGCGTGCCGCGACCGCGGCCGCGACGCTCGCGGCCGCGGCGGCGGCCGCCGCGCTCCTGGTCGTCGACCCCGCCCCCACCGAGACCGTTCGCGTCGCGGTCGTGCCGGTCGCGGCGGACGCGGCACAGGTCGAGGGCACCGTCGCCGCGTTCGCCTGGGAGTGGGGCACCACGGTCGAGGTCGACCTCGCGAGCCTCCCCGCACGTGAGCGCTACACCATCTGGGTCGTCGACGTCGACGACGAGTGGATCGCGGCCGGGACCTGGGGACCGACGGACGACGAGACCGCGCGCGTGCGCAGCGCGACGGCCGTGCCCACACCACGCGTCGCCCGCGTCGAGGTGCACGGCGACGATGGCAGCTCGCTCCTGACGGCCGACTTCGACCTGACCTGATCCGCCGTCGCGTGACGGGTCCGCGGGGACCCTGGAGAACGCGAGAGTCCCGGTCCGTGGACCGGGACTCCCGTGCTGTAGCGGGGGGACTGCGTGGAGCTTCGCTCCATCCCCTTTCGCGGTCGGCATCGCCGCAGGTCAGGTGCCATTGCAGGGGCAGCTGCCCCCCTGACGGCCCGGCCGACCTGGCCCCCGGATGCGAGGAAAGGTGCGAGAAACGCTGCGGTCACAGGCCCTTCTCCGATCAGGGCTCGGAACGTACGACACGCGAGGGACAGCGCCCCCCGTGTCATCTCGTGGAGAAGAAGTCATCGTCGGAAGCGGACGGCGACAACTTGGCGATAGCGGGCGTTACGGAGCGGTTCGGTCGCTGTGTTCGACCTCGGGTCCGGTTCTGGCCCAGCTGGCGAGGAGTTCGAGGGAGTCGGCGGTGCGTGAGTCGGGTCGAGCGACGTAGGCGGCGAGGCTCTGGCCCTCGTCGGGCAGGTCGAGTACCTCCTTGTTCAACTCCAGCAGTCCGACCTCGGGGTGGCGGATCTCGAGCTGGGTGGTGGTGTGTTGGCGGACGTCGTGGGCGGCCCACCGGGTGGCGAACTCGCGGGTCCGGGCCGAGAGCTCACCGATCAGCTCGTTGAGGGCCGTGTCGTTGGGGTTGGCACCGACGTTGCCGCGCAGGATGGCCACGGTGTTGTCCGCGGCGTCGTTCCAGTCGACCCAGAAGTCGTGGGCGTGACGGTCCAGGAACAGGAACCGTGCGTAGTTCACGGGCCGGACCGGGTCGGCGTACAACGGATCGAACAACGCCCGCGCGAGCGGGTTGCACGCGATGATGTTCAGACGTTGGTCGTGGACGACCGCGGGGGTGCGCGGCATGGCCTCGAGCAGGTTGGCGACCGAGTCGCGTACCCGCTGGCGGGTGGCGGGCTGCCGACGTCGGGGGGTGGTCCGGCGCTGCGCGCGCATCAGGTCGAACAGGTGTGTGCGTTCGGCCTCGCTGAGTTGGAGCGCTTCGACGATCGCGTCGAGGACGGTCTCGGACACTCCGGTGGCGGTGCCGCGTTCGATGCGGGTGTAGTACTCGAGGCTGACGTTGGCGAGCACGGCCACCTCCTCGCGTCGCAGCCCCGGCACTCGCCGGTTCCCGCCCGCGACGGGGAGCCCGACCTGTCCGGGTGTGACCTTCGCACGACGCGAGGTCAGGAACTCCTTGATCTGCTCAGCGTCGGCCACGCCACGCTCCTGTTCGTCTCGCTCGAACGGTACGACCACGATGCCGGAGGTGGGGGGTACGGCCAGTACCCCCCTCGCAGGGACTTCCCCCGTTGACCGGATGCCGGTTCCGTGTGACCCGCGAGACCGCAGCCCACCGACCGTGAACCCGATGAGGAGCCCTGCGTGCGAGCGACCCTGATGTACGGCCCCGGCGATGTCCGGATCGAGGACGTGCCCGACTCAGCCATCGCGCAGCCGACCGATGCGCTGGTGCGGGTCACCGCGGCGTGTGTCTGCGGCAGCGACCTGCACCCCTACCACTCGATGTCGCCTGACGACGGCCCGGCACGGATGGGTCACGAGTTCATCGGCATCGTCGAGGACGTCGGTGCACAGGTCACGACGGTGACCAAGGGCGACCTGGTCGTGGCCCCGTTCGCCGTCTCGGACGGCACCTGCGCGATCTGCGCTGACGGGCTGCACACCGCCGTGTGTCAACGGGACGTTCTGGGACGCGCTGCCCGACGAGGGCGCCCAGGCCGAAGCGGTCCGTCTCCCGTTGGCCGACGGGACCCTGTTCAAGCTCCCAGTCGCGCCCGACTCGGCCCTCATCCCCTCGCTGCTCACCCTCTCGGACGTCTACGGCACCGGCCACCACGCCGCGGTCGCCGGTGGCGTCAACCAGCACACCACCGTGACCGTGGTCGGTGACGGTGCGGTCGGGTTGCTGGCCGTGCTGTCGGCCAAGCGCCTCGGCGCCGAGAGGGTCATCCTCATGGGCCGCCACACCGACAGGACCTACCTCGGGCGCGAGTTCGGCGCCACCGACGTCGTCGCTGAACGCGGCGACGAGGGCATCGAGCGTGTCCGTGAACTGACCGGCGGGTCCGGTACCCACGTGGTGCTCGAGGCCGTCGGTCACATGCCCGCCTACGAGCAGGCGATCGGTGTCGTCCGTTCCGGCGGCGTGATCAGCCGGGTCGGTGTGCCCCAGTACGAGGAGGCCCCCATCGGGATGGGCAGCCTGTTCCTCCGCAACGTCCGACTCGCCGGTGGAGCTGCACCCACCCGCGCCTACATGGAACAGCTGCTGCCGGACATCCTCGATGGCACGGTCGAGCCCGGCAAGGTCTTCGACGCCACCACCGACCTCGACGGCGTCCCGCAGGCGTACCGCGACATGGACAACCGTGACGCCCTCAAGGTCCTCGTCCGGCCCTGACCCGCCACCGCTTCGGTGCGCCCGCGGCGCACCGTCACACCACCTGCTCGAGGGCGCACCGTCGATGCCCCGGACGTGGGTGAACGCCTCGACGAGACCGAAGAACAGGATCCACCGTGGAGCTGCAGGACTTCCTCAACCACGTCGACCGCGGTGAACGCATCGACGGTGGCTCGGAGGCGCACCGGTTCATGCAGGACGCCTCTCAGGAGGCGCTTCCAACAGGCGAACCGGGAGTACGTCGGGCAAGTCGGAGTTCCGGCCGACTCCTTCGCGCGGGTCGTGGCTTTCGCGATGAGTCAGCCGGAGGAGCTGGACATCAACGAGGTGCTGTTCCGTCCCACGAGCCAGGAGCTGTAGGGCACGACCGCCCGAGGAGGACCCAGACTTACTGCTCCCCGACACCGTAGGCAGCGTGATCGTCAACACCCCTCAGGTACTCGCGTGGGGGTTCCCGGCGGCGCTGCCTACGGCGCGTCCGAACATGGCGTGATCGGCCGCACCGCCCGCGGGATCCCCATGGACGCGTCTGAACCGGCGCATCACGGCAGCGAGACCATGCACCGATTCAACGGCGGCGCCGACCAAGGACCCCGAGCAGTCAGAGCGCAAGAGCTGTCCACCTTGGGTCGAGCGCGAAGGCTGTTCCGACGCGCTGCCAGGTTTCGTGCTCCAGGCGACAACCGCCGTGTCGTTATGGAAGCAACCATCCGCGGTTCTCGGCGCGCGGCAATCACGGTCTCGAGCGGGTACGCGATGCCGGGCTGTTTGGTCTCCTTTGACCGACCAGTCGGTGTTCTTGGTCCGGTCCTTGCGGTACCTAACGGAGTTCCGCGTGGAAGATGAGCTCTGGCAGCTCGGCAGCGGGTGGGTTGCCGTCCCAGTCACCGACGACCTCGAGAACGCGGAAGCCCGCGGTCTCCAAGGAACGGTGCAGTTCGTCCTGGGTCCGGAAGCGCAGGGTGCTCGTGGAGATGACGTGCTCGCCGGTCGGCTGGAGCACGATGTGGCCCTCGAGATGCACCAGACCGTCGCGGACACCGGTCACCTCAACCCACGAGTCGAAGTCCTGCCGCCGTCCGCCCGTGAGGAGCTGAAGGAGTGCTCGCGAGTCCACCACCGCCAACCTCGCGCGTCCGGGTTGCGGCTCTCGAAGGAGAGGCGGCCGCCCGTCCGGAGGGACCGAGCGAGGTCGGCGAGCTGGTTCGCCCAGGACCAGGACGACGTCGTCATCCGCCCTGTTCCCACGACACGGCGAGGCGCGACCGTGTGGGTGTTGAGCCAACCGACCAGCCGGACCGCGGTCACCAAGATGCGCCTCGAGCCCGGCGACCAGCCCCGCCAGATGAAGGTCCATCCCGGCACGGCCTGGTTCTACGTCCTCAAGGGGCGCATCAAGCTCCGCCTCGGAGATCGGGCCGTCACCGTCGAAGCAGGAGAGGCAGCGGAGTTCTCCACCATGACGCCCCACGCCTTCGACGCGATCGATGCTCCAGCGGAACTCATCATGCTCTTCGATGCCGACGGGCGAAGAGCACACGAACCGACGACGGCGTGATGGGCCCCATCAGCGTCACCGGGTGGTGACGGCGCGGACCCGCGGTACAGATCGCCTCGGCGGCGGATCGGTCACGCCACCGAGAGCCTGTGACCACTCGTTCCGGCCCTCGTCACGTCACGTACATCGAAGCACCCGGCCTCAGCAACTCCGCGAGTTCGCTGCGCATGAGGACCAGCGCATCGTGGGCATTGAGCGGATCAGCTCGAAGGTCGATGCTCTCGGCGGTTCCATCGATCAGACGGACGACGTCGGCGACGAGGTGCTCTCGCGCGAGGATCCCGTAGTCGCCGGTGGTGTCGAGGTAGGACAGCACGCGGGCCGCAGCGGCGAGTCGTCCGACCACACCCATCATGGCGATGAACTCCACGGCGATCATCCGCGTGACGTCGGTGTAGTCACTGTCGAGCACCCCGTCGATGTTGTCGCGCAGGCCACGGTAGGCGCGCTCGTGGTCCCCGCGTTCGAACGCGATCCGCGAGGTCGCGGTCTGGACGACGCGGTAGGTGCCGGCCGGTAGCTCGACCGCCTCGGCCTCGCCGAAGCGCGATGCGGCGTCCTCTGTCTGCCCCTGGTACTGGGCGGCGTAGCCCTGCATGCCCAGCGCGAAGTACCACAGGGTCGGGGGGCCTTCCAACCGGTGACGCTCCGCCAGCTCTGCGGCCAGCTCGGCCAGCTCGGCGAAGCGCTGCGTCGTCATGAGCGATGAGGCGCGTCCCGAGATCTCGATCAGGATCCGCGGCGTGCTGTTCGCCCCGCTCGCGCAGCCATCCGATCGGCTGACGGGGCCACGTCGTGGGAGTCCTGCCCGACCTCGGCGAGGTAGGCGTCGTTGAAGCGGACGAGCGGGTGATCGGCGTGCCCGTACCGACGTACGAGCGCGTGGTAGGTCTCGTGGTCGCGCGCTTGCGCGTGGCGGTGCCCCGCCCACAGGAGCCAGAAGGCGATGCGGTCGGTGTCCTCCACCGGTGTCAGCGCCAAGGATCCGCTCGGCCCAGTCGCCGATCTCGGCCTGGCGGCGCAGGTCGATCTCGACGGCCACGGGCCGCACGAGCGCGTCGGCGAGCTCGTGGTCGCCGGCGTTGCAGGCCCACTCGAACGCCGACCGCAGGTTCGGCCAGAGAGCGGCGAGCCGGGCTACGCCGTCGACCTCGGCGGTGCCGGCCAGCGCAGCGCCGATGTGCGCGACCTCGGCGCGGCACCAGTGCGCGTGTCGTTCCGCGACGGCGTCGGCGGCCCCATGCACCTCGAGCTGTTCGATGGCGAAGTGCCGCAGGGTCTCCACCATCCGGAAGCGGTGACCGAACGTGCCCACCTCGACGCTGACCATCGACCGTTCGACGAGGTCGCCGAGGAGCCGGTCGATCTCCACGCGGTCCTCCTCCGGCCCTCCGGCCACGACCTCGACGGCGTGCAGGTCGACGGGTGCGGTGAACACAGCGGTGATTTCGAAGAGCCGCTGCTGGGCCGGTGTGAGCAGGTCGTAGGACCACTGCACGGTGTCGCGCAGCGTCCGGTGCCGTTCGGCGCCGTGCGACGTCCTCCGCCGAGCAGGCGGAGCGCGGTCGTCCAGCCGGGCCAGCAGCTGCGCCGGGTGCAGGCTCGTGGTGCGGGCGGCCGCGAGCTCGATCGCGAGCGGGAGGCCGTCGAGCCGGCGGCAGATCTCCTCGACCTCGGCGCGGTCGGCGCGCGAGGTCGAACGTCGTGCGAGGCGGCGCGGGCCCGCTCGGCGAACAGCTCGACGGCGGCTCCGGGATGTCCAGCGGCGGGACGACGATCAGCTGCTCGCCGGGGACGCCCGAGCCCCTCCCGGACGTGGCGAGCACCCGGGTGTCGCCGCCGCCGTCGGCGACGGCGCGCGCGAGCGCGGCCGCGCCCTCGATGACGTGCTCGCAGTTGTCGAGCACCAGCAGGCGGGGCCGCGACGCGCAGCGCCGCCACGATCGACTCGGTCAGCGTGCGCCCAGCGCCGCCGGTGACCCCGAGCGTCTCGGCGTCGGCGTGGGTACGTCGTCCGGATCGGTGATCTCGGCGAGCTCGACCAGCCAGACCCGCCGCGGTCGCGCTCGTCGCGGACCGGTCGGGCGGCGGCCAGCGCGAGCGTGGTCTTACCGATGCCGCCGGGCCCGACCAGCGTCACGATCGGCGACCGCCTCCAGCGCCTCGCGACGGCCTCGAGCTCGTTCGTCTCGGCCCGAGCAGCCGCCGCGGTCGGCGGGGCAGGTTGCCCCGACCGCGCCGGGCGGACCGCAGCGGCGGGTGGTCGCCGTCGTCGAGTTGCCATGATGTCGTGTTCGCCGGCCACGCCTTCGAGCCGGTGGGTACCGAGGTCGCGCAGGTCGTGCCGTTCGAGCAGCGCCGGCGGTCACGGCGGACACGAGCATCTGGCCCGCGTGGCCCGCGGCGGCCAGCCGCGACGCCGTGTGCACGGCCGGCCCGAAGGAGCCGCCCTCGCGCTCCTCGGTCTCACCGGTGTGCAGGGCCACGCTGCACCCGCACGTCGACCCCGCCCGGCCACGGCTCCTGCTCGACCGCGAGCTGCAGCTCGGTCGCCCAGCGCCGCGGCGTCGTCGGCGCGGTGGAAGGCCACGCCGAACGACTCGCCGGCCACGACCGGACGGTCCCGCCGTGCGCAGCGGTGGTGGCGGCGCGGGCCACGGTGTCGAGACGGGCCATCGCGAACGCCATCTTGCGGCCGGTGCTCCTACCCACAGCCGCGACGCGTCGGCGACCTCGGCGAACCCGAACGTGACCGTCCCGGTCGGGCGGCCGGCACGCCGCCTGCGTGGCCCGTCGCCCCGGGCGCGGCTCGTCGAGCCCAGCGTCCTGGTCCAGGATCTGCGCTTCGACCTCTCCGCAGGCGCGGCCCGGGCTCCACCCCGAGCTCGTCGACGAGGTGCTCGCGGGCCCGCTGGAACGCCGCCAGTGCGTCGGCCTGCCGCCCGACCGGTAGAGCGCGGTCATCAGCAGCGCCCACAGCTCCTCGCGGAAGGGGTGGGCGCCGGTCAGCTCGGTCAGCGGCGCGATGGCCGCGCCGGGTCGGTGACGACTCGCCGGCCCAGGTGCTCCTCGACGGCGCCCAGCCACTGCTCGACCAGCCCGTCGCTGCGGCGGCCAACCCCGGGACCTCCAGACCCGCCAGCGGGTGCCGGTCCACGCGGCCAGCGCCCCGTCGACGTCGCCCGACTCGATGAGCCGCCGGAACCGGGCCACGTCGACGCGGTCGGGCGTCGAGGCCGAGCCGGTAGGCCGTCCCGCTGCGCTCGATGGTCGTCGGCGCCGAGGTCCTTGCGCAGCTGCGCGACGTAGCCCTGCAGGGTCTTCTCGGCCGTCCGCGGCGGATCCTCGCCCCACACCACGTCGACCAGCCGCGACACCGGCACCGCGTCGCCGACCGACAGCGCGAGCGTCGGCCAGCACCGCCGCACTTCGCCGGCCCGATCTCCAGCGGCTCCCCCGTCGGTGACGGCCCCCAGCCCACCGAGCAGATGGACTCCATCCGCGCTCCTGCTCGCCCCTGCACTGTCGCAGACCCGAGGCCCACGGGGAGGCGCAGAAGACGAGGGACGTCCTTGCGGCCAGGACGAGCGGACCCGAGGGGGACGTGCAGCCGCGCGCGCGCAGCCATCGTGTCGTCAGAGCGACCGCGCTCCCTGCACCGGACTCCACCGGTCCGCCACCAGACTCCACCGGCGGCAGGTCGCACCAGGTCTGCGCACCGACATCCGCCGCCACCGTTCCATCGAGGAGCACACCATGCACATCCACGGACCGCCCTCAGAGCCGATCCTCACCGCCCGGGCGTGACGAAGACCTACCGGACCGGCACGCCACGAGGTGCAGGCGCTGCGCGGCATCGACCTCGACGTCCGCGCCGGCGAGCTCGTGATGGTCATGGGCCCCTCCGGCAACGGCAAGACCACGCTGCTCAACTGCCTGTCCGGCCTCGACGACATCGACGCCGGCACCGTCGACCGTCGACGGCGCCGACCTGTTCGCGATGTCCGACGCCGACCGCACCCGCCACCGGGCCGAGCGCATGGGCTTCGTCTTCCAGGCTTCAACCTCATCCCCGTCCTCTCCGCCGCCGAGAACGTCGAGCTGCCGCTGCTGGTCACCGGCGTCGCGCCGAAGCAGGCCCGCGAGCGGGCGCGGGAGATGCTCGCCCGCGTCGGCCTGGCCGACCGCGCCGACCACCGGCCCGGCGAGCTGTCCGGCGGCGAGCAGCAGCGCGTCACCGTCGCCCGCGCGCTCGTCGCCGAGCCGGCGCTCGTGTGGGCCGACGAGCCCACCGGCGCGCTCGACAGCCACACCGCCGGCGAGATCGTCGAGCTGCTGCACGAGGTCCACGCCGCCGGCCAGACGCTCGTCGTCGTCACCCACGACGAGGACCTCGGCCGGTCCGGGCAGCGGCTCGTCCAGGTCCGCGACGGCCTGGTCGTCGCACGACGGCGAGCCCGATGCACCGGCGAGCTGACCTCGCCGCGGCGGTGACGGCATGACCGCCGTCGCCGTCCTCGGGGCCGTCGCCTGCTGCTGCTCCTGCTGCCGCTCGCGGTCGCCGCGCGTGCGCCAGCGCGACGCTCGTCGCGATGGCGCTGCGCAACATCGGCCGCCGCCGCGCGGAGGCCGTGCTGGTCGTCGCCGGCGCGCTGCTCGGCACGGCCATCATCACCTCGTCGTTCGTCGTCGGTGACGTCATCGAAGGCTCCTTCGCCGACGTCGCCCGGACCCAGCTCGGCCCGGTCGACATCACCCTCACCGCCGGCCAGGGCGGCGACGCTCGACGCGGTCGCGGCCGCGGTCGAGGCCGCCGACATCGCGGCATCGACGGCCTGCTGCCGGTCACCACCACCACCGGCGACGCTCGAGGCGACCGCGGCGGGCACGCGGCGGTGCCGCAGGTCCGGTCGTCGAGCTCGACTTCGCCGCCGCCGCAGGCCTTCGGCGCGGACCCGCGGATCACCGGGCTCGCCGACGCGGCGACGCCGGCCGCGGACGAGATCGTCGTCAACGCGACGCACCGCGGCGCGGCTCGAGCGTCGCGGCCGGCGACGCCGTCGCGTCTCCACGCCTACGGCTGCCGACGGTCGACGCTGTCGTCAGCGAGGTCGTGCCCGAGGTCGGGCCTCGCCGGCTACGGCGGCGCGATCGTCGCCCCCGGGACGCATCACCGGGCTGGCCGGCGGCGCAGCGCCGTCGGCTGGCCGCACCCCCGCAGGACGCGGCTGCTGGTCTCGCTCGACGGCGGCGTGTTCGACACGCGTGCGCTGTCCGACGCCGCCGTGGCGGACCTGCGAGCGCGCCGTCGCCGGCGCTGCCCGGCGTCGAGGTCGAGGCGCCCAAGGCCGCGCGTGCTCGACGACGCGGAACGCCGAGGGCGCCGGGCTCACCGAGGTGTTCACGCATGCATCGGGCTGCTTCAGCGTCGCTCGCCGGGATCCTGCTGCTGGTCAACCTGTTCGTCATGCTCGCCGAGGAGCGCAAGACCGAGCTCGGCATGCTGCGGGCCGTCGGGTTCACGCGCCGGCGGCTCACCCGCGCCTTCGCGATCGAGGGCGCGCTCTACGCGATCGTCGCCGCGGTGGCTCGGCGCGGTCGCCGGCCTCGGCATCGGCTGGCTCGTCGCCGTCGTCGCCGGCCCCATCTTCGGGGCCGCGCGAGGGCATCGGGCTACCCGCTGGTGATCGAGCCGACGAGCCTCGCCATCGGCGCCGGCACGGGCCTGGTCATCTCGCTGGTCACCATCTGGGCCACCAGCCTGCGCATCGCCCGGCTCAACATCATCCGGGCGATCCGCGACCTGCCCGAGCCGACGGTCACCGCGTGCGCGCGACGCGCACGCTGGTCGCTCGGCGCGGTCGGCATCGCTCGCCGGCGCCGCCGCTGCGCCGTCGTCGGGCTACGCTCGAGGAGAACGCGATCGCCGCTCGTCCTCGGCGTCCCCGTGGCGGCGTTCTCCGCCGGCACCGCTGCTGCGCCGACTCCTCCCGCGAGCGGCCGCGCGCGGCTGCTCGTCGCCGGCACCGTGCTCGCCTGGGGACTCGGCGGTGTACCCGCTGTTCCCCGACATCATGGGCGGCGCCGACATGCTCGTCTTCGTCGTGCAGGGCGTCGTGCTGACCGCCGGCGCCGTGTCGCTGGCGTCGAGCCTGGACCGCGTGTGGACGTTCGCGGTCGAGCGTCTCGGACGCGGCGGACGTGGTCTCGCGCCGCGGCTGGGCATCGCCTATCCGCTGGCGCGACGGTTCCGCACCTCGATGCTGCTCGGGATGTTCTCCCTCGTCATCTTCACGGTGACGATCCTCACCTCGTTCTCCGCGTCGCTGGAGGGCAACACGCGGCGCGACCGTCGACGCAGCTCGCGGCCGGGTTCGACGTCCTGGTCGACACCAACCCGGCCAACCCCGTCGACGCGGAAGCACTGGCCGCCCGCGACGACGTGGTCGCGGTCGCCGGGCTGACCGCGGCGTCGGCGAACTTCGAAGCCGCGCACCTCGACGGCACCCCCGCGCTGGCCGATCAGCGGGTTCGACGCCGACCTGCTGACACGCGGCGACCCCGGGCTTGTTCCGCCGCGGCGAGGCCTACGCCAGCGACGCCGACGTCTACCGGGCGGTGCTCGACGACCCGTCGCTCGCCATCGTGCCGGAGAACTTCCTCGTCGCCGGGGTGGACGTCGCGGTGCTGCACGTCGGTGACACCTTCACGGTCATCGAGCCGGGCAGCGGGCGGCCCGCGAGCTCACGATCGCGGCCTGGGCGAGACGGACTGGCTGGAGAACGGCGCCCTCGTCAGCCGCGAGCTCACCACCGAGCTGTTCGGCGCAGCAGGACATCGTCACCCGCTACTACCTCGGGGTGGCGGACGGTGCCGACGCCGATGCCGTCGCGTCCGCGCGTGAACGCGGCACTTCCTCGCGCAGGGAGCCGACGCCGACACGTTCACGCGCGCTCGGCAACGCGGGAGCGCAGCAAGCTCACCGGCTTCCTCGCGCTCCTGCGGGGCTTCCTCGGGTTCGGCCTGCTCGTCGGGATCGCCGGTCTCGGTGTCGTGATGGTCCGCGCCGTCCGCGAGCGGCGCCAGGAGATCGGCATGCTCCGGGCGATGGGCTTCCGCGCCGGACTCATCCGCACCGCGATGCTGTCCGAAGCCGGACTCATCGCGGTGCAGGGCACGGTGATCGGTGCCGTGCTGGGGCTGATCACGACCCGTCAGCTGCTGCCGGCTCGGATTCGTTCGGCGACGTCCGCGATCCCGTTCATCGTGCCGTGGGTGGGCTGCTCGTCATCCTGGCCCTCCCACTCGCGGCCTCGCTGGCCGCGACCGCATGGCCCGCCACTCGCGCAGCCCGCATCCGGCCCGCGGTCGCCCTGCGGATCGCCGACTGAGCGCTCGATGCCGGTGCGCAATCGACCGCACGCAGACCGCTGTCCGTGCCTCGCGCGGAGACCGTGACGTGACCACCATCACCGAGCCCCGACGGGGCACGCCTCACCATCGACTACCCGGACCGGCCGTTGGACCGCCTGTCCACCGCGCTGCGTCTGTTCTTACGTGCTCCCGATCGCGTTCCTCCTCGGGCTCGTCGGCTCCACCGCGGCAGGGGGAGGAGCCTCGGCGCCATCGCGAGCGGGGTCGCTGGTGGTGCCGCGTGGCGCTGATGATCGTCGTTCCGGCAGAAGTACCCGCGCTGGTGGTTCGACTTCAACCTCCAGCTGACCGCTTCGTCGACGCGGGTCGTCGCCTACCTGGCTCTGATGACCGACCGCTACCCGTCGACCGACGAGGAACAGTCCGTCCACCTCGAACTCGACTACCCCGACGTCGAGCAGGACCTCAACCGCTGGCTCCCGCTGGTGAAGTGGCTGCTGGCCATCCCCACTACGTCGTGCTGCTCCTTCCTCAGCATCGCTGCCGTCGTCGCGGTCGATCGTCGCCTGGTTCGCCGTCCTGCTCACCGGCCGCTACCCGCGAGGCCTCTTCGACTTCGTCGAGGGCGTCGCTGCGCTGGGGCTGCGCGTCGACGCCTACGCCTTCCTGCTCGTCACCGACCGCTACCCGCCGTTCTCCCTCGCCTGACCGACCCCGACCACACCCGAGGAGAACTCATGAAGGCCGATCATCCACACCAGCTACGGCCCGACGGATCTGCTCGAGATCGGTGACCTCGACCGTCCCGAGATCGACGACGACGAGGTCCTCATCCGCGTCCACGCCGCAGGCGTCGACCGGGGCGTCTGGCACCTCATGGCCGGCCTTCCCTACCCCATCCGCCTCGCCGGTGGCGGTCTGCGCCGGCCGAAGAACCCCGTGCTCGGGATGGATGTCGCCGGGGATCGTCGAAGCGGTCGGCTCGGACGTGACCCGGTTCCAGCCCGGCGACGAGGTCTTCGGCATCGGGAAGGGCACGTACGCCGAGTACGCCCCGCGCTCCCGAGCGCAAGCTCGCTCTCAAGCCTGCGAACCTCTCGTTCGAACAGGCTGCGGTGGTCGCGATCTCCGGGCTGACCGCCCTGCAAGCGCTCCGCGACCACGGTGAGGTGCAGGACGGGTCAGGAGGTCCTCATCATCGGCGCCTCCGGAGGCGTTGGAACCTACGCCGTACAGCTCGCCAAGTCGTTCGGCGCACACGTCACCGGCGTGTGCAGCACGACCAAGGTCGACCTCGTTCGCAGCATCGGCGCCGACCAGGTCATCGACTACCTGCAGGACGATTTCGCCGAGAGCGGCCGGCTCTTCGACCTCATCCTCGACATCGGTGGGAACTCGTCGCTGTCACGGTTGCGGAAGGTCCTCACGCCGAAGGGCACGCTCATCATCGTCGGGGGCGAGGGCGGCGGCCGCTGGCTCGGCGGCCTGGACCGCCAGGTGCGCGCCTCCGCGCAGTCGCTGTTCGTCGGCCAGAAGCAGGGCACGTTCATCAGCCGGGAGAACCACGAGGACATGCTCGTGCTGGCCGAGCTTCTCGAGGCGGGCACCGTCATCCCGGTGGTCGACCGCGCCTACCCGCTGAGCGAAGCTGCGCACGCCATCCGTTACGTCGAGGAGGGCAGGGCCCGGGGGAAGGCCGTCGTCCGCGTCGCAGCCACGGAGGGCCCCCGATGAGCCGCTCGGTCGACCGGTGGCCTGGGCTCGAACCGCAGGCAGGTCGCACGTTCGTGGTCACCGGGGCGAACAGCGGGATCGGTTCCGAGGTGGCGCGCGCTCTCGTACTGGCCGGTGCCCACGTCGTGCTCGCCGTTCGCGACCCGGCGCTTGGAGAGCGCGCCGCCGCGCGTCTGTCCGGCCCGGGCTCGACGAGCGTGGTGAAGCTCGATCTGGCAGATCTCGGCGCCGTCGCGCGCGGCGCGGCGGTGCTGCTCGACCGCTACGACGACCTCACCGGTCTAGTCTGCAACGCTGGGGTCATGGGCGGTCCGCTGCTCCGGAGCGCGCAGGGGTTCGAGCTGCAGATGGCCACGAACCACCTCGGTCACGCGGCGCTGGTGGCTGCCCTCTGGCCGCTGCTCGACATCAGCGCGTCCCGCGTGGTGATGGTGACGAGCGGTGAAGCCCGTGGCGGCCAGCTCTCGCCAGCCACCACTCACGCGCAGCTGCTCGACCCTGACACGTACGACGGTCAGCAGACGTACCGGAACACGAAGCAGGCCAACCTCCTGTTCGCTCTGGAGCTGGACCGGCGCTGCCGGGAAGCCCGCTCGTCCGTCAGCGCCGTCGCGGCTCATCCGGGTGCCGCCGCGACGAACCTGCTGTCGCGGCAGCTGCGACGTGGAGGACGCCCCCGCCTCGCCTCTGCCAGCCTCCGTGCCACCGCAGCCGTGCTCCCATCTGCCGCAGCGGGAGCGCGGTCGACGTTGCGTGCTCTCGACCCCCGGACCACTGGTGGCGCGTTCATCGGTCCTTCCGGGCGCACGCAGCTGAGAGGGCGACCGGTCCTGCTCGACGTCTACCCGTCGGTCCGGGACACGAAGACCGCAACGCGTCTGTGGAACCTCACCGAACAGGTGCTCGGCGAACGCGTGCTGGCCTGAGGGAGCGGGCGACACTGTCCAGTTCGGCCGCCACACACCGAGGACCCGCCGAGGTGCCTCCGAGACACCGCTAACGGTCGTGACTACGACTGGACGGGGGTCCGGTCTCGTTCACGGTCGTGGGAGCGGCGCCTGCCGGGCGGCGGAAGTCCAGGTCGCCGAACGGCATGTTCGGGTACTGGCCGGGCACCTAATGGTCGACGACGTGTCGCTGGTGTCAAGCGATGACATCTGAGAGATGATCCAGGCGAGTCCAGGCTGGCGCTGATGCACCTCAACGTGCATCAGGACAAGTACGGCTGGCGGGCATGGAAGACCTTCCCTTGGGAGGCTACCGACGGCCTCCACCAGCGAGGGCTCATCGACGAACCGCGGTCCAAGGCCAAGTCGGTGGCGCTCACCGACGAGGGGTCGCGGCTGGCCGAGCAACTGTTCGCCGAGCTGTTCGGGGTCGACGAGCCCGGGGCTGGCTGAGGTCACGACCGGCGGGGCGAGTCGGGTGAGCACCCAGCCACCTCCTACGGGCAGATCCGGCCTCACGCGTGTAGCGGTACCTGGGCGTTGCTTCTACTTCGTGCCCGGTCGGTCTCCCTCGAGGCGTGCAGCGGCCACGGCGTAGGCGATCAGGTCGCGACGTGGAGCGACGCAGAGCACCTCGACCTGCTGAGCATCGGTGTTGGAGGGCAGCAGTCGGTACACGAGCCGGAGTGCGGGACCGAGGTTGGTGCCGTCGGGGGCGATCTCGTCCGGTCCGAGCTTCACCTTCCGGCAGGTGGACAGGTCCCCCGTTCCGGCCTGGTCGGTGAGCCAGTCACCGAGGAGCGGATCGCCTGGCAGTGCGGTGATGACCTGACGTGCTCGCTCGAAGGCTTCATCGCCCAGCACCTCGCGGACGCGCCGGAGGTCGGCAGGGACACCGTCGTGCCACCGAAGTGGCAGGCTCACGCCGGGTCGTCCACCGCGGCGAAC
Source organism: uncultured Nitriliruptoraceae bacterium (assembly GCA_963850715.1). Lineage (GTDB taxonomy): Bacteria > Actinomycetota > Nitriliruptoria > Nitriliruptorales > Nitriliruptoraceae > Nitriliruptor. Next base: position 21,595 of record CAWKMM010000017.1, on the reverse strand, counting down.
AGGTCATCGACCGTGCCCTCGGAGTACCGGCCGTCTGCGAGCCGGTCGCGGACCATCGCGAGTGCGCCGAGCCGTTCGAGGTCCTCGAGTTGACGCACCGCGGCTTCCTGCTGCTCGTAGCGCTCCCTCGACAGCAGCACCGCCTCGTCGCGGCGGTGGGACCCGAAGTGGACGGGGTCGGTCTGGGGTGCGCGCCGCAGCGTTGCGAGGATCGACGGCAGCGTGGAGCGGATCTCTTCCATGCCTTTGACGTCAGCCATCGACAGCCTCCATGATCCCGTACGGGTAGCGGTACGGCAGAGCGTACGGCACAGAGGGGCGCTGTGCGAGGGGCCGTGTTGCGAGCACCACCCGACCAGCGACGAACCGCCGTGACGCTATGGATGGAACGGTCCGCTGTGCCCGGGGCCCGCTGTCACGGCTTCGTGCCAGTCCGCGACTCTCGTGGAGTGACCCACGATCCGTGTCGACGTAGCTTCGGCGGGACAGAGTTTCCGAGCCGTGGAGGGGCGCCGTGTACGACGAGCGTCGGGTCCAGGACACCGTGCTCGCGCTGATGCACCTCAACGCGCATCAGGACAAGTACGGCTGGCGGGCATGGAAGACGTTCCCTTGGCAAGCCACCGACGGCCCTCCAGCCACCTCCCACGGGCAGATCCGGCCTCAGGCGTGTAGCGCTTCTGGCCGTTGGGCGGAGTTCGCCAGGGCGGCTTGCTTCTCGATCTGGGAGACGCGTGACGGGGTGACGCCGAGGAGTTGGGCGACGTCGCGCACGGTGAGGCCGGCCTGCCGTAGCTCGGCGACCGCCGCGGGCGTCTGGCGACGCGCGCGGTCGGTGAGCTCAGCGAGGTCGCGTCGCAGCTCGAGTGCCTCGAGGGTGCCACCGGACACCCCGACGTGGCTCAGGTCTGGGGTGATGTCGACGTCGAACGCGTCGTCGTCGACGTCGAGGACCAGGGCGATGGCCTCGCGGATCGCCGTCTCGGCCTGATCCAGACGTCGCGCCTGGGAGGCCACCTCGCGTCCCTCGACGTCGATGGCGACCAGCGACCACCAGCCGGTGTCCCGGGTGGCGATGACGCGGTAGGTGATCACGTCCACCACTCCTCTCCGAGCTTGTCTGCTGCCTGCCGCATGATCGATCGTGCGGTGCCTTCGGCGATCTCGCGGTGGTTCGGGATCGGGATTCGCAGACCGTCCAGGGTGAACACCTCGTGACCGCCACGGTTGCGCAGGGATGTGAACTCGAGGTCCGCATCGCTGGCCGCGTCACGGAGCTGCTGGATGAGGTCACGTCGCTTCATGAGCGTAAGTGTAGGGACTGAACGCAGTCAAGTGCACTCCATCTACTTACTGTGCGCGACCGTGCTGTCGTGGACGGGACCGTCCGCGCCTCCCCCGGCTCCCGGCACGCGGCGATCACGGCGATGTGCCGTGACGGGCCCGTGACGGGCCCGTGATGGACCCGTGATGGACCCGTGACGGCCGCTACTCGGTGTCCCGTTGGCGGAGAGTTCCCACAGGTCGCCGTCGTGGACGAGGACCTCGGGCCGAGCCGGAAGTCCTCGGCGCCGTCGAGCGTGGTGAGGCGAGGTTGGGCCCGCAGGATCTCGGCTCCGGTCACGTCGTCGTGGCAACATCTTGGCAACGAAACGTCCCGCACACGCCGGGATCCAGCCGGACCGCCCGGAACGCAGATCCACGTTTCCGCAGGTCAGACGCACGTTCCCTCACCGGCCACGAGAGCCTGTCACCGCCCTGATCAGGTTCGATTCCTGCACGCCCCACCCGGAGAACCGGCCCCAGTCAGTGGCCGGTTCTCTGCGTTCCACGGCCGTCGCGGCACCACGGAGCGGTGCTCCCGGCGGCACCACACGGCGCGGTGGGCCGTACCCTCGGCCTCGTGCGACCCGTCCCGTTGTCACGCCGAGGAGAGCCGACGTCGTCGGCGCAACGGCTGGTGGTCGCGCTCGAACGCGACGGCGACCTCTGCGTGTGGTGTTCGCGGGCGTTCTCCGACCTGGTGCGTCCCACCCGTGAGCACGTCGTGCCCCGCGTCAAGGGCGGCCCCAGCATCCCCGAGAACGAGGTCGCCGCCTGCGCCCGCTGCAACCGCGAGCGCGGTCACGCCTCACCCGTGCAGTGGCTCGACGAGGTGCGTGCGCGTGGCCGCACCCCGCGGCCCGAGGTGCTCGAGGCGTCCCTGCGCCGCCTCGCTGCGCACATCGACGAGGTCGGTGGGCTGCGCCGCATCCGCGGCTACCTCGCCGCCGAGCTCCTCAAGCTCGACCGGGGCCAGCGACCGTGACCGACGGGCGGCGTGGCGGACACGGCCCCGTCTGAGCGCCCTCTCATCCCCGCCTCACGTCACCACCGGGGAGGTCGGGCACTCTCGAGGTCTCGGGTCCGCGCTGGGCGGCCCACGCCGGAAGGGTCCACCGTGCGTCGTCGCGGGTCGATCGGCGCCGAGACCGTCGACGACCTCCGCGTCCCCGACGGCGCGAGCTGCCAGCTGACCGGCACCCGCGTCGAGGGCAACATCGTCGTCGGCACCGGCGCGACGCTCACCGCGCGACAGGTCCGGGTCGACGGCAACATCCAGGCCGAGGGCCACCGCGACGTCGACGTGCGCAGCAGCCAGGTCGGCGGATCGGTCCAGGTCGAGCAGGGTGGCAGCGCGACGACCTACCGGACCACCATCGGCGGCGATCTCCAGTACGACGCCAACAGCCGTCGGCTCGTGGCGCACTCGAACCCGGTCGGCGGCAACATCCAGATCGTCGGCAACCGTGGCGGTGTCGACGTCAGCGCGAACCGGGTCGATGGGAACCTGCAGTGCAAGGAGAACTCGCCCGCGCCGACCGGTGGGGCCAACGTCGTCCGCGGCAGCGCCGAGGACCAGTGCGCCCGGCTCACCGGCGGCACGGCGTCACCGGCGCCGGGCGGTGGGAGCGGCGGCAGCGGGAGCGGTGCGACGTTCAGCGACACGGCCGGCTCGACCCACGAGGCGAACATCGAGAAGGTGGCCGCGGCCGGGATCGCGCTCGGCAACGACGGCCGGTTCAAGCCGAACGACCCGGTCACGCGGGGGCAGATGGCGACCTTCCTGCAGCGTGCCTACGACCTGCCGGCCGGCGGCACCGGGTTCTGCGACACCGCCGGTCACCCGCACGAGGCGGGCATCCGCGCCGCGGCACGCGCCGGTATCGCGCTCGGGAACGGCGGGTGCTACCGCCCGAACGCGGCCGTGACCCGGGGCCAGATGGCGACCTTCCTGACGCGAGCTGCGGACCTGCCCGCGGGAGCACGGAGCGGGTTCTGCGACACGCGTGGGCACACCCACGAACGCAGCATCGACGCCGTCGCGGCGGCGGGGATCGCCGAGGGCTCGGGCGGCTGCTACCGCCCCGACGCGTCGGTGACCCGCGGTCAGATGGCGACCTTCCTCGCCCGGGCGCTCGGCCTCTGACGCGGGGGCGCCGGAGCGCCGGAGCGCCGGTGACGTGACCTCGCCGGGACGGCGGACCCTTCGGTTCCCGTCCCGGCGCGGTCAGGCCAGGAGCAGCACGGTCGGCGCGATCGTCGCGACCGCCAGGACGAGGACGAGCAGGGCACGCACCGCGAACGGCAACCGGCGGTGCCACAGCCACAGCGCGCTCATCCAGGGCAGGAACACGACCCAGAGCGTGGCCTGGGTCGGCGCGGGCAGCCGGTGCACCCGGCCCCACCCGTCGTCGAGGGCATCCGGCGCCTGGAGGAGCGCACCGGCGATCACCAGCCAGACGACGGTGACCAGGAGGGCGATGCTCGCGTCCACGGTCCTCACCTCTTCCTCGTGCTCGGTGCTCTCATCGTCCGCCCGGCAGCACGATCCGGCTAGGGCAGTTGCGCCGTCCGAGGGCGCCGAAGGGCCCGACGTCGAGGTGCCCTTCGCCTCTCGCCGCTGATGAGCCACGAGCGCACGCTCCTGCTACCGATCACCGAGCAGGAGCCCTCCGATGGCCGCGACCCTCTACGCGTACGCCGATGCCGACGTCGCCTTCGACGACGCCATCGAGGTCCTGACGACTCGACCCGAGCAGCTGCTGCAGGAGGCCACCGACGCGTCCGCCGCCCACGGCGACGCGGTCACCGGTGAGCTGGTGGTCGACCTCGGCGGGTTCCAGCTCGCCCGCGACGTCGCCATCCAGGTCGGCACGCCACGACCCGTCGAGGTGCTCCGCAGCGTCCTACCCCTGCGGTGGCGAGCGGCTGAGGGCCACGTGCTGTTCCCGGCCGCCGAGGCCAACCTCGAACTGTCCGCCCTGTCCCTGCACCCGCCCCGGGTCCAGGTGACCGTGAGCGGCACCTACGACCCGCCGCTCGGGATCGTCGGCGAGCTGCTCGACCGGGCCATCGCGCACCGCATCGCCGCCGCGGTGGTGCAGCGCTTCGTCGACGAGGTCGCCCTCCGGCTCGAAGCGGTGACCGCAGCCTCGGACCTGACCAGCCACATCGCACCCTCCGGGGTGGCGTGATGTCCCGCGACCTGAGCCAGTTCCTGCCGGTCCCCGGTGACGGGAGCGCCGCCGTCGATCGCTTCCTCGAGGACCCCGGGTCGTGGCTGCCGGAGGCGCGCCACGCCGGGCAGGACCGGTGGCTCGTCCCGGTCGCCGGTGGGCCGCTGCGCCGCACCGTCGAGGTGACCGTCGGCGACCCCTGGCAGGTCGATCACACGTGGTGGCGCCGGTGGTCGTGGCGTCCGGTCCCGGACGTCGGCGACGTCGTCGCCCTCGACCGCCTCCTGCCCGTCCTCGACGGTGAGCTCGGCGTCACCGTGACCGGCGGAGGCCAGGTGACGGTCGTGTTCGACGGCCGGTACGTGCCCCCGGGCGGACCGCTCGGCGAGGCGATCGACGTCGTCGCCCTCGGACGCGTGGCTCGCCGCACCATCGACCGCGTCCTCGCCGACGTCGCGGTCAACCTCGCCGCGCCCGCGGCGTCCGCCGAGGCGTCCTCGGCGGCGTGCTGACGATCACCGCGGGGTGATCGCCGCCGTCCAGGTGACCTCGGTCCCGCGTCCCGAGGGTGGCGTGCTGACGACGAGCTGACCGCCGCAGCGGAGGGCGCGTTCGGCGAGGTTGCGCAGGCCCTGGCCACCGGGTCGGTCCGTCACCGCACCCCGCCCGTCGTCGCGGACGGTCACCCGGATCAGGTCGGACGTCGCCGCGATCTCGACCTCGACGGACGTGGCCTGCGCGTGCTTCGCGACGTTGGTCAGCGCTTCGCGGACGACCGGGAGCAGGTGACCGGCGAGGTCGTCGTCGACGACCGTGTCGATGGGTCCCTCGAAGTGGACCCGCGGGGTCGATGGCAGCATCGTGGCGATCTCGTCGGTGACCCGCAGGAGGTCGGCACGGATCCCGCCGGCGGTCGACGCGGTCTGCAGGCCGAAGATCGTCGACCGGATCTGCTTGACGGTCGCGTCGATGTCGTCGACGGCGCGTGCGAGCCGCTCGGCGACCTCCGGACGGTCCTCGACGCGTCGTGACAGCGCCTGGAGCGACAGGCCGGTCGCGAACAGCTGCTGGATGACGGTGTCGTGCAGGTCGCGGCCGATCCGCTCGCGATCCTCGAGCATCCCGAGACGCTGCTGGTCGGTCGCCATCCGGGTGTTGGTGATCGCGACCGCCGCCACGGCCGCCAGGCCGACGACCAGCTCCTCGTCGGCATCGGTGAAGTCCGCACCGTCGCGCTTCTCGGCGAGGTAGAGGTTGCCGTAGACCTCACCCCGGACCCGGATGGGCGTGCCGATGAAGCCGTGCATCGGCGGGTGCCCGGGCGGGAACCCGACCGACCGCGGGTCGTCGGTGATGTCGCGCAGCCGCAGCGTCACGGGGTCGTCGATCAGCGCCCCGAGGACCCCGCGACCCTCGGGGAGGTGGCCGATGCGCTCGACCGTGTCGGGTCCAACCCGGTGTGGACGAACGCCGACAGCCCGCCGTGGTCGCCGATGACGCCGAGCGCGCCGTACCGGGCGCCGACCAGCGCGCACGCCGGCCTCGACGACCCGTCGCAGCACCACCTCGAGGTCGAGGTCGCTGGTGATGGCGAGCACCGCGTCGAGGAGACGCGACACCTCCGGGTTACGATGGGGCACGGACCCTCCTGCGTCGCCGAGCCACCCTAGCTCCGGGCGCCGTGCGGTCGCGGGGTCCCGATCGCCGGAGGCGTAGATGACGACGCGGGTGTTCCTGCTCGACGACCACGAGGTGGTCCGGCGTGGGCTGCGCGACCTGCTCGAGGCCGAGGACGACCTCGAGGTCATCGGCGACGCCGGGACGGCCGGGATGGCGCTCGCGCAGATCGCGTCGCTGCAGCCCGACGTCGCGGTGCTCGACGTCCGGCTGCCGGACGGCAACGGCGTCGAGGTCTGCCGCGAGATCCGGGCCCGGTTCCCGAGATCGCCTGCCTGATGCTGACGTCCTTCGGTGACGACGAGGCGCTGTTCGACGCGATCCTGGCCGGCGCCGCCGGCTACCTGCTGAAGGACGTCCACGGGCAGGAGCTCGTGGACGCCATCCGCCGCGTCGGCGCCGGCGACTCGCTGCTCGATCCCGCGGTGACCGGCACGGGTGCTCGAGCGGCTGCGCAAGGGCGACCGCGAGGACCCCCGCCTGGCCCAGCTGACCGAGCAGGAGCGGCGGATCCTGGCCCTGATCGCGGACGGGATGACCAACCGCCAGATCGCCGAGCAGGTCCACCTCGCCGAGAAGACGGTCAAGAACTACGTCTCGAACGTCCTCGCCAAGCTGGGCATGCACCGACGGACCGAAGCCGCGGTGTTCTACACCCAGCTCGAACGCGGCGACGGGCACGCCTGACGCGCAGGGTCCCGTCGCGGGTCCCACGGTCCAGGGTCCAAGGACCTCACGGTCGGTGACGGTGCACCCTGGGAGACGTCCTCGCCCTCGGGCACGGTCTGCACGTGCCCCGGCGCGTGCCGGGCCACTCCGTCCGAGGAGGACCCACCGTGACCGAGGAACGCTCCATCGGTGCGATCGCGACGGCCGTCCTGGCCGCGGTCGCCCTCGTCCTGTCAGGCGGCGCGCTGATCACCAGCGTCGCGCGTGCTGGCGGGACGCCCGTCGTCGCCGCCGCTGCCGGGAGGGCCGACCGCTGCTGCCGCAGCGACCGTCCCGGTCGAACTCAGCGAGTTCGCGATCGACCCGTCCGACCTGTCGATCCCGGTCGGTGGGGTGCTCGCGGTGAGCAACGTCGGCAGCGTTGCCCACGACCTCGAGGTCGTCGGCGAGGGGCTCGCGACCGCCGATGCTGTCGAGCGGTGAGACCGCCGACCTCGACCTGTCGTCGCTCGCGCCGGGCACCTACGACGTGCACTGCACCGTGGCGGGTCACGAGTCGGGCGGCATGAGCGCGACGCTGACCGTCACCGGCGACGAGCTGGCGACCGCGCCGGTCGCCGCCGAGGACGATGCGGCGGACGGCGGGCACGCCGGTCACGGCGTCGGGGACGACGTCGACTGGAACGGCCTCGACGAGGTGATGACCGAGTCGATCGCCGCGTTCCCGGCCGAGACCGAGGGGGTCGGCAACCAGCCGCTCGAGCCCACCGTGCTCGAGGACGGCACGCTGGAGTTCGAGCTGACCGCCGAGATCATCGACTGGGAGGTCGCGCCGGGACAGGTGGTCGAGGGGTGGGCCTACAACGGCCAGATCCCCGGGCCGTCGATCCGCGCCGAGGTGGGCGATGACGTCCGCATCGTCGTGAACAACGAGCTCCCGCTCGGCACCGACCTGCACCTGCACGGGATCATCCTCGAGAACCAGATGGACGGCGTCGCGCCCCTGACGCAGGACCTCATCCAACCGGGGGAGAGCTTCGCGTACGAGTTCACCGCGGTGGAGGAGCACGTCGCGATGTACCACCCCCACCACCACTCGCAGATGAAGATCCCGAACGGCATGTGGGGCACGATCCAGATCGGTGACGTCGATCTGCCGGAGGAGGGCAGCACCGTCGGAGGCCGGACCCTGCCGGACGACCTGACGATCGATCAGGAGTTCCCGATGGTGGTCAACGACGCCGGCACGATCGGGATGAGCCTCAACGGCAAGTCGTTCCCCGCGACGGCGCCGATCGTGGCCCAGCTCGGCGACAACATCCTGATGCACTACTACAACGAGGGCGTCCAGATCCACCCCATGCACCTCCACGGGATGCCCCAGTTGGTGGTCGCCAAGGACGGCTTCCCCCTGGACCAGCCGTACTGGGCGGACACGGTCAACGTCGCGCCGGGGGAGCGGTACTCGGTGCTCGTCACCGCCGAACACGTCGGCGCCTGGGTCTTCCACTGCCACATCCTGCCCCACGCCGAGACCGACGACGGGATGTTCGGCATGGTCACCGCCTTCATCGTCGAGGACGCGGACGCCTGATGCGCCCCGCGGTGTCGGTGACCGACCTCGATCTCGGCCCCCACGTGGTCGTGTTCGTCACCGACGCCGCCGGCACCATCCTCGACGTCAACCGGGCCTTCGCCGAGGTCACGGGGTACGGACGGGACGAGGCGATCGGCGCCACTCCGCGGCTGCTGCGATCGGGTCGCCAGGACGACGAGGTCTACGAGGACCTGTGGGGCACCATCACCCGCGGCTCCTCGTGGGCCGGGGAGTTGGTCGACCGGCACCGTGATGGCACGTTCCACACCCACGAGGTCAGCATCACGCCGGTCCGTGACGCGGTCGGGCGGATCGACGGGTTCGTCGCCGTGCAACGTGACCTCACCGCCGACCTCGCCGAACAGGTGGGGTCCCACGCGACCGGCACGGTCCACACCGACCAGCGCGGCCGCTGCACCTACGCCGACGACCGCGCCGGTGTCCTGCTCGACCGCCGGGGTGATGCGCTGCTCCGCGAGGACGGGTGGTCGAGCCTGGACCCGGACGACGCCGCCGCGTTCACCGCGGCGGCGTCGGCGGTCGCCGCCGGGGAACGGTCGCGGCACCTGCTCGCCCGCACGCTGGCGGGGCGGATCCTGCTCGTCCTCGTCGATCCGCTGCGCCACGGCGACCGCGTCTCCGGGACGCGGTGCCGGTTCGAGGACGTGACCCACCACCCGCCAGGCCAGCCGGCCGAGGCGTGACGTCGCGCGCTGTGCGGCGTCCCCTTCAGCCCCGTGCCGCATCCGTCGACAGACGGGCGTACGGCCTCCCCCTGTCGACCGAGCGAGCTGCCATGTCCGTGCCACCCCGCGTGCTCTGGATGTTCGCGGCCGCCGTCGCCGCGGTCGCGGCCTACGTCGCGGCCCCCGACGGTCCGATCGCGGACGGGATCTACCTCGGCGTCGCGGTGGCGGCCTCCGCCCTGGCCTGGCTGGCCACCCGTGGCGTCGCCGGACGCTGGACGCTGCGCATGTTCGCGCTCGGGGTGACGCTGTCGGGGGTCGGGGACGTCCTCTACGACGTCCTGGTCCGCGCGGGGAGCGACGTCGACGTGTCCCTCGCCGACATCGGGTGGATCGCAGCGTACGTCGCCATCGCGGCCGGCCTGTTCGGCATCATCAAGGAGCACGGGCGCGGCGGTCGTGCGGACGTCGACGGTCTGATCGACCTGGCGTCGGTGTTCGTCGTCGCCCTGTTGCTCGCGTGGCAGTACGTCGTGGCACCCACCCTGAGCGACACCTCGCTGCCGATGGCGACCCGCGTGGTGTGGTCGCTGTACCCCGCGCTGGACGCGGCGTTGCTCGCCCTGGTCGTGCGCACGGTCGTCGCCGGACGCGTCGTCGGCCGGTTGGGCACGTTCGCCGCGGCCGGGGTCGCCTGCTGGCTGGTGTCCGACACCCTGTGGCTGCTGGTCGCGTCGGCGGACAGCTACAGCAGACTGCTCGACGCCGGGTGGTTGCTGGGCGCGCTGTTGCTGGCCGCGGCGGTGTGGCAGCCCACCGGCGTCAGGACCGCGGCACCCGCCTTGGGGGCCGGTCCCGGCGCTGGTCGCGTGTCGATCGCGCTGGTTCCGTTGCTGATCCCCCCGGCCATCGAACTGCAGGGGTACGTCTCCGGGCGACATCCGGAGACCGTCCCGCTCCTCCTGGCGACGGTCGTCCTGGTCGCGTTGGCGTTCGCGCGTGCCGTCAGGTTGTTCAACGACGCGACGGCGGCGCGGGACCTGGTCCGCACCCAGCAGCGGTTCAGCGCGGCGTTGGCTGCCAACTCCTCCGACGCGGTCGTGGTGCTGGACCGGCAGGGCCGCATCGTCGGGGACGCGCCGCAGTTCGCCGCGCTGGTCGGCCGGCCTGACGCTCCGACGGCCGGCCTGGGGATGGTCGACGTCGTCCGACCGTTCGACCCGGACGCGGCAGCTGCGCACTTCGCACGGGCGCTGCGTGACCCCGGGGCCGTCGTCGAGGGCGAGTTCCAGGTCCACGCCGATGACCGCGACCTGTGGCTCGGCGTCCGACTCCGCGACCTCACCGCCGACCCCGATGTCGGCGGTCTGGTGTGCAACATCCAGGACATCACCGCCCGCAAGCTCGCCGAGGCACGGCTGTCGCACCAGGCGTTCCACGACGCGTTGACGGGGCTCGCGAACCGGGCGCTGTTCCTCGACCGGCTCGACCTCGCGCTGCGCCGCGCGGCACGAACCGGCCTCGAACCGGCCGTGGTCTACCTCGACCTCGACGGGTTCAAGGACGTCAACGACAGCCTCGGGCACGCCCAAGGGGACGGGCTGCTGATCGAGGTCGCCCGCAGGCTGGTCGCCGCCGTCCGGTCCGTCGATACCGTCGCCCGGCTCGGCGGCGACGAGTTCGCCGTGCTCATCGAGCAGAGCGAGCGACCGGTCGACGAGGCCGTCGGGGTCTCGGCCCGCATCCTCGGCGCGCTGCACCAGCCGATCGATCTCGGCGAGCGTCCCGTCATCGTGTCGGCGAGCCTCGGGATCGCCGTGGGCGAGCCACTCGCGACGGCGACGTCGCTGCTGCGCGACGCTGACATCGCGATGTACCACGCCAAGGAGACCGGACGGGACCAGGCGGTGGTGTTCGACGCGCAGATGCTCAGCGCGACCGTCGCACGGATCGCGATGGAGAACGAGCTCGCAGGGGCGCTGGCCGCCGGGCAGTTCCACCTCGTCTACCAACCCGTCGTGACGCTCGACACCGAACGGCTGGTCGGCTTCGAGGCGCTGCTGCGCTGGGACCACCCGACCCTCGGGCCCGTCGCGCCGGACACCTTCATCCCCGTCGCCGAGGAAGCCGGCCTGATCGGTGCCATCGGCGCGTGGGTCCTCGACGAAGCGTGCCGCACCGTCGCCACGTGGCAGGCCGCGCATCCGACCGAGCCGCCGATCACCATCGCCGTCAACGTGTCGGGACGCCAGTTCGCGTCGGCCGAGCTGGTCGATCAGGTCGCTGCGGTCCTCGCGTCGACCGGTCTGCCAGCGTCGGCGCTGATCCTCGAGATGACCGAGACCGCCCTGGTCCAGGACGCCGCCGGCGCGACCACGAGCCTGCGCGCCCTCCGTGAGCTCGGGGTCCGGTTGGCGATCGACGACTTCGGGACCGGCTACTCCTCGCTGAGCTACCTCCGCCAGTTCCCCGTGGACATCCTGAAGATCGACCGGTCCTTCATCGACACCATCACCGAGCGTCGACGAGGTCCCGCCGATCGTCCGCGGACTGCTCGACCTCGCCCGCACCCTCGAGTTGGAGATCGTCGCCGAAGGCGTCGAACACGGCGTCCAACGCGACCAGCTCCGCCACGAACGTTGTGACCTGGCGCAGGGCTACCTGTTCGCCCGCCCGATGACGCGCGGCGTCGGCGGAGCTGCTGCTCGTCGCCCGCGACGGGGACGACGCGGTCGACGAGCGGACCTCGGCGTCGCCGGTCTGACGAGCGGTCGATCCAGGCGTCGACGAGCGGGCTGATCCACGCCTCGGACCGGGTCCGGTCGAACGCTCACCCGGAGCAGGTCGTGGCCGTCCGACCCCGGCGGGCGCCGCGAACGCGACGAACGGCCGGTGCAGTGAGACCCCCGCTCCCGAGGAGCTCCCCGTGCCCGGTCACGACCAGCGGCGACGTCCGCCAGCCCGACCACGACCAGCGTGCGAGCGGCGCTGCTCCCGATGCCGCCCGCCCCGAGGGCACGCCCGCGGTCCCACGCGAGGACGCCGGTCCGCGACCGGGTGAGCACCCGTCGGTCGCCCGTTCGGGCAGCAGCCCGTCGACCGCGTGGATCCTGGTCGGGCTGCTGGTCCTCGGCGCCCTGCTCTACGCCGGCGTGTGGTTCGGCATGCTCGGCGGCAACGCGGGCTGAGTTCCTGCGGGCGTGTGACTTCGGTCACACGGGAAGGGGTCCTCCACCCCTGCGCCCGGACGGGTGGGCGACGGATGCTGGCTCCAGGCGAGCTCCCCAGCTCGACCCCGCAGGCAGACCTCGAGGAGGCCACACCATGGCCACGCTCACCCGCCGGCCCGTCACCCACACCGGACACCACCTCGCCGAGGACGGTGTCACGCCGGTCGCGTCCGGTGCTGCCCGATCCGTCTGGGCCGTCACCCGGATCTCGCTCGGCTTCGTCTTCCTCTGGGCCTTCCTCGACAAGACCTTCGCGCTCGGCTTCGCGACGGGCCGCGCCGAGGACGGCACCATCGACCGCGCGGCGGCCTGGATCAACGGCGGCTCGCCGACCGAGGGCTTCCTGAGCTTCGGGACCAAGGGCCCGTTCGCCGGGTTCTTCCAGGGCTTCGCGGGCGCACCCCTCGCCGACTGGCTGTTCATGCTCGGCCTGTTCGGCATCGGCGTCGCGCTCATCCTCGGTATCGGGATGCGCATCGCCGCTGCCAGCGGCGCGTTCATGCTGGTCCTGATGTACCTCGCCGTGCTGCTGCCGGAGAACAACCCGGTGATCGACGACCACATCGTCTACGCGCTGGTCCTGATCGGTCTGGCCCTCGGGAACGCCGGCGACACGTTCGGGCTCGGCGGTCGGTGGGCGCAGCTGCCCGTCGTCCAGCGCTACCCGATCCTGCGCTGACCGGGCCTCGGCCTCCGCGCCACCACGACCCCCCGCCGCACCCCGGCGGGGGTCGCACCGTGCCGAGGTGCGCGAGCGCGCCATCGCGGTCACGGGCCGCGCACGGGGGTGGACACGCGCGCCGCGGGGGTCCACGGTCGGCCCATGAGCTGGGTCATCGCCGCGATCGTGTTGGCGCTGCTGGTCACCGCTCTGGTCTGGGCGTGGCGCCGCGCGGGTTCGACCACGGGCCCGCCGCGCCCACAGCCCTGGGAGGACGGGGCCTCGCGCACCCGGGGGACCGTCGTGTTGGACCTCGAGGTCCGCGACCCCGACCATCCCTCCGTCCGCCGCCTGGTCCGGGAGGCCGCGCACCGCGCCTTGGCAGCGGACCCGTCCCTCGACCGTGTCGAGGTCCGTGACCCGTCCGGTGGCGTGCTCGGCAGCGAGGAACGGCCCGGCCCCCTGCCTCCCGCGGTCGACCTCCCGGCAGCGTTGCGGGAGCCGCACGGACCTCGGTCGCACACGCCCTCGCCCGTCGGGCACGACGATCCCGCGCGACCCGGTGGGGTGCACGGGGCCGCCCCGGAGATCGCGCGGATCCCGCTCGCCGACCGCTTGGACCTCAGCCCCGACATCCGCGCACGGGTGGTCGATCCCACCCGAGCGGTCGACGTCGTCCGGGCGATCCTCGAAGCCGGGGGCCACCAGGTGACCGTCGACGGTGACCTGCTCGTGACCGGTGACGTCGCGATCGTCGTCGTCGATCCGAGGTCCGACCCCGACCGTGCGCTGACCCACGGGTTCCTGCGTGTCCAGGAGGCGCGCGTCCCCCGCGGGCTCGTCCTACGCCTCGGGTACGTCGACCCCGCGATCGTCCGGCGCCGTGAGGCCGCCGCCCCGCACGTCCGACACGTCGGGCCGGATGCGCTCCAACGCATGGCCGACGCCGTCGCGGCCGGGGGGGACCCGGTCGCCTTCGCGGCGGGACCGGTCCTCCTGCGCTGAACGGGCGGGACCGGTCCCCGCCAGGAGCCGCTCGCGCAGCGCGAGCGTGCGCGGACCCGGTGCGATGCCGAGCTCAGCGGCCATCGCCTGACGGCAGCGGTCGTAGGCGCGCAACGCCATCGACCTCTCGCCGAGCCGCTCGTAGGCCAGCATCACCGACCGACAGGCTCGCTCGCTGGTCGCATCGAGCGCGATCGCACGTTCGGCGTAGCGCAACGCCTCGCGGGTCCGCTCCAGCCCGAGCGCCGCCTCCGCCGCGCCGAGGAGCAGCTCGTCGCGACGGAGCGCGAGCCGTTCGCGCTGCACGACGATGGCGTCGAGGTAGGGCTCGTCCGCGGCGAGGTCGCCCCGGTAGACGGCCAACGCGGACGCCGCGGCGGACAGACCGCCGACCTGATCGCCGCGGACGAACCTGCGATGCGCGCGTTCCGCGTGGCGGGTGAACCGGACGACGTCCACGTCCACGTCGTCGAGCACGAGGACGTCCCCGTTGCGGACCACGTGGCCACCGAGCGAGGTCCGCAGCTGCGACGCGGCGGTCCGCAGGCTGCCGCGGCCCCGGTTGGTCGGGACCTCCGGCCACAGCTGCTCGATCAGGACGTCGGTGCGCACGCCCTCCGGCTCCAACGCCAGCAGCCGTAGCAGGTGCCGCGTCTTCGAGGTCCGGAGGGTCGCCGGGTCGATCGGCAGCCCGTCCGCGTGGACGATGCGGAGCGATCCGAGCACGCCGACGGACAACGTCGTCGCGGGTGCGACCACGTCGGGACCTTCCACCACGACCCCGGACACCAACGAGTCCCTTCCCAGCACGACGGACAGCACGTAGCCTCGGCCGTGCGGGGAGGACGCTACCGACGCTCGTTCGGCCAGGGGCCCAGGGTCCTCCCCGGGTCCGACCTCGTTCGCACGCGACGAGGGCCTGACCGCACGTCGTCGCCCGAAGGGCCGTTCCGACGACCCCGAGACCGGGACCGGAGATGGACCCACCGAAGGTCGCCAGCGCCGCGCGGCACGTGGCCGCGCTCCTCGACGATGGTCGTGCGGGCCGCGGATCCGCGATCGTGCTGTCGGGCCGCCCTGGGAGCGGTCGGACCTGGTTGCTCGACCAGGTCGTCGACGACGTGACGGGCTGGCGCGTCGTCCGCATCCACGCGGCCGAGGCCGACCGCGGGCTGCAGTACGGCGGCATCGTCGTCCTCCTCCACCGGCTCGGGTCGGTCGTCCCCGACCTCCGCCGGCCGTGTGCCGAGCTGTCCGCGCGCATCGCGACGCTGGTCGATCCGGCCCCGCTCGTGTGGTTCGAGCAGGTGCTGACGCTGCTCGGGCGGGCCGCCGCCGACGCGCCGGTGCTGGTCGCGGTCGACGATGCCCACCACCTCGACGACAGCTCGGCCACCCTGGTCGCCCAGGTCGCGCGCGCGGCATCCGTGCCGGGCCTGGCGATCGTGCTCGACGCGGGCGGCGACCGACGGTTCTCCGGCCGGGTCTCCACGAGATCGACGTCGACGCCGATCGGTCCGGACGTCGCCGCCGAGGTGCTCGCGCGACGGTCGGGGGTCACCCCGTCGGACGCGGTCGTGACGGCGCTGCTCGATCACGTCCTCGGCAACGTCCGCGATCTCGTCGCGGTCGCCGACCGGCTCGACGACGAGCAGCTGGCGGGCTGGCGGGCGCTGCCCGACCCGCTCCCGGCGGTCCCCGACCCCGACGTGACGGTGCTCGACGATCTGCCGGCGGAGACCCGCCGCGCCCTGCTGCTGACCGCGCTGGCGCGGGCCCCGCACCCCCGGGTGGTCGCCCGTGCCATCGACCTCGCGGGTGGGACCTTCGCCGACCTGGAACCGGCGGAGGCGCGTGCCCTGGTGCACCTCGACCACCGGCGGGTCGTGTTCCCCCTGTCGATGGTCCGGTCGATCGTCGCCGCGGTGGCGACCCCTGCGGAACGACGTGACGCCCACCTCCACCTGGCTGCCGCGACCGAGCAGGAGGCGCCGGCCGACCGCCTGGCGCAGGTGCACCACCTCGCCGCCGCCTCGGTGGTCAGCGACGACCGGCTCGTCGAGGTGTTGCTCGAGGCCGCCGGCGATCGCCGAGGCCGCGGGGGACCTGCACGCGGCGGCGGAAGCGACCGCGGAGGCCGCGACCCGGGGCCCGGCTGGTGACCCACGCGCCGAGCTCCTGCTGCGCGCCGCGCGGCTCGCCCACCTCGGCGGGATGGACGGGTGGGCCGCAGGTGGTGCTGGCCGCCGCGGCCGACGAAGCGGTGGGTCCGGACGTCCGCGGGCGCGCCCACACGGCGCGCGAACAGCTCGACCTCGGCAGCCGGTCGCCGATCGCCGCCATCCAGGGTCTGCGGGCACGTGCCCAGGAGGTGGCGCCGAGGGACCCGGTCGCGGCCTCCTGGCTGTACACGGCGGCGGCGTCCGCCGCGGCCGCGTGCGGCCGCGTCGCCGAGGCGCGGGACCTCGCGACCCAGGGGGTGGCCCTCGGCGGGATCCGGGACCGCCGCCGCGTCCGTGCGGCCGTCTGGGTCGGCGTGGCCGACGTCCTCGGCGGCGAGGTCGTCCGCGGCGCCGAGCAGCTGCGACGGCACCTCCCGGCGCTGGTCGACAGCGACGTCGAGGACGTCGTGGTGTGGACCCGTGCGACCGGGTACGCGGCGCTGATCTTCGGCGACGACGTCGAGGCCGCCCGCGTCGGGCTGGTGCAGCTGGTCGGCGAGCTCGACCAGGCCGGGGCGATCGGGCTGCTGCCGTTCCCGCTGGCGACGCTCGCGATCGCCGAGCACCGACGGGGCTGGTGGGACGCCGCCGTCGAGCACGGCACCCGCAGCGTCGACCTGGCCGAGCGGATCGGCGTGCGGGTGCTCGCCGGCCACGCCCACGTCGCCCTCGCGCACATCACCGCGGCACGAGGCGACCGGGACGCGTGCTGCGAGCACCTCGAGGCCATCCGCGAGGCGGCCCGCGCGGGACCCGACCCGCTGTTCGCGTACGCCGCGGCGGCCGAGGGTCTGCTGGAGCTCGGCCGCGGGGAACCCGAACGCGCCATCCCGCACCTCGAGGAGGCACGGCGCGGCGCCATCGCGAACGGCGTGCGGGCACCGGGAGTCGTCGGCGAGGTGGGCGATCTGCTCCAGGCCTACGTCGAGGCGGGCCGGACCGAGGAGGCGTCGGCGCTGTGCCGCGAGCTCGAACTGCACGTCCACGCGACCGGGGACCGGTGGGCCGCCGTCGGTGGCGCACCGCGGACGGGCGCTGCTCGGCGACCGCGACGCCCGGGCGCACCTCGACCGCGCCGTCCGCGGGTTCGCCAGGTCGCTGCACCCGTTCGAGGAGGCGCGCACCCACCTCGTCGCCGCGACCGTGCACGTCGCCGCGGGCCGCGTCGACGCGGCGCGACAGGCGGCGACGGCTGCCAGCACGGTGTTCGGCGCCTTGGAGGCGACCCCGTGGGTGGCGCGTGCCGAGGCGCTGCTGCGGACGCTCGAGACCGAACCCGCAGCGGGTGCGTCGGTGCTGACGGCTCTGTCGGTGCAGGAACGTCGGGTCGCCCAGCTGGTCATCGGCGGCGCGTCCAACCGCGACGTCGCCGACGAGCTGGTGCTGAGCACGAAGACGGTCGAGTTCCACCTCAACAACGTCTACCGCAAGCTCCGGATCACCTCCCGGGTGCAGCTGATCCACCTCGCCATCACCGAGGGTCGTGGAGGTGGCGGCGAGGTCAGGTGACGGTGATGGTCGTCTCGACGCGCCCGTACGGCGGCCCTTGCGACCCAGTGCTTGACGTCGATCGCCGACGGTGAACGTGCCGACCCGGTCGGTCGGGACCATCAGCAGGTCCTTGCGCTGCGCCGTGCTCAGCTCGATCGGCCGATTCGGCCGGCATCGGGTACGGCCGCGAGTACCGGCCGTCCTTCGGCGCCGCCGAGCGCGTGGCCGTCCATGCCGACGCACTCGGCGTCGAACGGCAGCGACAGCACGACCGGCCCGTACGCGGCGTTCAGCAGCCGGATGAGCACGCGGTCACCGACGTCGGCCTGCACCGTCGACCCGCGGGTCGGTCAGGCGAGTCGGGTGCGGGACGCCGGTGAGCACGAAGTACTCGGGCCGGAAGTGCGAGCATGTGCTGCGGTCGTCGTCGCCGTCGCAGCCGAGCCCGCGTCGTGGTCCTGGTCCGGTCGTGCCAGACGCGGGTCGACGTCGTCGGGGATCCAGAGCAGCCTCGTGGTCGTAGGGGATCGATGTCCCGGCCTCGTGGACGAAGCCCTCGCCCTCGGGCGGGTCGACCATCAGCGCGCCCGTACATCCCGAGCTCGAAGTGCAGGACCGTGTTCTTGTGGCAGTGGTAGAAGTAGCTCCCCGACTCGGTCGCCCGCCACTGGTAGGTGTACTCGTCGGTCCACCTCGAAGGAGGTGTGGCCCACCCCGTCGTTGTGGGGCGGTCGGTTCGATCCCGTGGTGGTGGATCGTGTGGGTGTTCTTCGACGGGCCGCAGCGTCGTGTGGACGATCTGCCCCTCGCTCGACGCGGAGCATCGGCGACGGGAAGCCCGGCCGCCGCGTCGTCCTCGCGTCCGGGACGGGTCGCTGGAACCCCAGAACTCGATCGTCGACGCCGTCGGGGATCCGCGACCTCCGCGCCGGTGTGCACGTCGAGGAAGAACTGGACGTCGGGCTCGACCCGGTCGGGGGTCGCGGGTTCGTCGATCTCGTTCGACGTCGCACCCGAACGCATCGAAGTGGTCCTGGTTCGCGATCCGGTCGCGGAGCACGACCGGCAGGTCGTCGGCGACGGCCAGCTCGCGCAGCGCGTTGACGCCGCCGGTGGGGATGGTGCAGGTCAGCCCCCCCGCCCCCGGGCGCCGGGGTCACGGTCGGGGCGAAGGTGTAGGTCTCGGTCGTGGTCACCGTCCTCGCCTCCTGTCAGTTGTCCGTCGTCGTGGGCGACGTGGTGTCGGAGCCGGTGGCGGCGGATCGGGCGCCACCGGCGGCGGCGCGGACGGGGGCTCGGTACCGACCGGGGGTGCCGGGTCGGGTGCCGGCTCCTCGGTGTCGCCCGGGTCGGTGCCTGCTGGCAGGTCGCCGGTGAGCACCCAGTGGGTGATCAGGCCCTGCGGGTAGTTGCCGCCGCCCGCGAGCAGCGACAGCTCGGTGTGGCAGTGCATCGCGAAGACCATGCCCTCGGTCCCGTCGCCGGCCACGTCGGTGGTCCACACGTCGGGGTCGCTCGGCGGCCAGGGCCACGCGTCTGGGGGACGGATGAACGGCAGCAGCACGTCGGTCGTGGCCATCGGCACCATCTCGAAGGTGTCGACGCCGAGGAGGTTGTCGCGGACGACGCCGTTCTCGGCCAGCAGGTAGACGTGGTTGCCGTGGACGTGGGGCGAGTGGGTGGCCATGCCCGCGTTGACCACGCGGATGAGCGCCGGTTGCCCGACCCGGCCGTGCAACGCGGTGGCCGGATCCTTCGAGGCGAAGTAGCCGGTACGGCCGTTGATGGCGAAGTACCGCGGGAGGTAGTCCTGGACGAACGCGGCTGGGGCCAGGTCCGGGTCCGTGAACGCCCGCTGCTGCGCGACCGGGTCGAAGCTCGAGAACACCCAGATCCAGGTGCGGGCGGGGTCCCACGCTGATCGCCGGGGAAGTGCGCGGCGACGCCGAGGTCGTCGAAGAGGTTGGTCGATCTCGGCCGTCCGCGAGGGGTCGTACGGGGTCGGACCCGGTTCGGCCGGAAGCGACACGAACGCGCCCGCGAGGCCCATCGCGCGGGCGATCGGTGCTCGCGTGGGGTCGAGGTAGAGGTAGGTCCCGGCCGGCGGTGCGACGAACTCGACGCGGACGGTCTCGCCGGGGTCGATGGGGCCGCTGTCGACGACGTTCGGGATGGCGAAGGCGTGCGGACCGTCGAGGGTGTTGGTCACGTCGACGACGACGGGGGTGCCGCTGACGGCGTAGATCGACGGGGCCGGGGACCCGGAGCCCGGCTTCGGGGCTGTCGAACACCCAGGCGTGGGCGCGGGTGCGGTCGATCATCTCGACCAGGCACGGCCGGATGGTGAGCGAGAGGGTGCCCGCTACAACGGTCGAGGTCCCGACCGCACCGGCTGCTGCCGGTATGGACGGGACCCTGGTGGCGATCGCGATACCTGCGAGTCCGAGCCCCCCGACCCGGAGCACCGATCGGCGACTGATGGGGACGGTTGCGGCTTCCACGGTGCGCCTCCTCGTGGGCGCGGTGTCGCGGGGGAGAGGGGACGGGGGGAGAGCGGGGACGCGCTCTCCCCCCGTCCGTCCCGGAGCGACGAGCGCTCCGGGTACGGGCCTGAGGGCCCGTCCGGCCGCGGGACACGGATCCCGGGCCGAGATCGAAGGTGGGTACGGGAAGGGGGTGGTGGGGGGAGAGCGGGGTCCGGCTCTCCCCCCACCGGTCCCGGAGCGACGGATCGCTCCAGGCCAGAGTGGGGTGACGAGGCGGGTTGCACCCGCCCACGAGGGTCGGGTGCAACCCGCCGGCGATCAGGGCGCGATGAGCGCTTCGGCTTCGATGGCGTCGATGACGATGCGTGGCAGCGTTCCATCCGGTCCTGTTGTTCCTAGGTTGATGATCTTCAGTGTGTGAGGACCATTGCCTAGACCGGATGCGGCGAACACGACTTGCTGGAACTGCATCGTCGGGGATGACAGATCGACGACTCCGCGGTCTACGCCATCGATCTCGACACGAGCGAGGCCGCGTGCTCGTTGGGTCGTGGCGAGCCAGCGGACCTCGTCGCCTTGGAAGGTGACCTCCATGGCTGCGTTCGCCGCGTCGTTGTATGCAACGGCGCCACCCGATGCACTTGTGTGTGGCGCCAGCGGCCAAGCTCCGGTGTACACCATCTCGCTCGCCGTCTCCTCGAACCGGTTGAGTGTCACCGGGGCGATGAGCGCTTCGGCTTCGATGGCGTCGATGACGATGCGTGGCAGCGTTCCATCCGGTCCTGTTGTTCCTAGGTTGATGATCTTCAGTGTGTGAGGACCATTGCCTAGACCGGATGCGGCGAACACGACTTGCTGGAACTGCATCGTCGGGGATGACAGATCGACGACTCCGCGGTCTACGCCATCGATCTTCGACACGAGCGAGGCCGCGTGGGCGGTGGTTGGGAACCGCGCAGACGCCGAACTGGGCGCCGTTGGCGGCCATGCCGAGGATCTCGAGCGCGCCCAGATTCGCGGAGATGAACGCGAGGCCGGTGATCCACGCCGGCAGCGAGCGGCCGGACAGGAAGTAGTCGAGGCTGGTCTTGATGTAGCGCTTCGCCGCGAAGCCGATGCCCAGGACGGCGACGAAATAGATCAGGAGGATCAGGTAGTCGACCCAGTCGGTGTCCAGCCGGACCTCGGATTGCGCGAGCACCATCGTCCTCGTCCCCCCCTCCCGTCTAACGAGGCGCGACTCCGCGCCCTGACCGCGGGTTCACTTACCCGCTGGCGGGATCCTCGAACACGTTGGGCCAAACGGGTGCGCGCGAGCTCTCCGTGAGCCCGCGCTGCCAAGCAGCCTGCGTCAGGCGACGCCGGCGACCTC
>CAWKMM010000016.1:0-84697 GCA_963850715.1 uncultured Nitriliruptoraceae bacterium | reverse complement strand
CCGACCTCGAGGTGGCGAGCGAGGTCGGCCATCACCAGGAACGCCCCCTTCAGGACCGCCACGAGGAGGACGTCACGCCCGGCGTAGTCCTGCGACATGCGGGCGCCGAGCTCGGCGATCTTGGCCTCGATGCGCTCGCTCGAGATCAGCACCGACTCGATGTCGTCGCGGTGGAGAGCGGGGATGGCGTCCAGGTCGGACATCGTGGCTCCGAGGTGCGGTGTGAGTCCCGACGGTACGCGTCGTCCGGGCGGCGGAGACTAACGCGGGGCGGGGTCGGCAGCGGCAGGGACGGCGACCAGTTGCGCGGCGGGTGCGGCCCGTCCGGCGGCGAGCACGTCGGCGTCGACCACGACCCCGGGGATCCACACCACCCGGTCGCCGGCCACGAGCAACGGCCAACGGTCGCGGACGGGCCGTGGCACGCGCGCATCGACGAACACGTCGCCGACGCGCCGCGTCCCGCCAGCGGTCCGACACCGGTCCCCGGCCGTCGGTGGCGGAGCTCCAGCGGTGACCGGGCCACGTCGGCGGGGAGCGCGAGCACGCACCGGTCGGTGTGGCCACCGGGTGGTGGGGCGAGCGTGTCGAGCGCGGGGGGTGGCGGGGTCCAGGCACCGCTCAGCTCGAACGCGATCTGACCGGTGGCCGTGCCGTCGGCCGCGACCGACCCGGGGGTCCGGGCCTCGATCGCGATGCCGGCCGGGGCCCACCTCGTCCGTCCCGGCAGCTGGAGCGGACGCGGGTCGCTCGAGGTCGGACGTCGGGGTGCCACCGCCCGCCAGCCACCGCCCGCGGTCACCTCGAGGTCGCCGATCTGGAGGCGGCGACCGGGCCGGAGCGCGAGCAGGTCGGCGATCGCTGCAGCGGGCGGTGGCAGCCCGTGGCCGAGGTCGGCGAGGACGCGCCGCCACAGGCGTCGCTGGACGGCGGCGGGCAGGCGGCTCAGCGCGTCGTCACGCACGGCGAGCACGTCGCCGCACCGGTCCACGACGTCCGTGAACGCCACGTCGGCGAGCGCCCGCAGCGCGTCGTCGTCCTCGGCGGCCAGCGCCGCGAGGCGCCCGAGCGCGCCGACCGGGTCGGGGTGGACCTCGCCGAGACGGGGCAGCACCTGCGAACGGACGAGGACACGCCGGAACCGGGGGTCGTCGTTGGTCGGGTCGGTGGCGACCGGCAGGCCCTCGAGGGCCACGAACCGCCGCAGGTCCGCCCGCCGCAGCCGCAGGAGCGGCCGCACGAGGTCGCCGGACCGGGAACGCATGGCGGCCAGCCCGCCGGTGCCCGTGCCCCGCGCGAGCCGGAGCAACACGGTCTCCGCCTGGTCGTCGGCGGTGTGGCCGACGAGGATGGCGCGGGCGCCACGCTCGGTCGCGACCCGCCGGAGGGCCGTGTAGCGCGCGTCGCGAGCCGCGGCCTCGAGCCCCCGCCCGGACCGCGCGACGCTGACCGCGACCGTCTCCAGGGTGAGCCCGAGGTAGGCGGCGTGCCGTTCGACGACCGCGAGATCGTCGCTGTCGTCCCGCAGGCCGTGCCGGACGTGCACGAGCGTGGCGCCAAGGTCCGGTCGAGCTTCGGTGGCGAGGTAGGCGAGCGCGGTGGAATCGGGACCGCCGGAGAGCGCGACGACGACCGCGGCGCCGCGCGGGAGGTGGTCGAGGCCGGCCGCCACCGCATCGACCATCGCGTCCCGGCCGCGGCCCGGCGGCAGCGGGCCCGGCCGCTGCGGTGGCTCCGGGTCGCGGCGGGTCACCCGCTGGGCAGCGAGGTGGTCGTGGAGCCACCCACGCGAGCCAGCCACCCCTCCGGGTCGGCGATCTCCTCACCACGGGGCAGGTGCTCGGCGCGCTCGAAGGCGAGGTTGAGTCCAGCGATCCCGGCGCGGGCGACGACCCCGTCGACGAACGTCTCCCCCTCGGCGTACTGCCGGCGTTTGAGCTCGAACCCGCCGACGGTGTTGAGGACCTTGGCGGTGAGGTCGCCGCGCCGGCTGGCGAGGTGCTCGCGGACCCCGTCCGGGTCGTCGACGAGACCGGACGTGGCGCCGTACATCGCCGCGTTGCCGTGGCCCTCGAGCAGGCTCATCAGCCCCTGCGCCTCGTCCATCACCGTGAGCTGGTCGGGGGTGAGCACGAGCTCGATCAGCGGCTGCGGGGACCCGGTGGCGATGATCTTCGCGATCGTGGCCGGCAGGCCAGCCGCGACGTCGGCGACCGCCTCGCCGGACAGCCGGGCGCCCTCGAGGTACCGGTCGAGCAGGCCCTGCAGGTGCGGACCGAGCCACGGCGAGCCGTCGAACTGCAGCCGGTGGGTGACCTCGTGGAGGAGCACGGTGCGGCGGACGTCGGTCGCGAGCTCGCCTCGTTCCCGGCCGAGCTCGAGCACGTTCGGTCCGACCACGACCAGCTCGCCCGTGGCGCCACCCGCGACGCGCGAGCCGAGCGGGAGCACGTACTGGCCGAGCACCCGCGTCGACAGCAGCCCGAGGAGACCGCCGAGCTGCGCGCCGAGCACGCGCGAGGTCACCGCGCGTCGGGATCCGAGCCGCTCGCGCAGGGGCTCGAACGCCCCGCGCATGCCGGCGAGGTTCGCCCGGACCCAGCCGAGCCGCCCGACCACCCGAGCTCGCGTCGGCGGGAGGTCGGCGCCGAGCCCGGACCAGCGTCGCGCCGCCGCGTCGATCGCCGGCAGGTCCTCGGCCACCTCGGTCCGTAGGCGAGCCGCGGCCGCAGCCTCGTCGCGCTTGCCGATCACCACGAGCCGGGCCGCCGCGATCGCGACCCGCTCGTCGATCAGGGGCGGGGAGGTCGGTTCGGCCACGGATGCCGACCTCTCGTCGGATCAGGAGTCTGGCGGACCTCGGTCAGGCGGCCTGGTGCTTCTCCGGCCGGACGACCAACAGGTACCAGAGGCCGATGCCGACCACGAGCCCGACGACACCGACCACCAGCAGGATCAGCGATGCCGCCCAGTGGAACGGCAGGTCGGGGTCCTCGTACCCGGCCAGCGACCGGGCCGGGTTGTCGAGCTCGTCGCGGGGCTTCGGGTCCGGACCGAGCGGCTCGCCGTCCGCAGCAGCCGCCAGGACGACCTCGTCCGGGGCGTCGGCCACGGCAGCCACGTCGGCCGAGGCGGCGGTGGGCGCGATCAGCAACGTGACCAGCGCCAGCAGCAGGGGCGCGATGAGGCGGCGCATCGGGCGGCTCCGAGGGGCTCAGGGGCGGTTCGAGGCGGTTCGAGTCGACGGCGCGCACACGAGCGCGGATCGGTGAGCTCGGGCGACGACGGAGCCTACCGCAGCCCCGTCGCAGGGTCCGAAGCGACGCGCCCCGCCGGTGGCGCCGGTCAGGGCGCGAGCAGGTCCCGGAACGCTCCGGGCAGGGAGGTCGACGTGTCCTGCTCGAGGCTGTCCTCGCCACGGCTGAGACGCTCGAACAGGTCGGCGATCCGCGGGGGGTCGTCCTCGTCGGCGGCGTCGGCCGGGTCGACCGTCGGTGGCGCGGGGATCGGCGGGACGGCTCCCGACCGGTCGCTCGCTTGGAGGTCGGGCGCCGGCGGGGCGGCGTCCTCGCCGAGGGCGTCCGCCATCGCCGTCGGCGCGTCGAGCGGGACGGTGGTGCGCTCGGGGACGACGAGCCGTGGCGCCGTCGGCCCGATCGGCCGTGGGCGGGTCTCGCCGGCCCGGCGAGCCTCGAGCTCCGCGTCGACCACGGCAGCGTCCTGTGCGGAACCAGCGATGGTGGTCCGCGCACCGGTGGGGGGATCGCCGACGCCGACCGCGATCACCGCGAGGACGGCCGCCGCGGCACCGAGCAGGACGCCGGCGCGCTGGAGCGCCGTGGCGAGCCGGTCCCGGCCTGCCGCGGCTGGGCCGCAGACGCCCGCCGGCTCCGCATCCAGGGTCGGCTCGAGGTCACCTACAGCGGTGCGCGCGGGGGGATCGAGCGTCTCGCCGGTGTCCGCGGTCGCCACCACCTCGCCGATGCGCTGCTCGAGGATCGCGAGGAGCAGCCGGTGGTCGTCGAGCGCGGCCCGGACCTCGTCCTCGTCACCCCCGGCGATGGCCGCGTCGCTGCGCAGCAGCGCTGCGTCCCAGGCCAGGCGCGAGCTGCCGAGCTCGCGGTGGAGCCCGTCGGCGACGCGTGCACGAGCGGCGGCCGACGGGCGTCGGTCGGCTCCGGTGCGGCGGTCGCTCACGGTCGATCCTGGTCCGGGGGGTGCGGGGCGCGTGGTGGAGGCTTCCACGCGCACGGGCCTGGTTCCTGCTGCCGACCCCCGCCACTCGTCCACGCTGGCCGGTGGGACCGACCGTCCGGTCGGGCACCGCACGGTCCTCCGGTCGCAGCGAGCGCTACCAAGGGGGCATGAGCTCACGCCCCGCCGCCCTCCTGGACCTCGACGGCACGCTGGTCGACTCGGTCTACCACCACGTCGTCGCCTGGCAGGACGCCCTCCGCGAGGTCGGTCACGACGTCCCCGCCGTGCGCATCCATGCGGGCATCGGCATGGGCAGCGACCGCCTGCTGCCCTGGTTGCTCGGGGGGCACGGGGCGGAACGGACCGAGGAGGCCAAGGACGGCCACCGTCGCCGGTTCCTGGACCGGGCCGACGACCTGCAGCCGACCCCGGGATCGCTCGAGCTGCTCGAGGACCTGCGGGTGCGCGAGGTCCCGTTCGTGATCGCCACGTCCGCCGGCGAGGCCGAGCGCGACGCGCTCCTCGCGGTGCTCGGCGAACCCGACCTGCCGCTCGCCGGCGCGGGCGAGCACGACAGCAAGCCGTCCCCCGAGACGCTGGTCGCCGCCTGCGGTCAGCTGGGGGTCACCCCGGACCGGGCCGTGCTCGTCGGTGATTCCCCCTGGGACGCCATCGCCGCCCGGAGGACCGGTGTCCGGCCGATCGGCGTCCGCTGTGGCGGGTTCGGTGACGAGGTCCTGCGAGAGGCCGGGGTGGTGCGCATCGTCGACCACCCCCGCGCGCTCATCGGCCAACTCTGACGACGTGGCGGTGCCTCACGCTCGCGGGGGTCGCGGGGTCAGGAACGCCACGGGCACGCTGACGTCGAGGTCCACGGTCCGGACCGTGGCGATCTCGCGCCCGGGCTGCACCGCCGGTCGCGGGTCACCAGCGACGTCGGCGAACACGCGCAGATCCGGAGTGGTGAACGCCAGCCCCACGAACGCGGCCGGGTCGTCGCCGGTCGGCTCGACCGGACCGACGACCTCGAGCAGGCTGGTACCGAGGTTCCAGAACCGGTACCGCACCCCCTCGTCCCCCCGAGCCGCATCCACCGTCCGGCGCGGCTCGATACCGAGCGCCGCGATCGCCGACGTGGTCCGTTCGACATCGGACGTCGCTACGACGACGTGGTCGAGCGCGACCACCGTGTAGCCGCGGCCGGTAGGGGGGGCCTCCACGTCCCGCCACCGGTCGGACGCGGAGGCCGGAGCGAGCCCGTCGACCGCGTGCTCGACGCGTGGGTCGAGCTCCCAACCGAGGACACCACGGGGCCCGTCCGCGCCGGCGAGACGGATCGTGACGCCGCCGACCGTCAGGTGGTCGCCGACGACGGGGAGCCCCATCTCGGCCCATGCCGTCGGCTCGTCGCCGACGACGAGGCCGGTGAGCCGAAGCGTCCGTTCCATCGCGTCACCCCTTGAACGTGGACGGCCCGGCGTCCCCGAACGGCTCGTCGCGTTCGCGGACCGCCTGCCGGAAGCCCGCCTCCGCGGCGCGTCCCTGGAAGGCGTACCCCTCGGCGGTGTGACGCGTGATCCCGTCGAACAGGGTCCCGAGCAGCTGGGTCTGGTGCAGACCCTGCCCGTAGAGGGACTGGTTGACGAGGTGCTTCATCATGGCCAGCTGGTTCCACGGCACCCGGGCGATGCGCTCGATCAGGATCTCGGTCCGCTCGTCGAGCTGGTCCGCCGGCGGCGCCTCGATCGCCAGCCCCCACTCGAGCGCTTCGCGGCCGGACAGCGAGTCCCCGGTGAACAGCAGCCGCTTGGCCCGCTGCGGGCCCAGACGGTAGGCCCACATCGAGGTGGTGGGGGACCCCCAGACGCGGGCCGGTGGGTAGCCGATCTTGGCGTCCTCGGCGATCACGAGCAGATCGCTGCAGAGGGCCAGGTCGGTGCCGCCGGCGACGCAGAACCCGTGCACCTTGCACACCACCGGGGTCGAAGCGTGGAACAGCGACATGAAGGTGCGCACGTTGCGGCTCATCATCGCGTGATCGACCATCGGATCCCAGGTCCCCTCCGGGTCGTGGTTGGCCGCCACCACGGCGGGGTCGACCGGTGAGCCGGCCGGCGGGGACGACCGCTCGTC
Organism: uncultured Nitriliruptoraceae bacterium; assembly: GCA_963850715.1. Classification (GTDB taxonomy): domain Bacteria; phylum Actinomycetota; class Nitriliruptoria; order Nitriliruptorales; family Nitriliruptoraceae; genus Nitriliruptor. The sequence goes on along the minus strand of CAWKMM010000016.1, from coordinate 78,367 downwards.
GCCGAACCGGCCCATCCCCTCGGCGCTGTCGACGAGGTCGTAGCCGCCGCAGAAGCCCTTGCCGTTCCCGCTCAGGACGATCACGTGCACGTCCGGATCGAGGTCGGCGCGCTCGACGCAGGCACCGAGCTCGGCGAGCAACCGGGGCGTCAACCCGTTGCCCCGCTCGGGCCGGTCGAGGGTGATCCGCGCCACGCGGTCCGCGACCTCGTACTCGATGGTCTCCAACGGTCCCACAGCCTGCTCCTGACGTCCGAAGCCACACCGTAGGTCACCCGCAGCGGGGCCCTTGGACCCTCGTCCGGGCCGCCCATCCGCCGCACCTTGGACGTGGCACCCCGATGCGGGGTGGTCACGCCCGAGGAGGGCCCGCCGTGGACACCTCGACGCTCATCCCCGTACCTGCCCACGCGAGGTCCGGGGGACGACCACCCACCGGGAGGCGGTGGGTACGGCTCTTCGAGGAGGGGAACGCCGAGCAGCGCGACCTGCTCGGCGGGAAGGGGGCGAACCTCGCGGAGATGGTGCGGATGGGGCTGCCGGTCCCCCCGGGCTTCACCGTGACGACCGAGGCCTGCCGGGCGACCACCGCGACCGGGGCGAGCCCACCGCCCGAGCTCGACGCGGAGGTTCGCTCGGCCGTCGCGCACCTCGAGCAGGTGACGGGACTGCGGTTCGGTGACCCGGCCGCGCCGCTGCTGCTGTCGGTCCGGTCCGGTGCGAAGTTCTCCATGCCCGGGATGATGGACACGGTCCTCGACCTCGGGCTGAACCCCGACGCCGTCGCCGGTCTCGAGGCTCGGACGGGGGACCGGTGGCTCGCGTTGGACGCCTACCGGCGCTTGCTGGACCTGTTCGGGCGGGTCGTGCTCGGGGTCCCGGAGGAGGACCTCGCCGCGGCCGCGGCGCCCGTGCTCGACCGGTACCGGGTCGACGACCCGAGCGGCCTGTCGACGGACGGGCTCGAGGAACTCATCGCGGCCCACGACGCCGCCATCGTCTCGGCGACGGGGCAGCCGTTCCCCACCGACCCGTGGGAGCAGCTCGACGCCGCGATCCTGGCCGTCTTCCGCTCCTGGAACGGCAGTCGGGCCGTGACCTACCGGCGCATGGAGGGGATCTCCGACGACCTCGGGACCGCGGTCAACGTGCAGGTCATGGTGTTCGGCAACGCGGGCGAGGACTCCGGCACCGGGGTCGCCTTCACCCGCGACCCGGCGACCGGCGAGGCCCACCCGGTCGGTGACTTCCTCCTGCAGGCGCAGGGCGAGGACGTCGTCGCCGGTACCCGCGCCACCGAACCGCTGTCGCACCTCGGCACCGTGTTCCCCGCGTGCGAGATCGAGCTCTTCGAGGTGTTCCGCCCGGCTCGAGGAGCGCTACCGCGACCTGTGCGACATCGAGTTCACGATCGAGCACGGGACGCTGTACGTCCTGCAGACCCGCGTCGGGAAGCGGACCGCGCTGGCAGCTCTCCGGATCGCGGTCGAGCTGGTCGACGAGGGGGTCATCGCGCCCGCCGAGGCGGTCGCCCGGTTCAGCCCCGACCAGCTCGAGATGTTGCTGCACCCGAGCTTCGACCCGGAGGCCAGCTACACCCCGGTGACGCGCGGCCTGGCCGCCTCCCCGGGTGCCGCCGCCGGCGAGGTCGTGCTGACCGCGGACGCCGCGGTCGCACGGGCCGCCGAGGGCGTCGACGTGCTGCTGGTCCGGCCGCAGACGTCGCCCGAGGACCTGCACGGGATCCTCGCGGCGCGCGGGGTCCTGACCAGTCGCGGCGGGCTCGTCAGCCACGCCGCCGTGGTCGCCCGCGGGATCGGCAAGCCCGCCGTCTGCGGCGCGGCCGAACTGGTCGTCGACCCGGAAGCTGGCACCGTCACGATCGGCGACACCGTCATCCACGCGGGCGACACCATCTCGATCGACGGCACCTGCGGCGACGTGGTCATCGGTGAGGTCGCCGTCGTCGCGCCCGTCGCGCCGCCCGAGCTGGACCGCCTGCTCGCGTGGGCCGACGAGATCCGCCAGCTGAAGGTGCTGACCAACGCCGACACCGCAGACGACGCCAGAGCCGCGCTCGAGCGGGGCGCCGAAGGCATCGGCCTGTGCCGGACCGAGCACCAGTTCCTCGGGGACCGGCTGCCGCTCGTACGCCACGTCATCCTCGCCGACGACGAGGCCGACCGGGACGACGCCATCGCCGACCTGTACGCCCAACAGCGGCACGACTTCGTCGCCCTGCTCGAGGCGGTCGACGGGCTGCCCGTCACCGTCCGTCTGCTCGACCCGCCGCTGCACGAGTTCCTCCCTCGCGTCGAGGAGCTGCTGGTCGCCGACGTGACACGGGGGCTGTCCGAGGAGGAGCACCACCTGCTCGACGGGGCGCTGGCGTGGCGGGAGGACGACCCGATGCTCGGGATCCGCGGCGTCCGGCTGGGCCTGCTCCGACCGGAGATCTACGCGGTCCAGGTGCGGGCGTTGCTCGATGCGGCGGTGCAACGGACCGCCGACGGAGGCGACCCACGGGTCCGCATCATGATCCCGCTGGTCAGTGCACCCGCCGAGCTCGCGGCCGCTCTCGCCGCGGTCCGGGAGGTCGCCGAGGAGGTGGAGGCAGCCGCCGGCCACCCGCTCCACTACGAGGTCGGCGCCATGATCGAGACCCCGCGCGCGGCGCTGCTCGCGGGCGTGATCGCCGAGCAGGTCGACTTCCTGTCCTTCGGCACCAACGACCTGACGCAGATGACGTTCGGCTTCTCGCGGGACGACGTCGAAGCCAGGCTGCTGCCGCCCTACCTCGAACGGGGCATCCTGCCTGCCGATCCCTTCGAGACCATCGACGTGGACGGCGTGGGCGAGCTCGTGCGAACGGCGGTGGAGCGCATCCGCGCGGCGGACCCGACGGTGGACATCAGCGTCTGCGGCGAGCACGGTGGTGACCCCGCCTCCGTCGGGTTCTTCGCGGCGGCCCGGTTCGACGACGTCTCGTGCTCGCCGTTCCGGGTGCCGGTGGCCCGTCTCGCGGCCGCTCACGCGGAGCTCGGCCTGCTCGGGCCCGCCAGCCACGACGCCTCCGTCTGACAGGACTCCCACGTGGACCGCCCGCTGTACGCCTACGACTACGCCGACGTCCCCTACGACGACGCCATCGAGCTGCTGGCGACCGATCCCGAGCGGCTGCTGCAGGCCGCGACGGATCGGTCGGCGGCGCTCGCCGAGGAGGTGGTCGGCAACCTCGCGGTCGAACTCGGCGGCTTCGAGCTCGGCCGCGACGTCGTGATCGAGCTCGACCCGTTCCAGCCGGTCGAGGTGCTCCGGGGTGTGCTCCCCCTGCGCTGGCGTGCGGCGCGGGGCCACCTGCTGTTCCCCACCGTGGACGCCCAGCTCGAGATCACGGCGCTGTCGCTGTCGCCACCGCGGGTGCAGGTCGCGCTGACCGGCAGCTACGACCCGCCCTTCGGGGCCGCCGGGGACCTGCTCGACCGTGCGGGCCCGCACCGGATCGCGGAGGCGGTCGTGCACCGCTTCGTCCGGGAGGTCACCGCACGGCTCGAGCTGATCGCGGGGAGCACGGACCTCTCGAGCCGCATCTGATCCGCTCGCACCGGCGCGGCCCGTGCCTACCGGGTCGCCCGGCGGACCACCAGCCGGGCCTCGTGGCGGCCCTCGTCGGTCCACCCCTCGCGGCAGGACACCACCTCGAGGTCGCCGTCGGCGGTGGTCAACCGGTCGGCGAGCTGCGTCATCTCGCCGTCGTCGAGCAGGAAGTGGCGAGGGGGCGGCCGTGGCGCTCGGCGTTGCTGGCCGTCGCCTGGCACAGCAGCAGCAGACCCTGCGGCGCGAGGTGCTCGGGGAGGCGGGCCCACACCTCCCGGTCGAGCCAGTGCGCGACGACGATGACGTCCCACGGACCGGCGGGCGGCGGCTCGTGCGACAGGTCGGCCCGCACGACGTCGAGCCCGACCCCGGTGTCGATCGCACGCCGGGTCGCTTCGGCGCAGGCCGTGTCCGACACGTCGACGAGGGTGACGTCGAGGCCGCGACGGGCGAGCCAGAGCGCGTGCCGGCCGGTCCCGCCGGCCACGTCGACGGCGCGGCCCGAGGTCGGCAGCAGCGCCTCGTTCGCGGTCAGGAAGCTCGAGGGTCCGGTCGGGGCCGCGCCGCTGCGCAGCGCGTCACCGTGCTTGCGGTTCCAGCGCGCCCGGGCGTCCTCCGGCGGTTCCACCTCGGCTCCGTCCCGTCGCGGGTCAGGTGAGCAGGGTCCGCACGTCGAGCACGAGCGTGGTCGCCAGAAGCGCCACCACGACCAGGATGAACGCGGTGTACGCCCACCGGCGCGACCAGTCGGCGAGCCAGACACGACGCAGGCTGACGACCGCCATGATCCCGGCCACGATCGACAGCACGATGGCGAGCGGGGTCGCGACCACCCCGAGCCCGGTGATCAGCGGAGCCGAGGCGGGGATGATGGCGTAGGTGATGACGCACCGGACCGCCGAGATGGCGAGCGACCCCTTCAGCGGCATGAGCGCACGCGGCTCGGCGTGCTCGACGCGCAGCAGCTGCCGAGCGAGGCGTTCGGCCGCCGAGCGTGGCGGCGCCTGCACCGGGGTGGTCATGGCGGGTGTCGTCCTCCGGCCCGGCGCGGACGCGCGCGCGGGGCGGCGCGAGGGTACGGGAGCGGACGTGGTGCGCCGCACCGGAGGGGTGACGGTCGTGAGGGGAGCCGGGACGGGGAATCGAACCCCGGACCTATTCATTACGAGTGAATCGCTCTGCCGACTGAGCTATCCCGGCGTGTGCGGTGCGGATGCTACCGCCCCGCATCCGCGGCGCCGCCACGCCGGCGGCCGGCGGGCCCGACGATCAGCTGGCGGCGGCCTGGGCGTACAGCGGGAGCGCGAGGGCGAGCAGGAGCCGCTCGAGCTGCAGCTCGGGGGCCCCGTTGCGGTCGAGCGCCTCGCGGCACCGCGCGATCGCCCGCAGCCCCTGGACCGCTGCCGGCGGCGGCAGGCGGAGGGCATCGCGCTGCAGCGACGCGAGGTGGTCGACGTTGATCACCCGGTCGGGGTCGGCTCCCGCTGCGACGGCGAGCAGGTCACGCAGCTGGCTCGCGAGGGTGTCGAGCAGCGAGTCGAGCGCCCGGCGCATCTCGGCCCGCTCGAGCCGGGCGTGGCGCTGTTCGAGCCGCTTCTTGACGCCGGCCGGCCACCCGCGTCCGCGTTCGTCGACCCCGTAGGACTCCTCGTAGGTCGCGAACTCGGCGACGTGCTTGCTCCTTCAGCGGAGCCACCCGACCACGGGCCCAGGTCGTCAGCTCCTTGGCCAGCGGGACGACCTGCCCGGGACCACCGATCGCGAGCCGGTCGAGGAGCACCAGGTGCTGCCGTCGCGCCTCGGCGAGGTCGGGGTCGGCGAGGTCACGGAGCCGTTCGGGTGACCCGAGCGAGGCGCGGGCGAGGTCGCCGGCCCGGTCTGCGGCGACGCCGAGCTCGGTCGCCAGCCGGGTCAACGCGTCCGGCCCCCACGGCACCACGTCGAGCCGACGGCAGCGCGACAGGATGGTGTCGAGCAACGCGGACTCGTCGGACGCTTCGAGCACCCACACCACCGACGGCGGCGGTTCCTCGAGGATCTTGAGGAAGGCGTTCTGGGCCGCTTCGTTCATCCGGTCCGCCGCGACGACCCGCATCACCCGGCGCTGCCCCTCGGTGAGGGACCGCGAGGCGGTGGTGATCCACTCGTGGACCCCGTCGACGAGGTGGAACTGCCCCTCCGGCTCGAAGGTGTCGACCGCCGGGTGGACGCCGCGTCCGATGCGGGTACAGGTCGCGCACACACCGCAGCCGGCGTCAGTCGTCCGATCGGGACAGTTGAGCGCCGCGGCCAGCGCGCGGATCGCCTCGCCCTGCCCCACCCCGGTCGGACCGACCAGCAGCCACGCGTGCGCGACCTCGTCGCTCCGCAGCGCCGCACGCAGCGCCTCGACCGCCGCGGGCTGGCCGAGCACCTCGTCCCAGGTCGCGCACGCCGTCCTCACCGGGCTGGCAGCCGCATCTCGGCCGGAGCTCGAGGGTCCGCGGGGGCGACCCCGTAGGCAGCGTCGGCAGCGACCGCGCCGCGGCGCGGATGCGGTCGGTGCAGGTGTTCGACGGGCCGGCGACGCGTCGAGGCACGCAGGTACCGGTCGGGGTCGAGCTCCGCACGCGCCCGGTAGGCGTCGGCGACCGATCGGTGGAAGTCGAGGCCGGCCGCTTCGAGCCGATCCGGCGCAGCGCCGTCGGTGGCACGACGCAGCCCCTCGGCCGGGTCAACGTCGAGCAGCACCACAGGTCGGGCGATCACCTCGCCCGTCGCCCAGGCGTTCAGGTCGGCGACGGCTCGCTCGCCGAGTCCGCGACCGGCACCCTGGTAGACGATCGAGGAGTCGACGTACCGGTCGCAGAGGACGACCGCGCCCTTCTCGATGGCGGGACGGATGACCTCGTCGACGTGCTGGGCTCGCGCCGCCGCGTACAGCAGGGCCTCGGTCCGGTCGCTCATCGCATCCGAGGAGCGGGAGAGCAGCACCTCGCGGATGCCCTCGCCGATGTCGGTCCCGCCGGGCTCCCGGGTGACCACCGCGTCCCACCCGGCACGTTCGATGGCCGATCGCAGCAGCCGGATCTGGGTGGACTTGCCCGACCCGTCCCCGCCCTCGAAGACGATGAAGATGCCGTGCCGAGCCAGTGGCTCGGCGGAGGCGCCGAGCGGCAGGCCGGGCTCGCTCGTCGAGGGCTCGGTGGAGGGCCCGACCCGTCAGGACCGCGCCGGTCAACGCCAACGCCCCGGCGATGAGGATCGAGATCCGGATGCCACCGAACGCGTAGGGGTAGAAGCTGCTCCCCGGCTGGGGACGTTCCCTGCCGATCGCGCCGACGAACAGCGGCACGGCGACGGTGGCACCGAACAGGGCGACGCGGACACCGGAGTTGAACGCCGCGAACGTCCGCCCGCGGATGGCGTCACCGGAGCGTTGCTGCAGCACGGTGTAGCCGACGATGAACGCGATGCCGGCGCCGACGCCCATCGTGAGCGCCGGGACCACCGCCCAACCGAGCGATGGCATCGGCGCGATCGCCAGCAGGGAGACACCCGCCGTGCCGATCCCTGGAGCGAACAGCCGCTCGGGCTGGATCCGCTGGCTGAGCGGCGCCGCCAGCACCAGGCCGGCGATCAGGCCGACCCCGACCAGCCCGACCAGGATCCCGAACCCGGACTGGCCGGCGTTCAGCACGCGGGCGAAGAACTCCCCGACCGAGATGACGACGCCCGCCGCGGCGAAGGCGACCATGACCCCGACGATCAGGGCCCGGACGACGGGTTGACGGGCGATGAAGCGGAACCCCTCGAGCAGCTGTTCCCAGGGGCCGGCGGGTCGGCGCCGTCCGCGGTCGCGAGCGAGGTGCCGTGCCGAGCGGCGGGGGGCACCTCGAGTCGAGCGAGCAGTGGCGCCGAGATCCAGTACGAGAACGCGTTGACCCAGATGGGCAGCGCGATGGGTCGCTCCGCGAGGAACGAGCCCTCCGGAGCGAGGGTGAGCGCCAACGCCACGAGTGCGGCGTTGAGCAGCGCCCCGACCGGCAGCGTCCCGTAGGTCGACAGGAGGTTGATCTGGTTGGCGAGCACCAGCTCGCTGCGCTTGACCAGCGAGGGGAAGACCGCGTCCTTGGCCGGCGCGAACAGCGACGACATCACCTCGATCACGAGCGTCGCGAGCACGAGGGTGAAGACCTCGTTGGTGAACGGGATCAGCACCATCACCAGGCCGCGACCGAGGTCGGTCGCGATGAGCACGTGCTTGCGGTCCCACCGGTCCACCAGGACGCCCGCGACCGTGCCGAGCAGCAGCGACGGCAGGACCCGGGCCATCATGACCCCGGACACGGCGAACAGCGCCGCGTTGCCCGGGCCGAGGATGTCCGCCGTCAGCGTGATGATGGCGAAGAACCCCATCCAGTCGCCGACGGCGGAGCTCAGCGTCGCGAGGGTGAGGTTGCGGAACCCACGGTTCCGGAGCAGGCCGACGTAGGCGCTCGGGGTCGACTCCCCCGAGCACCGATCCGCCCGCGGGGGGATCCCCCGTTCCGCTCGCGTCCATCGGGGGAGCCTACCCCTCGCGTCTCCCGCAACCGCGGTGGTGGACGGGGCGCGAGCGCGAGGTCGCGGTCGGAGCGGACGCCGGCTGGGCGACTACCCGGTGGCCTTCTTCGTGGCCTTCTTCGTCGCCTTCTTCGTCGCCTTCTTCGTCGCCTTCTTGCGTGGCCTTCTTGGCGGTCCGCTTCTTGGTGGCCTTCTTGGCCGGCGGATCCTGCTCGGTCACGAAGGTGAGGTGGATCGGGTCGGGGACCTCCTCGACCGCGATCGCCTCGCCACCGAGCTCCGGGTCGTACTTCGGGACGCCGCCGACGACGGTCATGGTCGCGACCGACGGCAGGTCGAAGTCGTCGGCCTCGTAGACGTGGTTGACCGTCAGGTTCGTGCAGATCGCCGTGGGGACCTTGCGGTTCTTCGGCGGCGGCCGCAGCGGCGCACCGCAGGCGGGACACGGGCGTCGCGATCGGCAGCGACCACACGGCGAACTGGTCGTCCGGGTAGCCGGTCGAGCCGACGAACGGCTTGCCGTACCGCGAGGTCCGTCGTTCGAGGTAGCTGTGCTCGGGATCGGTCGGTGACCGGAACGGCACGATCGGGCCGCCGGCGCTCTCGCGGTACACGAGCCGTTCCTGGAGGTTGCGGATCCCCTTGCACTTCGGGTAGTCGACGCAACCGAAGAACCGGCCGTACCTGCCCGCCCGCAGCAGCATCGGCTTGCCGCAGATCTGGCAGCGGACGTCCTCGTCCGGCTCCGGCTCCGGCTCCGGCTCGCCGACGCTGCCGTCGGCCTCGAGCGGCAGGGTTCCCTCGCAGTCCGGCCATCGGCTGCAGGACGCGAACCACTGCTTCGACTTGCCGGAGAAGACCCGCTCCATCGGCGCGCCGCAGATCGGGCAGTCCGCCGGCTCCAGCAGTGGCAGACGCGGCCGCTCGGGCTTGCGCTCCTTGACCCAGGTGTCGACCTCGTCGAGGAAGCCGGTGACGGTCCGGCACCACGGGTCGCCGCCGCGGGCGATCTCGTCGAGCGTCTCCTCCATGCGGGCGGTGAACTGGAGGTCGACGATCTCGCCGAAGTGGGCCTTCATGAAGCTGACCACGACCTCGCCGAGGTCGGTCGGCGAAGAACCGCCGCGACTCCTTGGTGACGTACTCGCGGTGCTCGAGGGTGCCGATGATCGAGGCGTAGGTCGAGGGGCGGCCGATGCCCTCCTCCTCGAGCGCCTCGACGAGCGTGCGCTCGGAGAACCGCGGCGGCGGCGAGGTCTCGTGGCCCTCCGGGGTGAGCTCGGCCAGGTGCAGCGGCGCGCCCTCGTCGAGCTGCGGCAGCCGGTCGGAGACCTCGTCCTCGACCTCGTCCTCGTCGCGGATCGCCCGGTAGGCGGCGAGGAACCCGTCGAACTTCTCGACCTGCCCGGTCACGCGGAACGTGACGTCCCCGCCGGCTGTCGCGTCCGGTCACGTCGGCCGAGATGCGGTCGAAGACGGCCGGGGCCATCTGGGTGGCGACCGTGCGCTTCCAGATCAGCTCGTACAGCCGCGCCTGCTCGGTCGACAGGTGGCGGCGGACGCGCTCGGGCGTCCGGGCGACCGACGTCGGGCGGATGGCCTCGTGGGCCTCCTGGGCGCCCTTGGTCGTCCCGGCGAAGACGCGCGGCTTCTCGAGGGTGTAGCGCGAGCCGTAACGCTCCTCGACCAGGCCCGCGGATCTCGCCGAGCGCCTGCGACGACAGGTTCAGCGAGTCGGTACGCATGTAGGTGATGAGCCCGACCTGCTCGCCACCGAGGTTGATGCCCTCGTACAGCTGCTGGGCCACGGCCATGGTCTGGCGCGCCGAGAAGCCGACTTGGACGCCTCGCCCTGGAGGGTCGAGGTCTTGAACGGCGGCTTGGGGTTGCGCTTCGCCTCGGTGCGACGCACCTCGGCGATGGTGTAGTCGAGCGCCGCGTGCGCGCTCGGCGAGCGCGTCCGCCTCGGGCTGGGAGCGCACCACGTGCAGCTTGGCCCGCGCCGCCTCGCTCTTGTCCTCGAGGTCCTTCGGCGAGGCGATCCGGCGACCGTCGACGCGTGCAGCTTCGCGTCGATGTCGGCGGCCGCGCCGCGCGGCCGCGCGAAGAGCGCGTCGAAGCTCCAGTACGACTCGGGGACGAAGGCGCGGATCTCGTCCTCGCGGTCGACGATCATGCGGAGCGCGACCGACTGCACCCGCCCGGCCGAGATGCCGGACGCGACCGTCCGCCACAGCACCGGCGACAGCCGGTAGCCGACGATGCGGTCCACCGCGCGACGGGCCTGCTGGGCGTCGACGAGCGCGGTGTTCAGCCGCCGCGGCGCCTCGAAGGCGGCTCGGATGGCCGGTTCGGTGATCTCGTCGAAGGTGACCCGGTTGGTCTGGTCGAGGTCGAGGTCGAGGATCTCGGCGATGTGCCAGGCGATCGCCTCGCCCTCGCGGTCGAGGTCGGGCGCGAGCCACACGGTGGTCGCGTCCTTGGCGGCCTTCTTGAGCGCCGCGACGTGCTTCTTGGACTTCTCCGGCACCTCGTAGACGAGGCTGCAGCCACCCCGTCGCTCCGGTCTCGATGGCGAAGTCGGAGCGCGGCAGATCGCGGACGTGCCCGTAGGAGGCCAGGACCTTGAAGCGATCACCGAGGTAGCGCTCGATGGTCTTGGCCTTGGCGGGCGACTCGACGATGACGAGGTTCTCGGCCACGGGGGCCACGCTCCTTCACCGCACGTCCCGCGTCGATCGCGGGGGTGGGGCGGTGGATGGTCGGGAGAGTTCTGGAGGGGATCCGAGCCGGAAGGTGGAGCGAGGCCGACCTCGTGTCAACCTCGCCTCCACCATCGGGAGGGGCGGGCAACTCGCCGGGGCCCCCTTCGGGGCCCCGCCTCGACGCGCCACCGAGCGGCCACCGAGCGGCCACCGCTCGCGTCCCGCACCGCTCGAGCGTCAGGGCTTCGGACCGTTCCCGTGCCACAGGCCGATCGCGATCACGAGGTCCCGACCCGGCAGCCTCGCCGCGATCGATTCGGGTAGGCGGACGTGGTCGCGGAGCCCCGCACCGACGACCACGAGGTCGCTCGGGTCGGTGTGCTCCGCCACCGCTTCGGCGACGGGCCGGTCGTCGGTGACGAGTTCGGCGCGTTTGGCGGTGCTGTCGGACCGGCGGGCCTTCTCGAGCGAACGCTCCGTGCCGATGAGCACCAACGGGACCTGGTAGCTCGACGCGAGCCGTTCGGCCACGGCCACCGCGAGGCGCCTGTCGTGGCCGGGACCCTGACCAAGCCGACCCGCGTGGACCACGATGCGGGCGACCTTGCTCTCCTCCTCGAGTCGGCACAGCAGCGTCGGGACCCGTAGCTGGCCGATCAGCGTGTCGAGCACGCCGCCGAACAGGTGCTCGCGTGCGCTGGCGTACCCCTTCCACCCCATCACCACGGCCGTTGCATCCCGTTCGACGACCTGGTTGAGGACGCCGGTCGCCAGGGAGTCGGCGATGCGCACCGAACCGTGCGCTTCCACGCCGACCCGCAGCGCGCTGGCTTCCGCGTCCACGAGCAACCCGTCGTTCTCGATGACCTGGGCCCGCTCCGAGTGGGGACCGAGGACGTTGACGGGGTAGACCGTCCCGCCGTCCTCGCTGGCCAGGCGGGCGGCGAACTCGGTCAACCGCCCGGCCGTCGCCGGGTTCGCGACCGGCACGATCACGTTGCGGCCCATGGCCCCGTCGTCCGGTGGCGGCGCCGCGATCCGCGGTGCGAAGCGTTCGGCCACGAACGTCGACACCGTGCAGGAGCCGAGGATCACGAGGACGATCGCCTCGATGACCTGCTGCTCGAAGAGTCCGACCTGGAGGCCGACGAGGACCGCCGCCAGCGTGGCGGCGGCATCGGCGCTCGTCAGCGAGAACATGGCACCCGTCTCATCACGGCTGAAGTTCCGCCACCGGCCGACGGCCAGCGCAGCGACGAGCTTGCCTCCCATCGACTGGGCGGCGAACGCGGTCCCCATGATCACCAAGCTCCAGCCCGACACGAGGCTGACCGGATCGATGAGCATCCCCACCGAGACGAGGAAGAGCGGGATGAGCAGCGTGTCGCCGAGGAAGACCAGGCGATCGCCGAGGACGCCGCGCTTCGGCACGTGCTGGTTGAGTCCGAGGCCCGCGAAGAAGGCACCGACGATCGGCTCGATCCCGACCGCCCCGGCGAACGAGGCGGCCGCGAACATGACCGCCAGCACGTACAGGACCTGTACCAGCCGATCGCCGCCGAGCCCGGCGAAGAACCACCGAGTCAGGCGGGGGAGCCCGAGGAGGGTCCCGGCAGCGAGCAGTCCCAGGCCGCCGACCAGCACCACCCACGTCCCGGGGCCGGTGCCGCCGACGTGGAGCGCGATGACGACGGCGAGGACGAGGAGCGCCGACACGTTCGTGATGAGCGTCGCCCCGATGGCGACGGCGACACCCCGGTTGTTGACCACGCCGTACCGCTGGAATATCGGGTAGGAGACGACCGTGTGCGAGGACCACGTCGAGGCCAACAGCACGGCCGCCAGCGGCGCGAACCCCCACCACGACAGCACGGCCACCCCGATGGTCAGCGGGACCAGGAAGGTGGCGACGCCGAAGACGATCGTGTCGCTGCGGAACCGCTGGAGCGCGCTGCCGAGGTCCAGTTCGAGGCCGGCCATGAACATCAGGAACAGCAGCCCGGCCCCACCCATCGTCTCGACGAAGCCGTCGCGCTCCACCAGGCCCAGCACGTTCGGACCGATGAGCGTGCCCACCAGGATCAGGCCGAGCAGCCCCGGGAGCCGCAGCCGCCGTGCGGCCACCGGCGCGACCAGCACCGACGCCATCAGCACGAGGAAGACCCACTCAGGACCGGTCACCGGCAGGTCGGGCAGACCAGAGGTCATCGCACTGTCGATCGATCGCGCCCCCCGGCCCGTTCGAGCCGGATCGCGCGGACGCTACCGGCAGGCATCTGGTGACGCCGTCCAGTCGCGATCTCGATCCGCCGATCGGGCCGCTTGGACAGGGTTCGTGCCGTCCCGCTACCGTCCGCGCCGATCGGCGCCGGGTGGCGCCGGTCCTCGTGTGCCGTTGCGCCGCGGGGCACCTCGCGCCAGCCGCATCGCCTCGCTGCCTGTCACCCGCCTGCCACCACCTGCCATCCCCACTCGGAGGACCCGTGGACGCTGATAACCATCATCCCACCCATCGCGGGGGTGATCGGGCTCGCGCGCCGCCCTGGTCATGTACCGCGCGATGATGCGCTACCCCGCCATGGAGGGCGCCCCGACCGAGATCGCGGACATGATCCGCGCCGGCGCGAAGACGTTCATGCGCGCGAGCTGCAGCTGATCGCCATCGCGGTCGTCGCTGCTCGCGATCGCGCTCGCGGTCTCGCCGCTCGGCGTCGTCACGACCACCTCGTTCCTGGTCGGCGCCGTCGCCTCCGCTGCCGCCGGGTACCTCGGGATGATGGCCGCGACCCACGCGAACGTGCGCACCACCACCGCCGCCCGTGACAAGGGCATGAACAGCGCCCTGACCGTCGCCTTCTACGGCGGTTCGGTCATGGGTCTCGTGCTCGCCTCGCTCGGCCTGCTCGGGCTCGGCGACGCTCTACCTCGTGTTCGGCACCGACCCCGAGACCGCCGAGCACATCCACGGCTTCGCGATGGGCGCCGGCGTCGTCGCCCTCTTCTACCGCGTCGGCGGCGGCATCTTCACCAAGTCCGCGGACGTCGGCGCCGACCTCGTCGGCAAGGTCGAGGCCGGCATCCCCGAGGACGACCCGCGCAACCCCGGCGTCATCGCCGACAACGTCGGTGACAACGTCGGCGACGTGGCCGGCATGGGCTCCGACATCTTCGAGTCCACCAACGGCGCGACCATCGCGACCATCGCGCTCGCCAGCGTCCTGGTCGTCGACGCCGGCGCCGACGGCGTCGACGTCGGCGGTTCGCTCGTCCCCGGCCTCAGCCTCGATGTCCCTGCCGCTGATGCTGAGCGCGCTCGGCCTGTTCTGCTCCATCGCCGCGATCGGCGTCGTCAAGGCCGCGTCCAGCAAGTCGCCGGCGCTCGCGCTGCGCCTCGGCACCTTCGCCGCGGCCGGCGGGTTCGTCGGCCTCGCGTTCTTCCTGATGAGCGCCATGGACGTCGGCGTCGGCACCTGGTGGGCGACCGTCGTCGGTTCCGTCGGTGGCGTCATCATCGGCCTGTCGACCGAGTACTACACCGCCGCGAAGCCGATCCGCGACATCGCCAAGTCCGGCGAGACCGGTCCCGCGACCGTCATCATCGCCGGTCTGTCCATCGGCATGCAGTCGGTCGTCGTCCCGATCATCACCATCGCCGGCGATGATCTTCATCGCCAACGCGACCTCCGGCCTCTACGGCGTCGGTATCGCCGCCGTGTCGATGCTCGCCACCGTCGCCATGACGATGGCCATCGACGCCTACGGCCCCGTCGCCGACAACGCCGGCGGCATCGCCGAGATGGCCGGCCTCGGTGCGGACACCCGCCACATCACCGACTCGCTCGACGAGGTCGGCAACACCACCGCCGCGATCGGCAAGGGCTTCGCGATCGGTGCCGCGGCGCTGGCCGCCCTGACCCTGATCAACGCCTACATCGCCGTGGTCGACGACCGCATCGAGGGCTTCGTCCTCGCGCTCTCCGACCCGCAGGTCCTGATCGGCATGTTCCTCGGTGGCGCGCTGCCGTTCCTGGTCGCCGTCCATCACGATGACCGCCGTCGGTGACGCGGCCTTCGAGATGATCGAGGAGATCCGGCGACAGTTCCGCGAGATCCCGGGCCTGCTCGAGGGCAACGCCGAACCCGACGCCGTCCGGTGCGTCGACATCGCCACCAAGGCGGCGACCAAGAAGATGATCCTGCCGGCCGCCATCGCGGTCATCTCCCCCGTCGTCGTCGGCTTCGGCTTCGGTGCCGCGGCGCTCGGCGGCATGCTCGGCGGCGCGCTCATCGCCGGTGTCCTCCTCGCGCTGACCATGGCCAACGCCGGTGGCGCGTGGGACAACGCCAAGAAGTACGTCGAGGCCGGCAACCTCGGCGGCAAGGGTTCCGACACCCACGCCGCCAACGTCGTCGGTGACACCGTCGGTGACCCGCTCAAGGACACCTCCGGCCCGTCGATGAACATCCTCATCAACGTGATGGCGATCGTCAGCCTCGTCATCGCTCCGCTGCTCACCAGCTGATCGTCCGCTGCGCGCTGCGAGGGCCCCCGCCTGGTGCGGGGGCCCTCCGCGTCCACCACCCGGAGGACCGCGTGATCGAACGCCGAGCCACCGCGGTCGTCGCGGCTCTCGTCCTGGTCATCACCGCCTGCGGGGACGACGGGCAGGACCGGGACGAGTCCGGCCGGGTCGCCATCGGTGACGTGGCGCTCGCCGTCCCGGAGGGCTGGGAGCGCATCGACGAGGAGGTCGAGCCGCCGCTGGTGGCCAACAGCCGGTTCGTCGACCCCGACCGGCGGCTCAGGCTCGTGCAGGTGATCGTCGGGTGCGACGAACGAGGCCTCGACACGCTCGTCGGCAGGGTCGGACAACCACGGGGCAGCTTGGTGGTCACCGGTGCTCGTGAACGCACGACCCCGCCGGAGATCGAGGGGCTCGATCCGGTCAGGCGAGTGACGCTGGACCTCGGCTCGGGACGCGAGGGCGAGGACCCGGACTTCGTGACCGAGGCGGTCTACGGACAGTCGGGGGACGCCCTCGTCCTCATCGAGATCAACGTCCCGCTCGCGGGTGAAGCCCTCGATGCGGACGAGGTGCTCGGCTCGCTCGTCGTCGACGGGGACGCGCTCGCCACCCGTTGTGAGGACTGAACCGTTCAGGCGGCTTCGAGCTCGGCGAGGGCGTCCTCGAGGTGGTCGATGAGCCGCTGCACCTTCGGCAGCGCGGTGCGGTCCGCGGTGATGCCGAACTCGAGGTTGCCCGCGTAGCTGACGAGGGTGATGTTCAGGGCGTACCCGTCGGCGATGGCCGACAGCGGGTACATGCCGCTCAGCTTCATCCCGTTCCAGTGGAGCGGCTCGCGGGGCCCGGGCACGTTCGAGATGATCACGTTGAACAGCGGACGGCCGACGGTCCCCATCCGCAGCGCCTGGCCGACGGCGACCGGGGTCAGCAGCAGCGCGGCGTACTCGATCAGCTGCAACTGGGTCATCCCCGACAGACGGGCCTTGCCGGCATCCATCGACGCCTTGACCTTCTCGAGGCGCTCGACCGGGTCGGCGACGTCGGTCGCCAGCGACGCCAACATCATCGACACGGCGTTGCCGGAGTCGGAGCTGTCCGCCGGTCGGATCGAGATGGGCACGAAGGCCACGAGCGGCTCGTCGGGCAGCGCGTCCTGGCCGGCGAGGTACGACCGCAGCGCACCCCCGCAGACGGCCAGCACCACGTCGTTGACCGTCGCGCCGTGCTTCAGTCCGATGGCCCGGAAGCGGTCGACGGCGTAGGACTGCGCGACGATGCGACGGGCCGAGGTCGTGTGGACGTTCAACATCGACTTCGGGGCCGCGTAGGGCACCACCTCGTCGCCACCCGCGGCTCCCGACACGACCTGGGCGCCGAGCCTGGCGACGGTGGTGGCCGCGCCGAGCCCCTCGCGCACCGACGACACGGCCAGCTCGATGCCCTGCCGCAGCAGCGAGGTGTCGCCGTCCTCGCGCGGGCGTCGCGTCCGCGGTGGCGCGGCCCACGGCGGGGGCATGTCGCGCTCGTCGGGATCGGCGGACAGCGAGTTGGTGAGCTGCCGCATGGCGGCCACGCCGTCGAGCATCGCGTGATGGATCTTGTTGTACAGGGCGATCCGGTCACCCTCGACGCCCTCGATCAACACCGCCTCCCACAACGGCCGGTGCCGGTCGAGGAGGCTGCCGTGCTGCTGGGAGACGTACGCCAGCAGCTCGCGGATCCGGCCGGGTGCCGGGAGGGCGACGTGACGGACGTGGTGGTCGAGGTCGGGGGCGTCGTCGACCCACCGGAACCTGCCGGCCCGGCCGTACGGACGGTTGAGGCGCTGGTCGAAGGGCGGCCGGACCTCGTGGTCGGCGGAGCGCATCGCGCCCCGGATGTCGGCCGGCGTGAGGTGGTCTGGCAGGTCGAACAGCAGGAGACCGCCGACGTGGAAGGGTCGCTCCCGACTCTCGCCGATCAACCAGATGACGTCCGAGAGTCCGAGCCCTGCCACGTCGTGTTCCCCTCGTCGTGGCCCGCGCGATCGCGCGTTCCGGTTGCGTGTCGGGCGGTGCGCGGAGCTAACGAACCAGGCGTCCGAGCGCGACGACCCAGGGCCGTCGCCGGTCGTGGATCGGATCGGGACGAAGCTCGACGGTGAGGTCGCTCACCCCGTGGCTGGTCAGCAGCGCCTCGATCTCGGCCTCCGACGCACCCGAGACGTGGATCGGGCCGAGGACCGGGTCGCCCACCGGCTCGAGGTCGAGATCGCCCCGCAGGCAGGACAGGTAGATCGGCCCGTGGTCGACCAGGTCGACGAGGCGTGCGAAGGTCGGTCGCCACGCGGCGCGCGGGAGGTGGGTGAAGGCCGACGAGAGCCACAGACCGCCGAACGACCGGGGACGGAACGGTGGGTCGTCGAGCGGCGCGCGGACCAACGGGTGCCGGGGCAGGAGCATCCGCGCCTCGGCCAACGCACCCATCGACAGATCGAGCCCGACGGGGTGGACGCCCGCGTCGCGCAGGAGCCGCAGATCGTTGGCCGGTCCGCAAGCGGCGTCGAGCACCAGATCACCACGTTGGGCGAAGACGGCGAACCGGCGGACGTCGGAGACCGGTCGCTTGAGCCGCAGCGAGCGCTGGTAGGCGCCGGCGTGCTCGTCGTACGCCGCGACGCTCGCGAGCGTCCGCTCGTCGAGCGGGGTGCGATCGGCGGTGCTCAGGGCGGCCCCTTCGTGTGGCGCGGCGATGCTAACGGCCGTCGTCGGGCTCGGCCGGGCCGTCTGGCTCGCCGGTCGCGAGCACCTCGTCCGCGTCCGCCACGAGGTCCAACGTCCCGTCGAGGCCGGCCCGCTCGATCACGTGCCGCAGGCGCTCCCGTGTGATGAGCACCACGAGCCGGCCGTCGCGCGACCGCGCCCGCTTGTGCGCGTCGACGAGGACGCCGATCCCGAAGGAGTCGAGCAGCTCGACCTGGTCCAGGTCGATCAGGATCCGGGCTGCTCCCGCGGAACTGGACCTCCTGCAGCGCCTGGAGCAGATCCGGCGCGGACGCGACGTCGACGACACCGCGGACGACCACCACCGTCCAGCCTCGGTCCTCGACGAGGTGCACCTGCATCGGTTCCACGACGATCTCCGGTCACACGTCCACGACGGTTCGGTCCTCGCGGAGCGGGCGGACGGTAGCGGGGCGAGCCATCGGCTCGGGTCCGCCTGGGTACCGTCCGCCGATCGACCCCGGAGCTACCTCGGATCCCGCGCGACGTCCTCGAGCTCCTCGGCGCCACCGCGGCGTCCGAGCGAGGTTCGGGTGCCTCGGACCGCGGCCCCGCCAGCGACGAGCTGCCGGCGGAGCTGCTCACCCACGTCTCGCGGTTGCCGAGCCGTACCGGGGACAGCGTGCCACTGCCGGACGACCTGCCCGCCACGCTGGTGGCACGGCTCGAGCTCCAGGGGGTGCGCACGCTCTGGTCCCACCAACGCGAGGCACGGGACCGTGTGGCTGCGGGTCAGCACACGGTGGTGGCGACGGGGACGGCCTCGGGCAAGTCGCTCTGCTACCAGCTGCCCGTCGCCGAGCACCTGCTCGTCGACGAGCGATCGGTGTGCCTGTACCTGGCGCCGACCAAGGCCCTGGCGCGCGACCAGCTCCGCGCCATCCGTGCGTGGCGGCTCCCGCAGCTGCGCGCGGCCGCGGTCGACGGGGACACCCCCACCGCGGAGCGCGACGCCATCCGTCGCACCGCCAACTGGATCCTCACCAACCCCGACCTCCTGCACCACTCGTTGCTCCCGGACCACAAGCGCTGGGGCGACCTGCTGCACCGGCTGGCGTTCGTGGTGGTCGACGAGGCACACGTGGCCAGAGGGGTGTTCGGCAGCCACGTCGCGCTGGTGCTCCGGCGCCTGCGGCGGCTCGCCGAGCGGTACGGCGCCGACCCCACCTTCGTGCTCACCTCGGCCACCATCGGCAACCCCGCCGAGCACGCGTCCGCCCTGACCGGTCTCGAGGTGGGTGCCGTGGTGCGCGACGGGTCACCCCGGGGGCCGCTCGACATCGGGCTGTGGCAACCCCCCCTACACGAGGACGGTGAGTCACGGCGTTCGATGCTGCGTGAGACCGCGGACCTGCTCGCCGGGTTCGTCGCCGCCGACGTCCAGACCCTGGTGTTCGCACGCAGCCGCAAGGGCGCCGAGGTGGTGGCGGTCGCTGCCAAGGAGCGGCTCGGTGACGCTGTCGGTGACGACGGCGAACCGTTGGCCGACCGGGTGGCGGCCTACCGGGCCGGCTACCTGCCGGAGGAGCGTCGCCAGCTCGAGGACGAGCTGCGCAGCGGCGAGCTCCGGGGCGTGGCCGCGACGAACGCACTCGAGCTCGGCATCGACGTGTCCGGGCTGGACGCCGTCATCCTCGCCGGCTGGCCCGGGACCTTCGCCGCGTTCTGGCAGCGGCTCGGTCGCGCGGGACGGTCGGGCGGCGCGGCCGCGGGGGTCCTGGTGGCTCAGGAGGATCCGCTCGACCACTGGCTCGTGACCCACCCCGACGAGCTGCTGACCCGGCCTCCCGAGGACGCCATCGTCGATGCCGGCAACCCCTACCTGCTCGGCCCCCACCTGCGCTGCGCCGCACACGAGGCACCGATCGAGCCCGACGAGGCGGTGCGGTGGTTCGGAGCCGGTGCCCCGCCGCTGCTCGAGGCCGACGGCGACGCCGGGCGGCTGCGCCTGCGCGGAGGCCGGTGGTACTGGACCTCGCGCCGGCGCCCCTCGGCGGACGTCGACCTGCGCGGGGCAGGTGGAGCCAACGTCCGCATCGTCGACACCGCCACCGGTGCGCTGATCGGCGACGTCGACGAGGCGCGGGCGCACCGCCAGGTCCACGACGGCGCGGTCTACCTCCACCAGGGCCGCACCTACGCCATCGCCGAGCTCGACCTCGACCGCCACCACGCGCTCGCCGAGGAGCGTGGGCAGCTCGGCTACACCACCAGGCCCCGGTCGGACACCGACGTGCGGGTCCTGTCGCAGCTCGAGACCGGCTGGTGGGACGAGGTCGAGGTCGGACTCGCCCGGGTCGAGGTGACCACGCAGGTGACCGGCTACGAGGTGCTCCGGCTCGGTTCCGACGAGGTCCTCGACCGCCACGAGCTCGACCTGCCAGCCGTCGAGCTCCGGACGGTGGCGGTCTGGTACGCCATCCCCGAGGAACTGCTCGACGGTGCCGGCGTCGCGTTCCGGGACGTGCCAGGCGCGCTGCACGCGGCGGAGCACGCGGCCATCGGGATGCTGCCGCTGCTCGCGCTCTGCGACCGGTGGGACATCGGTGGGCTGTCGACCGCGCTCCACCCCGACACCGGACGACCGAGCGTGTTCGTCTACGACGGGTACGCCGGCGGTGCGGGGCTGGCCGAGCGGTCCTACCGGCGGCTGGCCGAGCACCTGCGCCTCACCCGCGGGACGATCGCCACGTGCGGCTGCCGGGACGGCTGCCCGTCGTGCGTCCAGTCACCGAAGTGCGGCAACGGCAACGACCCGCTCGACAAGGCCGGTGCCGTCCGGGTGCTCGACCTGCTGCTCGCCCGCGCGCCGGAGACGACCTGACCCGACCGGGTCAGGCATCCGTGGCGGTCAGATGATGGGAACGCGCAGCCAGCGCCACAGGTGCAACCCGATGGCGGTCATCAGCAGCCCTCCGGCGATCGGGACCGCGATCCGGTTCGGGTCGGTGAGCCGACCCACGAACGAACCGGCACCGCCGCCCGGTGCGGACAGCACGACCTCGTCGTCGCTGCCCGGTGCGGGAGCGTCGCCACGAGGGTCAGCCGCGTCCGGGTCGTCGACGCCGTAGTCGAGCGAGCCACGGAAGATGTCTCCGACGCCGGGTAGCTCGGGGACGCCCGACCCGCCGCGTCCGAACGCCACCGACGGGGCGCGACCGCTCCGGATGCTGAGCCCCGACGAGCGCGAGGAGCTGTGCCGGGCACCGTCCGCAGCGGTGGTCCCGTCGGCGTCCCGGCCGCCAGCACGGTCGCCGTCGTCGCCGCCATCCCCGCCGTCGTCGCCGTCGTCGGAGCCGGTCCCATCGGCGTCCGAGCCGCCGGGCGCGCCATCGCCGTTGCCACCGGACCCCGGTGACCCAGGACCGTCGGGCTCGGTGGGGACGGGCTCGGGTTCGACCACCTCGACGGCGACCGCCGAGGAGGTCGTCTCGATGGTGCCGTCGCCCCCGGTGGCGCGGAGGGTCACGACCCGGTAGCTGTAGGTCCCGGGACGCACACGCTCGGTGAAGGAACTGGCGCTCGCCGCCTGGTCGGCCCCACGGCTCGACCAGTCGCCGCCGTTGTTGCACGCACCGCGGCACCGTTCCACGCGGTACCCCGTGACGTCCGGTTCGGGGGCCCGGCTCCAGGCGACGCGGACCTGCTCGCCCTCGACGCTCGCCGACAGGCCGCTGACGGCGCTCCCGGGGACGCGGAGGTTCAGGGTGCGACGGCCGAGGTTGCGGTCGTCGCCGATCTGCCGCGAGATCATCACCTCGAGCTCGAGCGGACCGTTGGCCATCGGCCCGGTACCGAACGGGTCGCCACGGCGCGGGTCGAGGTCGAAGGCGTAGACGGGGGAGCGGGAGTCGCAGCCGCTGACGCACCGCATCGCGTGGACGTCGCCACCGCTCGCCGGACGGACGCGCGCCTCGGTGACCGACGGGTCGATCCGGTCGCGGTTGATCCGGAGCTGGACCTCCGTGGTGCCCGAGACCATCCCGTTCTCCGGCGTGACGAGCTGCACCGAGTACTCGGCGTACGCGGCCGTCGGCACGGCCAGGGCGAGCAGGGCCACGAGCGCGACGAGGTGGGACAGGCGGCGAGCCACGGGGCCTCCTCCCGGGGTGTGTCGGCGCACGGCTGCGCGACGAGGGTCCAACGAGCGACGGCGGGAGTGGTGACACCGGCTCCGCGATCGGGCGCAGCGTCCGGCCCGATCCCCCTCGTGCCGAGGAGGCTACCGCCGATCCGCCTCAGGGCGTCGGCCCGTCCGGTGCGTGCGACACCCCTGCGCGCCCCTCGGTCCACACGCCCTCCTCCGCGCGTCCGACGCGCACGAGCGCGATCGCGCCGTTCGCGCGCCACCGTCCCACCTGCTCGGTCGCCCACGCCAGCGCCACGGTGTCGAGCCCCGTCCCCGCCCGGTCGAGCACCACGACCCGCGGTCCGAGCAGCACGGCGCGGGTCCAGCCGAGCAGCCGGCGTTCACCTCCGGAGAGGATCCCCGCCGGATCGCCGGCGCGCCGTGCGAGGTGCGGGGTCGCAGCGAGGAGCTGCCGGGCACGTCGCATCGAGGTCCCCGCAGCGAGGTGGTCGACGACCGACACCGCCGGTGCGAGGGGCGGGTCACCGACCACGACCAGACCGGCACGGAGCCGGGCCACGGGCCCGCGGCGGACGAGTTCCCTGCCATCGACGCGCAGCCGATCGTCGGGTGCCGGCGCCTCGACACCGGCGAACCACCCGATCAGGGCGGGCTCGTCCGGCAGGGGGGCGCCACCGCCGGGTGGCAGCTCCGCTTCCCACCCCCCGCCGCTGGCGGTCCGGACCGACAACCCCGTCACGTCGGCACCTCCTCGGCGTCCCCGCCGAGGCGCTCGACCCGGTCCGCGTAGGCCGTCACCTCCGGGCGGTGGTCCACGAGCACGACGGCCGTCCCGCCGTCTGCGAGCAGCCGCACCAGCCTGCCGACCAGTGCAGGTGCCAGGTCGGTGGGCTCGTCCACGAGCGCCACCACCGGCCGCGCCCCCGCGATCCGGACCAGCTGCGCGCCGGCCGGCGTCGTCGCCGCGCCTCCGAGGAGGTCGGTCGCGATCGACTCGGCGATGGCGTCGCCCCCCACGAGCGCCGCAGCGATCCGGAGGTCGCCGAGCGATGCTGCCGGTGGACGCTGCCAGGATCGAGCGACACCTGCTCGGGCCCGGCGACGGGCCCCCCTCGGCGCGGGGCGACCGGCGAGATCCACGGTCCCACCGTCGGGGAGCTGGCCGCCGATGCGGGCGAGCAGGGTCGACTTCCCGGCCCCGTTCGGGCCGGTGAGCGCCACGACCTCACCGCGCGCGATCGTGAGGTGGACCGGCCCCGCGGGCGTCGGCGTGCCGTGGACCCGCAACACCACCGGTGGTGTGCCAGCGGTCACCTCCGACGATCCAGCTGCAGGTTCGCCACGCGTCGCGTCGATCACACCCGTGAACGCCTCCGGGAGGACCGTGGGGAGCAGCGACCTCCCGCGGCGCCACGCGAGCAGCGCGAGTCCGACCGGGCCCGCGGTGAGCAGCACCGGCGCGGTCCCGAGCAGCGGTGCGAGGGGGAACAGCGTCGCCGGACCCCAGACGAGAGCGACGCCGACGATCGGTCCGAGCCGTCCCGCGCCCCCGACGGCTGCCCCCACCACCAACGCAGCGACGAGCTCGAGCCCGTAGGCACCGGGCACGACGGAGCCGTCGACCGCGGCCAGCAGCGCGCCACCGGTGCCGAGGAGCCCCCCACCGACCGCGCCGGCGACCGCGACGTCGACGACGGGCGACCGGCCGAGGGAGGTCGCCAACGCCGGACCCGCGGTCGCCACGGCAGCCGCGGCGGCGCGCGGTCGTCGGACGACGACGCCCGCGACCGCGATGACGGCCGCGGCGACGATCCCGACCGCCAGCGCATCGGCTCGGTCCCCACCGCCGGTCGGCAACCCGACCGCGTGGAACCCGGCGACACCGCCGACCACCTCGAGCGTGCCGAGGACCTGGACGGTCGCCGCGCCCATGGCCAGGGTCGCGAGCGCCCCGAGCTGCCGGCCGGTCCGCCCGATCACGGCGCCATGGACCGCACCGAGCACCGCCCCCGCGAGCAGGCCCAACGGGAGCCCGACCAGGGTCGGCCACCCGGCGATCGCCGGCAGGACGGCACCGGTGAGTGCGCCGACCCCCGCGACCGCCCCAGCGCCGAGGTCGACCGCGCGCACCCGAGCCACCAGCACCCCCGCTCCCGCGACGAGCGCGGCGAGGGCGAGCAGACGAGCCCCGGCCACGGGGACGGGATCGGGGCCGAGCGTGACCAGCGCGGTCAGCGCCGCCAGGACCGTGCCGGCGACCGCGGGACGATCGAGCCACCGGACGGCCGGGCCGGTCGGCGCGTCGATCGGCGCATCAGCGCCGGGTCCGCGGCGGGTCACCACGGCCGCCCCCAGCTGCGCCGTTGCTGATCACCCCGGACGAGCAGCGCAGCCACGACCACCCCGGCCACCACGACCTCCGCGCCCGCCGCCGGCCAGAGCGAGCCGCCGAGCACCTCGGCGGCGCCGAGCGCGAACCCCCCGGCGAGCGCCGCGAGCGGGCCACCGGTGCCCAGCAGGGTCGCGGCGGCCACGGCCCGCACCGTGAGCCCGCCGGCCTGCGCCGTGCCGATGGTGACCAGTGGGGCGGCGAGCAACCCGGCGAGGACCGCCACGCCTCCCGCCAACCCGAGCGCCGAAGCGCGGACGCCGACCGGTGATCGACCGAGGGCGATGGCCGCGTCCGGCGCGCCCCCGACGATGCGGACCAACCGCCCCCACCGTGTCGAGGTCAGCAGCGCCGCGCACCCGAGCGCCAGGGGGACCCCGACGAGGAGCGCCGCGACGACCGCCGGGTCCACACCGGCCACGTCGGGTGCCGGAACGAGGGTGTCCGCGATGACCGGCCGGGCCGTGAGCGACCGCGCGACGACCGCGTCGATAACCCCCGCCGCGACCACGAGCCCGATCAACGCCGGCGCGCCAGCCGGGAGCCGGTCGAGCACCAGCGGTCCGAGAGCGGCCGAGAGGAGCACCCCGACGGTCACGGCGATCAGGAGCGCCACCGGGACGGTGAACCCGACGGCCGGCGAGGTCAGGACCAGGTGGACGAGCACCCCGGTGACCAGGATGGGCCCGACCGCCAGGTGCACCGTGCGGGTGGCGGCGGCGACGATGGCCACGGAAGCACCCACCGCGGCGTACGCGCTGCCGAGGGCGAGGGCCGCCGCGATGGCGTAGCTCACGGTGCCGCTCCCGGCCGTGCCACCGGGCCGGGTCCCGCTGCCGGAGGCCGGTAGGTCGGCGGCGGGCCGGCGGCGTCACCGAGGTAGCGCTCGACGAGACGGCGGGCGGGTCCTGACGGCGCGAGGTCGAGCAGGAACTCCGCGCTGACCTGCAGCTCCCAGAAGGTGCGCTGGGCGT
This sequence comes from uncultured Nitriliruptoraceae bacterium, assembly GCA_963850715.1. GTDB lineage: Bacteria > Actinomycetota > Nitriliruptoria > Nitriliruptorales > Nitriliruptoraceae > Nitriliruptor. Next base: position 52,779 of record CAWKMM010000016.1, on the reverse strand, counting down.
CGGCGTCGAGCCGGTCGTCGACGTCGTACACCACGCCGAGCTCGTGGAACCTGGCGACGAACAGCTCGTCGGCCGCCCAACTCTCGGTGGCGCCGAGCTGGTAGGTCCGCAGCAGGCCTTCGTGGACCGTCTGCGGGAGCGCGGCGGCGACATCGGCCGGATCGCGGCTCCCGGCGCGCTCGACGGCTGCGCCGATGGCACCGACCGCGTCGTAGCTCGCGAGCGCCACAGCTGGCACGTCGACGACGAGCGTGTCGAGGCCGGGCAGCGCCCCGAGCCCGAACGCCAGCTGGTAGCGGATCATCCAGGTGGTCAGCTGCGGACCGAACCAGGCCTCACGGAACGGGAACGGCAGGACCACGCCCTCGCTGGCCCGGCCGGCGAGCGCGCGGTAGGTGCCGACGAACGCGGACGAGCCGACCGCCAGCTGGACGTCCCAGCCGAGGTCGCGGACGGCGAGCGTGGCCCGGGCAGCAGCGTCCGGCCAGCCCCACAACAGCACGGCTTGGGCGTCGGGCGCCTCGCGGCGGAGCGCAGCGACGGCGGTCGTGAGCTCCCCGGCAGCACCAGCTGCGTCGACGACGGCGATCGGCGCCAGACCCCCGGCCGTGGCGCCGGTGCGCAGCGCATCCCGGGCGGCGATCCCCTCGACCGGATCGGCGACGAGCACCGCCAACCGCTCCACTCCCCGCTCGCGTACCAGCCAGCTCGCCAGCGCCTCGGCCTGGGCGTGGGCGGACGGGACGATCCGGGCGATCGGCGTCGCGGCCCCGGCAAGGTCGCCGGCGAAGGCGGACGGCAGCAGCGCGGGGACGCCGCGGCGGGACAGGGGGCTGCGCGTCCCGATGAGGACCCCCGGTGATTCGGGGCCGAGCAGCGCGGTGATCCTCGCGGTCTCGGCCAGGTCGGCGACGCGGCGGGGTAGGTCGGCGAGGTCCGCCCCGTCGGTGACGACCAGCTCCACGGGGTGACCGAGCAGCCCACCGGCGTCGTTGAGGTCCGCGACCCCGAGCTCCGCGCCGCGGACCAGCTCCTCCCCGATGGCCGCACGCGGCCCGGACAGCGGCGCGACGACGCCGATGCGCACCTCGTCGGGCGTCCCGGTCCCGCAGGCAGCCACGAGCAGGCCGAGCACGACGAGCAGCGGGACCCCGCGGCTGGACCGCCGACGTCCGGGCGAGCTCAGGCTGCGGCCCGCGTGGGCGCCTCGTCGCGGGCCGTGGCCTGCGCCGAGCGCTGACGCTCCTCGTACGCGCCACCCGCGATCGACTCGACCAGCTCGGCGCGCACGATGATCCGTTGCTGCGCGGACCCCTTCGGGTGACAGCTGGTGAGGGTGAGCACGGCGGCGTCGGTCTCGGCCACCACGCCCCAGTCGTCCGGGGTCGTGATCCAGGGGTTGTCGCCGATGTCCGGATCGGGATCCGACACGACGTAGCGGTGGTCGCCCACCGGGGTGAGCAACCAGATCTCGTCGCCGGGTGCGAGCTCGTCGACGCGGTTGAACGGGCGACCGTAGGTGGTGCGGTGACCGGCGATACCGACGTTGCCGGCCTCCCCGGGCAGCGGGGTGTTCGGGTAGTGGCCGGCGCCCGCGCGGAGGGCGGCGGGTGAGGTGCCCTCGACCACGACCGTCGACACGTCGATGGCGGGGATGACGATCCGGGTCAGCGGCGAGCCGGTCTGCCGCGCCGCCGACGCCCACTCCTCGGCCGAACCGGCCGGGAGCCGATCGAACTCGTCGCCGAGCCGCTCCTGCACGAACCGGTCGGTGTAGAGGTCGGTGAAGAACGGGTAGGTGAACAGCCCCGCTCCGGCCAGGAACAGCACGACGGTCAGCCCGGAGACGAGGAGGCGACCGACACGGCGGTGCCGGAGCGCGTCCAGCACGAACCCGGAGGGGGTGCTGCGCCCTTCGGCCACGTCGGGGACGTAGACGAACGGCGCGGGTCCTCGCGCGCCGGCGGGCGGCCGGACACCACCCGGCCGGTCGAGATCCTGGTCGGTGCTCACCCCGCTCCCTCCTCGGACCCGCGCGCCGATCAGCGGGGGCCATCGACACCAACGACCCCGCCCGGCGCGGGGTGCGAGGAGGGTACGGGGCGCCGGCTGGATGGTCCCGCCGGGGCGAGCTCCGCACGGGCGGACGCGGTGACCCGCTGGGCTCCCGTCACGCGGGGGATGAACAGACCATCCACCGCGACGCTGACCTCGACCTCGACCCGCCCGGCGCCGACCCGGCAATCGCAGGACTCGACCTCGGCGCGGTTGCGTCGAGCCACGGCCCGCGCGACCTGGAGCGGCGGCGCGAGGGCGGGCTCCACCTCGAGGCCGACGGCAGCGAGCGCGACCGCATCCGCGGCCCCCTGCGCCCGCGCCGCGGCGACCAGGTAGGCACCGACGTCGACGACCGCGATGGCCACGAGCAGACCCGCCCACAGCACGAAGAGCACCGGCGTGGCGAGCAGGCCCTCCTCGGCTCGCAGACGCGCCGAGGTCACGGGCCACGCACCGCGTTGCGCGGCGCCGTCGGATCGATCGGATGGAGGGGCGTGCGAGGCCCGACGGGACCGTCGCCCTCGAGGACGGGTTCGACGCGGGCGCTGCTACGCGCGAGCAGGCGGTGGGACAGCGGGCCGTACCGGCGGGTGGTCGCCACGCGGACCTCCACGTGGTCACCGGGCTGGCGGAGCCGTGGGATCACCGAGACGTTGAGGCCACCGCGCAGCTCGGGCGCCGCGTCGTGCACGGCGTGCGTCACGGCCTGGTCCCCGGTCGTCGTCGACGCCACGCGGGCCCCGACGCGGGCCGCCTCCTGCAGCAGGAGCACGTCGCGGATGAGGTAGCCGGCGGCGACGATCAGCGCTGCCAGCAGCACCACGACGGGCACGCTGAGGACCCACTCGAGCGACAGGAACCCGTGTTCACCGTCGCGGGCACGTGCCGGTCCGCCCCGCTCGGGGCGGACCGGCTGTCGCGGGACGACAGCCATCAGCTGACGACGAGCGAGCGGGCGTGGTCGAGGAGCTGGCCGAAGAAGCTGGCGAGCGCGCCGCTGCCAGCCCAGGAGATCAGTACGCCGGTCACGGTGGCCGCGACGACGGCCAGCAGGCCGTACTCGGCCACGAGCGAGCCGTCCTCACCTGCCTCGGAGGGGGATGCGACGAGGTCCGGCACCGCGACCAGGTGGGGTCGCGCCGACGGGAGGGACGATCCCGCCGGGTGGACGGCGGTACCGCTGGGTGCGGTGGAGGTCGCAGGGGCGGTCGCGGGCGTGGTGGTGGTCAGGAGGTTCACGGTGGCTCCGGTTCTCAGGGGGTGGTGCCGACGGCCCCGAGCCCGGCTGACACGATCGGCGCGCCGATCAGCAGCAGGGTCCCGGGCAGCAGGCACAGGGCGGTGGGGAAGGTCAGACGGACCGGGAGCCGCTCGGCGGCGGCCAGGACCCGGGCCAGCTCGTCGGCCCGGACGTCCGCAGCGAGCCGCCGCAGCGCCGGACCGACCGGCGCACCGACCGCCGACGGCGGTGGTGAGCACGTCGGCGAGCCGACCGACGCCGGGCGGGTGCGACCCACCGGGATGGTCGTGCTCGAGGTCGAAGGCGAGCCGCCGCAGCGGCCGCGCGAGGGAGGGGAGCTCGTCGGCGGCCAGCCGCAGGGCCGCAGCCGCCGAGCCGCCGCCGCTGACCGCCGTCGCGATCAACTCGGCGGCCTCCGCGAGGGCAGGATCGGCGGGCGGGGCGCTCGGACGAGCCCGACGCGCGAGGACGGCGCCGACCGCGAGCCCGGCCACCGGGTGCACCATCACGCCGACCGACTGCACCGACGGCGATCGCGCCGGCGGCGCGGCGCCGGGCCGAGGCCGGCCGCTGTGGCCGTCCGACGTCCGCGACGGCGCGACGGGCAAGGACCGACCCAGCGACGAGCAGGAGCAGGGCGAGGCCGCCGGTGAGCATCCCGAGGGGGTGCGGTGGTAGGCGACCAGGTCGACCCCGAACAGCCGACCCATCACCGGGACCAGCAGCAGCGGGGCGATCAGGAGCCCGGTCGCGACCGCCCGTCCCTGTGCGGACGCCACCTCGACCGCCCGCGCCGAGCTGCGCAGGTCCTCCTCGGCGGCGACCGCCGCGTCGATGGCGGCCAGCAGCGGCGCTCCGGCATCGGTCGGCGACGCGCACCGCCGTGGCGGCCCGTGCTCCGAGGTGGCTCAGGTCGCCGGGGTCCGCGCCGGCTGCCACCCGGAGCCGCACCTCCTCGAGGCTCGGGACGTCGGGCGTCCCTCCCGGGGCGTGGCGGCGGGACGACGGGTCACCGTGACCACCGGACCTCGGTGCGGGCACCGTCGCGGCCCAGGCGGACCTCGACGACCTGCGTGACCCGGCGGCGGCCGTCGCGGTCACGGTCGAGCGCGACCACGAGGTCGAGGGCTGCGGCGACCTGCGCCTGTGCGGCGGGGAGCGGGATCCCCGCCAGCAGCGCCATGCCCTCGAGGCGGACGAGCGCCTCGTCCGCGCCGTTGGCGTGGACGGTGGTCATCGACCCGTCGTGGCCCGTGTTCATGGCCTGGAGCAGGTCGGCGACCTCGCGACCCCGGACCTCGCCGACCACGAGACGATCGGGCCGCATGCGGAGCGCGTTGCGGAGCAGCGTCGCGACGTCGACCTCGTCCGACCCCGTCGGGGGTCGCCGCCCGGACCTGGAGGTGGACGGTGTGGGGGGCGGGGTGGCGCAGCTCGGGTGCGTCCTCGATCACCACGACACGGTCGCCGCCGACCTCGGCCAGCAGGCGCGCGAGCAGCGTGGTCTTGCCGACGCCGGCGCGGCCCGAGACGACGATGTTCCGCCGCGCCCCCGTGGCCTCGAGCAGCAGCTCGCGGAGCTCCGCCGGCACGCTGCCGACGGCCGCGAGCTGGTCCCAGGTCGGCACGACGGCGGGGACCCGCCGCAGGGTCAGCGTCGGGCGTGTGGCCAGCGGCGGGAGGATCGCGTGCAGGCGGACCCCGCCCGGTAGCACGGCGTCGGCGTACGGGTGGGCCCGGTCGAGCCGCACCCCGAGCGGGCCGAGCACCCGGCGGACCACCCCGGTGAGGTGGTCGTCGTCGTCGAACCGGACGTCGGTGAGCTCGAGCCGGCCCTCACGTTCGACGTGCACCTCGTCGCCCCCGTTCACCATGACGTCGGTGACCGCGGGGTCCCGCAGCAACGCCTCGAGCGGTCCGAGGCCACCGAGCTCGTCCACGAGGTCGCGGACGAGCCGCGCCCACACGTCGGGTGCGGCGACGATGCCCTCAGCTGCGAGCGCCCGGGCGACGGCGCGACGGAGCGCCCCGCGATCGGCGCCACTCGCGAGGAGATCGTCGTCCTCGCGCAGCCGGCGGGCGACCGCGGTACGCAGCCGCGCATCGAGGGGCATCGCTCGCGACGGCGTCCGCCCGACCTTCGGCTCCGCGCGGGCGTCGACCGAGACGCCGTCGCGGGATCCTGTCGTGCCGGTGGTGGTCACCGGTGCTCCGGTTCCCCGCCCCCACGGGGTGCCCGCGGTGCGGGCCGGATGGGTGCGGCAGCGCCGCGGGGTGGTCAGCCGGGCGCGCCGGACGGGACCAGACCCGCCAACGAGCGGACGTAGCGGCCCGGCAGCGACGACGGCACACGACCGACGGCGGCAGCACGGGCGACCCGGTGCGAGGTCGGGAGGTCGACCCGGCGGCGTCCACCCGCGGCCGCCGCGATCGCGCGGGCCGGGACCGCGCCCGTTCCCGTCACGACCACGGCTGCGGCAGCGGTGCGTTCGAGCGCCGCGATGCCCGCGGCATCCGGTCGCACCACCAGGACGTCGACCTCGTCGGCCACACCGACATCGAGGATCGCGAGCCGAGCCGCGGGATCGATCACCGCCGCCTCGGTCGCTGGCCCCGTCGTCCGCACCGCGCGTGCCCCGGGGACGCCCGCCAGCGGCGCCGCGCGCGTGTACAGGTCGGGAGCGGCCATGGCGGACGGGTCCACGGCGGGAGCGTCCGCCGGCAGCAGCACGCGGTCGCCGCTGGCGAGCAGGACCGCGTCGCCCCGCCACGCCGCGACGGCCGCGAGCGCCAGCGACACCGTGGTGGTCCCGGCCCCGCCTGCCGACCCCCCGACGCGCAGCTCGATCGTGGTCAGGGCGGCAGCGCGTGGGGCCGCGGTCGCACGTGCGACGGCCGCCGCGAGCGCCGTCCCCTCGCAGGGCCACGCCGTGACGGCTGCGGGCCGCAGCCGGACCGCGGCGAGGGCCGCCGCCTCGGGGGCGTCCCCGGCGGGAACCAGCAGCACCGTGGGCGTGTCGCCCCCGGGCGCCGACGTCGGGTCGGCCAGCCGGACCGCCGGCGGGACCAGCGCTGCGGTGAGCTCGTCGACCAGCTGCCAGCCGAGCGCGCCCTCGACCGTCCGCCGGACCGCCTCGGCGAGCTGTCCACGGACCGCGAGCTCCACCGGCAGCGCGGCGGGTAGGACGTTCGCAGCCAGGGCGACGTCGAGCGGGTCGTCGGTCGCGACGCTGGCGGTCATGAGCGGGGCCCTCCGGGGGTGGTCACCGGAGGGACGCTACGAGCGAGGCGCCCCCTGTCGAGCCCCACGAGCTCCCGACCTGTGGACGACGGACGGGTCAGTCCTCGAGGGCGAAGGGCTCGGACTCGGCACTGCCGTACCGCGAGCTGATGGTGACACGGTACGGCCCGGGCGGGACCTGCCCGCCCCGGTTCGGCGAACCCAGGACCTCGGGCGGCTCGGCGGGTGCATCCGCGGGGCGGTTCCAGAGGTGCTGATCCCAGCTCCCCGTGGCCTCCCGGCACTCCCCTGCAGCCCAGGAGACCACACGCAGCTCCAGGGTCGAGATGACGTGGCCGTCGTCGGCCACCACCTGACCGTCGTCATCGCGGATCGTGAAGCTGAACGGCGGCCCGCCCTCCTCGCTCCTCGTCGCGGCTCCGAGGTTGCAGGTCTCGACCGTGAACGTCACCTCGTCCCCGGCCGCGTAGCGCTCGCGGTCCGTGCGGACCGCCACATGGAAGCCGTCGTGCGGCCCTGTCGCCGACACGACCGGGCTCGCGCAGCCTGCGAGCAGGACCGTCGCGACGACCACGGCACCGCGTCCGGCGCCGGATCGCCTCGGTCCTCGGAGTTCGGGCACAGCGGTCCCTCCATCTCGTCGGCTGGCTCAAAGAGGACGTCCGGGAGGGCGGGGGGTTGCATCGGGTCCCGCACGCACGCTCCGTACGACAGCTTCGCCGCCCGCGACCCGCGTTCCTCGGCGTGCACGGGACACGCGCGGACGCCGGTTCCGTGCGGCAACCGGTCGCACGTGACGGCCTCGGCGCACGGAACACGCGGAACCGCCGGTTCCGTGCAGCCACCTCCCGGACACACGACGATGGCAGCACGGAACACGCGCGGACGCCGGGTCAGGAGCAGACGTGCTCGGTGGCGGCGTCGGCTGCGACGTACCGCTCCTCGCGTGGGTGGCGGCCGTAACCGTCGCGGCTGTCGTAGCGGGCGACCGCGAGCCCCGCCTCGATCAGGGCCAAGCCGGCATCGACGCCGTCCACGTCGATGTAGGCCAGCAAGCGCCCGTACCGGTCGCGCTCGGTGCGCGCCGCCGGCGTGACCTCCACCTCGCGTTCGAGCACGAGATCCTGCATCGCGGAGGTCGACGGACCGAACCCGCACTCCCCGCGCTCGGGGGTGTCGATCCCGACGATCCGGATCCGCTCCTGCTGTCCGTCGCCGGCACGCACGTCCACCGTGTCACCGTCGACGACGTGCACCACCGTCCAGTCCGCCCCGGGCGCAGCCCCGTCCGACACCGAGGGGCAGCCCGCGAGCCCGACCGCGAGCAACAGCACGCCGAGGAGCGCCCGCACGGTGCCCGGACGCACACCTCCCGTCGCACGCACCGGCAGCACCGCCCCCTCGAACATCGAGGTCCGAACGGTAGGCGACCTCCCGTCGCCGCAGCGCCGCCCGCCCCCTCGGTGGGTGGCTGGCTAGCCTCCCGTCACGGACCCGGAGGACCACGCGGTGGTGGAGCCAGACGAGCAGCCCGCGGCGCCCGGCGTCGCGGATCACGCTGACGTCGTCGCGGCCGCCGAGGTCGCCGCGCACGAGCGTGGCGAGGAGGCCGAACGCACCGAGGCGCGCCACGCCCGTCCGGATGCCGACCGGCTGTCGGACGAGATGCTCGAACGCGTCGCGGAACGCCGGACCGGCGCCACCGAGGCCGCCTTCTTCGACCTCGACAAGACCATCATCGCCCGGTCCTCGACGCTCGTCATGGGGCGCACGCTGTTCAAGGACGGCCTGATCAGCCCGTCGACGGTGGTCCGCGGCCTGTACGCCCAGGCCGTCTACCAGCTGGTCGGCGCCGACCACGCGAAGATGGAGCAGATGCGGCGTGCCGCTCTCGATCTGACCCAGGGGTGGGACGCCGAACGGGTCCGCACCCTCGTGCGTGAGACCGTCGAGGAGGTCATCGCCCCGCTGGTCTACGCCGAGGCGCTCGCGCTCATCACCGAGCACCAGTCCGCCGGTCGGGACGTGTGGATCATCTCCTCGTCGGGCGAGGAGATCGTCGAACCGTTCGCGGGCTACCTCGGGGTCGAGGACGTGCTGGCGACCCGCAGCGGCATCGACGACGAGGGCCGCTACGACGGGACGCTCGAGTTCTACGCCTACGCCGGCGCGAAGGCCACCGCGATCCGGCAGGTCGCCGAGGTGCGCGGCTACGACCTGACCGCGTGCTTCGCCTACTCGGACTCCATCACCGACCTGCCGATGCTTTCCGTGGTCGGGCACCCGACGGCGGTCAACCCCGACCGCGAGCTGCGCGCCGCCGCCATCGCGATGGGTTGGGAGACGCAGGACTTCATCGCGCCGGTCCGCCTGCGTGACCGCCTGCCCGCGGTCGAACGCAAGCGCGACAAGGCGGCGGTCGGCGCGATCCTGGCCGCGGCCGTGGGGCTCGTCGCCTGGCGGATCCTCGGCCGCGACGACACCGACAGCGCCGACGAGACCCTCTGAGCGGCGGCGACCGAGTGAGTCCGGAGGACGAGGTCGCCGATCTCGGAACCTCGGGCTGAGCGGCGGCGACCGAGTGAGTCCGGAGGACGAGGTCGCCGGTCTCGGAACCTCGGGCTGAGCGGCGGCGACCGAGTGAGTCGGAGGACGAGGTCGGTCTCGGAACCTCGGGCTGCGGCCGCGGTGAGGGTGGTCAGCTGTAGTCGCGGTGGTAGGTCACGCGGCCGTCCTCGTCGAAGGCGATGAACGTGGCGCGCGGCAGGTCGTTCCACCGGCGACCGGCGGCGGTGTACGAGATGGTCCACTCCGCCGCGAGTCCGCGGTTCTCCACGTCCTCGAAGACGTGCCGGGAGGCGATGGAGATGTCCTCCTTGCCGCCGAAGTAGTCCTTCAGGTAGGCCTGGATCAGCAGGTTGCCGCGGTGGGGCGGGTTGTACGGCTCGAGGTAGAGCGCGTCGGCGGTGTACAGCTCGGGGAGGTCCGAGACGTCCTGCGCCTCGAACATGCCCGTCAGCCGCGCCCAGACCTCGGCTGCGTGCCCCACGTCGTCCTCCAGCGGTTCGGTGCCCGGGTCGTCGTCGACGCCGGCGTGCCCCTGTGCGGGGCGGGTGGGCCGGCGTTCGTCCGCCGGCACGTCGCGCGGAGGATAGTCGGCGTCGGTGCCCGGACCGCAACGGCGCCACGCCCGGTGCTCGGGCAGACTGCCCGCCGCACCGCCCGCCCTCCCCTCACCCGCCGCTCGGAGCCACCGTGACCGCCACCTCGCTGCCCACCGGAACGCAGGTCCCCGCGGGGCTCGACGACGTGGCCGACGCGCTCGTCGGAGCGATGCCCCGCACCCGCGCCTGGCTCGAGGAGCTGGTGCGGATCCCGTCCATCTCCTCCTCGGCCGACCACGTCGAGGACTGCCGACGGTCCGCGGAACGGACCGCGCAGCTGCTGACCGAGGCCGGCCTCGACGACGTCCGGCTGCTCGAGCTCGAACCCGACGCCGAGGAACGGGTGGTGCACCCGTACGTGACGGGGTCGTGGCTCGGGCGCCGGCCCGGACGCCCCGACGGTGCTGCTGTACGCCCACCACGACGTGCAGCCCACGGCCACCGCGGCGAACTGGTCGAGCGAACCGTTCGAGCCCACCGAGCGCGACGGGCGCCTGTACGGCCGCGGCGCGGCGGACGACAAGGCCGGGATCCTGGCCCACGTCGCTGCCCTGCGGGCCTGGCAGGACGCCCGCGGGGCACCTACCGGTCGACGTGAAGGTGATCGTCGAGGGCGAGGAAGAGATCGGGTCACCGAACCTCGACCGGTTCCTCGCCGCCCACGCCGACGAGCTGCGCGCCGACGTCATCGTGCTGACCGACCTGACCAACTGGCAGGTCGGCTGGCCCGGGCTCACCTACGCGCTGCGAGGTATGGCCGATGTCACCGTCGACGTCCGCACGCTCGCGCAGCCGGTGCACTCGGGGATGTGGGGCGGGCCGGTGCCGGACGCGTTGACGGCCACGACGCGGCTGCTCGCGACCCTCCACGACGACCGCGGCGCGATCACCGTCCCCGGCTTCGCCGACGACGTTCGGCCGCTGTCGGACGACGAACGTGACCGGCTCGAGGCGCTCGACCTCGACGAGGACACCCTCCGGCGCGACGTGCGGATGCTCGAGGGCGTCGCCACGACCGGCGATGCCGGCCGGTCCCTGCTCGAGCGCCTCTGGATGCAGCCGACGATCACCCCCGTCGGGATGGACGTCCCCCGGGTCGAGGAGGCGTCGAACACGCTGCTCTCGCACGTCCGCACCAAGCTGTCGGTCCGGCTCGCGCCCGGCCAGGACCCCGATCGCGCGATCGGCGTGCTCGCCGACCACCTCCGCGGGGCCGCCCCGTTCGGCGCCCACGTCGAGGTGACGCTCGGCGAACGCAACGCCGCGTGGGTGATGGAACCTGACGGGCCGGCGTGGGACGCGGCGACGGCGGCGATGACCGCCGCCTACGGCAGAGCCCCCGCAGCGATGGGCTGTGGGGGCTCCATACCGTTCGTGCAGCCGTTCTCCGCCGCGTTCGGCGGCGCGCCCTGCCTGCTGGTCGGCGTCGAGGATCCGGGGTCGAACGCCGCACGGCGAGGACGAGTCGCTGCACCTCGAGGACTTCACCCGCGCCTGCCTGACCGAGGCGTTCCTGCTGGCCGAGCTCGCCGCGCGGGCAGGATCGCTGCGCGGAGCCTGATCGGGTCGCGTCGGCGCTCGCTGGCCCGCGCCTACCAGCCGGCTTCGAGGGGACGGGGCGCGCCGTCGCGGGTGTCGATGCGGCCGGCGAGGTCACGCAACACGGCCGCCGTGCGGGCGCGGGCGTCACCGCGGTTGCGGCGGCGCATCCGCGCCACCTCGGCGGACCGGTGGGCGCGGGCGGCGCGGGCCTGGGCTTCGACTCGTTGTGCGGTCATCACGGTGACCACCTCCTCGCGGTGCGCGTCGCCGACGATCGTCGGCGCTTCGTTCGACGACCATCGAACCATACCGTCCGATGTTTGTCGAACGGAAATCCCCACGGCCGTTCGATACGTGTGCGGAGGAAGCGCTCCTCTGGCGTCTGACGCTCGCCGGACCCTCGTGCCACCGGTAGGGTTGTCCGGTCCGAGCGACGTCGGACGACGCGACGTCGGACCGCCGGACCTCCGGAGGACCCGTGCGACTCGTGGACCTGCGTGGCTCGACCACCGCCACCACGTCGACCCCCGTCGAGGCCCGTGCCTCCGAGGCCGCCGAGCTCCTCCGGCTCATCGGCGTCGTGGTCGGCCAGGACGACCACAGCAGCTACGACGTCGGCGCGCACCGCGTGGCCGCGCTCCGGGCCGAGATCCCCGACGAGCTGTTCGACCGGGCCCAGGCCATCGGCGGTGGCGAGGACCGCGCGTTCCTCACGCTGTCCGCCGCGGCCGCCCGGCTCGCACCGCCGGGTGACGTCGACCAGCTCCTGACCCTGCTCGGTCAGGAGCCGACCCTGGCGTGGCGTCTGCTGCTGTCGATCGCGACGCAGGACTTCGGGTGGGAGGATCTGCCGGCCGACGCGCAGGCGCTCGCCGACGGCGACGCCGATGCGCTGGCCCGGCTACGCGATCGTGGGAACACCGACGACCAGGTCTCCGAAGACGTCCGGCTGCTGTTGGCCACCGACCCGCACGACCACGGGCGCGAGATCGCGCGGATCGTGGCCGGGATGAGGGACGCGGTCTGGGGCCAGGTCGGGGCCGAGGCGATGGCGGCGATCGAGCGCGACGTCGAGCACCGCCGTGCGCGGATCGCCGACGGCGAGGACGTGGCCACCCTCGTCCTCGAGGCCACCAACGGCTACGCCCTCGAGGACGACCCGTCGGTCCGTCGCATCCTGCTGCTGCCGAGCTTCTGGCTGCGCCCCTGGATCGTCGTCGACCAGCTGCACGACGTCGGCACGTTGGTGCTGTCGACGCCCGTCGCGGACGCCTTCGTCACCCTTCCCGCCGAGGTCCCGCCTCCGAGCCTGCTGAAGCTGACCAAGGCGCTCGCGGACGAGGGCCGGCTGAAGCTCCTCCGACGGATGACGACCGGCCCGATCTCGCTCGGCGAGGCGACCGAGCAGCTCGGCGTCGCCAAGGCCACGGCGCACCACCACCTGTCGCATCCTGCGGCAGGCCGGTCTGGCCGTCATGCAGGGGTCGGGCCGCTCCACGCGCTACGCGCTGCGCGCCGACCCGGCGCGAGGCCGCGCTGGACGCGCTCAACGCCGTACGTGCCGTCCCGGACCCGCGGCTAGCCTGGAGGAGCCCCGCCCTCGCGCGGAGCGAGGAGGTGTCCGGACGCCTGGTGGGTCCCGCGGCCTTCAAAGCCGACGAGGGGGCGCTTCGTCCCCTGGCGGGTTCGATTCCCGTCCGCCTCCGCTTCACGTGGCCGCACCGCTCGCGGTCGCGCGGCGGTCAGCCGGCGGTCAGACGCAGAGGTCCCGCCGCTCGAAGATCACCACCGCGAGGACGGCCGTGACGGCGGCGAGCACCGCCAGCGACGTGAACCCCACCGGATCGAGGCCGGTGGTCATCGGGTCCTCCCCGAGGTACCACGACCACGGGGACACGGCGGTGAGCCAGCCCACGTCCGGGACGATCGCCCCGATCGCGTCCGCGATGTAGGTCAGCACCGCGACGCCGGCGCCGACCCCGAGCGCGACGCCGCGCCGCCCCGTCGCCGCCCCCGCCGCGAAGGCCAGGCTCGCGAAGGCGAACGTCAGCAGCAGCAGCCCGACGGCGGTCGACACGATCCCGCCGACCGCGACGCCCTCGAGGTCGATGACCGCCCACAGGCCGACGGTCACCAGGACCACCACCCCGACGAGCAACGCGAGCGAGACGAGCAGCGCCAGCAGCCGCTCGCGGACGACCTGCCCCCGGGAGACCGGCGAGGTCAGCTCGAGCTCGAGCCCTCCCTCCTCCTCGAGGCCCGGCGACGAGCTCGGCGCCTCGTCCGATGCCGAACACGAGCAGCAGCGCGGGTCCGAGCAGCCCGAAGACGGTCGAGGTGAGGTAGCCGGCGGCCGACCCGAGCCGGTCGTAGCCGAGCGCGACGGACAGGTCCTCGGGCAGGGCATCGACCATCGACTGCATCTCGTCACCGCCGACGGCCGGGTAGAAGCTGACGTAGATGAGCGTCACGGCCGCGAGCGCCCCACCCCACAGCCCGAGCGAGCGTCGCTGGTCGCGGAGCACGCCGGTCAGGACGGCGAACGGCTCAGCCACGGGACACCTCGCCGTCGGTCGGTTCCACGGGGACGCGGTAGAAGTCGAGGAAGAGGTCCTCGAGCTCGCGGTCGTGCGCCGACCAGGCCACGACGTGGTGTCGGGCGGCCGCCTTGAGGAGGGCGTCCGGTTCGCCGCGGACGAGGCAGGTGAGCGTGCGTCCCTCGACGGCGACATCCTCGACCCCGGGGAGAGCCGCGAACTCCGCGACCCGGACGTCCTCCCCGAACCGGATCTCGACCTGTTGTCCCGCGTGATGGCGCAGGGTGCGGACGTCGTCGAGGTCGACGATGCGACCGGCACGGATGATGGCGACCCGTCCGGCGACGTCCTCCACCTCGCTCAGCACGTGCGAGGACATGAACACCGTGGCGCCTCGGTCGCGGTGCTCTCGAACGAGGTCGAGGAACTCGCGCTGCAGGAGCGGGTCGAGCCCGCTGGTGGGTTCGTCGAGCACGAGCAGGTCGGGGTCGTGGGCGAAGGCCTGGACCACGCCGACCTTCTGCTTGTTGCCCTTCGACAGCCCCCGGATGGGTCGGTGCAGGTCCAGGCCGAACCGTTCGGCGAGCGGGCCGATGCGGTCCGCCCCGCGGCCGCCCCGGAGACACGTCAGGTGCTCGAGGAGTTGGCCGGCCGTCCGCCGTCCGTCGGGCACGATCAGCTCACCGGGCAGGTAGCCGATGCGCGACCGCAGCTGCGGTCCGCCGTCCCGCGGCGCCACACCGAGGACCTCCACGTGGCCGGAGGTGGGCCGCAGCAGATCGAGCAGGACCCGGATCGCGGTGGACTTGCCGGCCCCGTTCGGACCGAGGAAGCCGAACACCTCGCCTGCCTCGACCTCGAGGTCGAGGCCGTCCAGCGCCCGCGTCCCGGACCGGTAGCGCTTGGAGAGCTGCTCGGTCCTGATGACGGCGGTCATCGCTCAGCTGCCCGTGTACAGCTCGTCGATGCGTCGCCGCGTACCTGTCGTGGATCACGGAACGCTTGAGCTTGAGCGACGGGGTGAGCTCCTCGGACTCCGCGGTCCACTCGTTCGGGATGATCGCCCAGCGACGGACCTGCTCGACGCGCGCGAGCGTGGCGTTGCCCTCGTCCACGGCGCGCTGCACCTCGGCGAGGACCTTCGGTTCGCTGGCCGCCGCCTCGATGGAGGCGAAGGTGACGTCGTTCTGGTAGCACCAGAGCGGCAGCATCTCCGCGTCGAGCACGACCAACGCGCTGATGAACGGCCGGTCGTCGCCGACCGCGCAGAGCTGGCCGATGATGATCGACCGCTGCTTGATCGTCTCCTCGATGTTGTTCGGCGACAGGTTCTTGCCGCCGGCGGTGACGATCAGCTCCTTCTTGCGCCCGACGATCGTCAGGTACCCGTCCTCGAGCCGGCCGAGGTCGCCGGTGTGCAGCCACCCGTCGCGGTCGATGGCCTCCGCGGTGGCCTCGTCGCGCCGCCAGTACCCCGGGGTGATGTGAGGTCCGCGAGCCAGCACCTCGCCGTCGGCGGCGAGCTTCACCTCGGTCCCGGGGACCGGCTCGCCGACGGTCCCGATGCGCACCCGGCCCGGGCGGTTGGCGGTGATGACCGCCGTCGACTCGGTCATCCCGTAGACCTCGAGGATCTCGATCCCGATGGCCTTGAAGAAGATCAGCAGATCGGCGCTGATCGGTGCCGCGCCGGACAGCGAGTACCTCAGCTGGTCGAGCCCGAGCTTCTCGCGGATCTTGCGGAACACGACCTTGTCGAACGCGGCGTGCTGCAACCGCAGCTTGACCGGCACCTTCTCGCCGCGCATCTCGAGCGCGACCGCGCTGCATGCCGATCGCGATCGCCTTCTGCGCGACCTTGCGGCGGCGCTCGTCCTCCTCGGCGTCGATCCCGGCGCGGAGGGCGGCGTGCATCTTCTCCCACACCCGGGGGACGGCCATCAGCGACTGCGGCCGTGCCTGCAGGAGGGTCGGCAGCAGGTTGGCGATCTCCTGCACGAACGACACCGTGCCGGCGTACTGGATGGCGAGGTAGTGGGTGGCCATCCGTTCGGCGATGTGGGCGAGCGGCAGGTAGAGACACCGAACGCTGGCCCGGCTGGACGTCGAGGAACTCCTCGGTGACCTCCATCTGGAACAGCAGGTTGCGGTGGGTCGAACACCACGCCCTTCGGCGGGCCCGTCGTACCCGAGGTGTAGATGAGCGTCAGGGGGTCGTCGGGCGAGACCGAGCGCCAGGCGTTGTCGAGCTCGCCGCGTCCACCGGCGAGGGCACGGGCACCGTCGGTGAGCAGCTGCTCGTAGGTGGTGACGGAGGGGTCCGAGGTGTCGACCCCGGCCGCTTCGAGCACGACGATGTGCTCGAGGTTCGGCAGCTGGTCGCGCACCTGCTGCCAGGTGGCGAGGACGGCCGCGTCCTCGACGATGGCGACCTTGGCGTCGCAGTTCCCCGCGACGTAGGCGACCTGGTCGGGGGCGAGGGTGTTGTAGACCGACACCGGCGTCGCGCCAGCGAGCAGGATCCCGACGTCGGTGATGACGTGCTCGGGACGGTTGGTGATCATCAGGGCGACGACGTCGCCGTGGTCGACCCCGAGCCGGCGGAGCGCCATGGCCACGCGGCTCGCCTCGTCCTCGTACTCGCCCCACGTCCGGGTCCGGAACGACCCGTCGGGTCGGGCGACGACCAGCGCCGGCTGCCCGCGGTGCGCGTCCACGGTGGCGCGGAAGACGTCGAGGAGGGTGCGACCCTCGATGCGCTCGAGGTGACGCCGCTGCTCGGTCGCCACCTCGTCGTCGATCGCCGCCACCGCCACGTCCGTCACCGCGCACCCCTCGTCGACGCTTCCGAGCGTGTGCGGCCGCGCACGCTCGCTCCGACGCGGAGTCGAGCCCACCGACCCCCGCACGGTCAAGACCGGGCGCGGCCCGCGGGAGCCGGCGGGCGGTCGGCTACAGGACGGCGTCGACGGCCGCGACGATGAACAGCACCGCGAGGTAGACGGTCGAGTAGTGGAACAGCCGCATCGCATCGCGCGACCGTCCGGGTCCGGCGGAGCCGGTGGGCGTACCGCAGCCACCCGGCGGTCAGGCCGAGCGAGACGACGGTGTAGAGCCAGCCCGCGTCGAGGCCGACCGTCGAGAGCAGCACGACCGACAGCAGCAGGTAGCTGTAGAGCAGGATCTGGCGGGTCGTCTCGTCGTTGCCGTGCGTCACCGGCAGCATCGGCAGCCCGGCACGGGCGTAGTCCTCGCGGTACTTCATCGCCAGGACCCAGAAGTGCGGCGGCTGCCACCAGAACATCACCGCGAACAGCAGCCACGGCCGCACGTCGGCGAGCGACGCGCCGGGGACCGCGGCCCAGCCGGTCAGCACCGGCATGCAGCCCGGCGATGCCGCCGATCACCACGGCCTGCGAGCTGCGTCGCTTCAGACCGAGCGTGTAGACGAACACGTAGAAGAGGATGGCGAAGGTCGCCAGCGCGGCGGCCAGGAGGTTGACGAGCAGCGGCGAGCCAGACGAACCCGACCACACCGAGCCCGAGGCCGAGCACCAGCACGCCCCGCGGCGGGACCTCGTCGGCCGCCGTCGGCCGGGACGCGGTCCGCGCCATCAGCCGGTCGATGTCGCGGTCGCAGTAGTTGTTGAGCGCGTTGGCGCTGGCCGCCGAGAAGGTCCCACCGAGCACGGTGGCGACGACCAGCCAGGTCGACGGCCACCCGCCCTCGGCGACGACCATCGCCGGGACGGTCGTGATCAGCAGCAGCTCGATGATGCGGGGCTTGGTGACCAGCACGTAGCGGCGGAGCGCGTCACGCGCACCGGCGCGACCCTCGTAGCGGCCCTCGTCGTGCATCGGACCGACGGCGCGGCGGTGCGTCGGGCCGGCCGAGCGTCGGCGACGCGCCGGACGGGGTCCTCGGACGGGTCACGCCGGGTCCGCCGTGCCGCGCCTCGCGCCACTGCCGCCAGCCGATCACGCCGACGACGAGGGCGACGACGGTCGCGGTGAGGTAGAGCACCGCGTGGACACCGACGAACGCCGCCGAGAAGTCGCCGGCGTCCGCCGATCAGGTTGCGCACCCGCGTGCGCCCACACCCAGACGTTGAAGACCGCGGCGGCGAGCAGCAGCAGCCCGCGCCGTCGGTGGACGGCGCGCGGGACCCGGATCGCCGTCGGATGCGGTCGAGGGAGCGACGTCGGTGGCCACGGAGGGGACCTGCCTTGCGCCTCGGCTCGAGGCGCTGTCTGCGCCCGGACGGGGCGTCTGACGGTGGGGACGACGGTCCCCCGATGGTACGGCACCGTTCGCGAACTCCGCGACGGCGAGGGCCGTCGGTAGACCCGATTAGCCTCGCCCGCATGGCTCCCTCCCCCGCGCCCCGCCGTCCGTGACCGCCTCGTGCGGCTCGCCGTGGCGGCGCTGGCGACCAACGTCCTCATCGTCTTCACCGGCGGCCTGGTCCGCGTCACCGGGTCGGGTCTCGGCTGTCCGACCTGGCCGACCTGCGACGGCGAGACGGTCGTCCCGCGACCCGGCGGCGAGCACGCGACGTGGCAGACCGGCGTCGAGTTCGGCAACCGCCTGCTGACCTTCGTGGTCCTCGCGGTGGCCGTCGCGCTCGCGCTCGAGGTCCGCCGCCGCGGCCACGACCCTGCCGCGACCGTCTGCGGCTGCTCGGCCTGGGCGCTGCCGGCCGGCGTGCGTCGCCCAGGCGCTGCTCGGCGGCATCACCGTCCTGGCCGAGCTGCACCCGCTGATCGTCGCGGCCCACTTCCTGCTGTCGATGGTGCTCATCGCCATCGCCGCCGCGCTGTGGCAACGTGCCCGCGAGCACGCCGGTCGCGGCCGAGGTCACCGCCGACGACGGCCCGGTGGCGCGGTACGTCGCCGCGGGGCTGCGGTGGGCGACGACCGCGCTGGCGGTCGCCGCCGGCGCGGTCCTGGTCCTCGGCACGCTCGTGACCGCGGCCGGCCCGCACGCCGGCGACCCGGGGACGCCGCGGCTCGGGCTCGACATCCGCCTCGCCGCGATCGCGCACGCCGACGCGGTGTGGCTGCTCGTCGGTCTCACCGTCGCGCTCGTCGCCGTCACCTGGCGTCACGGACCGCCGAGTCTGCGGCGCGCGGTCCGGCTGCTGCTCGTGCTCGAGCTCGTCCAGGGCGCCATCGGCTACACCCAGTACGCGCTCGGGATCCCTGCGGCGCTCGTGGCGGCGCACATCCTCGGCGCCGCGGTGCTGTGGGCCACGGCCGTCGCGTCTGGGTCCGCGCACGGCCGCCAGGCGACGCCTCGGCGCACCCGTCGACGCCACGCCGGCGACGCGCGACGCCGTGACCGCGCCGCCGGACGGGCGGCGTTCGACCTCGACCTCCCGCGGGCGCTGAGCCACGACGGGCCGCTGTCGCTGGTGGTCGTCGCCGACTCGACCGCGTTCACCGACCACCTCGGACCGCAGCTGCCGACGACGCCGCACCTCTACCCGCAGGTCGCCGCGCGCCGAGCTCGCCGCCGCGCTCGGCCGCGAGGTGGTCGCGACCGTCGTCGCCCGGCCCGGGATGACCGTGCGCGACGCGGTCCGCGACGGTCACCAAGGACCAGCACGTCCAGTACGACGTGCTCGCCGCCGCCGACGCGGTGGTGGTCGGGCGTCGGCAGCTTCGACCACGCCCCGGCGGGCGTGCCGCCGTCGGTCGAGGCCGTCGCCGCCTACCTGCGACCGACCGCCGTGCGCCGACAGGTCCGGCGCGGCCTGAAGGCGGCCTACCCGTGGCTGGTCAGCGCCACCGGCGGCCGGCGCACCCGGACGCCGCTGGGCGAGTTCGACCGGCTGTTCGCCGAGCTGCTCGACCACGTCCGGGGCCTGACGTGGGGCCGGGTCGCCGGCGCCGCGGTCGGGCCGACCTGCACCGCTCGCGCTACTACGGCCGCGGGCACCCGACGCACCCGCAACGCGAGGCGCACCACCTCGCGCGTCGCCGAGCGTCACGGGTTCCGCGGCGTCGCCGTCGTGGCCGCTGGTCGAACCGCACGCCGACGCGCTCAACGTCGACGGCATCCACTGGCCCGCCGCCGCGCACGCGGCCGTCGGCGCGCGCGGTCGCCGCTGCGCTCCTGCCCGCCCTCGACCGGCGCGGCGCCGACGGTCGGGCTGCCCGCGGCGGCCGCCGCGGCCCTCGGCCGCGACCGCTGAGCCGCGCCGCAACGACGAGGCCCTCCGCCGGGGAGGGCCTCGACCGTCAGCGTCGCTGCGGTGCGGCTCACTCGGCCGCAGCGATGCGTGCCGACACCGTTCATCGTTCGGGGTGGATCGCGCAGAAGAAGTAGAACTCCTCGGGCAGCTCGTCGAGCGGGACCTCCGAGACGAAGTACTCCTCGGCCGGACCGGTGATGACCGTGCTCGCGAGCAGCTCGTCGCCCGGCCCGGGTCGTCGCGCTGCCCGTCGAGCGTCGGTGATGCACGACGTTGTGGGGGACGCCGGCCTCGAGGTTGTCGAACACGAACGCGACGGTGTCCGACTCGGTCGGTCGGGAGAACTCCCACGTCTCGATCGGCTCGCAGCCGCCGGCCTCGTCCGGGAGGCAGAACTCGTTCGAGTTCTCCGCGGCGATGACCGGGGCGTCCTCGGGCATGACCAGCGAGCGGCTGCACGTTGCGCATGCTGGTCCGCGCCGGGTCGATGCCGCCGATCAGGCCGGCCGCGATGAGCCCACCGACCAGCAGCGGCAGGACGCCGGCGCCGACGGCGACGAACCGCTGCCCGCCGTTCGAGCCGGTCGCGCGAGGCCAGCAGCGACACGCTGAACAGGATGCCGCCGGCGGCGACGGCCGCGAAGCGCAACGCACCGGTCTTGGTGTTGAAGAGCAGCAGCGGTGGCGATCAGCGCCGATGAACAGCGACCATCGACGCCGAGGACGCGCGAGCGGCACCAGCGAGCGGCGTGCTTCGCGGTCCGCGGCCCGGAGTTCGGGCGGATCGGTCGTGGTCGGTCACGGGAGCTCCTCAGAGGGCTCGGCGCGCTGGCGAACAGCATGATCGACCAGCGTCAGGGCGTACAGCGTGACGGCGAGGCCGAGCCCGCCGTACAGCATCCGGCTGTAGATCCTGTTGTCGAACTTCAGGTGCATGAAGAAGTTGGCGACCATCACGAACTTGATGATCATCAGCACGATCAGCAGCGGGATCCCGAGCGGCGCCGAAGTCGACGAAGTAGGTCGAGATCTCGAGCGCCGTCAGCACCGCGAGGATCAGCGCGATCCGGACGTACTCGCGCGGCGTCGGGCCGTGGTGGGCGTGCGGCGTCGGCGCGGGTCGGTGGTGGTCTCGGTGGCGCTCACGGGCGATCCCTCCTCGCGGTGGGCGGGTCACGCCGCAGCCTCCATGGCCAGGTCGGGGATCAGGTAGACGACGGTGAAGATGACGACCCAGATGATGTCGACGAAGTGCCAGTACAGGCCGATCATCTCGGTCTTGAGGTCCTGGCCCGGCTTGACCTTGCCGGTGATCGACAGCGCGTACAGGCCGAGCAGCAGCAGGATGCCGACGAACACGTGCAGCCCGTGGAACCCGGTCAGGACGAAGAAGCTCGACGCGAACGGGCTCTGGGTCAGGTTCAGGCCCTCGCGGTAGAAGACGGTGAACTCGAAGACCTGCCCGCCGAGGAACACCATCCCCTGCCCGGCGGTCGCCAGGATCCACAGCCGCATCCGGCGCATGTCGCGCGAGCGTGTGGGCGTGGTGGGCGAGCACCATCGTCAGCGAGCTCATCAGCAGCACGAACGAGCTGATCGAGGTGAAGGGGATGTCGAAGATCTCGACGCCCGGACCGCTGGCGGTGGTGTCGAGGTAGAGCAGGTAGGCCGAGACGAAGGCCCCGAAGAACAGGAACTCCGAGCCGAGGAAGGTCCACATCGCGAGCTTGCGGTGGTCCAGCCCCAGCGTGGTCCCGTGCGCGTCGGCGCTCACGGCGTCTCCTCGTGTCGTGTGCCGGCCGCTCGACGCGAGGTCGGAGCGGCGGCACCGGTGGTGCGGTTCGTCGTCGGTGCTGCGGCCGCGGTCTAGTGCGCCGCGAGCAGTTCGGGTCGTCGTCGTCACCCTCGGCGACCGGTTCGATGATCCAGCCGAACATGCCGACGATCATCCACAGCACACCGACGCCGATCGCGACCATGCCGCGGCTGAGCGTGTACGATCAGCCCGTAGGCCGAGCGGCAGCATCCCGGCGGTCATCACCAGCGGCCAGTACGACGGGTCGGGCATGTGGATGTGCTCGTCGGCCACCTCGTCGCCGGCGTGGTCGTCGGACGCCGCCCGCCGGGACGGCGACCGGCGTGCCGGACTCGTCCTCGGCGTACTTGCGGTGCCAGAACTCGTCGCGGTGGGTGACGGTCGGGATCGCGTCGAAGTTGTGGACCTTCGGCGGCGAGGCGGTCAGCCACTCGAGGGTGCGCGCGTCCCAGGGGTCGAGGCCCGACGGCTCGCCGCCCTTGATGCTCTTGATCAGGTTGACCAGGAAGATCAGCGCGGACACGGCGAGCACGCACCACACCCGACGGTGCTGCAGCAGGTTGTAGAGCTCGACGTCGCCACCGAGCTCGGCCGGCAGCACCGCGGTGCGGCGCGGCTGGCCGAGCAGACCCGACATGTGCATCGGCCCGAAGGTGAGGTTGAACCCGATCAGCCAGGTCCAGAAGTGGAGCTTGCCGAGCCCCTCGCCCATCAGCTTGCCGGTGACCTTCGGGAACCAGTAGTAGATCCCGGCGATCAGCCCGAACAGCGCGCCACCGAAGAGCACGTAGTGGAAGTGGGCGACGACGTAGTAGGTGTCGTGTCTGCTGGGCGTTGTGGGGCACGATCGCGTGGGTGACGCCGGACAGCCCACCGATGGTGAACATCGACACGAAGCCGATCGAGAACAGCATCGGGGTGTTGAGGCGCAGCTTGCCGCCCCACATCGTGAACACCCAGTTGAAGATCTTGATGCCGGTCGGGACGGCGATGAACATCGTCGACAGCGCGAACGCGGACCGTGCGACCGGGCCGATCGCCGAGGTGAACATGTGGTGGGCCCACACGCCGAAGCCGATGAACCCGATGGCGGCGCCGGCGAAGGCGACCGCGGCGTACCCGAACAGCGGCTTCTTGGAGAACACCGGCAGGATCTCGGACACGATCCCCATGGCGGGGAGGATCATGATGTAGACCTCGGGGTGCCCGAACAGCCAGAACAGGTGCTGCCACAGGATCGGGTCACCGCCGGTGGCCGGGTCGAAGAACTGGGCGCCGAAGAGGGTGTCGAACTGCAGCATGAACAGCGCGACGGCGATGATCGGCAGCGCGAACAGCAGCAGGAAGTTGGTGACCAGCGACATCCAGATGAACATCGGCATGCGCATGAAGGTCATGCCCGGCGCGCGCATGTTCAGGATGGTGGTGATGAAGTTGACGGCGGACGCGAGCGAGCCGACACCGAGGATCTGCAGGCCGATGGCGTAGAAGCCATGTTCGAGACGGCGTCGCTGCGACAGCGGCGCGTACCCGACCCACCCGCCGTTCGGGGCGCCGCCGAGCAGGAACGAGCTGTAGAGGAAGATGCCGCCGAACAGGAACGCCCAGTAGCTGAAGGCGTTCAGGCGCGGGAAGGCGACGTCGCGGGCGCCGATCTGCAGCGGGATCAGGTAGTTGAAGAACGCCGCCGACAGCGGCATCACGACGAGGAAGACCATCGTGATGCCGTGCATCGTGAACAGCTGGTTGTAGATCTCCTCGGTGAGGAGGGTCTGCTCGGCGCCGGCGAGCTGCGCGCGGATGAGCGCCGGCCTCGAGCGCCGCCGAGGGAGAAGAAGACCAGGACGGTCCAGAAGTAGAGGATCCCGATCCGCTTGTGGTCGGTGGTCGTGATCCAGCTGACGAAGCCGGTGTCGCCGGTCGGGCGGCGGAACAGCGCCGCCCTGCTGTCGGCGTTCGTGCGGTGGCGGCGGTGGCCATCTCGCGTCTCCTCGCTACTGCAGGGTCAGGAGGTAGGCGACCAGGGCGTCGAGCTCGTCCTCGGAGAGGTCGAGGTTCGGCATCCCGATGCCGTTGGACTCCCACTGCATGGGCTTGACCGCGTCCGGGTCGGCGAGCCACGCGCGCAGGTTCTCCTCGTCGAGGTCGCTGGATCGCGCCCGCGAACTCGCTCCGGCTGAACAGGTGGGTCAGGTCCGGGCCCTGACCGGGGCGCGGCTGGCCACCCTCGGTGTAGACCTGGTGGCACTGGATGCAGGCCTGGCGGCCGCACCGTCCGGCCGGTGCCGAGCTCCTCGAACAGCCCGCGCCCTCGGCCTCGAGGCCGCCGTCGGCTCGGCGCGCCGGGCTGCTCTGGTCCTCGACCCACTGCTCCAAGTCGGCCTGGTCGAGGGCGATGGCGCGGGTGCGCATGTTGACGTGCGACAGGCCGCAGTACTCGGCGCACTGGCCGAGGTAGCGGCCCGGCTCGTCGGCCTGGAGGTTGAGGAAGGTGGTCTGGCCCGGGACGACGTCCTGCTTGCCGCCGAGCGCGCGGGATCCAGAACGAGTGGATGACGCCGCGGTCGGGCGAGCGCTGGTTGTCGGCCGCGGTCATCTCGAGCCGCACCGGGACGCCGGCGGGGATGACCAGCTCGTTGGCGGTGTAGATCGACTCGTCGAGACCGAATCCTCGGCGGGGTACTCGTACTCCCACCACCAGCGGTGGCCGATGACCTGGATGGTCACGGTGCCCGGGTCGTCCGGCTCGTCCATCTGCGAGAAGATCCCCTGCACGGTCGGGACGGCGATCGCCGGCCAGGATCAGCGCCGGGATGACGGTCCAGATGATCTCGAGGCGGGTGTTGCCGTGCACCTGGACCGGCAGCGACCCGTCGTCGTCGGCGCGGCGGCGGAACTTGATCACCGAGTAGACGATCAGGCCCTGGACGAAGATGAAGACGCCCAGCGCGATGACGAAGACGATGCGGATCAGGTCGTGCGGGTCCTGGGCGTAGGGACCCGCGGGGTCGAGCGCGCGCTGCGCCGACTCCGCGCTGCACGCCGACAGCAGCAGCACGGCGCCGAGCGCCGAGCACCACCTTGGCGAACGTCGACCGCCGGGCTCGGGCGCGCGGCCGGCGAGGTCCGGCCGTGCACGGTCACCCGGTCCCGGGCGCACCTCGGTCTGCCGCAACGTCGCATCTCCTCGTGTCGGGTCCGCGGCGATGCGACGCCCGCCGCGGACGCGGAGGGAGGCCGAGCGACGGGGACCGTCGGGGGACGACCGGACGGGCGAGCGGTCGGTCGTGCGGCGGAGGGTAGCCGTTCGGTCGGGAGCCGACCCAACCGGCGCGGAGGCCGAGCGGGAGCCGTTCCCGACCTGCGGAGCAGGTTCTCGGCGGTCGTCGGGCGGGCCGTCACGGCTCCCAGCGGAAGGTGCGCGCGGCGAGCGCGAGCGGCCGCCGCGCCCCAGCCGACGACCACGCGACAGCGGCCCCACGGCGAGCCGCCGTCGAAGGCCGCCCGGAGCGCCGTCGCCGAGCGCGCCGAGCGGGCAGGACGCGCCCGACGGCCGCGAGCCCGTCGGGCAGCACCGCCGCGTCGAAGCTGACGCCGCTGATGACCAGCAGCACCAGGAACAGCGCGTTCGACAGCGCGAGCGTCGCCTCGGCCCGCAGCGTTCCCGGCCAGCAGCAGCCCGAGCGCCGTGTGCGTCGACGGCGCCGACCAGCACGATGGCGAGCGCCGCGAGCCGACGCCCCGCCGTCGGGCGCCACCCGAGCGGGCCGGCGCGCGAGCGCCGAGCGTCAGCGCGGTCTGGACGAGCAGCAGCGCCGCGACCGCCAGGCCCTTGGCGGCCAGGAAACCCCACCGCGGCAGCGGCGTGCCACCGAGCCGCTTGAGCACGCCGTACTTGCGCTCGAACGCGGTCTGGATCGCGACGGCGACCAGCCCGGTCGCCGCGGTCGAGATCGGCGAGCACCCCGGGGACCAGGAAGTCGACGCCCGACCGGTCGCCGGTCGGGCAGCACGTCGACGGTGGAGAAGAACACCAGCAGCCCGAGCGGGATGCCGAAGGTGACCAGCAGCGACTCCCCCGACCGCACGAGCAGCCGCAGCTCCATCCCGCGCCTGGGCGACGACGGCCCGCGCGAGCGGCAGTGCGACGGTCCGGCGTGGCTCGGCTGCGGTCACCGGCGCCCCCCACGGCGGCGGGCGCGGCGCCGGGGTCGACGGCAGCCGTCCGGTCCTCGGCGGTCAGCCGCAGGAACACGTCCTCGAGGCTGCGCTTGCCGGCCTGCAGCTCGCCGAGCGACGACGTCCGCGGCCTCGAGCCAGGCCGCGAGCCGGGCGACCCGCGTCGGGGTGGCCGCGCGCGTGGACGACGTACCGGCCGGGTCGCGGCTCGGTCACCGGGGCGCCGACGGCCGCCGCGAGCGCCGTCGCGGTCGAGGCCCGGCCGGGCGGAGAACTCGAGCTCGTCGCGCTCCCCGTGGGTGAGCTCGTCGGGGGTGCCGAGCGCCACCAGGCGCCCGTGGTCGATGATCGCGACGCGGTCGGCGAGCTCCTCGGCCTCGTCGAGCAGGTGGGTGGTGAGCACGACCGTGACCCCGTCCGCCCGCAGCTCTCGGACGTGCTCCCACGTCGCCCGGCGGGCGGCCGGGTCGAGCCCGGCGGTCGGCTCGTCGAGGAACAGCACCTCGGGTCGACCGACGACCGCCAGCGCGAGCGACAGCCGCTGCTTCTGCCCACCGGAGAGGTCCCGGAACCGGGTCCGGCGCGCGTCGTCGAGCCCGACGCGTTCGAGCAGGTCGTCCGGGTCGAGCGGATCGCGGTGGTAGGCCGCGAACAGCCGCAGCACCTCGGCGGGCCGGGCGAGCGGGTAGACGCCGCCCTCCTGCAGCATCAGACCCGACGCGGGGACGCAGCGCTCGGCGCGTCGCGGCGCGGGTCGAGCCCGAGCACCCGCACCGATCCCGCGTCGGGGCGCCGGTAGCCCTCGCAGCACTCGATGGTCGTGGTCTTGCCGGCGCCGTTCGGGCCGAGCAGCGCGAGCGTCTCGCCCGCGCGCGACCTCGAGGTCGAGCCCGTCGACGGCGATCGTGCGGCCGTACCGCTTGACGAGCCCGCACCTCGATCGCCGGGGACGGCGCGCGCGGCGGGCGTGCGGCACGGTGGACCTCGCGCAGGGCGGCGACGCGGCCCGACGGCCGGGACGGCGGAGGGTAGCCGCGGCCGTGGTCACGGACGGGTCGTGGACGACCCGCACGGCGCGCCCCGGCCGTAGGCTGCCGCGCGCCAGCGGCGCGAGAGGAGCACCGTGGACGCACGCCCGCCGGACCCGGAGGTCAGCCGCCGGCGACCCCGGCGACCCCGGTGACCGCGCCGACCCCCGAGCCGCGGCAGGTTCCGAGACCTCCGAGTACCCAGGTGGCTCCGGGGTCGCTGGCGGCGAGGGCGCGATCGACCCGTCACGCGCCGCCGCAGCTCGGGTGCTCCGCGCCGACGCCCACGCCCGCGGCCGCCGGCGAGCGTCGTCGACTGCCCGAGCGTGGGACGCCGCATCGCGGCGATCGCGCTCGGGGTCGCCGGCGGGCTGCTGCTCGCGCAGGTGGCGACCGCGCTCGGTGGCCGCCTCCAGGGGCTGCTGTCGATCCTGGTGATCAGCCTGTTCCTGAGCTTCGCGATGGAACCGGCCGTGCAGTGGCTGGCCCGGCGGGGCCTGCGTCGCGGGATCGGGACGTGGCTGGTCTTCCTGGGCGTCATCCTCGCGCATGGGCGGCATGGTCGCCGCCATGGTCCCGCTCGTCGCCGAGCAGGTCCGCAACCTGGTCGCAGGCCGGCCCGACGCTGCTCGACGACCTCGCGGCCCAGGCCGAGCAGCTCCTGCCCGGCGAGCTCGGGTGCCGCCGTCGCGGAGTGGCTGCACGAACAGGCGAGGTCGCTGCCGCGGCAGCTGCCGCAGATCGCCGGCGAGGTCGGCCGCGGCGCCATCGGGGTCGGCCAGACGCTGCTCGGCATGGTCTTCCAGGCTGCTGACCATCGGCCTGATCGTCTTCTACCTCGTCGCGGACGGCCCGAAGCTGCGCGCGCGGCTGGCTCGTCGGCTGCCGCCACGCGAGCAGGTGCGCGTGCTCGGTCTGTGGGAGCTGGCGGTCACCAAGACCGGCGGCTACGTCTACTCCCGGGTGCTGACCGCCATCGTGTCGACGGTCTTCCACGCCATCGCCTTCACCGTCCTCGGCCTCGAGTACGCCATCGCGCTGGCCGTCTGGGTCGGCGTGGTCTCGGCGGTCATCCCGGCGGTCGGGACCTACATCGCCGGTGCGCTGCCGATCGTCGTCGCGCTCGCGGACTCACCCGGGCTGGCGGTCGCGGTCCTCGTCGCGATCACCGTCTACCAGCAGATCGAGAACTACCTCGTGGTCCCGCGCATCACCGCGACGCACGCTGGAGCTGCACCCCGCGGTCGCCTTCGTCTCCGTCGTCGCCGGCGCGGCCGTCGGTGGCGCCACGGGCGCGCTGCTCGCGCTTGCCCGCGGTGGCGATCGTCGCCGCGCTCATGGCAGCCGCCGGCGAGGAGTACGACGTGCTCGAACACCAGCTGCTCGAGACGGGCCAGGCCGGGGCGCAGAAGCTGGTCGAGGACGCCCAGGCCGACGAGGCTCATCGGCCGCCAGCTGGGGGCCACTACCACCCTTGACCGGGACCTGGGTCCCGGTCAAGCCGGGACATCAGGCGTATAGCGCGCGCGACGTCGGCGTCACCGCGCGCGTCACGCGGACGGGAACCGCGCCGCCCGAGGCGGTGACGTGTCTGCGGACCCGCCCGCGGTGTACGTCGGCGGCGCGGTCCACGACCGCCGCGGCCCCGTGTGTCCCCCCGTCGCACGGGGCCGCATCGTGTCTCCAACTCGTCCGGCCGGCACCCTCCCGCCCCCTCCCGAGGAGCTCGAGTGCGCCCCGTCGACGGTGACCGACCCACGCAGCACCGGTACACGGTCCCGGTCGCGCGCGAGGACGCGGAGATCGTGGCCGCCACGCTGTGGTCGCTCGGCGCCACGGGTGTGTGGGAGCGCCCGGGTGAGCTCGTCGCGTGGTTCGCGACCCGTGAGATCCCGACGGCCTGCCGCCCGGGGGCGTGTTCGCCGACGAGCCGGACCGCGACTGGCAGGCCGAGTGGAAGGCCACGATCGCCCCCGTGCGGGCCGGACGCTTCTGCGTGGTCCCGACGTGGCTGGCGGCCACCCACACGGCCGGGTCCTGACGAGGTCACGCTCGTCCTCGACCCGGGTCGCGCCTTCGGGTCCGGCCACCACGCCACGACCACGCAGTGCCTCGAGCTGCTCGACGAACTCGCCCTCGGAGGGGGGCGCGCACGCGGTGACCTCACCGATCTGCTCGTCGCGGACGTCGGGTGCGGCAGCGGCGTGCTGGCCATCGCCGCGGCGCTCGCGCGGCGCCCGCGCGGTCGGCACCGACATCGACCCGGACGCCATCGCCGTGGCCGACGACAACGCCACACGCAACGAGGTGGTGGTCCCCACGGCCGTCGGGAGCGCGGACGCCGCGATCGACCTGCTCGGGGCACCCGCCGACGTCCTGCTCGCCAACCTCGTGACCGACACCGTGGCCGAGCTCGCCGCGTCGCTGGTGGGCGCGTTGGCGCCGGAGGGCATCCTGGTCGCCTCCGGCATCGCGGCCGACCGGGCCCACGTCGCCACGGGCCCCCTCGAAGCAGCCGGGCTCCGCATCGACGAGCGGCGCGAGCGCGACGGGTGGGTCGCGCTGCGGGGGACGCGGGTGCGGACGTCCGGACCGGACGCCCGTGCGGACGGGGCGGAGCCGGGCAGCGCGGCCCGCACGTGACGACCATGCCGACATGATCGACGCACGCCCGACCCGCACCCGCACCCGCGACCTCGTCGGTCGGGGGGTCGGCCCGTGGCTGGTCCTCGCGCTGCTCGCCGGGTGCAGCCTGCCCGCGGCGGGCCCCGAGGAACCTGCTGGCGACCCCAGCCGCGCACCGCTCGGCTCGAGCGTCCCGGACCCGACGCGCGACGTGCTGATCGGCGAGGTCCAACGGCTGCGCGCGACCGTCACCGCCTCGCGGGATGCGCTCGCCGCAGCGCTCGACAGCGACGGCACGCAGGGTGCCCGCACCGCGGCTGACGATGCCCTGAACGTGCTGGTGGCCGAGAGGGGCGAGGCGAGCGAGCCCCGACCGCTGTTCCCCGCCGACACCCTCGACCGCGACGGCGACGTCGACGCACCCGACCAGCTGACGATCACCCTGACGGCAGCCAGGGACCTCGGCGGTCAGCTCGGCAACGCCGTCGTGGACCTGCTGCGTGACCCGGTCGCGGGCGACCTCGGGGCGTGGCAGCGGGATGCCGCCGGCGTGCTCGCGTCGGTCACCGCCACGACCCGGGAGGCCGACGACCTCACGGGGCTCGAGGCCGCGATCAGCGAGCTACCCGGGCTCGGCACACAGGCCGTCGCCTGGGCCGAGCTCACGGCGAGCGCCGGATCGATCGAGGACGCGCGCGCCTACGCCGAGCGGGGCGTGGCCAGCCTCGAGGTCATCCTGGTGAGCCTCGACCTGCTCGGTATCGACGGCGAGGCCGAGGCGACCGACGGCGGTGACGGGTGAGCCGCTCGCCGGCACTGCCACGCGATCCGCGGACGGTGCGAGTCGACGGCTTCACCCACGGCGGTGAGGGCGTGGTCAGGATCGAGGGAAGGCGGTGTTCGTCCCCGGCGCGCTCCCCGGCGAGACGGTCGTCGTGCGCGTCGTGGAGGATCGCCGCAGCTGGGCCCGGGCTGCCCTCGTGGACGTCGTGACCCCGTCCGCCGACCGGGTGGAGCCGGTCGCGACCCCGGACGTGCTCGGTGGCGGCGACCTCGCGCACGTCGCTCCCGAGGGGCAGCGTCGGCTCAAGACCCGGGTGCTGCGCGAGCAGCTGACCCGGCTCGGGCGCGTCACGGACCCACCGGTCGCCGACTGCCGCTCCGTCGGCCCGGACCTCGGGTACCGGACGAACGTGCGTCTGCACGCCGCCCCCGACGGCCGGCTCGGCTTCCACCGCGCGAGCAGCCACGACGTGGTCCCGGTCGAGCAGGTCCTGCTCGGCACGCCGGAGGTCCAGGCACTGCGCGAGGCCGTCGGCGACCGGACGGGCGCCGCCGAGGTGTCCCTCCGAGCGCACGCGACGACCGGGAGCGCCGCGGTGACCATCACGCCGGGGCCCGGGCCGCTCGACCTGCCCGATGGCGACTTCGACGTGGTGCTCGCCCAACCGAGCGGGAAGCCGCTGGCCGTCCGTGGTGACGGGATCCTCGCCGAACGGGTCGCCGGCCTGACCTACCGCTTCGACACGACCGTCCTTCTTCCAGGTCTCGACGGGCGGCGCCGAGGCGCTCGTCGACGAGGTGCTGCGCGCCGCCGGCGCCGTCGACGGCGCGCTCGTGTGGGACCTCTACGCCGGCGTCGGGCTGCTGTCGCTGCCGCTCGCCCGGGCGGGTGCCGAGGTGGTCGCGGTCGAGGGCCACCGACCGGCGACGGCGTGGGCCCTGCGCAACGCCGCCGACGCCGACCTCCCGTCCGGGTCGAGCAGGCACCGGTCGAGGACCTCGTCCGCGCCGTCGCCGGACGTGACCGCACCGACCTCGACCCCCCCGAGGTGGTCGTGCTCGACCCGCCTCGGACCGGCGCTGGCGAGGCGGTCATCGGCGACCTCGTCGGGCTCGGTCCTGCGGCCATCGTCTACGTCGCCTGCGACGTGGCCGCGCTTGGCGCGTGACACCCGGACGCTGACCGCGGCCGGGTACCGGCTGACGGCCGCGCAACCGCTCGACCTGTTCCCGATGACCCACCACCTCGAGACGGTCGCCACGTTCGTCCGGTGACCGGGGTCGGACGACGTCGGCCACCACCCCGGTCACCCGACGGCGCTCACCCTGGACCTGCGGCGCTGCCGGTCTGGGGCTGCTCGGTGACGAGCGCTGCCCCCGGCCGTCCCCACGCGTCCCCCCGTACACGCAGGACCAGCGACACCAGACGCACCACCATCAGCGCCTCGATCGCCAGCCAGAGCCCGAGCAGGCCGCCACCGACCACGGGGACGAACTGGCCGGCCACGCCGCCGACGATCGCCGCGATGACCGTCCAGGTCCGCAGGTAGGCGAAGTCCTCCGCCCCCATGAGCACGCCGTCCAGCGCGAAGACCGGACCGTTCACGACGTGCGCGACGGCGGCGAAGACCCACGCCGTCCCGATGACGGCCAGCACCGCCGGGTCATCGGTCAACAACCGCGGCAGCAGATCACGCCCGGCCACGAGCACCAGGGCCACGACCGCGCCGCCGCCGATGCCCCACCGGACCAGGTCCCGGCCGTACGCCCGCGCCTCGTCGAGCCGGCCTGCACCGAGGCTGGTACCGACGATGGCCTGCCCGGCGATGGCGAACCCGTCCATCAGGAAGCTGACGAGCAGGAAGGTCTGGTAGAGCACCTGGTGACCGGCGGCGGTGACCGCACCCACTCGCGCCGCCGCGGCCGTGACGGCGAGCAGGCCGAGCACCAACCCGCCGGTGCGCAGGAACAGGTCACGGCTCACGACGACCAGCGCCCGGAGCTCGACCGCTCCCGGCCGACCGTGGCCCGCGATGGGCAGACCGGTCCGGCCGAGGAGCACGGCGAAGCAGGCGACGACCACCGCCTCCGCGGCGACGGTGGCCCACGCAGCCCCCGCGACGCCGTACCCGAGCGGGATCGCCAGCACGTAGGTGAGCGCCCCGTTGACCACGTTGGCCACCAGCGCGACGACCAGCGGGGTCCGCGTGTCCGACACGCCGCGGAAGGCGCCGTGGCCGACGTACCCGAGCAGCAGGAACGGCACCCCGACCGCGCGGATGCGGAGGTAGGTCACCGCGGGGTCGACCAGTTCCTCCACCGCACCGAAGGCCCGAACGAGCGCCGGAGCGCCGAGGAGGAGGACGAGCCCGACCAGGATGCCGATGACGGCCGCGACCTGGCCGGCGTGCTGGACGCGACGGCCTGCGGCGGTGCGGTCACCAGCACCAACGGCGCGGGCGACGGTCGACGTCGTCCCGAACACCAGGAAGTTGAAGACCCACGACAGCGCCGTCAGCACCCCGACCGCGAGCCCGAGCCCACCGAGCTCGGCCGCGCCGATCCTGCCCACCACCGCCGTGTCGACGAGACCGAGCAGCGGATCGGCCACCAGCGTCCCGACGGCGGGGAGGGCGAGCGTCAGGATGTGGCGGTGCCGCTGCCGCGCCGGCGGAACCGGCAGCGGCGCCGGGTCGACGGGGTGTGGTGGTGGTGGCATCCGCGCGACGCTACCGGCCCCGACGGGCAGCACCTGGTTCTCGCCTCGCGGGTCCGCGCACCGAGGGCAGGAGTCCCCGCGTCCGGTGGCGAAGACCACCGGACGTCCCCTCCACCGCGTGGCCCGAACGGATCCCTCGTGCGCACCTCCTCCCGGCTGACGGCCGCGGCGCTCGCCGTGGCGCTCCTCGCTCCGACGTCGGTCGCCGGCGCGCAGGAGGCACCGACGATCTCGAGCCACGTGGTCGAGTCGTTCGACGGCGAGCCGATCATCGCCACCCTCTTCCTGCCGCCCGGCGCCTCGAGCGACGCGCCGGTGCCGCTCGTGCTGCGCACCCACGGGTGGGGCGGGACCGGCGAGACCTCGATCGGGACCGGCACGCTCGCGCGGCTCGTCGCCGAGGGCTACGCGGTCCTGACCTGGGACCAGCGCGGGTTCGGCTGCTCCGGTGGCACCGTGCGGATCGACGACCCGCAGGTCGAGGGCCGGGACGTGTCCGCCCTCATCGACTGGGCCGTGGCGAACGCCCCGATCGCGACGGTCGACGGTGACCCGATCGTCGGCATGACCGGTGGGTCGTACGCCGGCGGCATCCAGACGGCGACCGCTTCCCTCGACGACCGGCTGGACGCGCTGGCCCCCGAGATCTCGTGGGCCGACCTGCGCTACTCGCTCTACTCCGGCGAGGTGATCAACCAGGGTTGGGTCGCCGCGCTCTACGCCGCGGGCAAGGCCACCGCCACGCTCCTCGGGATGTCCCCCGACTGTCCGGCGGGTCCCCAGGACGGTGGGCTCGACCCCGCGATCGACCAGGGGGTCACCGAGTTCGTCACCCGGGGCAACGTCGGCCCGGACACGCTCGACTTCTTCGCGAAGTCGTCGCTGGCGTCCTACGGCGTCGACACCCCGGTGACGGTGCCCACGCTCGTGATGCAGGGCTCGGTCGACACCCTCTTCGATCTCACCGACGGCTACCGGATCTACGAGCACGTCCGCGACCAGGATGCGCCGGCCCGCTTCATCGCCTTCTGCGGCGGCCACGTCGCGTGTCCCGCGAGCTACGCGGACGCCGGCGACCGCGCGCACCTCGACGACGCCATCGTCGACTGGTTCGCCCGGTACCTGAAGGGCGAGGACGTCGCCACCGGCGCACCGATCGAGTACCGCACCAACGAGGGCGAGTGGCGCTCCGCTCCGAGCATGCCGCTGCCCGGCGCGACGGCCGTACCCCTCGCGGGCGAGGCGGAGGGGCTGGTCGTCGTTCCCGTCCTCGACGTCCCCGAGGTCGCGGCCCTCGCCGGACTGATCGCCGTCCCCGAGGGCATCCCGGGCCTGCCGATCACCACCTCGGTGCCCACCGCCGAGGGCGACCCGCGCGGCGCGACCTTCCCGGTCGCGGTGGCCGAGGACGGACCGCTCGAGATCCTCGCCATCCCGGACATCACGCTCACGGTCTCGGGCACCACCGTGCCCCTCGACCAGGTGCTCGGGCCCGTGGCCGACGCGCTCGAGCACGCCGCGGTCGTTCGAGCAGGTCGCCGGGCTGCTCGTCGGCCAGCTCGGTCCGTTCGACGGGATCGTCGCCGGCCTCGGCGGGCTGTCGCAGCTCGCCGGCCTCGCGTCACCGACGGCGCACCTGTTCGTGAAGTTCGTCCACCGCGAGTCCGGCGAGGTGCTGAACCTGCAGGAGGGCGCCATCGCGGTCGACCTGTCGGCCGGCGAGGTCACCGTCGACGTGCCGATGCCGGGGCTCGCCTACACCCTGCCGGAGGGCGACCACCTCGACGTCCAGGTGGCGACCAACTCGCTCATGCACGCGACCGGTCGCGTGCCGGCGCTCCTCGACGTCACCCTCGCCGGCTCGCTGCCGATCGTCGGTACGGCCGGCGCGCCGGACCCCGACACCGCTGACGGTGGGGAGGACCACGGATCCGCGGACGGCTCGGACGACGTGTCCCCGCAGCCGGTCGACCACGAGCGCCCGCTGCCGGTCACCGGCTCGAACGGGTCGCTGCTCGTCGGGCTGCTCGCGCTGGCCGCGGCGGCGCGGCTCCGGCGCCGACCGTCGCTCGGCTGACGGCGAGGCGTCGCTCGGATCAGGCGAGGTCGTCGAGCTCGCGGCGCAGACGTTGGCGGCGGGTCTCGAGGTACGCCGTCGCGGACCGGGTCGCCCGACGAGCCGGATCGTCGGCGCCCACGGCGCTCGCGACCCGCAGGGCGGCGACCTCGTCGAGCTCGTGCTCGTCGGTGCCGTCGGTGCCGTCGGTGTGGGCGTGCTCGGTGGTGTGCGCGGCGAACTCACGGGCGGCCCGGAACGGGGACCGCGCCGGTCGGGTCGCGCGGGAGACCGTGCGGCGGACGGCGTCGAGGGGCGGGTGGTGGACCATCGCGGCCTCCTCCTCGGGGGATCTGCGGTGGCCCGGCTCCGGCGGCACTGTGCCCGATGCCGGCGCGGGTGAACGGACGCGGACCCGACCGTGCGGACGGCCGACGACGGGATCTCCGCGCGCCGCGCGGCACCCGCTCGGCGCGCGCACGCGACCCCGGTCCAACCGGTCCGAGCGGCCCGTGCCACCTCGTCGCAGCGGCTCGCCCGGTCTGCGACGGGGGTGTCCTTCAGCGCCCCAGGGTGGCCGCCAGACCGCCGGTCAGAGCCCGTCGTACCTCGTCCATCGGCAGGTCGACCAGGCCTCGGATCGTGAGCTGTTCGCCACCGACGGTGCCGACGTCGGTCAGCGGCACCTCGGCATCGCCGCACAGCTGCGCGAACTCGCGCACGTGGCGCGACGGGACGGTGACGACGACGCGGCCCGGCGACTCGCTGCACAGCACCTGGGCCGGCGGCAGGTCGGCGCCGGCGTCGACCTCGACGCCGATGTCCCCGGCGACGGCGCACTCGGCGAGCGTCAACCAGCAGGCCCCCCGGCCGACGTCGTGCGCCGAGTGGATCCAGCCCTCGCGGGCGGCGAGGTGGAGCACCTCGGCGATGGCGGCCTCGAGCTCGAGATCCACCGGCGCGAGCACACCCCCGAGCGGTTCGTCGAGGTAGCGCTGGAGCTCGGAACCGGCGAGGCCGGGGGCGGTCGGCGCGCCGAGCAGCAGCACGAGGTCGCCCTCGTCCTCGAGGGCGATGTCGACCGCGTCCTCGGCGTGCTCGAGGACGCCGAGGATCCCGACGACCGGGGTGGGGTGGATGGCACGCCCGCGCGTCTGGTTGTAGAGCGACACGTTGCCGCCGGTGACGGGGACGCCGAGGGTGCGGGTCGCCTCCCCGAGCGCGCGGATCGACTCGGCGAGCTGCCACATGATCTCGGGCCGCTCGGGGTCGCCGAAGTTGAGGCAGTTGGTGGTGGCGAGCGGTCGCGCTCCGACGCACGCGACGTTGCGGAACGCCTCGGCGACCATGCGGCGCGTGCCCTCGGCCGGGTCGAGCTCGCACCAGCGGCCGTTGCCGTCCGTCGCGCACGCCACGGCACGGTTGGACCCCGGCAGGCGCACCACGCCCGCGTCCCCCATCCCGGGGGCCAGCACGGTGCCCCCGAGGACGAGGTGGTCGTACTGCTCGGTCACCCACCGGGGCGTGGCGACGTTCGGCGACGCGAGGAACGCCGAGCACGAACGCCGCGAGGTCGTGACCCCCATCCGGGCCCGCGCCCTCGCCGGGCAGGCGCAACGACTCGGCGTCGACGGCGGCGTAGTCGTCGAGCCAGCTCGGGCCGCTCGCGCGGGCGGTCGTAGGTCGGGCCCTCGTCGGCGAGCGAGCGCGCCGGAAGGTCGGCGATGACCTCGCCGGCCGCGGTGCAGCACGAGCGCGTCGCCGTCGACTGACCTCGCCGATCACCGAGGCCGGCACCCCCCACCTCGCGGCGACGGCGAGCACCTCGTCGAGGTCGTCCGGACCGACGAGCGCGAGCATGCGCTCCTGCGACTCCGAGCAGAGGATCTCCCACGATGTCGAGCGTGGGGTCGCGCAGGTGCACGAGGTCGAGGTCGACCTCCATCCCGAGCGACGCCTTCGAGGCCAGCTCGGAGGTGGAGCAGGCGATGCCGGCCGCGCCCATGTCCTGGATGCCGGCGACGAGGTCGCGGTCGTACAGCTCGAGGCAGCACTCGATGAGCTGCTTCTCGGCGAACGGGTCGCCGACCTGCACGTTGGGTCGCTTGTCCTCGAGCGCGTCGTCGAACTCCTGGCTGGCGAGCACCGACGCGCCGCCGATCCCGTCGCGGCCGGTCGCCGAACCGAGCAGCACCGCCTTGTCGCCGACACGTTCGGCCTTGGCCAGCTGCAGCCGGTCCTTGCGCAGCACCCCGATGGCGAGCACGTTGACGAGCGGGTTGCCGGCGTAGGTGTCGTCGAACACGAGCTCGCCACCGATGTTGGGGACGCCGACGCAGTTGCCGTAGCCGCCGACCCCGCGGACGACCCCGTCGATCAGGTGGCGCTGGAAGGCGTCGACCGGGCGCTCGCGGCCCGCGCCGTCGGTCCAGCCGCCCGGGTCGCCGAACCGCAGCGGGTCCATCACCGCGATCGGGCGGGCGCCCATCGTGAAGATGTCGCGGAGGATCCCGCCGACCCCGGTCGCCGCACCCTGGTACGGCTCGACGTAGCTCGGGTGGTTGTGCGACTCGATCTTGAACGCGACGGCCAGGCCGTCGCCGACGTCCACCACACCGGCGTTCTCGCCTGGGCCGGCCAGCACCCACGAGGCCTCGGTGGCCAGCCCGCGCAGGTGGATCTTCGACGACTTGTAGGAGCAGTGCTCGGACCACATGACCGAGTACATGCCGAGCTCGGACACCGTCGGCGTGCGGCCGAGGGTCTCGACGACCCGGTCGTACTCGTCGCCGCGCAGACCCAGCTCGTGGCCGAGCTCGCGGGCCCGCTCCGGGGTGAGGGTCTCGTCGGCGGGGAAGGTGCGCTCGGTCACGTGGGCCGGCCTTCGCGGCGGGGAGCGGAGGAGGCGGAGCTACTCCAGGCACCCTCCGCGACCGGAGCCGGCACCGGCGCTCGGTACCCTCGCCGTGCACCATCGGCGACCGCCGCTGGAAGGCTCGACCGTGGACGCCCTCAACACCCTCCGCGCCGTGCTCGTCGGCCTGCGCGTTCATCGCCGCGCTGCTCCTGGCCGTCGACGGCCAGTGGGTGCCGGCCGCGGTCCTCGGCGTCGGCATCGCTGGCGCACTTCGGGCTGTGGGGCTACCTGCGCGCCGAGAAGCGCAAGGCCCGCGAGGCGGATCCCCTCGCCGAACTCAGCCGCCCCTGACCCAGCCGGCAGCGGGGCGGCGCCACCGGGTGTCGCCCTGCGGCGATGGGTCAGAGCAGGATGCCGTCGTGGCGAGGGCCGCGACGTGGTCGACGAGCCGCGACGTGCTCGTACCGTACGAGACGATCGCCTCCGTTCCCGATCCGCCCCGACCCAGGAGCCCGTCGTGCACGACCCGATCTGGGACACCTCCGAGCGGCTCGCCCTGCGCGAGACCACGCGACGGTTCACCGAACGGGAGATCGTCCCCAACCTGGCCGCCTGGGAGGAGGCCGGTGCGCTCCCTCGCAACCTGCACCGGGCGGCCGCGGACGCCGGCCTGCTCGGCGTCGGCTTCCCCGAGGATGCCGGGGGCGCGGGTGGGACCGCGATCGACGCGTGGGTGATCGCCGAGGAGATGATCCACGCCGGTGGATCGTCCGGGTTGCTGGCGGGGCTCTTCACCCACGGCATCGGCCTCCCCCACCTCATCGCCGCCGGGGACACCGCACAGATCGATCGCGTCGCGCGACCGGTGCTGGCGGGGGACGCCATCGTGTCCCTGGCGATCACCGAGCCGGAGGCCGGATCGGACGTCGCGGGGATCACCACCCGCGCTGTCCGCGACGGTGACGAGTACGTCGTCACGGGCGCCAAGATGTTCATCACCTCGGCGACCCGCGCCGACTTCATCACCACCGCGGTGCGCACGGGCGCCGCCGGCGCCGGCGGCATCTCGCTGCTGGTGATCGACGCCGACAGCCCGGGGCTCGAGGTGTCCGCCCCGCTGAAGAAGATGGGCTGGCTCTGCTCCGACACCGGCGAGCTGCGGTTCGACCAGGTGCGCGTCCCTGCCGCCAACCTCGTCGGCGCCGAGAACGGCGGGTTCCTGCAGATCATGCAGCAGTTCGCCGCCGAGCGGCTGTCGCTGGCGGTGCAGGCCTACGCCACGGCGCAGCGCTGCCTCGACCTCACCATCCGCTACGCCAGGGAGCGCGAGACCTTCGGACGGCCGATCGCCACCCGCCAGGTGGTGCGCCACCGGATCGCCGAGATGGCCCGGCAGGTGGACGTGGCTCGCACCTACACCCGTGCGGTCATCGAGCGTTGGCAGGCCGGGGACGACGTCATCAAGGAGGTCGCGATGGCCAAGAACACCGCCGTGTTCGCCTGCGACCGGGTGGTCGACGACGCCGTGCAGCTCCACGGCGGCATGGGCTACATGCGCGAGAGCGAGGTCGAGCGTCACTACCGCGACGCGCGCATCCTCGGCATCGGCGGCGGGACCAACGAGATCATGACGGAGGTGGTCTCCCGCCTCCTGCTCGCGTAGCTCACGCGGAGGCGGCAGCCGCCTCGAGCACGCTGCTGAAGAACCCCCGTCCGTCGGTGCCACCGACGAGCTCGGGGTCGACCGCGTGCTCGGGGTGCGGCATGAGTCCGACGACGTTGCCGGCCTCGTTGCAGACCCCCGCGATGTCCCGCTCCGAACCGTTGGGGTTCGTGCCGAGCGCGTACCTGGCGACGATCCTGCCCTCGGCCTCGAGCTGATCGAGGGTGCCCGGGTCGGCGTGGTAGCGGCCCTCGCCGTTCTTGACCGGGATGATGATCGTCTCGCCCGGCTGGAAGCTGCGGGTCCAGGGGGTGCCGGTGTTGTCGATCGTGAGCGGCACGTCCTTGCACACGAACCGCAGCCGTGCGTTCCGCAGGAGGGCCCCCGGTAGCAGCCCCGCCTCGCACAGCACCTGGAAGCCGTTGCAGATGCCGAGCACCGGCCCGCCACCGCGGGCGAGGTCGGCGACGGCCCGCATCACCGGGGCCCGGTGCGCGACGGCGCCGCAGCGCAGGTAGTCGCCGTAGCTGAACCCGCCGGGAAGGATGACCGCATCGACACCGTCGACGGTCTCGTCGGCGTGCCAGAGGCGGACCGGGTCACCGCCGACCGCGGCCACCGCCGTGCGCGCGTCACCGTCGTCGAGGGAGCCGGGGAAGGTCACGACACCGATGCGCACGGGGGTCCTCCGGAGCGGTGGCGGCGGGAACGCGCCGGACGCTAGTCGTCGCTCGGGGCGGTACCCCGCGGCGACGAGCGACGCCAACGGATCGGGTTCGTCGAGCAGTTCCTGCACGTCGAGGCAGCCGCGTGGGTCGCCGTCGGGGAACACCAGCCGCGCGCACGCGTCGAACTGTGCCCCGGCGGCGGCCAGGGCAGCGTCCGCGCTGATCCGCGTGCCGGGGAAGTCGTCCTCGCCGAGGAGGGTGAGCTGACCGATGATGGCCGGGGCCGCGCGGGTCGCGTCCTCGAACTGGAACGCGGCGTTGAGTTCGAGGACGAGCCGCTGGTCGTCCGTGGCACGGAGCGAGGATTCGACCCCGGACAGCTCGAAGACGGCGAACCGCAGCTGGCCGCGCGTGGTCGTCCATTCCCGCAGGCCCGACTCGGCTGCGGGGTACGCACCGCTGCGCAGCAGCGAGCACACGGCTCCGAGCGCTCGGGCACCCGCCGCTCGAGCCCCCGGGTCCCCGATCAGGGAGATAGCGGCTGTGCACGACGGGCCGGGTTCGGCGTCCTCGACGGTCCCGAGGATCGCGTCGCCGCGGTCGACGGTGGTCAGCTCGTCCCCCGCGGGGCGACGCTCGGCGGCGGGGATCGTCTCGCGGCCGACCAGGAACGTCGCCGCCCAGATCATGACGCCGATCCCGATGGGGACCAGCACCAGCATCGCGATCACGAACCACCGGTGCAGCACCGGCTCGCCGGTGGGCAGCGTCGGCAGCCCGTCGTCGCGCAGCGGCGGGAGCGGTGGGCGGTCGCTCACGCCGAGGCGCTCGCCGACCCGCTCGGGGCGGCGACCTCGAGCACCCGCCAGGTGTAGGACTCGATGACCGGGTTGGTGAGGAAGTCCGCGCACATCCGGGTCACGAGGCCCTCGAGGTCGGCGTCGTCGGCCGCCTCGACGTCGAGCTCGAGGTGCTTGCCGATACGCACGTCCGAGACACCGTCGAAGCCGAGCCCGGGAAGCGCCTCCTCGACCGCACGCCCCTGAGGGTCGAGGATCTCACGCTTGAGCAGGACGTCGATGGCGACGCGGGGCATCATCAGCTCCTGCGGGTCGGCCCCGGACCTGCCGGGGCGCTGGTGGTCGGCAGCGTACCGACGCGGCTCCCCAGCCCTACTCGCGACCAGACCCCGCGCCGGCGACGACCCGTGCGAGCTGCTGCGGGTCGACCGGTTTGCGGAGCCACCTGGCGCCGATGCGGTCGGCCACGGCGGCGATCCGCTGCTCGTCAGCACCGGACAACAGGCAGGTCACCGCCGGGCGCCCGACCCCCCGGTCGAGCAGGGCGAGCAGCTCGTCTCCCGTGTGCCCATCGCCGAGCTCGACATCGATGAGCAGGACGTCCGCCCGCTCCTCCACGGCCGCGAGCAGCCCGGCGGCGACCGTCGGCCGGCTCCGGACCTCGTGGCCCATGGCACGCAGCTGCAGGTCGAGGGAGACCACGACCTGCGGGTCGTCGTCGATCACCAACACCCGAACCACCGTGACGCCCCATCGGCCGACCGGACCGGCACCGTGCGGCCCGCGGTTCTCAACGAGCGTTCCCGGCGTGGGTGACGCCGTCCGCCCGGGCCGCCGACCTAGATCATCGCCTGGGACGGCACCTCGGGGTTCGCCCTGACGTACGCCGCCATCGCCCGGAACCAGGTCTCGCGGTCGGGTCGGGTGATCCCGTCATCGGCGAGGGCCGCGTCGGCGACGTCGGTGGTGTAGTGGGCGGGGTGGCTGAAGTAGTTCACCGACGCCGGGGGCAGGCCCATCAGCGTCTGCACGCCGGGGACCTTGCGGAGCGCGAACTTCGCGACCCCCATGGTCAGCGGCACGGTCACGAGCCGCTTGCCCGTCGCTTCGCTGAACAGTTCGATCAGGTCACGGATGGTGTACGGCTCGGGATCCGCGAGCGCGTAGGTGGCGCCGAGGGTGTCGTCGCGCGCCGCGAGCGCGTCGATGGCATCGACCACGTAGTCACGCGGGACGATGTTGAACCGGTAACCGTCCGGGTCGCCGACGGTCGGCATCACCGCGACCCGCGGTTGCTTCAGCAGCCACCGGAGGATGAAGTAGGGACCGTCGTACTTCTGGGTCGCTCCGGTCGTCGAGTCACCACCCACCACCGACGGTCGGTAGATGGTCGCCGGCAGGCCGTGGGCCGCCGCCTCGGCCACGATGACCTCGGCGAGGTACTTGGTCTCCTCGTAGAAGTTGTTGAACCGCTGCCCCTTGACGAGGTCGGTCTCGCGGAAGATCCCCGGCCAACGTCCCGACACGTAACAGGTCGACACGTACTGCAGCCGCTCGAGGTCGGGGCAGGCCCGGCAGAAGTCGACCACGTTGCGGGTGCCATCGACGTTGATCCGCATCCCGACCTTCCGGGCCACCTCGAGGTCGTAGACGGCAGCGAGGTGGAACACCTCGGTCGTGCGCGCCGCCAGGCCGGCGTAGGCGTCGCCGAGCCCGAGGTCGGAGCGGGTGATGTCACCGATCACCAGCTCGATCCGGTCGGCGACGGACGCGTCGGCGCCGACGAGCTGGT
The DNA here is from genome assembly GCA_963850715.1 of uncultured Nitriliruptoraceae bacterium. Taxonomy (GTDB): domain Bacteria; phylum Actinomycetota; class Nitriliruptoria; order Nitriliruptorales; family Nitriliruptoraceae; genus Nitriliruptor. Next base: position 9,813 of record CAWKMM010000016.1, on the reverse strand, counting down.
CGACGCGCGCACGCGCCAGCTCCAGGAAGGAGCGCTGCACCAGGCAGACGGCGACGGCATCCGGGTCCCGACGCAGGACGCGGGGCAACAGCTCGGTCCCGAGGAAGCCGGGGAAGCCGGTGAACAGGACGGTTCGAGGCACGGGGAGCTCCAGGGGTTCGGCCGGTGACGGTACGGAGCCTCCGGCCGGCCGGTCAACACCGAGCGATGTCGCACCGACCAGCGTCGGACGAGCTCCGGAGGGGCGGCGAACGAGCGCGCTCCGGGACCGGCACGAGAGCGCCGTCGACCGGGGCGCGGCCGGTACCGTCCCGCGCGTGAACGCTGCCCGCCTCGTCCTCGGCCTCGCACTCACGGCCGTGCTGGCCGGTGGGTGCTCCCCCGATGTCGTCGAGGCTCCGACGGTCGCCCCGACGACCACCCCCACGCCAGAACCGGAACCGGAACCGGAGCCCGAACCCGAGCTCCCGGTGGAGATCTCCGGCGAGATCGTCGACGTCCGGGTCAACGACCTGTCGATCGTGGACAGCGGCCTACACCACGACGGCACCGCGGCGGACGTGAGCACCCCGCAGGACGCGGCCGCCATCGACGCGGCCGTCGCCGCCACGACGGCGTGGCTGGACGACCACCTCACCGACCTCATGGGCGGCGGCGCCGGGTCGATCGACGCTGCAGCCGTGTCCGGCGAGATCGCCGAGCTGGCGACCGGTCTGACCGATCCGTCCCGGGTGGTGACGCAGGCTCGGTACGCGTTCACCGTGGGAGCCCGCGGGCTGCCCGAGTGGATCCACGCCACCGTCGATCTCGACCGGCACGATGCCCCCGGTGCCAGCGCGACCTTCGTGTTCCTGCCGACCGCCGACGGGGTCCACCTCGTCGCCGCCCGGCCCATCGCTGGGACGACCTCGTGACCGGCACGCAGCACGAGCGCCGCCGGCGGGCGCCCCGGCGTCGCGGTGCCCCCCGGCGGGTCGTCGGACTCGTGATCGTGCTGGCGCTCCTGTGGACGGGCACGGCGGCCGCCAACGGGGGGTGGCTCCTCCCGGTGGGCGAGGGCCGACCGCTGACCCTGCTCCTGCTCGGCTCCGACATGGGGCCGCCTCGCGACGGGGTCATCGAGGCGGGCAACGCCGACGGGTTCCAGCTGCTGTTCGTGTCCGGCGACCGACAGCACGCCACGTTCGTCTCGATCCCACGCGACGCGTACGTCCCCGTCCCGGGTATCGGGCGTCAACGCATCAACACCTGCCTGCAACGGGGCCCCGAGCGCTGCGTCGAGACCGTCGAGGCGCTGTTCGGCCTCGAGGTCGACGGGTACCTGCTGACCGGCATGCGGGCCTTCTCGCGGGCCGTCTCCCGCTTCGACGGGATCGAGGTCGACGTGCCCCGTTCCCTGCGGGTCGGCAACACCCACGTGGCACCCGGTCGCCAGACCCTCAACGGCCCGGCGGCGCTCGTCTACGCCCGGGACCGCAAGAGCCGGCCCGACGGCGACGTCGGGCGCTCGCGGGCGCAGGCGGAGCTGCTCGCGACCGCGCACCGTCAGGTCGTCTCGGACCCCTCGCCGCGGGCGATGCTCCACGCGCTCGGCGTGCTCCGCCGGCACAGCGTGACCGACCTGTCCGGGCCCGAACTCGTGCAGCTCGGGTTCGAGGCGATGCGGCTGCCGCCGGCGAACGTGGAGCGGGTCACCGTGCCCGGGTCCTTCGGCTTCGCCGGCCGCGCGTCGGTGATGTTCCTCCACGACTCGGCCTACGCCCTCGTGCGGGACGCGGCCGAGGATGGCCGGATCGGACCGTGAGCGACGGCGACGTCGCCTCGGCCCGGATCGAGGTCGTCTGAGAGGCCCCGTCGCAGGTCCCCGCGAGGGGGGCCGACCCGTCTAGAAGATCGACAGGTCGAGGCGCTCCGCGAGGTGGTGCAGCGCCACACGGCCGGCGTGCGAGTTCCCCGTGTCGTCGAGCGAGGGCGACCACACGGCCGCCCCGAGTTGGTTCGGCACCACCGCGATGATCCCCCCGGCGACACCGCTCTTGCAGGGCAGACCGACGTCGAAGGCGAACGCCCCGGCCGCGTCGTAGGTCCCGCACGTCAGCATCACCGCGGTCACCCGCCGCGCCAGCGCATCGGACAGCACCCGCTTGCCGCTGGCGGGATCGACGCCGTCGTTGGCCAGGAACCGGACCGCCCGCGCCAGCATCCGGGTCGACATCGCGAGCGAGCACTGGTGGATGTAGAGGTCCAGCACGTCATCGACGCTGTGGTTGATGTTGCCGAAGTCCGCCATCAGGTTGGCGAGCGCGAGGTTGCGGTGGGAGGTCTCACGCTCCATCTGCGCGACCTCGGGGTTCGCCTCGACCTCCTCGCCCGACAGCTCGCTGACCAGCGCGGTGATCTCGGCGGTGGGGTCCGAGCAGTGGTCGAGGAGGATGTCGTCGACCACCAGGGCGCCCGCGTTGATCATCGGGTTGCGGGGGATGCCCTTCTCGTGCTCGAGCTGCACGAGGGAGTTGAACGGGTCTCCCGACGGTTCCCGGCTGATGCGCGACCAGATCTCGTCGGCGACCGCGGCGACACGATCGACCTTCTGCATCGCGAGGACGAGCGCGAACACCTTCGAGATGCTCTGGATCGGGAAGCGTTGGTCGACGTCGCCCTCGAGGTGCTCGGTCCCGTCGTTCTCGATCAGCGCGATCGCGAACCCGTCGGGGTCGGCGCCGCCGAGCGCGTCGTGGTTCTCCGAGACGTGACCCTCGTCGGCCGTCGGACGGGCGATCTCCGCGATCTCGCGCAGGTGGGTGTCGATGTCCTTGCGCGCGCTCGTCGGCGTCCTCCTCCGCCGTCTCGCCGTCGGGGGAGACCTGATCGGTGTGCGTGTCGGCGACCACTCGGTGCGCTCTCGTCGGGGACGACCAGCCAAGCGTCAGGTCGGCGGTCCCGCACCCGTCCGGCCCGGACGGACGACGCCAGGTCACCCGGCGGCCACACCGCCACCGTCGCCTGGCCGCGACAGGATGCGACGGATGGCCGTCTCGAGCGTGGCGAGGTCGAACGGTTTGACGATGACGTCCGCGGCACCGCTGGCACGCAGCCGTGCGACCTCGTCGGGGTAGGCCTTCGCCGTGACGAAGACGATCGGCACGTGCGCGAGCTCGGGCGTCTGCCGGAACGCCGTCGCGAGGCTGATGCCATCCATGCCGGGCATCATCACGTCGACGAGCGCGAGGTCGGGTGGATCCTCACGTGCCGCCGTGAGCGCCTCGCCTCCGGAGGCGAACGAGCGCAGATCGAGATCAGGTGCCAGATCGAGCGTCAGCTCGACGAGGAAACGGATGTCCGCGTCGTCGTCCACGTGCAGGATCCGGGACTGGCTCACCTGGCCGCTCCCGATCGATCGGCGCCGGGCGTCCGAGGCTACCGCCGGAGCGGGTCGAACTCGCAGAACGCGGTCCTAGATCGCCTCCAGGCTGACGCTGTTCACCTCGCCGAGCCGGCCGTGCGCACCTCACCTGCCGGCTGCAGGATCGCCACGAGGAAGTCGCCGCCGGGCGTGTACGGCTGCAGGTCCCAGGTCGACAGCAACACGTCCGGCACCAGGCCCGCCGCGCCGACATCGAGGAGGAAGTCGTCGACCTCGTAGCCACGGTCGGTCCCGAACCCGGTGACGAGCCTCCCGCCGTCACGAAGGTGCGCGCGCAGGTTGCTGAGCACCGCGACGTGCGTGGCCGGCGCGAGGAACGTCAGGACGTTCCCGGCGCACACGATCGCGTCGAACCCCTCCTCGATGCCCCGCGCCGGCAGGTCCAACGTCGACAGGTCGTCGACGAGCCAGAGGGGCCCCGGGTGGTCCTCCTCGGCGGCCGCGATGAGGGCCGGATCGATGTCGACCCCGACCACCTCGTGACCGGCTTGGGCGAGGAAGGCCCCGACCCTGCCCGGGCCACAGCCGGCGTCGAGGATGCGTGAGCCACGCGACACCATCGCGTCGATCAGCCGCGCTTCTCCGGCGAGATCCTCCCCGGCTGCGGCCTTGTCGCGCATCCGCTCGATGTACCACGCGGAGTGACCCGGGTCCTCACGCGTGAGGCGGAGCCACTCGTTCTCGTCGCTCATGCACCCTCCGGCTGCGTCGGCTCTCGTCGATCCGGGGCGGCACCGTACGTCGCGGTGACACGCGCGCCGATCGGCTCCGAGTCACCCCGCCGCCGGCGTGGTGCCGGGTCACCCCGGATCTCACCTCCAGCGGTGCCCGACTGGGCGGCGCGGTGACCCGACCGTCGCAGACGTCGCCACGCTCACCGCCAGCGAGCGCGATCAGCTGCGAGGACGGCAGATCCTCAACCCGTTCGCGACCCACGCTACGAAGGAGGCTGACGGTCGGTTGCCCTTCCGGGCGGCACCCCAGCCAGCCAGCACGGCAGAACCCCGGCAGGACGACCTCTGGGGCCATCTACCGGGGTTCTCGGGTGCGCGCGCTGCGAGGGATTCGAACCCCCGGCCGCCTGATCCGTAGTCGCAAGTCCTCGCCGAAACTGAGCGAATACTGGAGACCTGAGCGAATAGGGCGTCGTTGAGGGTGCGGACGGTGGTCACGATTCGTTACGACTTGTCACGGGATCCGGGTCATCGGACGTACTCGATCTGCCGTTCGCTCCGACTGGCCACGTCCACTTGCGACGTGACGGCCATGCGGAGGGCCTGTCCTCATCGACCGCACCGTCGTCGCCGGCCGGTTCGCCGCCCTCCGGGTCTTGGGCCTTCAGCGTCGTCACGAGGAACGGGTAGCGATAGCGGGCGTATCCACCCGGTCGCGGGAGGTCATCGATGCCGCGTCAGGTCGTCGATGTCGCGTCAGGTCGTCACCGGTGAGCAGTTCCCGCGACGCTGACGAGTTGGCGCGACACGATGTGGGGTAGCGGCAACCGCCGTATGTGCACGACAATCATGACCGGGTTGTCGCCGACGCAGACCGCCTCAGGGCACCCGGTTGGCCCCAACGGCAGTGGCGTCTTCATAGGCCAACGGCGGCAGGCGTGCCCGCTCGGCCTACACGCTTCCGCGCGGCACGACCCAATCGTGCGCCTGGCCGGTGACCTCGGCGATGCGTTCGAAGTCGGCGTCGTAGTGCAACACGGTCAGGTCGGCTGACTCGGCAGCGGCGGCGATGACCAGATCCGGTATCGGCAACCGGTGTTGCCCGCGGTCGGCCAACAGGCCCTGGACCTCGAAGGCCCGGTCCAGCACCTCGTCATCGATCCTCGCACGGGGCAGCGACCGGCGTTCGCGGCGAACGTCGCGATGGACCGCGGCGGTCTGCGCCGAGAACCCGATCTCCAGATCGATGATCCCGCAGCTTGCCACCAGCCCGTCGACCAGCAGCGGTTCGAGCCGGGCACGCACGGCGGCGATCGGCATGCGAGCCAGCGCGCTCTTGTCCGCCAGGAAGGCAGGCCTCAACGCCACGCGCCAGCCATGATCGGACCGTCGTCCAGGTCGAGACCATCCATGCCGGTGAGCCGGTCGGCGTGAGCGCGACGCTCAGCCAGCAGCACGACCTCGGCCAGCGCACGGTTGACCGCTTCCTTCATGGTGACCGCACCAAGGATCTCGGTCGCCTGCGCCAAGGTGTCCTCATCGATGTCGACCAGCTTCTTGGTCATCGCCGCCTCCGCTTCCGTATATCCAGACTCACCCGAGAGTATACATCGGTGCCGCTCAGGTGATCCGGCGCGTCACGACGCTGGCACCGGGCTCCGGGCGATGAGCCGCTCCTCGACCGCATCGACGAACAGCTCCCGCAGGGTTGCTCGGACCTGATCCGCAACGGCCCCTGACGTGTCGGCTTCGACCTGCTCGAGCAGCCTCGCGATCTCAGCCCCCGAGACCTCGACCAGCGGACGCGCTCCCAGCACCGGCAGGATGTGGTCGGCCATGTCGCGTCGGTAGTGGTCGATGTTGGCGGCCGTGTCGATGAACTCGCTCAGCCACCGATCTCCGTACTGCTCCAACATCAGTCGCCGGGTGGCCTTCGCCCCGACAGTCCGGCCATGGGTCACCCGCCGGACCTGTGGACAGCCTCTCGGGCACGAACCCGGAAACGCAGAATCCGGCCTGCTAGAGCTCTAGGAGGCCGGATTCTGTGTTGCGCGCTGGGAGGGATTCGAACCCCCGGCCGCCTGATCCGTAGTCAGGTGCTCTATCCGGACTGAGCTACCAGCGCAGGTGCTGCGTGAAACGAGCGGAGGCTGAGGGATTTGAACCCTCGAGGGGGTTAGACCCCCAACGGGATTAGCAATCCCGCGCCATAGACCAGACTAGGCGAAGCCTCCAGGCGCCCGCGCGTCACCCTGGGGTGCCGCGCGGCGGCCGCAGGGTAGCAGCGGTCCGCGGGTCCGTCGGACGCCGGCCGAGGGCCCGCTGCGACCGGTTCCGGACACCCGCCTGCGCATGAGCCCGGCCGTACGCTCGGCGCGTGCACCCCCTCACCCGCCGCATCGTCGACCGCAGCCCGGCACGCATCCGGCCCGGGGTCACGCTGGTCGTGCGCACCGCCCGCGGCGCGATCGCCGACCGCATCCCCGGCCTGGCCGCCGAGCTCGCGTTCTGGGTCCTGCTGTCCCTCCCGGCCCTGCTGCTGACCGCGATCGCCGCCTTGAGCCTGGTCGCCGGCGAGGGTGGCGGTTGGCGTGACGAACTCATCGACCGCATCACCGAGGTGGCATCGGTCGCGCTCAGCGCGCAGGCCGTCGACGAGGTGCTCCGCCCCGTGCTCGACCGACTCGTCGCCGACACCACCATCTCGGTCGTCTCGATCGCGTTCCTGACGACGCTGTGGACCGCGTCGCGCGCCGTCAAGGTCGTGCTCGTCACGATCGCCATCACCTACGGCCGCGAGGAGCCGACGGGGTTCGGGCATCGCCTGCTCGGTCTGGCGCTGACGCTCGTCGGCCTGCTCGTCGGCCTCGTCGTCGCACCGCTGCTCATCCTCGGTCCCCGTTTCGGAGAGCAACTCGTCACCGTCCCCGGCGTCGACGGGGAACTGCTCGCGGCCGCGTGGCGCATCGGGTACTGGCCCGCCGTGCTCGTGCTGGCCACCGCCGCGCTCGCGTCGCTGTACCACCTCGGCGCTCCGTGGCACACCCGCTGGCTCCGGGACGTGCCGGGAGCGGTGCTCGCGACGGCGCTCTGGCTGGCCGGCAGCGCTGCCCTCCGCCTCTACGGCACCTGGATCCTCGACTCCGACAGCGCGTACGGACCGCTCGCGGGCCCGCTCGTCGGCCTGCTCTGGATCTGGCTCACCGGGTTCGCCGTCCTGATCGGTGCGGAGCTCAACGCCCAGGTCGAGCACCTCTGGCCGACCCGCGACCCGGACGGGAACGACTCGCCCCCGAGCCGCCTGCGCCGTGCCGTCTCCACCGTCACCTGACCGGGCCCCGTCGACCTCAGGGACCACCCGACGCGATGGACAACCGGAACGCGAACCGGGTGCCGATGCCGAGCTCCGAGGTGACGGTGAGCTCACCCCCGTGCGCCTCGACGATCTGTTGGCTCAGCGAGAGCCCGAGCCCGAGCCCACCGCTCGGGCGCGTCGTCGACTCCCCCGCTCGGTAGAAGCGTTCGAGCACGTGCGGGAGGTCCTCCGGTGCGATCCCCGGCCCCTCGTCGTACACCACCACCTCGGCCTCACCATCCGCGCGCCGAGCTCGCACGAGCACTGCCGTGCCGGGTGGCGTGTGCCGCGCGGCGTTCGACAAGAGGTTCTCGAGGACGTGCTGCAACAGCGAGGGGTCCGCTTCGACCCGCAGCCCGTCGGCGACGTCGACCCTCGTCGGGTGCTCGTCGAGCAGCGACGCGAGCCGACCGAGCACCGACGCGACGCAGGCACCGAGATCCACCGTCTCCTGCTGGGGCTCGATCCGCCCCTGCTCGAGCGCGGAGGTGTCGACCAGCGAGCGCACCATCACCGCCAACCGCTCCGCGTTCTCGTCGATGCGCCGCAGGAGGTCGGCCCGGCGGGCCGGATCGAGGTCGTCCCAGCGACGTTCCAGGGTCTGGCCGAGCCCGTCGATCACCGTCATCGGCGTCCGCAGCTCGTGCGACACCGTCGACACGAAGTCGTGCGTGCGCTCGTCGAGACGACGCAGCTCGCCCACCGTGGCCGCATCCGCGGCGAAAGCACGGGCTCGCTGGAGCGCGGTGCCCGCCTCCTCCGCCAGCAGCTCGATCGCCTCCACCTGGCCGGCGGTGAGCCCGAGCTCGCGACGGGCCGCGAAGAGCACCGCCGCCACCTCGCCGTCGACCCGGACGGGCACCGCGACGGCGCCCCCGAGGTCGCCCGAGTCCGGCAGCGCGGCCCGGTGGGACCGGTACTCGCGCACGACCACCGGACGACCCGTCCGCCGGGCGATGTTCACCAGGCCTCGATCACCGGAGACCCGGAACGGCGGGTCCTGACCGCCAGCGGGACGGGCGGCGACGAGCCGGAGGCCGTCACCCTCCACCGACCGGAGGGTCGCGCTGTCGAACCCCGCCTCCCGGACGCCGCGCACCACCGCCTCGGCGACCGCGTTCGACTCGAGCGACCGCAAGCGGAGCACCGATCCGAGGAGCGAGGCCCGGGTCCGTGACGCCCGGCTCGCGACCTGCTCGACCCGGAGCGCGGCCTCGAGCGACGCGGTCGTCCGGAGCGCCACCAGAGCGAGCAGCGCGGCCCCGCCGAGCTGGGTCGCGATCGCCACCGGATCGCGGACCCCACCGACCACCAGGGCCACTCCCAGCCGACCCAGGCCCAGACGATCAGCGATCCGCGGCGACGACGTGGGATGGCGAACGCGGCGGCGACGATGACGACACCGAAGATGCTCGTGAAGCGCTGCGGATCGTCACCGACCGCCGCGGTCACGACGGAGACGACCACCAGGGCGACGGTCGCGCCGACGACGGCCGGCGTGACCGACCGCTGTGACTCCTCCCGTCCCTGCAGCTCGTCTCCGGTCACGGCTGCACCGTCGTGGAACGCCGCAAGGGAGGATCAGCCGGAGCCCGCCGGGGATCCGCTCGCTGCTGGCCCCAGCGGCCACCAGCAGCTGCTCGGCGAGGGACATGGCGAAACCGGCCTGCAGCCCATCGACGGCTCGGAGCTCGACGTCGATCGTCACGGTGTCGCCGACCTCACGGACCGTGAGCCCCTCCTCGGCGGCGAACGTGCCGCGCCGGAGGATCTCGACGGCGCGGCGAGCCAGCTCGCGGTCGACCACCACCACGGGACGTCCCCGGACGTGGAGCCCGAGACCGGTGCCGCCCATCGGCACCGCCAGCAGCTCCACCAGATCGACCGGTTCTGGCCGCGGATCGACCTTGCCGACCCTGACGCGCGAGAAGTCGAGCAGGGTCTCGAGGGTCCGCGCGAGGTCCGTCGCCTGCCCCGTCAGGCGACCGAGCATCTCGTCCCGCTGCTCGGCGGGCACCCGTTCGGCGTGCCGCGCGAGCGTCTGCGCGACGCCGCGGACCACCGTCAGCGGATCGCGGAGGTCCTCCGACACCCGGTCGACGAAGTCCGCCCGGAGGCCATCGAGCTCGCGCAGCCGGGCGAGCAGGACGGCCTGGTTCTCCTCCACCCGCTCGAGGGCCAGGGCCCCGCCGAGGTGCGCGGCGAGCACCTCCACGACCTCGACGTCCCCCATCGGCGGGGCGCCGGCGTCGGGGACACCGACCGTCAGCACGCCGATGTCGCGCCCGTCGGCGCGGATCGGGGTGGCGACCACCGCGCCGAGGTCGAGGTCCGGGAGGCGGAGCTCGTCGCTGCGGTAA
>CAWKMM010000015.1:0-477871 GCA_963850715.1 uncultured Nitriliruptoraceae bacterium | reverse complement strand
GCGGTGAAGTAGGCGAGCGAGGCCAGCGCCAGCGCAGTGAAGACGGGGGTGAACAGCGTCGGGCGCCGTGCTGACGGTCGGTCGGTACCGGTCGTGGGTGTGCGCATCGTCGTCCTCCGGATCGGCTCGTAACCCGCCGAGCCTCCGCCGGAGCGGTGCGTCGCCGCATCGGTAGACCTACCCATCACCCATCGGCCGTGCCATGGTGAGCGGACGACGGCGAGGTGGGCGATGAAAGACGAGCTGCGGTTGGCCGACCTGCTCGCCGCCCTCTCGATCGCCACCGACCTCGGTATGGGCCACCCGCCGGAGAAGGCGGTCCGGGCCTGCCTCCTGGCGACGGAGCTGGCACGCAGCGCGGGCCTGGCGGAGGTAGCGGTCCGGGACGTCTACTACACGACGTTGCTGGTCCACCTCGGCTGCACGGCGCCGGCCCACGAGCTCGCGTACCTCTTCGGCGACGAGGTGGGGCTCATGCCGCGGGCCGAACGGACCGACGGTTCGAGCGTCCGAGGCACCCTCGAGCTGCTCAGCCTCGTCGGGCGGGGGATGGGAGCACACCGGGTCCAGCACCTCGCCCGCGTGCTCGCTGCCGGCAAGGAGGGCAACCGGGCCGTCCTGCGGTCGGTGTGCGAGGTCGGGACCCGCATGGCGGAGCGGCTCCACCTCGGCTCCCGGGTCGCGGCCGCGCTCGGCGACAGCACCGAGCTCTGGGACGGCAGCGGGGGCGCGTTCGGACGTTCCGGCGAGGACATCGCCCTCCCGGCACGGTTCGCGCTGGTGGCCACCCAGGCGATCATCTTCGATCGGCTCGGTGGCCCGGAGGCGGCCGCCGACGTCATCCGCGGGCGAGCCGGTCACTGGTTCGACCCGGAGGTCGCCGACGCGTTCGCGCGCAGCGGCCCGGATGTGCTGCGCCGGATGGCGGAGGCGGACGTCTGGCACCAGGTCCTGGAGGTCGAACCGCACCCCGTGCGCTGCATCCCCGCTTCGCAGCTCGACGAGGTCGCGCGGGTCTTCGCCGACCTCGTCGACTCAAGTCGCCGTTCGCCCTCGGGCACTCCACCGCCGTCGCCGAGCTGGCAGGGGCCGCTGCGGTGCGGCTGGGGTTGCCGCAGGACCGCGTCGGCACGGTCCGCCGCGCCGCGCTCCTGCACGATGTCGGCCGGGTCGCGGTGTCCAGCGCGGTCTGGGAGCAGGAGCGCTCCCTCACCTCGAGCCAGTGGGAACAGGTGCGGCTCCACCCGTACCACACCGAGCGGATCCTCAGCCGTTCGGCGCAGCTGGTGGGACTGGCCAGGATCGCGGGGATGCACCACGAGCGCATGGACGGCACGGGCTACCACCACGGCGCTCCAGGCGGGTCGATCCCGACCGAGGCCCGGCTCCTGGCGGCCAGCGACGCGTTCCAGGCGATGACCCAGGCTCGTCCCCACCGGCGCGCGTTGGCGCCCGAGGAGGCCGCGCGTGAGCTCGGGGCCGAGGCCGAGCGCGGGCGACTCGACGTCGACTGTGCACGGGCCGTGATCGCGGCCGCAGGACAGCAGCCGACGGTGGGCCGGCGGGCGTGGCCCGCCGGGCTGACCGACCGTGAGGTCGACGTCCTGCGGCTGCTCGCGAGAGGGTGCAGCAACCGCGAGATCGCCGCCGAACTCGTCATCTCGTCGCGGACGGCCGAGCACCACGTGCAGCACCTCTACGCCAAGATCGGCGGGTCGACCCGGGCTGCAGCCGCGGTGTTCGCGATGGAGCACGGCCTCGTCCACTAGCCACCGCCCATCGCACTAGCCGGTGCTGGTCCTTACCCGCTGTGGTCCCGGGGGACGTAGCCGAGCAGGGCCGCCGTTCGCCCGAGCGACAGCAGCGGCCGGGCGTGTGCCGAGACCCCGTGCACCACCTCGTGTCCGACCGTGTCGGCGGTGAGCGCCCGCGCGAGCAGTTGGTCGGCGTCGCGGACGCTCAGCCAGGCGCGACGTTCGCGGTCGGACTCCTCCACGCTGGGTGGCTGCTGTCGGTACGCGCCGATGCGGACCGACACCGAGGCGGTCGACGACCACGTCGCGTGCGCCGCGCAGAGCGCCTCGCAGGCCGCCTTCCCCGCGCCGTAGTCGCTGCCGGGTCGAGGGGCGTCGGTCTCGAGGACGAGGTGATCATCGGGGTAGCCGGCCACGGCCCACACGCTGGAGCTCCACACGAACCGGCCGACCCCGGCGGCCTCGGCGGCGGTGAGGACGTTGTAGGTGCCGACGATGTTGGTGGGCACCACCGAGGTCCGGAAGTCGGCCAGCGGATCGGGGTCCGCTGCGAGGTGCAGCACCGCCTCGACGTCCGCGCAGGCCCGTCGGCACGCATCGAGGTCGGTCACGTCGAGCCGGTCGACGCCCGGGCCCGGCCGGAGGTCGGTCGCGACGAGGTCGAGGTCGCGCGCCTCGTCGCTGGCGACGAACGCCGCCCCGATCCGTCCCGCTGCTCCGGTGACCAGCACCCGCACGGCAGCTCAGCCGATCATGAAGGTGCCGGCGAGCAGCAGGCTGGCGAACACCGCGACGTAACGGGCGAACCCGATCAGGTCGTCGGTCTGGACCAGGCGCAGCAGGAACCGGATGGCCCAGTAGCCACTGACGGCGGCGGCGATGACCCCCGCGGTGATCTCGAGCGGACCGAACGGCAGCGACCCGGGCTCGACCGTGCCGAGGTCCGGCAGCTTCGAGGCGGTGGCGCCGACGATGATCGGTACCGACAGCAGGAAGGAGAACCGGGCTGCGGCCGCGCGGGAGAGCCCGACCATCATGCCGGCGGCGATCGTCGAGCCTGACCGCGAGATGCCGGGGAAGAGCGCCACGGCCTGGGCGACACCGATGATCGCGACGTCCCGCGCCGTGAGTGTGTCCTCGCGCCGTCCCGGGTCGAGTTGCCGCTCACCACCGGTGAGTTCGTCGAGTTGTTTGCCGAGACTGGCGGCCGCGCGCCGGCGACGCAGGTGCTCGGCCAGTACGAGCAGCACGGCGGTCACGTACAGGAAGGCGGCGACGGCCCGAGGCGACCCGAAGGCGGCTTCGAACGTCGACTCGAACGTGAACCCGACCACGGCAGCCGGCAGCGTGCCGATCGCGAGCAGGACCACGACGCGACGGGCCTTGCGTCGTTCAGCATGGTCGGTCGTACCGATCCCGATCGACCGGGTCGCGAGCCACCACAGGTCCTGGCGGAAGTAGCCGATCACGGCCACGAGCGTCCCGGCGTGCACCATCACGTCGAAGGTGAGCGACCCGGACTCCCAGCCGAGCAGGTAGGGGACACCCTGGAGGTGGCCCGACGAGGAGACGGGCAGGAACTCGGTCAGCCCCTGGAGCAGGCCGAGCACGATCGCCTGGAGGAGGAGGAACACGTGGAGGCGAGCGCGGCGGGAGCGGACGGTGACCGCCGGCGGGCGTCCGGAGCCTAGACGGGGTGACGGACCTGCGAGGCTGTGCCCCGTCAGCTCGGACGGTCGGGTGACCATCCCGTCGACCCGACGGTGGCGAACCTGCCTCGACGAGAGGATCCGCGTGCGCGTGCTCGTGACCGGTGCGACCGGCTACATCGGCGGTCGGCTCGTGCCCGAACTGCTCGCCCGTGGGCACGAGGTCGTCTGCGCGGCTCGCACGCCGAGCAAGCTCGATGACCGTCCCTGGCGCGACCGGGTCGAGGTCACCGAGATCGACGTCTTCGACCGCGCGAGCCTCGATGCCGCGGTCGCGGGGTGTGACGCGGTCCACTTCCTCGTCCACTCGATGGACGGCGGCGCCGACAGCTTCGCCGAACGCGACCGACGGGCGGCCACCAACGTCCGCGAGGCGGCCGCAGCGGCTGGCGTGTCGCGGATCGTCTACCTCGGTGGCCTCGGATCCGAGGCCGACGACCTCTCCGAGCACCTGCGGTCACGCCACGAGGTGGGACGCGTGCTCGCCGACGGACCGGTGCCGGTCACCGAGCTACGGGCGGCGATCATCATCGGGTCCGGCAGCGCCTCGTTCGAGATGCTGCGCAACCTCGTCGACGTGCTCCCGGTGATGACGACCCCGAAGTGGGTCGGCACGCTGGTCCAGCCGATCGCGGTCCGCGACGTCCTGCACTACCTCGGCGAGGTGCTCGAGGTGCCGGAGACCGCGGGCCGGATCATCGGGATCGGCGGACCGGACGTGATGAGCTACCAGGAGCTGATGCAGACCTACGCGGAGGTGTCCGGCCTGGGGCGGCGCCTGATCGTCAAGGTGCCCGTCCTCACGCCCGGCCTGTCGTCGTTGTGGATCGGTCTCGTGACCCCGCTACCGACGGGCTCGCCCGCCCGCTCGTGGAGAGCCTGGTCAACGAGGTGGTGGTCGAGGACGACACCGCCGATCGGCTGATGCCGCACGAGACGGTGCCGTTCCCCGAGTCGGTCCGGCTCGCGCTCGAGCAGGTCCGCGGGTTCGAGGCGGCCCCGGCAGGGGGGTCGCGACGACCGAACGGGCCGTCGACGGCGATCGCCGACCCGGCCCGGAGGATCCGCAGGACAGCGACCCCACCTGGTCGGGCGGCACCGTGCTCGAGCAGACCCGCGAGGTCACCAGCGTCGTGAGGCCCGAGGACCTCTTCGCCGCGATCGTGGCCGGGGACCTCGACCTCGGTGGATCGCGGTGGCTGACCTCGCCGCGCCGGCCGTGGGTCGCTCTGTCCGTCGCGACACGAGCCCGGTCGCGCTCGGCGTCGCTCGGCGTGGGCGACGTGGTCGGGTCGTGGCAGGTCGCCGAGGTGGACTCGGGGCGCCGGTGGCTGCGCCTGCGCGCCGCCGGTGATCTGCCGGGTGACGCGTGGCTCGAGATCGACGTCGCGGCGGCGGCCGGGGAGGGCGGCAGCGTCCTCACCCAACACGTCCGTGTGATCCCGCGGGGACTGTCCGGTCGGCTGCACTGGTTCGCCTCGCAGCCGGTCCGGACCCGGGAGCTGGCCGCCCGCGCGCAGGCGATCGTGCGGCGCGCCGAGCGAGGCTGACCGGCCCACGTGGCGTCCCCGCCGGCCGGCCGGTCGGCGTCACCTCGCCGCCGTGAGCCTCACCCCGACGATCGCACCGCCAGGGCGACCGAACCGCGCAGCCCCGCTGCGGCCACGTCGGCCGCAGCGGCGTGGGGGACGGCCAGCCACAGCGAACCGCCGTCGCCCGCGATCACCTCGGCTCGATCGGCCAGGACCGTGCCGGCGCCGTCGACCCCCGTGGCCACGACCTGGACCACGGTGCCCACCGGCAGCGGTGGGACCAGCTCGGCGGGGAGCGGGACGGCGCTGTCGGTGGCCGCGAGCAGGCCCCCGAGCCCACGGTCGGTGACGTGCGCGTCGGTGAGGATCGCGCCCGCCGGGAGGGGGACGGTCAGCGTCCCCGTCGGGTCGACCCGGTACCCGCCGGGGACCAGTTCACCGGGCCAGCGCGTGTGCTGGAACGCCCCTGCGTCGAGCTCCGCCCCAGCGGGGAGGTCCTCGGCAGCGACCAGCACGGCCACCGGGGTGCCGTAGGGCGAGGCGGCGGTGCGCAGGGCCGCGCCCGACAGCAGCGTCACGGCCAGGCACGCCGCGGCGATGGTCCGGGTGCGCGGGGGCAAGCCCCACCAGCGATCGCTGAGCGCGTCGAGCCACGGCGGGAGGACGAGGGGTGCGCCGCCCACCGCGGACCGGGTCCGGGGACCCGACCGGGGGGCTCGGGAGGCGAGGAGGTGAGGTGGGCGGCGCATGACCGCAGACGACCACCTCGCGGCGCCGTCGTCCGATCCGGTCGTCGTGCGCCTGTGGACGAGGGCGGACCTCAGGCGCTCTTCGCGTCGCTCCCGGTCGAGCTGCTGGTCGAGCTGCTCTTCGCGTCGCTCCCGGTCGAACTCGGCGTCTTCGTGCCCTCGGGCGGCGACCCGGAGCTCGGGCCGGCGTCGGAGCTCGTCGAGCCGGTCGAGGGTCCCTCGGTCGGACCGCTCGAGCGGTCGCCGTCGGAGGCCGAGGCGGTGGCGGCCTTGCTGCTCCCGGCGTAGTCCTTCACGTGCCAGCCGGAGCCCTTGAAGATGATGCCGGCGGCGCTGAAGACCTTGCGCAGCGCGCCCTGGCAGCTCGGGCACTCGGTCAGGGCGTCGTCCTTGAACGACTGCACGACCTCGAGGTGCTGTCCGCACCCGCGGCAGGCGTACTCGTAGGTGGGCATGGGGACCTCGCTGGGACCGGGTCGGCTCGGGTGCGTCGTGCGCGGCGGGGGCGGGGGCGGGTGGACGGCACCGCCGCGCTCGCACTCGGTGGCGGAGAGTGCCAACCGGGGGAGGATGCCGGGTCCGGGCGCGGGCCGCAAGGCCGTTGCTGCGCTGCGGCGCAGCCCCGCCCAGCTCGGGAGCTCAACGTCGGGTCCGCGCGCCCGTCCGGTAGGTCCCGCGTTGGGTCACGACGATGTCGACCGGCGCGTCGTGGGGTTCACGCGGGACGCGCGGGACGAGCTGGCAGGTGAAGCACGACCCCGAGGCGGACCGCGGTGTCGGGGAGCTCGGCGAGGAGGCGGTCGTAGTGCCCGCCGCCCTGACCGAGCCGCCCACCGAGCGGATCGAACGCGAGGCCGGGTAGGACCACGGCGTCGACGGCGGAGAGGTGGATCGGACGGCCGAGGGGTTCGGTGATCCCGCGGTACCCGAGGCCGAGCGGGGTCGCCTCCGTGGTCGCCACGAGCGTGAGGCGGTCGTCGATGACCCGAGGGAGGGCCGTCGTCGCCCCCCGGTCGCGCAACCAGCTGGTCAGCTCGGTGACGTCGAGCTCGCTGCCGTGCCCGACGTACAGCGCCACCACGCGAGCACGACGCAGCTCGGGGAGCCGGCGGAGCCGAGCCACCGCATCGGACGACCCGCTCGCCCGTTCGAACTCGGACAGCTCCTCGCGGGCTCGCCTGGTCGCGAGCCGCAGGGCGGCCTTGCGCTCACGGGCACCGGCCGACTCCGGGCCCGAGTCGGCGTCGATCGTGCCGTCCGCTGCCACGATGACCGCACCCACCTCGCCGCGCCCAGCGCCCGGCGACGAGTCGAGCGTACGTGCGACCGCACGGGCCGACGAGGCCCCGAGCGTCGGGGCCGTGCTCGGTAGTCTCGGCGGTCCCCGTCCCGGAGCTCCCACGTGGTCTCGAAGGCCGTCCTCCCCGTCGCCGGTCTCGGGACGCGCTTCCTGCCCGCGACCAAGGCGGTGCCGAAGGAGCTGCTCGCGGTCGTCGACCGGCCGGCGATCCAGTACATCGTCGAGGAGTGCGTCCGGGCGGGGCTCGACGACGTGCTGCTGGTCACCGCCTCCGGGAAGGGCGCGATCGAGGACCACTTCGACCGGATGCTCGATCTCGAGCAAGCGCTCGAGGCCAAGGGCAAGGACGACGAGCTGGCCGAGGTCCGAGCGCTCGCCGAGATGGCGCGGATCCACTCGGTCCGACAGGGCGAGGCCCTCGGGCTCGGGCACGCGGTGCTGCAGGCGGAGGGGCACGTCGGCGACGACAGCTTCGTGGTGCTGCTCGGCGACGACATCGTCGACCCGGCCACCCCGTTCCTCGAGCGGATGATCGCGGCGCACGAGCGCACCGGTCTCGCGGTGGTCGCGCTCATGAAGGTCCCCGAGGACCAGGTCCACCTCTACGGCGTCGCCGACGTCTCGCCGGGCGAGGAGGACGGCGAGTACCGGATCTCGCGTCTGGTCGAGAAGCCCCCGGTCGATGAGGCGCCGTCCAACCTCATCGTCGTCGGCCGGTACGTCCTGCCGGCGTCGATCTTCCCGGCGCTGCGCGGCACCCCGCCCGGTCGTGGCGGCGAGATCCAGCTGACCGATGCGTTGCAGACGCTCGCCGCGCAGGAGCCGATCGTCGGCATCCGGCTGGACGCGCCCCGCCACGACACCGGCGACAAGCTCGGGTTCCTGAAGGCCACGGTCGAGCTCGCCGCAGCGCGTGACGACCTCGGGGACGAGTTCGTCGCCTGGCTGCGGGCCTGGCTGGACAGCCGCCCGTGAGCGGCTTCGTCGGGCCACGGCCGGCACGACGTGGTGACGTCCGACGAGCTCACCACCGTCGAGGACCACCTCGCTGCCCTCATCGCCCTGCTGCCGCAGCCCGACCCGATCGAGCTCCGCCTCCAGGACGCCATGGGGCTGGTGCTGGCCGAGACGGTCACCAGCCACGTGTCGCTCCCATCCTTCCCCAACAGCGCGATGGACGGGTACGCCGTGGTCGCCGCGGATCTGGAGGGCGCGACGGTCGACGGACCGGTGCACCTGCCGGTGATCGGTGAGATCGTGGCGGGCAGCGCGGACGTGCCCTCCATCACCCCGGGCCGGTGCGTGCGCATCATGACCGGCGCGCCGCTGCCGGTGGGTGCCGACGCCGTCGTCCCCGTCGAGACCACCTCGGGGGACCGGGGCCAGATCGCCTTCCACCGCGCCTACGACACCGGCGCCAACGTCCGTCGCGTCGGCGAGGACCTCGCACCAGGTCAGCCGCTCGTCGCTGCGGGACGTCGCATCACGCCCGCGGACGTGGCGCTGCTGGCCAACGCCGGCGAGACCCGCGTGCCCTGCAACCCCCCGCCCCGCGTGGTGGTGCTGTCCACCGGTGACGAACTGGTCCCGGCCGACGACACACCCGGCCCGGGGATGATCCGCGACGGCAACGGGCCGATGCTGGCGGCCCTCGTCCGCCAGGCCGGCGGGACGGCGTTCAGCGGCGGGATCGTGCGCGACGACCGCAAGGCGCTGATGTACGCGCTCGACTCGAACCTCGGGCACGCCGACCTCGTGGTCTGCTCGGGCGGCGCGTCGGCGGGGACGCGTGACGTCCTGCCCGACGTGATCGGCGCCCTCGGTGAGGTGTCGACGGCCAAGGTGGCGATGCAGCCCGGTATGCCCCAGATCCTCGGGCGCATCCGCGACGTGCCCATCGTCGGACTCCCCGGGAACCCCGTGTCGGCGTTCGTCTCGTTCGAGGTCTTCGTCCGACCGGCGCTGCGGACCATGCAGGGGCGTCGCGACGTCGCGCGGCCGCGTGTCCGAGCCGTCGCGGTCGAGCCGATGTCCTCGCCCGCTCGGCAAGCGCTCCTACCTGCGGGTCCGGCTCGCCCACGCCGACGGGCGGTGGCAGGCGGCGCCCACAGGCGCCCAGGGGTCCCACATGGTGTCGTCCATCGCGCTCGCCGACGGCCTGGCGATCGTCCCCGAGGACGTCACCGCAGGTGCCGGCGGGGACCGAGCTCGACGTCCAGCTGCTGGTCGACTGATGGGGGACGTGGTGGGTGGCCCGGACGGTGCCGACGGTCGAGGTCCGGAGGGTCCGGAACCCGTCGACTCCGGCGAGCTGACCCACCTCGACTCCGGCGAGCTGACCCACCTCGACGCCCGGGGCCAGGCGCGGATGGTCGACGTCGGGGCCAAGGCCGTGACCACCAGGACCGCGGTCGCCGAGGGCCAGGTCCGGATGGCGCCGTCGACGGCACGGCGGCTGGTCGACGGCGACCTGCCGAAGGGCGACGCGCTGCCGGTGGTCCGGATCGCCGGCATCCAGGCCGCCAAGCGCACGCCCGACCTGCTGCCGCTGTGCCACCAGGTCGCGCTCACGTCGGTCGAGGTCGAGGTCGAGGTCGACGTCGACCTCGGGGTGGCCACCATCACCGCGCACCGCCGTCGCCGCCGACCGCACGGGGGTCGAGATGGAGGCGCTGACGGCGGTCTCGGTGGCCGCGCTCACCCTCTACGACCTCGTGAAGGCGGTCCAGAAGGACGTGCGGATCACCGACGTCCGGCTGCGCCGGAAGACCGGCGGGCGCTCGGGGGACCTCGACCTGCCGTAGCGCACCGGCCGTCCCGGCGGGGTCGGAGGGGGTCGGAGGGGCGCGATGCGCACCTGGCCGGAGGTCCTCGGCCGCTGCTCGCACGGGCGTTCGCCGTGTCACCGCAGGTCGCTACCTTCGCGCGCGGTCCCAGGTGCTTCGAGGCACCGGGGCCCGGTGTTACCGTCGCGGCGCCGCCGCCCCAGCCCCACGATCGGGTCGGCGAAACGGAGGCGACAGTGCACCGGGACACCGAGGTGGTCGGGTGAACGAAGCGCTGGTGCTGCTGGTCCTGCTCTGGGCCGCTCTCCTGGTCCCTTCGGCGCTCCGGTCCCGGACCGGTTCCCCGCACGCGACCGTCGGAGGGTTCGAACGCGCCATGGACGTCCTGAAGACATCGCCGCAGCGCAGCAACGGCCGCCACCTCATGGTCCCCGGCGACGCCGGCCGGATCGTCGACCACGAGGGCATCGCGGCTGCCGAGCAGCCCAAGCCCTACCGGCGCGAGGACCCCCGGGTCGAGGCACGTCGGGTGTGGTTCCTGCGGCTCGTCGCCGGGACCGCGGCCTCGCTGCTGCTCGCGATCGTCTTCGGCGGGGTGCTCTGGGGCGTCGCGCTGCTCGCGGTCGGCGCCACGGGCGCGTACGTCGCGCTCCTGCGCCGCTGGAAGCTCCAGGCTGACCAGGTGCGATCGGTCGTGCGCGAACTCGAGGCCGACGGCGACCAGCAGAAGGTGCTCGTCGGCGCCGCCGTCGGCGAGAACGCCGGCTCGGTCCGGCTGCGGCGCTGGGACGGCTGAGGTTCCGACGGCCGGTCGGGCGGCGAGGTGCGCTCGCGGGCCCGTCGTCCCCCGCACTCCGGCCGGGCCGGGCCTCCCGAACGGGCGGTCAGCGACGGCGCTGAGCCGAGCCCGGTCCGTTCGCCGCTGGTGCGGCCGGCGACGGCCCGCCACCTTCGGTCCAGCCCTCGGAGCACGCGGTTCTCGAGGCGGACACGTGGAGCCTCGAGGTGGACGAAGATGGCGCGGGACGCGCGTGGACCGGCGGGTCGGGCCGCGGTTGGGGCCGACGCCTCACGACCGCCGTCGGCGTGCTGGTGGTCTCCGTCGCGCTCGTTCTCGGCATCTCGGTGTGGTCGATCGATCGGAACATCGACCGGGTCGACGTCGAGGGGCTCGGGCAGCTCGGGGCTGAGAACGGCGAGAAGGCGAACGCGGACGGGGCGGAGGCCGAGGAGCTCGACGCTCGCGCCTTGACCGTCCTCGTCCTCGGTTCGGACTCGCGGGAGGACCTGACCCCCCGCCAGCGGCGCGAGCTCGGGACCGGGTACGTCCCCGGTGCACGCGCGGAGGTGATCGCGCTGACCCGGCTCGACCCGGACGCCGACGAGGTCCGCGTCCTCAGCGTGCCGCGGGACTCGAGGGTGGAGCTGTGCGACGGCTCGACCGGACGCATCAACGAGTCCTTCGAGGTGGGCGAGCGGCTCGGCAGCGGCGGCACGAGCTGCACGGTGCAGACGCTGACCCAGGCGACCGGGGTCGCGATCGACCACGTCGTGACCGTCGACTTCGGCGGGTTCGTCGAGGTGGTCGACGCCCTCGGCGGCGTCAGCATGTACCTCGACGAACCGCTTCAGGACCGCGACGCCAACCTCGATCTGCCCGCCGGCTGCGTCGAGCTCGATGGCGCGGAGGCCCTGGCGTTCGCGCGGGCGCGGCACCTCGACGACGACTTCGGCCGCATCGCACGTCAGCAGCGACTCGTCTCCGAGATGCTCGACGGCATCGGCGAGCTCGGGATCCTCGAGGATCTGCCACGCCTGCTGCGCGTGGCCGAACGCGTCGCCGCCGCGGTGGAGCTCGACAGCACCCTCGACCTGCGTCGGATCCAGCAGCTGGTCCGCGAGCACCGCGCGACGCTGGAAGGTGACCTCGAGGGCCGTGCCGTCCCCGGCGCGGTCACGATGGTCGGCGCGGCCAGCATGGTGGAGCTCGACGAGGAGGCGCTCGCGGACCTGGTCGCCTGGCTCCTGGCCGGTGACGACCAGCCGGACGACACCGCGAGCGTCGCCGGACGGGATGACGGTGGACGGGACGACGCCAGCGGCGAGGGCGCCTCCGAGCTCCGGGACCGCGACGGTGGAGCGGCCGACGATCACGACGACGAGGTGACCGGCCGGCCGACGACCCTGGACGGCAGCGAGCCGGCGGGCCTCGGCGGTGAGGGTACGACGGACCGGTGCTGACCTGAGCGGCGCCGGCCCGCGCGCACGCTCGCGCGTTCGACCGCAGGTGAGGCCGCGGCTACCATCCCGCCTCGCTCCGGCTCGCGCCGGAGCGCCCGCACTCCCGGGGGTGTAGCTCAGTTCGGCAGAGCACTTCGTTCGCAACGAAGGGGCCGTCGGTTCAAATCCGATCACCTCCACCACGAAGCGCCTCGTAGCCCACGCTACGAGGCGTTTCTGCTGAGTACCTTTCGTTGGCGGCGTTCCGGAAGTACGCAGAAGTACGAAAACTGGAGTGCCGGTCCAATTCGTGGTGGCTCGATTGGCGCAACCAGGTACCTACATGTCTCCCCGTCGAACGGTCTCCTGCTGCTGGATGAACTCCGGCAACGGACCTGAGCTCACGTGGCCGCGTCGGGGTAGCACCAGTTGGCACGTGTGACCTGGTAGCCGTCGATCGGTGACCCGATGGGGCTTAGCCTCCCGACGGTCTGGCCACGGTGGGTGATCGTCGTGCCGATGATGGTCGTGTCCCGGAGGATGGAGTTCTCCCGGATGAATGCCTCGATCGCATCCTCGGGCGTCGGCGCCCCAGCCGTCTCGTCCGCGAAGTCGTTGTCGACGTCCGCGCAGAGCCCGGCCAGGTCAGGGTCATCGAAGCGGGCTGCGCTATCGATCGGGCCGTCCATGGGTGCTTCGCCGGCCAGTTGCTCATGGGTGAGTTCTGCCGCGGGGTCGGCCGGCCGGGGGGTGGGTTCTTCGATCAGGTAGGTGTAGCTGACTTCTTCGCCCCGGTAGGCGGCCGTGACCTGCCAGCAGCCGGGCTCGTTGGGCTGCAATCCGTTGATCATGAACCAGCCATCGGCCGGGGTGTGCGCGTTCGTCCCAGGGGCCTCGGTCACGATCGGGTCGACGTCGGGGTCGTCGAGACGTTCGTAGCGGACCTCGATCTCCGGACGCTCTTCGGCGGCGCCACCCTCGAAGTGGATGCTCCACCACACGCTCTTCTGTCCCCCGGGGGTGTCGGAGATGACGGTCCACAGTTCGTCGGTCCCGTACCAGGCGGCCTCCGGGATGCTGGGCGTCGGCGGATAGGGGTCGGGCGGGGTGAACGACTCGCGGTGCGGGTCGGTGACGGGGCAGACGACTGGCGGCTGGTCGGCGACCTCCAGGCCGCCGTCGCCGTCGTTCGCCAGGACGCCGGGCACGATCGTGGCGGCCACACCGATGACCGCGATGCCCGCCAGCGTCCCTCCGGTGCGCATGGCTGCCCGTCGTCGCCGCCCCCGTGTCCACAGCCGGTCGAACGGCGGCGGTCCGGAGGGGCGCGGTGCCGCCTCCTGGAGGGCTCGATGGAGATCCGATGTCATTGGGTGGCCCTCCCGCGTCTGATCCAGGTCGAGCACGTCACCGAGTGCCGCAACCGCCCGCTTGGTCAGCGATCGCACGGCGTCGTCCGTGCTCCCCATGCGTGCTGCGGTCTCCGCGACCGAGAGGTCCAGGTAGAAGCGCAGGACGAGCACCATCCGTTGGCGCTTCGGCAGCCCGGCCACGGCCTCCCGAACGGCGAGAGGCGCCGCATGGTCCTCGTCTTGGACTTCTGGCGCCGGTCCGAGCCGCTGTCGGGAACGACGTTCGGCATCGCGCCGGCGGGAGACACTGTTGGCGAGGTTCATCGCGACACGCCAGCTCCATGCCTCGGGTGATGCGAGCGTCTCGACGTGCTCCCAGCGAGCGAAGGCACGCAGCAACGCTTCCTGGGCGAGCTCCTCGGCCACGGCCCGGTCCCCGAGATACAGCGCCAGGCCGCCGACCAGCCGGTCGTAGTACGCAGCGCAGAACACCGACGCCGCATCTCGCCGAGTGCTTCCCACCCCTGCCCTTCCGTTGCTGTAAACACGCACGAGGACCCCCAAGCGTGTCACGGCGATCTTCGGACTGGGACCGAAGGGGTCCCAGCAGAGACGTCGACCAACCGGACCTACAGCAGCGGGAGTCGCCGAACCCGCGCGCCGGTGCGAGTCAGTGCGACCATCGCTCCTGCGGCGAGTTGGGTTCCGAGCTGCTCGATGCACAGGATCAGGAGCTCCGCGAGTTCCGGCGGCCGAAGGTCGACGACCCCGCGCACGAGGACGACCGACGGTTCGGTGGCGCCGGTCGAGGCCAGCAGCGCTCCGAAGTCGGTGTCAGCCGAGACGATGGTTCGCCCGTCGGCGAGGGCGAGGTCGATGATCTGCGGGTCCGACGCTCCGGCTGCGTCGAGACCGCGGACGTGCGCCGCGTCGTGGCCGGCCTCGGACAGGAGAGCGGCGAGCCGCGGTGGCAGGTTCTCGTCGATGAGCAGCTTCACGCGGGGGAGCGGAGCCGATGCACGTGCACGTCGGTCGCGGCGGCCGCGTACTCGAGCGCCTGCTGGATGTCAGCGCGCTCCAGGTCCGGGTACTCGGCGAGGATCTGCTCGAACGTCCAGCCCGCGGCGACGAGGCGGACCACGGTTTCAACGGAGATGCGCAGCCCGCGGATACAGGGCTTGCCCTCGAGCTTGTCGGGCTCGACGGTGATGCGGTCGAACGCCATCGGTTCCTCCCCGCTCGTCGTCGCCTGGTTGTCCGGCGCGGATCCCGCCAGGGGCCCACGGTACTGGGCTGGCGGCAGCCGCGGTCGATCTTCCACAGCCGGTCTCTGCGAACGGCTCGACGCACCCGTGGGTGGAGCTACCGTCGATCACCGCGAGGAGGTCGACATGGCGGGGCGGCGAAAAGTACGCAGAAGTACGCACGGCCTTGCCTCTGCCTGCCTCCCTGCACCTCCATCTGCCTCTCCCTGCCTGTCCGGCAGAGCGCCTTGGATCGACCGCCTACATCCGCATTCTCGCTCGTACGGACCTGAATCGGCCTTCTACGGCCGAACGGCCGCCGCGCATGGGCACTTGCTTCGCAACGAAGGGGCCGTCGGTCAAATCCGATCACCTCCACCTCACGTAGCCCCAGGTCAGAGCCGGTTTCCACCGGTGCCGGACCTGGGGCTACGTCGTGCCCAGGCCACCGGTAGGCCGCACGAGCCTCCCGGGCGACGTCCGGACCGGGGAACTGGACCACTCTCGTCTTGGGGCCGCGGTAGAGAGCCTCTGGATGTAGGCCTACGGCGTCGCGTTGGTAGCGACGTCGCCTCTCTCGCAACCGAGCATCATGCCTGATGGGGCTCTGCGGTGATGACGCCATCACCGTGATGATGTGCGGCCCGGCCACGATGGGCGACGCGCATAGCTGTACGTCACGACTCCTCGGGGAACGACGAGCTCATGAGCCCCGCAGTTCGACCTCGAGGAAGGCTCGAGGGGTCACGATCCGGACCTGGCCCACGCCTCGGAGGGTGAGGAGATCCTGGTCGCCGGTCACGATGACGTCGGCGTCGCCGGCGAGTGCAGCTTCGATGAGACGGTTGTCGTCGGGGTCGCGGACGATGTCGACGGTCTCGGTGGGTTCGACCACGATGGCAGCCAGGGTGATGAGCTCGACGAGCTCGCTGGTCTGACCGATCACGGCTTCCAGCTTGGGGTAGGTGAGCACCCGCCGCAGTTCGTCGAGCAGGACGGTGCTGGTGACCAGGTCGAACTGGCCCGCCATGGCGGCATCGAGCACGGCGCCGGGCGCGCCACCCCATCCCAACCCCGACACGATGGTGTTGGTGTCGAGTACCGCCCGGATCACGACACCTTCCGGGCCGCCTCCATCGCCTCGTCCACCGTGGTGGGATCAAGGCCAGCAACCGCGACGTTCTCGCGAACCTGAGCGAGGCGACGGGCCAGTTCCTCGCGAGCCTCGGCGCGAACCATGCCTCGCAGCGCCTCCCACTCGTCACGGCTGACCAGCATCGCCACCGGCCGGCCGCGCTTGGTCAGCGAGATCGCATCCGCGCCCCCCGCGACATCGTCCACGAGCCGGCCCAGCTGACCGCGTGCCTGCTCGACGCCGACGAACCGCTCCACCATCATCGACCTCCAACCTTACGGTTGCCCTGAAGGTAGCACCGGCGGGCCGGCGCGGAGCGGCTGGGCGGAAGCTGGCCTCACGGCGCCACCGTGGCGCCACGCAGGAGGTCATGCCATGTCCGCCACCACCCTCCAACTTCCCTCCGAGCCGACCGCGTTGGCGCAGTGGGCTGCGGTCGCGTTCGTCGCCAGCTACTCGTCCCCGGGGACCCGGCAGGCGTACGCAACCCAGCTGCGGCTCTGGTTCTCCTGGTGCCATCAGCACCGCCTAGACCCGCTGACCGATGTTCGCCGACCTCACGTCGAGCTGTACGCCCGCGACCTCGAAGCCCGAGGGCTCGCGCCGTCAACCGTCGCGCTCAAGCTGGTCGTGCTCACCGGGTTCTATCGCTACTGCGTCGAGGAACAGCTGCTCGAACACTCCCCGGCGGTCCACGTCCGCCGACCGAGGATCTCCCAGGAGTCGACCCGGCTCGGTCTCGACCGTTCCGAGCTCGGCGCGTTCCTCGTCCAGGCCGGCCTCGCCGGCGGCAACGACCACGCCCTCGCTTGTCTGCTCGCCTTCAACGCCCTGCGGGTCTCCGAAGCCTGCGGCGCAGACCTGACCGACCTCGCCATGGCCAACGGGCACCGCACGTTGCGGATCGTCGGCAAGGGCAACCAGCCCGCCCTCGTCCCCCTCGCACCACGCACCACCCGGGCCATCGACACTGCCATCGGGGAACGCGCCGACGGCCCACTGCTCGCGCGTGCCGACGGAAGCCGACTCGACCGGCACGCCGCAGGCTGGGTGGCGTCCCATCTTCGGTGTAACAGCGACACGGGCGTAGGTTCCTGAAGACCTTCCAGAGTCGATCAGGAGTACGCCCGTGTCGAAGCAGAGAGTAACCGCCACCGATCGTGTCCGAGCCGAGATCGATGGCCTGTTCGCCGATCCCGACCGTGAGCTCGGCGAGGTCCTCGAAGAGGTCGCCCGCCTCAGCGTCCGGCTGGTGATGCAGACCGCCCTGGAGGCGGAGGTGACCGAGTTCCTCGGCCGGGAGCGCTACGCCCGGGGCGATCGTGCCCGGGCCGGGATGCGCAACGGCTACAGCGACATCACGGTCAAGACCACTGCCGGCGCGGTGGCCCTGAAGCGTCCGAAGGTGCGCGGCACGCTGGAGTCGTTCGCCTCCCGGCTGCTGGGCAAGCACGTGACCCGCACCAACGCGCTCGAGTCGTTGGTGATCTCCGGGTGGGTACGTGGGCTCTCGGACCGCGACGTCGAGGCGGCACTGCGCGAGGCGCTCGGCCCCGAGGCCACGGTCAGCAAGTCGACGGTCAGCCGGATCTGTGAGCAGATCAAGGACGAGTTCGAGGCCTGGCGGACCCGCGACCTGTCCGAGGTGACCATCGACTACCTGTTCGTCGACGCGTCGCACTTCAAGATGCACGACGGTGCGCGGTCCGAGCCGGTGCTGGCGGCCTACGGGATCACCACCGAGGGCAACGCCGTGTTCTTGCATCTGGACGGCGTTTCAGCCGAATCGACCGACGCGTGCGTTGGGTTCCTCGAGGACATGGTCGCCCGCGGGCTCGCCTCTCCGGTGCTGACCGCGACCGATGGCGCGCCCGGGCTGTGCGCCGCGATCGACCAGGTCTTTCCTGACGCGCGGCGGCAACGGTGCCTGATCCACCGAGCTCGCAACTGTGTCGCGAAGGTGTCCCAGATCGACCAGGACGCCGTGCGGGGCGACTTCTGGGAGATCTTCGACCTCGACGACAGCTTCACCCCTGGCGAGGTCGCCGTCGGCGAGGCCCGTCGCCGCGCCGACGTCTTCGCCTCGACCTGGGGCAAGGCTTACCCGGGCGCGGTCGCGTGCGTCACCGACGGGTTCGACGAGCTGGCCGCGCACCTGCACTACCCGCGGGCGCACTGGGGCCGGATCCGCCACACCAACCTCATCGAGCGGACCTTCGGCGAGACCCGCCGGCGGGTCAAGGTCATCGGCCGGCTCCCCGGCGAACGGTCCGCCCTCTCGCTGCTGTGGGCCGTCCTGGACCGTGCCGCCGGCGGCTGGCGCGGCATCACCTACACCCCTGCCGACGTCCGACTGCTCCAGAACATCCGCCGCGATCTCGGCCTCACCACCAGCAGGAAGGAGCACCCCGAACCCGACCCCCACGGCGAGGTCACAGCCGCCGCCTAACATGCCCTCAGGAACCGCGCCCGGTGTCGTTGTTACACCAGCCGCGGGACGCGACCGCAGGCTGGATCGTGCGCCGGCTCGAGGGGCGCCGGCATCGACAAGCCGATCTCACCCCACTCGCTACGCCACGCAGCCATCACCGCCGCGCTCGATGCCGGCTGCAGCCTGCGCGACGTCCAAGACTTCGCGCGCCATGCCGACCCACGCCAGACCCGCCGCTACGACCGCGCCCGCGGCGCCCTCGACCGCAACCCCACCTACATCGTCGCCACCTACCTCGCCGGCGTGACCGGAGCCCGGTAGGACCCGAGGCATCTCACGGCTGCCGTGAAGCACGCGGCAGCCGTGACTATGCGCGGTGGGGCCGGAGGGCGCTGCCGCCCATAACAACACGGCAGGTGCAGGGAGAGTTGGGAGGCGTTCGCTGCGGCCCGGGAGAGCGCCGTTACCTTCACCGGTCCGTGCTGCGTGGTGGGATCACCCACGAGACGCATGGTGTTCCGCCACGGGTCCCGGTGCGATCACTTGGGTTGGCCACGACCCCCGCGACTGGAGGTACTCGGTCGCGTCCGCGTGTTCGGTGAACTCGAGCAGGCTGCCGACCTTCTCAGCGAGCACCTCACGCACCTCCGCCGGAGTCGCGAAGAAGAACTCCTTGCGTGGGTTCGCGTGGTTCACCGCCGGTCGGCGAAGTGCTGCGTGCAGTTCGTTCTCCAAGCGTGACGGCGTCCTCGGAGAAGAACAGCGCGTGCACGTCGAAGCGGAACGGCACCGATGCGTCGCCGAGCTCGCTGACACGGTCGAGCGGCTCGAGCCGCCGGGTCAGGCCGATCTTGACCACGTTCTCGCCCGAACGCGCCGCGGTTCGAGATGACGTACACGTAGCCGGCGCGGATGTTCGCGGCGCGGTAGTCGTTCTGCACGATCGCTGCGTCGACCTCGGCCAGCCGTGCGGCTCAGGTCGGCATCGTCGGCCGCCTGACGCCTGCAGCGCTGCGAGCGCGTTCAGCAGGTGGGCGCGCTCCTTGTCGAGCCGCTCACGCTCCGCGGCCAGCTCCTGCTCGACCCTCTGCTCCTCACGCAGCCGTCGCGCTCCTCGCGGGCGGCTTCCCGCTCCTCCTGCTCCTTCATCAGGAGTCGGCGGTCAGCTCGATCTCCTCGACCCGCAGCGCGTGGAACTCGTCGCTGATGCGCATCTCCATCATCTTGCCGAGCTTGGCGATCGCGACCGCGTGACGCCTCCAGCCGCTTCTTGGCGGTGACGACGTTGCCGGCCCGCAGCGAGCGGATCGCGTTGTCCGCCTCGGCGTTGTAGGCGCGCAGCATCAGCTTGGACGAGGTCGCCGGCCATCTTGCGGCCCTTGGCCAGCGAGTTGTCGAAGGTGAACATGTTCGACGCCTCGATCGCACGTCCGGCCTTCACCGATCTCGGCGATCCGGGCACTGAGCTCGTCGAGCCGCTCCTTGTACGCGGCGGCGTTCTCGAGCGGGTGGTGGTAGCGGTAGATGCCGACCTCCTGCAGCACCCGCTCGTCGTCGAGCACGACCTAGCCGGCGTCGACGCTCGTCCGCCGGCGAGGTCGGGCACGCAGCGCAGCGTTCTCCGCCTCGAGCGACGCGCGACGCCGAGCCTGCAGCTCCTGCTCGGCCGTCGGACCTGCTTCAGCAGCCGCGGGCGTCGATGCCGTGTCCCGTCGGCAGCGTCGCTGCGCAGCTGGCGCGGACCTCGTCGGGTGCCTTGGCCGGCAGGGATCCACAGCTGCCAGCCGTCCGGCGGGTCCGGCCACGCCGGGTCGGGCGTCCACCCTGCGGGCGGCACCCACCCTGGCGGCGGTGTCAGGCCACCCGGGTGGCGGGTTGAACACCAGGCGCGTCGCTCACGACTTGCGCACGCCGGTCGTGTCGGCCGGCGACCAGACCGTACGGGTTCTTCGACACGGCCGCGCCGAGGTGCTCCAGCGTCGCCGACGGAACGACCGACGACAGGTCGAAGCTCAAGGAACGTCTCGCGTTCGGCAGCCGACCGCGACGAACGGCACGTATGTCGGGTCGCCGGTCGCCGGGTCGATCGTCTCGGTCCCGACCTCGAGCGACGATCGTCTTGATCAGCCCGCGCCGGTCCGCCTCGAACATCTCGTGCAGCGTCCGCAGCGCCACCTGGTGCACCGCGCCGGCGTACCGGTCCTTGGCGGCCTTCTGCGACAGCGCCGTCGCGGTGATCTCGTCCGTGGCCTTGGTGTACTTGTACGCCTTGACGGTCGGCACCGTGTCCGGCCCGGGAACCAGAGCCCGAACAGCGCAGCTCAGCGGTCGACGGGTCGAAGCTGAATCGTGGTCCACCGGGAAGTCGCTCGGGATAAACCGAGTTGGCAAGCACGATGCCGACGTACTCCTCGACCGCATCCGGCGGTCCCGTACCCGAGGTTCGCGATCAGCGTGTCGATCGCAGCGTTGTGCTCTGCGACCTCGGCCTCCCGGGCGGCGCACTCCTGCTGCGTAGCGCTCCTGCTCAGACTCGAGCTCCTGCTGCCGCTTTGCCTCACGCGCTGCGTGCTGCTCGGCTGCGGCCGCCCGGCGGGCAGGCATCGCTGCCATCTGCTCCTGCCACGCAGCGTGCGCCTCCTCGTACTCGGCCTGCGCCTGCGCGGTCGCTTCCGCGAGCTTCTTCTTCGTCCGAACAGACCGGATGGCGGCTCGATCTCCTCGAGGACAGGTTCGGGCGGATCGGTGATCGGCGGTGGTGGCGGGATTGGCCTCTCCAGCTCGGCCCGGTCGAACGGCGGATGCTCCACGGTCCGGCGGAGCGTGTCGAGGTCGACGTAGTCATCGATGTCGAGCGTCCACTCCAGCAGACCGTCGATGTCGTCGTACTGCGACGCCAACACCGCGTTCAACTCCTCGACCTCCGCCTGCTTGGCGGCGACGTGCGCGTCCTTGGCGGCCTTCACCAACCGCTTGCGTTCCGCCTCTGACGCGCGAGACGCGGCCGCAGTGGCACGCTGTTCAGCTCGCCGTGCCTGCTCGGACCGCCGAACTGCAGCGTCACGCTCCCGGACTGCAGCCCGCTGCCGCTTGTCTGCCTCCCGCGCAGCAACCTGCGCCTGATGCTGCATCTCCGCAAGGAATCCCCGCCGCCCCATGTGCTCCCCCTCGTCTCCGGCTGGACTGCATCGTAAGCCGACGTCGCGCTGGTCGGGCCAGAGACCCTCAGACTGCCCGAACCCTCGCTACCCGAGGGCCAGGCCATCACCGTGATGATGGGCGGAGTGGCCCCACCGCCGATGCACACATAGCGCCATTGCGGTGATCGTGTCGCCGTCCTGAGACGAGTAGCGGCGCGGGCGACGACGGCTGTGGAATCCGCGGTCGGCCGGTCGCGGGCGGGGGGTACGATCGCCTCATGACGGAACACACCCAGTCGCTGCTTCGCGAGGCCCTTTCGCTGCCTGAGGCGGAGCGGGCCGACCTCGCTGCTGAGCTCTTGGTCAGCCTCGAGGGACCTCCCGAGGGTGACGACGCTGCAGTTGAGCAAGCGTGGGCGGATGAGCTCGAAGGGCGCGCACGGAGGGTGTTGGCGGGCGAGTCGCAGGGCGAGGCGTGGACCGACGTGCGTGACCGTGTTCGCCGCGCGCTGACGGACGGGTGAGTCGGCCGGTCACCTTCGAGCCGGAAGCGTGACACGAGCTCGAAGCAGCAGCGCTGTGGTACGCGGCTCAGCGCTCCGGTCTGGGGCAGACGTTCCTCGCGGCCGTCGACCGGACCGTCGAGCACCTCGCCGCCTGGCCGGATGCTGGAACGCTGGTTCCCGGTGTGCCCACGCACCTCGAGGTGCGCCAGATACCAGTAGTCCGCTTCCCATACCGCGTCGCCTACCTGGTCACATCCCAGGAGCTGCGGGTTCTCGCGGTGGCTCACACGCGTCGAAGACCTGGGCACTGGCGATCGCGCACCGAACCGTGACTTTCGCGCCGGGTCAGCAGAACGCATCCACACATAGCAGACAGAGAGCTACCGCCCCGAGGGGGGCCATTGCTCAAAAAGGAAGGAGGTGCTGATTGCCGTGACAGTTAGAGGGATCGTCGTCCCTCAGCTTGTGCGCGATTGTCTCAGCTTCCTTGAGCGAGCTTGGATGAAGCGCTCGTAATCGTCATCGAATAGCTCTGTAGGGACAGCAGCTCGTTCCAAGACAGCGTCCAAGTCCTGAGGCATCCTCTCTCGGTACTCGCTTGGCAGATCGCCTCCCAGCTGGCGATTGTCGGCGCGAGACAAGAAAACGAAGTTCGCTAGACGATTGATGTCTCCAGTGTCGCGACCTTGTTCCTTCAAGACCTTCTGAGGGAAGCAATGATGGAACTCGTTCCGGTTGTACTCCTTGAGTATCAGCAGAGGCTATGGGCTGCCCACTGATGAAGGTAAGTGGGCGCAACTGTGCGAGCAATAGCACAAATGTTCGGGTGTTAACAGAACTGATGGTGAAGCTATTTTCGCTGAAGAAGTCAGCGTCCACTGGTGCCGCCAGTTCGGCCAAATCCGAAGTCCCGTGTTCACGCAATTTGGCAACTTCTTGCAGGTCCCTTCTCAGGTTCGTCAGGACACCAGCGCTGAATCGCCGTGAGAAACAGGATCGCCAGAGCCACCGGAGCAGGGTCTTCCGCTGCTCAGTTGAAAGGGCTACCTCGGTGCCGTCCGGCGCCGCGAAGAAGACGGCAAGTGGCACTAGCAGGGTTGGGTAGGGGAGGTTCTGGAGCTTCTCGACACCTGAAGGGTTGCTCCTGACGAAATCGATAGCTCCGCGAATGCCGTTCCTAATCTCATCGAATCGCTCGCGGACGACCGTGCCGTTGAGCCCAATCACGGCCTCGGGAGCGGGGTCTCCTGCCACGATTCCAGCGCAGCAGCGAAGCAGCAGGTTCGTATCCTCGCCAACCTCGCCGAAGCCGAATGGCTTCAGTTCTGCCGCCAGATCCGCGAACTGATTCTGGAGGTCAAAGTCCTCGCTCCAGGTCCAGGCCGAGAGCAACTGAAAGACGTCGAGTTCTACGCCGAGTCTGTTGACTCGTTCAAAGACAATCGCCACTTTAGAGCGATCGTCGGTTTCGATGGACTGGACGGGAAGATCAGCCTCCTTAAAGGCCGCCTGAACCTTGTCGATCTGGCGGACTGCTTCGTCGTCCAGGTTTGCAGTGGCTTCGCGATAGGCGACTGTGTCGAAGAAGGTTCCGATGGGGAAATGGCGGCTTGAATCGATCTCTTCCTCGCTGAGTGCGAAGAACCATGATTCCTGAAGGTCTTCGGGTGCTTTCAGGTCGTAGTAGATCCTATTCCACTCAATGGTCTCGTCAGGTTCGATGTCAGTCTGGAAGACTCCAAAGATTGAAGTCAGTCTCTGCTGGCCATCCAATACATAGTCAATTGGATAGTCGGCGTCCCGCTCGGGAGCGCGAAGCTGCCCAAGTTTCGCTCGGCCTTCAGTTGCGTCTTGGTGCGCCAGAGGATGACGGCGCCGAACGGATAGCCTTTGTAGATGCTGTCCATTAGGTGAGCTACGAGATCCGCGTCCCACACAAACCCCCGCTGGAAGGCGGGGATGCGAATCTGTCCGCTCGTGATCTTCTCAATGGCTTGCCGGATCGAAAGGCTGTCCAACTTCTTGAGCTCCCCGTAGCCTCGACTTGCCCGCGGATGCTAGTTCGCCGATGTGCCCGATGCGGGGATCTCCGATCGGCAGGTCGAAGCCCCGCAATGCCAACCAACCCCGAACTGCCGATCGACGTTGAACGACCTGCAACTTTGGGCGGCTCTCCGCTCTTGGCGCCAGCGCAGTGCGGGGACTTCCGAGCGCCTGCCCTGCGACGGGAGGCGGGGTGGTGAGAGCGAGTCGACAGAAGCCCGATGCATGATGGCGGCGACGTCAAGCTGTTGATGCTGGAGGTCCCGTGGTGAGGTGCGGGCGTGGCACTTCGAGGCGCATAGGGGCGCTTCGGATATGAGCGGGGTGTAGCGGTTGCGGGGCACAGCACAGGGGCCCTGCGAGGCTGAGGGTGTCTATGACCTCACCTCGAACAGGACCCCTGTGGATACCGATGCTACGCGTATGTGCGAGCTGCTCGTGGGACTTCCGGCTGTGACCATCCTGGGGGTCGAGGACCGCAGCCCGACCGTGCCGCTGAGGGTCGAGATCGAGACCCGGCTCGAAGCTGCCTGTGGCCTGCGCGAGCTGCGGCACGATGGCGTCGGTCAAGGACCGGCCACGGGTGGCACTCGTCGACCTGCCGGCGTTCGGACGACCGACTCGGCTGATGTGGCGCAAGCGCCGGTGGGCCTGTCTCGCGGTCGGGTGCGCGGTGGGGTCCTGGACCGAGCTGGCACCGAAGATCGCGGCCTCGCGGCTGCTGCTGACCGACCGGGCGGGACGGTGGGTCACCTGGCAGGTCGGCAAGCACGGCCGCACCGTCTCGGAGGTCGCCGCCGAGCTCGGTTGCGACTGGCACACCGTCAACGACGCGACCATCGCCTACGGCAGCGCGCTGGTGGACGACCCGGCGCGCATCGGCGAGGTCACCGCCCTCGGGCTGGACGAGACGCTGTTCACCAGGATCGGCCGGTGGCGCACCAAGCAGTGGTCGACCTCGATCGTGGACGTCCGCAAGGGCCAGCTGCTCGATGTCGTAGAAGGCCGCGATGCGGCTCCTGCGTGCCGTTGGCTGGAGAAGCAGGGGCCGGCGTGGTGCGGCCGTATCCGCTACGGGACGCTCGACATGTCGGGCCCGTACCGCAAGGTGTTCGACACGATGCTGCCCGACGTGACCCAGGTCGTGATCCGTTCCACCTGGTGAAGCTCGCCGGCCAGAAGCTCGACGATGTCCGCCGCCGCGTCAACCGAGATCGTCGGCCACCGCGGCCGCAAGGACGATCCGCTCTACCGGGCACGCAAGCTGCTGGTGATGGCCGCACGAGCGGCTCGATGAGCACGCTGCCGGCAGAGCTCACCGGTCGGCTCCTGGCGGCGGGGGACCCACACGGCGAGGTCACCACCGCCTGGCACGCCAAGGAGGCGATCCGTGAGCTGTATGCCCACCGCGATGCCGACCTCGCCCTGGAGTGGGTGGACCAGCTCTCGGCCGACATGCGCGATGCCTCATCGCCACCCGAGATCCGCCAGTTGGGACGGACCATGCGTACCTGGCGGACCCAGATCGCTGCGTGGCACGAAGCCCAGGTCTCGAACGGACCTACCGAGACGATGAACGGCCTCGCGAAGCGGATCAAGCGGGTCGCGTTCGGGATGACCAACTTCGTCCACTGGCGCATCCGCGTCCTGCTCTACGCCGGCCACCCCGACTGGTCACGCCTCTCGCTCGTCACCCCCGTACCCCGCTGAAACCCGAAGCGCCCGCATAAGACGACCTGCGTTCGTCGGAAGGTGGTCGGCCCGCGCGCTCTTGTTCGGCAGCGGCCCGACCCGGCTCGGTGCGTGGTCACCGGTTGCAGGCCGACACCCTCGACGCTAACGTAGCAACGTGGCTACTTAGGAGGGTGATGATGGTGACCAAGATCAGTAGCCGGGAATTTAACCACGACACCGCCGGTGCGAAGAAGGCTGCGGCCGGTGGTCCCGTCTACATCACCGACCGCGGACGTCCGGCTCACGTACTGCTGTCCTACGAGGACTACGAGCGGCTGCTGGGCGCCGGGCAGGTGTTGGACCGGCTCTCCGAGCCTATGGGGGTCGAGGACGTCGAGCTGGTTCTACCGTCCCCATCTGACGAGTCTGGCACGCCCGGCCGAGTTCGGCTGATGTTCGTACTCGACACCAACGTCGTGTCCGAGCTGCGCAAGGTGCGCTCCGGCAAGGCCGACCCGGGTGTGGCCGCCTGGGCATCCAAGGTGCCGTCGGGCCAGCTGTTCGTGTCGGCGATCACGATCCACGAGCTCGAGCATGGGGTCCTGCTCGCCGAGCGGGCCGATCCACCCAAGGGCGCCGTGCTGCGCCGCTGGCTCGATGAGAGCGTGACGGTCGCCTTCGACCAGCGGGTCCTTGCCGTCGACGAGGCCGTCGCGCGCCGGGCCGCGGGACTGCACGTCCCGGATCCGGCACCGTTTCGGGATGCGCTCATCGGCGCAACCGCGCTGGTGTATCGGATGACGCTGGTCACTCGCAACGTCAGAGACTTCGCCCGGTTCGACGGGCTCGACGTCATCGACCCGTGGCAACCAAGGTGACCACCTCGGCTTGATCGCAGCGCGCGCGATGGCACCACCCCGGCGGATCTCGGTGGGGCTGAGGTTGGTGTGTCGTATCGAGTTGCCGAGGCCGGCTCGTGCTCAACGGATGCTCCACAATCGGGTGAGGGAGCCTGAGGGAACATGCCTTGGATTGATGCACTCTGCTGTGGGGCAACTGTGGAGCACGGCTGCACGTCGAACGCTGATTGCTCGCTGGGCGGGGCGGGTCGCGCGGCCGCTGGAGCTGTTCACCACCAACTACCTGCCCGAGCGGGCCCTTCGAGGACGAGCTGGTGCCCCATCGACGGCTTCGTCGGCGCCTTGCGGCCGTCTCCACGCGCGGGAGGAAGCCGTGACCGAGATTCGAGACCGCGCATCGCTGTCAACCCTGACTTTGCGGCGGCGTTCTAGCGACGTGAGATGCGCGTACGGGTGTCGAACCACAGGCATGTAGCTCGGAGGACGCGAGATGAGCACGGTCACGACGCTGCTCGACGACATGCTGGAGTCCCACATCGTGGATGCCCCTGACATCGCGCGGGTCCTCGGGACGACGCCGCGGTCGGTGGCTCGTTGGTCGACGACCGGGGCGGAACCGCGCCGTCAGAACGAGGAGCGGCTGCTCGAGTTGAAGGCCGTGATCGATGTGCTGCGTGAGGTGATGCGCGAGGAGCCGGCCCGGTTGTGGCTGCGCAGCCCGGTGCCGGCGCTGGACTACGACAAGCCGATGGACTTGATCGAGCAGGGCGAGTACCGCCGGGTGATCGGTGCGATGCTGTCGATCGGTGAGGGTGTCATCGCCTGATGGTGCTCGACCGCACGCGGATCGCTACCGCCCCGCGAGTTGCGCACGACCCTGTACCTGTGCGAGACAGGGCCGTGCGTGGTCGCGGAGCTAACCCGGCAGGGCACCCGTCACGTCGTCGGCATTGAAGGGTTACTTCCCCGCGTGCTGTACCGCTACGAGCTCGACCTTCACCGGGTGCTCGACCTCACCGACCCCAAGCGGTGACGAGCTCTCCTGGCCCCTCCGGGAACAAGCCGCTACCCGGCCGCGTTCACATGGTTGTCGACGCAACGGACCTCCGGAAAGGTGCGCGCCATGCAGTTCGGGATCTTCTCGGTCGGGGACGTCACGCCCGACCCGACCACGGGGCGCACGCCCACCGAGGCCGAACGCATCCAGGCGATGGTCACCATCGCGCTGAAGGCCGAGGAGGTCGGGCTCGACGTCTTCGCGTCCGGCGAGCACCACAACCCGCCGTTCGTGCCGTCGTCCCCGACCACGATGCTCGGCTACATCGCCGCTCGGACCGAACGCATCGTGCTGTCGACCGCGACCACGCTGATCACCACCAACGACCCGGTGAAGATCGCCGAGGACTACGCGATGCTCCAGCACCTCGCTGGTGGCCGCGTGGATCTCATGATGGGTCGGGGCAACACCGGACCGGTCTACCCGTGGTTCGGCTACGACATCCGCGACGGGATGTCCCTGGCCTACGAGCACTACGGCCTGCTCCACCGTCTGTGGCGCGAGACCGACGTCGACTGGGAGGGCGAGCACCGCACCCCCCTCCAGAGCTTCACGGCGACACCCCGCCCGCTCGACGGCGTGCCGCCGTTCGTGTGGCACGGCTCGATCCGCTCGCCCGAGATCGCCGAGCAGGCGGCCTTCTACGGCGACGGCTTCTTCCACAACAACATCTTCTGGCCCATCAAGCACACCCGCGAGATGGTCAGCCTCTACCGCCGCCGCTTCGAGCAGCACGGGCACGGCAGCGCCGACCAGGCCATCGTCGGGCTCGGCGGCCAGTTCTTCGCTCGGCCCAGCTCCCAGGACGCGGTCCGCGAGTTCCGGCCCTACTTCGACGTCGCGCCGGTCTACGGCCACGGCCCGTCCCTCGAGGACTTCACCGAGATGACGCCGCTGACCGTCGGGTCACCGCAGCAGGTCATCGAGCGGTACGCCGGCATGCGTGACCACGTCGGGGACTACCAGCGCCAGCTGTTCCTCGTCGACCACGCAGGTCTGCCGCTGTCGACCGTGCTCGAGCAGCTCGAGATCCTCGGCGGCGAGATCGTCCCTGCGCTGCGTCGCGAGATGGCCGCCGGGCGCCCAGCTCACGTCCCCGACGCGCCGACGCACGCGAGCCGGCGTGAGGCGGCCTCCGCCGGCGCCGAGGATGTGCTCGGCGCCGCCCGCTGACGCGCGGCTCGACGGGCGGGTGTCTTCTCTTAACCGGGCCGTCCAGCGACCGACCTGCGGTCCATGGATGAGACCCGGGATGTCGGCCACCTCGAGGAGCTGGCCGAGACGCTGTGGCAGGAACGGCACCTCACGGAGCTGCTCCTGTACAAGCTCGTGTGCACCCGCATGCTCCTGGCCGCCGACGAGCAGCGTTACACGGGCATCTGCCTGAACGAGGTCGACGCGGTCCTGTGCCGTCTGCGGGACGCCGAGACCCACCGCGACGCCGTGGTGCAAGCCCTCGCGGTGACGTGGGGGGTCAGCATCGACCACCTCTACCTGTCGACCCTCGCCGACCGGTCGCCCGAGCCCTGGAGCCGCATCTTCGACGACCACCGCCAGGCGTTCCTGTCGCTGACCGCCGAGATCGAGGCGGTCGCCGCCGACAACCGTCGCCTCGCCTCCTCCGGCCTGCACCGCGTCCAGCACACGATGGCCGCGCTCACCGGTGGCAGCGACAACGCGCCTGACCTACGACCCCGAGGGTCGTCCACCTCGGCGTCCGCGACCCGCCGGCGTCGCTCGTCGACCAGGCGCTGTAGATGAGCTTCGTGCGCTCAACACCGCCCTCTCCGGGATCCGCGCCGCCCGGGTCGGGATGGACACCGCTGCCCACAACGTGGCCAACGCCAACACTCCCGGGTTCACCGCGGCAGCGCGTCGACCTCAGCACCAGCTACCCGTACCTGTCACCGAACGGGCCGATGGGGACCGGCGTCACGGTCGATGACATCACCCGGATGCGTGACAGCTTCCTCGACGCCCGCCTGCGTAGCGACATGGGGCAGAGCGGCAAGCTCGACGTCCGCGCCGACCTGCTCGCCCGCGCCGAGGCGGTGCTCGGCGAGCCTGAGAACGGGCTCACCGGCGAACTCACCGAGCTGTGGGCGTCCTTCGAGGAGCTCGCGCTCCGCCCGGAGGACACCGCGACCAGGCGGCAGGTGCTGTCGTCCCTCGAGTCGCTGACCGCCCGCGTCCGGTCCGTCGCCGGGTGGCTTCGAGACCTCGAGGAGGACACCACCACACGGCCTCGATCTGGCGGTCAAGGAGGTCAACGCGCTCTTCGAACAGGCCGCCGACCTCAACGGCCGCATCCTCGACGCCCGGGGGACCGGCGGGGCGCCGAACGACCTGCTCGACGCCCGTGACCGGGTCCTCGACGACCTGTCGCGCCGCATCGGCGCCGCCGTCACCCTCGAGGACAGCGGCAGCGTCCGGATCAGCGTGCCGGCCTGGCGGTGGTCAGCGGCACCCGCGTGACACCCCTCACGCTGGTACCGACGACGTCACCGGCCAGATCCGTCACCCCGCCGGGTGTCGACGTCACCCCCGGTGGCGAGGTCGCGGGGCTGCAGACCTTCCTCAACGAGGACCTCCCGGACTCCGTGATGGGCTCGACGCGTTCGTGGACGACCTCGCCACCTCGCTCAACGACCGACACCAGGGGCAGGTTCACCCGACGGGGACCCTGGGCGGTGACGCTCCTGGCTTCGGCGCGATCCCGCTGCGCCACGCAGGGCGCCACGCTCGAGGTGGCGATCAGCGACTCGACGAGTTCGCGCGCTCGCCGCCGACCCCGGATCCACCCGTCCGCGCCTCTTCCCCGCACGACGGTGGGCAACGCGGCCGGCTGGCCTGGCCTGCGCACCACCACCACGCTCGACGGGCAGCTGCGCTGCTTCGTCACCGAGCACGCCGCGCAGGTCGCGGCGACCGACCGGGCGGCTCGACGCGCAGCGTCAGCTCACGGCGGCAGCGGGCACCGCACGCGACGGGATGCACGGCGTCTCGCTCGACGAGGAGATGGTCCAGATGCTCTCCCACCAGCGGGCGCTCGAGGCCAGCAGCCGCATGATGACCGCCGTCGACCAGGCGATGGACGTCCTCATCAACCGCACGGGCCTCGTCGGCCGCTAGGAGCCCGAGCATGCGTATCACCCAGGGAACGATGGTCAACAGCCAGCTGTCCCGGCTGCAGAACCGCCTCGAGCGGTTCGAGCGCGCCCAGTCGCAGCTCGGGACCGGCAAGGCCATCCTCAAGCCCTCTGACGACCCCGCCGCGGCCAACCGCGGGATGCTCCTGCGTGCCAGCCAGCGAGCCCGTGTCCAGGAGGCCCGCAACGGTGCCGACGCGTCCTCCTGGCTCGCGCTCGCCGACAGCAAGCTGCAGGGCGGCGACCACGCGTCTGCACCGGGCGCGCGACCTGACCGTGTCGGGAGCCAGCAACCAGGACCCAGGCTCCCAGCGGGCGATGGCGACCGAGATCGAGGCGATCCGCGACGAACTGATCGGCATCGCCAACTCCCAGCACGCCGGCCGCCCGCTGTTCACCGGGTTCGCCGACGGGAAGGCGGTCGTTCGAGCCGCTGGAGCGTGGGCCTACGAGGGTGACGACGGGGTCATCAACCGCCGCGTCAGCGAGCACCGACGTCGTCAAGGTCAACGTCACCGCCGCGGCTGCGTTCGGGTTGGGTTCTGCAGATGGGG
The DNA here is from genome assembly GCA_963850715.1 of uncultured Nitriliruptoraceae bacterium. Classification (GTDB taxonomy): domain Bacteria; phylum Actinomycetota; class Nitriliruptoria; order Nitriliruptorales; family Nitriliruptoraceae; genus Nitriliruptor. The sequence continues at coordinate 446,676 of CAWKMM010000015.1, read as the reverse complement.
ACGTGTTCACGCTCCTCGACGAGATCTCCGAGGCGCTCCGCGAGGGCCGTCAGGGCGACCTCTCCGGGATGTTGGGACAGCTCGACATCGCCTTGGAGCGCATCGGCGACCAGCAGTCGATCCTCGGCGCTGCGACCAACCGGGTGGAGGCCGCCATGGCGCGCAACGCCGACGACCAGCTCTCCATCCGCAGCGAGCTCGCGGTGACCGAAGACGTCGACATCGCCGGCGCGGTGATGGAGCTGCAGACCCAGGAGGTCGCCTACCAGGCCGACGCTGGCCGCGCTCAGCCGCGTCCTGCAGCCGTCCCTGGTCGACTTCCTCCGCTAGCCTCCGCCCGCACCGACCGCCCCGCGATCTCGAAGGACCACGCCACCGTGGCAGACACCGACGAGGTCCAGCGGCAGGGGACCGTCCTGCGCTTCTCGGACGGCATACCGGGCTTCGGTCACCTGCGCCGGTTCCAGCTGGTCTCGCTCGGCGAGGACAGCATCTTCCAGCTGCTCGAGAGCGTCGACGAACCCGACATGTCGATGGTCGTCGTGGTCCCGTGGCTGCTGTTCCCGGACTACGAGATCGAGCTCCCCGAGGACGAACGCGAGCAGCTCGCCATCGAGAACCCGTCGCAGGCGGTGGTGTTCTCGCCGGTCACGCTCGCGGCCGAGGAGCGGACCGTCTACGTCAACCTCGTCGGCCCGTTCGTGGTCAACCCCGCGACCAACGAGGGACGCCAGGTGGTCCTGGTCGGCAGCGACCACCCGCTCCGCGCTCCCGTCCCGCTGGACTGACGATGCTGGTACTCACGCGTCGCGCCGGAGAGTCGATCGTCATCGGCAACGACATCACCGTGACGGTGCTCGAGGTCCGTGGCGACCAGGTGCGGATCGGGGTCGACGCGCCGCGGACCGTGGCCGTCCACCGCGAGGAGGTGTACGCCCAGGTCCAGCAGGAGAACCGCGGAGCCGTGGCCGCTGCCGCACGGACCGCGGATCTGTTGCGTCGCTCCGGCCGTCCCCCGGGTGCACGCGCCGGCTCAGAACGACCCGTCGAAGCGTGCGGGTGGTGGCGAGCCGACCACGCCGTAGACGGCGGCCCCGACCGGGCTGCCGCTGAAACGGCCGAGCGATCGTCGGATGGTGTCGAGCTCGGCTGCGGCCTTGACGGTGGCCGAGCCGGTCAGCGCGATCAGTTCGGAGATGTGGTCCTGCAGGCGCACCTGCAGGTCGCGGAGCTGGACGGCCTGTGGCGGCGTCCGCGTGCGCGGATGAGCTCGGTGAGGGTCAGCTCGTCGTCGGTGCCGAGCTCGTCCGCCAGCGCGGCCACCAGCGTGGCCCGGCGCAGCTCGGTCGTCGGCGAGGGCGTCGACGGCGTCGTGCACCTCGTCGGCCGCCCGCGGCAGGAACCGAGCCTCGTGGCCGTGCAGGAGGAGCAGGGCCAGCGTCGTGTGGTAACGGATCCGGTCGAGGTGGACGCACTCGTTCTCGAGGACGCTGAGCAGGGGCTCCATCACGCGACGACCACGGACCGTGGGTCGATCGGCGTGCCGTCCCGACGGACCTCGAAGTGCAGGTGCGGCCCGGTCGACATCCCGGTCGAACCGACGGTGCCGAGCTGCTGACCGCGCTGGACCTGCTGCGCCGACGCCCACGTCGATGCGGTGCTGGTGGGCGTACCGGGTCTCGGTGCCGTCGCCGTGGTCGACGATGACGAGGTTGCCGTAGCCGCCGCGCACGCCGGCGAAGGTGACGGTGCCCGCGGCGGCCGCCTCGATCGGGGTGCCGGTCGGTGCCGCGAAGTCGATGCCGGCGTGGTGCTTGCGGACCGCCGGTCACCGGGTGGGTGCGCATCCCGAACTCCGACGAGACGCGCCCGACCACGGGCCGGTGCGGCCCGGTCGTCGAGCCCGCTTCCGCGGAAGCGCCCGGCGTGACCGGCCGGCCGAGGAGTTGGCCGAGCGACACCGCCCGGGTTCGTGCGCGATCGCGGTCCGCGACGGTGGCCGTGCGGACGCCGAGATCGGCTCGGTCAGCGGTGGCCGGCGCTCCGGCTGCTGCTGCGAGGGCCTGGCGGAAAGCGGCCGGTGGACACGTCCGGACGGACCCGGGCCTCGATGGCCCGGATCCGCGTGATGGCACCGGTGACGTTCTCCACGGCGACGTACCTCCGTCGCACTCGTCGGTCGACGGCCGCGCCACGTAAGGCTCCGGTCGCTGGGACCGCACACACCCTCGCGGGTGCGCGGGGGCGGATCAGATGCCGAGGATCTCGAGGCGCCGGTTGACCGCGCAGAGCGTGGCCTTCGCGGCGGCAGCGCCGGGATCGTCGCGCACGTACGAGCAGCCCACGTGGCGGTACGGGCAGCCCGCCGATCTCGACCATCACGTTCACGACCACGTGGGACGGTCACCGGCGATGAGGTGGATGTCACCGACGTGAAGGTGCCACGACCGGGGGCAGCAGCTCGTGCCAGCGCGTCGAGCGTCGCGGTCGCGACCGCGCGAAGCGGTCTCGCCCGCTCCGACGACCGCCTGTCGCCGTGTCGCCGCCGCGGCGCAGCCGACGCCGCGTGCCGGGAGCCGTCATCGACGCCGAGGAGCACGACCGCCCGCGCTCTTCCTGAGGTCGCCCATCTGTGGAACGTATCCGGGTGGCCGTGCGGGCGACGCCGAACGGTCGGGCCCGTTCATCGTGGGAAGACCCGAGGCCGTCGAGAACTTCTGACGTTCTCGTTAAGGCGGGGCCGCCATCCGTCTAGGTCCCCCGAGGCGACACCGATGTCGTCTCCCGCCGGACGGAACCGGCGGCCCAGGGTGAACCACGGAGGACGCACCCGATGCGCATCAACCAGAACATCGCGGCGTTCAACGCCTACCGCAACCTAGCGCCACCAGCGGCCAGCAGGCCAAGTCCCTCGAGAAGCTGTCGTCCGGCTTCCGCATCAACCGGGCCGCCGACGACGCCGCCGGTCTCGTCATCAGCCGAGAACCTGCGCAGCGCAGGTCGGCGGCCTGAAGCAGGCCACCCGCAACGCCCAGGACGGCATCTCGGTCGTGCAGACCGCAGAGGGTGCGCTGACCGAGGTCCACACCATGCTGCAGCGCATGCGTGACCTCGCCGTCCAGTCCGCCAACACCGGCGCGAACGACACGTCGGCGCTGGCAGCCAACCAGTCGGAGGTCAGCCAGCTGAAGGACGAGATCGACCGCATCGCCAGCCAACCCAGTTCGGCGGCGTAACCTCCTTGACGGTGGCCGCGGGACCGCGCCAACGCCACGGGCGCCGCGGCGGCCAACAGCCTCGGCGACGTGGCGCTTAGCACCTTCGCTGATCTGCAGACCGCGGTGCACACCGCGTCACGGCGCCGACCTCGGCACCACGGCGGCGGCCGACGTCACCGTCGACATGCTGAAGAACCATCAAGGTGACCCGTACGACCGGTGTCGGACAGTGAGACGACGCTGTACGCAGCTTCCACAACGACGCGGGTGGCTTCACGGCTGCTGCGCTCGCCGCCGGCGATGTGGTCAGCGCCCCGACCGGGCAACCAGTCCTTCACCTTCCAGGTCGGGCAGCAACACCGGCCGACCGTCACCGTCAACATCGAGGGTGTGTCCGCCAGCGCGTCTCGGCGTGGGTGCCTCGACGTGTCAACGGATGCTGCCGCGGCCATCGACGCCTCGACGCGGCGATCGGCGACGGTCTCGACCAGCCGGGCCCAGTTGGGTGCGTTCCAGAACCGGTTGGAGCAACGATCGCGCAACCTGCAGGTCACGACCGAGAACCTGCAGGCCTCGGAGTCCCGCATCCGTGACACCGACATGGCACAGGAGATGGTGAGCTTCACCCGCACCAGATCATGCAGCAGGCCGGTACCGCCATGCTGGCCCAGGCCAACCAGGTCCCGCAGTCGGTCCTCTCCCTGCTGCGCTGATCCCGCACCACACGGCCGGTGGTGGCGCCCCTCCGGGGGCGCCACCTCGGCGGGTGGGCCTTGAAGGAGGCTATGTCGCATGTTCTCGATCAGCCGGGCTCGCGTCGGGGCTCGACACCGACACCATGCTCCCTCGCTGCTCCAGGTCGAACGCCTCCCGATCCGTTCGGCTCGAACAGTCCCGCAGGCCTCGCTCCAGAAGGTCGACGACGCCTGGGGGCAGGTCACCACCCGCCTCTCGTCCCTGCGCGCCGCCGTCGACCCGGCGGCCAACGGGCCATCCTTCGCCGACGCTGGAAGACCGCCTCATCGAACGACTCGGCCGCGCCGCCAGCGTCACCGGCACGCCGAAGCCGGGGAGCACCACCTTCACCGTGGGCCAGCTCGCCACGGCACTGGCTGCCAGCACCCTCGGCGACGCAGACGCGACGGGACGCCGGACTTCACCAGCGCCGATCGAGCTCGTCGGCGGAGGCGACGTTCCGTCTCGTCGCCGCGGACGGCACGACCGAGCTCGTGGCCATCACCACCGACGAGACCACCACGACCTGTCGCGACCTCGCCGCACAGATCGACGCGGCCCCCGGGGTCTCGGGCCCGCGTCGTGCGGGCGGGCACCGGTGACTTCCGGCTCGTCCTGTCGGGGATCAGACCGGGGAGGCCGGCAACGTCACCGTCGCCAGCGACGTGCCGAGCTCACTACCGCCGACTTCGACGCCACCGCCGGCGTCAGACGCCCAGCTGTCAGTTCGGGAACCTGCAGATCGAACGCTCCTCCAACACCGTCACAGATCTGATCGATGGGGTCACCTCACGCTGAAGGCGCAGGGACGACCACGGTCACCATCGCGCAGGACGTCGACAGCTGCCGCCGCATGGTCAACAAGCTGGTCGACGAGGTCAACGCCGCCCTCAGCCGGCTCAAGGCGCTGTCGAAGCTACAACGCCGAGAGCCGCGTCCGCGGACCGCTCACGGCGACGCCACGGCCCGCCGGATGGTCGACCAGCTCCGCCGGGGCGTGATGGACGTGTTCAGCGGCCTCACGGGCGACCGCACCCGACCGCCGGGTCCATCGGCATCTCGATGAACGCGGACGGCGGCTTCACGCTCGACGAGGCGCAGCTGAAGGCGGCGCTCGACGACGACCCGGCAGCCGTCGACCGGCTGTTCAGTCGCGCCCCGGTTATCCAGCGGCGCGTCACGGGGATCAGCTTCCAGGCTCGCCGACCACGCGACACCGGGCCGGCGACTACGACGTCGTCGTCTCCCAGGCTCGCCCCGTCGCCCGGCTACCGGCGCGGCCTTACACCGTTCCTGCGACCGACCCCGCAGACGTTCACCATCACGGCGAGCGACGGCACCCAGTCGAGATCACGATCGGCGTCGGCGAGTCGTCACCAGCGCCGTCACAAGATCAACCTGCGCTCCGAGACGCCGAGCTCGACACCATCGACGCCACGGACGACGTTGCCGGAGGCATCGAGCTGGCCGAGAGCCGCTACGGCACCGGCTACGACTTCACGGTCGGCGCGAACACGCTCGGCATCGGCACCACCTTCGAACCGGGCCAGGACGTGGCCGGCACCATCGATGGCGTCACGGCCGCCGGCGCGGGTCGACGCCTGTCCCTGCCGACGACGGCGGCGCCCGGCGCGGCCGGTCTGGCGCTGCTGGTCGACCCCGGAGCGGGCGCGCCACCGGCACCGCCACCGCGACCGTGACCCACGGGCTCGCGGGACGGATGGACCAGATCCTGCGGACCTTCGAGGGCAGCACGGGCGCCATCGCCCTCGCCCAGGAGGGGATCTCCAGCCGGATCGAGGTGTTCCAGGACCGCATCGACGGCTTCGAGGTCCGCCTCGACCAGCGTGAACGCGCGCTCCGCCGCCAGTTCACGGCGATGGAGAGCGCGCTCTCGCAGATGCAGAGCCAGGGCAACTGGCTCGCCGGCCAGCTCGGCGGGCTGATGGCCAACAACGGCCAGGGCTGACGAACGAGAACGCCAGGGCTGACGAACGAACCGGGACACGGACGTCCCGGCCACCAGAGGAGACACGGATGCATCCTGCTGCCAACCCCTACCAGGCGCTCAGCGTCTCGACGTCGTCGCCGGCCCAGCTGGTCACGATGCTCTACGACCGCGCGCTCGTGGCCATCGACCGGGCGCGGCACGCCGCGGCAGCCGCTGGCGACCCGAGCGCGGCCGCGACGATGAACTTCGAGCTGCAGCGGGCGCAGGACATCGTGATGGAGCTCCGGTTCGCCCTCGACCACGAGCGGGGTGTCGGTATCGCGGCGAACCTCCAGTCGCTCTACGGCTTCTGTCTCGACCTGCTGATCCGGGCCAACGTCAGCAAGGACGTCTCGCGACCTCGCGCCGGTCGAGCGCACGCTCCGCGACCTGCGGGACGCCTGGGACGAGGCGTGCTGTGCCGTGCCGGCGCGGGGTGGCTGACCGTGGCGACCGTGGACGCAGCGCGCTCGACGCCTACGAGGCACCATCGTCGAGCTGGAACGTGCCGCCGCGACCGGGCGAGCCGCCCGTCCCCGCCGCCGTGGCGGGGCCCGCCGAGCCTTCGACGAGACCCGACGGACTGCCGAACGGGCGCGGTTCGCCGCGCTGCGTCGCGCGCCGAGGCCTGCATCGGACGCGGGTCACCTCGAGCTTGCTGGTCCGCACCTCACGCATCGACGACGTGCGCCGCACCGGCGGCGGCAGCCCGCGCCTACGGCCGGGTCGGCCACCTCGCCTCGCCGAACGGTGATCGCGACGGGCGAACCCTTAAGACCGTCCGACCCGGACGACCAGCGTCCCAGACAACCGAAGCACGGAACCCAGGGATCACGGACGATCCGCCGCCACCTCGGCGACGCATCAGCCGTGGTCCCTGTTCTCGTGCTCGGACCCTGGGAGGCCGAGTGCCGGCGACCTCGATCAGCGACGGCGCGATGCGCGGCCTCGAGTACGCGCTCGATGGTGTCAAGACCCGCATGGACGTGCACGCCGACAACCTCACCAACGTCAACACGCCCGGCTTCCGCTCGAGGCGGGTCGACTTCGAAGCGAACCTGCGGCAGGCCATGGCGACGGACGGTTCGACCGCCGCACCCGCCCCAAGGTTCGCAACGCGATGGGGCTGCCGGACGCGCAGGGCAACACCGTGAACCTCGAGACCGAGATGACCGAGCTGATGAAGGCGAACCTCATGCAGCGCACGCTGGTCAACGCCTACAACTTCAAGATCGGCGTGCTCCGCTCCGCGATCACTGGGCGCTGATCGTGACGACCTTCTCCGGCATCGACATCGCCAACACCGGGCTCGGGTTCAACAAGTACTGGTTGGACACGGTCGCGCACAACCTCGCCAACCTGAACACCGTCCTGCCGGGCGACCAGGAGCCGTTCCGCGCTCGGGTCGTCGTCGCCCGACAGCTGGGCGGCGCGCCGTTCGCGGAGACCGGATCGGGCGTCGCCGTCGGCGGCTGTGCTCGAGCAGCAGGGCGACCCCGCGCTCGTGTACGCGCCCGAGCACCCTCTGGCCGACGAGGACGGGTACGTGGTCCAGCCGCTGGTCGACCTCGCCGCCGCAGATGACCGACCTGATGATCGCCCAGCGGTCCGTACCAGACCAACGCACGGTCGATGCAGAGCAGCAAGGAGGCCTACGAGGCCGCCCTGCAGATCGGGCAGCGCTGATGAACATCCCGCCGATCGCGGGCATCGGCGCTCCGCCGGTCGCCGCACCCGCCGCACCTCACCTCCGCCGCACCCGGGTTCGCCGACGCGATGGCCGCGGGCGTCCAGCAGGTCTCGGACGCCGAGAAGGCCGCCGACGCGGCCGCCCTGGACGTCGCCAGCGGCGGGCCGACGGGCCTGCACGAGCTGATGGCGCGAGACCTCGAAGGCGCAGCTGAGCGTCGACCTGCTGGTGCAGGTGCGCAACCGGGCCGTCGAGGCCTACCAGGAGATCATGCGGATCCAGGTCTGAGCGTCCCGCTCCCGACCTACCCGCGCGACCTGACCGACCCGCATCGCACCGCCGGCCCCGACCGGCACGGAGGACCCGTCACCGTGAAGGACCGACTGAGCGAGCTGCTGCGGAACATCCCCGTGGCACACCGGGTGGTGGTTGGCATCGCCGCGGCCACCTTCATCCTGCTCGCGGTCGGCTTCGTGCGCTGGGTCGCCGAGCCGTCCTACACGGTCCTGTACTCCGGGCTCGACGACGCGGGGGTGGCCTGCGGCGGTCGGTGAGCTCGAGACGCTCGGTGTGAGCTACCGCATCGAGGCGGGTGGGTCCCGGATCCTGGTGCCGCAGAAGGAGCTGTACGCCACGCGCGCCTCGCTGGCCGCGGCCGGTGTCGCCGGCACCAGCACGCCGCAGGGCTACGAGCTGCTCGACGGCCAGGGCCTGACGGTCAGCGACTTCCGCCAGCGGGTCGACTACCAGCGCGCCCTCGAGGGCGAGCTCTCCAAGACCCTGCAGTCGATGGACGCGGTGAACGCCGCCACCGTCCGGCTGGTGCTGCCCGAGAAGGTGCTGTTCAGCGACGCGCAGCAGCCGACCACCGCCTCGGTGCTGCTCGACACCAGCCCGACCGCTGTCGGCCGAGGAGGTCGAGACCGTCAGCTTCCTCGTCGCGTCCTCCGTCGAGGGGCTCGTCGCACGGCGACATCACCGTCGCCGACGTCGACGGGGCGGTCCTGGCGTCGCCGGGCGAGGACGGCGGATGGGTGCGACCTCGACCCGTCGGCAGCGCCAGACCCGGGCCTTCGAGGAGGCCCTCGCCGGCGACGTCACGCGGCTGCTCCGCAGCACCGTCGGTGAGACCGGGCGCCTCGGTCGTCGTGCGTGCGCAGCTCGACTTCGACGAGCGCAGCACCGAGAGTGAGACCTACGACCCCGAGTCCGCCGTCGCCACCCGCGAGCAGACCATCGAGGAGGCGTACACCGGCACGGGCGGGATACCCGGTGGCGGCGCCGTCGGCATCGATGGCGGTCCCCTCGAGATCGGCGCCGGCGAGACCGACTACGACCGCGACGAGGCCACTCGGGAGTTCGGGGTCAACCGCGAGGTGGAACGCACCACCAGCGCACCCGGTGACGTCGAGCGGCTCTCGGTCGCCATCGTGGTGGACGATGGATCCTTCACCGGCGCCCCCGTCCCGCCGAACGCCGAGATCGAGACCCTGGTCGCCGCGGCGCTCGGGCTCGACGAAGCCCGCGGTGACACCGTGGCTGTCACCAAGGTCGCCTACCCGGCCCCGGTCGAGGACGAAGTGCCCGCCGGTCCTTCGCTCACCGACCGGCTCCCGGAGATGCTCGGCGCGACGGTGTTGTTCCTGATCGCGCTCGGGTTGTTCCTGGTCGCCCGTCGGCGTCAGGAGCCGGCCACCGACGTCGTGCCCCTCCCGGCTGATCGTCCCGTCGTGGTCGCGCAGGTGCGTGAGGAGCCGGTCCCGGCCCCGGACGACCACCGACCGATCCTCGGCATCCCGGCCACCGACGAGGCGGTCGCGGTCCGCGAACAGCTCGCTGCCAGCGTCACCACCCTCGTGGAGAAGCAACCCGAGGAGATCGCCGTGCTCCTGCGCAGCTGGCTGGCGGACCACCGATGAAGCTCGACGAACTCACCCGGGCGCAACGCGCCGCTGCCGTCGTGGTCGTGCTCGGCCCCGAGACCGCCGCGCCGATCCTCGAGCACCTCAGCGAGGCCGAGGTCGAGCAGCTCGCCCTCGAGATCGCGACGCTCGGCGAGGTCCCCGCCGAGGAGGTCCGTCGCATCCTCGAGGAGTTCTACGAGGAAGCGGTCGCTCACCACCAGATCGTCCAGGGCGGGATCCTCCACGCCCGGTCGCTGCTGCGCGGATGGCGTGGCGATCGTGGTGACGAGATCATCGATCGGTTGGTCTCGTCGGTTCACATCGCTCCGTTCAACTTCCTGCGCCACCACGACGCGGACCAGCTCGTCCAGTACCTGCGCGACGAGCACCCGCAGACGATCGCGCTGGTGTTGGCCTACCTGCCGGCCAAGAACGCTGCCGGGGTGCTCGCAGGCCTCGAGCCCGACGTCCAGCAGGAGGTCGCGCTGCGGGTGGCCACGATGGATCGCACCTCGCCCGAGGTGATCGAACGCGTCGAGGCGGCGATGCAGTCCCGTCTCGGCGCTGCCCGTTCCCCCGAGGAGTTCGCCAAGAAGGGCGGGGTCCGCGACCTCGCCGCCATGCTGAACAACTCCGACCGCGGCACCGAACGCGCGATCATGAGCGACCTCGAAGCGGTCGACGCCGATCTCGCCGAACAGGTCCGCGCCCTGATGTTCGTCTTCGAGGACATCGTGTCCCTCGACGACCGGGCCATCCAGGCGGTCCTCCGCCAGGTCGACATGAAGCACCTCACGCTCGCCATGAAGGGCGTCAAGAACGACGTCCGCGACGCCATCCTCCAGAACATGTCGGAACGTGCGGCGCTGACGCTGCAGGAGGAGCTCGAGCTGCTCGGCCCCGTCCGGATCAAAGACGTCGAGGCAGCTCAGAGCGAGGTGGTCCGTGTCGTCCGCCAGCTGGAAGACGACGGCACCATCCTGATCAACCGCGGCGAAGCGATGGTCGTGTGAGCCGGGTCCTGGCCGACACCGTCCTCGGACGCTGGCCCCCACCAGCTGTCGGCGGCCCCGCGTGACCGTTTCGATCCGGTCGTCCGCGACCTGGTCGTCCGCGCGCGCGACGAGGGTTACGAGGAGGGGCTGCGCACCGGTGTGGTGCGTGGCGAGGCAGAGGCGCGGGAGGCCGCGCGCGTCCAGGTCGAGCAGCTCGGCCGGTCGTTGGCAACGGCGCTCGAGGACGCTCGGCGGTGTGCCGGTCTCGACCGCGACGCGATGGTCACGGCGGCTGCGGAACTCGCGATCGCCGTGGCGGCCGTCGTGCTCGACCGCGAGCCCCACGACGGTGGGGCGAGCCTGCTGGATCGGGTGCGTGCGACGCTCGACCAGGTCGAGGATCCGGCGCCCGTCGTCCGGGTCAGCGCCGTCGACGTCGACGTGGCGACGGTCGCCCTCGGCGACCTTCGAGCCGTGGAGGTCGAACTCGATCCGACGCTGCAGGCCGGTGAGGCTCGCATCGAGGGTGGGTGGGCGCGTGCCGACCTGACCGCAGGCTGCCGCCTTCGCGGCCGTACGGAGGGCGCTCGGTGTCGATGCCTGACCTCCTCTCACGCATGACCGCCGACGTCCGTGCGACGCCGGTCACCTCGGTGACCGGTGCGATCACGCGCGTCGCCGGCCACGAGATCGAGGTCCGCGGCCTGCGGCTGCGGGTCGGTGACGGGCTGTGGGTCCACACCCCCGATGGGGACCTGTCGGCCGAGGTCGTCGGCGTGGCCCCCGACGCCGCGCGAGCGCTGCTGCTGGCCGAGACCAACGGACTCGGGCAGGGCGACCGGGTGTCGGTCCGCCCAGGTGGTGCCGGGATCGTCGTCGGCGAGCACCTGATCGGCCGGGTGATCGATGCGCTCGGCGACCCCGCCGACGGCGGGCCACCGATCAACGGCGACCGCGTCGAGGTGGACAACGCCGGTGCCGTCGGCGATGTCGCGGCGCCGGATCGACGCGCCGTTGACCACGGGGGTGCGTGCCATCGACACCCTCTGCACCGTCGGCCGCGGCCAGCGCGTCGGCATCTTCGCCGGGAGCGGGGTGGGCAAGTCGACCCTGCTCGGGATGCTCGCGCGCGGCACCGACGCCGAGGTCAACGTGCTGGCGCTGATCGGTGAGCGTGGGCGGGAGGTCCGCGAGTTCCTCGAGGACGACCTCGGTCCGGAGGGCCTGGCGCGTTCCATCGTGGTGGTCGCCACCAGCGATCAGCCACCGCTGGTGCGGCTGCGCGCGGGCATCGTCGCCACGCGGATCGCCGAGTGGTTCGCCGACCGTGACAGCGACGTCCTGCTGATGCTCGACTCGTTGACCCGGTTGGCCACCGCACAGCGGGACGTGGGGCTCGCCGCCGGGGAACCACCGACCACCCGCGGCTACACCCCGTCGGTCTTCACGATGCTCCCGCGGCTGCTGGAACGTGCCGGACCGCGGCCGAACGGGACGATCACCGGCTTCTACACCGTGCTGGTCGACGGCGACGACATGAACGAGCCGGTCGCGGACGCGGCTCGCTCGATCCTCGACGGGCACATCCAACTCGACCGAGGTATCGCCGTCAGCGGTCGCTACCCCGCGATCGATCCGCTCGCGATCGCTCAGCCGTCTGGCCGCCAAGGTCGCCTCGCCACCGCAGCTCGTGGCCGCCGCCGCCGCACGGGCCGCGTTGGCCGCCGCCGACGAGGTCCGCGACCTGGTCGAGGTGGGCGCCTACGTCCCAGGTACCAACCCCGCCGCCGACCGCGGCCGTGCGTTGGCGCCGGATCTCATCGACTTCCTCCGCCAGGACGTCGCCGAGGTCGCCCGCGCCGAGGTCGTCGTGCATCGCCTGCAGGAGCTCAGCCGACGCTGGGAGGCCGCCGATGCGTGACCGGTTCGGGGTGGTGCTGCGGGTCCGTCGGATCCAGGAGCGGCTCGCGCAGAGCGACGGCTCGCGGACGGCAGCGTCGCGAGGCCGCAGCGTGCTACCGAGGTCCGCGTCGAGCACGAACGGGCGCACGCCGAGCGGCCCGTCGTCGGCGTGCGACATCACCCCCCTCCAGCTGCGGGTCCTGCAGCTGCAGGGGCTGGCCTCCTACGCCGAGCTGGCCGCGGCGAGCGCTGACGAGGACCGGACGAAGGCGCTGCGGGACACGGCGCGGGCGGCCAGCGTCGAGGCCTCGGTCCGGCGCAAGGGCGCCGAGCGGTTGGTCGAGCAACGTCTCGAGTCGGCCGCGGTCGCCATCGCCGCGAACGCCCAGCGATCGCTCGACGAGATGGCCGTCACCCGCTGGAGGTCGCGCTGATGGGGCCCGCAGCGCTCAGCACCGTGACCGGCCGGATCGCTGCCATCGAGGCCCGCTTCGCCGCGCCCACGCCGGCGTTCGCCCAGGCGCTCGCGCCGCCGCGGCTGCGCCCGCGCCGGCTGCGGCGGTCGGCGGCGCTCCGGTGCCAGGAGCGCTCGCCGGCGGGGGAGCCGGCCCGGGCGGGCCGGTGGAGGTCGCTGCCGCCAGCGTCAACCGCGGTTCGCCAGGCGAGCGCCGGATGCGCCTCCGGGAGGTTTCGCGGGCGACTGGGCGGCGGGCCTGCCAGCCGCCGGCCGTCCGTGGGCGCCGGCGATCGAACGGGCCGCGCTCCGCGAGGGGCTCGATCCGGCGTTGCTCGCCTCGTTGGTCTGGGCCGAGTCCGGGTTCCGACCCGAGGTGCGCTCCCACGCGGGCGCCATCGGCCTGGCCCAGCTCATGCCGGGCACGGCGGCTGGGCTCGGTGTGGACCCGCACGACCCCGAACAGAACCTGGCCGGTGGTGCGCGCTACCTCAAGGAACAGCTCGAGCGGTTCGGCAGCCCCGAACTCGCCCTGGCGGCCTACAACGCCGGCCCCAACCGTGTCGCACGGTCGGGAGGCATCCCGAACATCGCCGAGACCCGCGCGTACGTGCCGCGGGTCATGGGCTACTACGACCAGATCAGAGGTGCCAGGTGAGCGGAACCACGATCGCCGCGGTCGCGACCGCAGCAGCTCCGGACCGTCCTGCGGGTGCGCCCGCTGGCGGTGCGGCCGAGGACGTCGGCTTCGTCGCGGCGCTCGTGGCCGCGCTGGCCGGTCCCCGCGAGCAGACCAGCGCGAACGGCTCCGAGGCGGCACTGTCGGGCTCGGCTGCGACCGAGGTGGTGGCCGCCGACGCTCAGCCGGACGAGGCGGCACCCGCCGGCACCGCGCTGGCAGGGATGGCCAGCGCTGGCGAGCACGTCCTGACGACGCTCGGTCGCTGGCTCGGCTCGGCGACCGTGCCGAACGAGGGCGCCACGTCGCCGGAGATCGTGGCGGACCAGGCGACGACCGGCTCCGCGTCAGCCGTTGCGGCGACGCTCGAGGGGCCGGCGGAGAACGCCGAGGACGGGCCGGCGCCGCAGCCCGCGGGGACCCACGCGGCTCGCGCCGACGGGACGGTGGCAGACCCGAAGGCCGAAGCCGCTGGGCTGCCGTCCGGGACGGGGACGGTCACGCCTGCGTACAACACGCAGGGTGCGGGCGCGGCCGCAGGCGTCACGGACGCCGCCGACGCTGTCCCCACCACCGCGCCGATCGCGCCGACCACGGCCATGACCTCCGCCGCGGCGTCATCCGATGTTCCGACGGTCACCGACGCTTCGGCGGCCACCGCACCGGCATCCGCAACGGCGGCGCCGGCTGCGCCACCAGCCGATGCGGGCAGCCTCGCCGGCCGGATCATGAGCCGTGTCCTGGATGCGCTCGACGTGCTCGAGAACGCGCCACCGCCGCGACGGATGACCGTCGACATCGGTGACCCGAGTGGCACCCGGTTGCAGGTCGCGCTCCGTGGCAGCGAGGTCCACGTCAGCGTCCTCGGTGGTGGGCCCGAACCCCAGCTGACCGGGTGGAGCAAGGACCTGTCCGCGGCGCTCGAAGCTCGAGGCTTCAGCCTCGGCAACTCGGACGCGGGCCACGGTCAGCGACGCGACCAGGACGGCACGGCACCCGACGACCAGTCCCCGGCGACCCCGAGCCCGTCCGGAGCGAGCCCCACCGCCCCGGTCACACCTGACACCGGTTTGCGTCTCTAGACCCTCGACCCGAGGAACCACCGTGATCGATCCCACGTACTCCGCCGCCTCCGTCGGCGCCACCCAGGCTGCGCCGGCCAAGGGCGCCCTCGGCGAGCTCGGGCAGCGACGCCTTCCTCAAGCTCATGGTCGCCCAGCTGAAGTACCAGGACCCGATGGCCCCGGCCGACGGCGCCGCGATGATGCAGCAGACCGCCCAGTTCACCCAGGTCGAGACGCTGCAGAAGCTGGCGAGCGTCCAGGAACAGCTGGTCGGCCTGCAACAGACCGTCGATGGCCGCCGGCGATGATCGGCCGCGAGGTCGACGCCGTGACCGACACCGGTCAGCCGCTGCAGGGCACGGTCGACGCGGTCCGCTTCACCGAGTCCGGCCCAGCTCCTGGTCATCGGCGGCGAGGTCGTGCCGTTCGCCCAGGCACGTGAGATCCGTACCTCCTGACCTGTAACGCCCCCGGACGCACGGACGCGCTCGGGCCCCCCCACGGACGGACACCTCACACGAGGAGCAACGAGATGCTGCGATCCATGTTCGCGGCGGTGTCCGGCCTGCGGGCCCACCAGACGATGATGGATGTCGTCGGGAACAACATCGCCAACGTCAACACCACCGGCTTCAAGTCGTCGCCGCGCCACGTTCCAGGAGGCGCTGAACCAGACCCTCCGCGGCGCGGCCGGCGCCGGACGCCGCGCAGGCGGGGACCAACGCGATGCAGATCGGGCTCGGCGTCCCAGATCGCCTCCATCGACGGGATCTTCACCCAGGGCGCGACCCAGATGACCGGCCGCACCGGCGACCTCGCGATCCAGGGCGACGGCTTCTTCGTCGTCGCACGCGGGCGCCGAGACCTCCTACACCCGTGCCGGCGGCTTCAACTTCGACGAGGACGGGCTACCTCGCCACCCCCGGCGGCGCTCGTCCTCCAGGGCTGGATGGCCGACCGCGACCGGCGCCATCAACACCAACGGGCCGATCGGCGCGATCCAGCTCCCGATCGGCCAGACCATCGCGCCCCAGCTGACCGAGAACATCGAGCTCGGCGGCAACCTGCCGGCGCAGGCCGACGATCGGCGACGAGGTCAACACGTCGATCACCGTCTACGACGCTCAGGGCGTGGCGTCACGACGTGGCGCTGCGACCTGCACCAGACGTCGCGGCCGACGCCGTGGACCGTCGACGGTACAGCGATCGACGCACGGTGGCGCGTCACCGCCGACGACGCCCGGCAGCCGTCGACCTTCGACGCCGACCGGCGCGCATCGTCGGCCACCGCCGCCGACCGTGCTCGGCGACATCGCCGGTCGCTGCCGGTCGGCCTCGACCTCGACCTCGACGACGCCAGCGCGATCAGCCAGTACGGCGGCGAGCCGACCGCCGAGGCGCGTCAGCCAGGACGGCGCGGCCATGGGCTTCCTGCGCAGCTTCGCGTTCGGCGCCGACGGCTCCGTCACCGGCCGGTTCTCCAACGGCGAGACCGCGGTCCTCGGGCAGGTGGCGCTCGCCACGTTCAACAACCCGGCCGGTCTGCTGCGCGCGGGCAACTCGACCTTTCACGCGTCTCGGTCGAACTCCGGTGAGCCGCATCATCGGCGCCGCCGGGCGCCGGCGACGCGGGCAGCGCTCGCGCCGGGGCTCGCTCGAGATGTCGAACGTCGACCTGGCCGCCGAGTTCACCAACCTGATCATCGCCCAGCGCGGCTTCCAGGCGAACTCGCGCGGTCATCACCGCCAGCGACGAGCTGCTCCAGGAGCTGGTCAACCTCAAGCGCTGATCGACGCACCACCTCGCTGCCCCCGCCCGGGACCGACCGGGCGGGGGCAGCGGGTTAAGGACAGCCACTGCACGTGCCGACATGGGGCGCGCTGACCAGGGTCGGTCGGCGCGAACCGCACATGGAGGTGCGTCCGATGATCCTCGTCCATCGCCTCAAGGGCGAGCCGATCTTCATCAACGCGGACATGATCCAGTCGATCGAAGCTAGGCCCGACACGGTCGTGGTCCTCATCGACGGACGCACCTTCGTGCTGTCCGACGACCCTCGAGCAGATCGTCGATCGCGTCCGACGGTTCCGGGCCTCGGTCCTCGTCGCCGCCGACGACATCCGCGAGGACACCGCGCGGGCGCCGCTGACGGTCATCTCCGACCGGGAGCACTGAGGTGAACCCGCTGGTGCTCGGGGGGTTGCTCGCCGCGTTGGCCGGCATCGTCCTGTCCACGCTGATGGACGGGAACTCCCTCGGCGTCCTCATCGGCCCGTCATCGTTCGTGCTGGTGCTTCTCGGCAGCGTGGGCGCCGCGGTGGTGTCCTTCGACCTCGCCGACATCAAGCGGGCACCGGGCGCGGTGCTCCGCGCGTTCAAGGGCTCGGCCGAGGACAACGACGCCACGATCACCGACCCTCGTGAGCATGGCCGAGGTGGCGCGCCGTGAGGGCCTGCTCGCGCTCGAGAAGCGGGTCGAGGAGATCGACGACCCGTTCCTCGCCCAGGGGCTCCAGCTGCTGGCCGACGGCGTCGACGGTGACAGCGTCCGCGAGATGCTCGAGATCGACATCGCGTCGCTCGACGAGCGCCACCGCTCGATGATCGGGCTGTTCGAGTCGCTCGGTTCCTACGCCCCCACCTTCGGGATGGTGGGCACTGTCATCGGCCTGATCAACATGCTCGGCAACCTGTCGGACCCGAGCCAGCTCGGGCTCGGGATGTCGCTGGCGCTGCTGACCACCCTGTACGGCGTGCTGTTCGCCAATCTGCTCTACCTCCCGATCGCGTCCCGCCTCAAGCGCCTGAACGCCCAGGAGCTCGCCGGCCGGGACCTCGCGCTCGACGCGATGCTGGCCATCCAGGACGGCACCAGCCCACGCCGCCTCGTGGACCGTCTGGAGGCGTTCCTGCCCGTCGGTCAGCGGGTGGGCTACAGCGCACGGATGGAGGGACCGGCCCCCGTCGCCGAACCCGTCGCCACCGAGGCCGCCTGATGGCCCGCGGGAAGGCCGCCGGCAAGGGTCGTCGTGGGCCGTCCCGTCGCGGGGCCGACGAGGCACCGAACAGCAGCGCGTGGCTGACGACCTACGGCGACGCGGTCACCCTGCTGTTGGCCTTCTTCGTGATGCTCTTCGCGATGTCGTCGACCGACGCGGAGAAGTTCGAGCGGATGGCCGAATCGATGCGCATGGCGTTCGCCGGGTCCGAGGCGATCCTGCCCGCCAGCACCTCGATCGTGGCCGCGGAGTCGGTCGACCCGCAGCCGATCGCCGAGCCCGCACGACCGCAGACCGATCCGCAGGTGGTCCCAGCGCCCCCGGACGTCGTGCCGGATCTGTCCGAGACGCTGGCGGAGGAGATCCACCAGGTGCTCGAGGAGGCTGGCCTGCTCGAGATCGCGGACGTGCTGGCCACCCCCGACAGCGTGGTCGTGCGGGTCCGCACCGACGACGTGCTCTTCGCGACCGGCTCGGATGAGGTGCGCCCCCCCGCGCGGCAGATCGTCACGGCCCTCGCGCCGTCGCTCGCGACCATCCCTAACACCGTCCGGGTCGAGGGGCACACCGACGACGTTCCCATCCGCCGTGGTGGGTACAGCAACTGGCACCTGTCCTCCGACCGGGCCGTCGCGGTGCTGCGTCTGTTCGCCGACGAGCACGACATCGCCCCCGAGCGGCTGTCGGCGGTCGGGTTCGGCGAGTTCACCCCACTCGTGTCCAACGACACCCCGGCGCAGCGGACCACCAACCGCCGGGTCGAGATCGTCATCGAAACCACCCCCGACGGTGCCACCGAGCCCGTCCCCGCAGGAGCTACCAACCCATGAGCGCACCCACCGTCACCGCCCCCGTCGGACAGCCCGACACGGACGCGCCCGCCCCTCGGCGATCCCGACGCAAGCTGCTGCTCATCGGCATCGTGGTGGCCGTGCTCCTCGCGGGAGCCGCTGCCTACGTCCTCGTCTTCGGACCGGATGCCAACGCCGAAGCAGCCGATCCGGTGATCGAGGAGGGCGCGGTCCTCGAGGTCGGCACGTTGACCACGAACCTGGCGGGAACACCGGCGCAGTACGCCCGGGTCGGGATCGCCCTGGTGCTCAGCTCGGACGCCGATGAGAGCGAGGTGACCGCGCGGTTCCCGCTCGTCAAGGACGCGGCGATCGCCGAGATCGGCCGGCACGACGCCCCGTCACTGCAGGGCGAGGAGGGTGTCGAGCCGCTCCGGAGGGGCCTCACCGAGCGGATCCAGGCGGTCTACCCCGACGGCCAGGTCGTGCGCATCGCGCTGACCGAGCTGCTCGTCCAGTGATGTCTTAACCGGCGCGCCCGTCGCCCGACGAGGGGGGCGTCCCCGCCCCCCGTCCGAGGCTCACCGCGTGACCATCATGGAGGCCGCTCCGTCCGCCGATGGGCGGGTGAGCCGTGAGGTGACCGAGACCTACGACTTCCGGCGCCCGACGACCTTCGCACGTGAGCACGTCCGAAGCTTGGCCGTCGCGCACGAGGTGTTCGTGCGCCGCTTCGCCAGCGGCCTCAACAGCACGCTCCGGACCGTGGTCCAGATGGAGCCGCTGTCGGTCGAGCAGATGAGCTACGACGACTACATCCGGTCGATGCCGAACCCGACGGTGCTCGCCACCGTCGGCCTCGCGCCCCTGCCGGCCGCCGCGGTGCTCGAGATGAACGTGCAGCTCGCGCTCGTGCTGGTCGACCGGATGCTCGGTGGCCAAGGGCTGCCCGTCGCCCCGCGCCGCCCGACCGAGGTCGAGACCCACCTGCTCCAACAGCTGGTCGGCCACGGGCTCGAGGCGTTCCGCGAGACCCTGAAGCCCTTGGCGGAGGTCACGCCCGAGGTGGGCGACGTGGACTACAACCCGCAGCTCGTGCAGGTCGTGGCGCCATCCGAGGTCGTCCTCCTGCTGACCTACCGGGTGACGATCGCGCAAGGGGCCCGTTCCGAGGGCCTGATGACGATCTGCTACCCGTACTCGACCCTCGGCCCGGCGCTCACCCAGCTGTCGAACAACCTCTGGCTGGATGCACTGCCGGCCGGCAGCGCCGGTCACGTGGCACCGCTCCGCGCGAACCTGCCGTCCGTCCCGGTCAAGCTCGCCGTCCAGGCCGATCCCATCACCGTCGCGGCTCGCACCATCGCTGCGCTCCAGCCGGGAGACGTGCTGCGGCTCGATCACCCGGTCGAGAAGCTGCTCCAGGGCACCGTCGGTGGCGTCGCCGTCGTCGACGGCCACATCGGTCGGCGAGGTCGTCGGCTCGCGTTCCAGATCGTCGACTGGCACCTCGATCGATCGGGGGAGCCGGAACCGCTCGCCCCGCCTGCTCCGGACCTCCGGCCACCCGCTGCGTCCACGCCACCGTCCCCGTTCGGTCCCGCCGAAGACCCCCTCACCCAGCCCTCCGTGGAGGACCCCCGATGAGCGACACCACGACCGTCTCCCCGGTGGAGTACAGCGAGCTCGGCCGCGGCGTCGACAGCGCCGTCCGATCGCGCGAGCTCGACCTGCTCGGTGACGTCGACCTGCAGGTGACCGTCCAGCTCGGTGCCGTCAACATGACGGTGCGCGAGCTGCTCAGCCTCGAGGACGGCAGCGTGCTCGAGCTCGACCGCGCCGCCGGGGCGGCCGTGGACGTGCTCGTCAACGGCCGGCTCGTCGCCCGCGGCGACGTCGTCGTGATCGACGAGGAGCTCGGGGTGCGCATCACCGAGATCGTCGCCCGTCCGTGAACGGGCTGGATGCGCTCGCACGGACGCTCCCGACGTTGCTCGTCATCGTCGGGGCGCTGCTGCTGCTCCGACACTGGGCACGACGCGGCGGGGTGTCCGCCGACAGCGGGGTGCGGGTCGTCACCCGCACTGGCATCGCCAAAGGAACGGTGGTCGCCGTGGTCGCCGTCGGTGAACGACGGATGCTCGTCGGCGCCTCGGAGCACGGGGTGAACCTCCTGGCCGAGCTCGAGAGCCAGCCCGAGCCCGGCCAGGTCATCGCATCCGGCCCGGCCCACGATCCGGCGACCGTGCCCGTCCTGGACGCGACGCCGACGGCCACCGATCGACCCTCCTTCGACCTCGGCGCGCTCGGTCCCTCGCTGGCGGGGCTGCACCTGCGGCGGCCCTCGCCCTGGCGCGGTCTCGGTGCCGGCCGGACCCGTGCGACGACCACCACCCACCCTGATCGGCCACGGATGGCCCCGATCGACCGACTGCGCGACCTCACGGTCCGCCGGCCGGTCCCGAGCCATCCGAGGTCGAGCGGTGTCCATCGACGCACGTGAGCGCCTGCGCTCCCTCGTCCTGGCGCTGCTGACGGCGATGCTGCTGGTGTCCCTGGCCAGCGCGGCCACGGCCCAGGAAGCACCGGACCCTCCGGGCGGCTTCATCGACCCCGTCGAGCCGGACGGAGGTGAGGACGATCCCGGTTCCCTGGTCCCCGATGTCCCCATCGTCCCGGACATCCCCGATGTCACCGTGTCGGTGGACTCCGACGACGCGGCGCTGAGCCGCACCGTCGTCATCGTCCTGCTGCTGACGGTCGGCTCGATCGCCCCGGGGCTGCTGCTGCTCATGACCGCGTTCACGCGGTTCGTGGTCGTCCTCGGGCTGACCAAGAACGCCATCGGCATGCAGACCATCCCCCCGGCGCAGGTGCTGCTCGGTCTGGCGATGTTCCTGACCTTCTTCGTCATGGCGCCGGTGTTCAGCGAGGTCAACGAATCGGCGGTCCAACCGCTGCTGGCCGGTCAGATCGGGCAGAGCGAGGCGTTCTCGACCGGGTTCGCCCCCCTGCGTGACTTCATGCTCGCGCAGACCCGCCAGGAGGACCTCCAGCTGTTCGTGGATCTCGCGGGCTCCGACCAGCCCGCGGGGCCCGACGACATCGCCGCGACGACCCTGATCCCCGCGTTCGTCATCTCCGAGCTGCGGACGGCGTTCATCATCGGGTTCGTGATCTTCGTGCCGTTCCTGGTCATCGACCTGGTCGTCTCCGCCGTGCTGATGTCGATGGGCATGATGATGCTGCCCCCCGTGTTCATCTCCATGCCGCTCAAGCTGCTGCTCTTCGTCCTGGTCGACGGCTGGTCGCTGATCGTGGGCAACCTCGTCTCGTCCGTCAACGGTGTGACGTGAGGAGCGCGACGTGACCGACGCACAGGTCATCGAGATCCTGACCGGCGCCATCGAGATCTCCACGAAGCTGGCCGGGCCGCTGCTGCTGGTCAGCCTGGTGCTCGGCGTGGCCATCTCCGTCATCCAGACCGTGACCCAGATCCAGGAGATGACGCTCACGTTCGTGCCGAAGCTGGTCGGGGTCGCCGTCATCCTGATCGTCGCCGGTTCGTGGATGATGCGCGAGCTGGTGGGGTGGGTGACCACGCTGTGGCAGACCATCCCGACGCTCGGCTGACCGGGTGGAGCTCGCGCTCGACGCACACTGGGCTTCGGGCTACCTGCTGGCCATGATCCGGGTGTCCGCGTTCGTGGTGGCCACTCCGCTGCTGCCGCGCTCGATCCCGGTCGTCGGTCGGGCGGGGGTCGTCATCGTGCTCGGGTTCGCGCTCACCTCACCGATGGCCGACACCAGCGTCCCGGCGCTGTTCGGGGCTGCCGGGGTGAACATCGCCGTCGGGTTGCTGCTCGGGTTCCTGACCGGTGTGGTCCTGCACCTGTTCACCGTCGCCGGTGACGCCCTCGACGTGACCTCGGGTCTGAGCGTCGCGGCGGTCTTCGACCCGCTCACCGGTGACCGCGGTGCCGTGCTCGGCCGGCTGTTCCCGCTCGCGGCCGTGACGATCTTCCTGGCGGTCGGCGGGCTCGGGGCGCTGGTCCAGGGTCTGGCCGCCAGCGTGACCGCGATCCCGCTCGACGGTGCGGTCCGCTTCGACCCCGGCCTGGTGGGCGTGGCCGTGTCGATCACCAGTCGGCTCATCGTGGCCGGCGTGGAGCTGGCGCTGCCCGCCATCGCCGCGCTGTTCCTGTCCGAGGTCGTCCTCGGTCTCGCGTCGCGTTTCGCTCCGCAGGCCAACGTGCTGATGCTGGGTCTGCCACTCAAGATCATCCTGCTGCTGGTCACGGTCGGCCTCGTCCTGCTGCTGTTCCCGGAGGCGATGGCCGGGATGATGGAGATGATCGAGCGGGCGTTCGTCGACGGCATCGACGGCATGCGCGTCGTCTGACCATCACCGTTAACTCGTGGCCCTCCACGCCGACAGAGGGCGCAGGCAGCGACCGCTCGCTGCCGTCCGGAGGGTCCGTGGTCACCGACGTCGATGTCGGCGTGGACGACGTCACAGCCGACGCCTCGTCTCGTCCCGAGTCCCGGGCGCGGACCTTCCGCGTCATGGCGCACCGGGTGACGGGGTCCTCACGTGCGCGGCTGGTCGCAGCCACCGGGTGCGAGATCGCCGCGGAAGGAGACACACCGGCCGCACCGGCCGACCTGATCGTCGTCTCCACCCGGATGCCCCTCGGGCAGGTCTCCGCTGCGGTCGCCACCTTCCGCCGGACGCCCGCCGTCCCCGTCGTGGCGATCGTGCACGCCGGAGGGGAGGAGCTCGCCGCGCACCTCCTGCGTGCTGGCGCGGTCGGGCTGGTCGCCGAGGGGAACGAGGCGGCGGTCGCGGGCTTCGTCGGTGGCGATGCCAGCGATGCCTCCCTGGTCGAGACCTACGAACAGCGCCTCGGACGGGCACGACCGAGCGACCTCGGCGTCCCGGGCCACGACCCGGTCACCGGGTTGCCGACGCTGATCGAGTTCGATGCGGCGCTGACCGAAGCCGGCCAGAGCGGTGAGGTGCCCCGGGTCGGGTTCGCGCGGGTCCTGAGCTTCGAGGACGTCGCCCGGCGCCTGTCGAGCGAAGCTTCCCACCTGCTCCGGCGCCGGCTGTCGGCCCAGCTCAGCGAGATCAGCCGGCTCTACGGGGCCGAGTTGTACTCCTGCTCGCCCACCGATTTCGCGTTCATCGCGCCGGACCTGTCCTCGGAGGACGCGGGCTCGATGGGCCAGATGCTCGCGCGTGCGGCGGAGACCTTCGCCCCGTCCGGGAGCCGCTCGCTCGGCCTCGCCGTCGGCCACGCGGGTCGTGAGGTGACCAGCGAGGTCGCCGCGCTCCGTGAGCTGGCACAGCGAGCGCTGGACCTGGCCAGCACCGGGACCGAGAGCGTCGTGCTCAGCGCCGACGATCTGTCGCGGACGCTCGCGGCCACCACCGAGCTGGAGGTCCTGCTCCGGCTGGTCGACAACGTCGAAGCCCAGCAGCCTGACGCCGTCGGCCGCGGGCCTCGCGTCGGTGACCTGGTGGCCCAGCTCGCCCAGCACCTCGGCTTCGACGGTGCGGAGCGGTCGCAGTTCCGTCTCGCTGGCCACCTGCACGAGATCGGCAAGGTCTCGTTGTCGCCCGAGGCGCTCGAGGCGGGCGAGTCGGCCGATGGCGAACTGCGGGAGGAGTACCAGCGCTACCCGGCGCTCGGGTCCGAGTACCTGCGCGTCTCCGCTGGGCCCGAGGTCGCCACCGCGGTCCGCCACCACCGGGAGCGGTGGGACGGCGACGGGTTCCCCGCCGGGCTGGCCCGCGAGGACATCCCGGTCGGCGCTCGGATCGTGGCGGTCGCCGTCGCGCTCGATGCCGCCCGGCACCGTACGGCGTCGGAGCGGGCTGACGGCGATCGGGTCCGTGTACGAGGCGGCGGGTACCCGCTTCGATCCGACGGTCGTGATGGCCGCCAAGGCCCTGTTCGGCGAGGCGGACGCCCGTCGGTCCTCAGCTGGTTAGCTCTTGCGCTCGGCCACGCCGAGCGTCTCTCTGCCACCGACGGTCTAGCTACCGGGTGGCCCCGCTTCCGGCCAGGCCTAGTCCCATCGGCGCATCTCTGGCCGTGGACAGGTTGAGCCCCTAAAGAACCGTGACCGAACGGACGTAAGAGCAGGGACGAAGGTCCATCAAGTCCGGGAGCGAGCATGCCGACGACGGTCAACGACGATGCCACGGTCGAGCAGTTGGTCTCCGACCACCTCTACCTCGTGCAGCACATCGTCCACGAGCTGGCTGCCCGCTACCCCCGGCACGTCGACCGGCAGGAGCTGTGGAGCGCCGGGGCGATGGGCCTGGTCGAGACGGCGCGTCGTTTCGATCCCGACAGCGATGTCCCGTTCGCCCACTACGCCCGCATCCGGATCCGCGGCGCCATCATCGACAGCACCCGTACCCGGGATTGGGCGACCCGCGGCGTCCGCCGCGGCCAGCGCGACCTCGACGCAGCGGCTGCGAGCTTCGAGCAGCGTCACCACCGTCCGGCGAACCCAGCGGAGCTCGCCGACCAGCTCGGGATCACCGAGGACGAGGTCGCCCGCCGCCGGGCCGCTGCCCACCGGAGCACCGTGCTCCACCTCGACCAGCCGCTCGGTTCGGCCGGCGGCACCGCCGCTGCAGCGCTGGCGGACACCATCGCTTCGCCCGACATCGAGAGCTCGCCCGAGCAGCAGCTCGAGCAGCGCGAGCTGATCGGATCGCTCCGCACCGGCGTGCGCTTCCTGGCCGACAGCCAGCGCGACATCATCGAGCGCTACTACCTGCGCGGCGAGCGGCTCCGAGACATCGCCGACGAGATGGGCGTGACCGAGGCACGGGTCTCCCAGCTCCGCAGCGAGGCGGTCCGGGCGCTGCAGAGCATGCTGTCGGACGCGAACTTCGGCGTACCCGGGGTCGACCCCGAGGCGCCGGGCAAGCGGAGCCGCGCGGCGTTCCTGGCCCGGGTGGCGGAGAACACCACCTGGCAGCAGCGGCTCGCTGCCGCGGACGCGCCGGGCGGCGCCTGGGCGCCGAGC
Organism: uncultured Nitriliruptoraceae bacterium; assembly: GCA_963850715.1. Taxonomy (GTDB): domain Bacteria; phylum Actinomycetota; class Nitriliruptoria; order Nitriliruptorales; family Nitriliruptoraceae; genus Nitriliruptor. The sequence goes on along the minus strand of CAWKMM010000015.1, from coordinate 421,204 downwards.
ATGGTCACCACCGCGTGACCTCGCGTCGCGGTCCCGAGACGGTCGGACCGACCGACCCGGAACCGCACGTCCGCTAAAGACGGGAACCCCGCCGTCGACCAGGGGTACGCGCACGGCTGCGCAGCACGGTGAGGGCCACGGACCGGCCCCGGGAACCACGACACGGCGGCACGACCGCCGTACCCGGGAGCGGTGGTGGGCAAGCACGACGGGAAGACCGAGAAGGCGTCACCGCGCAAGAAGCGCGATGCGCGCCGCAAGGGCCAGGTCGCCAAGAGCGCCGAGGTCGGGGTCGCCACGTCGCTGATCGCACTCATGCTGGCCATCCAGATGCTGCAGGGCGGCTCGACCGTCCTGGCCCGCGAGACGCGCTTCCTGTTCTCGCAGGCACCGACCGAGGCGCTACCGATCGACCTGTTGCGCCAGAGCACGACGACGGTGCTCGTCGCGGTGCTGGTGCCGACGGTGACGCTGGCGGTCCTCGCCGCGCTCGTCAGCGGCGCCGGGCAGACCGGCCTGCGGCTCTCGCCCGAGGCGGTCAAGCCGAAGCTCTCCCACCTGAGCCTGAAGCGCGGCCTCCAGCGCTTCAAGCCCTCGACTGCCTCGTGGGAGCTGGCGCGCACGGTCATCAAGCTCGGCGCGCTGGCGCTCCTGCTGTGGGCGCCGATGACCGACATGGCTGCCCAGCTCGCGGCCAGCCGTGATCTCGGTTCCGGTCTCGAACGGACCTTGGAACAGACCACCGGGATCATCGGCCGCGCCACCGCCCTGGCCGTCGTGCTGGCGGGCGCGGACTACGCCTGGAACCGGCGCAAGCACGAGCGCGAGCTGAAGATGAGCACCCAGGACGTGAAGAAGGAACACAAGGACAGCGACGGCGATCCCCTCATCAAGGCGCAACGCCGTCGCCGGGCGCAGGAGCTGTCGCGCAACCGGATGCTCGCCGACGTCGCGACGGCCGACGTGGTGATCACCAACCCGACCCACCTCGCGGTGGCGTTGCGGTACGTCGACGGTGAGCCCGCTCCTCGCGTGGTGGCCAAGGGCGCCGACCACCTCGCCGCGAAGATCCGCGCCATCGCGCGCCGCAACGGCGTGCTGGTGACCGAGGACAAGCCACTCGCCCGGACCCTGCACCGCACCTGCAAGGTCGGGGCGTTCGTGCCGGCCGCCCTCTACGAGGCCGTGGCCGTGGTCCTGGCGACCGCCTACCGCCGCCGGAACCGGAGCCTGCTGTGAACGGTCGACTCGCACGCGGGGCCATGCCGGCGCTGCTCGTCGGTGCCATCCTGATGATGGTGCTGCCGATGCCCGCGGTGATGCTCGACGTCCTGCTGGCGGTCAACATCACCGTCGCCATCGTGATCCTGCTCGTGGTCATGAACCTGCGCGACACCCTGCAGCTGTCGGTCTTCCCGTCCCTGCTGCTGATGACGACCCTGGTCCGCTTGGCGCTGAACGTGTCGTCCACGCGGCTCGTGCTGCTCGACGGGTACGCGGGCAAGGTCATCGAGACCTTCGGCAACTTCGTGGTCGGCGGGTCGATCATCGTCGGCCTCGTCGTCTTCCTGATCCTGATCGTCATCCAGTTCGCGGTCATCACCAACGGTGCGGGGCGCGTCGCCGAGGTCGCCGCCCGGTTCACCCTCGATGCCATGCCGGGCAAGCAGATGGCCATCGACGCCGACCTGGCCGCGGGCCTGATCGATGAGGACACCGCGCGCACCCGGCGAGCACGTATCGCGAAGGAAGCGGACTTCCACGGGGCGATGGACGGTGCGTCGAAGTTCGTCAAGGGTGACGCGATCGCCGGCATCATCATCGTGATCATCAACCTGGTGGGCGGGCTGGTGATCGGGATGACCACGCTCGGGATGGACCTCGGCGAGGCCGGTGCGACCTACGCCCTGCTCACCGTGGGTGACGGGCTCGTCAGCCAGATCCCGGCGCTGATGATCTCGATCGCGACGGGTCTGCTGGTCACCCGGGTCGGCGACGAGGACGACCACCTCGGGCCGCAGATCGGGACCCAGCTGTTCAACAACCCCGAGGCGCTGCGGGTCGCGGCGATCGTCGTCGCGGGCATGGCGATCCTCCCGGGGCTGCCCAAGCTCCCCTTCCTCCTGCTCGCCGCCGGGCTGTTCATCAGCGGGTCACGCGCGCAAGCCCACCAGGAGGCCGCCGCGACGGCGAGCACCGAGGTCGAGGTGGCCGTCGCGCGGGCCGACAGCGATGACCCCGAAGCGTTGATCGGGCAGATGAGGGTCGAGCCGCTCGAGCTGCACCTCGCCTACGACATCCTCGATCTGACCGACCCCGCCCGCGGGCGGGACCTGCTCGATCGCGTCCGCGCGCTCCGTCAGCAGATCGCCAACGACCTCGGCATCGTGATGCCCTACGTGCGCACCCGCGATGACGTCTCCCTCCCTCCGGCGACCTACCGCATCCTGCTCCACGGGGTCGAGGTCGGCCGCGGGACGGCACCTCGGGACCGGGTCCTCGCGCTGCCGTCCGGCGAGGGCCACGAGCTGGCCGCGCTCGGTGCCGAGGAGACCGTCGAGCCGGTCTTCAACCTGCCGGCCTTCTGGGTCCCGGTCGAGGCCCGCGGCGCAGCCGGTGCCGGCTGGCGCGACCGTCGTCGACCGGTCCTCGGTGGTGGTCACCCACCTCGCCGAGGTTGTCCGGCAGCACGCCGACGAGCTCCTGTCGCGTCAGCAGGTGCAGATGCTGGTCGAGGGGCTGCGCTACGACGAGCCGTTGCTCGCCGGCGACATCGGCAGCGAGCTGCTGCCCCTGCCGCTCTTCCACGCCGTCCTCCGCAGGCTCCTCGCCGACCGGGTGCCGATCCGCGACCTCGGTCGCATCGCCGATGCGGTCGGGAGCCGGGCCTCGGAGACCCGCTCGGTCGAGCACCTCGCGTCGTCGGCACGCGTCGCGCTCGGGTCGTCCATCGTGTCGCGCGTCGCCCCCGAGGGCCGGCTCGCGGTCGTCACGATCGACCCGGCGCTCGAGGCGGCGCTCCACGAGTCGCTCCAGGAGGTCGATGGGGTCCTCCACCTCGTCGTGGATCCCGCACGCCTCCAGCGGCTCGGCGCACAGATCCAGCAGCTGATGGAACGGCACGTCGGCGACACGACCCCGCTGGCCGTCGTCGCCGGCCAGGTGCTGCGGGCCCCGCTGGCACGCGCCATCGCCGGCCTCGGCCTCGAGGTGCCGACGCTCGCCTACCCCGAGCTCCCCAGCCACGTCCACATCGATGCCATCGGAGTGATCGACGATGCCCACGCCAACGCTTGACACCCGGCCGGACGGCGCTCTCGTCGTCGCCGCTGACACCGCGGAGGAAGCGCTCACCCACATCGGTGCGCGGCTCGGTGACGATGCCGAGATCCTCGATGCACGCAAGGTCCAGCGTGGGGGCTGGAAGGGGTTCTTCGCCACCGAGGTGGTCGAGCTGACCGCACGGGCACGCGAGGCCGCGCCGGCGGGTCGCACGGGCAGCGACGGGTCGACCGGCACGCACACCCCCGCCCGCGACGTGGCAGCGGAGGATCGGTCCGGACCGGGTGGGGTCGCTGCCGCGCTGGCAGCGATGACCGAGCAGGCCGACGACCGTGAGCAGGAGTTCCGGCGGGTGCTCACGGCACAGCTCGAGATGGAGCCGACACGCGAGCAGCGTCTGCGCGAGGTCCTCACCGCGGCCGTCGCGACGTCGACCTCGACACCGCTGCAGCCCACGCCCGCCCAGCAGCGGAGTCAACACCGCGGTCGCGGCCGCCAGCTCGCAGCCGGAGCCGGAGCCGGCGTCGGGACCCGACCCGGAGGGAACGCCGACCCTCTCCCTGCCGGTCACCGCCCGGATCGCCGCCCTCGCGGACCTGGCGCGCGCGACGCGGCCGAGCGGTGCGGTCAGCTACGGAGGACGACGCCTCGTCGCCGATGGGGCCGCGTGGGACGTCGCTGAGCTGCGTCGGCTGCGGCTACCCGAGGCCGTGCTCGACGCCTGTCGCGATCTCGACCCGTCCGACGATGCCGCGTGGGTCGCGGCGATCGCCGGGGTCGTCAGCACCTGGTGCCGACCGCTGCCGACGCAGGACGGGGTGCTGGTCGGGCCCCGCGCCCACCGCCTCGGCGCCGCGCTCGGCGTGGCGGTCCGCGAGAACGGGGCCACCGCCCCCTCGACGGGCCCGCTCGCGCTGCGGGCGACGGACACGGACGCCCCCCGGGAGTGGGTCACGCGATCCGCCAGGGACCGGTGGCTGCACCTCGTCGTCGGGGGGAGAGGGTGGTACGGCTACCTGCTCCACGACGTCCTGGCCGTGTCGTGGGTGGGCGACGAAGCGCTCCCCGAGGCGCTCGCTGCCGCCGGCCGGCTGGGCTTGGTCCTCGGCTACGGCAGCGGCCGCTCCACGGGCAACGCGCCGGTCCGTGCCAACCCCCTCGACGTGGCGCTGAGCATCCGTTCGCTGCTGCCACGAACGACCGTGTGAAGGAGGACGACGTGACCATCGGACCCCTGCGACGCACCATCGGTGTGCTCGGTTTGATCGCCCTCGCGCCACTCGCCTGGCTGCTCGCGACCGGGGCCGTGAGCCCGGTCGATGCCGCGACGCGAGCGGCGCTCACCGTCGTGGCGCTCACGCTCCTCGGACGTATCACCGGTCTCGGGGTCGACCGGATGGCGGCTTCGCTCGAGCGCTCGGTCGCCCCTGCGGGGCCCGGCACACGACGCTCACCCGAGGCGACCGGTGGCCCCGATGCGCCGCCGGCCGGTGCGGAGGCCGGCACGGCAGCGTCGGCGACGACGGAGCCGGCCACCACGGGGTGATGACCGGCTCGTGGGTGGTCCCCGTCAGGGCGTGAAGATCCGGATCCGCGGGGGGCGATCTCCGTCGTCACCCTCCGGCGCCGGTGGCTGTCGGTGCGAGAGCAGGTCGACGATGGCGTGCGCGGACACCGCTTGCACGTCGCGCAACGTCGCGACCTCGTCGCCGTGGCGCAGCGTCAGGACGTTGGTCGCCGGGTCGAAGCTCCCCTCGAGTCCATCGAGGGGGAACTCCTCAGGCGCGGTCGATCGGAACCAACCAGCGAGCGCGCGGCGGTCGGTGATGGCGACGAAACGACGGCGTCGGCCGTCCACCTCGTAGCCCGTCAGCGAGGCGACGAGCGTCTCGCCGTCAGCGAGCAGGTGGTGGACACGACGGGTCTCGCGCGAGCTGAGGGACACGGTGGCTCCTTCCGGCCCCTCCCTCGGCAGCTGGAGGGTGGTGCTCTGACCGCTACGTCCGCGGGGACCTCACCGACGCCGGGCCGTGACGCCGGCCCCTGACCGGGCTCAGTGGTTGCGCAGCGCGTCGATCAGTTCGTCCTTGGACATGTCCGAACGACCCTCGATGTCGAGCTCCTTGGCCCGTTCGCGGAGGTCCTCCACCGACCAGTCGTCGTAGGAGCCGGCCTTCCCGCCGCGTTCGCCTGCGGTGCCGCGGTCGGTGTTCGCGATCCGTGCCGCCTTCTCCTTGGACGCGCCCTGGTCCCGCAGGGCCTCGTACTGCTCGTCGTCCTTGATCTGCGGTCCGTGATCCTTCGTCACCGGGTACCTCCTCGTCGGGGAACTGCGGTCCAGTCTCCTGCGCACGTCGCGGGCGCGGACATCCCGCAGCCCCGCCCGACGGCCGTGACCGTCGGAGTGGGTCGCTGCGGAGCCTCGCGATCGGTGCTGACCCATATCCTCTACCCCAGTACCGTGTGGGGTACCGAACCGAGGAGCCAGGGTGCCGGGCTACACGATGTCGAAGGACGACTACCGCAACCGCCTGCGCCGGATCGAGGGGCAGGTGCGCGGCCTGCAACGGATGATCGAGGAGGACGTCTACTGCATCGACGTACTCCAGCAGATCTCCGCGGTGAACGGCGCGCTCCAGAACGTCGCCATCGGCCTGCTCGACGAACACGTCGGCCACTGTGTGGCCAACGCCGCCGCGGAGGGCGATGACGAACGCACGCGCGCGCTCGTGACCGAGGCCACGCAGGCCATCGCCCGGCTCGTCAAGACCTGACGCGAGTCCGTTGCGACAACATACCCCCTATGGGTATCGTCGGTCGTCCCACGCACGACGAGGAGGTGCCCAGATGAGCAGCACCGGTCCGCCCACCATCGAGCTGGACCTCGACGTCGACGGGATGACCTGCGGGTCCTGCTCCGCCCGGGTGCAGCGAGCGCTCGAGAAGCAGGACGGCGTCAGCGGCGCGCAGGTGAACTTCGCCACCGGGCGTGCGCGGGTCACCGCCTCTGACGCGGTCGACCTCGAGGGTCTCCGGGACGCGGTCGCCAAGGTCGGATACGAACTGCACCTGCCGGCCGCGCGCGTCGACTCGCCGATCCCGGCGCGCGAGGGCGACGACCTCCCGCCCGCGGACCACGCCGCACCGGGTCCGACCGCACAGGAACGTGCCGACCGAGCCGACCGCGCCGAGGCTGAGCACCGGCGGCTGTGGGGCCGTCGCCTGGCGCTGGTCGCCGGGCCGGCGCTGTTCCTCGTCGGGTTGATGATCGCCGAGCTGGCCGGCACCGACCTGATGATGCAGCGGTGGGTGCGCTGGACGATGCTCGCGCTCGCGACCCCGGTCCAGTTCTACGTCGGTTGGCCGTTCCTGCGCGAAGCGGTGCGGCGAGCGCGGCACCTGACCGCGAACATGGACACGCTCATCGCCATCGGGACCTCGGCGGCGTACCTGTTCAGCGTGGTCGAGCTGCTCCGTGGCGGACACGAGCTGTACTTCGAGGCCCAGGTCGTCATCATCGCCTTCATCGTCCTCGGGCGGTACCTCGAGGCGCGGGCCAAGGGTCGCGCGGGACGCGCCATCCGGTCGCTGCTCGAGCTCGGCGCCAAGGAGGCGCGTCTCGTCGGCGCCGACGGCAGCGAACGGATGGTCCCGTCGAGCAGGTCGTCGTCGGCGACCCCCTCAAGGTCCGGCCGGGCGAGAAGATCCCGGTCGACGGCGAGGTCGTCGACGGCACGTCTGCGGTCGACGAGTCGATGCTGACCGGCGAGTCCGTCCCGGTCGACAAGAGCGTCGGCTCGACCGTCGCGGGCGCGACCATCAACACCTCCGGCGCCCTGACGGTCCGCGCCACCGCCGTCGGTGCCGACACGGCGCTCGCCCGGATCGTGCGCGATGGTCGAGGACGCCCAGGCGGGCAAGTCGGAGCATGCAGCGCCTCGCCGACCGGGTCTCGGGCGTCTTCGTCCCAGCCGTGCTCGGCGATCGCCCTCCTGACCTTCGCCGGGTGGTCCGTCCTCGGCGGCGACGTCAGCAAGGCGATCTACGCGTCCGTCGCCGTCCTGATCATCGCCTGCCCCTGCGCGCTCGGGCTGGCCACGCCGATGGCCACGATGGTCGGCACCGGTCGCGGCGCGCAGCTCGGCATCCTCATCCGGTCGATCGAGGTCCTCGAACGCACGCGGTCGATCGACACCATCGTCCTCGACAAGACCGGCACGCTGACCCGCGGCGAGATGACCCTCACCGACGTCGTCGCCGCCGGCACCGACGAGGCGACGCTGCTCGGTCGCGCGGGCGCGGTCGAGGCCGACTCCGAGCACCCCGTCGGGCAGGCGCTCGCGACCGGTGCGCGCGAGCGGCTCGGTCAGGCGCTCCCGGCCGCCCGTGAGTTCACGTCGACCCGCCGGCCAGGGCGTCCGCGGCACGGTCGGGGGCGTCGAGGTCGTCGTCGGTCGGCGCAAGCTGATGGCCGACTCGGGAGCTGGTCGCTCTCCGACGAGCTCGAGGCGGCGGCCAGCGAGCTCGAGGGACTGGGCCGCACCGCGGTCTTCGCCGGCTGGGACGGGCAGGTCCGCGGGGTGCTCGCCGTCGCCGACACGCTGAAGGACGGCGCGGCGGAGGCCGTCGCGAGGCTGCACGACCTCGGGCTCGAGGTCGCGATGATCACCGGCGACAACCGACGCACCGCCGAGGCGATCGCCGCGCAGGTCGGGATCGACCGCGTGCTCGCCGAGGTCCTGCCCGAGGACAAGCGCGACGAGGTCGCACGTCTCCAGGCCGAGGGCAAGGTCGTGGCCATGGTCGGCGACGGCGTCAACGACGCTCCGGCGCTGGTCCAGGCCGACCTCGGCATCGCCATCGGGACCGGCACGGACGTCGCCATCGAGTCGAGCGACCTGACGCTGATGCGGGGCGACCTCGACGGCATCGCCACCGCGATCGCGCTGTCGCGACGGACCCACCGGACCATCGTGCAGAACCTGTTCTGGGCGTTCGCCTACAACAGCGCGGCCATCCCGTTGGCCGTCGCCGGCCTGCTGAACCCGATCGTCGCCGGCGCCGCCATGGCGTTCTCGTCGGTGTCAGCGTCGTGACCAACTCGCTGCGCCTGCGCCGCTTCGGCGGGTGATGCCCGCGACGCGGCAGCGCCAGCGGGGCCTGTGGCTCACCCTCTTCGCGGTCGCGTTCGGCACGAACGTGCCGACACCGCTGCTGCTGGTCTACCGCGACCGGCTCGGGATGTCGGCGACGCTGCTGACGGTGATGTTCGCCGTCTACGCCGTCGGTCTCGTGCCCGCCCTGCTGGTCGCGGGCCCGCTGTCGGACCGGCGAGGTCGCCGAGCCCTGGTCCTCCCGTACGTGGTCGCGTCGGCGGTGGCCTCGGTCGTGCTGCTGTTCGCGTCCCACTCGTTGCTCGCGCTGCTGGTCGGCCGGCTCCTGCAAGGAGCGGTGTCGGGGGTCGTCTTCAGCGTCGGGAGCGCCTGGTTCGGCGAGCTCGTGGGAGAAGCGGGGATCGCCTCCCGCCGCGCAGCGACGGCGCTGAGCCTCGGCTTCGCGCTGGGGCCACTCAGCTCCGGTCTGCTCGCGCAGTGGGGGCCGGCGCCGACGGTCCTGCCCTACCTGGTGCACCTCGGACTGGTGGGGTTCGCGATCGCGGGGCTCCTCCGCGTCCCCGAGACCGTGCTCCGACGCGCCGGTCGGGGACCGCTGGTGAACCTCGGGGTCCCCGCCGCGGCCCGGCCCGCCTTCCTCACGTTCGTGCTGCCGGTGGCGCTGTGCGTCTTCACCTTCCCTTCCGTGGCGGTCACGATCCTCCCGCTCGGTCTGCGTTCGGCCATGCCGGGCGTCGACCTCGCGGTCACCGGCGTGGTGGCGGGGCTGAGCCTCGGCGTCGGGGTCCTCGTGCAACCGCTGGTGGCGCGCCTCGGCATCGTGCGTGCCGCACCGCTCGGCGCCGCGTGCGGCGCCCTCGGCGTCGGGCTCGGCCTGCTGGCCACGCGCACGGGGGCGCCGGCGTTGCTGATCCCCGCCGCGGTGCTGCTCGGGGCGGCGTACGGGCTCGCCCTGGCCTCCGGCCTCACCGCCACCCAGTGGCTGGCCGCGGTCGAGAGCCGGGGCGCGTTGGTGGCGACCTTCTACGCGATCACCTACCTCGGCTTCTCGGCCCCCGTGGTCCTGTCGGCCTCGTCGACCGGGACCGACTTCGGTGGCGCCCTCGGAGGGCTGACGCTCTTCGCGACGCTCGTCACCGTGTGGCTCACGTTCGGCCCGGGTCGCCGGCGCATCTCCGAGCGCGGCCCCTCGCCGGTCCCGACGATCATCCACTGACACGCGTGCCGCGCGGGGAGCTGCCGGCCCTCAGCTCAGCAGCCGGTCGCGCAGCCGACCGCGAAGGTCCTCCGGATCTGCTCCGGCACCGGCCAGCAGGCCCGCGATGCCGCCGTGGTGGGTGTCGACCTCCTCCAGGAAGGTCGCCATCGTGGCTGCCGGGGCCTGAAGCGCCAGCCGGTCGCGGTCGGCGCGGGCCGCCACCTCAGGTGGCAGGCGGGCGAGCACACGGTCCAACAACGCGCCGACCGCGGGTCCCGTCCGCGCGTAGTCGGTGACGACCAGCTCCCGGTCGACCCCGAGCAGCTCGAGCGTCGAGGCGATCACGATGCCGGCGCGGTCCTTGCCCCACGCGCAGTGCACGAGCACCCCGAGCGGTGCGTCGCCCGCGATCGCCTGGACCGCTCCGACGAGCGAGTCGACGCTCCCGCGGACGGTCGTCAGGTAGTGGCGCCCGAGCTGCTCGGCCGTCTCGAGCGGGGGGAGGTCCTCGGCGGCGAGCAGGTCACGGAACGGGTGGTGGTGGACCTCGATCCCGGACGCATCGAGCTCGGTGCAGGCGCGGGCGCTGCGATCACCGCGCAGGTCGAGACGCGAACGGACGCCGAGCGTGCGCAGCTGGTCGAGCTCGCCCGGCGAGAGGCCGACGGGCTCGGCCGCGCGCAGGAGCCGGCCCGGCGCGATCACCCCACCGTCGCGGGTCGGCGTCCCGCCGAGGTCGCGCAGGTTCAGCAGGCCCGGATGGGTGCCGGTGGGGGTGGCGGAGTCGGTCGACGGTTGCACGGGTGGGTCCGGATGGGCCGGGAACGTGGACGCGCTCGACGCTACCGTCGCGGGCCGGCGACAGGAGAACGGTGTGGGTCAAGGGTCGTACGTCGAGGACGAGTTCGAGCGCGACACCGACTACATCGAGCGCCGGATCGTGGCAGGGGTCAGCGAGGTTCCGGACGGATCCGACCCGCGCGCCGACTGGCCGGTCGAGGCCGGTCGGTACCGGCTCGCGGTGGCCCGGGCGTGCCCCTGGGCGAACCGGGCCATCATCGTGCGACGGCTGCTCGGGCTCGAGGACGCCATCTCGATGGCGGTCGCCGGCCCGACCCACGACGCCGACAGCTGGACCTTCGACCTCGACCCGGACGGGGTCGACCCGGTGCTCGGCATCCCGCGCCTCAAGGACGCCTACGAGGCCGCCTTCCCCGGCTACCCGAAGGGCATCACGGTCCCGGCGATGGTCGACGTGCCGTACCGGGCAGGTCGTGACCAACGACTACCCGGTGCTGACCCTCGACCTGTCGACGCAGTGGCGCGATCACCACCGCGACGGGCGCCCCGGACCTCTACCCCGAGGATCGGCGCGACGAGATCGACGAGGTCATGCAGCTCGTCTACGAGGACGTGAACAACGGGGTCTACCGCTGCGGGTTCGCAGGCAAGCAGGCCAGCTACGAGCGCGCCTACCACCGGCTGTTCGACCGGCTCGACTGGCTCGAGGAGCGGCTGACCGACCAGCGCTACCTCGTCGGGGACACCATCACCGAGGCCGACGTCCGCCTGTTCACCACCCTCGCCCGCTTCGACCCCGTCTACCACGGCCACTTCAAGTGCAACCGGAGCAAGCTCAACGAGATGCCAGCGCTGTGGGCCTACGCCCGCGACCTGTTCCAGACCCCCGGCTTCGGGGACACCACCGACTTCGCGCACATCAAGTCGCACTACTACGAGGTCCACCTCGACATCAACCCGACCGGCATCGTGCCGCTCGGCCCGGACCTGACCGGGTGGGCCGCACCCCACGGTCGGGAAGCGCTCGGTGGCGAGCCCTTCGGCGACGGCACCCCACCGGGTCCCCCGCCGGCCGACGAGGTGGTCCCGGCCGAGCACAACCCGGCGCTGGCGCTCCTCGCAGACCGCTGATCACCGACTCCGACCGACAGGAACGAGGTGCGTACCTTCTCGAGCGTGGAGGAGCTGGCAGCCACCCCTGAGGGCACCCACCTCGGTGTCAGCAGCTGGGTGACCATCGACCAGACGACGATCGACACCTTCGCCGAGGCGACCGGTGATCACCAGTGGATCCACGTCGACCCGGAGCGGGCCGCGGCCAGCCCGTTCGGCGGGACGATCGCGCACGGGTTCCTGACGCTGTCGCTGCTCCCGCGTCTGGTCCAGGAGGTCTACCGCGTCGACGGGGTCGGGATGGCCGTGAACTACGGCCTCGACAAGGTGCGCTTCGTGGCGCCGGTGCCGGTCGGCTCGCGGGTGCGGGTCTCGAGCGAGCTCGCGCGCAGCGAACCCGTTGGTGGGGGGCTGCGGGTGTGGCTGCGGTCGACCGTCGAGCTCGAGGGCAGCGACAAGCCCGCCTGCGTCGCCGAGACGATCGCTCAGCTGTTCAGCGCGTGAGCCGCGGGCCCGAGCGCCGCGACGCTGCGGACGTCCAGGTCGCACCTGCCGCGACGGTGGTACTGATGCGCGACGGGTCGGACGGCATCGAGGTCCTGCTGCTGCGCCGCAACCCCGACCTCGCCTTCAACGGCGGTGCCTGGGTCTTCCCCGGGGGGCGGGTGGACGAGGGCGACGCGGTGGCGGCGAGGACCGGTGATCACTCGGGCCTCGCCGCGGCACGGGTGGCAGCCTCTCGTGAGCTGACGGAGGAGGCGGGCCTCGTCGTCCCGGCCGAGGACATGGTCCCGTGGGCGCACTGGACCACGCCACCCGGCCCTCCGCGGCGGTTCGCCACCTGGTTCCTCGTGGCAGCCGAGGCCGAGGTCGAGGACGTGGTGGTCGACGGGGGGGAGATCCACGCGGCCGACTGGCTGACGCCCGCCGCCGCTCTCGCGCGCTACCAGGCGGGACAGATCACGCTGGCAGCGCCGACCTGGCTGACGCTTCGCCAGATCGATGAGCATGCGACCGTCGCGGCGGTGCTCCGGCACGCCGAGACGAGCGCCGTCCTCGTCTACGAGCCGCGGGTCTGCCGCAACGAGGACGGCACCTTGGTGTCGCTCTACGAGGGCGACGCCGGGTGGCCGACCGTGGACTCGCAGGTGCCGGGCGCGCGCCACCGGCTCCTGCGACACGAGGACGGGTATCGCTTCGAGCAGCAACCCTGACGGTCGCCTACGGGCGGCTGATCTCCGGAGCATCGTGTGGGACTCGGGCGTCGTCGTGCACGACCAGTTCGTCGGGGAGCGTGATCTCGACGCAGGCACCACGGTCGGTGGGGGCGAACCGGACGTGGCCACCGTGGTTCTCGATGATCCGGCGCACGAGCCCGAGGCCGACACCGCTGCCTGCAGCGGAGGTGGAACCGCGCCGGAAGAGGCCGAACACCACCTCCCGCTCGTCCTCGCTGACCCCCCGGCCGTCGTCCGCGAACCGCAGCACCCCACCACCAGCGGGCGACGGCTCCCACGACACCTCGACCCTGAGGTCGTCGCTGCCGCCGTGCTTGGCGGCGTTGCCCAGCAGGTTGTCGACGACCTGCTCGATGCGGAGCCGGTCGAGGCAGAGCACCGGGAGCGGATCCACGGTCCGGACCTCCAGCCCGGGGAAGCTCGCGACCAACCGTCGGGCGACGCCGGCGACGACCTCGCCGAGGTCGACCGGCTCGGGCTCACCATCGTTGCGCCCGATGCGGGACAGGGCGAGCAGCCCGTCGACCAGCCGGTCGAGGTAGGCCGACCCGTCGCGCAGCCCCTCGAGCATCTGGTCGCGATCGTCGTCGTCCTCCGCGTCCGGCAACAGCGCGGCGTAGGTGCTGATGGTGACCGCCGGGCTGCGCAGGTCGTGGGCGAGCCCGACCAGCATGGCCTGCAGGTCACGGCTGGCTTCCTCGACCTGGTCCCTCGCTCGGCCGTGGGCCACGAACAGCTCGGCTCGCTGGACGGCGAGGCGGAGCTGGAGACCGAACCGCTCGAGCAGGTCGCGCTCGTCCTCACCGAAGAGCGGGGCGTAGGGCGAGCCCTGGACCGCGAGCCACCAGCCGTCCACCGCCAGGACCTGCACACCGTCGATCTCGGTCGCCCCGGCTCGGATGCGGTCGGCGATCGCCGTGGTGGCCTCCTCCGTGAGGCGGCTGCGTGCGGCGACGGCGCCGTCGGGGTCGAGACAGGTCGCCCCGCCGCCGAAGGTGTCGGCGAGGACCGGGACCACCGCTTCCGCGGCCTCGTGCGGGGTCAGCGCCGCGACGAGCGCGGTCTGCATCTCGTGCATGCGTTGCGCGGGGAGCTGTCGCCAGTAGAGGCGGAGCGGGGCCGGCGGCGCGGAGCCTGCGGCGAAGAGCACGGCGGAGACGATGGTCGCCACCGCGATCAGGATCGGCAGCACCGCGTTGTCCTCGGGGACGAGCCCGGCCACGAGGAGCGCCAGCGCCAGCACCAGCGCGCCGAGGGCGAGCAGCCGCGTCCGCGCGCGCACGACGGGTTGCCCCCGACCCGCGCGCCACAGGTGCAGGGCGGCGGCCACCGTGAGGGCGACCCAGAGGGAGAGGACCGTGCCGACGTACGCGGACTCCACGGGACCGCGGTCGGCGGCGTCGCCGAGCGGGGGGACGGCGAACGCGAGCAGCCCGAGCCCGAACGTCACGACGCCCGCGGCCCGCAACCACGTCGGGAGGCGCCCGGAGAAGGACCACGCGAAGGCGGCGAGCAGCCACGGGAAGGCGACGATCGCCAGGATGGCGAGGTCGCTGACCAGTTCGGGGGCCTCCCCGGGGAGCAGCTCGCGGATGCGCGAGTTGAGCACCGCAGCCGCGAGGACACCGAACGCGGCGGCGACGTAGCCGGCCGGTGCCGTCCGGTGCCGGCGCCAAGCCCCGAACGCCGCCACGGCGAGCGTCGCGAACAGCAGCGCCTGGGTCCACTGCAGGACCTCGAGGATGGTCACGCTGCGCCGCCTTGGTCTCCCCCGAGCTCCCGGACCCCGTAAGGCTACGGGACCGCGCGCCTCACGCGAGCGTGGCCGGACAGCCGACCGAACGGCCGGCGCCGTCAACCGCCTGCGCGGACCACCACCCTGGCTGCCCCGGGCACCTCGACCAGGACGTCACCACCGTCGATCCGCACCGTGGCGCCGTCACCCGTGACCTTCGCGGTGTCCCAGACACCGTCGACGGCCGCGCCGGCGAGCCGGAGCACCGTCGGACCATCCGACGTGATGGTCACCTCGACCGGGACGCCGGGCGCGAGCTGGAGGTTCGCCCGCTGCGCGTCGACGGTGACGGACGCCACGTTGCTCAGCTCGAGCACGAGGCGGTTCGCGACGGCGTTGTCGAGCGGTGTGCCCGCGGGCACGTCGCGGAACGTGAGCCCGCTCCGCAGGTAGGGGGTCGAGTGACCGAGCGGTGAGGCCACCCCGGCGTCGATCAGCGGGACACGAACCGGAGCGGGGATCGCCTCGGACCTCGCGTCGACGAGGGCCTTGACGTGCTCGGCGGGTCGACCGGTCGACACATCCGACAACGGGACGTCGCGCGGCTCGATGCCGGAGATCCAGTACGCCCCGTCCGGTGTGAAGTCGAAGCTGGCTCCCGCCGGCGGGTCGACGTTGTTGACCGCCCAGGTGAGCACCGGCACGACGGCGTAGGTGACCTCGCGTGGGTCGGGGTCGAGCACCTGTCGGGCGAGCCACGCGGCCCCGTCCGCCCACTCGTCGACCGCGGCCTGGGTGAAGTGCTCGTAGCCGAGGTAGCGGGTGAAGCGGTGCTCGTAGCCGAGCTCGGTCAGCCGGGCGGCCATGCGCTCGACCTGCGGGTTGAGGGCGAGCTCGTCGTTGGTGCCGTGGTCGATCGCGAACGGCACGTGACGCAGGTTCTCGAGCGCGCGGTAGGTGAGCTGGGCGCGCGCGTCGCCGTCGTTGGCCTCGACCCAGCCCTGGCCGAGGAACGGGTCGGGTTCGTCGTCGGGGCCGCCACCGAGCCACGCGCCCTGCGTCACCGCACCGGACTGCACGAACGCGCCGGCGAACAGGTCGGGGTAGAGGGTCGCGAACAGCCACGAGCCGTACCCCCCCATCGAGTAGCCCGAGATGGTCCGCCGCAGCGGATCGACGGCGACGAGCGACTCGACGTCCGCCATCACCTCGAGGACGTCCTGGTGGGACTCGGTGACGTACCACTCCGAGGTACCGCGACCGTGGGGGAAGACCACGAGGTGGCCCGGCTCCTCGCCGAGCTGGGTCGCCAGGCGGGGGTTGATGACGACACCGGAGTGGGCCTTGCCGCCACGGTAGTGCAGCCAGTAGGTCACGGGCAGCGGCTCTTCGGGCGTGAACGACGTCGGTAGGTACACGCCGTAGGGCTGCCAGATCCCGTCGCGTCCCCCCTCGCGGGAGATCGACTCGTCGGAGCGGAACTGGCGCTCGTGGTACCCCGGTCCGAGGTGCACCATCGGCTGGGTGCGGCCGTCGGCGAGGTCCGACACGGGGATGGGGCCGGAGGAGAACCGGTCGACTTCGCCCTCGAGCAGGTCGAGCGCCTGGAGCCGCTCGTTCCAGATCTCCAGCGGCTCCTCGTGCCGGTAGGCGGCGTTCAGCGGGGTGAACGAGCCGTCGTCCTCGACCCGACCGGCGACCACCGCGACGTCGAGGTGGCGGTCGCGACCCGGACCGGCGGCGAGCACGTCCGCCGGCAGGACCGCCTCGAGCCCGTTGTCCCACCCCTCTGCGGCGACCGCGACCTGCGCGCCGCGCAGGCGCAGCTCCGTGCCGTCGGTGAGGTCGCGCGCCTGGGCGCCGTCGGCGGTCAGTAGCACCGCTCGGTCGTACCGCTCGGTGACGAGGCCGGTGCCGAGACCGACCTCGCGGAGATCGCCGTACAGGGGCAGGTCGCGGTCGGCGAGGACGAGGATCCCGAGACGCGACGGGTCGGTCAGGTTGGTGACGCGGGCGAGCAGCGCCAGCCGGTTGCCGGGTCGGTTCGCGGCCCACCGCACCTCGCGCAGGTCGGCGACCTCCAGTCCACCCGCGACATCCCCGTACTCGTCCGGGGCGCCGATGGGCTCGGGCACCCCGAGCTGGCTCCCCGACGTGCGCAGCAGCTGGTCGAGCCGCCACGCGCGTTGTTCGGTGTAGAGGGCTCCGGCGAAGCGGTCGAGCCGGTCCCGGTCGCGTCCGTCGTCGGCGCCGTGCGCGTCGAAGAGGAAGTCGGAGTAGATGTGCTCGCCCGCGTCCCAGACGGTCGCGCCGCCGACGTGCGACGCCTCGCCCACCCAGTCCGACAGGTCTCCGTCGGCGGACTTGGCGGTGGGGCGTCGGGTGGTCGGCTCGGCCAGCACCACCTCGCCCCGGGGGATCGGGTTCGACAGCGCCGGCAGCCGGTCGGGCACCGCCTCCGGGATCACGGCCCCGCCGAGGTCGACCGGCAACGGTCCTGCTGCCGTCAGGAGCAGGCATGCCGCAGCCGCGGCCGCGGTGAGGGACGCGCGACGGGGGGGACGGGACACGGTCGGACCTCGGAGGGGAGCCGGAAGCGACGGGCTCTCGGAAGGTTCGACGCGGGTGGGGCCGAGCCCTGCCCGGCGCCAGGACGCACACCGCGCGCCCTGGCGCGCGTCGCTGGATGTGGACGCAGCGAGGGCGCCCCGGAGGGCGCCCTCGCTCTCGTGCGGTGCCGGTCAGGCGGAGCGGTACGGCTCCCCCGACTCGGCCTTGGCGGCCAACGACGCCGGCGGGACGAAGCGGTCGCCGTAGCGGTCGGCGAGCTCCTTGCAGCGCGCGACGAACCCGGTCGTGCCACCCGGGTACTGGTCGATGTACTGGACGACACCGCCGGTCCACGCCGGGAAGCCGATGCCGAAGATCGACCCGATGTTGGCGTCCTGCGGGGTGATCAGCACGCCCTCGTCGAAGCACTTGACGGTCTCGAGCGCCTCGGCGAACAGCATCCGCTCGACCATGTCCTCCTGCGGGATCGACACCTCCTCCTGACGGAAGTGCTCGAGCAGACCCGGCCACAGCTTGGTGCGCTTGCCGGCCTCGTCGTAGTCGTAGAACCCGGCGCCGGCCGACTTCCCCTCGCGCCCGAACTCCTCGACCATGCGGTCGAGCACGTCCTGCGCCGGGTGGCGTTCGAAGGCGATGCCGTCACGCTCGGCGGCCGCCTCGAACTCCGCCGCGATCTTGCGCGGCAGGGTCAGGGTCAGCTCGTCCATCAGCTGCAGCGGCGCCGCCGGGTAGCCGGCCTTCTCGCCCGCCCGCTCGATCGCCACCGGGTGGACGCCCTCGGCGAGCATCGCGACGGCCTCGTTGATGAACGTGCCGATGACCCGCGAGGTGAAGAAGCCGCGCGAGTCGTTGACCACGATCGGGGTCTTCTTGATCTGCTGGACGAGGTCGATCGGCCTTGGCCAGCGCCGCGTCGGAGGTCCGCTCACCCCTGATGATCTCGACCAGCGGCATCTTGTCGACGGGCGAGAAGAAGTGCAGACCGATGAAGTCCTCCGGGCGCTGCACCCCCTTCGGCGAGCTCGGTGATCGGCAGCGTCGAGGTGTTGGAGCACAGCAGCGCGTCGTCGTTGACCACCGGCTCGGTGTCGCCGAAGACCTGGTGCTTGAGCTCGGTCGACTCGAACACGGCCTCGATGACGAGGTCGCAGCCGGCGAGGTCGGCGTAGTCGTCGGTCGGGGTGATCCGGTCGAGGAGGGCCTGGCCCTTCTCCTCGGTCACCTTGCCGCGTTCGATGCCCTTGGCGACGAGCTTCTCCGAGTACGCCCTTGCCCTTCTGCGCGTTCTCGAGCGAGACGTCCTTGAGCACCACCTCGATGCCGGACTTGGCGCACTGGTAGGCGATGCCGGCACCCATCATCCCGGCGCCGAGGACGCGCGACCTTGGTGGCCTGCCAGCGTGTCGTAGCCCGTCGGGACGCGACTCGCCCTTGTTGATGGCCTGCAGGTCGAAGAAGAACGCCTGCGTCATGTTCTTGGCCTGCGGCGAGTTGCAGACCAGGTCGACGAAGTAGCGCGTCTCGATCTCGAAGGCGCGGTCGACCGGGACCGCGGCCCCCTCGACGGCGGCGCACATGATGTGGTGCGGCGCGTCGTAGTGGGCGCCCTTGGTCTGCTTCTTGAGGTTGGCCGGGATGGCCGGCGAGTTGGCCGCGAACGCCGGGTGCGACGGGGCCGCCGCCGGGGATCCTGTAGCCCTTCACGTCCCAGGGCTGGCTGCGACTCCGGGTTGTCGGCGATGAAGCGCCCGTGCGGCGGCCAGCGCGGCGTCGAGGTCGCCGTGCGCCTCGTCGACGATGCCGACCTCGACGGCCTTGGCGAGCTTCATCTGCTGGCCCTGCAGCAGCACGCCGAGCAGCGCGGGGACGATGCCGAGCATCCGGACCGTGCGGACGACGCCACCGGCGCCGGGCAGCAGGCCGAGGGTGACCTCGGGGGTGCCGAAGACGGCCTTGGGGTTCTCGACCGCGATGCGGCGGTGGCAGGCGAGCGCGATCTCGAGCCCGCCGCCGAGCGCGGTGCCGTTCAGGACCGCGACGACGGGCTTGCCGAGGGTCTCGAGGCCGCGCAGCGCGTCCTTGATCCGCGCGCTGTTGGCGGCGACGCGCATCGACGTCGTCGGGGCCGGCCTGGATCAGCTCGCGCAGGTCGCCGCCGGCGAAGAAGGTCGACTTCGCGGACGTGACGAGGACGCCCGTGAGGTCCTCCTCGCTCCGCAGCTTCGACGACGGTGGCCTCGAGGTCGTCGACGAACTGCGCCCGCATCGTGTTGACCGGCTGGGTCGGGTCGTCGAGGGTCAGGGTCACGACGCCGTCGGCGTCGCGCTCGTAGCTGGATGGTCTCGGTGGTGCTCACGGTGGTGTCCTCACGTGTCATCGCGGACGAGGGGGAGCCGCGTCGCCCGTTCACACGCGCTCGACGACGGTCGCGATGCCCATGCCGCCGCCGATGCACAGCGTCACGAGGCCGGTGGTCAGGTCGCGTCGCTCGAGCTCGTCGACGACGGTGCCGAGCAGCATCGCGCCGGTCGCGCCGAGCGGGTGGCCCATGGCGATCGCGCCGCCGTTGACGTTGGTGATGTCGTGGCTGACGTCGAGGTCGCGCATCAGCTTCAGCGCGACGGCGGCGAACGCCTCGTTGATCTCGACCAGGTCGATGTCACTCGCGGTCATGCCGGCCTTGTCGAGCGCCTTGAAGCAGGCGGGCGCCGGCCCGGTCAGCATGATCGTCGGCTCGGAGCCGATGACCGCCGCCGACACGGATGCGGGCGCGGGGGGTGAGGCCGTTGCGCGCGCCGGCCTCCTCGCGACCCGAGCAGGACGAGCGACGCGCCGTCCACGATGCCCGAGCTGTTGCCGGCGTGGTGGACGTGGTCGATGGCTTCGACCTCGGTGTAGCGCTGGAGCGCGACCGCGTCGAAGCCACCCATCTCGCCGATGCCCGCGAACGAGGGCTTGAGCGACCCGAGCGCCTCCATCGTGGCGTCCGGACGCACCGTCTCGTCACGGTCGAGCACGACCCGGCCGGTGAGGTCACGGACCGGGATGACGGAGCGCTCGAAGCGGCCGTCGGCCCACGCCTTGCCCGGCGCGGATCTGCGACTCGAGCGCGAACGCGTCGACGTCCTCGCGGGAGTACCCCTCGCGGGTCGCGATGAGGTCGGCCGAGATGCCCTGGGGGACGAACGAGGTCGCGTAGTTGGTCTCGGGGTCCATGGCCCACGGGTCGCCGCCGGAGGCCATCGGGACGCGGGACATCGACTCGACACCGCCGGCGAGGATGAGGTCCTCCCACCCGGAGCGGATGCGCGCGGAGGCCTGGTTGACCGCCTCGAGCCCGGAACCGCAGTAGCGGTTCAGCTGGACGCCGGCGACCGGCTCGGGCAGCCCGGCCGCGATGGCGGCGGTGCGAGCGATGGAACCGCCCTGCTCGCCGTGGGGTTCGACGACACCGAGGACGACGTCATCGATCTGCGCGGGGTCGAGCCCCTCGTTGCGCTCGCGCACGGCGTCCATCAACCCGGTCACGAGCGACACCGGCTTGACCGTGTGGAGCGATCCGGTGCTCTTGCCCTTGCCGCGGGGCGTGCGGATGGCGTCGTAGACGTAGGCGTCCGTCACCGGAGGTCCTTCTCTCGAGCGGTGGTCGCCGGGGGCGGGCTGACTCCCACCGACGTCGGCGACCCCGTGGGCGGGGCGCCACTACGTGACAGCAGGGATGTAACATCACCGCTGCGCCGCACCGCAAACGCGGCGCGCGGCGAGGGAGAGGCGGTGCGGTGAGCGCCACGGGGCTGTCCGAGCAGGTCGAGGGTCTGCGGACCGTCGACGAGCTGGCGGCCGCGGCGGGCGTCACGGTCCGCACCGTCCGCTTCTACGCGACCAAGGGTCTGCTGCCGCCGCCCCTGCTCCGGGGGCGGACCGGCCTGTACGGCGCCGGATCATCTCGCCAGGCTGGCCCTCGTCCGCGACCTGCAGGCCAAGGGCTTCACGCTCCAGGCCATCGAGCGGTTCCTCGAACGGGTGCCGGTCGACGCGTCCCCCGACGACGTCGCGGTCTACGGCGCGCTGCTGTCCCCGTGGGTCGCCGACCCGCCGGAGGAGCTGACCCGCCGCCAGCTCGACGAGCTCGCGGGTCGCAGACTGACCGACGAGGACCTCGATGCGCTGGCGGCCACCGGCGTCGTCGAGGTCCTGTCGAGCGGACGCTGCCGCGCACGCCCCGCCGACCTCGAGCTCGGGCTGCAGCTGGCTCGACCTCGCGGTCCCGCGCGAGATGCTCGAGCGCGTCGCGCGAGCTGATCGACGGGGCCACGTCGGCGCTCGCCGAGGACCTCGCCGAGCTGCTCCGCGAGCACCTCTTCCGGCCGTACGTGCACGGCGAGCTGCCGCCGGACCAGCGCGCGGCGCTGTCGGAGGTCATCGCACGCCTGCAAGCCCGCTGACCATCCAGGCGGTCGTCCAAGCCATGCAGCGGGCCGTCGACCGCGCGGTCCGGGAGCGCGTCGACCGCGCCTGACCCGCGCCGGTGCCCCTCCCGGCCTACCGGTAGACGTCAGGGGGCAGGCGTGCCCCTCCCGGCCTACCGGTAGACGTCAGGGGGCAGGCGTGCCCCTCCCGGCCTACCGGTAGACGTCAGGCGGCGGGCGCGGGGCCTACGGCTGCGCACGTTCCTCGTCGCCGAGGGCCGGTGCGCCGCCGTCCTCGGTGAGCTGATCGGCCTCGTCGGTGTCGAAGCCCTGGGACTCGGGGAGGTCGTCGGGCGAGGTGGCGGCCCGGGGCGGCTCGTCGTCGCGGTTGAAGGGGTCGGGGTCGTCGACCCGGCCCGCGCCGACGTCCAGACCACCGTCGTCAGGGCCCTGGAGCTCGTCGGCGACGTCGCGCGGCGCTCGATGTCGTCGGGCTCGATGATGTCGTCGCGGGGCGGCTGGTCGTCGGTGTGCCGATCGACCTCGAAGCTGGTGCTGTCGTCGCGGGCCTCGTCATCGCGCACGCTCACGGCGGTCTCCTCGTCGGTGCCGGGCGGACCACGGTGGTCGCCCCGGCGCCGGTCCGGGCCGTGGGACCACCGACGAAGGGCCGGCACCCCGCGGGTCCGGCGTCCGGACGGGCGGGGTGAGGGGGTGGATCCGTCAGCGCTCAGGCGGCGAGGTCGGTGCCGTCGCGGGCGATGCGAGCCTGCGCACCGACGTCGGCGAGCGCGTCGATGGTCCGCGACGTGCGACCGGTCACGCGGGCGACCAGCCCCTTGACCTGGTCGGGGAACCCGTTCGGCACCGACAGGCGGACGACCCGCTTGATGACCGTCCCGAACTGCCGGTGCAGCGGGCCGGTGTTGTAGGGCAGGTCGTAGCGGTCGGCGAGCTCACGGACGTCCGCGGCGATCGCGGCGTACCGCCACGCCGGCAGGTCCGGGAACAGGTGGTGCTCGATCTGGTGCGACAGGTTGCCGGTCAGCACGTGGAAGACCGGGCCGCCGGTGAGGTTGGCCGAGCCGAGCATCTGGCGCAGGTACCAGCGGGCGCGGGTCTCGCCCTGGATGTCCTCCTCGGTGAACATCTCCACGCCCTCGGGGAAGTGGCCGCAGAAGATGACCGTGAACGCCCAGACGTTGCGCATCAGGTTGGCCGCGATGTTGCCGGCGAGCACGAACGGCGCCACGGGACCGGCCAGGAGCGGGAACAGCACGTAGTCCTTCTTGGCCTGCGCGCCGGCCTTGGCGCGGATCGCGGCCAGGATGGGCTTGGCGTCGTCCATCGGCTTGTCGCCGCTGGTGAGCTTCTCCACCTCGAGCTCGTGGAGCGCGACGCCGTACTGGAACATCAGCCCCAGGAGCGCCATGTAGAGCGGGTTGCCGAGGTCGCGTGGCGACCAGCGCTGCAGCTCGCTGACGCGCAGCAGGCCGTAGCCGACGTCGCGGTCCTTGCCGACCACGTTGGTGTAGGTGTGGTGCACGACGTTGTGGCCGTGCTTCCACTGTGAGGCCGGGGCGGCGTTGTCCCACTCGTACGCGGAGGAGTGCAGGCGCGGGTCCTCCATCCAGTCGTACTGGCCGTGCATGATGTTGTGGCCGATCTCCATGTTGTCGAGGATCTTGGAGAGGCCGAGCGCGGTCGCGCCGCCGAGCAGCGCGGGCGGGAAGAACCCGGCGAACAGCAGGCCGCGTCCGCCGATCTCGAGCGCCTTCTGCAGGCGGACCATCGCGTGGATGTAGCGACGGTCGGTCTCGCCGCGGTCGTCGAGGTGGCGCTGGCGGATCGCGTCGAGCTCGCGGCCGAGCTCCTCCACCTGCTCGGCGCTCAGGTGCGCGGCGCAGGGCGGCAGCCGGTAGTCGGCCGGCGAGGCGAGCTCGTCGGGACGCAGTGCGTTCGGGGCGGGGGGAGGTCGAGTTCGACGGGCACGGGTGCTCCTTCGAGCGGTGCGGCGGGAGAGGAGTGGTGGCGGATCGCGGTGCGGCAACGAGGGAGCGCAGCGACCGAGACGGATGGGGAGGTGGGCGGGATCGAACGAGAGCTACAGGTCGACGACGACGTCGCCGGCGGGGACGCTCACGCAGATCTGGACGCGGGTGTCGGGGCGATCGCACACGCGCCCGTCACGCAGGTCGGTGACGGCGCCCTCGGGCTTGAAGCGGGTGCAGGTGTGGCAGATGCCCATGCGGCAGCCGTTGTCGGGGGTGAGGCCCGCGGCCTCGGCCTGCTCGAGCAACGAACGGCCGTCGTCGGTCACCTCGACCCCGGACCGGGCGAAACGGATGGTCCCGCCCGAGACGCCCTCGGGACGGACCAGGGCCCGGGGGGTGAACCGCTCGACCTGCAGCAGGTCCTCGGCGCCGTGGGTGGCGTACGCCTCCTCGAGCGCGTCGACCAGGCCCGTCGGCCCGCACGCGAACGTGAGCGTGTCGTGGTGGTCGGGCGCGACCCGGTCGAGGTGGGCCGCCTCGAAGCGTCCCGTCAGGACCTCGCCCGGCTCGCCGCCGGTCGGTACCACGTGCAGGTCGATCCGGGGGTGCCGGGCCGCGATCGCCCGCAGGTCGGCGAGGAACGGCACGTCGGCCGTCGACCGGGCGTAGTGCAGGAAGGTGACGGCACCGGCGTGGCGCTCGTCGGCGAGCGTCCGGAGCATCGAGGCGACCGGGGTGATGCCGCTGCCGGCGCTGATCAGCAGCAGGCGGTCGGGACGCACCTCGGGGAGCACGACGTCGCCGGTGGCCGCTGAGCACGACAGGATCGTCGCCCGGCTGCGCGCGCCGGTGGAGGAACCCGGAGACGACCCCGCCGTCCTTGCGCTTGACGGTGATCGTGAACCGGCCGTCGGCCCGGTGTGCCGAGGAGGACACCGAGTAGGTGCGGGTCTGCGTCACCCCGTCGATCGGCGACACCGATCCGCACGTGCTGGCCGGCGAGCGACCCGGCCCACGCGTGGTCGGGCTGGAGGGTGAGCGTGACCACGTCGTCGGTCTCGCGCTGGACCGCGGTGACCTGGGCCCGTCCGCCCTCGGTGGTCCACAGCGGGTGCACGGACTCGAGGTAGCGGTCGACGCTGTGGGGCGAGGCGAGGCCCGCCAGCAGCGACGAGCCGAGCACCGAGCGCACCCGGGGCGGCAGCGGCCGGACGGGGGAGCTGAGCAGCGGCATCGGGTCTCCGTTACGGAACGGTAACTTACGTTCCCGTAACGATGACAGTTTTAGGTGTAACAGTCAAGTGGGATGGGCTGTCCGAGCGACCGGGCGCGACGCTCAGCGCTCAGCGCTCCTGGGTGGCCGCGTCGCCTGGTCCCTCGTCGGGCCGGGCGGCGCTCTCGACCAGGTCGGCGGCCGCCTTGGCCATCACCTGGTGGAAGACCGCCAGCAGCGCGTCACCGGCGAGCGGACGGATCCGCTCGAGGGCGGCGCGCACGCGCGGCCAGTCCTCGGCCGGCCGACCCCGGGCGTCCCAGTCGGTCAGCACGACGTCGTCGAACATGGCCACGTACGCCTCGGCGACCGCCGTCGCGTGCGTGCGCATGAGCTCGAGGACGTCGAGCTGCCGGCTGATCGGCACGCCCATCTCGGTCAGCTCACGACCGGCCTGGAGGACCGACGGCATCCGGACCCGGACGTAGCTCGGGGTCCTCGATCGCGCTCGAACAGACCGAGGGCGATGGCCCGTTCCGCGTCGTTCCCCTCCGGATCCGCGCCGTCGTAGCCCGAGACGCACCTCGCCCACCGGCAGCTCGACGGGCTTCTCCACGACCCACTCGTCGAGCAACGCCCGCTTCATCCGGCGCAGCTCACCGGTGTCGACCGTCGCGCCGCCGCTCGAGCAACCAACCGATCGCCTGGAGGTTCAGGCCCTCGGACTGCAGCTCCTGGATCAGCGCGAGGCGTTCGAGGTGGCGGCGGTCGTAGTAGCCGAGGCGCCCGCTGAGCTCGGGCGGTGGGAGCAGACCGCGGGTCTGGTAGTAGCGGATGTTCCGGCTGGAGACGCCGGACTCCTGCGCGAGCTCGTCGATCGTGAGCTGTTTCGCGCGCACCTCGCCACCTCGCATCGCTCGCCGACCACCGGGGCGCGACGCTACCCCGCTCCCGTCAGCTGCCGGGAACGACCTCGGCCAGGAAGGCGGCCAGGTCGGCATCGAAGCGGTCCGGGTCGGCGTTCCACTCACGGACGTGTTCGACGCCATCGTAGATCTCGAGCTGGACCAGGTCCGGCCGCGCGTCCGCGAGCTGTCGGCTGCCGTCGGAGGGCACGGTGGTGTCCCCGGTCCCGTGCGTGACCAGCATCGGGACCGTGTAGACGTCGACGACGTCGTCGGCGGCGTGCTCGAGCTGGTCGAAGCGCATCCCCGACCGGAGGGTGGCGAGGATCTTGGTGGACCACAGCAGCGGCGGGATGGCGGCGTCCGGGATGTCGCGTCCCTGGGCCTGGAGCACGAGCGTGTCGTGCATGGACACCAGCGGGCTCGTCAGCACCGCAGCGACGGCGCGGTCGGTGTGCTCGCCGCGGCGGA
This sequence comes from uncultured Nitriliruptoraceae bacterium, assembly GCA_963850715.1. Lineage (GTDB taxonomy): Bacteria > Actinomycetota > Nitriliruptoria > Nitriliruptorales > Nitriliruptoraceae > Nitriliruptor. Next base: position 395,159 of record CAWKMM010000015.1, on the reverse strand, counting down.
GCCAGCCGAGGACGATCGACGCGCCCTGCGACGACCCGACGAGCACCAGCCGCTCCGCGTCCTCCTCCTCGACGAGGTGGTCCACGGCGAGCTGGAGGTCCTCCCACTCGGTGTCCCCGAACCGGCCCCAGCCGTCGGGGTCCTGCGGGCCGTCCGGGTCGTTGCGCACGCTGATCGACCAGGGCGTCCAACCCGGCCTCGTGGACGGTCCGCAGCGAGCGGTGCAGCTCCTCGCGGGACGCCCCACGACCGTGGACCATGACGGCGCGTCGCGGCCCGGTCGGCGTCGTCCGCGGCGGGGACGTGCCAGGCCGGCAGCGCGCCGTCGGGGCCGGTGACCATCACGTCGGCGTAGGTCAGGCCGAGCGCGGTCATGGGGTCCCCGCGGAAGGTCGTCGCGGCGGACGCACCGAGGTCGCCCACCTCCGGCCAGTCGCCGTCGAGCAGCGTCGCGGTGCGGGTGACCGTGTCGCCGTCGGTCGCCAGGATCTCGCCGAGTTCGAGCGTGCTGGTCGCGGTCCAGAACCCGATCCGCGCGAGGTCGACGAGGTCGCCCTCGGTCGCGGCGAGGGTGAGCGTCGGCCGTCTCCGCCTCGGGCTCGCATCCTCCGCAGGCGGCCACCTCGACGTCGTAGGTCGGGTCCTCGGGCTGCGGGGCAGGCAGGAGCTGGTCGGTGTAGTACCACCCCCCGCCGACCAGCGCGACGAGCGCGAGGACGACGATCAGCGAGGCCGTGACGACGAGGAACCTGCGCACCAGCTGCTCCTGCCCGGGACCGACGACGGTGGGGGACCACCGACGCGCAACCGGGGTCAGACCCAGCTGCGCAACCACCACCGCTGGCGGAGCGAGCTCTCCTCGACCGGCAGCGCGAACCACAGCGGGGAGAGGTACACGAGCAGGGCCGCCGCCGCTGCCAGAACCGACAACGAGGTGATCGTCCCGACGGGCAGCGCGCGCGGGTCGGGACGCCCCACGTCCGTTCGCGTCGACCGTCGACCAGGCTGCCGAGCGCGACACCGGCCGTGGCGGCCAGCAGGGCCGCGGTCGTCGCTGCGGGACCGCCCGGCGCCCGTCGCCGTGCCGCGGCACCGAACGCGAGCCCGGCGCATCCCCCGGTGCCGAGCGTCCAGCGCCGCAGCGCGGGCCGGTCGAGCTCGGCGCACGCGACGACGACGGCCGCGCGCGAGCACCGGCACGAGCGGGACGGTGTAGAAGTTGAAGACCGGTCGTGCGGCGACCAGCCATGGCAGGAACTGGGCGCCGAGCATCACGAGGGGCGACGACCGCCCCGCCGTCGCGCCGGCGCAGGGCTGCCGCCGAGAGCGGGACGAGCACGAGCACCGACCACCACAGCGCCGGGTTGCCGAGGATGGCGACCTCGCTCGGCACGCCCGGCCGGGCCGAGGCACGGGTCGCCGTCCGCGCGGGCCCCGGTCGCGTCGCAGCTCTCGTAGTGAGCGACGACCGGCCGGACCTGCGCCGGCCACGTGGTCGCCGGGGCGCGGTAGGGGTGCTCCGCCTCGAGGCCGAGGTGGAACCGGGTGATCGCCGCGTGGTGACGGCCGAGCCCGCGCGAGGCGCTCCGACCACGCGGGCGCGCAGGCTCGGATCGCGGACCCCGTCGGTCTCGCAGCGCTCGGCCGCCGTCGAGGTGGCGGCGTAGCCCGCCAGCCACGGCGCCCAGCTGAGCGCGTAGACGGCCGCGGGGACGAGGACCAGGGCGGCGGCCACCCGGGCCAGGCTCGCGCGACCAGGACGGCGTGGCCGGTCACGGCCGGCCCGGCGTCGGCGCCGTGCCGCGAGCTCCCAACCGAGCGCGAGCGCGCCCGCGCCGGCGAGGGCGAGCACGCCCGACCACTTGGTGGCCGCCGCCAGCACCGAAGGCGACACCCGGCGAGCCAGAGCGGCCACCGCGACACCGCGGGGCGCGGTGCTGCGGCGGCTGCGTCGCTGGTACGCGCGGTCGCCCGCTGGTGGTCGACCACCAGCGCGAGCGTGCCGAAGGTCACGAAGGCGGCGAGCGCGCTGTCGAGCATCGCGAGCCGCGCCAGGCTGAACCACACGCCGTCGGCGAGCACCAGCCCGCCGGCGACGACGCCGAACAGGACCCGCCCCGTCAGACGGCGGGCCAGCTCGACGCTCGCCGCGACGGCGAGGACCGCCAGGCAGCGCGCCGCCGGCCCGCCACCCGGCAGGGACGTCGCCGACCACCGCGATGCCGGCCGCGATGACCCACTTGCCGAGCGGCGGGTGGACCGCGAAGTCGGGTTCGACGCCGGTCGTCGAGCATGGCCCGGGCGTCGGTCACGTAGTACGTCTCGTCGAACACGATCCCGGGTGGTTCGCCGAGCCGCACGAAGGTCACGGCGGCGGCGACCGCCGCGACGGCCACCGCCGCCACGAACGCGGGCGGGGGGCGGCGTCGGGTCACGCGGCGAGCGTAGGCTCGGCGGGGCCGCGGACCGCGGTGGACCGACGGCGGAGGCAGCGTGAGCGACGACGCAGGTCGAGCGTGCCGGCGTGCTGGTCGTGGTCGCCACGCCGATCGGCAACCTCGGTGACCTGTCACCGCGCGCTGCCGAGGCGCTCCGCGACCGCCGACCTGGTCCTCGCCGAGGACACCCGCCGGACCGGCAAGCTGCTGGCGCACGTCGGCAGCGAGGTGCGCCAGCTCAGCCTGCACGAGCACAACGAACGCGACCGGATCCGCCGAGGTCCTCGCCCGCATCGCAGGCCGGCGAGCGGCTCGCGCTGGTCTCCGACGCGGGGACGCCCGGCGCTCTCCGACCCCGGTTACCGGCTCATCGCCGCCGTCGCCGCGGCGGGCCTCCGCGTCGAGGCGGTCCCCGGCGCCTCGGCGCTGCTCACGGCGCTGGTCGTGTCCGGGCTCCCTCCGACCGGGTGGCGTTCGAGGGGTTCCTGCCCCGCAAGGGCGCGCGCCGCCGCGAACGGCTCGCCGAGCTCGCGACCGAGCGTCCGACCGCTCGTCCTCTACGTCTCGCCGCACCGCGCCGACGACGACCTCCGCGACCTCGCCGACGCGCTCGGGACCGACCGGCCCGCAGCGCTGTGTCGCGAGCTGACCAAGCTCCACGAGGAGGTGGTCCGCGGGCGGCCTCGGCGACCTCGCGGCCCGCGTCGGGACCGACGGCGTCCGCGGCGAGCTGACCGTGGTCATCGGCGGTGCGCCGGAGCCCGCGGCGACGGTGCTCGACCCGGGGCCGAGCTGGTCGTCGCGGGTCCGGGCAGCTCGAGTCGGAGGGCTCCGGCCGCAAGGCCGCGATCGCCGAGGTCGCGCAGGCGGCCGGGGTGCCGAAGCGCGAGGTCTTCGACGCGGTCGTCGCGGCCAAGCACGCTGACGGACGCGCCGTAGGCCACGATCGCGGTGCAACCTCGGCCTCGTTCCGTGCGTCGAGGTGGTGTGGAGGGGACGCTCCGCCGGTAGATCGCCGGACCGATGCGTCCACGACGAGATGGGGACGCACGTGCTCGCGATGGTGCGAGAAGCGGTCGCTGACGAGCCGTCGTTCGCCGCGTCTACAACGCCCACCACCGGCAGGCGGTGCGCCTGGCCTACCTGCTCGTCAGCGATCCGGACCAGGCCGAGGACGTGGTGTCCGAGGCCTTCGCCAAGGTCTACGTCCGGTGGCAGAAGGGCGAGGTCCGCGACGTCGGCGCGTACGTGCGCCGAGCCGTCGCCAACGAGGCCAACTCCCGGCTCCGACGGCGCTACCTCGAACGTCGGGTCGCGTCCGAGCGCAGCGGGCGACGACCGCGGCGTCCGGCTCGTCGACGAGGACGCGGCCGACCGCGACCTGGTCTGGCAGGGCATCCAGCGGCTGCCGGCCAAACAACGCGCCGCCGTCGTCCTCCGCTACTACGAGGACCTCTCCGAGGCCGAGACCGCCGAGATCCTCGGCTGCTCGGTCGGGACGGTCAAGAGCAACACGTCACGTGGTCTGGCGCGGCTGCAGGAGCTGCTCGCCAGCCGGCCGGCACCGGTCGACGAGCTTCGGAGGTGATCGCTGATGGACCCCATCGAACAGCGCGTCCGCGAGTCCCTGCGCCAGCGTGCCGAGGGCGTCGAGCCGACGCCGACCCTGTACCAGGGGGTGCAGCGACGCATCGCCCGGCGGCAACGCCTGCGTGTCGCCAGCTGGTCGCTCGCCGGCGTCGCCGCCATCGCCGCAGCCGCGGTCATCGTGCCGAACGTCCTCGACGGGGGGACCCCCGGTCCCCGGAGGTCGCCGACACCCCCGACGTGGTCGAGTCACCGGAGGGTGCGGCTGCCCCCGGCGACCCCACCCACGCGCTGCTCGCCATCGAGGGTGGGTCGCTCGTGCTCGCCGACCTCGACACCGGCGACCGGGATGTGACCTGCGGCGGACTCGGCGAGGTGCAGTCGCTCTCTCGGCCGCCCCCGGGTCAAGCCTCGACAGCTTCCAGGCGGCCGCCGTGGTGGCACCCCCAGGCGAGGAGGCTCTCGTCGTCACCCTGTGGCAGGACGGGGGCGGCGAGAGCGGCACCGGGGGCGTCGTGCCCACCTCGACCCTCGACCTGCCTGGCGGGACCGGCCAGGCGCCGAGCGTGGCCATCTCGCCCGATGGGCGTTGGCTCGCCTACACGGGGATCTCGCAGCTCGTCGACGCCGCACCTGCCGTGTACGTGGTCCCGCTCGACGGCGATGGTGAGGTCCCCGGCTCGCTCGACCCCGACCTCGGCGCCGCCATCGAGATCCATACGGTCACTGTCGCCGACGAGCTCGACGCCATCGACGCGCTCATCGAGTGGAGCGGCCCGGTCGCGGACGACGGCGACGTGAGCCGGCTGCGGGTCCGAGGCGCCGACCGGCAGGGTGCGCTCGTGCTCGAGCGGACCGCCGACGGTTTCCAGGTCCAGCAGCGCGAGACCTACGACGGCGCGGTCGGCGGCGCGATCGACATCAGCAGCGACTTCGTCGCGACCGACGACGGCCCCGTGTTCGCCGCTGGAGCGACGGCGAGTGGTACGCGGTGTTCGCGTGCGGCGAGGGCATCACGACGGCGCGGCGCGCGCCACCTCGGTGTCGTGCCGAGGCGCGTCAGTCTCGACGCCCGCGGCCGGACCGCGCTGCTGGTCGGCGGCGGCACGGCGGTCACGCTGCGGTTCCCCGCCGGGGACGGTCGACGGCGTCCGACCGGCTCGGCGACGACGTGGTCGCCGGTGCGCTGCTCGGTGGGCTCGCACCAGCCGCCGCGGGACCGGACCCCGTCGAGGAGGAACCGTCCGGATCGGGTGCGGTGGAGCTCGGGGACGGTCTCGTGGTCGCCGACGACACGACGGTGTCGCTGATCCGCGCCGACGGGTCCTCGCAGGAGCTGGTCACCTTCCCGGCCGAGGGCGAGAGCACCGTCGTCGACGTGGCCGTCCGACCCGGTTCCACGGCGACCGACCTCACGGTCGCGATCACCACCCGCGCCGAGGGCACCTTCGACGTCCGCTGGCTGCGGGTCGTCGACGGTGAGGTGGCGACCGACATCGACCCGGTGGGGACCGACTTCCCCGCCCCACCGATCGAGGGGGCGAACGGCTTCCCGCTCGGCGTGCCCGACCTGCAGGATGGCCGCGAGCCGGCCGCGGTGTGGTCGCCGGACGGCGATCTGCTCGCCGCGGTCGTGCGTCCGAGCGAGGGCGCGCCGCTCGAGCTCCGGACCATCGGGTGGACCGACGGCGGCCCGAGCGACGACCCGAACCTCGCGGCGACGTTCGCGCTCGACACCGATCGATCCCTGACCGTCCGCCGGTGGGTGTGGACCGACGACACGGACGCGGTGGCGCGCGAGGGAGCGCTGCTGCTCCTCGACGAGCTCGCGGGTGAGGCGTTCACCGTCCGGCTCGACCGGCAGGGGGACGGCGCGCCGGCCATCCCTGCGTCGAACCCGCTCACGCCGGTCGGCGAGGGCGTGCTCGACATCGTGGTGGGCCAGGGTGGCACGTTCGACGGGGCGCTCCGTCCAGGACCCGGCGGGGTGGTCCTCGAGGTCGGAGACGCGACCGTCGAGCTGCCGTCCGAAGCGGCGGGGCCGCGTGCCGCCGGCCGGGTGGCCGTCGTCGGCGGGTCCGTGCTCGTGGTCCTCGATCCGGCGTCGCCGCTGCTCGTCGACCTCGCGACCGGACGGAGCCGGGCGGCACCGATCGACGGCGAGGTGGTCGCGGCCGACGCCATCCGCTGATCCGGCCGCCCGACGAGGTCGTGAAGCGACTACCCGGGGGAACACCCCCATGTCGCTTCACAACCTCCGGCCAGCCGTCGTTCCGCGCCGGGCGCGCGCAACCGATCGCGGGACACGGGGGTGAGCGTCCTGGTAGGCTGTCCACCGACCCGCCCACGTGGCGGGTCGCGTCGTGTCCGGCCCCACGGGGCCGGCGGGGGAGCGACGGGGCGTGACCACCCCGCCCTCATCCCGGCTCACCTGCCAGGTCCCTCGCGCGACGCGCTCGTTCGTTCCCTGACGGAGGCCACACCCGCGTGCCGTACGTCGACACGCACTGCCACCTCGACCACCATTTCGACCTGTCGGCGGCCACCCAGGTGGCGCGGGCGCGTGGATGCCGGGGTCACGACGATGATCACGGTCGGGACCGACATGGCGTCGCTCGACCGAGGCGGTCGCCACCGCACGGCGCCACGGGGGTGTCTACGCCGCCGTGGGGGTGCACCCCAACGACGCGATGGAGGCCACCCCGCAGGTGCTCGAGGTCATCGGTCGCCTCGCGACCGAACCGGAGGTCGTCGCGATCGGTGAGACCGGGCTCGACTACTACCGCGACCACACCACGCCCGCAGCAGCAGGAGGCCGCGTTCCGGGCGCACATCGAGCTCGCCAAGAGCACGACAAGACCCTCGTCATCCACTGCCGCGAGGCGTGGGACGACCTGCCTCGCCGTGCTCGACGACCAGGGTGCGCCCGACCGCGTCGTCATGCACTGCTTCTCGGGCGACGCTCGACGTGGTCGCCCGGTGCGCCGATCGCGGGCTGGTTCCTGTCGTTCGCCGGCAACGTCACCTTCAAGAACGCGGAGCCGACTCCGGGACGCCGCGGCCGCGGCGCCGGTCGAGCTGCTGCTCACCGAGACCGACTCGCCGTACCTGACCCCGCATCCGCACCGCGGCGCAGGCGAACGACCCCTCCTACCTCCCGTTCACCCTGCGCGCGCTGGCCGACGGCGCACGGTGGCGATCCCGACTGAGCTCGAGGAGCGGTGTTCGCCAACGCCGTGCGGGCCTTCGCCCTCCCCGCCGCCTGACCGCCGCACCCGCCGCTGACCTGCGGGTTCGTGGCTCCGTCGGCCGTACGGTCGCACGCGGCCGGACCGTCGTCGGGCGCGGTGACGTTCACGGGGGCGCACCTGTCCGGACGGCCCCGGCCGTTCGTCGCGTCCGTCCGTACGGTCCGCCCCCATGTCTCCCTCTCCCAGCCGCGCGCGCCTGCGTTCCCGCACCCGCGCCGTGGTCTCCCTGGTCGTCGCTCGCCCTCGCGCCGTGCCGCTCATCGGCTGGTCGCACGCCGTGGAGGTCGCGGTCGACGGCGACGTGCTGACGCACGCGGACCTACGCGACGACCGTCGGTGACGTCCTCGAGCAGCTCGAGGTCCTCGGCTCGGTCCGCGCCGACGCAGGTCACACCCGCCCGGGACGTCCCGCTCGACGACGTCGACGCATCGACATCGCCCGCGCCATCACGGTGGACGTCGCCCTCGACGGCGCGGTCATCCGTCGCGTCACGGCGCCGCGTGTCGTCCGTCGCGGGCGTGCTGACCGAGGCCGCGGACCTCGACGTCCGCGAGCACGGCGGGTACACCACGGCGCCCGGTGGACCGCGGCCGTCCGAGGACGGCGACACCATCGCACATCGCACCTCCCGACGGCCGGTGCAGCTCGCAGGTCGACGGAGCCAGCCGTGAGGTCCGGACGCTCGCGACCACGGTCGGCGCCATGCTCGACGACGCGGACGTCGAGCTCGGCCACGACGACACCGTCGACTGGGACCTCGGCACCGACCTGCCCGGCACACCACCGTGACCGTCGAGCGCGTCGGCCTTCGACGAGGTCGTCGAGGAGGTCCCGCTCGAACGCGACGAGATCGAACACCGCGAGACCGACGACCTGCGCACGTGGTGAGACCGCGTGTCGCAGGTCGAGGGCGACCGACGGGCTCCGACGCGACACCTACCGGGTCGAGCGCGTCGACGGCGACGAGGTCGACCGCGAGCTGGTCGGTCCGCGAGGTCGTCCGCGAGCCCGTCGACCAGGTCGTGCTCGTCGGCACCTACGGTGCCCGACCGCCACCGCCTGCGCCGAACCCGCCCGAGCCCGCCGGCACGCCGCTCCGTCGAGCGGCCGCGGCGACGACGTCTGGGACCGGCTGGCGCGTGCGAGTCCGGCGGGAACTGGGCAGCGCGCGGGACCTACCACGGTGGGCTGCAGTTCCACCCGTCGACCTGGTCGGCGCACAAGCCGTCCGGCGCCCCGACCTACGCCTACGAGGCGACCCGCGACCAGCAGATCGACGCGGGCCGCAGGTCCAGCGCGTCGCAGGGCTGGGAGCGCCTGGCCGCACTGCTCGGGCCAGCTCGGTCTGCGCTGACCGTCCGGTGAGCGTCCGCGCCGGACGGCGGCGGCGGCGCCGCGGTGTGCCGATCCGTCTAGCCTCGGTTCGCCCGACCCGCGAGGACCGCCCTGCTCACCCCGACCGAGGTGCAGCGGCTGCTGCGCGAGCACGGGCTCGCGCCGCGCAAGGCCGCGGGTCAGAACTTCGTCGTCGATCCGAACACCGTGCGCCGCATCGTGGCGGCGGCCGACCTCGACCGGACGACACCGTGCTGGAGGTCGGTCCGGGCCTCGGGTCGCTGACCCTCGGGCTGCGTCGAGGCCGCTGCGCCGCGTCGTCGCGGTCGAGATCGACGCCGGGATGGTCGGCGCCGCTCGGCGAGGTCCTCGCCGACCGTGCCGAACGTCGAGGTGGTCCACGCCGACGCGCTGCGCAGCCGACCTCGGGGCGCTCGTCGACGGCGGGCCGGCCCGGCTGGTCGCGAACCTGCCCTACAACACCGCGACCCCGATCGTGATGCACGCGCTGGCGGACCCGGCCGTCGACCGACCAGTTCGTCATGGTGCAGCGCGAGGTCGGGGAGCGCTGGTGCGCCCGCCCGGGCGACCCGCTGCACGCCGGCGTGTCGGTCAAGCTCGCGCTGCAGGCCGACGCGGCAGGTCGTGCTGGCCATCCCGCGGACGGTGTTCCACCCGGTCCCGAACGTCGACTCGGTGATGGTCCGCATCGCGCGTCGCGCCGACGCGCCCGACCGGCGACCGACGGCAGCGGCTGCTCGACGCTGGTCGACGCGGCCTTCGCCCAGCGCCGCAAGACCCTGCGCAACAACCTCCGCGGGTCGCCGATGCCGACGAGCCTGCGCCGCGGCCGCCGCCGCCGCGGACGTCGACCTCGGGGCCCGCGCCGAGACCCTCGACGCCGCGGCCATCACGCGGCTCGGTCGACGCCCTCGACGCCGCCGACGCCCTGCGGCACGGCCGTGACGGCACCGCCAGGTCGTCGCCCGACGCCGTCGCCCGCGCCGTCGCCGATGACGTACCCCGCGACGCACGCTCGTAGCGTCGGTCCGACCCGGTCGCCGGGCGGCCGTACGATGGTGCGATGCCGACCGACCGCGGAGCACGGTCGCGGGCCGCTCCGACAGACGCACCGGGGGAGGTGATCCGCGTGGACGACCGACCGATCGACGCGCCCTCACGCGGGTCCGCGTCCGCGTCCCCTCGAAGATCAACCTCTTCCTCTCCGTGCGCGGGCGACGCGGCGACGGCTACCACGAGCTCGTCACCGTCCTCCAGACCGTGTCGCTCTACGACACCGTCACCGCGCAGGCTCGAGGGACCGACCGCACAGCACCCGGCCGTGCGGCGCTCGATGCGGCTCGACTTCACCCAGGACGCGCGTCGACGGCGTCCCCGACGACGAGGCGCAACCTCGCCGTCCGGGCGGCCCGCGTCGGTCATGGCCGAGACTCGGGCTCGGCAGCGACGGGCAACGGCAACGGCCCGACGACGCGGCTGCACCTCGACAAGCACATCCCCGTGGCCGCCGGCATGGCGGGCGGCTCGGCCGACGCCGCGGCGGCGCTCGTCGCGCTCGACGAGCTGTGGGGGGCCGGCCTCGGTCGCGCCCGGCTGCGCGAGCTGGCGGCCGAGCTCGGCGCGGACGTGCCGTTCTGCGTGTCGGGGCGGCACCGCCCTGGCGACCGGGCACCGGGACCGCCACCGCCCAGGTGCTCACCCGCGGCAGCTACCACTGGGTCGTCGGCGATCACCGACGCGCCGCTGTCGACCCCCGACGTCTACCGCGCCTACGACGAGGTGGCGACGCCGTCCGAGGCCGAGCCGGACGCGGTCCTGCAGGCCCTGCGCACCGGCGACGCCGAGGCGCTCGGCGACGCGCTGCACAACGACCTCGCAGCTCGCGGCCGAGCACCTGCGGCCCGAGCTGGCCGACAAGCGCGACGCGCTGCTCGACGCGGGTGCGCTCGGCGCGCTCGTGTCCGGGTCGGGGCCGACGGTCGTCGGGCTGGCCGCGAACGCCCAGGACGCCGCCCGGCTGCGCGACGCGGTGGCCGAGGCGTGTTCGACCGGGTCGAGGTCGGGCTGTCGCCGGCCGGCGGCCCCGAGGTCTGGCGCGACTAGCCTCCCGCGGCCGCACCCGCGCCCGCGCGGCGCGTCGGGTGCTCCCTTGGGAGGTGGTGTAGCGGTAACACGCCGTCCTTTGGAGTCGGAATCCAGGGTTCGATCCCCTGCCTCCCAGCTGCACACTCGCCCGAGGACGCACCCACGGGCGCACCCCGACGTACCCGCGCAACCCGGCGCACCCGAGGAGACCACCGTGGCCGTGGATCAGGACCCCCACCCGGATCGCGGCGACGTCGCGGCGATCGTCCTCGCGGCCGGGAAGGGCACCCGGTTCCGCTCCGACGTCGCCAAGGTGCTGCACCGCACCGCCGGCCGGTCGCTGGTCGGCCACGTCCTCGAGGCGCTGCGCCCCCTCGGGCTCGGCCAGGTCATCGTCGTCGTCGGCCACCAGCGCGAGGCGGTCGAGGCCGAGGTCGCCGCGCGTCGGCGTCCCCGGGCTCGGTCACGGTCGTCCAGGAGGACCAGCGCGGGACCGGCCACGCGGTCCAGGTCGCGCTCCCGGCCCTCGCGCGACGGCATCGGCCGGGTCCTCGTCCTGCCGGGCGACACCCCCCTGCTGACCGCGCCGACGCTCGAGTCGCTCCTCGACGCTGCCGACGGCGGGCTACCGACCGTGATGCTGCCGCCGCGATGCTGACCGCCGTGCTCGACGACCCGGCCGGGTACGGCCGGGTCCTCCGGGACGACGACGGCGGACCGTCACCCGCATCGTCGAGCACCGCGACGCCACGGACGACGAACGGGCCGTCGGCGAGATCAACGCCGGCATGTACCTCGTCGACCGCGGCGCTGCTCGAGGACGCGCTCGGACGCATCGACGACGCCAACGACCAGGGCGAGCTGTACCTCACCGACGTCGTCCAGATCCTCACCGGCGACGGGCGAGCGTGTCGCGGCCGTCGTGGCCGACGAGGACGAGGTCGCCGGGCGTCAACGACCGCTGGCAGCTCGCGGCCGCGCGGCGCGGTCCTCCGCGACCGGCACCTGGCCCACCTCGCCGCCGAGGTCGGCGTCAGCGTCGACGACCCCGCGTCCACCCACGTCGACGTGTCGGTCCGTGTGGGACGTGACGCTCGCATCCTGCCCGGGACGATCCTGGAGGGCAGCACCAGCATCGGCGAGCGGGCCGTCGTCGGCCCGAACAGCCACCTCACCGACACCGAGGTGGGCGCCGACGCGACCGTGCACTCCACCCGTGCCGACGACGCCGTGATCGGTCGCGCGTGCGAGCGTCGGACCCTTCACCCACCTGCGTCCCGGCACGCGGCTCGGCGCGCGACACGAAGGCGGGCGCGTTCGTCGAGACCAAGAACGCCGACGTCGCCGACGGCGCCAAGGTGCCCCACCTCGCCTACGTCGGGGACGCGACCGTCGGTGCGGGCGCCAACATCGCCTGCGGCGTCATCACCGTGAACTACGACGGGCGGACCAAGTCCCACACCACCATCGGTGACGGTGCCTTCGTCGGCTGCGACGTGTCGCTGGTCGCTCCGGTGACGTCGGGCGCCGGTGCGTACGTCGCCGCCGGGTCGGTCGTGACCGACGACGTGCCCGACGGAGCGCTCGCCATCGCCCGCAGCCGCCAGACCACCAAGGAGGGCTGGGTCGGGGACCGCTGACGGCGCTACCGTCGTGCGCAGCTTCCCCGCTCTCCCTCACCCCGCCCACGACCCTGCCGAGGCGCCCCGTGGAACTGGTCACCAAGAAGCGGATGATGCTCTTCTCCGGGTCGAGCTACCCGGAGCTCGCTCGGGAGGTCGCCGACCACCTCGGGATGCGGATCGGCGAGGTCAAGCTCGCCCAGTTCGCCAACGGCGAGCTCTACGCCCGGTTCGCCGAGTCGGTCCGCGGCACCGACGCGTTCGTGCTGCAGTCGCACGTGACTCGTTCCCGGACGGGATGAGCATCAACGACTTCATCATCGAGCAGCTGGTGATGATCGACGCGCTCAAGCGCGCGTCGGCCAAGCGCGTCATCGCGGTCGTGCCCTACTACGGCTACTCGCGGTCCGACAAGAAGGCGCTCTCGCGCGAGGCGATCGCGGCCAAGCTCGTCGCCGACATGTACGAGGCCGCCGGCGTCGACCGCATCATGTCGGTCGACCTGCACACGGGCCAGATCCAGGGCTTCTTCGACGACCCGTTCGACGCGCTCACGGCGCTGCCGCTGCTGGTCGAGTGGGTCAAGGAGAACACCTCCGCCGAGGAGCGGGTCATCGTGTCACCCGACGCGGGGCGGGTGCGCCTGACCGAGAAGTTCGCCGGCCACGTCGGCTCGACCATCGCGATCCTGCACAAGCGCCGCGACCCCGAGAAGCAGAACGTCAGCGTCACGCTCGACGTCATCGGTGACGTCGAGGGCAAGACCGCGATCCTGGTCGACGACATGATCGACACCGCCGGGACCATCTGCGGTGCCGCCGAAGCTGCTCAAGGAGCGCGGGGCGACGCAAGGTCATCGCGCTGCGCGACCCACCCGCTGTTCTCCGGCCCGGCCGCCGAACGGCTCGCCGACTCCGAGATCGAGAAGGGTCGTGGTCACCAACACCCTGCCGATCCCCGACGAGCGTCGTCCGGGAGGGGACAAGCTGGTCGTCCTGTCGATCGCACCGATCATCGCGTCCGCGCTCCGAGCGGTCTTCGAGGACGAGTCCGTCAGCGAGATCTTCCGCGGAGAGAACGTCTGATCCCGCGGGGGGCTCCGCCCCCCGCGATCCCCCCGAAGACCCTGGGCTCCGCCCCCCGCGATCCCCGAGCACCCGCCGCTCCGCCCCCCGCGGGAGCGGTTGCCGGCCCCCCGAGCGGCCCGGTACGCTCCAGGCCTACGGCCCGCGTCCACCGCGGGTCGTCGCACGTCCGGCGTCCGTGGCACCGCCCGGCTGGACACCCCGCGTGAAGCACCTCGCCGCCCGATCCCCGCACTCGGGGTGACGAGTGACCGACCCACGCCGGGGACCGACGCACCCAGGAACTCCCGTGTCCAAGCAGGTCACCCTCGCCGCCGAGCCCCGCACCGAGCTCGGCAAGGGCCCCACCGGTCGCCTCCGTCGCACCGGTCGCGTCCCCGCCATCGTCTACGGCTACGAGGTCGAGCCGACCGCGTTGCACGTCGACGCGCTCGAGCTCTACCACGCGCTCCACACCGAGGCCGGCCGCAACGTCATGATCCGGCTCGAGGTCGCCGGCGACACCACCCTGGTGTTCGCCCGTGACCTCCAGATCCACCCGGTCCGCCAGGAGGTCGTCCACGTCGACTTCCTCGCCGTCGACCGCAACGCGCAGATCTCGGTCGAGATCCCGGTCCACCTCGTCGAACGAGGACGAGATCGGCCGACGACGACGGCATCCTGAACCAGGTGCTGTACACCGTCCCGATCGCGGTCAAGCCGCTCGACGTGCCGAACTTCCTCGAGCTCGACGTCACCGGCATGGCGATCGGTGACGTCAAGCGCGTCGAGGACCTCACCCTGCCCGACGGCGCCGACTTCGAGATCGACCCCCAGCGCACCGTGGTCACCATCAACGCGCCCATCTCCGAGGAAGCCCTCGAGGCGCTCGAGGCGGACGCCGGTATCGAGACCGACGAGCCTGAACCGGTGGACGCCGACGCGACCGACAGCGAGGCTGACGGCGATGCACCGGCCGACGGCGCCGACGACAGCTGAGCCCCGTGTTCCGTCGAGGTCGCCGTCACGCGACCTCGGCGTCGCACCGAGCCGCGGAGGACGCCGTGACCGCCGACCGCTGGTTGGTCGTCGGTCTCGGTAACCCCGGTCGGGAGTACGCCGGGACGCGCCACAACGTCGGGGCGGACGCCGTGCGCGCTGGTCGCCCGTCGTGAGCACACCGAGCTCGGCACGCAACAAGCGGGTCCGCTGCGAGATCGCCGAGGTCCGCGCGCTCGGTCCGACCGGCGTCCCGGTCGTGCTCGGTGTACCGACGACCTACATGAACCTCTCGGGCGACCCGGTCCAGTCCGCGGCGGCGTGGTTCAAGGTCCCGCCCGAGCGAACCATCGTCGTCCACGACGACCTCGACGTCCCCGTGGGCGGGCTCAAGCTCAAGCGTGGTGGCGGGCACGCCGGTCACAACGGGCTCAAGGACATCGACCGCGCCCTCGGCACCCGCGAGTACGTGCGGGTGCGGATCGGGGTCGGTCGCCCACCTGGCAGGATGCCGGGCAAGGACTACGTGCTGCGGCGGCCCTCCCCCGCCGACGCGGGACAGCTCGACGTGGTCCTCGAGGAAGCCGCCGACGCCCTGGCGATGGTCGTCACCGAGGGTCTCGAGGCCGACCCAGAACCGCTACCACTCCCGCTGACGCCGGGTAGGAGGCGCACCGTGAGGGACCGCATCCGACAGCTCGGCGCCGCGTGGCGTCAGCTGCGCGAGCTCGACCCGAACGCGATCTGGTTCACCCTGCTCGGGGCGGTGGTCGGCGCGCTGGTCGGAGCCGGCCTCGGCCTCCTGATCCACTGGATCGCCGCGATCGTCTTCGGGCTGCTGTTCGCCTTCACGGGCGGTCTGCTCGTCTTCAGCCGCCGGGTCCAGAAGGCGCAGTTCGCCGCGATCGAGGGGCAGCCCGGCGCTGCCGCCGCCGTGCTCAACGTGATGCGCGGCCAGTGGTTCGTCACCCCGGCGGTCGCGTTCACCGCCAAGCAGGACCTCGTGCACCGGGTCGTCGGTCGCCCTGGGGTCGATCCTCGTCGGCGAGGGCTCCCCGCAGCGGACCAAGGCGTTGCTCGCCAAGGAGCGCAAGCGCCTGTCGCGGGTCGCGGGTGACGCGCCGCTGCACACCGTCCTCGTCGGCGACGCCGAGGGCCAGGTCCCGATCAACAAGCTGCAGGTCCACCTGACCAAGCTCCCGCGCGAGCTCGGCAAGAACGACGTCCCGAAGCTCGAGCGGCGCCTCAAGCCCATGGATCGCGGGATGCCTCTGCCGAAGGGCATCGACCCGAACCAGGCGAACCGGCCCCGCCCGAAGCCCCGCTGATCCACGTGACCGACGCCCGCTCCCCGAGGTCCGTCGACGACGTGCTCGACCGCGGCCACGCGGTCGGGCCCGCTCGCGGCGGTGCTGCGGCGTGGGCGGGCGGACTGGAGCGAGCTGCTCGCCGAGCACGACGTCGTCGCCCCGCCCTCGCTCCGCCCCTACCTGCTCAGCCTGCTCGTCGACCGCGTGGCGCCCGCTGCTGGTGCTGGTGCCGCGCTCCTCGGACGCCGACGCGATCGCCGACGGTCTGGCGGCCTACCTCGGTGAGGAACGGGTCGGGGTCTTCCCCGCCTGGGAGACCCTCCCGCACGAGCGGCTCTCGCCCGCAGCCGGCCACGGTCGGTCGCCGGCTGGCCGTCCTCGACCGGCTGCTGCACCCGGGCGCCCACGAACACCCGCTGCTCGCCGTCGTCGCTCCGGTTCGGGCCGCCCTCCAGCCGATGGACCCGAACCTCGGCGTCACGGCGTCCCCTGGTGCTCGACGCGAGGTGGCAGGGGTTCGACGAGCTGATCGAGGGCCTGGCGTCGCTCGGCTACAGCCGCGTCCCGCAGGTGGAGACGCGCGGTGAGTTCGCCGTCCGCGGTGGCATCGTCGACGTCTTCCCGACCGCCGCCGACCAGGCCGTGCGCGTCGAGTTCTGGGGCGACGACGTCGAGTCGCTCCGCTGCTTCTCGGTCGGCGACCAGCGCTCGACCGGCGTCGTCGAGCGCGTCGCCTGCGACCCCGCCCGCGAGGTCGTCATCGACGCCGGGCTCCGGGAGGACGCCCGCCAGGCGCTGCGCCGCTGGCCGCAGCTGACCGAGCAGCTCGACGCGCTCGCCGAGGGCCGCACCTTCGAGGGCATCGAGTCGCTCGTCACCCTCCTCCGGCCGACGACGCGGCTGCTGCCCGAGTTCCTGCCCGCCGGCGCGGGTGTCGCGCTCGTCGACCCGATCCTGCTCGAGGAACGTGCGGCCAAGCTGCGCGAGGAGGCCGAGGTCCTGCTCGAGACCGCCTGGCACTCGCTGGCCGGGGACGACGCTCGGTACCGACGAGGGCGTCGACACCGCTCCGGGTTCGCCGCGCCGGGCGAGCTGCTCGAGGTCGCCCCCGACGACGTGTGGCGGCTGGCCCCCTTCGGCGCGGCCGACGCGACCCGCGTCGGCCGCCAGCCCGTGGGAGTCGTTCCGCGGCGACGTGGACACCCTGGCCGAGCGGGTGCGGCGGGATGCTGCGCGACGGTCTGCGTGTGGTGGTCAGCGCCGACGGTCACGGTCCCGCCAAGCGGCTCGCCGACGTCTTCGACGAACACGGGCTGCCGACGGCCTTCGCCGAGACCGCCGACCCGGACGGGGTCGGAGCGCGCGTCGAGGTGGTGCCCTCGCCGCTGCGGCAGGGCTTCCGGTCCGAGGAGCTCGACCTCGCCGTGCTCGGGACCTGGGACGTGTTCGGTCCTCGCCGCCGCCGGTCGACCAAGCGCGTCGGGAACCGGACGACGGCCGCGGACGCGGTGCTCCAGCTCGAGGTCGGCGACCCGGTCGTGCACCGCACCCACGGCGTCGGCACCTACCGGGGGATGATCACCCGCGAGTTCCCCGGCGAGAAGGGCCGGACCGCCCACCGCGACTACGTCGTGCTCGAGTACGCCGGTGAGGACGCCCTCTACGTGCCCTCCGACCAGGTCGACGCGATCAGCCGCTACCAGGGCGGCGAGAAGCCGAGCGTCATGAGCCTCGGTGGCTCGCAGTGGGAGAAGGCGAAGTCCCGCGTCCGCAAGGCCGTCCGCGACATCGCGGCCGAGCTGATCCGCCTCTACGCCGCTCGGATGCACTCGCCCGGACACGCGTTCGCGCCCGACGGGACGATGCAGACCGAGCTCGAGGACGCGTTCGCCCACGTCGAGACCCAGGACCAGCTGACGGTCGCCGACGAGATCAAGCGCGACATGGAGGCGCCGCTGCCGATGGACCGGCTGCTCGCCGGCGACGTCGGGTTCGGCAAGACCGAGGTGGCGGTCCGCGCGGCGGCGAAGGCGGTCTTCGACGGCAAGCAGGTCGCGGTGCTCGTGCCGACGACGATCCTCGCGCAGCAGCACTCGGAGACCTTCCGCGAGCGCTTCGCCGGGTTCCCGGTCAACGTCGCGGTGGTCAGCCGGTTCGTGCCCGACAAGGACAAGCGAGCCGTGCTCGACGGGCTCGCGGCGGGCACCGTCGACATCGTGATCGGCACCCACTCGCTGCTCGGCAAGGACGTGATCTGGAAGGACCTCGGGCTCATCATCGTCGACGAGGAACAGCGCTTCGGCGTGCAGCAGAAGGAGCGGCTCAAGCAGCTGCGCACCTCCGTCGACGTGCTGTCGATGTCCGCGACACCGATCCCGCGCACGCTCGAGATGGCGGTCTCCGGGATCCGCGACCTAGTCGTCATCGAGACCGCACCCGAGGACCGCCAGCCGGTGCTCACGGTCGTGCAGGAGTACGACGAGGCCCAGATCGCGCTGGCGATCCGGCGCGAGCTGCTGCGCGACGGGCAGATCTTCTACCTGCACAACAAGGTCGAGACCATCCACGCCGACCGCGGCCAAGCTGCAGGAGCTCGTCCCCGACGTTCGCGTCGAGGTGGCGCACGGGCAGATGGACGAGAAGCAGCTCGAGCGCGTGATGGTGCGGTTCTGGGAGCGCGAGTTCGACGTGCTCGTCGCCACCACGATCATCGAGGCGGGGCTCGACATCCCGAACGCCAACACCCTCATCATCGAGCGGGCCGACGTGCTCGGGCTGTCCCAGCTCCACCAGCTACGCGGGCGTGTCGGCCGCTCCTCGCGAACGCGGGTACGCCTACTTCCTGTTCCCCGAGGGCCGGTCGATCACCGAGCCCGCCTACGAGCGGCTCAAGACCATCGCCGAACACACCCGGCTCGGCAGCGGGCTGGCCATCGCGATGCGCGACCTCGAGATCCGCGGCGCCGGCAACGTCATCGGCGCCGAGCAGTCCGGCCAGGTCGCCGCGGTCGGGTTCGACATGTACTCGCAGCTGCTCAAGGAGGAGGTCGCCGACCTCACCGGCGAGCCGATCGAGGTGGAGGTCGACATCAAGCTCGAGCTCCCCGTCGACGCCCACCTCCCGCACGACTACGTCGAGGACGCGACCCAGCGGCTCGAGCTCTACAAGCGCATCTCGGCCGTCCGCGACGCCGCGGGGGTCAAGGACGTCCGCGCCGAGCTGCGTCGACCGCTTCGGCACGCCGCCGGAGCCCGCCGAACGGCTGCTGACGCTGACGGCGCTGAAGGCGGCGCTCCGGCGGTGGAAGGTGCACCGAGGTCGTGGTCACGCCCGGGGACGGTGCGCCCACCGGAGCTGCGGATCGCACCGGTGTCGCTGACCGTCGTCGCAGGAGGTGCGGCTCGACCGGCTGCACCCCCGCCACCGCTACAACGCCGAACGCGGGACGCTGCTGATCCCGGTCCCGCGTCCGAAGCCCGACGACCTCGTCGCGTGGGTCGCGGGCACCCTGCGCGACGTGTTCGCGCCGCCGAGAAGCGCTGAGGCGGGCGGCCCCTGGCGTCTACCGGTAGGCCGGAAGGGGCGTCGGTGCCCCTCACCGACTACCGGTAGGCCTGAGGGCGTCCTCGTCCTCGTCGAGCTCGTGGCCGCGGGTCTCGGGCAGCAGCCGCGAACCCGGCGGCGACGACGCGCGACGACGACGCCGATGGTGCGCGAGGCGTTGGCGAACGACCCGGTCGCGTCCGCCAGCACGCCGAACGTCAGCAGGCCGATGACCGCCCCGAGGACGCCGGCCAGCGTGACCCAGCCGGCGACGGTCGCGCGCACCCGCGTGGGGACGAGCTCGGCCGCCAGCGCACCGGTCGGCGGCGCGAACCCGGTCGATGCGGCGATGGCGGCGAGGTAGCCGATCGCCAGATCGCGGGCCGTCGCCGACGTAGGCGTACGCGACGGCGACGCCGGTGAGGGCATCATCGCCCCCGACGGTCGCCCGCCGGCCGATGCGGTCGGCGCCCGCGCGCCCGATGACCAACCCGACGAGCCCGGCAGGTCCCGCGCCGAGCACCAGCAGCGAGGTGAAACCGGTGGAGGCGCCGAGGACGTCTTCGCCGTAGACGAACAGGTAGGTGAACCCCGGGCCCGGTGGCGAGCGCGATGCGATCCGGCGAGCGCCGCCAGCACCAGCGACCCGGACGCCGCAGTCCGGCGGGACCGCACCCGGGGAGCCCCTGCACGTGCTCGGCGGCTCGCGCGCGATCCGGGGTTCGCGGACGCGCCGGGCGAGGAGCGGGAGCGCGCAGCAACGGCACCAGCGCGAACGCCGTCACCACCCGGAACGACGGCTCACCGGGCAGGGCGGTGCGCGACAGCGACACGACACCGGCACCGAGCCCGTACGCGGCGGTCACCAGCGCGATGGCGGCGGAGCGGTCGCGCGACGTCGATTCCTCGGCGGCGACGACGCCGGCCAGACCGTTGACGGCGCTCAGCATGGGGCGGGCGAGGGCGACGAGCGCGACGTAGAACCAGAAACCGGGCGCGAGCGCCGCCAGCGTGGTCAGCGTCAGGCCGATGGCGGCGAGCGTCAGCAGGACGCTGCGCCGGCCGAAGCGGTCGGCGAGCGCCGCGGCCGGGAGCGACCCGAGCGACGCGAGCCGGACGAGCGCGAGCGCGAGCCCGATCGTGGTGGTCGGCAGCCCGATCTGGGCCGGTGAGGTCGTCGCCACTGCCCGGAGCGCCGAACGCGGACGCGACGTCGCCGATGACGGCCGTGACCGAGAACTGCGCGATGCCCGACGCGATCGAGAGGCCGGCGACGGTCAGGACCGGCGCGGTCAACCACGCCGGTCGCACGCCTGACGACGTCGCGGCGTCGGCCACGGAGCACTCGGTGGGTCGGGCCGGCGGAACCGGCGGGCGGTCGGTGGGCGCGGCGGACGGTACCCGCCGCGTGCACGTCACCCGCCCGCCTGGCGCCAGTCCCGCGGCCGCGTACCGTCGCGCTCCCGCGGCGGTGAACGTCGTCGCGGACCCGTCGAGCTCGCACCCTCCCGGAGGCTCACCGTGCGCGTCGTGTCGTGGAACCTGAACTCGCTGAAGGCGCGCCTACCCCGGGTGCTGGAGCTGCTCGAGGTCCACGCGCCCGACGTCCTGCTCGTGCAGGAGTCGAAGTGCGCGGCCGACGGGTGGCCGCACGAAGCTCTCGCCCTCGCCGGGTACCGCGCCATCGAACACTCGGAGGGTCGGTGGAACGGGGTCGCCCTGCTCGTCCCCGAGACGCAAGAGGTGACCGACGTGCAGCTCGGGCTGCCGGGGGAACCCAACCCCGCCGAGGCCCGGTGGATCGAGGGCACGGTCCGCGGGGTGCGCTTCGTCAGCACCTACGTGGTCAACGGTCGCGAGGTCGGCCACGGGATGTTCCAGCAGAAGCTCGACTTCCTCGACGCCGCCCACCTGCGGCTGCGTGACCTGGTCGCTGCCGGGCCCGGTCGTGGTCGCCGGCGACTGGAACGTGGCCCCCTCGGACGCGGATGTGTGGGATCCGGCGCTGTTCGTCGGATCGACCCACGTGACCCCCGACGAGCGCGTCCGGTTCGAGGCGTTGCTCGACCTCGGCATGCAGGACGCATGGCGCACCGTCCACGGTGACGAGGTCGGCTTCACCTACTGGGACTACCGCCAGGGAGCGTTCCGCCGGAACATGGGCATGCGCATCGACGCGGCGCTCGTCAGCCAGGACCTGACGATCCGATCGGTCGCGGTCGACACGGTGTTCCGCCGCAACAACGCGGCCGGGGACAAGCCGTCCGACCACGCGCCGCTCGTCCTCTCCGTGGACCTGCCCTGACGGTCGCTCCGGTCGGGACCCGCAGCACTAGCCTCGGGCGGCACCCGGACCGAGGAGCCGTACGTGGCCAGCGACTGCCTGTTCTGCCGGATCGTTGCGGGGGACGAGGACGCCGAGGTGCTCGGCCGCGACGATGGCGTGGTGGCCATCCGCGACATCTTCCCGCGGGCGCCGTTCCACGCGCTCGTGATCACCGAGACCCACCTCGAGTCGGCGCACGAGCTGACCGACGACCACGCCGAGGTGCTCAACGCCGCCTTCCGTCTGGCACGTCAGGTCGCCGAGGAGGGTGACACCGCCGACGGCTACCGGATCGCGACCAACGTCGGCACGCTCGGTGGCCAGGCGATCCCACACCTGCACCTGCACGTGCTCGGCGGTCGTCAGCTCGGACACGTCGACACCGGCGAGCCCCCGACCGGAAGTTGATCGCAGCTCGGGAACCCGTGGCCGAACGGCGACGTCCCACCGGGCGACCTCGACCGGGAGCTCCGCGTGCGCGCCGTCACCACCATCGCCGTCCTGCTCGTCCTCGTCGCCAGCTGCGCCCAGCCGCCAGCACCGACGATCGAACCGAGCGCCGGCGGACCGGAGGGCGGAGCCGCGGGGAGCCAGGCGGCGCTCGGCACGCCGGACTGCCCACCCGTCCTCGGTGTCGACGACCCGGACCCGTTCGGGCAGGGCGCGGACCCGGCCCTGTCGGGGGAGTGGGTCGGGAGCGCGAGCCAGCTCGTCGACGGTGATCTCGCCGACCGCACCGGCGGGCTGTACCTGGACCAGGACGCCGGCGAGCTGGTGGTCATCGCGGTCGGCGCCGACCCGGAGGCGACGGTGGACGAGGTGCGTGCGAGGGTGCCCGACGAGCACCGGGACCGGGTCACCTGCCGCCACGGCGCTTGGACGACCGCCCAGCTCCAGCGGATCCTCGAGGTCGCGATGGCGGCCGGCGATGGACCGTTCTCGGGCGGGGTCGACACGGTCCGCAACCGCGTCACCGTCGATCTCGAGACCGGTGATCCCGAGCAGCTCCGCACCGCCGTCTCCGACGAGCTCGGGCTCGATGCCGCCGCCGCGCTGGCCGTCGAGGTGCCGCCGTGCGCCGAGGAGGTCGGCGAGGTGCCCGATGGTGCGACCGCGCTCCCCGGTGGCGGCAGCACGTGCCACGGGATGGACGCCCTGGCCACCGGGACGCTGGTCGGTGACGTCGGCTCCGGGTGCCTGGCGCTCGGCACCGGCGACCTCGAGGAACCGCTCGCGTGGCCGCGCGGGTGGTACGTGACCGAGGACGGCGTGGTCCACGACCACCGCGGTGAGGCGCGCGCGAGCCTCGGGGACGAGGTGGCGCTCGGCGGCGGTCACGTCCCGATCGAGGACGACGGCGGGTGCGGCTACGACGCGGCGTTCCTCGTCAGCAGCCTCGACCCGGCCTGAGCGCGTGGGTCACAGCTGGTCGTGGTGGCGGTGGTCGTGGTGGTGGGCCTCGTCGATCACGAGCGTCCCGTCGTCGAGCACGTGGGCGTGGTCGCCGTAGGCCCGCGCGAGGACGTCGGGACGCAGCACCTCGTCGGCGGGGCCGCTCGCCACGAGGGTGGTGTTCAGCAGCACGACGTGGTCGGCCAACCCCGCCGTGCCGACGTCGTGGGTGGTCAGGACCACGGTCCGGCCCGCCGCGGCCTCGGTGACCACCACGTCGGCGATGACCTCCTGGGTCACGAGGTCGAGCCCCGTGATCGGCTCGTCGAGCAGCAGCAGGTCGGCACGCTGCGCCAGCCCCTGCGCGACGTAGGCCCGCTGGCGTTGGCCGCCCGACAGCTCCACCAGCTGTCGTGACGCGATGTCGGCGACGCGCAGTCGGTCGATGGCCGCCTCCACCGCGTCGCGGTCCTCGTGGCTCATGCGCCGGAACCATCCGGTGTGCCCGTAGGCGCCCATGCGGACCGTCTCGCGGACGGTGAGCGGGACGGCCGCGTTCGCGGTGGTCGTCTGGAGCACGTGCGCGACGCGACGCCTGGCGTCGGCGGGACGCCGGCCCAGCACCTCGACCGTGCCGGAGACCGGCTCCACCAAGCCCGATAGCACGCCGAGCAGCGTCGACTTCCCCGACCCGTTCGGGCCGATGATCGCCGTGACGCGTCCGGCCGGGAGGTCGAGGTCGAGGTCGCGCAACGCGGTGTGGCCGCCGTAGGCGACGGTCAGATCCCGACACGAGACCGCCGGTGCGCCGATGGGTCGCTCGTCCACGTCAGCCTCCATCGGGTTGCGGTCTAGGAACAGTTCCCATAACGTCTGCAGGACCGAAACCGAACTGTACCTCACGACCGGATCTCCTCATGGCTCGTTCCGTCCCTTCACGCCTCCGGCTCGCGACCGTCGCGATGTCCGCGCTCGCGCTGGTGGCCAGCGCCTGTGGCAGCGCCTCGACCGAGGACCCGGCACAGCGACCCGCCGGTGCCGAGGGCGCTGCCGAGGAGGCCGTGGAACCGGTGGAACCGGTGGTCGTGGTGGCGACCACCTCGATCCTCGGCGACGTGGTCGAGCAGCTGGTCGGCGACGACGGCGAGGTGACGGTCCTCATGGGCCCCGGCGTGGACCCGCACGGGTACGCACCGAGCGCTCGTGACGCCGCCACGATGCGCGAGGCCGATCTCGTGGTCGCCAACGGCCTCCAGCTCGAGGAGTCGCTCGTGTCGACCCTGGCGGCCACCGAGGAGGCCGGCGTGCCGGTCTTCGAGCTCGCGCCCTTGGTGGACCCGCTGGAGTTCGAGCTCGCGGGGGACCACGGCGACGAGGACGGGCACGGCGACGAGGACGAGCACGGGCACGGCGACGAGGACGACCACGATCACGGTCCCGAGGACCCGCACGTCTGGTTCGACCCCGAGCGCATGGCGACCGGTGTCGAGCTGCTCGCCGCCGAGCTCGCCGAGGTGGCGCCGCAGATCGACGCGGCCGAGTGGGAGGCCCGCGGCGCGGCCTACGCCGCCGAGATCCGCGAGGTCGACGCCGAGCTCGCGGCGGCCTTCGACCAGGTCCCGGCCGACCGCCGGGTCATCGTCACCAACCACGATTCGCTCGGCTACCTCGCCGCCCGCTACGACCTCGAGGTCGTCGGCACCGTCGTCCCGGGATCGTCGACCCAGGTGGAGGCCGACCCCCGCAGCTTCTCCGAGCTGGTCGCGACCGTCGAGCGGGCCGGCATCGACGTGATCTTCGCCGAGAACACCGACTCGACCCGCCTGGCCGAGCAGCTCGCCAACGAGGTCCTCGGTCGCTCCGACGTCGAGGTCGAGGTCGTCGAGGTGGCGACGGACGCGCTCGGTGAGCCCGGCTCGGCCACCGACTCCTACCTCGGACTCCTCCGCGAGACCGGCACGACGATCGCGTCCCGGCTGGCACGGACCGGCTGAACCGGGTCCCGGCGCCCCGGCGCGTACGGTGCGCTGCCCACCGCGCCCGCGTCGTCACCGAGGAGGTCGCCGGTGCTCGAGCTGCTGACCGAGCCCTTCGGGTTCGAGTTCCTGCGCAACACCCTCTACGCCGGTCTCTTCACCGTCGTGGCCAGTTCCCTCATCGGGACCTGGGTGGTGCTGCGCGGGATGTCGTTCATGGGCGACGCCCTCGCGCACGGGGTCCTGCCGGGGATCGCCGTCGCCTACATCACCGGCGGCAACCTGCTGCTCGGCGGCGCCGTCTCGGCCGCGCTCATGATCGGCGGCGTGACGCTCACCTCGGCCCGTAGCCGGCTCGGTGAGGACGTCTCGATCGGGTTGCTGTTCGTCGGCATGCTCGCCGCCGGTGTCGCGATCATCAGCAAGGGCGGCTCCTACGCGGGCGACCTGACCACCATCCTGTTCGGTGAGCCGCTCGGTGTCCGCCCCTCGGACGTGCGCGTCTCCGGGATCGCCGCGGTCGTGACGTTGATCGCCACGGTCGTGCTGTACCGGCCGTTCCTCGTGCTGTCGTTCTCGCGGGTGAAGGCGCAGGCGCTCGGCCTCCGGCCGACCTTGTCGCACTTCGTCATGCTCGCGCTCATCGCCGGCGTCGTGATCAGCTCGTTCCGCACGGTCGGCACCCTGCTGGTCTTCGCGCTGCTCGTCGCGCCGCCCGCGACGGCGGCGCTGGTGTCCCGGCGCGTCCCGGTGATGATGGCGGTCGCGGTGCTGGTCGGCTCGTTCGCCGTCGTGCTCGGACTCGTGGTCAGCTTCCACGCCGCGACCGCGACGGGACCGACGATCGCCGGGCTCGCGGTCGTCACCTTCTTCGTGGTCCTGGCCGGGGTGGAGGTCCGGGACCGCGTGGCGCGGGCGCGGGTGTCGCGACCGTCGATCGCCGCCTGACCGGTCGGGTCAGCCGCAGCCGCCGCACGTGCCGACGAGCTCGAGGTGGTGGGCGTCGACCGAGAAGTCCCGGTCGCGCTGTGCCGTGGTCACCGCCTCGTGGAGGGCGTCCTCGACCGCGTCCGGGAGCGTGATGTCCTCGATGCCGCCGCACGACGAGCACACCAGGTGGTGGTGGTGCTCGGAGAGCTCCTCGGCCAGCTCGAACCGGCCGGTGTCGTCGGTCGAGGTGAGCCGCCGGACCGCTCCCGCCTGCTCGAGGATGGCGAGGTTGCGGTAGATCGAGCTCTGCGACTGGCGGGCGCCGAGGTCGATCAACTCGGGGATCGTGACGGGCCGGCCGGTGACGGCGAGCAGGTCGACCAGCTGGCGCCGACCGCTCGTGTACCGCTGGCGGGTCCGCCGCAGCTGCTGGTCGACCGTCGCGTGCATGTCGCTGCTCAAGCTGGCGCTCCAGGGCTCCGGTGCCGTTCGTGCCGGCCAGCCACGGTACCAGTGGTTCCGAGAACGCTTGGGAACGGTCGGGGGTGGGACGCCGAGCCGAGGGACCGCGACCGGAGCCAGGCTCACTACACTGCCCACCTCGGTCGGGCCGTTGCGCCTGACGCTCCCGCGGCCTCGTGTCGCCTCCCTGACCTCCCCGGAGCAGCCCGTGCGCACCCTCCTGCGGCCCATCGCGGCCCTCCTCGCTGCCGTCCTGCTGACCGCGTGCGGGGACTCCGGTGGCGCGCTCGGCAACCGCGCCGCGACCGTCAACGGCAGCGACATCAGCCGTCAGCTGCTCGAGCGGATCGTCACCTCCCAGCTCTCGGGCGAGGGCGCGCCGACCGGTGACGAGCTCGCTGCGGCCACGGGCGAGGTGCAGCGCAACGTGCTCTCGACGTTGATCTCCATCGAGATCGTCGAGGGTCTGGCTGCGGAGGAGGGCATCGAGCTGTCCGACGAGGACCTCGACGCCGCCTACCAGGACCAGATCGAGCTCTACGAGGAGCAGGCGACGATGTCGGGGCAGGACCCGGACTTCGCCGTGTTCCTCGACTCGATCGGGCTCACCGAGGAGGAGTACCGCGACCTGATCGTCGCCGACGTCGTCCGCCGCGAGGCGCTCACCGCGCTCTACGCCGACGAGATCAGCGACGAGGACGTGCGCGCGCTCTACGACGAGACCGCCGAGCCACAGATCGACTCCCGCCACATCCTCGTCGACACCGAGGCCGAGGCGCAGGACGCCCTCGACCGCATCGAGGGCGGCGAGGACTTCGCCGACGTGGCCGCGGACGTGTCGACTCGACGGTTCGGCCGAGGACGGCGGCAACCTCGGCGTCGCTCCGGCCAGCCGCTACGTGCCGGAGTTCGCCGACGCGATCTCGAACGCCGAGGTCGGCGAGCTGCTCGGCCCGGTCCAGACCGACTTCGGGTTCCACGTCATCGAGGTCCTCGAGGTCCAGGACCCGCCGTCGTTCGAGGCGACCGAGGCGCAGCTCCGCGCGCAGCTCGAGCAGCAGAACGAGCAGAACCCCGAGCTGCTCGCGCGCTACGAGGAGGCGTTCGCCGACGCCGAGGTGACCGTGGCCGCCGGGCTCGGCGAGTGGGACGCCGAGCAGGGACGCGTCGTGGATCCGGACGCACCCGTCGGTGAGGGTGGCGACCTCGAGCTGCCCGCGGAGGACGGCGCCGGGCAGGCTGCCCGCCGAGGACGGCCAGCCGGCGGAGCAGTGACCTCGGCCCCGCCCGCCGTCGTCCTCGTCGAGACCGACGCCGGGCTGCCGGGCCTGTTGCCCTTCCAAGCCTGGGACGCGCTCGGTACGGCCGACGTCGTGCTGTTGCGCGACCCGGATGCCCACCCGTCGGCGCCACACCTGCACTTCGCCGGGATCGACCTCGTCGCGCTCGAGCCGGCCACGCTCGAGCGTGCGGACCTCGACCTGACCCGCCCCGGTGACCCCACGGACCGCAAGTACGCGAAGGCGCTCGTCCAGCGGGCACAGGCGGACGGCCGCGTGGTCTACCTGCTCGGCCCGGACGACCTCGGGCTGCCCGTGGCGGTCGGGTCGGCGTCGCAGGGCACCGGGGTCGAGGTCGAGCTGGTCTTCCTCGCCCAGCAGCCCGCCGGTGTCGAGGTCCTGCGCCTCGTCGACGTGATGCGCCAGCTGCGCGACCCGGAGAACGGCTGCCCGTGGGACCTCGAACAGGACCACGCGCACGCTGGTCCGGTACCTGGTCGAGGAGACCTACGAGCTGGTCGACGCCATCGAGTCCGGCACCGACGTGGACATCGTCGAGGAGCTCGGCGACGTCCTGCTGCAGGTGGTCTTCCAGGCGCAGGTCGGCGCCGACCGCCGCGCGTTCTCGATCGACGACGTCGCTCGCGGCATCGCCGACAAGCTGGTGCGCCGCCACCCCCACGTGTTCGCCGACGGCGCGGCGTCCACTGCGGCCGAGGTCCAGGCGAACTGGGACCGCCTCAAGCAGGACGAGAAGGGCCGCGCGGGCCCCTTCGACGGGGTCCCGGCGGCGCTCCCCGGTCTGGTGCTCCTCGAGACCCTCCAACGCAAGGCGGCCAAGCGTGGCTTCCGTTGGGACGACCTGGCGGGGCCCGTCGCCAAGGTCCGTGAGGAGCTCGCCGAGGTCGAGGCAGCCGCGGCCGACGGCGACCGTGGCCACGTCGCTGCCGAGGTCGGCGACCTGCTCGGTGCGGTCGTCGCCCTGGCCCGCCAGCTCCAGGTCGATCCCGATGAGGCTGCCCGCGCTGCGGCTCGCCGCTTCAGGACCCGCTTCGAACGGGTGCTCCGCGAGGTGGCCGAGCGTCGAGCTCGACCCCGCGGAGCTCGACCGGACGACGTGGCTCGAGCTGTGGGAGCGTGCTCGGCCGCTCGACAGCTGAGGCCTCGGAGCGGCGCTGTCGCTGCGTCGAGCGCCGTGACTAGGCTCGCCCGCGCGAGCAGCGTCGACCCCGGAGGCGACCGTGCCACCCGAGAAGTGCCCCGCGTGCGGCAGGTTCCTGAAGCGGGCGCTCGTGCTCGGCCTCCCCGAAGCGCCGGCCCCCTGCCCGCGCTGCGGCACCGAGCTCACGGCTGATCGGTTCGGCGGCGGCACGCCGGTCGACGTCGCGGATCCGGCCGAGGATGACGTGCTGCTGGCCGACGCCCCCGCATCCGTCCGTCCACCGGACCTCCCACCCGACGCCGTCCGCGACGCCGACGATCCGGTCGCCGGCTGGGACGTCGGCGTCCCCGTGGGTGTCGCCGCCGTCCGCGACGAGCGGCCCTTCCCGCTCGACACCGTGGTCGTGGTCGGGGCCGCGGGGGTCGGGCTCGCGCTCGGCCTCGCCCTCGGACGGCGCCGCGGTCGCGACGCCGTGCTCGGCGCCCTCGGCGGCGCCGTCGGAGCCGGCATCGCCCGTCGGGTGTGGCAGCTGCCGTAGTCCGAGGATCGTGTTGTTGGTGTTGCCCGTGTGAAGCTTCGTTGTCAACGGTGTGCGTGTGTCGTACCGTCGCGCGCGTTCGCCCCGCCCGTCAGGACCTTCCGTGGACGTGACCACCATCGAGCTCGTGCGCGCGCGCGAGATCCTCGACAGCCGGGGCAACCCGACCGTCGAGGTCGAGGTCGGGCTGCTCGACGGCTCGCTCGGCCGTGCGGCGGTCCCGTCCGGCGCCTCCACGGGCGAGTCCGAAGCGGTCGAGCTGCGTGACGGCGGCGACCGCTACCTCGGCAAGGGCGTCCAGCGCGCCGTCGCGAACGTGCGCGAGACCATCGCCCCGGCGCTCCTCGGCCACGACGCGACCGAGCAACGCGCGATCGATCGCGCTGCTGCTCGACCTCGACGGGACCGACAACAAGGCCGCGCTCGGCGCCAACGCCGTGCTCGGTGTGTCGCTGGCGGTCGCCAAGGCGGCGGCGCAGGCGTGCGGGCTGCCGCTGTACGCCTACCTCGGTGGCCCGAACGCCCACCTGCTGCCCGTGCCGTGCATGAACGTGCTCAACGGCGGGAGCCACGCGGACTCGAACGTGGACTTCCAGGAGTTCATGATCGTCCCCGATCGGCGCGCCGACGTTCGGCGAGGCGCTGCGCATGGGGACCGAGACCTACCACCGGCTCAAGAACGTCCTGCAGCGACCGCGGGCTGTCCACCGGGCTCGGCGACGAGGGCGGGTTCGCGCCGACCTCGCTCGAACAGCGGCGCGCTCGACCTGCTCGTCGAGGCCATCGAGGCGGCCGGCTTCACCCCGGGCGACGACATCGCCATCGCGCTCGACCCGGCCACGAGCGAGCTGTACCGCGACGGCGCCTACCACCTCGACGGCGAGGGCCGGGTGCTGTCCTCGGGGGAGATGGTCGACCTGTGGGCCGACCTCGTCGACCGCTACCCGATCGTCTCGATCGAGGACGGGCTCGACGAGGGCGACTGGGACGGCTGGAAGCTGCTCACCGAACGCGCTCGGCGACCGGGTCCAGATCGTCGGCGACGACCTGCTCGTCACCAACCCCGCGTTCGTCGCAGCGCGGGCATCGACGATGCGCGCGGCCAACAGCGTGCTGGTGAAGGTCAACCAGATCGGCTCGCTGACCGAGACGCTCGATGCCGTCTCGCTGGCGCACCGGGCCGGCTGGACCACGATGATCAGCCACCGATCCGGCGAGACCGAGGACGCGACCATCGCCGACATCGCCGTGGCCGTGAACGCGGGGCAGATCAAGACCGGTGCGCCGGCCCGCTCCGACCGGGTCGCCAAGTACAACCAGCTCCTGCGCATCGAGGAGGAGCTCGGCGACGCGGCGCGGTACGCCGGTCGCGCAGCGCCTTCCCGCGGTCACGCCGCACGTGACCGGCGACCCCGCCCCGCCCTGCCCGACGCGAGCGCGCCGCAGGTCGACCGCGCGCGCCGCGACGGGCGCCGGCGCCGCTCCAGCGCGCGCGCGTCCGGCGTCGCCCGCGCGGGTGATCGGCCGTGCGCGGCGCCGTGGGTCGAGCGCGCGTTCGGGGCAGCGGCCGCTGCTCGTCGTGCTGCGTCGTCGTCGATCGTCCTCGGCGTCGTGATGCTGTCGGGCCCGTTCGAGCGGTACGCCGACGGCCGCACCCGCGTCGAGGCGCTCGCGCGTCACGGCAGCCGCGCTCGACGAGGAGAACGCGCGGCTCGAGCGGCGCGCCGACGCACCTCGCAGGACCCGGCGGAGCTCGAACGGCTCGCCCGCGAGGAGCAGGGCATGATCCGGCCGGGCGAGGTGCCCTACACCCTCGTCCCGCCGGAGGTCGACCGGCCCGTCATCTCCGCGCCCCGCGGCGTCGGAGACCGACGCGCCCGACCCCGCCGTGGTACGCCCGCGCCTGGGACACCGTCCGCGGCTGGTTCTGAGCCGCTGCTGGAGCCGTGCGTGCTCCTGCGTCGCGGGGCGAGCTCCGTCCGCGCCGCCGGCGACTAGTCGGCGGCGGCGATCGTGGCGGCGATCTCCGCGCCGCGTGAGCCGTCGGCCGGCACCTGGCGGCCGTCGGCCCGGGCGGCGACGCAGCGCCTCGACCTCCTCGGCGATGCGCTCGTCGCTGTCGGACAGCTCCTCGACGTCGAGGTCCTGGAACTGCAGCACGCCCATGTCCACGTAGGCGGCCTGGACCTTCGGACCCCACAGCCCGATGTCCTTGACCGTCGGCACGACGCGGCTGAACAGCGCCTTGCGGAACTCGGTCATCATCTGGTGGTGGTCGACGTAGTCGCACAGCTCGTCCGCGTCGAAGCCGAGGTGTCCCACACCTCCCGGGCGAGGAACCGGTCCCGCAGCAGGTAGGACGCCTCGACGACGAACTCCTCGCGCTCGTGCGCGCTCCGCCTCGGTGAGCTCGGCGTAGGCGTCCTTGAGCGCGAGCCGGCCGAAGGCGATGTGGCGGGCCTCGTCCTGCATGACGTAGGCGTTGATCGACTTGGCCAGCGGGTCGCCGGTGAAGTCGCGGATCATGCGAGAACGCCGCGAGCGCGACCCCCTCGATCATGACCTGCATGCCGAGGTAGGTGAAGTCCCAGCGGCCGTCGGTGATGGTCTGGTCGAGCAGCGCCTTGCAGCGAGTCGTTGATCGGGTAGGCGAGCTGGAGCTTCTCGTGCGAGGAACCGCGCGTAGGTCTCGACGTGACGGGCCTCGTCCATCGTCTGGGTCGCCGCGTAGAACTTGCTGTCGATGTCGGGGACGGTCGCAGACGATCTTGGCGGAGCAGATCAGCGCGCCCTGCTCACCGTGGAGGAACTGCGAGTTGATCCACGCCATGTAGTGATGGCGGACCTCGTCCTTGTCCGCCCGTGAGAGCCGCTCCCAGGTGGGCGAGCCGAAGATCGGCACGACCTCGTCGGGCACGACGCCCTGGTCGGTCGGGTCGGGGTCGTGGGACCAGTCGATGCGGTGCACCGATGTCCCACTGCTTGTCCTTGCCCTTCTGGTACAGGTTCAGCATGCGCTCGCGACCCTGGCCTGGTAGTCCCAGGTGAACGCGCAGATCCGCGTGGACTCGCGTCTGGGCGGGAGGCGGGCAGGTAGAGTATACGTACACGGCCGCAACCCCCTCACCGCTGACCGCGGGCCCACCCGCGCTCCGCGCCGGCCCGTCTCGCGAGGGCCGTCCAGTCAACACGGCGCCGGTCACCGCTGGCCGTCCATGGCCCCCCAGGAACCGGACGACCCGGCGGCGGGGGACCGGGTCTAGCTTCCGGGAGCCGGCGGCGACGGGGGACGCGGTGCCCGAGTTCGATCTCCAACCGATCGACCTGATCATCGTCGGCGTGTACATCGCGGTCATCGTCGGGATCGGCTTCTGGGTCGGCCGCGGGCCAGGAGGACTCCGACAGCTTCTTCCTGGCCGGCCGCGGGATGACCTGGCCGCTGGTCGGGCTTCTCGCTGATCGTCACCAACTTCTCGGGCACCCAGTTCCTCGGGCTGGCCGGTGCCGGCTACGACACCGGGATCATGGTCTGGAACTACGAGTGGATGGCCACGCTCGTCCTGCTGTTCTTCGCCGTGCTGATCCTGCCGATCTACCTGCAGACCAAGATCACCACGGTCCCCGAGTACATGGAGCTGCGCTACGACCGGCGCTCGCGCTACGTGTTCTCGGGCTTCACCGTCCTCACCGGGATGCTCATCGACACGGCCGGGGCGATGTTCGCCGGCGCGATCGTGCTGCAGCTGCTGTTCCCCGAGGTGCCGCTGATGGTGCACATCATCGTCATCGCCGTGCTCGGCGGCGGGTACGTGATCGTCGGTGGCCTCAAGGCGGTCATGGTCACCGACACCATCCAGGGCGTGATCCTGCTGATCGCCGACGGCGGTGATCTTCGTGCTGGTGTTCGCCCGGTTCGACTTCGACTGGGGCGTGTTCGCCGAGATGGCGCCCGAGGACGGGTTCACGGTCGCGCCGCCGCCCGACGACGACTTCCTGCCCTGGCCCGGCATCTTCACCGGCGCGATCTGGCTCGGGCTTCTACGTCTGGATCACCAACCACGTCGTCGTCCAGCGGGTGCTGGCCGCCAAGAACCTCGACCACGGCCGCTGGGGTGCGCTGTTCGCCGGCGCGATGCAGCTGCCGTGGCTGGTCCTGCTGATCTTCCCCGGCATCCTCGCCCGCGGCGATCTTCCCCGACATCGAGGACTCGAACCTCGTCTGGCCCGTCGCTGATCTTCGAGGTCGCTGCCCGGTCGGCGTCCGCGGCTTCATCGCCGCGGCGCTGCTCGCGGCGCTGATGTCGACGCTCGACTCGGTCCTGAACGGCGCGGCCAGCCTGATCATCAACGACTTCGTCCGGACCCGCGACCGGGAGTACAGCCAGGAGCGGCTGCTGCTGATGAGCCGCATCACCGTCGGCGTCCTGATGGTCGTCGCCGCCGCTGTGGGCGCCGGTCATCACCACCTTCGACGGCCTGGTCGCCTACTTCCAGTCCTTCCTCGGCTACCTGACGATGCCGATCGTGGTGGTCCTGCTCGGCGGCATCTTCTGGAAGCGCGCCACGTCGCAGGCGGCGTTCCTGACCATGGTCATCGGTCTGCCCGTCGGCCTGGTCGGGTTCGCGACCGGCGAGCTGTTCGAGCTGCACGAGGTCCAGTTCCTCTACGCCACCGGGGTCATGGTGCTGTTCAGCGCGGTGCTCTTCGTCGCGATCAGCGCTGATGACGCCGGCTCCCGACCGCCGCCAACATCGACGACATCGTGTTCGACCGGGCCACGTGGCGGAACGAGACCGAGGGCCTCGCGTGGCACGCCGGTGTGGCAGAACTACCGCTGGTTGTCGCTCGCCATCCTCATCATCACCATCGCTGTCGTCGTCCCGTTCATCTGAGGAGCCACGGTGACCTTCTTCCCCACCGCCATCATCGTCGGTGTCGACGGGACCCCAGCCAGCCGCCACGCGCTCGCTCGCGGCGGTGGAGCTGTGCCACGGCCACGCGATCCACCGCTGCACATCGCGCACGTGCGGCTGACCAGCGGGACGCTGCACGGTCGCCCGATGACCCCCGAGCAGCGCGAGCGGGCCGAGTCGGAGGGTCAGCAGCTGCTCGATCAGGAACGCGAGGCCGCGGACGAGCTCGGCGCCGACGTCGCCGGGACCCACCTGCGTCACGGGGACCGGATCGACCGCGCCTTCGCGGACCTGCAGGAGGAGCTCGGCGCCGGCCTGCTGGTCGTGGGCGACTCGACATCGGGCTCGCTGGTGCAGCGGCTCACCGGGGAGGCACAGCGCTCCACCGGCGCGGTCCGTCGCTCGCGCGCGTCGGTCCTCGTGGTCCGCGAACGATCCGGGATGACGCCGGACAGCTGAGCCGATCCCGCCGTCGCGCGACGTCCCGCCGGCGCGGATGACCTGGCGTCGAGGCTCGCGTCGCCCGTGGGGCCGGGGGCGCGGTGTTGCCGTGCCGGGGGCGGCTCCGTACCGTGGTGCCCGTCGCTGCCCACCATCCGGGTGCCGGCCAGCACCTCGGTGGTCCCGCGACCGCCTCGCGCGCCCCGCCTCGCTCCCGTCAGGTGGGTACAGAACGAAGACCTCGGCCGCTCCGGTGGCCACGACCGGGTCCCACGGTGCCGCGCGCGCACCCGACGGCCCACAGGGAGTTGATCGCACTGCAGGGACAGATCGTCAAGGGCAAGGTCGTACGGCT
This sequence comes from uncultured Nitriliruptoraceae bacterium, assembly GCA_963850715.1. Taxonomy (GTDB): domain Bacteria; phylum Actinomycetota; class Nitriliruptoria; order Nitriliruptorales; family Nitriliruptoraceae; genus Nitriliruptor. Next base: position 360,126 of record CAWKMM010000015.1, on the reverse strand, counting down.
CGAGGAGTACGGCGCGTTCGTCGAGGTGACCACCGAGGAGGGCGCCACCGTCACCGGTCTGGTGCACGTCTCCGAGGTCTCCACCGAGTTCGTCGAGAACATCTACGCCGAGCTGGCCGAAGGTGACGAGGTCGACGTCAAGGTCCTCGACATCAAGGACGACGGCAAGGTCGACCTCTCGATCAAGCGCGCCGACCCGGACTGGCAGGACGAGGAGTCCGTCAACCTGCGGTCGAAGCTCGACAAGGACTTCAACAAGCGGCTGCGCCGCTTCATGCACAAGTCCCAGATGATCCAGGGCGAGGCTCGCCGTCAGAAGCGCGGTCGCGTCGAGCTCGTGACCGACGGCGGGACCCCGGACGCGGACGCGCTGGGTCCCGCTGCGGGACCACGCGCCGCCGGCCGGCGATCCGGCCCGCGGCACCGGGTCGCGTCCCCCACCCGGACGATCCGCGTGCGGGTGACGCGTCCACCGCGACCCGGACGCGTCCTACGCAGCGCGGCCGCGGCAGCCCCGCGGTCGATGCGCGCGAGCGTGCCGTCGTCACCGCCCAGCTCGGGCGCCCCGCCCGTGGCGAGCCCGCGGTCGTGCACCGCTGCCGGTGGGGCCTGCCGACCGTCGTCCGGGTCGCGCCGCGGCTCGAGGACGGCACGCCGTTCCCGACCACCTTCTGGCTGTCGTGCCCGGCGCTGCGCAGCGCGCATCGGCACGCTCGAGGCCGACCAGTCGATGGTCGGACTCAACGACCGGCTCGCAGGACGACGCGTGCGTTCGCGGCCGAGTACGCCGCCGCGCACGAGCGCTACGTCGCCTTCCGCGACGAGCTCGGGCGGCCCCCTCGAGGGCGACCCGGGCGCCGGTGGCATGCCCGGGCTACGTCAAGTGCCTCCACGTGCACGCCGCCCACCACCTCGCCACCGGGGACAACGTCGTCGGGGCGTGGACGGTCGACGCCGCCGCCCCCGTGCCGTGCGCCGGCCCGTGCGTCGACCCGGCCGACATCGATGCCGCCGTGGCGCTCGAGGACCGGTCGTGACCGGGCCTCGCGCCGCCGTCGACGTCGGCACCAACTCGGTCCGGCTGCTCGTCGTCGACGCCGACGGGCGACGGATCACCCGCGAGCTGACCATCACCCGGCTCGGCCAGGGCGTGGACGCGACCGGCGCGGCTCGACCCCGAGGCGCTGCGAGCGGACCGCTCGACACGATCGCCGCGCTACCGCGCGCACCTGGGAGTCCCACGGCGTGGACGGACGCTGTCCGGATCTGCGGCGACCTCGGCCGTCCGGGACGCGAGCAACCGGGACGACTTCTTCGACGGCGTGCGTGCGGTCGCCGGCGTCGACGCCGAGGTGCTGTCGCGGCGACGAGGAGGCGGCGCTCGCCTTCGCGGGCGCGGCCGGCTGCGGTCGACGTCGCGGCGCCCACGGCCGTCATCGACGTCGGTGGCGGCTCGACCGAGCTGGTGGTCGGCGACGTCGACGGCGCCGTCGCAGCGTCCGTCTCGCTCCAGCTCGGCTGCGTTCGGCTGACCGAGCGTCACCTCCACGGCGACCCGCCGACCGAGGACGAACGCCGTGCGGCCGGCGGCGGAGATCGACGCCCGGCTCGACGAGGCCGACGAGGTGCTCCGCCGCGCAGGGGCCTCGCTCCGCGACGCCGCAGCGCTCATCGGTGTGGCGGGCACGGCGACCACCCTCGCCGCGCTCCACCTCGGCCTCGACGCCTACCGCGAGGAAGCGATCCACGGCGCCCGGGTCCCCACCGACGCGCTCGTCGAGCTGGCCGACCGGCTCGTCGCGATGACGTCGGCCGCAGCGGGCCGCGCTCGGGCCGGTGCAGCCCGGGTCGCGAGGACGTCCTGCACGGCGGGGCGATGGTGCTCGCGGCGGTCGCTGCAGCGGCTACGGCTTCGCCGAGCTGGTGGTCAGCGAGGCCGACGGCCTCGACGGCGCGGTCGCGTCGCTGGCTTGAGTACCGTCACCGGACGGCCGCTGTCCGCGCACGTGACCGCTGCCTGTAGGACGCGACGTGGACGAACGGCTGGCGCCCGAGGTCTTCTGGCCGACGCTGCGGACGCGCCCTCGCCGGCGTCCCGGCCGAAGCTCGACCACGCCGCCCCCGGAGGCGCGCGTCGGGGCGGTGCTGGTGCTGCTCGAGGACACCGCCGACGGGCCGACGGTGGTGCTGACCCGCCGCCGTCGGGACATGCGGTCCCACCCCGGTCAGCTGTCGTTCCCGGGCGGGCGGCTCGACGCCGACGAGACCATCGAGCAGGCGGCGCTGCGCGAGGCCGAGGAGGAGGTCGCCCTCCGGCCGCGACACCGTCGAGGTCATCGGCCGGGGCCCGACCTTCTACATCCCGCCGTCCCGGTTCTGGGTCGTGCCGGTGCTGGCGCGGTGGAACGACCGGCACGAGCTGACCGAGAACCCGTGGGAGGTCGACGAGGTCCTGCACGTGCCGCTGACCCAGCTGCTCGACCGGGATCGTTGGCGGCACACCCCGCTCTCGCTGGAGGGGTCGGCGTGGGCGTGGCAGCTGGACGACGACCTGCTCTGGGGCGCGACCGCGATCGTGCTGGCGCTGCTGCTCGACACGGCGCTGCCGGGGTGGAACGACGGGTTGCGCGCCCGCCGACCTCGGCGAGGACCTCGCCGCCCGGCCGTGGGAGCAGGTCCCGGCGTGGGAGCGGCGCGCCCGGCTCGAGGGCGACCTGCCGGCGGTCTCGCAGGCCGAGGTCGCGCACGTCACGCAGCAGCAGGCCCGTGCCGTTCGGGCGTGGCTCGACGACCGGGGCGTCGGGCGCGGCAGCCCGCGCCGAGCAGGCCGGCCGTGCCGCTGCGCACGCGGTCCGTCGGCTGCTCGAGCGGTTCCCTCGACCGACCGGTCCGTGACGGTGCTCGCCGGACCGTCGTCCAACGGCTGGGCGGGCCTGGTGGCGGCCCGGCTGCTCGGCGCGGCCGGCGCGGACGTCGAGGTGCTGCTCGTCGGTGAGCCGCGGTCACCCGACGCGGCGCGGGTGCTCGAGGACGCCGGCGTCGCGGTCGTCCGGATCGTGGCCGACGAGCTCGGTGACGACCGGCCCCCGGGCGAGGTGGTCGTCGACGCGCTGCTCGGCATCGGTGGCGAACCGCCGCTGCGGGACCTGCCCGCGCACGTCGCCGCGTGGCTCCGACGCCACGATGTCGCCGGTCGTCGCGCTCGACCTGCCGTCCGGGATGGGCGCCGACGTCGGGCTCCGAGGTGCCTGCGTGACCGCCGACGTGACGGTCGCGTTCGGGGCGCCGACCGTCGGGCTCACCCCGCGGATCGTGGCGCCGTACGTCGGCGACCTCTACCTCGCCGACCTCGGCATCCCTGCGGCGGCGTGGCGCTCGGTCGGGGCCGAACCGCCGGTCGAGTTCGGGGGAGGGCCGCTCGTGCGGCTGACCGCCGAGGACCGAGCGACCGACGCCGGGACCCCCGACCAGGGCGAGGTCCCGTCCGGCTGATCGCCCCCCGGCTGCACCCGACCGGTCACAGCGGTCGCGGGAACCGACCGTCCGGGCCGGGGTGGTAGGGCCGGGCTTCGAGCACGGCCGCCGCGGTCGATCGGGCCGTAGACGTGCGGGAAGTCCTGGCCCTCGTCGGCGAGGTCCTCCCACACGACCGGCGCGGTGAGCTGGGCCGGGTCGATGGTCAGGACCACGAGGTCCTCGCGGCCCGCGAACCGAGCGTCGGCCACCGCGGCGATCTGGTGCGGCGCCGAGCAGTGCACGAACCCCTCCGCCGTGAACGCTGCCGGCGCGTAGCTCGACCCCGCGGCCTCCCACTCGGAGGCGACCGCGATGTGCAGGATCGGCGCGACCGGCTGCTCAGGGACCACGTCTGCCTCACCGTCGCGCGTCGGACGTCCAGTGGTGCCGGTGAGAGATTCGAACCCTCGACTACTCGCGATCGTTTAAATCGCGCGCCTCGTTGCCGCTGGGCCACGTCCGCGGCTCTCGCCGAACGGTACGTCAGCTCGCCGTTCCGTCGCGCTGCGATCGGCCGATGTTCCGCCCGCGGTAGGTCGGCGTGAGCGCGTGACAGTTCGGACAGATGCAGCCGCAGGTTTGGACACGTCGTTGTTGCGCCGGTCGCCGTCGATGTGGTCGAGCTCGAGCGGGATCGGGACCGTGTGCCCACACCGGTCGCCTCGCAGACCTCACACCGATGCACCCGGCTCGCTGCGGAGGAAGGACGCGTCACCTTGATGGCTTCCGCGCTCCGACGGCTCTTGCCGTCGTTCAGCTGCATCGAGTCGAACTGGCGGCGAGTGACCTTCTGGCCCCGGCTCCGACGCCTGGCCGTGTGGTGCGAGGCCGTCGAGACCCGAGTCTCTCGATGGCTCCTCGCGACGCGTCGGCGCGGGTTCGACCACCGGCATCGGGGGAGCCCCAGCTCGCGGAGCACGGCAGCCATCGATCGGCCGCTAGGTCAGACGGCGCGCCTCAGTCGACCGTCCTCGATCGCGGACGGATCGACGTCGCGGGCGCCGGACGGGCGGAACCGCGACGCCGAGACGGTCGGCGGTCTCTCCGGCGGACGATCTCGTAGTTGCCGCCTCTCGGGACGATGCCGAGGGCGCGGCAGAGGTCGGCGATCGTGCGGACCTCGGGATCGGCGACGGCGTCGCGGAACTGCTGGTCGGTGTAGCGGCGCGCTCCCACGCGGACGGCTCCTCACCGCCCCCGGTGGTGGATGTCGACGGCCCCGACCGTAGGTCGCAGGTGCGACACCGAACCACGCGACAGCTGGGGCGATGGGGGCACCGGTTCGGTCGGCGGCGTCTACCGTGCCGGGCCCGACGAGCGGAGACGCCACGGTGAGCAGCGTCGACGTCGTGGTGGTGGGGGCGGGACTGTCGGGGCTGGTCTGTGCTCGCCGTCTGGCCGAGGCCGGCTTGAGCGTGCAGGTGATCGAGGCGCGCGACCGGGTCGGCGGCCGGATGGAGCACGGCGCGCTCCCCGACGGGCAGCCGATCGAGCTCGGCGGGCAGTGGATCGGGCCGGGGCAGACGCGGATGTACGCGCTGCTCGACGAGCTCGGCCTGACGACGTTCCCGAAACCTACGACGAGGGTGAGCACGTCCTCGAGCTCGGCGGTGACCGGCGCAGCTTCTCCGGTGACACGCCACCGCTCGGGGGGCTTCGCGCTGGCCGACCTCGCTGTCTCGCTACCTCGGCTGCACCGCCAGGCCGGGTGCATCGACCCGGCCGCACCGTGGACGGCCCGGCACGCGCAGCACCTCGATGCCCGCACGTTCGAGACCTGGATCGCCGCCGTGGTGGCGTCGCTCAGGTCGAGCTGAGGTCCGGCGGCGGGGGTGACGGCTACGGACGAGCGCCTGTGGTCATCGCGACCGGGATCGTGTCGCGTGAGGCGCTCGATGTCGCGGGAGGCGCTCACCGGTGACGACCTGGCGCGACGCCGACGACCTGGCGCGACGCCGACGACGTGGCGCGACGCCGACGACGTGGCGCGACGCCGACGACGTGGCGCGACGCCGACGACGTGGTGGCCCGGGCGTCAGCCGTCGGCGCGTACGGTCTGGTCGTCGGCATCCTCGGCGAGCGCGCCGAGGTCGGCCTCGCCTGCGACCTCGATGGCTCCGGCACCGAGCTTGGCGCGCTGGACGACCTCGAGGCGACGGGCGATGCGGGACAGGCCCCAGATGATGATGAAGTACAGGACCCCGACGCCGACCCAGGTCTGGAGGTCGTTGATCGGCGATCCCTGGGCGAAGGCGCGGCCGCGGCCGGTGAGGTCGCTGGACAGGCCGATGATGTAGCCGAGCGAGGTGTCCTTGGTGATGGTCGCGAGCTGGGCGACGATCGTCGGGATCATCCGCCGCAGCGCCTGGGGCAGGATGACCAGGCGCATCGCCTTGCCCTCGGTCATCCCGACCCCGAGCGCGGCTTCGCGCTGACCGCGGTCGAGCGAGAGGATGCCGGCGCGGAACACCTCGGCGAGCACGGCCATGTGGTAGAGCGTCAGGCCGATGATCAGCGCGTAGCAGGGCGTTGCGTGCGATCTGGTTCGCCCAACGCGTCCGGCAGGATCTGCGGCAGCGCGAAGAACGAGAAGAAGATGAACAGCAGCACCGGGGGGCCGCGGAAGACGTCGATGACCAGACCGGCGAGGAACCGCATCGGACGGCTCGGCGCGAGGCGGACGAGCGCGAGGACCAGCCCGAGCGCGGACGCCAGGACCATGACGATCGACCGCGGCTCGGACCGTGTCCCACAGGCCGCCGAGCAGGAAGGTCGGCCAGCCGGACTCGAAGTCGACGAACTGCGACCACAGCCGCGGCTCGAACTGGCCCTCGCGGTAGCAGCCGGAGGAGGATCAGCCCGACGAGGATCGCACGACCACGATGCCGGAGGCGATCGTGGCGATGCGCACCCGCGCGCGCCCGCGGGGGCCGAGCTCCTCGGTCGAGCACCGAACCGCTCATCGGGTGATCTCCACGCGGCGCTCGATGCAGCTTGAACAGCTGCGCCGAGCCGTAGACCAGCACGACGTAGATGAACCCGACCACGAGGAAGGCCGACACGAAGTCGGCGTTGGCCTGCCCGATCTGGCGGGCCGCCGCGGGTCAGCTCGTTGATGCCGATGACCAGGAACACCGACGTGTTCTTGAGGTTGGCGATCCAGAGGTTGCCGAGCGGCGGGACCACGGTGCGGATCGCCTGCGGGAGCACGATGCGGCCGACGACGCCGGAGAACGGCAGCCCGATGGCGCGGGCGGCCTCGGCCTGACCCGGGCGGCACGGCGTTGACGCCGGATCGGACCGCTTCGGCGATGTAGGCGCCGGTGTACATCCCGAGCACGACGATCACGGTCCAGAAGCGGTCGAAGGGCCACCCGGCGCGGCCGCCGCCGACCCAGAACAGGACCGCGAGCACCAGCAGCGGGGAGGTTGCGGAAGAACGAGGTGTAGAGCGACCCGGCACGCTGCAGCACCGGGACCGGCGACAGCCGCATCGCGGCGATGACGTTGCCGATGACGAACGCCATGAGGTACGAGCAGGTGGCGAGCCGACAGCGTCGCCCAGGTGAACGCGCAGCAGCAGGTCGCTGTTGCTCGGCGGCCAGATCGAACAGCGCCACGCGTCACCTCCTCTCGAGCGTCACCGCTCGTGGTCGTCGGGTCCCGCCGGGGGCGCGGCAGGTGCCGCGCCCCGGCGACGAGGTGGTGGTCAGTAGCGGTCGACGGCCGGCGGCTCGGGAGCCGGGACGACCGCACCCGCGGTCGCGTCCCAGGCGGCTTCCCACTCGCCCGAGGCGTAGATCTCCTCGAGGCGGTCGTTGATCCAGTCGCGGAAGTCCTCGGCCTCGAGCTGGACGCCGATGCCGTAGGGCTCCTCGGTGAACGGGTTGTCGACGAGCTCGAACTCGTCCGGACGCTCGTCGATGAGGCCGATGAGGATGACGTTGTCGGTCGACACAGCCTGCGACGCGGCCCTGGGCCAGCTCCTCGGCGCAGGCCGAGTAGGTGTCGAGCGCGATGATCTCCTCGGCGTCCGTCGACCATCTCGTCGAGGTTCTCGAGCGAGGTCGAACCCTCGACCGAGCAGATGGTCTTGCCCGTCAGGTCCTCGACGCCGCCGATGCCCTCGGGGTTGCCGGCGGCGACCATGATGTCCTGGCCGGCGACGTAGTACGGACCGGCGAACCCGACCAGCTCCTTGCGGGCGTCGTTGATGGTGTAGGTCGCGACGACCATGTCGACGGTGTCCTGCTGCAGGAACGGCTCGCGGTTGGCGGACACGGCCTCCTGGAACTCGACGTTGTCGGCGCCACCCTCGCCCCAGATGCCCTCGGCGATGAGCCGGGCGATCTCGGCGTCGAAGCCCTCGACGCCGCCCGGGGTCTGGACACCGAACAGCGGCTGGTCGTACTTCACGCCGACGCGCAGCGTCCCGGCCTCCTGGATCGCGGCCATGGTCGAGCCCTCCTCGAACTCGGGGGCCTCGGCCGGCGCGCTGGACTCGCCGTCGTCCGCGGCCCCGTCGTCGCCGCCGTCGTCGCCGCAGGCGGTGGCCAGCAGCGCGAGCGAGGCAGCGGCGGCGATCAGCCGCGGTGCTTGGTGCAACGTTCGCATGTGTCGTTCCTCCGTCGTCGCCGCGGTCGTCCGCGACGTCGGTGGCTGTGGTGCCCGGCTCCCCGTGCCGCCGAGCGTGGGACAGCTAGTGGGCCAGGATCTTCGAGAGGAAGTCCTGGGCGCGGTCGGTCTGCGGATCGGTGAAGAACCGGTCCGGGGTCGCCGTCTCGACGATGCGGCCCGCGTCCATGAACACCACGCGCTGCGCGGCGGACTTGGCGAAGCCCATCTCGTGGGTGACGACGACCATCGTGGTGCCCTCGCGAGGCGAGCTCGAGCATCACGTCGAGCACCTCGGAGATCATCTCGGGGTCGAGCGCCGAGGTGGGCTCGTCGAAGAGCATCACCTTCGGGTCCATGGCGAGCGCCCGGGCGATCGCGGCCCGCTGCTGCTGGCCGCCGGACAGCTGCGCCGGCATCTTGTCGGCCTGGTTCGGCGATGCCGACCCGCTCGAGCAGCTCCATCGCGCGTGTCCTTGGCGTCGGCCTTGCTGCTTGCCGCGGACCTTGATCGGACCGAGCGTGACGTTCTCGAGGATCGACTTGTGCGCGAACAGGTTGAAGGACTGGAACACCATGCCGACGTCGGCGCGCAGGCGTGGCGAGCGCCTTGCCCTCGGCGGGCAGCGGCTGGCCGTCGATCAGGATCCGGCCCTAGTCGATCGGCTCGAGCCGGTTGATGGTGCGGCACAGCGTCGACTTGCCCGACCCTGACGGGCCGATGACGACGACGACCTCGCTGCGGTCGCACCTCGAGGTCGATGTCCTGCAGCACGTGCAGGTCACCGAACCACTTGTTGCACGCCCTCGACGGCGACCAACGGTTGCGTCACGTGCACCTCCGAGCGGTGGGACCATCCGGCGACGCTAGCAGCGGACCTCCTACCGCGGTCGGAGGAACGTGCGCGGGCGCGGAGAGGCGTGTGGTCCGCCTGACCGGACGGGGCCGGGGCTGCCGCCGCAGCCGAGGTGCCGGCACGCTCGAGCACGACACGTTCGAGGACCGACGCGGAGGATGACGTGATCTGGCTCGTGGCTCTGGTGGCGGTCGTGGTGCTCGCCGCGTTCGCCCTGCTCCCGCGGCTCCGGAAGCGGCCGCCCGGCGCGGCCGGTCCGGCGCCCGCGGGTTCGCGCGACGACGGGCGGGACGGTCTGCAGCGTGCGCAGGCACCGCCGGACGAGCACCCGGGCCCGCCGACGATGGGCCGCGACCCGGACGGACCGCCCGCCCCCTAGCCTCGCCGCGTCAGGACCGCGAGCCCCGGACACGCCGTGCAGGTGCGGTCGGAACTGCTCCCCGAGGAGCTCAACGTGTCGAGCCGCTGGTTCCCGCGGGGGGCGGTCGCCTCCCCGCACCACCTCGCGTCGGCGGCTGGCGCGCGGTGCTCGCCGACGGTGGGAACGCGGTCGATGCCGCCGTGGCCGCGAACCTGGTGTTGGCGGTCGTGACGCCGTACCACTGTGGCGTCGGGGGTGACCTCCTCGCGATCGTGCACGACGGCGAGGCGACCGGCCTCCTCTCGGTCGGCGCGATGCCGGACGGCGCGACACGCGCGGCGCTCCGTCGAGCCATCGAGGCGGGCCACGGCAGCGCCGTCCGGTTGCCGGGCACCGACGGCATGCCGACCTTCGGTGCGTTGCCGGTGACGGTCCCGGGTGCGGTCGCGGGGTGGGCGCACCTCCTGGACCGGTGGGGGTCGCGTTCGTTCGGTGACGTCGCCACGGCGGCGGTGCGCTTGGCGGCAGACGGGTTCCTCGTGTCCGCGCACGCGCAGGTGCACGTCGACCGGGCACGACCGGTCCTCGGCGACCAACCGGGCTGGACCGACACGTACGGCGCGATGCGGGCCGGACGGCGGTTCGTCCAGCCCGAGCTGGCCGCGACGTTGCGAACGGTCGCCGACGACGGTCCCGCCGCGCTGTACCGGGGCCCGATCGGCGAGCGGATCGTCGAGGTGCTCCAGGCTCACGGCTCGACGATGACCGCGGAGGATCTGGCCGCACACGAGGTCGACGAGGTGGTCCCGTTGCGTGGCCGGTTCCGCGACCGGACCGTCCTCGAGCTCCCGGCGCCGACCCAGGGTGTCACGGCGCTGACCGCGCTCGGCATCCTCGACCGCTGCGACCCCCGGCCAGCGGATGACACGGGGCCGGCGGCGGAACGCGCCTGGCACGAGGAGGTCGAGGCGGTCCGCCTGGCCCTGTCACGACCGACAACGCCACCTCGGCGATCCCCGCACGATGCGAACCACCGAAGCGGAGCTGATCGACCCGGCCAGGCTCGATGCCTTGCACGCCGGGGTCGGACGACCGGGCCGCGTCCATCGAACTCGGGCGGCCCGCACCCGGCGGCACCGCCTACCTGTGCGCCGCTGACGCGGACGGACTGGTCGTGTCGCTGATCCAGTCCAACTTCGTGGGGTTCGGTTCCGGGGTCGTCGTGCCGGGTCACGGCTTCGGTCTGCACGACCGTGGCGCGCACCTGCGGCTCGGCGGGCCGTCCGACGGACCGAACGTCGTGGCTCCCGGGGTTCGGCCGCTGCACACCTTGATCCCCGCGATGACCGTCACGGACGAGGGGGCAGCGGACCTCGTCTTCGGCACCATGGGCGGTGACGGTCAGGCGCAGATCCACGTCCAGCTGCTGCGCCGGTGGCTCGATGCGGGGCAGGACCTCCAGGCGGGCATCGACGCGCCCCGCTTCACCGTCGACGTCGGGGACGGGAGCGTGGCCATCGAGTCCCGCGCTCCGAGATCGGTCCTCGACGGTCTCCGCCGCCGCGGGCACGACGTCCGCGAGGTCGGACCGTTCGAGCACCTGAGCGGTCACGCCCACGCGCTCCGGCTGACCTCCGACGGGTACGAGGGCGGCACCGACCCGCGCTGCGAGGGCGCCGTCACGGGCTGGTGAGTCATCGCGGCGCGTCGCGGCTGATCCTCGTCGGTACCGTCGTGTGCCCGCCACCCAGGAGGTCCCGCGGTGGGTCAGGTCCGCACCGTCCAGCTCGGCCAGTTCACCGACGAGAACGCCGACGCCGTCGCCGAGGCGCTCGAAGCCGCCGGCATCGAGTGGTGGTTCAAGCAGAGCGGACGCTGGGGCCGGACCCTGTTCCTCGGGGAGTGGGGGACGCGCCTGTTCGTCGACGCCGAGCGCCTCGAGGAGGCTCGCGGCCTCGCCCGTGACGTGCTCGGGTCCGGCGAGGCGCTCGGTTGACCGTCAGCCGGCTGGCTCGCTGGTGAGCAGGTCGTTGTCGGCGACGGTGGCGAGGTCGAGGGTCCGGTACCCCCACCGCTCGGTCTCGACGTACCCACGCATCACTGTCGAGCGAGTCCGGGACCTGGGCGTGCACGACGAACCGGACGTCTGGCTTGTCGATGCCCATGCCGAAGGCCGGGGTCGCGACCACGACGTCGAGGTGCCCGCGAGGAACCCTTCGTGCGCCTCGGCGCGTCGATGACCGCCTGGCGGTGGACGTCCTCGTCCTCGGTCGCGACGACCCCGAGGTGGATGTTCGGCCGATCGAAGCCGCGAACGACCACCAGCGGGTCGCGCAGCCCGAGCCGCTCGGCGATCTCGGCGCGCACCGGCGGCGCCGACGTCGCGGTCAGGGCCAGCACCGGGGGGCGGGTCAGCTGCTCGGGCGCGAGGAACACGAACTCGAGCCCCCCGGCGCGGAGGCGTTCGAGCAGGTCGGCCCGCTCGGTGGCCGTGAGCGTCGAGTTGAGGGCCGCAGCCTCGCTGAGGTCACGCCACCCCGTCCCCGGTTCGCCGCGCGCGGGGTCGAGCACGGACGAAGGGGCGGCCGAGGCCGCTCACGGGTCAGGGACGGCCGTAGCCGGCGATGTCGCGGCGGCCGAGAGCGGTCGAGCTGACGCGCACGGGGACGCCGGAGCGAGACGCCTCGACCACCCGTCCGCCACCGATGTACATCGCGACGTGGTGGATCGGGCTAGCCGAAGAACACCAGGTCGCCGGGCTGGAGTTGGCCTCGGCAGACGCGTGCCGTCGACGCGTACTGCATGCGTGACGAGTGCGGCAGCGAGACGCCCGCCGCCCGCCAGGCGAAGGAGGTGAGGCCGGAGCAGTCGAAGCTGTTCGGCCCGCCGCCGCCCCACTGGTAGGGCTTGCCGACCTGCGCCAGCGCGGTGTCCACCGCGACCTGCGCGGACTGGCGCGTCGACGGTGCGGGGGGTGCGGGACGAGCCTGCGGCCCTGCGAGGTCCCGCCGCCCGACGTGGAGGTCGCCCCCATCGGACGGAGCCGGTGGAGCAGCGCGTTCGGCCGCGGCGCGTTCGGCCACGGCACGCTCGGCGGCAGCCCGTTCCGCTCGCCGCTCGGCCAGCGGCTCGCTCCTCCGCGGCCCGGCGGGCCGCGTCCTCGCGGTCGCGGGCGGCGGCCAGCTCGGTCTCGAGCTTGGCGATCTCGTCGCGCTCTGGCCGCGGAGCGTGGACTCGAGCCGGGCCCGCCGTTCCGCCAGCTCGGCGGCCCGCTCGGCGGCTGCGTCTCGCGTGCGCCGCGAGCCGACCCTCGAGCACCGCGAGGTCGGTCCGCGCGGCCGCGAGCTCCTCGACGTCGGCTCGATGCCCGTCGAGCACGCGCCGCACCGTCGCGTACCGGGCCCCGGCCTCGGTCGGTCCATCCGCGCTCAGGAGCGCACCGAACTGCAGGTTGGCGCCTCCGGACTTGAAGATCGACCGCGCGACGGCGTCGGTGGCGCGCGGAGCTGGTCGGTCCGCTCGCGAGCCGCTGGTGGCTGCGGCGGTCGTGGCGGCGAGCTCGGCCTCCGCCTCGTCGACCGCCACCTGGGCCTCGTTGACGGCCTCGACCGCCATCGAAGCCTGCGCCTCGAGGTCGGCGAGCCGATCTTCGGCGGCGACCAGGCGGCGTTCGACCTGTGCCGAGGACGGGGCGTCCCGCTCCTGAGCCGTCGCGGGTCCGGCGAGCAGCGCAGCGACGCTCGCGAGGGCGAGCGCAGCGGTGGACGACCGGCGGAGCACGGGACCTCGAGCGGGAGGTGAGGAGGACGACCCGATCAGGGTAGTGGGCGGGCACGGGGGCGGTCCCGGTGACGCCGGCGCTGCTCCCGATCGGATCAGCGCTGGTCGAGGTCACGCGCCGCGGCAACCGCGGCCAGGATCGCCGAGCCCCGCCACGAGCGCGGCGGTGGCCGCGGCCCCCGGGCGGACGGCGAGCGTGAGCTCGACGCCACGCGGCAGATCACCCGTGACGGCGCGCAGCTCGCGCGACGGCACCGGCGCCGTCCGGGAACCGTTCGAGGGCCGGTCGGCGGAGCCGCGGGGCGAGCCCGGCGACGATCGACATCGCGCTGGCAGCCAGCAGGCCGGGGCGGGTCCACCCGGGGTGCTGATCGATCGCGAGCGCCGCGCCGAGCGCGACCGCGACCGCGCCGGCGCCGGCGGCGACCCACCCCGCGACGGTGGTCCAGCCTTGGATGGTGGCGACAGCGCGCTGTTCGGCGACCCCCAGCATCGCCAGTTCCGCCGTCGCCTGGTGCCACGGGAGAGCGAGGGCGGCGATCGCCAGCAGACCGCCGAGCGCCGTGATCACCCCGGCGATCCCGGACCCGCGCACGAGCGACGCCAGGACGGCAGGGGCGTGTCCACGCACGTGCCCGCTCCTCCTCCGCGCCGGGTCCGGTCACCGCGCCCCGGCGGTCCCCGGCCGCGCACCCTAGGTGCGCGACCGCCCCGTCGTCCGTGCGGGGTGGCCGCCCCAGCGCGGTCGGCGGCCGGCAAGGATCAGCCGGCTCCGCGGCGAGGTGGGCGATCGACGTGCGGGCGGTAGGCTCCGTCGCCGTCCAGCCGCCGCGGTCAGAGCCGTCGTTCGACCGCCGCCGGGCGCCGTCTACCGCCCATCGTCAGGAGCCCCCGTGCCGCCGTCCGTCGCGCCGACGCGGTTGGCCGTGCTCGTGTCGGGTTCGGGGACCAACCTCGCGGCACTGCTCGACGCCGATCGCGCACGACCCCGACTTCGGGGGCGAGGTCGTCGTCGTCGGCGCCGACCGCGCCGACGCCGGGGGGCTCCAGCGTCGCCGAGGACGCGGGGATCGCTGACGGTGGTCGAGCCGCTCGCCGACCACCCGGACCGGGCCGCCTGGGAGGCTGCCCTGCGTCGCCGGCTCGAGGAGCACCGGCCCGACGCCATCGTCCTCGCCGGGCTTCATGCGCATCCTCTCGGGCGCGTTCCTCGCCGGGTGGCCCGACCGGGTCATCAACACCCACCCGTCGCTGCTGCCCGCCTTCCGGGGCGCGCACGCGGTCCGCGAGGCGCTGGAGCACGGCGTGCGTCTGACCGGGTCGACCGTGCACCTCGTCGACGAGGAGGTCGACCACGGCCCCATCGTCGCCCAGCGGGCCGTCGAGGTCCGCGAGGACGACGACGAGGCCTCCCTGCACGAGCGCATCAAGCACGTCGAGCACGAGCTGCTGCCCGCCTGCGTCAAGCTGCTCTGTCAGGGGCGGCTCGAGGTCGACGGCCGCCACGTCCGCGTCCGCCCCGCCTGACCCGCCGCCCCCACCTGGCGCGACCCGCGCCCCGCCCGAGGAGCCGCCCGTGAGCGACGCCGCCACCCCCGTCCGTCGCGCGCTGCTCAGCTGCTTCGACAAGACCGGGCGTCACCGAGCTCGCCGCCGCCCTGCACGAGCGCGGCGTGACGCTGGTCTCGACCGGCTCGACCGCCGCGACCATCCGCGAGGCCGGTGTCCCCGTCACCGAGGTCGCCGACGTCACCGGCTTCCCCGAGTGCCTCGACGGCCGGGTCAAGACGCTGCACCCGCGCGTCCACGCGGGGATCCTCGCCGACCGCACCGACCCGGCGCACGTGGCCGAGCTCGACGAGCTCGACGTCGAGGCCATCGACCTGGTCGTCGTCAACCTCTACCCGTTCGAGGACACCGTGCGCTCCGGCGCCGGCGACGACGACGTCATCGAGATGATCGACATCGGCGGACCGACGATGATCCGGGCCGCGGCCAAGAACCACGGCTCGGTCACGGTGCTCGTCGACCCGACCGACTACGACCGCGTGCTCGCCGAGTTCGACGATCACGGCGGTGTCGCGGCCACGACCCGACGCCAGCTCGCGGCCAAGGCCTTCCAGCACACCGCCGCCTACGACACGCTGGTGGCCGCGTGGTTCCAGCGGGACGAGCCGTTCCCGGACCCAGTTCGGCCTCGCCCTGCCGAGGTGTCGACCCTGCGGTACGGCGAGAACCCGCACCAGGGGGCCGCCCTGTACCGGATCCCGCTGCCGGTGCACGAGACCGGGTCGCTCGCGGCCGCGGGGATCGCCGACGCCGAGCAACTGCACGGCAAGGAGCTGTCCTACAACAACATCCTCGACACCGACGCCGCGTGGAACATGGCGGTCGACCTCGACGACCCGTGCGTCGCCATCATCAAGCACACGAACCCGGCCGGGTACGCCATCGCCGCGACCTCGAGGACCGCCTACGTCCGCGCGTTCGAGGGCGACCCCGTCAGCGCGTTCGGCGGCATCGTCGCCAGCAACCGCCGCATCGACGCCGCGACCGCCCGTCGCATCACGGAGGTCTTCACCGAGGTCGTCATCGCCCCGGGGTACGAACCGGAGGCGCTCGAGATCCTGCGGGCCAAGAAGAACCTGCGGATCCTGGCCATGATGGACGCTTCCCGCCCCCGCTCGGGACGGCAGCTGCGCAGCGTGTCGGGTGGTCTGCTCGTCCAGGACCTCGACGTCGGCGCCGAGCCGTGGCAGGAGTGGCGGGTGGCGGGAGCCATCGAGCCCGACGAGGACACGATGGCCGACCTGCGCTTCGCGTGGACGGCGGCGAAGCACACCAAGTCCAACGCGATCGTGCTCGCCCAGTGACGGTCAGCTCGTGGGGTGTGGCGCCGGGCAGATGAGCCGTGTCGACTCGGTCCGTCTGGCCGTCGAACGGTCGGGCGACCGGCACGCTGGGTCCGTGCTCGCCAGCGATGCGTTCTTCCCCTTCCGCGACGGCCCTGACGCGGCAGCCGCCGCCGGGGTGCGCGCCATCGTCCAACCCGGTGGCTCGGTGCGCGACGACGAGGTCATCGCCGCCGCCGACGAGCACGGCATCGCCATGGTCCTCACCGGCCGCCGGCACTTCCGCCACTAGCAAGCACCGCCGTCCCGACCGGTTCGAGACCGCAGAGGAGCACCCATGACCGCCGACCTGATCGACGGCAAGGAGCTGGCTCGCCAGCTGCGCGGCCGGATCACCGACGAGGTGACGCGCATGCGGGCCGAGGACGACGTCATCCCCGGCTTGGCGGCGGTGCTGGTCGGTGACGATCCCGCGTCGCGCATCTACGTCGGCATGAAGCACCGGGACTGCCTCGAGGTCGGGATCGCGTCCCGGCTGGTCGAGCTGCCGGCCGACACCTCGCAGGAGGACCTCGACACCCTCGTCGAGGAGCTCAACGTCGACGACGCCATCGACGGCATCCTGGTCCAGCTGCCGCTGCCCGACCACCTCGACGAGCGTCGCGTCCAGGAGCTGATCTCGCCGGACAAGGACGTCGACGCGCTGAACCCCTACACGGCGGGACGGCTCGCGATCGGGGACCCGACGTTCCTGTCCTGCACCCCGTACGGGGTCCTCGAGCTGCTCGCCCACGCGGGCGTCGACACGGTCGGTGCGAACGTGGTCGTCATCGGACGGTCGAACCTCGTCGGCCGACCGCTCGCCAACATGCTGACCTTGAAGGGCCGCGACGCGACCGTGACGCTCGCGCACTCCCGCACCCGCGACCTCGCGGCCGTGTGCCGGACGGCGGACGTGGTCGTCGCCGCGGTGGGTCGCGCGGGGCTCGTGACCGCGGACATGGTGCGGCCGGGGGCGACCGTCATCGATGTCGGCACCAACCGCGCGGACGACGGGTCGCTGGTCGGTGACGTCGACTTCGACGCCGTGGCCGAGGTGGCGGGGGCGATCACCCCGGTGCCGGGGGGCGTCGGGCCGATGACCCGCACGATGTTGCTGCAGAACACACTGACGGCCGCGAGGCGTCGCCGCGGGCTCGGGGCGCCGAGGTAGCGCCGCGGGCTCGGGGCGCCGAGGTAGCGCCGCGGGCTCGGGGCGCGCGGCTGCCGGTCCGCAGGCGCTCGCCGGTCGCGCGCGTCGCTGGTCGGTGTCACGGTGCCGCCGTACCGTCGAGCGGTGGTGGGGCGGCCTGCCCGGCCGGACGGAGAGGTGCACGTGAGCGCGACCGTGGCGACGACGACGGTCTCCGGGCAGGAGCTCGAGCGGACGCTCGAGACCTACCGGCGGGAACTGACCGGGTACTGCTACCGGATGCTCGGTTCGAGCTTCGAGGCCGAGGACGCGGTGCAGGACACCATGGTCCGTGCATGGCGGAGCCACGACCGGTTCGAGGGGCGCTCGTCGCTGCGGACCTGGCTGTACCGCATCGCGACCAACGTGTGCCTCGACGCGCTCGCGGGACGTCAGCGCAGAGCTCGCCCGGTGGACATGGGCCCAGCCGCGGTCCGACCGAGCGAGCCCGGTCCGGCCCTGCCCGAGCACGCCTGGTTGGAGCCGGCCCCGGACGGCCGCGTGCTGCCCAGCGAGGGCGATCCGGCCGAGCTCGCGGTCGCGCGTGACTCGATCCGGCTGGCGTTCGTGGCGGCGCTGCAGCACCTGCCACCTCGCCAGCGCGCGGTGCTGGTGCTCCGCGAGGTGCTGCGGCTGCGCGCCACCGAGGTCGCCGATCTGCTCGGGACCTCCGTACCGAGCGTGAACAGCGCGCTGCAGCGCGCGCGAGCGACCCTGGCCGAGCGCGGCCTCACCGAGGACGCGCAGGGCGCTGACCTCGATCCGGGGCAGCTCGCGCTCCTCGAGCGGTACGTCGACGCGTTCGAGCGCTACGACCTCGACACGCTCACCTCGCTGTTGACCGCGGACGCGACGATGTCGATGCCACCGTTCGCGCTCTGGCTGCGTGGGCCCGAGGAGGTCGCGGCCTGGATGGCTGGACCGGGGGCGGCCTGCGAGGGGTCGCGGATCGTCGCGACGCGGGCGAACGGTCGGCCCGCGTACGGGCAGTACAAGCCCTCCCCCGACGGCGGGTACGTCCCCTGGGCGTTGCAGGTCGTGACCGTCGACGGTGACCGCATCACCGACCTGGTCTTCTTCCTCGACACCGAGCGGCTGTTCCCGCTCTTCGGCCTCCCGCCGCGGCTCGACGCGTGATGGCTCAGCGGGTCACGACGCCGACCTGACCGGCACGGGTTGGCGCCGGCATCGGTAGCTGCACGTCGATCAGCCTGGTGACGTCCCAGCCGCGCCCGGCGAGAGCGGCCCGAGGGTCGCGGTCGAGGTGGCAGCCCTGGCCGATCACACGCCACGGCCGGCGCAGCACGCGCTGGAGCCGGGCCGTCGACGGGTCGTCGGCGGCGACGTGCTCGAGCAGCACGAACCGCCCACCCGGTCGCAGGACCCGTTCGACCTCGGCGAGCGTCCGGCCGAGGTCGCGAACGGTGCAGAGCACGAGCGTGCTGACGACCGCGTCGGCGGACGCATCCGGCAGTGGGAGGGCCTCGCCGGGCGCGCTCAGCACCGCGACCTCGGCGTCGAGCGGTGTGGCGGCCAGGCGGGCGCGGAGGCGGGCAGCCATCGGAGCGCTCGGCTCCAGCAGGGTCAGCCGTCCGACGCCCGTTCCGTAGGCGGCGAGGTTGGCGCCGGTCCCTGCGCCGAGTTCGACCACGTGTCCCGTCAGGTCCGCCAGGAGCTCGCGCCGGCGGTCCGCCAGGCCGGCACGTTCGGACGACGCCAGGACGCGGTCGTAGGAGGCGGCGAAGATGCGGTCGAGCACAGGCACGGGGCCTCCGGTCGTGGTCGTCCGGAGGCGAGGCTAGGGGAGCGTCCCACTAGGCTCGACCCCCGACCGACCCATGCCCCCCACCTCGCAGGAGTCCTCGATGAGCACGCCCGTCCGCGTCGCCGTCACCGGAGCCGCCGGACAGATCGGCTACGCGCTGGTCTTCCGCATCGCGTCCGGTCAGATGTTCGGCCCCGACACGCCGGTCGAGCTGCGGTTGCTCGAGATCACGCCCGCGCTCGGCCCGCTCGAGGGTGTGGCGATGGAGCTCGACGACGGTGCGTTCCCGTTGCTGGCCGGCATCGAGTGCACCGACGACGCCGCCGTCGCCTTCGACGGGCTGAACGTCGCCTGCCTCGTCGGCGCCAAGCCGCGCGGGCCGGGCATGGAGCGGGCGGACCTGCTGAAGGACAACGGCGCGATCTTCACCGGCCAGGGCCAGGCGCTCGCCGCCAACGCCGCCGACGACCTCAAGGTCGCCGTCGTCGGGAACCCGGCCAACACCAACGCCCTGATCGCCGCGGCGAACGCGGACGGCGTCCCGCGCGAGCGGTTCACCGCCATGGTCCGGCTCGACGAGAACCGGGCGAAGTCGCAGCTGGCGAAGAAGGCCGGTGTCGCCGTCGCTGAGGTGACCAACCTCGCGGTGTGGGGCAACCACTCGCCGACGATGGTGCCGGACGTCGACAACGCCCGGATCGGCGGGAAGCCGGTCACCGAGGTCATCACCGACGAGGACTGGCTGCGCGGCGAGTTCCTGACCACGGTGCAGCAGCGCGGCAAGGCCATCATCGACGCCCGCGGGTCGTCGTCGGCCGCGTCGGCCGCCAACGCGCTGGTCGATCACGTCTCCAACTGGTGCGGAGGCGTGCCCACCGCCCAGGGCGACTGGGTGTCCATGGCCGTGCCGTCCGACGGGTCCTACGGCGTGCCCGAGGGGCTGATCTCCGGCTTCCCCGTCACCACGGACGGGGCGGGGACCTACGAGATCGTGCAGGGCCTCGAGCTGTCGGACTTCACCCAGGAGAAGCTCGACGGGACCGTCGCCGAGCTCCAGGACGAGCGCAGCGCCGTCGAGGACATGCTCTGAGCCGACGGCCTGCATGCCACCGGTAGTGGTACGATCCGTGGCATGGCACGCACCCGCATCTCGACCACGGTCGACGCCCGTCGGCTCGATGACGTGCGTCGCCGTCTCGGTGTCCCCGACAGCGAGATCGTCGACCGTGCGCTCGCGGTGCTCGTCGAGCAGCTCGATGCGCTCCACGAGCAGGTGGCACTCGAGGAGCAGCCCTACGAGGCTGACCCCGACCTCGCCTGGGATGCTCCTCCCGGTCCGGACCTGCCGTACGACGGACAGGTCCCCGCCGAGGTGCTGGAGCTGGCGGCGGCCCGTCGGCGCGCTGCACGTGGCAGCCGGTGAAGGGCCTCGGCCACGCGCAGGTGTGGTGGGCTGACCTCGACAAGGTCCGTCCCGTCGTGGTGCTGACGCGTGACCGCCTCGCGCCGAGGCTGACCCGGGTCCTCGTCGCGCCCATCACCACGACGGTCCGTGGCCTGTCCACCGAGGTCGACCTCGGGGCCGACGAAGGGGTCACCGAGGGCTCGGTCGCCAACCTCGACAACGTGCAACTGATCCCGGTCACCTCGCTACTGCGTCGTGCCGGTCGCGTCGACGACCACCGCTGGCTCGAGTTCTGTGCCGCGATGCGGGCGGTCATGGCCTGCTGACCGAGCGCGACCAGCTCGGCGCTACCGTCCCGACGTCGACCTCCGGTGAAAGCCTCCCTCGTGACCCGTGTCTTCTCCGGCATGCAGCCCTCCGGCGCCCCGCACCTCGGCAACTACCTCGGTGCGTGGGTCAGCTGGTTGGCGCTGCAGGACACGGCCGACGAGACCATCTACTGCGTGGTCGACCTGCACGCCATCACCTCGCCGGCCGAGCACGACCCCGCCACGCTTCGCCAGCGCACCGTGGACCTCGCGATGTCGATGCTCGCCGTCGGCATCGACCCGGAGCGGTCGATCCTGTTCGTCCAATCCCACGTCCGCGAGCACGCAGAACTGACGTGGCTGTTCAACTGCGTGGCGTCCTTCGGGGAGCTGCGCAAGCAGCCGCAGTTCAAGGAGAAGTCCGAAGGGCGCGAGTCGGTCTCGGTAGGCTTGTTCGACTACCCGGTGCTCCAGGCGGCCGACATCCTGCTGTACCACGCCGACGAGGTGCCGGTCGGAGAGGATCAGCGCCACCACATCGAGCTGGCCCGCGACATCGGTCAGCGCTTCAACCACCGCTACGGCGAGGTGTTCACCCTGCCGAAGGCGGTGCACCCGCCAGCGGGGGCTCGGGTGATGGATCTGCAGGATCCCGCGCGCAAGATGTCCAAGTCGTCGTCGGCCGAGAAGGGCATCGTCTACGTCCTCGACGACCCGAAGCGGGTGGAGAAGAAGATCAGGAGCGCGGTCACGGACTCGGACCCCGACGCGCGGATCGTCCACGACCGCGACGCGAAACCGGGGGTGGCCAACCTGCTCGAGATCCTGTCGGCGGTCACCGGACAGCCGGTGGAGCAGCTCGCTGCGGAGCACGATGGGCGGGGGTACGGGGGCTTCAAGGGAGCCGTGGCCGAGGCGGTCGTCGAACGCCTGCGGCCGATCCGCGACCGCTACGTCGACCTGGCCGCGGACCCGGGCGAGGTCGAGCGTCTGCTCGGCATCGGTGCCGACCGCGCCCGCGCGATCGCCGCCCCGACCTACCAGGCCGCGCGTGAGGCGATGGGTCTGCTGGCGCCCGCCCGGTGACGGCGCCCGACGGCCGCCCCGAACCTCACGGCTCCGACCCTGGGCGGCTCACGGTCTACTGGCGCCCGGGGTGTGGGTTCTGCAGTTCGCTGATCCGGGGGCTCGAACGGGACGAGGTGCCGTTCGAACGGGTCGACATCTGGGAGGACGAGGACGGGGCGGCGTTCGTGCGGTCCGTGGCGGACGGCAACGAGACCGTGCCGACGGTCCGTGTCGTCGACGTCGCCCTGGTCAACCCGTCGCGGGACGACGTGCTCCGCGAGCTCCGGGAGCGGGCACCCGAACACCTGCCGGAGGGCCTCGAGGTGCCGGAGGTCGGCCGGCTCGGTCGCGCCGTGTACCGGCTGCTCGGCGGCTGATCCTGGGTCGACGCCCGCCCCGGTGGGGGAGGGCACGGGGACCCGCTGCTAGGCTCGACCGGCCGGACGTCACCGCCGTGTGAGGGCGAACGCCGGCCTCGTCGGAGCAGCAGCGGAACCTGCGTGCGATGCGTTCGCGCGGAGGTCGAGGAGGACCGATCGATGGCCCAGCAGGTCACGGACCGACCCGAGCGACCGACGTCGCGGCGCACGCCGTTCGCCGTCGAGCTCTACCGCTCAGCGGTCGGCAAGAAGTACGTGATGGCCGTGACGGGCATCGTGCTGATGGGCTACGTGCTCGCGCACATGATCGGCAACCTCAAGATCTACCAGGGCCAGGAGGACTTCGACCGCTACGCGGAGTTCCTGCGCGAGCTGCTGTACCCGATCGTCCCCGAGTCCGGGACGCTGTGGCTGATGCGCCTCGCACTCATCGCCGCGTTCGTGCTGCACATCGTGGCCGCCGCGCAGTTGACGGCGATGAACCGGCGTGCGCGCCCCGACGCCTACCGCGCCAAGCGCGACTACGTCGCGGCGGACTTCGCGGCCCGCACCATGCGCTGGACCGGCGTGATCGTGCTGCTGTTCGTCGTCTACCACCTCGCCGACCTGACCTTCCACTGGGTCAACCCGGCCGCCGACGGTGCGACGCCGTACGAGCGGCTGGTCGCCAGCTTCTCGAACCCGCTGGTCGCGGGCTTCTACCTGGTGTCCAACCTCGCGCTCGGCGTCCACCTCTACCACGGAGGCTGGAGCCTGTTCCAGTCGATGGGCTGGAACAACCGGCGCTTCAACCACTGGCGTCGTTCGTTCGCGATCGCGTTCGCGGTGATCGTGACCGTCGGGAACCTGTCGTTCCCGCTGGCGGTGCAGCTCGGGATCGTGTCCTGAGCGCCTCGTCCCCTCGCCCGGCCCGAACAGGGAGCTGACACGGATGCACCTCGACTCGAAGGTCCCCGACGGCCCGCTCGAGACCATGTGGGACGACCACAAGTTCTCGATGAAGCTGGTCAACCCGAACAACAAGCGCAAGTTCGAGGTGATCATCGTCGGGACGGGCCTCGCCGGCGCGTCCGCCGCGGCCACCATGGGCGAGCTCGGTTACAAGGTGAAGGTCTTCACCTTCCACGACTCGCCCCGTCGGGCGCACTCGATCGCGGCCCAGGGCGGCATCAACGCGGCCAAGAACTACCACGGCGACGGGGACTCGGTCTTCCGGCTGTTCTACGACACGGTCAAGGGTGGCGACTACCGCTCCCGCGAGGCCAACGTCTACCGGCTCGCCGAGGTCTCCAACGAGATCATCGACCAGGCCACCGCCCAGGGTGTCCCCTTCGCTCGCGAGTACGGCGGGCTGCTCGCCAACCGCTCCTTCGGTGGCGCCCAGGTCAGTCGCACCTTCTACGCCCGGGGGCAGACCGGACAGCAGCTGCTGCTCGGCGCCTACCAGGCGCTCGCACGCCAGGTGAAGGCGGGCACCGTCGAGCTGCACACACGCTCCGACATGCTCGAGCTCGTGACCAAGGACGGCAAGGCGGTCGGTATCGTCGTGCGCGACCTGGTCACCGGCGAGATCACCTCCCACTCGGCGCACGCGGTCGTGCTGGCCACCGGCGGGTACGCGAACGTCTTCTACCTGTCGACCAACGCGATGGCCTGCAACGCCACCGCGGCGTGGCGGGCGCACCGCAAGGGCGCGCTGTTCGCCAACCCCTGCTTCACCCAGATCCACCCCACGGCCATCCCGTCCTCGGACGAGTTCCAGTCGAAGCTGACGCTCATGTCCGAGTCGCTCCGCAACGACGGTCGCATCTGGGTCCCGAAGGACCCGGACGAGACGCGGGCCGCCGCGGACATCCCCGAGGAGGACCGCGACTACTTCCTCGAGCGCAAGTACCCCGCCTTCGGCAACCTCGTGCCGCGTGACGTTGCCTCCCGCAACGCCAAGGAGCAGATCGATCAGGGCAAGGGCGTCGGGCCGCTCAAGAACGGCGTCTACCTCGACTTCGCCCAGGCCATGGACCGTCTCGGACGTGACGCCATCGCCGAGAAGTACGGCAACCTGTTCGAGATGTACGAGCGCATCACCGGCGAGGACCCCTTCTACACGCCGATGCGGATCTACCCGGCGCCGCACTACACGATGGGTGGACTGTGGGTGGACTACCACCTCCAGACCACGATCCCGGGCCTGTTCGCCATCGGCGAGGCGAACTTCTCCGACCACGGCGCGAACCGCCTGGGTGCGTCCGCGCTGATGCAGGGGCTCGCCGACGGCTACTTCGTGCTGCCGTACACCATCGGCGACTACCTGGCTCCCTCGCTCGGCCAGCCCAAGGTCGCCACCACCGCGCCGGAGTTCGTCGAAGCCGTCGCGGACGTCGAGGCGCGCCAACGACGCTGGCTCAACACCAAGGGCACGCGGTCGGTGGACTGGTTCCACCGCGAGCTCGGCAAGATCATGTGGGACAACTGCGGGATGGGGCGCAGCCGCGCGAGCCTCGAGAAGGCACTGTCGGAGATCCCCGCCCTCCGCGCCGAGTTCGAGACCGACGTCCGGGTGCTCGGGGCACACCAGACCCAGAACAGCTCGCTCGAGAAGGTCCAGCGGGTCGCGGACTTCTTCGAACTGGCCGAGCTGATGTGCAAGGACGCGCTCGACCGCGAGGAGTCCTGCGGCGGGCACTTCCGCGAGGAGCACCAGACCGACGAGGGTGAGGCCAAGCGTGACGACGACAACTTCGCGCACGTGTCCGCCTGGGAGTGGACCGGGGACCCGTCGAACCCGACCAAGCACGCCGAGCAGCTGACCTTCGAACGCGTGCAGCTGACCCAGAGGAGCTACAAGTGAACCTCACGCTGCGGGTGTGGCGGCAGGCCGGACCGGACGCTCCGGGCCGGTTCGAGACCTACGCCGCGTCCGACATCAGCGAGGACTCCTCGTTCCTCGAGATGCTCGATCACGTCAACGAGCAGCTCATCGCGCGCGACGAGGAGCCGATCGAGTTCATGCACGACTGCCGCGAGGGCATCTGCGGGACGTGCGGGATGATGATCAACGGTCAGGCCCACGGCCCGCAGCTCGGGACCGCGACCTGCCAGCTGCACATGCGCTCGTTCTCCGACGGCGACGAGATCGTCATCGAGCCCTGGCGCGCCGCCGGGTTCCCGATCATCAAGGACCTCGTGGTCGACCGGGACGCGTTCGATCGCATCATCGAAGCGGGTGGGTACATCAGCGTCGACACCGGATCGGCCTCGGACGCCAACCTGACCCCGGTTCGCAAGGAGGATGCCGACCTCGCGATGGACGCTGCCGCCTGCATCGCCTGCGGTGCGTGCGTCGCCGCGTGCCCGAACGGCGCGGCCCAGCTGTTCACGGCCGCCAAGGTCGCCCACCTCAACCTCCTCCCGCAGGGGCAGGCCGAGCGCTTCCAGCGGACCGAGTCGATGGTCGACGTCATGGAGGAGTTCTTCGGCTCCTGCACCAACATGGGTGAGTGCGAAGCGGCGTGCCCGAAGGAGATCTCGATCGACTTCATCGCGATGATGAACAAGGACTACCGCAAGGCGAAGTTCAGGGGCCGCCGCTCCGCCTGACCGTCAGGGGCCCTCCGGGGGTCGGGGGAGGGCTCCGGCCCGGTGGGCGAAGCCGATCGCTTCCTCGAGCCAGGCGAGCCGCTCCGCCGGCGTGGTGGTGAGCCACGCGTCGATCTGCGCATCGCGGTGGTCCGTCCAGGCGACGTCGTCGGGCCGTCGCTCGGACGGCGTCACGTGTCGTCTCCCCGACGGCGCTGGATGTCCTCGAGCGCGGCGATGTCCGCCAGATCCTGCGGCCGTCCCGCGAGACGCTTCATCGCGACGAGGTCATCGATCGCCGCGACCGGGACGGCGAGCTCGCCCAGCGTCACGACGGCCGCGCGAGCGCGGAGATCCGCGAACGCGATGGGTGGGTCCGCGAACACGTCCACCTCGCGCAGCGGGTCGTCGGGGTCGTGGAACGACAGCACCCGGAGGTTGCGATCCTCGACCCACCCGCGGCGAACCTCCGGATCGCCGAGGCCCCGGGGGTCGACCGGCAGGCGCGGACGGAGCCCCAGCTCGGTGGTGGCCACGATGGCACGATCGACGTGTTCGGTGGCGAGGTCGATCACGAGGTCGAGGTCGGCGGTGAGGCGCGGGTGGCCGTGGAGGACCACGGCGACGCCTCCGACGACGACGAAGGGCACGTCGTTGCGGAGGAGCGCGGCGAAGACCGGTTCGAAGAGCACCGGTGAACGGTACCGGGACCGCCGCCACCACCGCCCTGTCAATGTCGGTTGACAGCCCCTGGCGGCGGCGGCAGGCTGTGCGGTGACGGAGTGAGGTGGAGCGGTGGCACGCACGGCGCTGGGGACCGAGGACGACGGTGGCGACCCACTCGAGGGGTTGCGTGCCCTCGAGCTCCGGCGCCGCGAGCTGTTCGACCTCGAGCGACGGCTGGTCATGCGAGCGCGGATCGGTGGGGCGAGTTGGCGGCAGATCGGGGCCGCGATCGGGGTGAGCGGTCAAGCGGCGCACAAGAAGCACCGACGCGACGTTCCCTGAGCCAGGGGCCGAGTTCCGGCGTCCGGGCCGGGGGTCCTAGCCTGCGGCTCTCCCCAGCGACGAGGTGCCACGGATGCCCGACGACAAGACCACCGTGAGCGGGTTCCCGTTCGAGGCCGTGTACGGGCCCAGCACCTCGACAGCTTCGACCCCACGACCTCGCTCGGTGCACCGGGGGAGTTCCCCTACACCCGGGGCCCGTACCCGAACATGTACCGCGGTCGCCCCTGGACGATGCGGCAGTACGCCGGCTTCTCCACCGCCGAGGAGTCCAACGAGCGCTACAAGTACCTGCTCGCGCAGGGTACGACCGGCCTGTCGGTCGCCTTCGACCTGCCGACGCAGATGGGGTACGACAGTTCGGCCGAGATCGCCGACGGCGAGGTCGGCAAGGTCGGCGTCGCCATCGACACCGTCGAGGACATGAAGGTCCTGTTCGACGGGATCCCGCTCGATGAGGTCTCGACCTCGATGACCATCAACGCGCCGGCGAGTCTGCTGCTGCTGATGTACCAGATCGCGGGCGAGGAGCAGGGCGTCGAGCCCGCCAAGCTTCGCGGCACGATCCAGAACGACGTGCTGAAGGAGTACATCGCTCGCGGGACCTACATCTTCCCGCCGGCCCCGTCGCTGCGGATCATCTCCGACACCTTCGCCTACTGCGCCGACACGCTGCCGAGCTTCAACACCATCTCCATCTCGGGCTACCACATGGGCGAGGCCGGGGCGACGCCCGTGCAGGAGGTCGCGTTCACCCTCGCCGACGGCATCGCCTACGTGCAGGCCGCCGTCGACGCCGGGCTCGACGTGGACCGGTTCGCGCCGCGGCTCAGCTTCTTCTTCGTGTCTCGTTCGACGTTCCTCGAGGAGGTCGCCAAGTTCCGCGCGGCGCGACGGATGTGGGCCACGATCATGCGCGACCGGTTCGGGGCGAAGGACCCGAAGTCGATGATGCTGCGCTTCCACACCCAGACCGCCGGGGTGCAGCTCACCGCTCAGCAGCCCGAGGTGAACCTGGTCCGCGTCACCGTCCAGGCGCTCGCGGCGGCGCTCGGAGGCACCCAGTCGCTGCACACCAACAGCTTCGACGAGGCGCTGGCCCTGCCGACCGAGAAGTCGGCCCGCCTCGCTCTGCGGACCCAGCAGGTGCTGGCGCACGAGACCGACGTCACAGCGTCGGTCGATCCGCTCGCCGGGAGCTACCTGATCGAGTCGCTGACCGACACGATCGAGCAGCGGGCCCAGGAGTACCTCGACCGGATCGACGAGATGGGCGGGGCCGTCTCCGCCGTCGAGGAGGGCTACCAGAAGTCCGAGATCGAGCGCGCCGCCTACGAGCTGGCGAAATCGATCGACTCCGGCGAGCAGGTGGTGGTCGGTGTCAACCGCTACCAGATGGACGAGGACGTCCAGCCCGACCTGCAGCGGGTCGAGGAGTCGATCCGTCAGGGGCAGATCGACGGGATCGAGCGGGTGAAGCGCGAGCGTGACCAGGCGGCGGTCGACACGGCCCTCGACGCGGTTCGCGCTGCCGCCGAGGGACGGGACAACCTCCTGCTCCCCATGGGTGACGCCCTCCGACGCCGGGCCACGCTGCAGGAGGTCTGCGACGTGCTCCGCGGCGTCTACGGGGGCTACATCCCCCACGACACGTTCTGATCACCTCGCCTCTGACGCGCCCGAGGGTGCCGCGACCCTGGCTGCGGACCCAGCGGCGCGGGCGGATGACCTCCACCGGGCGTTCGCCGACCCCGACATCGCCGGTGTCGTCTCGACCATCGGGGGAGACGACTCGGTGCGGCTC
The DNA here is from genome assembly GCA_963850715.1 of uncultured Nitriliruptoraceae bacterium. Classification (GTDB taxonomy): domain Bacteria; phylum Actinomycetota; class Nitriliruptoria; order Nitriliruptorales; family Nitriliruptoraceae; genus Nitriliruptor. Next base: position 331,601 of record CAWKMM010000015.1, on the reverse strand, counting down.
CTGCCTCACCTGGACCTCGAGCTGCTCGCCGCGAACCCGAAGGTGTTCCTCGGGTACTCCGACAGCACCGTCACGCAGATGGCGCTGATGCGGGCCGGGGTCGTGTCGTTCTACGGACCTGCCATCATGGCCGGTTTCGCCGAGAACACCGGCGTGCCCGACTACCTGGTCGAGGGCGTGCGTCGGACCATACACGCGCCGTCCTGCGCGTCGTTCGCGACGAGCAGGGCTTGGGCGACGTTCCTGTCGTGACCAACGTCGACTTCGGCCACACCGACCCCATCTGGACCGTGCCCCAGGGCACGGCAGTGCGGATCGATCCGACGGAGCAGACGATCACGTTCACCGAAGCGGCGGTCGCCTGAACGAGTACCGGCGGGCTGGACCGGCTCGTCCACGGCCGGTCTACGGATGTCCGCACGACGCCGTTGGTGTCCGCGAAGCTGGCGCTACGGTCGATGCTGCCCCGCACCCCGGTACGCAGGAACGCCCGTGACCAGCGACGCACCCCACCCCCGCGCACGTCAACGCGTCGTCATCCTCGGTGGCGGACCCGCCGGCTACGAGGCCGCGGTGGTCGCGGCCGAGCTCGACGCCGATGTCACGGTGGTCACCGACGAGGGCCTCGGGGGCAACTCGGTGCTGTGGGACTGCGTCCCGTCGAAGGCGTTGATCGTCGCGGCGGAGGCGATGGACTGGGTCCACATCGCCGACGCGATGGGTGTCCACCTCGCGACCGGCGGCCGGCCGGACCGCAACGTCGTCGACTTCCCCAAGGTCGCGTCGGGCGTCCTCGAGCTCGGAGCGAGCCAGTCGGCCGACATCGAACGTCGGGTCGCGGCCAGCGACGTGACCGTGTTGCGAGGCCGGGGCCGACTCTGCGGCCGCCACGAGGTGTCGGTCCAGCTCCAGGACGGCGGCGAGCGGGTACTGCCGGCCGACTACGTGCTCATCGGGACCGGCTCGACGGCGAGGGTGCTGCCGTTCTTCGAGCCGGACGGGGAGCGGATCCTGGTCGGCCAGCAGCTCTACGGGCTCCCGGAGGTCCCCGAGCGGCTCATCGTCGTCGGCTCCGGCGCGACCGGCGCCGAGTTCGCCAACGCCTTCACGCGCTTCGGGTCGGACGTCACGCTCGTATCGTCGCGGGACCTGATCCTGCCGACCGAGGACCCGGACGCCGCGCAGGTGATCGAATCCTCCTTCGAGCGCCGGGGCATGACCATCCTCCGCAACGCCCGAGCCGTCAGCTGCGAGCGCCGGGGCGACGAGGTGGTGATCGGCCTCAAGGACGGCGGCGAGGTCGTGGGAAGCCACGTCCTGTTCACGGTCGGCCAGGTGCCGAGCTCCGCGGATCTCGGCCTCGAGTCCATCGGCGTCGAGGTCAACGAGTGGGGCGGCATCGACGTGGATGCCGTGGGGCGAACCTCGTGCCGGTGGGTGTACGCGGCCGGCGACGTGGTCGGCCGGGTGATGCTCGCGTCGGTGGCGGCGATGCAGGGCCGGACCGCGATGTGGCACGCGCTCGGGCAGGCCGTCCAGCCGATCAAGTGGGACGCGGTGGCCTCCACCATCTTCACCGATCCCGAGGTCGCGACCGTCGGGCGGTCGTCCGAGGAGGCGGCCCAGGCGGGGGTCCCCGTCGAGACCGCCCGGCTCGACTTCCGCTCGAACCCCCGCGCGAAGATGATCCACGGCACCGACGGCTTCGTGAAGGTCCACGCCCAGGTGGGATCGGGCACCGTCGTCGGCGGTGTGGTGGTGGCGTCGCGGGCGAGCGATCTCATCCAGCCGCTGGCGGTCGCGGTCCAGAACCGTCTGACCGTCGCGCAGGTGGCGCAGACGATCACGGTCTACCCCTCCATGGCCGGCTCGGTCGCCGAGGCGGCCCGGATGCTCATGACCCGCCTCGGACGGCTGATCCTGCGCGCGCGGGAGGGCCCGGGCGCACGCCCGGGCCCTCGCATCTCATCGTGCTGCTCGCGTCAGATCAGCGCGACCCTCAGCCCCGGTGGGTCCGCCCCCGCCGGGAGGTCCCGCGCCGGGCCCGGGCCCGCCCTCCGGCGGTGGCCGCCGCGCTGTCGCTGTTGCCCGGCGACCCTTACGGTGACGGTGCCCATCGGCGCTGCCGCCGTGACCGTCGTCGACGGTCACCGTGATGGCCTCGGTCCCGCTGAACCCGTTCCTCGGGGCGTAGGTGAACGTCCCGTCCTCACCTGCGGTCACCGTGCCGTTGACCGGGTCGCCGAAGCGTGTAGGCCAGTGCATCGCCGTCGGGGTCATCGGCGACGATCCGGCCGTCCACGGACCGGTTCCTGCGAGTCGGCATGCTCGAGGTCCTCGACCGTCGGCGGCTGGTTCTCGGCGGCCGCGCACCGAACTGCAGACCGATGATGCAGCGGGTCGTGGTCCGACGAGCGGAACTCGCTCGTCGTCCTGGCGTGCGCCGGGTCGTTCCAGTCGTTGTAGTCGAAAGCGCTGGGTTCGTCGGCGTTGATGTGCCACTCGGCCGCGTCGACGAGGTGGTCGGCCAGCGTCGCCGACGACGAACCCGTGGTCGAGTCGACCGAGCTCGCTGTCGAAGACGTAGGAGTAGGCCTACACCGAGTTCGATCGCCGAGGGCATCGACGTACCCCGCATCGCGCAGCGCCTCGATCGGGTCCTCCATCGCGTAGCTGTTGAGGTCACCGAGATGACGATCTTGTCGCGCGCCGGTCCCGGTCGGGTCCCCCTCGGCCAGCCAACGCACCATCTCCTCGGCCGCCATCGTGCCGCGCGTCGGTTGCAGTTGCCGGCGAGCGTGGTCGCCGGGTCCTCGCGCCGCACGCCGACCCCTTGGACTTGAGGTGGTTGACGGTCGCGATGAACCGTCGCCACCGGTCGACCTCGAAGGCCTGGGCGATCGCGGGACGGTTGCGTCGATGCTGGCGCCGAGCGGGTTGACGAACGCCTGGTGGTCGGCGAGCGCCGGCGCACCGACGGGCGTCACCGATGCGGGCTGGTAGATCATCGCGTTCGAGATCGCGTCGGTCCCGACCGGTGCGTCGAGTCGATCGCCGCGTAGTGCCCGGCGCCGGCCACGGCGTTGAGCCGCGTCGACCAGGTCGAGCGCGGCGTCGTTCGCCGCCCCGAAGTTGTTCTCGATCTCCATCAGACCGATGACGTCGGCGTCCATCTCGGTGATGGCCGTGACGATCTTGGCGGCCTGGAGCTCGAACTCCGCAGGGGTGTCGCGCACCACGGGCGGCACTGCTCTCGCTGGTGAGCGTCGTGAAGTAGTTCAGGACGTTGAAGGCCGCGACCGTGACCTCGTCTCACGGTCCGCCTCGGCGAGCACGTCCGGGGGACCCTCGGGTCGCGGGTTGGCGGTGTTGGTGAAGGTGATCTCGTCGGCGTCGGTGGGCTGGATGCGGTACGCGTTGAACTGGTAGCGCCGCGATGCCCTCGATCGCGTCGGCGGTCTCCGCACCGGCACGGTCGTCGCGCCGTTGGTCAAGCCACGGGATCGGCCGCCGGTTCTGGCGCGCTGTTGGCGTCGTCGAGCTTGATCTGGGCGCCGCAGGTTCGCCGCGCGGAGCTCCGCGGCACGCGGGTCGTGCGGGTCGGTACAGCTCGGTGGGGTTCCACTGCCGGCCGGTCGCGCTGAGGTCGAGCTCGCCGAACTGACCTTGGAAGTAGTTCTGGGCGACGGTCAGCGTGCCGTTCGGCGCCGGTCAGCTCCACGCGCATCCCTGCGAGCGTAGCAGATCTCGACGCGGTCCTCGACCGGCAGCTCGAGAGCGACCGCGGTCGGGCAGCGGCTGGTCCGGCGTCGATGACGGTCACCTCGACGTTGGTCAGCTGCGCTGCTCCGCTGAACATCGCGACGGTGCCGACGACACACACGAGGGTGCCCGATTCCGGCAGCGCGTCCGAGTCGCCGGGGCGTAGACGAACAGGCCCTCGGAGGTCGTCGGGTCGTCATCGCGTCGGCATCCTCCTCCTGGACGTAGAAACCGTTCAGACCCTCGAAGTCCGCCGTCACGACCGCTTCGACGGCGAGCCGCTGGTTGTTCCGCGAGGTGCCGGCAGCCCGTTCGCGCCGCACCGTGTTGATGTCGCTGATCAGCGTCGGTGTCGTCGCACGGGTCGGGCCGGACGGTGACGGTCACGTGCACGTCGGCGGTCTGGGCCGGCTCGTCATCGTTCAGGAACGTGATGGTGACCGGGTACTCGCCGACCTCCAGGCTGTCCGCGGCGACGAGGTCGCCCTGAGCGTCCCGCCGTCCTCGACCGCGCGGCGTGGACGTCGGCGAGGGTGACGTCTGCGACGCCGGGCTGATGGCGGCAGCGGTGACGGTGCCGTCCGCGTCGCGGGCGCTGACCTGCGACCGACCCGGGCGTCCGACGTCGCGCGCGAGGTCAGGGCACGTCGCGACGATCGGCTGGTCGTCGGGATCGCGCCACCGCCCGCAGGGGTTGAGGCGGCTGTCGCTGTTGCGGGGTGCGGGTGCGCCGGCGGTGAAGTCGGCGGCGTTGTCGTCGGTGTCGACGCAGCCGTCGTCGGCGCGGAAGATGGCCGTCGTGGTGCTCGGTGCGGGAGCAGCCGCGCCGCCTTCGGCGTTGTTGGCGGTGCCGAAGGCGACCAGGTCGATGACGGTCGCGAGCTGCTCGTCGGTGCAGGTGCGTCGCGCCGCACCCGAGGGCGGTCGTCTGGTTGGCCAGCGCGACCTTGCCGGTGGCTGCCGCCATGTTCGTTCCGCTGGTCTGGTCCGCGGTCACCGGGAGCGGGTCGCCGTTGGCGCCGCCTGCCATCTGGACCAGGAAGTACTCGCCGGCGCCGATCGTGCCCTCGAGCGCGGTGATCAGCCCGGCGCTGCTGCCGAAGTTGCCGGTAGCGGAGCCGTACTGGAGGCTCGTGCCGGTCAGGTCGAAGGCGCTGTCGCCGGCGTTGAACAGCTCGACGTAGTCGGCGTTAGCGTCGCGCCGGTGTTGCCGCCACCGCCGTACACCTGGCTGATCACGACCGAGCCACCGCCCGGGTCCTGGGCCGCAGCGGGGAGGGCGAGCGCTGGCACCAGGGCCGCGACGAGCGCGACGAGCACGGCGAGCACGGGGGTGTGGCGAGGAGACATCGAGGACCTCGTGTCACGAGAGGGCCACCCGGGACGAACGTCCCGGTCGTGGTCGAACCGCGTGACTCAACCAGACCACGCGTCCACCGTCGTCACATGGTCAGAGATGACCAGCCGGCGGTGCGCTGGCCGAACGAACGGCCCACGCGGACGCCGCCGGGGTCACGCCGTCAGCGCGTCCTCGATGCGGGCCAGCACCGATCCCGACTCGACCACGTCGCCGGGGGCGGCGCCGAGCGAGGTCACCACCCCGTCGCGGTGGGCGGTGATGGTGTTCTCCATCTTCATGGCCTCGAGCACGCAGACGAGGTCGCCGGTCGCGACCGTGGCGCCCTGCTCGACCGCGTACTTCACGACCGTGCCCTGCATCGGTGCGACGAGGTCCTCGGACGAGGCCGCAGCGGCAGCGCCACCGCCCTTCGAACCCCGCGAACGGCGTGGGCCAGCCGGTTTCGCGCCGCCGCCCCCCGTCGCGAGCTCGCCGAAGACCTTGACGTCGAGCCGGCGGCCCCCGACCTCGACGGTGACCTCTCGCGACGGTTCCTCGCCACCCTCGCCGGTCGCCGGAACGCCCTGGGGCTGCAGCGACGACAGGTCCCACTCGGTCTCGACCGACACCGTCGAGTGCTCACCAGCGGCGAACTGCTCGTGGGTCATGGCCAGCTGGTGGAACGGCACGGTGGTCGGGATCCCCTCGAGCACGAGCTCGTCGAGCGCTCGCGCCATGCGGGCCCGGGCGCCGTCGCGGTCCTCGGCCCAGACGATCAGCTTGGCGATCATCGAGTCGTAGTCGCGCGGGACCTCGTAGTTCGACTCGGCGCCGGTGTCGAAGCGCACCCAGGGGCCGAGCGGCGGCACCAGCCGGGTGATCAGGCCGGGGGTCGGCACGAACCCGGACGCCGGTTCCTCGGCGTTGATCCGGACCTCGATGGCGTGGCCGGTCAGGACCACGTCGTCCTGGGTGAACCCGATGCCCTCACCCGATGCGATCCGCAGCTGCGCCTGTGCGAGGTCGCGGCCGGTGATCAGCTCGGTGACCGGGTGCTCGACCTGGAGGCGGGTGTTCATCTCGAGGAAGTAGAAGGTCTCGCCGTCGTCGTCGAGGAGGAACTCGCAGGTCCCCGCGTTGAGGTAGCCCATCTCCCTGGCGACCCGGACCGCAGCCTCGCCCATCCGCTCGCGCACCTCGGGGGAGAGGCCGGGGGCGGGGGCCTCCTCGACCAGCTTCTGGTGGCGGCGCTGGAGGGAGCAGTCACGCTCGCCGAGGTGGAGGGTGGTGCCGTCGGTGTCGGCGAGCACCTGGATCTCGACGTGACGGGGCCGCTCGAGGTACCGCTCGAGGTAGCACTCCCCGCGCCCGAAGGCGGCCTTGGCCTCGCGGGTTGCGGCTTCGAGGGCCTCGCGCATCGATGCCGCGTCCTCGACCACCTTCATCCCGCGACCGCCACCGCCGAACATCGCCTTGACCGCGACCGGGTAGCCGTACTCGTCCCCGAAGGCGACCGCGACGTCGGGGTCGTCGGTGGGCTCCTGCGTCCCCGGCACGATCGGGACGCCGGCGTTCAGGGCCACCTCGCGGGCCGAGAGCTTGTCGCCCATCTTGGCGATCGCCTCGGGGCCGGGGCCGATGAAGACGAAGCCCGCGTCGGCGCAGGCCCGCGCGAAGTCGGCGTTCTCCGAGAAGAACCCGTACCCCGGGTGGATCGCATCGACACCCGCCTCGCGCGCGACCTCGAGGATGCGTTCCTGGTTCAGGTAGCTCTCCGCGGCCGCCGCCGGGCCGAGCAGGTACGCCTCGTCGGCGTGACGCACGTGCGGCGCGTCACGATCGACCTCGGAGTACACGGCGACGCTGCGCACACCGAGCTCACGGCACGCGCGGATCACGCGGATCGCGATCTCGCCGCGGTTGGCCACCAGGACGGCGTCGAACACCGGTCCACCTCTCGTCGAAGAGCTCCGCTCCGATGGGGTCGGGAGCGGGGAGCGGCGCCGCTCGGGCGCCGCGGGGAGCCTAGTGACGCCGACCGGCGCCTCCACGTTCGAGCCCGGCCACCGGTCCGGTGCGCCTCGCCGACTGGCGTACCGTGCGCGCCTCCCAGACCGCACCACGGAGGTCGCGCATCGTGTCCCGTCTGCTGCCACTCGCCCTCGCTGGCTCGCTCCTGATCGTCGGGTGCGGCCCCGTCGCGGACGAGACGCCGCCTGCGGGGCCCATCGCGGCCGAGGACGGCGAGGTCTCCATCATCGGGACCGACCGGCTGCGGTGGAACACCGCCCTCGTGACCGCCGAACCGGGGCCGCTGACCATCGAGCTGGTCTGCGAGGAGGCGGTCAACCACAACCTCGTCATCGACCGTGAGGTGGTCGCGGAGTGCGCTCCGGGTGGGACCGATCGTGGCACGATCGAGCTCGAGTCTGGCCAGTACGAGTTCCTCTGCACCGTGCCCGGTCACCAGCGCACGATGCGGGGGACCATCAGGGTCGGTTGACCCCCGAGGCTCGCCTCGGGGTTACCGGTGCCCCGTCCCGCACGGGTACCCTCCGTCCGCGACGTTGCCGCTCCCGTGGAGCCTCCGGGGTGGGCCGTCCGCACCCGCCGATCCGTCCCTCGCCCCGTCCCTCTCCCGAGGAGCCCGTCGTGCGCCACCGCCTCACCCTCGGCCTCGTCACCGCCACCGCCGCCCTCCTCGCCGGGTGCGCGTCGTCACCCCCCGGTGCCATCGAGGCCGCGGCCTACGAGTGCCCCGTCGGCACGGAGGGCTGCGACGTCGTCCAGCCGGTCGGCGAGGGCGGCGAGATGACCATCGTCGCCTCGCGCGAGGGCGAGTTCTCCTTCACCGTCGAGGACGGCATCGCCGTCACCGGTGAGATCCTCGTCACCTTCGAGAACGAGGGCGCCGGCATCCACAACGCCGAGGCGCTCGGGGCGGCGGAGGGGTCCGACATCCCTGAGGCTCCCGGCGGCGAGGGTGACGAGGGGGTCTTCCTGCTCTTCCCGGGCGAGTGGACCGTCATCTGCAACGTGCCCGGCCACCGCGCGGCCGGTATGGAGACGACCGTCCAGGTGTTCGCCACCGAGGAGGAGGCCGCCGAGGCCGAGGCCGCCGGCGAGGACCTCGACGACGACATGCCGATGGAGGGTGGCGGCGGTGGCGCCGAGGGTGAGGAGACCGTCCTCGAGCCGACCACCGACGCCTGACCACGAACGCTCACGCGTGAGAGCCGGGCCCCGCGCCCGGCTCTCGCCGCGTCCGCCACGCCGTGTCGCGCGTGCTCGGCGGTGTCGCGGGAGGCTCGCGCATCTGCACATCTGGCGCGACGGTGACGACCTGGCGCGACACGGTGTGGATCGCGGCAGGGGCGAACACCCGGCGCCGCGGGGTCGGGTCGTCGGCCACGGTCAGTGGCCGAGGTGGGAGACCTGTCGCAGGTCGCTCGGGCGGGTCGGTGGCAGCATCCCGACACCCTCGAGCAGCGCCGCACGCGCCCACGCCGGCGCGGCGACACCCGGGTCCTCGTCGGATCCGCTGGGCGTCAACGCGACCACGACCGCAGCGAGCTGCTCGGCACCGACCGTGCCGCCCCCCAGCACCTCGATGCGGGCGGTCGGAGGCTGCGTGCCTGGTGCGTCGTCGGTCACGGACCGCTCCCTTCGTCGCCCGGTCAGAGGGGGATGTTGCCGTGCTTGCGGGCCGGCCGCGTCTCACGCTTGCCGGCGCAGAAGTGCAGGGCTCGGACCAGCTGCTGGCGCGTCTCGCTCGGTTGGATGACCGCGTCGACGTAGCCCCGCTCCGCGGCGCGCCACGGGTTCGCGAGGTCCTCGGCGTACTGCGCCTCGAACTCGGCGTGCATCGCGTCCTGGTCCTCGGCCCGCTCGAGCTCGCGGCGGTACAGGATGTTGACCGCCCCCTTGGCGCCCATCACGGCGATCTCGGCGGTCGGCCAGGCGAGGTTCACGTCGGCGCCGAGGTGCTTGGACCCCATGACGTCGTACGCGCCGCCGTAGGCCTTGCGGACGATCACGGTGAGCTTCGGGACGGAGGCTTCGGCGTAGGCGTACAGCAGCTTGGCGCCGTGGCGGATGATGCCGCCGTACTCCTGCTCGGTGCCGGGCAGGAAGCCAGGGACGTCCACGAAGGTGACGACGGGGATGTTGAAGGCGTCGCAGAAGCGGACGAACCGCGCGGCCTTCTCGGAGGCGTCGATGTCGAGCACGCCGGCGTAGTACGACGGCTGGTTGCCGACGATGCCGACCGGGTGACCGTCGAGCCGGGCCAGGCCGACGACGATGTTCTCGGCGTAGTGCTGGTGGACCTCGAGGAACTCCTCGTCGTCGACCACCAGCCGCACGAGGTCGCGCACGTCGTAGGGCACGTTCGGGCTGTCGGGCATGAACGTGTCGAGCTCGGGGACGAGCCGGTCCGGGTCGTCGGTCGAGGCGACCACCGGCGGGAGCTCGAGGTTGTTGGCCGGCAGGAAGCTCAGCAGGTACTTGATGTCGTCGAGGCAGCTCTGCTCGTCGTCGGCGGCGAAGTGGGCGACTCCCGACTTCGAGGCGTGGCTCATCGCCCCACCGAGCTCCTCCATGGTCACGTCCTCGCCCGTGACCGTCTTGATGACGTTCGGGCCGGTGATGAACATGTGCGACGTGTCCTTGACCATGAACACGAAGTCGGTGATCGCGGGCGAGTAGACCGCGCCACCGGCGCAGGGCCCCATGATGGCGCTGATCTGGGGGATGACGCCCGAGCTGCGGACGTTGCGCAGGAAGATGTCCCCGTAGCCGCCGAGGCTGACCACGCCCTCCTGGATGCGGGCGCCGCCGGAGTCGTTGAGGCCGATGACCGGGATCCCCATCTTCTCGGCGAGGTCCATGATCTTGACGACCTTCTCGGCGAACACCTCGCCGAGCGAGCCGCCGAACGCGGTGAAGTCCTGGCTGAAGACCGCGACCCGGCGGCCGTCGATGGTGCCGTGACCGGTCACCACGCCGTCGCCGAGGATCTTCTTGTCCTCGAGCCCGAAGCCGGTGGCGCGGTGCACCGCGAACGCATCGGTCTCGACGAACGAGCCCTCGTCGAGCAGCAGGTCGACCCGCTCGCGGGCGGTGAGCTTGCCCCGGTCATGCTGCTTGGCGATGGCGTCCTCGCCACCCCCCGTCGCGTGCTCGGCGCGCCGGCGTTCGAGCTCGGCGAGCTTGTCCTTCGTGGTCTCGGCCACGGGGGTGCCTCTCAGCGGGAGCGGGGGAACGGCGCGCGCCGTCGGGGACGAGCGAGCGGCCGGAGCCTAGCCTTCGAGCCCCCACCCACCCCCAGCCGGCGCCGTCCGGAGGGGCGTGTTCACTCCGCTCGCCAGGAGCCCCGGATGACCGACCTCGAACGTTCGCAGCGGCTGACGTCGCTGCTCGGCGGGCCGCTCGGCTGGCACACCCTCGTGCACGAACCGGAGGTCGCGTCGACCAACGACGTCGCCCTCGCTGCCGTCCGGGAGGGGACACCGCCGGGCCTGGTCGTGGTCGCCGACCACCAGACGGCGGGTCGGGGGCGCCTCGGCCGGCCGTGGGACGACGCGAGCTCGGGTGGTCAGGTCCGGTCGCTGACCGTGAGCGCGGTGGTCGCGCTTCCGACCGCGAACGCGTCGCTGGTCCCGTTGGCCGCGGGGCTGGCGGTCGCCGACGCGCTGCGTCGTGCCGGCGCGAGCCCGGTGCTGAAGTGGCCGAACGACGTGCTGCTGGTCGGCCCGCGGGACGCTCCCGCGAAGGCGGCGGGGATCCTGGTCGAACGCCACGCCGTCCCGCGGGGCGAGGTGCTCGTGATCGGGACGGGGATCGACCTCGACTGGCGCGATGTGCCGCGCGCGGGTGATGCGGGCACGTGGACGTCCGTGGCCGAAGCCGTCGGTCGTGACGTCGACCGCGCTGGTGTGCTCGTCGACCTGCTGCGCGGGCTGACGGTCTGGCTGCGATCGTTGCCCACCGACCCGTTGCGGCTGCTGTCCGCCTACCGGGACGCGTGCGCGACGGTGGGCAGCGACGTGCGCGTGACCTTCCCGGACGGTGAGGTGCTCGAGGGGCGCGCCGTCGATCTCGACCGTGACGGTCGGCTGGTGGTCGACGCCTCACGGACCGGCAAGGTCGCCATCACCGCCGGCGACGTCGAACACGTCCGGCCCGCGACGTAGGCTCCGCGCGCCGACAGGGAGAAGCTCATGGTGTCGTTCGCGCTCGAGCCGGAGCAGGAGGAGTTCCGCAAGGTCGTCGCACGGTTCGCCGACGACGTGGTGGCGCCGTCAGCCGATGCGTTCAACGCCGAGGGTCGGTTCCCGGTCGAGATCGTGCGGCAGATGGGCGAGATGGGCCTGTTCGGCCTGATCTTCCCCGAGGAGTGGGGCGGCGTCGGTGGGGACTACCTCACCTTCTGCCTCGCGCTCGAGGAGCTCGGACGGGTCGACCAGTCCGTCGGCATCACCCTCGAGGCGGGGGTCGGTCTCGGCGCCGCGCCGATCTTCGAGTTCGGCACCGAGGAACAGAAGCAGCGCTGGCTGCCCGAGCTCGCCCGCGGCGAGAAGCTCGGCGGCTTCGGCCTGACCGAGGCGGGCGGCGGGTCCGACGTGTTCGGCGCCACCGCCACCAGGGCCGTCGAGGACGGGGGTGAGTGGGTCATCGACGGGACCAAGCAGTTCATCACCAACTCCGGCACCGAGATGACCTCGATCGTCACGGTGACCGCGATGACGGCGCCGGGGGAGATGACCGCGATCATCGTCCCGGTCGACACCCCGGGGTTCTCGTTCGCGCCGCCCTACCGGAAGGTCGGCTGGCACGCGTCCGACACCCGCGAGCTCACGCTGGATGGCGTCCGTGTGCCGATCAGCAACACCCTCGGTGAGCGAGGTGCCGGCTTCCGGCAGTTCCTCAAGACCCTCGACGACGGGCGCATCGCCATCTCCGCGTTGGCGGTGGGTCTCATCCAGGGCTGCGTCGAGGAGTGCACGCGCTACAGCCAGGAGCGTGAAGCCTTCGGCAAGCCCATCGGAGCCAACCAGGCCATCGCGTTCAAGATCGCCGACCTCGACGTGGCTGCGGAGACGTCGCGACAGATGTACCGCTACGCGTGCTGGCGCAAGCTCGAGGGGCTGCCGTACAAGCGGGAGGCATCCATCGCCAAGCTCTACTCGTCGGAGCAGGCGGTGACGGCGGCACGCGAAGCGACCCAGATCTTCGGCGGGATGGGGTTCACCACCGAGACCCGCGTCGGCCGCTTCTACCAGGACTGCAAGATCCTCGAGATCGGCGAGGGCACCAGCGAGGTCCAGCGGATGTTGATCGCCCGCGACCTCGGTCTGTGAGCGGGGCGGGCGCGCCGGCGATGCGTCGCGGGACGGCGCTCGTCCGACCGGTCCCGGACCGGCTGGCCGATGGCCTGCTCACACACCTCGAACGTTCGCCGGTGGACCTCGTCCTCGCCCGTGCCCAGCACGAGGGCTACGTCACGGCGCTCGCGGACGCGGGGTGGGAGATCCACGAGGTCGCTCCCGCACCGCACCACCCGGACTCGGTGTTCGTCGAGGACACCGTGGTCGTGGTCGGCCGCACCGCGATCCTCACCAACCCCGGGGCGCCGGAGCGGCGTGGTGAGGTCGCCGGCACCGAGCAGGTGGTGGCCGAGCTCGGGCTCGACGCCCGAGCCATCGTCGCACCGGGCCACCTCGAGGGCGGCGACGTGCTCCAGGTGGGTCACACCGTCTACGTCGGCCGGGGCGGCCGCACCGACGGCGAGGGGATCCGCCAGCTTCGGGCGCTCGTGGAGCCGCTCGGGCGCACCGTCGTCCCGGTCACGCTCGGTGACGTGCTGCACCTGAAGTCCGCCGCCACCGCCCTGCCCGACGGCACCGTGGTCGGGCTCGCCGACCTCGTCGACCCGCGGGTCTTCCCGGCGTGGCGTGACGCGCCGGAGGAGCCGGGGGCGCACGTCGTCCCGCTCGGTGGCGGGCGGTTGCTGATGGCGTCGTCCGGGGCACGGTCGGCGGCCTGGTTCGAGGACCTCGGCTTCGACCCCGTCACCGTGGACGTGACCGAGTTCGAGAAGCTGGAGGGCTGCGTCACCTGCCTGTCGGTGCTGGTCCCGGACGCCTGATCCGGCCGTCGTACCCTGCCGACCCGAGAGCCCCTCGAGGAGCCGCCGTGGTCGACAAGTACACCTCCCGCATCGCGTTGATCCTCGACGCGCCGGTCGAGGACCTCGCCGCAGTGATCGCGGCTGCGGGTCGCGGCAAGGACATCGACCGCGGAGCCCCGGTCCGTGGGGCGGACGGCGCGGCCTTCGAGGTGCACTGGGGTGGCCGGATGCAGAAGGCGGTCGTCCGCGCCCTGTCGGATGCGACCGGGCGTCCGCTGCTCCGTACCGAGACCTACGTCGGGGGTGACGGGCTGGTCGAGGGGATCCGCCGCCAGACCCAGCTGCTGCAGGGCCTGTCCCGGCACCTGCGAGGCCACGTCCGTGGGGTCGAGGATCTGTCGGCGGTCACCGGCCGCGACGAGGCGTGGATGAACCGCTGCGCCGTCGGGTCGGTCACGCTGGACGACGCGGTCGTGATCCGCGCGGACGGGGAGGGGACCTGGTGGGCTCGCTCGCACGGGCTCGCCCGCTTCGACGTCCCCGACCTCGAGCTGTACGGCCTGAGCCGCGCCCAGGTCCCGGGTGCGCAGGTCGCGCTCCGCCGTGTGGCCGAGCAGCTGCTGCGAGGCGGCATCCGGGCCGAGCTGTCGCTCGAGGACGGCACGCCGCTGTTCCTGGTCCCGGTGCTCGAGGCGTGGACCCACGTCCCGCTCGACTGGCCCGGTGTCGGCCGCGCCGGTCAGGACCGGGGACCGGGACTCGACGGTCCGCGAGCCTCGCTGTCGGTGCTGAAGCCGCCGCGGTTCGGTCGCTACCGCAAGGACCTGGCCGGCGTGATCGACCGACTCCCCGTGTGAACGCACGACGGGCGCCCCGGAGGGCGCCCGTCGCAGGTGCGGAGACGATCAGCCGTCGACGTCGGTGTCCGCGTCGGTGTCGGCGGTGTCGTCCTCGACGGTGACGTCCGCATCGAGGTCAGCGTCGGCGTCCTCGGTGGTACCGCCGGTGGTGTCGGTGGTGCCGCCGTCGGTGTCGGTGATGACCGTGTCCGGGTCGTCGTCCTCGACGGTGCAGGCGGCGCCAGCGAAGGCGAGGCCAGCGACCAGCGAGAGCGTGGTGATGTTGCGACGCAGGTGGGTACGCACGGGAGCTCCTGGAGTGGGGTGCGGGAGGGAGGCGGAACCTTCGCCGCACCGCTGGCGACGCGTTCGTCGTGGGGTGGCGTCACGCTCGGGGACCGTGTCCAGTTCAGCTTGAGATGCCGGCCATCCGGCCGGGGGGGCGTCAGCCCTCGATCTCGTCGGGTGACGCGATCCAGCCGTCGTCCCCCTCGGGGCGCAGATCGCCGCACAGCTCCCGCAGCCTGGGCGCCCCCTCCTCCGGACCGATGGCGAGCAGCCGGTCGCCGGCCTCGACGGTGCGGGCGCGTTTGGGGCGGTAGATCCAGCGACCGCGGCGCTGGATCGCCAGGACCTCCATGCCGGTCTGCGTGTGCAGCCGGAGCTCGGAGAGGGTCCGGCCGGCGGCGGCGCTGCCCTCGGCGACGTCCGCGTCCGCGACGATCTCCTCGGCCTCGGAGAGGGCGGCGGCGATGATCGGGTGGGGCTGGCCCTCGTCCTCGATGACCCGTGTCATCGACTGGGCGGAGTCGACGATGCGTTCGGCCGCGGACGCGAGGTGGAGCATGCCGCGCAGCTCGTCGGGGTCCTCGAGCTCCGCGGCGGCACGTAGGACCCAGCCTTCGAGCTGGTGGTAGAGCTCGTCGGAGGTGTCCTCGATGACCCCCACCTCGGCAGCCAGGGACAGGTCCTGGAGCAGGATGGCGGAGTAGGCCAGGCCGACGGCGACCTCGGACACGTTCTTGAGTTCCACGACGAGGTCGACGGCACGGTCGAGGTTGGTGAGCTTGGCCCGCTGCGGCGGTGGGGGGAGCTCGCGCGGGGTGCCGCCGGCGAGCTCGCGGATGTGGTCGACCCCCTCCTTCGGTCCCTGGAGGAACAGCACGTCACCCTCGCGGAGGACGTCCTCCGGTTCGGGGCCGTACATCCACTCGACGTCCCGGCGGATGGCGATGACCCACATGCCCGTCCGCGCTGGCAGCTCGAGGTCGCGGAGCGATGCGGACTCGAGCTGGTTCTCCTCGCGGATCTTCACCCGGGCGGTGACCTCGGTGGCGTGCCGCAGATCGTCGCGGAGCTCGCTCGGGATCCCGAGGTCCTTGAGCACGACGCGCGCGATGTCCTCGGCGGCGTCCGCGATGCCCTCGATCGAGACCGCCATCGACAGCACCCCGGCGAGCTGGTCGGCGTCCTCCCGCGTCCGCGCCGCGATCATGCAGACGGCCCGGAGCTCGACGAGCAGCTCGTCGACGATGTCCTCGAGCCGCAGCACCTCTTGGGCGATCGCCTCGTCGCCGAAGAAGACGGCGGCGTACGCCAGGTCGACCATCAACTCGGCGGCATCCTTCGCGCCGACGAGCATGTCCTTGATCGTCCTTCGGTTCCTCATAGCTCAGGCTCCCGGTTGCAGCAGGGTGATCGCGGCGAGCAGGCACAGCACGCCGGTGAGGTCCATCGTCGCCGTCACGATGGGGATGCCGTGGTTGTCGGGGTCGAACCCGAAGCGGAACGAGGTCGCCGCCGAGGCGTAGGCCGCGAGGGCGAGGATGGGGAAGGCGAACAGGCCACCGAGCAGGACGACGCCCACGGTCACCGCCACCGACAGCGGGTCCACACCCGGGACGATGAGCGCCGCGAGCCAGCCCGCGAGCCCGACACCCGTGAACGCCAGGAAGGCGAGCAGCGCCGTGAGCGAGAAGTCGAGCGCCGCCAACCGGCCTGGGACGAACCGCGGTTCGAGCTGACCGACGTGCAGCTTGGATGCCAGGCGGCTCGAGAGCATCCCGCCGAGCGACCCGCAGTTGGCGATGAACGGCGGGATGAGCACGAGCAGGGCGGCGGCGCTGAACTGCTCCTCCGCCCGAGACTCGACGACGACACCCGCGAAGACGTCGATCGTCACGGCGATGGTGAGCACGACCAGTGACTCGCGGACCACCCGGCGGATCGTCTGCTCCGACTGTCGGACGCCGAGCACCGCGACGACGACGGCGCCGACCAGGCCGAGCGCCCCGAGCGCCTCCGGCAGCACCGGGACGTCCAGCACGTAGGTGGCGACCAGCAGCGCCGGCAGCGTCACGAGGTCACCGGTCGCGGTGATGATCGGCGCCCCG
The DNA here is from genome assembly GCA_963850715.1 of uncultured Nitriliruptoraceae bacterium. GTDB lineage: Bacteria > Actinomycetota > Nitriliruptoria > Nitriliruptorales > Nitriliruptoraceae > Nitriliruptor. The sequence continues at coordinate 315,137 of CAWKMM010000015.1, read as the reverse complement.
ACGTCGTCCATCGAGAACCCGGCTCGCTCCGAGCGTCGTGCCATCCACACGACGACGACGAACAGCACCAACGAGGACAGCAGCCCCCCGACGAGCGAGATCGCGACGAGGTCGAGGAGCGGGATGGTCGGGAGCCCGAGCGCAGCGCTCACGGCCCAGGCGATCAGGCCCGCCTGCGTCGCGGACGCGACGCTCAGGATCGAGGACGCCTCCACCTGCCGGCCGAGGTAGCTGCGGCGGGTCAACCGCCGGTCGAACTGCCCGGTCAGGATGCCGGTCGACAGCCGTGATCCGAGCGCACCGAAGATCGCGCCTCGCATGCCGATCGCGGCGGGGATCAGGGCGAGCAGGCCGGGGATCGACTCGAGTCGGCCCTCCGCCGACGCCAGCGTGATGCCGGCGATGAGCGTGGCCCCGAGCCCGAGCGCGAGGGCCGAGGAGCCCGAACGGATGCTCTTCGACTCCTGCGACCAGTAGCCCCGGACCTCGCTGACCGAGAGCCCGAGCCCGCGCCCGAGCGCGAGCAGGGGGCGGGGGACGCGGACGTGGGGGCGGTGTGGCACGTCGCTCCCTCCCGTCCGTGACCGCTGCCCCCGGCGGTGCACGCGGAGGGATGGTGCCGGCCGGAGCCTAGTGTCGACGGGGAGGACGGATCCGGGTGTTCGGTACGCTCGGCCACATGACCGATTACACCGCTCCCGTCCGTGACATCCGCTTCGTGCTGGAGCACGTGACGCCTCTCGCGGACCTCGCCGCGCTCGACACCTTCTCCCACGCGGACCCGGATCTCGTGTACGGGCTCCTCGAGGAAGCCGGACGGTTCTCGTCCCAGGCGATCGCGCCGACCAACCGCGACGGCGACGCCGAGGGCGCGCGTGTGGAGGGTGACGAGGTCATCCTCCCGGACTCGTTCAAGCGGGTCTACCGCCAGTACGTCGAGGCGGGGTGGGGCACCCTGCAGCACCCGACCGAGTTCGGCGGTGGTGGGTTCCCGCTGACGGTGGCCAACGCCGTCAAGGAGACCATCAACTCGGCCAACCTCGCCTTCTCCCTCGGCCCGTTGCTGACCACCGGGGCGGTGTACCTGCTCACCCACCACGGGTCGGACGAGCAGCAGCAGACCTACCTGCCGAAGATGGTCACGGGCGAGTGGTCGGGGACCATGAACCTGACCGAGCCCCAGGCGGGCTCGGACGTCGGCGCGGTGACCACCAAGGCGGTCCCGAACGGCGACGGGACCTACGCGATCACCGGTCAGAAGATCTACATCACCTTCGGCGAGCACCAGCTCACCGAGAACATCATCCACCTGGTGCTGGCCCGGCTCCCCGACGCGCCCCCCGGTACCAAGGGCATCTCGCTGTTCATCGTGCCGAAGTTCCTGGTGAACGAGGACGGGTCGCTCGGCGAGCGCAACGACGTCAAGGTCGTGTCGGTCGAGCACAAGCTCGGTATCCACGCCTCGCCGACCTGCGTCATGGCCTACGGCGACGACGGGGACGGGGCGGTCGGCTACCTGGTGGGCGAACCGAACACCGGCATGCGCGGCATGTTCACGATGATGAACGACGCACGGCTCGGCGTCGGGATCCAGGGCCTGGCCATCGCCGAGCGCGCCTACCAGCAGGCCCTCGCCTACGCCCAGGAGCGCCGCCAGGGACGGGGGCCGACGTCCGAGCCGGGCGAGCAGTCCCCGATCATCGAACACGCCGACGTCCGCCGCATGCTGCTCACGCAGAAGGCGTACATCGAGGCCATGCGCAGCCTCTGCTACCTGAACGGTCACGCGCTCGATCTCGCGCACGCCAGCGCCGACCCGGTGGTGCGCGAGCAGCAGCAGAAGCTCGCCGACCTGCTCACGCCGCTGTCGAAGGCCTGGTGCACCGACCTCGGTGTCGAGCTCACCTCCCTCGCGGTGCAGATCCACGGGGGGATGGGCTACGTCGAGGAGACCGGCGTCGCCCAGCACTACCGCGACGCCCGGATCGCACCGATCTACGAGGGCACCAACGGCATCCAGGCGCTCGACCTGGTCGGTCGCAAGCTGCCCTACGACGGTGGCGCCTTCGTCACGTCGTTCCTCGCCGACCTCGCGACCTTCCCCGACGAGCTCCCCGAGAGCCTGTCGTCGATCGCCGCGCCCCTGCGTGATGCCGTCCAGCAGCTCGAGCAGGTCACCGACTGGATCCTCGAGCACCGCGAGCAGCCGAACGACGTCTTCGCGGGCGCGACGCCGTACCTGCGGATCTTCGCGACGGTCGTCGGCGGGTGGTTGCTGGCCATCGGCGCCAAGGCCGCGTGGGAGCAGCTCGACGCCGGCGAGGGTGAGGCGGGCTTCCTCGAGGCCAGGATCGTGACGGCCCGGTTCTACGCCGAGCAGCTGCTGCCGCAGGTGGCCGGCCTGGCCGGTGCGGTCACGGCGGGTGCCGAGGACCTGTACGCGCTCAGCCCCGACCAGCTGGCCTCGCGTTAGTCGAGCCAGGCGGCGACGCGTTCGCCGCCGGCGGCGTCGCGGTCCGTGCCCGCCAGCACGACGGTGGGTCGGCGGGCGGCGATCGGTCGTGCGGCGACGGCCAGGACCGCGCGTACCCCGGTGACCGTTCCGGCGTCGACGCCGAGGCTGCCACGTCGATCGCCGAGGGCGGCGGCGTCGGCGAGCAGTTCGCGCTGGTCGAAACGCCGCGGACCGTGGACCAACGCGGTCAGCTCGGGACCGGCTCGAGGCGGCGGTGGCGCGTCGGGGAAGGCCTGCACCGCGATGGCCCACGGTTCTCCCCCCGTGGACGACAGGGGGGACCCGTCGACCGACGGCCCGGTCCACAGCACGTCGCTGGCGGAGGCGGGAGCCGGCCGCCCCTCCTCGACGACCGCGACCTCCGCGTCGCCGTCGAGCGTGACGGCGACACCGGCCCACCAGGCTGCGAGGCACACGGCCGCGAGGGTCCACCCGGCGGGCACGTCCACGCGGAGCCGGTCGCCCGGACCGAGCAGGAGGTCGGCCTCCAGCAGGTGCGCTCCCTTCGCGGCCCACTGGGCCAGCGTCGCCACGCCCTGCTCGTCGCGACGACCGGGCCGCAGCACCGTGACGGCGGGGCGGAAGCCGAGCTCGTCGGTCGCGGACCGCAGCCCCGACGCGACGTCGAGCGGGACGGCGGCGGGATCGGGAGGCGGGACCAGCTGCACGTGTTCCTCGCCGGATCGGGGCCTGGGGGACGGCTCCCCTCGAGACGTTCGTGGCGAGCTGCGAGGGCCGCCGCCGACCCGTGTGAACCGCGCTCGATGCTACCGTCACTGCTTCCGTGCCCCGCTGCGCCGACATCCCCGGCGCGCAGCTTCCGCCGCCAGCCGGCAGGCTGTAGGACCGGGACGCCCCCCGCCCCGAGGTGCCCACGCGCCGTGACCGGCTCCCGATCGCTGACGTTCTCGACCGCTCGACGTCCTGCCCGACGTCGAGCGGTCCGCGTCGTCCTGTGGCTGCTCGGCGCGCTGCTGGTCGTGGCCACCGTGCTCGCCCTCACCGCGGGCCTGCTCTGGGCCTACGCCTGGGCGCAGCTCGGGGGGAGCGACGTGCCGTCGTTGGCCGCCACGGACGATGATGCCCTGGGTGCCGGCGGTGCGACGTCGCCGCCGGGCACGACCACCGTGCTCGTCGCCCTGACCACGTCGTCCACGTCGGGAGACGAGGGCACCGAGCGGGAGGACCCCGACGCGGCCGACGGCCCGGGGCTCGCGGGGCCCGCCGCGCTCCTCCAGGTCGGCGGCGTGCGGGGTCAGGACGCCGCGATCGTCCTGCTGCCACCCGAGCTTCCCGTCACCGTCGAAGGTCAGCCCCCGATGCCGCTCGGGCAGGTGCACGCCGTCGGCGGCGCCGACCTGTTGCTGCGCACCGTCGTCGATTACACCGAGGTCGAGGTCGATCACGTCGTGACCGCGACGATCGACGCGCTCCCCCGGCTGGTGGACCTCCTCGGCCCGGTCGAGGTCTGCGTCGAAGCCTGCCGGACCGTCGACCGTGCCGCGGTCGAGGCGACGCTCGCGGCGTTCACCGCGGACGGTGCGCCACCCGCGGAGGTCGTCGACGCCACGCTCGAGATCGCCGGGATCATCGGCGCGCTCGGCGACGCCATCGACCCCGTCTCGCTGGTGACCTCCCCGTTCGCGACCCGCTCCGCCATCGACGTCCTCGGTGACGAGGTCACGACGGACGCGAGCCTGCGGGGTGCGGCGCTGCTGCCCCTCGGACAGCGTGTGGCCGCGGTCGGCGACGTCGCCGTCGTGAGCCTGCCCGGCGTGCTCAACCCCGACAGCGGACGGCTCGTGGTCCTCCCCGAGCAGGCGGCCACCCGGTTCGCGCTGCTGCGCGAGGGTGGGGTCCCGACGCGGACCGACGAGGACGACGCGGCCGCGCTGCTGGCGGCGGCGACCGTGTCGGTCCAGAACGGGACGGGCACGGCCGGGTACGCCGCGTCTCTCGAGACCCAGCTGGGGGCCCTCGGCGTCCGGGTCGTGGGGACGGAGAACGCTGCGAGCTTCGACGTGGAGCGCACGCGCGTGGTGTTCGATCCGGCCGACCCGGCCGCGGAGGCCACGGCGGTGCTGATCGCGGCCGAGCTCGGCGACGCCGAGCTGGCGCCGGCCGAGCGTGCGCCGACCTTCGAGGGCGAACCTGTCACCGTCCAGGTCGTCGGTGGGGCGGACCTCGACTCGGGTGCGCCCGACGGATCGGGGGCCTGAGGTGCTGATGGGAGGCGACCCAGGTCCCTGGGGTCCGACCGCGGCGGGCGGCATCCGGCACCGGGTGCTGCGCCGCGTGCTCGTCGCGCTCGGCGTCCTCTCGCTCGTCGCGGTCGCCGGCGCCGGCACCACCGCCTACCTGCTCTACCGCGAGGCGGAGGCGAACCTGACGCGGGTCCCCGTGGACTCGCTCGAGACGACCGGCTCGCCGTCCGATGCGCGTCACTTCCTGCTCGTCGGCTCCGACGACCGGTCGGGGTTGTCGCGTGAGGAACAGCGGGAGCTCACGCTCGGGTCCGACGAGGAGTTCGGCGGGCAGCGCAGCGACACCATGATGTACGTGCGCGTCAGCGCCGACCGGTCCCAGGTCGCGATCATCTCGATCCCACGCGACCTGATCGTCCGTCGCGCCGACGGGGGCCAGGGCAAGCTGACCGACCAGTTCGCCGGCGGGCCGGAGCGGGTCGTCGAGGCGCTCGGCCGCACCTACGGGTTGCCGGTGAACCACTACGCCCAGATCTCGCTCGGCGGTTTCATCGACGTCGTCGAGACGCTCGGTGGCGTGACCATCGAGCTCGACGAGCCGCTCGTCGACCCCAAGTCCGGTGCCGAGTTCACCGAAGCCGGTACCTACGAGATGGACGCCGTCGAGGCGCTCTCGTTCGTGCGTTCCCGGATCGGGTCGGACTACGCCCGGATCGCGCGGCAACAGACCTTCATCCGGGCCGTGCTCGGGGAGCTGACCGAGACCGGCAACCTGACCAACCCCGCCCGCCTGCTGCGGTTGGTCGAGGACCTCACCAGCCACCTCACCACCGACCAGCGGCTCGGACTCCAGGAGATGCGCTACCTCGCCACCGATCTGCGCGAGAGCGTTGCGGCGGGTGTCCCGATGACGACCTTCCCGTCCTACAGCGTCCGGCTCCCCCCGAGCCCGGGCCTGCCGGGCGGGTTCTACGTGCTGCCGTACGAGCCCGGCGCCCGAGCGCTCACCGACGCGATCGCCTCGGGTGAGCCGCTCCCGGAGACGGCCACCCGGGACGAGGCAGCGGACGTCACCATCGCGATGATCCCCGGAGACAACCAGCGGGCGGCCGGCAACGTCCTCGGTCCCACGCTCGTCTACGCCAACTACGACGTGAGCACCTGGTCCTCGGCGCCCGCGACCCTGCGGGCCAGCACGACGACGGTCGTCTACGCGCGGTCCGGACGGCAGCAGCAGGCCGAACACGTCGCGGCCCTCCTCGGTGCGCCGCTCCGGACGCTGCCCACCGGATCCGACGTTCCCGAGGGGACCGACGTGGTCGTCGCGGTGGGTGCGGACGCCGGAGGGTCGGGTCGCTCGACGGGCTCGACCGGCCAGGGGACGCCGTGAAGGCGCTCGTGCTCGCCGGGGGGTCGGGGACGCGGCTCCGCCCGATCACCTTCACCTCGGCCAAGCAGCTGGTCCCGGTCGCGAACAAGCCGATCCTGTTCTACGGGCTCGAACAGCTCCGGGATGCCGGCGTGGTCGAGGTCGGCATCGTCGTCGGCGACACGGCGGCCGACATCGAGGCCGCCGTCGGTGACGGGTCGGCCTTCGGGTTGCAGGTGACCTACCTGCGCCAGGAGGCGCCGCTCGGTCTGGCACACGCGGTCCTGACGGCATCGGCGTTCCTTGGGGACGACGACTTCGTGATGTTCCTCGGTGACAACCTCATCGAGGGCGGCATCGGCGATCTGGTCGCTGCCTTCGAACGTGACCGACCGGCCGCACAGCTGCTGCTCAAACGGGTCCCCGACCCGCACCGGTTCGGCGTCGCGGTGCTCGGCGAGGACGGGACCATCGAGCGGCTCGTGGAGAAGCCCTCGGTTCCGCCCTCGGACCTCGCGCTCGTCGGCGTCTACCTGTTCACCTCGGCGATCGTCGATGCCTCGCGCCGCATCGTGCCGTCGGCGCGAGGCGAGCTCGAGATCACCGACGCCATCCAGCGCCTGCTCGACGACGGCCTCCCCGTCCGTGCCTCCGAGGTCTCCGGCTGGTGGCTCGACACCGGTAAGAAGGACGAACTGCTCGATGCGAACCGCGTGGTGCTCAGCACCATCGGCCGCCGCATCGACGGCGAGGTCGACGCGGCGTCCACCATCACCGGCGAGGTCGTCGTCGAGGCAGGCGCGGTTGTCGCGGGCTCGGTGGTGCGTGGCCCCGCGGTCATCGGGGCCGGGGCACGGATCACCGACAGCTACATCGGTCCGTTCACCTCCGTCGACCGCGACTGCGTCGTGGAACGTTCCGAGGTCGAGTTCAGCGTCCTGCTGCCGGGTTGTCTCCTCCGTGACGTGCGCCGTCTCGAGGGGTCGCTGCTCGGTCGGGAGGTCCGCGTCGTGCGCGGGACCCGGCGGCCATCCGCCCACCGGCTGCTGCTCGGTGACCACAGCGACGTCGAGCTCGCGGAGGGTCCGTGATGCGCCTGCTCGTCACGGGTGGGGCGGGGTTCATCGGGTCGAACTTCGTGCGCTGGGTCCTCGCGAACCAGCCCGACGTCCGCGTCACGAACCTCGATGCACTGACCTACGCGGGCAACCTGGCCTCGCTGTCCGACGTGGCGGACGACCCGCGCTACCGGTTCGTGCAGGGCGACGTGTGCGACGCGGAGGTGGTCGGTTCGCTGGTCGCCGACGCGGACGCGGTGGTGCACTTCGCCGCGGAGTCGCACGTGGACCGGTCGATCGATGGTCCGGCGGCGTTCCTGCGCACGAACGTGTCGGGGGCGGGGGTGGTGTTCGAGGCGTGCCGTCGGGCGGAGGTCGAACGGGTGCTGCACATCTCGACCGACGAGGTGTACGGCTCGGTGGACGTGCCGGGCAGGTTCGTCGAGGGGGACGCGCTCGAGCCGAACTCGCCCTACGCGGCGTCGAAGGCGGCCGCGGACCTGCTGGCCCGTTCGTACGGTGTCACCTACGGCTACCCGATCACCGTGACGCGGACCGCGAACAACTTCGGACCGTTCCACCTGCCCGAGAAGATGATCCCGCTGTTCGTGACCAACCTGCTGGACGGGCGGAAGGTGCCGCTGTACGGCGACGGTGGGAACGTGCGGGACTGGACCCACGTGCTCGACAACGTCGCGGCGCAGTGGCTCGTGCTCACCGAGGGCGTGCCCGGTGAGGTCTACAACGTCGGTGCCGGCAACGAGCTGAGCAACCGCGACCTGACGGTCCGGTTGCTCACCCGCCTCGGTCACGGGGACGACATGATCGAGCACGTCGCCGACCGGCCCGGGCACGATCGCCGGTACGCGATCGACACCAGCAAGGTCCGCGCGCTCGGCTGGCAGCCCACGTCCGACCTCGACGAGGCGCTGGACGCCACGATCGCCTGGTACCGCGACAACCAGGCGTGGTGGCGGCCCCTGAAGGACGGTGGGGTCTCCGCCCGACGTGGCGCCCCCGTCGACGGAGGTCGCTGACCGTGCGCGTGCTCGTCACCGGGGCTGGGGGCCAGCTCGCCACCGACCTCCTGGGGGTCCTCGCCGGTGACGAGGTGACGGCGCTGACGCGCGCCGAGCTCGACGTGAGCGACGAGGCGGCCGTCCGTGCCCTCGTCCACGATCTGCGGCCACAGGTCGTGTGCAACACCGCGGCATGGACGGATGTCGACGGCTGCGAGGCCGACCCCGACCGGGCGCACGCCACCAACGCGCTCGGCCCGTGGTGGCTGGCGCGGGCGTGCCGCGATGTCGGCGCGACGCTCGTCCACGTCTCGACCGACTACGTCTTCGACGGGGATGCGCCGATCGACGGGGCCGGCGAACCACGGCCCTGGGAGGAGACCGACCCGGTCTCCGCCCGCAGCGTCTACGGACGCAGCAAGGCGGCCGGCGAGCAGCTGGTCCGCACCACGCTGCCCGACCACGTCATCGTGCGCACGGCGTGGCTCGCCGGGGCCAGCGGCTCGAACTTCGTGCGCACGATGCTGCGTCTCGGCCGCGACCGGGGGGAGGTGTCGGTCGTGGACGACCAGGTGGGGTCGCCGACCTTCACCGCCGACCTCGCGCCGGTCATCCGCCACCTCGCGGTCGCGCGGCGCGCCGGGACCTACCACGTCGTGAACGGCGGTCGTGCCTCGTGGTACGACCTGGCCGCGGCGACCTTCGAGCTGGCGGGCCTCGAGGTGGACCTGGCACCACGGAGCTCCTCCGGGCTCGACCGGCCGGCACCGCGACCGCTTTGGTCGGTGCTCGGGACGCGGCACGGGCGGCTGGCGGGGGTCCCCGCGCTGCCGGACTGGCGCGTCGGCCTGGCGCACCTGCTCGGCGAGCTGGGGGAGCTCGCCACGCCGCCGACGCCATCGTGACCGAGCCGTCGGTCGCCGTGGTGGTGGTCACCCACCAGACGCGGACCGAGGTGCTCGGGTGCCTCGCGACGCTGCCCGTCGAGGTGCCGATCGTCGTGGTCGACACGGGCTCCTCCGACGGCACGACGGACGCCGTCCGTGCGGCACACCCGCACGTCCAGGTCCTCGAGCTCGCGAACGCGGGTTTCGGGCGGGGCGCGAACGCGGGGGTCCGTGCGACCACCAGCGACGTCGTGGTCGTCGCCAACGCGGACGTGCGGTTCACGCCGGACGGACCGGCGGCGCTCGCATCGGCGACGATGGGCGAGGAACGGATCGCCATCGTCGGTCCCCGCGTCACCTACCCGGATGGACGCCGTCAGGCGTCGGCGCGTTCCCTGCCCGACCCGGTGACCGCGATCCTCCACGCGCTGCTGCGCTGGGTCCTGCCGGGCAACCGCTGGACGGCCAGCTACCGGATGGCCGACACCGACCCCGCCGTGGCTCGCGACGTCGGCTGGGTGTCGGGGTGCGCCCTGGCGGTGCGGCGGACCGCCTTCGATGCGGTCGACGGGTTCGACCCCGGCTACCCGCTCTACCTCGAGGACGTCGACCTCGCCGCGCGGCTCGGGGACGCGGGGTGGCGGGTGCGGTACGACCCCGTGACCGAGGTCGTGCACCGCGTGGGCGCGTCCACCTCGGTCCGCCGGTGGCGGTCGCTGGTGTGGCACGCCCGCGGCCTCGACCGGTTCGTGAGCCGTCGCTACGGTGCGCCCGCACGGACCCTCCGACCCCTGACGCGGGCGGCCCTCGCCGCCTGGGTCGCGGTCACCTTCCTGACCGAGCGAACCGTCGGTCGAGGGCGCAGCACGACCGCGGAGTGATCCCCGCGTCCCTCCGCACCGCGAACCTGGAGCTGCCGTGACCGTCCGTGAGGCCTGCATCGTGGCCGGCGGCGCCGGCACGCGGCTCCGGCCGCTCACGGCCACGACGCCGAAGCCGCTGCTGCCGTTCTGCGGCGTCCCGTTCCTGTCCGGTGTCATCGAGCGCCTCGCCGTCGTCGGTGTCGACCGCGTCCTGCTGGTGGTCGGTGCCGACCCGACCCCCTTCGAGGTCCTGCGGCCCGCGGCGGAGTGGCTCGGCGTCACGGTCGAGGTGGTCCCCGAACCCGAGCCGCTCGACACGGCCGGCGGCGTCAGGGCGGCGCTCGCCAGGGTCTCCGGCGCCTTCCTGGTGCTGAACGGCGACATCCTCACCGACGTGCCACTCCGGGAGGTCGTCACCACCCACGCCGCGTCCGGCGCCGACGCGACGATCGTCCTGACACGGGTGGAGGACACCTCGAGCTTCGGCGTCTGCGTCCGCGACGGGTCGCGCATCACCGCGTTCGTGGAGAAGCCGGCACCCGGCACCCTCCCGGGGCAGGACGCGGTCAACGCGGGGACCTACGTGCTGGAGCCGGCGGCGCTGGAGCGCTTCCCCGAGGGCCGGCTGTCGTTCGAGCGGCAGGTCTTCCCCGGTCTGGTCGAGGCGGGGAGGCACGTCGAGGGCTTCGTCAGCGACGCGGTCTGGGCCGATCTCGGGACGCCCGACCGGTACCTGGCCGGCCACCGGCTGGCACTCGACGGCGTGCTCGCGTGGCCGCCGCTCGACGCGATCGCCGACCGAGGCGGTGGCGTCCGGGTGGCGCCGGACGCCGAGGTGGCCCCCGACGCCACCCTGCATCGGGCCGGTGCTCGTCCGCCCCGGCGCGCGGATCGCCGACGGCGCGACCGTCGGTCCGTACGCGGTCGTCGGCGACCGGACCGTCGTCTCCGCGGGCGCGACGGTCCGCGACTGCATCCTCGGCGACGACGTCGTCATCGGCGCCGGCGTCGGGGCCCACGGCCTGCTGGCCGGCCCGGGTGTGCGCGTGCCGTCGGGTACCGTCCTCGGCCGCGACGTCGTCCTCGGAGACGGGGTCGCGGTGGAGCCGGGACGCGTCGTCCCCGACGGGGCGCGTATCCCGGACGCCACCTGAGGGTGGCTGTCGGCGAGCGGGACAGGAGCGGTAGGTGGCGGTGGACGCACCGCTGACGGGCGCCGCCGCAGGGCGGGGTGCCCTCCGCACCTCGAGCAGGAAGCTCGGGGAGCTCTGGCGCGCCCGCGAGCTGCTCGGTCAGCTGGTGCGCAAGGAGCTGAAGGTCCGCTACAAGAACTCGAGCCTCGGGTTCCTGTGGTCGATGCTCACGCCCGCGCTGATGACGGTGGTGTTCAGCATCGTCTTCACCCGCATCGTGCCGCGTCCCGGTCGACGACTTCCCGGCGTTCTTCCTCGCCGGCTACCTGCTGTGGCAGTTCTTCCAGAACTCCTGCCAGGGCGCCATCCACTCGGTGGTCGGCAACGGCGACCTCGTCAAGAAGGTCTACTTCCCGCGCGAGGTGCTGCCGCTGTCCCACGTGCTCAGCCAGCTCGCGCACCTCATGTTCGCACTGCTCGTGGTCAGCCCCTACCTCATCGCGACACGCGGGTGGGGGCTCCTGCTCCACCTGCCGGCCACCCTGCTCGCGATCGCGTTGCTGACGGTCTTCACCTCCGGCGTCGCCATGCTCCTCGCCGGCGTCAACGTGGTGTTCCGCGACCTCCAGGAGCTGTTCGTCGTCCTGTACCTGGTCTGGTTCTACGCCACACCGGTGCTCTACCCGATGGCGCTCGTCGAAGCCGAGCTCGCCGGTGACCCCCTCTCGTGGGTCGGCTCCGTCCTCCGCATCAACCCGATGACCTGGTTCGTCGAAGCGTTCCGCACGCCGCTGTACGGGGACGTCGTCGTCTCGGGGTCCGACGCGGCCCGGCCGGTGGCGAGCTTGCTGCCGACCTGGCCGTCGCTCTGGACGCGTCGCGGTGATGGTCCTGTGGGCCTTCGGTGCGTTGCGTCGTCGGTTACGTCGTCTTCCTGCGACGCGCCCGGACCTTCGCCAAGGAGGTCTGAGGTGCCCGATCGCGACGTTCGTTTCCGGCCGCCGCCGGCCGTGGCCGGCATCCGCGAACGCTTCGCGGGCGCGGTCGACCCCTCCCGGCCCGCCATCGTGGTCGACGGCGTCACCGAGACGTTCCGGCTGTTCCACGAGCGACCGAGTGGGCTCAAGGAACGCCTGGCCCGCATGCGGCGCTCGAGCTTCACCGACTTCAACGCCCTCGAGGACGTGTCCTTCGCGGTCAACCACGGCGAGTCGGTCGCCGTCATCGGCCACAACGGCAGCGGCAAGTCGACGCTGCTGAAGATCCTGGCCCGGATCCTGCCGCCCGACGAGGGCGTCGCGACCACCAACGGCCGCGTGGCATCGCTGCTCGAGCTCGGTGCCGGCTTCCACGGGGACCTGTCGGGCCGCGAGAACATCTACCTCAACGGCGCCATCCTCGGCCTGTCGCGGGCCGAGATCGACGAACGTTTCGACGAGATCGTCGACGTCGCGGGGATCCGGCCGCTGCTCGACACCGCGGTGCGCACCTACTCCTCCGGGCTCTACGTGCGGCTCGGCTTCGCGATCGCCGTCACCGTCGATCCCGACATCCTCCTCGTCGACGAGGTGCTCGCCGTCGGTGACGCCGAGTTCCAGAAGCGCAGCCTCGACCGCATGAAACGCTTCCGGGAGGAGGGCAAGACCTTCGTCCTCGTCAGCCACGACCTCGACGCCGTGCGTGAGATGTGCGACCGGACCATCGTGCTCGACCGAGGGCGTGTGGTCTTCGACGGCAACGTCAGCGAGGGCGTCGAGCTGTACCGCCAGCGCGTCGCCTCGGCCAGCGCGCCCTCCGTCGCGTCCCGCACGTCACGGCGCGTCCGTGTCGAGGAGGCCACCCTCCTCGACGGCGACGGCTCGCCGGTCCTCGAGGTCGCGCCGTCGACGGCGATGACGCTCCGGGTGCGGATCCGCGCCCTCGAGGAGATCGAGACCTGTGGGGTCGGGATCACGGTGACCCGCGGGGACGGGACCCACCTCTACGAGCTCCACACCACCTGGCAGGGCATCGGGATCGGCCCGCTCGGGTCGGAACAGGAGGCGACGGTCGACGTCCGGTTCGCGGCCCGACTGCTCGCCGGCCACTACACGATCTCGGTGTCGGTGACCGACGCGACGGCCCGCGAGACCTGGGCGGTGTCCGCCGACGCCGCGCGGTTCGCGATCCGCCCCGCGCCGGGTGGTGCCGGCCTGGTCGACCTCGGAGGGTCGGCCGCCGTCACCGAGGGGCCGGTGCGGCGCCTCGGGGATGCGACGACCACCGGGCCGATCCCGCTCGCCCGCATCGAACGTCGCCGTCGCAGCGGTGCCTGACCCGCACGCTCCGTCCGGCGCGGTCGCGCCCGTCCGACGGGTGGTCGCGGTGGTCGTCAGCTGGCGGCAGGTCGACCAGCTCGCCGCGTGTCTGGGGGCGCTCGAGGCGCAGCGCCACCCGGAGCTCGAGGTGGTGGTGGTCGACAACGCGTCGGGGGACGGCAGCCTCGACCTGCTCCGAGCGGCGACGTCGCAGCCGCGCCGACACCCGGTGACGGTGGTGGCCAACACGGTCAACCGCGGGTTCGCGGGCGGGGTCCACGATGGGCTCGCGGTCGCTGGCCCGGCGGATGCCGTGTGGTTGGTCAACGTCGACGCGATCCCCGCCGACGACCACCTCTCCCGGCTGGTCGCCGTGCTCGAGCGCGAACCGACCTGCGGTGCGGTGCAGGGTCGGCTGGTGCGGACCTTCGTCGGTCCCGACGGCGCACAGGTGTTGGACTCCACGGGGATCGAGGCGACCCGTGCCCGTCTCTTCCGCGACCGGGACGAGGGGCGGCCCGTCGACGGCACCACCCGGGAGCCAGGGGAGGTGTTCGGCGTCACCGGCGCGTGTGCGCTGTTCCGCACGGCCGCCCTCGACCACGTCCGCTGGCGGGACGGGACGGTCCTGACCGAGGACCTGTTCGCCTACTTCGAGGACGTGGACCTCGCCTGGCGGCTGCAGCGTTTCGGCTGGAGCTGTCGGCACGAGCCTGCGGCCGTCGCCCACCACGAACGGGGCGGGGCCGGACCGCGGCGCAGCGCGTTCGTCGAGGAGCTCAACGCCGCCAACCGGCTGCTGGTCGTCGCGGCCCACGACGGCTGGCGCAGCATCGGTGCGTCGCTGCCGCTCGTCGTGGTCACCACCGTGCTGAAGCTCGCCGAGCTGGCCCTGACGGTGCCATCTGCGTGGCCGCGGGCGTCGCGGAGGACGGTGCGGGGTTGGCGGGCCGCGCGCGCCCGACGGGTGGAGCTCGAGGCTCGCGCACCCGTGCCGGCCGAGGTGGTGATCGCCCGCTGGTTCGGCCCGTTCCGCTTCGGTCCGTGGGTCACGACCTGGTGGCGGCGCATCCGCGGCCGTGCCCCGGGGGTCGCCGGTGGGGGCCGCGCAGCTCGCTGAGACACGCAGGACCCCGCCGACGTGACGGCGGGGTCGGGCATGGCGTGTGGTCAGCTGTCGCTGTCGGCGCCGCCCTCGGTCCCGAGCTCGCCGCTGGCGTCCTCGATGTTCTCCTCGCCGACCTCGTCCTCGAGTTCGTCCTCGGGGAGGGTCTCGGGCTCGTCGCCCTCGACCGGCGCCTCCTCCTCGGTGGTGTCGTCGACGTCGGCGTCGCTGAAGTCGAGGGCCTCCTCCGGGTACGGCGCGAAGGTCCGTTCGGGCCCGATCCCGCGGGTGCCGAAGTTGCGCGCGACGAACGCGTTGGCGACGTCCTCGTCGAAGGTGTCGCAGTCCATCGCGGTGCCCCAGGCCCGGAAGGCGACCTGCTTCCCCGAGGTGATCTCACCCGCGTACGGCGCCGACAGCACCGCGGCGCCGGACAGCTCGGAGCGGTTCCCGAAACCGTTGGCGTTCAGCGTCGCGGCCCAGTCGTTGATCTCGCGGCCGCTGACGTCGCCATCCTCGGCGTGCCAGACGATGACCGCGCCGTGCTCGAGGTTGTGGGTGCTCGAGCGCTCGTCGATCGGACGCGAGTACCCGTCGGGGCTCACCGGGGTGATCTGGACGTTGTGCGGACCGGAGTGGGTCGGGCGCACGTCGGTGTAGATCGCGTCGGCCTCGGGAGCGGCGGCCGCTTCGAAGTGGAAACGGTCGGGGAGCGGCTCGCGGTCGACGATGACCTCGCAGCCGGCGGCGAGCTGCGCCTGATCGGCTTCCTCGGCGCTGACCAGGATGGCCTCGTCGAGGGAGCGGGGGTCGGGCCGGAACGCCTGGAAGGCCAGCAGGCCGACCAGGGCGACGACCACGACCGTGATGGCGCCGTTGCGCAGCTGGGCCTTCTTCGCCCGCGCGGCAGCCTCGGCCTCCTGGCGCTTGCGCTCCTCGCGGGACGCCGCGCGGCGTTCCTTGTTGGTCAGGCGTTCGCGCTCAGCCACGGTGGGACCTCATCGTCGGTGCAGACACGGGGAGCGGCAGCGTACCGACGGCCGGCGTCGGCCCCGTCCGCGGCGGCGCCGGGAGCGCCGCTCGGTCCGGGTCAGCGCTCGGTCCGGGTCAGCGCTCGGTGAGCAGCTCGTCGACGTCGGCGGGAGTGCGGGCCGGTGGCGTCGCCGCCGGGTACCCGACGGCCAGCATCCCGGTCGGCAGCCAGGTGTCGGGCAGCGCGAGCTCCGCACGGACCGTGTCGGGGCAGAAGACGGTCGAGCTAGATCCACGCGCTCCCGAGCCCGTGCGCGGCGAGGACGACCTGCAGGTTCTGCAGCGCTGCCCCGCCCGCCAGCAGGAACAGGTCGCGCTCCGCCGCGGTCGCGGCGCGGATCGTCGGGTAGTGTGTGGGCGCCGTCGAGCACGACCCCGGGCAGGAGCAGCTCGGGCGCGTCGCGCAGCACCGCGTCGGAGCGGGCGATCCGCCGCTCGATGCGGTCAGTCGTCCAGCCCGTCCCCGGCGAGGTCGGCGCGCCACCGCTCGGCCATCGCGTCGAGCAACCGCGTCCGCGTCTCGCGGTCGCAGGCGCAGGAACCGCCACGGCCGGGTGTGGTGGGGCGCCGGGCGCGGTCGCCGCCGCGGCCACCGCGGCCCGCAGCGCCGAGGCGGGGACCGGCCGGTCGGGATCGAAGCGCCGCACCGTCCGGCGTGCCCGCGACGGCGGCCTCCGCGGCGGTCGGGCCGCCGCTGCGGAACAGGTCCTGCTCCACGGGCGCGTACGAGGTCCCGGCCCGTCCCGGCCGGGAGGTCCGGGTCGAGCCCCCGCACCAGCACGAACGGGGTCCCGCTCGCCTTCGAGCGGACGAGGTCGGCCACGCCCGCCACCTCGTCGGCGACCGCAGCCTCGGTCACCTCGAGCGGCCGCACCGTCGAGGTCGGTGCCTGCCGCGCTCGTCCCGGAGGGCCGCGGTCCCGGCGACCCCGAGCGCGACCTCGGTCTGCCCGAGCCGCCACGGCCGGCCGAAGGTGTCGGTGACGACGACCCCGACGTCCACGCCGAACCGAGTCGCGCGACCTGGTCGCGGAGGCGCGCTGGCGGACGCGTCCGGGTCGGCCGGGAGCAGGAGGGCTCGGGCAGGGCCGGCGTCGTCCGCGACGTTGGAGGCGTCGATGCCGCCGTTGGCGCAGACGAAGCCGTGCCGGGTCTCGATGACGAGCACCGCCGGGGTGTCGGCGACGATGCGCGCCGCCTCGCGGCGAGCGAGCTCGCGTCGGGCCGTCGCGCGGATCCGTCGCCGTCCGGCAGCGGCGACGACGCGCCCCCTCGACCAGGCTGACCACCTTGGACGCGACGCAGACGCACGTCGCCGTCGCGCAGCTCGACCCCGGCCGCGTCCGACGGCGTCCGCGAGCGCCGCCCACCAGGTCGTCCCCGCTCCGGAAGCGGACCGGGGTCGGCAGGGCGACCACCTCGACGCGGCGGTGATCGGTCGGCGTGGCGTCGCTCCCAGCGGCCCCGCTCACCGCGGTCCCTGACCCGCTGCGAGCTCGGCGGCCAGCTCGAGGCAGGTCCGCGCGAGCGCCGCGGCCACGTCCGGGTCGTCCATCATCGTGTCGACGGCGCGGACACGCGAGCCCGAGGGTCGCGCACCGCCTCGAGCGTCGGCACCGTCGCGGTCGTCGATCACCCAGCCGTCGAGGATCCCCCCGGTGGCACGCGGATCCGTAGTGACGGGCGACGCCGGCGGCCGACACCTCGGCGCCGACGGCCGGCAGCAGCCGGTGGGCCATCCCCCGGACGACCTCGCCGCCGATGACGGGGGAGACGCCGACGATCGGTGCCGGGGTCTGGTGCACGCCTCGAGCACGCCGGGGACCGCCAGGATCGTGCCGACCGACACGACCGGGTTCGACGGTGCGACGAGCACCGCGTCGGCGTCGAGCAGCGCCTCGACGACGCCCGGCCCGGCGGTCGCCCGGCCGGCGCCGGCGAGCGTCACGGTCGGCGACCTCCGGTTCGCCGCGTTCGCGCACCCAGTACTCCTGGAAGTGCAGGTCCCGGCCGTCGGTCGTGTCGGATGCGGGTCTCGACCGGGTCGTCGGTGGCCGGCAGCAGCCGGACCTCGACGCCGAAGGCACGTCGGACCTCGTCGGTGACCACCGACAGCGGGACACCCTCGCGCGAGCCGGGCGCTGCGGTGCAGGTGGACCCCGAGGTCGCGGTCCCCGAGCGTGAACCACGGGTCGTGCCCGAAGCGGGCGCAGCTCGTCGGCGACGACGTGGCGTCTCGTCGTCGCGGCCCCACTGCTGCTCGGGGTGGACGACACCGCCGAGCCAGTAGGTGATCGAGTCGAGGTCGGGGCAGATCCGCAGGCCGAAGCGGGTCAGGTCGTCACCCACGTTGACGATGGCCACGACCTCGTCGGCGGGCACGACACGGGTCAGCCCGCGCAGGAACCGCGCCGCACCGACCCCACCCGCGAGCACCGCGTACACCACACCGCTCCTCCGCGCCCACCTCCGGGCGCTCGACCGTCCACGTCCGTCGAACCCTACGGCCCGCCGCCGCGTGCGCCGGCACGTGCCCCGCCTACGGTGCCCACCGGGAGGCGGTGCCCGTGTCGCTCGACCGCGTCGAAGTCGTGGAGGCCGCGTTGGAGGCCGCCCTCGTCGATCCGGCGGCACCGCTCGGTCCGGCGCCGCGGGCGCTCGACGCGGGGGAGCGGCTCACGGCGTCGAGCGACCTGACGGTGGCGCAGGCGATCGAGCTGTTCGACGACCAGGTCACGTCGCGCACCCTCGACGTCGCGGCGCGGCGGCTCAAGGCGGAGGGGCACGGGCACTACACGATCTCCAGCGCGGGCCACGAGGACGACGCCGTGCTCGGGGCCCGGCTGCGCATCACCGACCCGTGCTTCCTGCACTACCGGTCGGGTGGGTTCATGGCGGCGCGCAGCCGGAGGATCCCCGGTGCCGACGTCGTGCGCGACACCCTGCTGAGCCTGTGCGCGTCGGCTCGAGGACCCGGCGTCCGGCGGCCGGCACAAGGTCTGGGGCAGCCCGGACGGGTGGGTGGTGCCCCAGACCTCCACGATCGCGTCGCACCTGCCGAAGGCCGTCGGGGCCGCGGTCACCATCGGACGCGCTGCCCGGGTCGGCGTGGAACTGCCGATCCCGGAGGACAGCATCGTCGTGTGCTCCTTCGGTGACGCGTCGATCAACCATGCCAGCGCGCTCGCGGGGCTCAACGCGGCCCGTTAGGCGCGCCGTCGCGGCAACCCGGTCCCGATCCTGTTCGTCTGCGAGGACAACGGCCTCGGCATCTCGGTCGACACCCCCCCGCGTTGGATCGCGGACAGCTTCGGCGGGCTCCCGGGGCTCCACTACGAGCGGGCCGAGGGTGAGCTCGACCGACGTGTGGGACGCGACCGGCGCCGCCATCGACCGGTGCCGTGAGCGCCGCGTCGCCGGTCCTCCTCCACCTCGACACCGTCCGCCTGTGGGGGCACGCCGGCAGCGACGTCGAGCTGGCCTACCGGAGCCTGGCTCGGATCGAGGCGGACGAGGCGCGGGACCCGATCGTGCGTACGGCGCGGCAGCTGCTGACCACGGGCGCGGCGTCCGCGGCGCAGCTGCGCGAGATCGTGGCGACCGTCCGGTCGCGGGTCGCCGAGCTCACCCCGATCGCCGTCGCAGCTCCACGCCTGACGACGGTCGCCGAGGTGGTGGCGCCGCTCGCCCCGGACGACGAGACGGTCATCCGCGCAGCTCACGGCGGATCGACCGATCCGGAGGAGCGCGCCGCGAGCTTCGGCGGCACGCTTCCCGAGGACGCCGCGGCGCCCGGCGAGGCGGACCCTCGCCGCCCACATCAACGCGGCGCTCCACGACGAGCTGCTCCGCCGACCCGAGGTGACCGTCTTCGGCGAGGACGTCGGCCGCAAGGGCGGCGTCTACGGCGTGACCCGGGGGCTGCAGGCACGGTTCGGGACCGGGCGGGTGTTCGACACGCTGCTCGACGAGACCACCATCCTCGGGCTCGCGCAGGGCGCCGGGCTGCTCGGGCAGCTGCCGGTGCCGGAGATCCAGTACCTCGCCTACCTGCACAACGCCCTCGACCAGCTGCGTGGCGAGGCATGCTCGACCTCCTTCTTCTCCGACGGCCGGTTCCGTACGCCCATGGTCGTGCGGATCGCCGGGCTCGCCTACCAGCGCGGGTTCGGGGGCCACTTCCACAACGACGACGCCGTCGGCGCACTGCGGGACATCCCCGGGCTGGTCCTCGCCGTGCCCTCCCGCGGGGACGACGCGGCCCGCATGCTGCGCGGCAGCCTCGCGCTGGCATCGGTCCATGGGCGCGTGGTCGCCTTCCTCGAACCCATCGCTCTCTACGCACGAGCGCGACCTGTACGAGCCGGGCGACGACGGCTGGACCGACCCGCTACCCCGGCCCGGCCGAGCTGCTCCTGCCGGGGGAGGTCGGCACCTACCACCCGGAGGCCGTCGACGTGCTCGCTCGTCACCTACGGGAACGGCGTCCGCCTGTCGCTGCGGGCCGCCCGTCGCCTGGAGGCGGAGGGCGTCCGCTGCCGGGTCGTCGACCTGCGGTGGCTGAACCCGTTGCCGACGGCGGCGCTCGAGCATCACGCGGAGGCGTGCCGGGCGGTCGTGGTCGTCGACGAGTGCCGCAGGACGGGTGGCGGGATCGCCGATGCCGTGGTCGCCCACCTCGCCGAGGCCGGCGTCTCCGGGCCCCTCCGCAGCGTCCGGGCCCACGACAGCTACGTCCCGCTCGGACCCGCGGCCGACCTGGTCCTGGTGTCGGAGGAGGACGTCGTGGCCGCCGTCCGAGCGCTGCCGTGACGGTCGGATCCGTGGGCGGCCCACGCGGGACGCGAACGGGGCTGGTTGGCGCCCGGGCCGCGCGTCGGGTACGCACCGGGTCACGTCGCGCCGCGGGAGCCGGGGGCGGCCCGTCGGAGGAGCAGGGATGAGCGAGCGTCCGGAGGGGATCGCCGGCGCCGCCGGATCCGCGGACGGGCCTGCGCCCGGCCCCGAGGTGCTGGCGCGGTTGCGGCCGCGTGCGCTGCACCGCGCCGAGGAGGGCCGGACCCTCACGCGCGACGAGATCGCGTCGCTGCTCACCTGCCGGGACGAGGACCTCGATCGGCTCCTGGCGATCGCCTCCGGGGTCCGCGATCGCGCGCCCTGGTACGCCGAGGGTTCGACGGATCGTCCCGCGGGGTGGGGCCGGACCCCGGACGGCGGGCGACGGATCACCTACTCGCGCAAGGTCTTCGTCCCGCTCACCCACCTGTGCCGCGACACCTGCGGCTACTGCACGTTCGCGTGGCCACCGAAGGCCGACGTCCCGGCGTTCCTGTCGCCCGACCAGGTCGTCGACATCGCACGCCGCGGCCAGGACGCGGGTTGCACCGAGGTCCTGTTCACCCTCGGGGACCAGCCCGAGCTGCGCTACCCCGCGGCTCGGGACTGGCTGGAGGCGCGGGGCTACGACACCACGCTGGAGTACCTGCGCGCCGTCGCGATCCAGGTCATCGAGGCGACGGGGTTGCTCCCGCACCTCAACCCGGGGGTGATGTCCTGGACCGAGCTGGCGACGCTCAAGCCGGTCGCGGCGTCGATGGGGATCATGCTCGAGTCGACCTCGCGGCGTCTGCTCGAGAAGGGGGGCGCCCACTGGAACTCGCCCGACAAGGACCCGGAGGTGCGGCTGCGCACCCTCGAGGACGCCGGCCGTCTGTCGGTCCCGTTCACCTCGGGGTTGCTGCTCGGCATCGGTGAGACCCTCCCCGAGCGGGCCGACACGCTGCTCGCGCTGCGCGCCACGCACCGCCGGTACGGGCACCTGCAGGAGGTGATCGTCCAGAACTTCCGGGCCAAGCCGGACACGGCGATGAAGGACCACCCCGAACCGAGCTTCGAGGACCTGCTGGCCTCGGTCGCCACCGCGCGGATCGTGCTCGGCCCGACCGTCCACGTGCAGGCGCCGCCGAACCTGTCGCCGGGGACCTACGGCGACATCCTCCGGGCCGGTATCGACGACTGGGGCGGCGTCTCCCCTCCTGTGCGCGGCACGTCCGCGCGCGGTCACGCCCGACCACGTCAACCCCGAAGCGCCGTGGCCCCACCTCGACGACCTGGCCCGCCGCACCGCCGACCACGGGTTCGTGCTGACGCCCGCGCCTGCCCATCTACCCCGAGTGGGCCCGCGAACCCGACCCGTGGCTCGCGGGACGGATGCGCGCCCCGGTCGCGGCCCTGGCCGGTCCGGATGGGCTCGCGCGTCCGGACGTGCGCCCGGAGGGGCAGCCGTGGCAGGACCCGGAGGTGGAGGCGACGACCTTCACCGAGGCGATGGCTGCGGTCGTCTCCGGTGACGAGGCGGGGGGATCGGCCGCGGACGGGCGCAACGCCCGCTCGGCCGAGGCCGAGGACGACCTGCACCGGGCCGTCTACGGCGACCTGCACACGATCGCCGACGGTGTGCTGGCCGCCAACGCCCCGCGGGTCGAGGGCCCGGCCCGCAGCGACGATCCGGCCCGACGTCGCGGCGGCGCTCGCGCGGGCGCAGCGAGGGTCGGTGCTCGACGACCGCGACGCGCTGCTGCTGCTCGAGACCACCGGGGTGGAGCTCGAGGCCCTGGCCACCGCCGCCGACGAGGTCCGCGCGGACCGGGTGGGCGACACCGTCACCTACGTGGTCAACCGCAACCTCAACTTCACCAACATCTGTTACACGGGCTGCCGGTTCTGCGCGTTCGCGCAGCGGCGGGACGACCCGGACGCCTACAACCTGTCGCTGACCGAGATCGGCGACCGGGTCGCCGACGCGGTCGACCTCGGCGCGACCGAGGTGTGCCTCCAGGGCGGGATCCACCCCGACCTGCCGGGCGACTACTACTTCGACGTCATCGATGCGGTCCTGGCGCGCGCGCCGGACGTCCACGTGCACGCCTTCAGCCCGATGGAGGTGGTCAACGGCGCGACCCGGCTCGGCATCCCGGTGCGGGAGTGGCTCGAGGAGGCCAAGCGCCGCGGGCTCGGCTCGCTCCCGGGGACCGCCGCCGAGATCCTCGACGACGAGGTCCGCTGGGTGCTGACCAAGGGCAAGCTGCCCGCCGACCAGTGGGTCGAGGTGGTCACGACCGCGCACGAGCTCGGCATCCCCACCACCTCCACGATGATGTACGGCCACGTCGACGAACCCCGGCACTGGGTCGCCCACATCAAGCTGCTGCGCGTCGATCCAGGAGCGCACCGGCGGCTTCACCGAGTTCGTCCCGCTGCCGTTCGTGCACCAGCTGGCGCCGATCTACCTCGCCGGGGTGGCCCGCCCGGGCGCCTCGTTCGAGGATTCGCGCCGCGTCCACGCGCTGGCCCGCCTGCTGCTGCAGGGCGCCATCGACCACGTGCAGCTCTCGTGGGTCAAGCTCGGGCTCGATCGGGCCGCCACCCTCCTGGCCGGCGGGTGCGACGACCTCGGTGGGACGCTGATGGAGGAGACCATCTCGCGCATGGCCGGCGCTGACCACGGGATCGCGCAGACCCCGGAATCGCTCCGTGCCGTGGCGGCCGCCGCCGGCCGTCCGGTGGCCGAACGCACCACCCTCTACGGCCGCGTCGCCCGCCCGCACCTGACCCCGTCCGCGCGAGCCTCGACCGAACCTGGACAGGTGGACGAGTTCCCGCGTCCCTGGCACCGATGTACGGAAGAACCTGGACAAAGAACTTGACGTAACCTGGACAGCATGGTTGGGTCCTCACACCGGACCCAACGGAGCCGCCGATGGCCATCGCCCCCCTGTACGTGCTCGATCCCGCCCCCCTGGCGCGCGCCGCCGAGGTCGCGACCGCGACCAGCGAGGCCCTGCTCGTCGCCGCGGCGGCCGGCGACACCGACGCGTTCGCGGCGCTCTACGACCGTGTCGCCCCACAGGTGCTCGGCGTCGCCCTGCGGGTCCTGCGCGACCGCGCGATGGCCGAGGAGGTCACCCAGGAGGTCCTCGTCGAGGTGTGGCGGAAAGCCGCCAGCTTCGACCCGGAGCGTGGGACGGCGTCCGGGTGGATCACCACCCTCGCCCACCGCCGGGCGGTCGACCGCGTCCGCAGCGAGCAGGCATCGCGCGACCGCGACGAGCGGGTGTCCCGCCGAGACGAGCTCCGCGCCCTTCGACCAGGTCGCCGACGAGGTCGAGGTCCGGCTCGACCACTGGCAGGTGCGACGGGCGCTGGCCGAGCTCAGCGACCGCCAGCGCGAGGCCATCGAGCTGGCCTACTTCGGCGGGCACACCTACCGCGACGTGGCGCGGGTCCTCGGCATCCCCGAAGGCACCGCCAAGTCCCGCCTCCGCGACGGGCTCCTGCGCCTACGGACCGTGCTCGAGGGCCTGGTCTGACCGACCGACGCGGCGACGTCCCGACGGTCTTCGCGACCCCCATCGGACCCCCACCGGTGGGGGTCGCGCTCCGTCTCGACCACAACCGGTGGGAGATGCCGCTTGACGTGAGCGCCGGATGGGCCGAGGATGCCAACCGTGTAGTTCCAGCGCTGTCGATCACGACAGCACCCCGGAACGCGAGGAGCGGTTGGTGGGAGCGATCATCGCGGAGCTGTCGACGAAGTTGGCCTTCGACGCGGCGGACGAGGCGACCTGGATGCTCGAGGCCAAGTGCCTCGATGCCGACCCGGAGGCCTTCTTCCCCGAGAAGGGGGGCTCCACCCGGGAGGCCAAGCGCATCTGCGGCGTCTGCCCCGTCCGGGGGGAGTGCCTCGACTACGCGCTCAGCAACGACGAGCGCTTCGGCATCTGGGGTGGGCTGTCCGAGCGCGAGCGGCGCCGGGCGAAGCGCTTCACCGCCTGACGGCGGCGCCACCCGCCCGACGACCGTCGCGGGGGCCGTGACCGGTCCCTCCCAGCGCTGACGCCACGGGGCGTGGTGCCCCGACGTGGTACGGTCCCGCCGCCCGTGGGCCGGTCCGCGGACCTCTCGCCACCGGCCCCTCCCACCCCTCGCACGGCCCCCCGACGCCTCCAGCCGGGTCGCGGACCGCCGTGCCGCGACCCGTGCTCCCGCGAGGAGGATCGCGCTCCGGTGCCGGTTCCCGAGCCACCGCTCAGCGACGCCGACGCGTCGGAGGTCCCGCCCGTCGCCCCGGCGGAGCCCGACCCCTCCGTGCGACCGGCGCGGACGGCGTCGTCCACGCCGGTGCTCGCCGTCCTCGTGGCGCACGATGGCGGCCCGTGGCTCCTCGCCACCCTCGAGGCCCTCGCGGCCCAGACCCACCCCCACCTCGACGTGGTCGCGGTCGACAACGGCTCCAACGACGACACCCGCGCCGTCCTGCAGGCAGCGTTCGGCGACGACCACGTGCTGGTCGCGGACCGTGACCTCGGCTTCGGGGCCGCCGTGTCGATGGCGCTCGACGCTCGGCCCGTGGACACCTCGCCCTACGTCCTGCTCCTGCACGACGACCTCGCGCTCGAGCCGGACGCCGTGGCCGAGCTCGCCGCCGCGCTCGACGAGGACCCGCGGGTCGCGATCGTCGGACCCGAAGCTGCTCGACTGGGACGACCCCCGTCGCCTGCAGTCGGTCGGGTGGACCGTCGACCTCACGGGGCGCGCCGACTCCGGGGTCGACGAGGGCGAACTCGACCAGGGGCAGCGCGACGTCGACCGCCGCACGCTCTACGTGTCGACCGCCGGGATGCTGCTGCGGCGCGAGGTGTTCGATCGTCTCGGTCGCTTCGACCGGCGCTTCCACCTCTTCCGCGACGACCTCGACCTGTGCTGGCGCACCTGGCTCGTCGGGCGCCGACGTCGAGGTGGTGCCGGAGGCCGTCGGTGTCCACGCAGGCGGCCGCGACCAACTACCACCGGCTCGGCCAGACGCGGGTCATCGGCCCCCGCTACTTCGCCGAGCGCAACACCCTGGCGACCCTGCTGAAGAACTACGGCCCCGCCCGCCTGTCACCATCGTCCCGCTGTACTTCCTGTTCGGGGTCGCCAAGATCCTCGGGTTCCTGCTCACGCGGCGGTTCTCCGACGCCTGGCTGACCGTCCGCGCGTGGATCTGGAACGTCCTCCACCTGTTCGAGACCCGCCGGCTGCGGCAGCAGGTCCAGCAGCAGCGCCGGCGCAGCGACGACGAGGTCAAGGAGCACTTCGGGCGCGTCGCCCCGCGGGTCCGGGCGTACGCCGAGGCCATCGCCGACTGGATCGCCGGCGGCGACGTCGCACCCGCCGCCACCGAGGAGACCACGGCCCGCGAGCCCGAGACCGCGACGGCCAAGCTGGGCAAGCTCGTGCGTCAGCGGCCGGTGCTGCTCGTGGGTGCGATCCTGACCGTGTTGGTGCTCGCCGGCGCCGTGCCGCTCCTGGCGAGCGGGACGCTGCGCGGCGGTGAGCTCGCGCCGTGGCCCGCCTCCTCCGCAGGCGTTCCTCGGTGACCACGCGTCCGCGTGGCACACCGCCGCCGGCATCGGGACCTCGGCACGCGCCGTCACCCGCGCAGGCGCTGCTCGGCCTGCTCCAGGTGCTGCTGTTCGGCTCCGCCTACCTCGCCTCCCGGGTGCTGCTGCTCGGCAGCCTGCTCGTGGCGTGGTTCCTGGCGCTCCGCGCCACCCAGCGGTACTCGCGCAAGAAGCTGCCGCGCGTGGCCGCCGCGACGGCCTACGTGCTGTCGCCGCCGGCCATCGCCGCGTTGCTCTCCGGCCAGGTCGGGGCCCTCGTCGTCGTCGCCGTGCTCCCGGGCATCGTGGCCGGTGTCGGCACGCTGGCCCGCCGGACCACCGCCCCCGCCACGGCGTGGCGCGCCGCCGCGGCCACGGCGCTGCTCGGCGCGATCGCCGGGGCGTTCGTCCCGCGCGTCGCTCGCGGTGCTCGTCGCCGCCGGCGTGGTCCTGCTGGCCGCCGTGCTGCCCCTCGCCCCCCGGCAGTGGCGTGGTCCGCTGGCAGCACGGCTGTCGCTGGCGACCTTCGGCCCGCTGGCGCTGCTCGTGCCCTGGAGCTTCGAGCTGCTGGCCGCCGACGGTCCCCTCCGCGGGGCCGAGCCGGCGGCGATCGTGGACAGCGAGCTGTGGCGGTGGGTCCTGCTCGTGCCGGGGCTCGACGGCTTCCCCGCCCCGTGGGCCGGCGTCGGGTTCGTGCTCGCCGGGGTCCTCGGGCTGCTGTTCGGCTGGCGTCGACAGACGTGGCTGGTGGCCACCCTGTGGTCGCTCGCGCTGCTCGGCGCCGGCCGCCGGCTGGTGGCTGGCACGGACCGGGTCGCCGGTGTGGCCCGGGTCTGCCGCTGGTGCTGACCGCCGCGGCCTACGCCGGTCTGCTCGCCGTCGCCTTCGCCACCGGCGAGGCCTCGCTCGGCCGCCACACCTTCGGTTGGCGCCAGGTCGCCGCCGTCACGACCGGCGCAGCCGTCGCGGTCAGCCTCGGCGCGGTCGCCGTCGACCTGGTCCAGGGCCCGCAGGGCACCTACGTCCGCGACCGCGACGCGCTGCCGGCGTTCGTCACGGCCGCCGCGACGCCGCAGGACCCCTTCCTCGTGCTGCTGCTCGCCGACGTCGACGGGCGTCGCCACCTACGAGGTGGTGCCCGGCTCGGGTCCGTCGATGGCGGCGACCGGGGTGACCCCGGACGGCCGAGCGCTCGCGGCGGTCGACGACGCGGTCGCCGACCTGGTCGCCGGCCGCGACGTGACCGCGGCCGCCGCCCTCGGCCACCTCGGGGTGCGCTTACGTGGTCGTGCCCGACGGTGGGACGTCGGACGCGCTCGACGACGCGCTGCGCAGCCAGGACGGGCTCGAACCTCGGCCCGTCGCGACCGGCCGCGTGCTCGCCGTCCGCGACGCCCTGCCGCGCGCGAGCGTGGTCCCCGCCGACGCGTTCGCGGAGCGCTGACCACCGTCGGACGCCTGCCCGGCGGATGCGCCGCCCGAACCGCTTGCGGGTCCTGCCGGACGGCCGCATCGTCGGCGACGTCGCCGGGCGGTGGCGTGGTCCTGGTCAACCAGCTGCCGGGCGACGACCTCGAGGCCCGCGTCGACGGGCGCCGGCTGGCGACGGTCGACGCGCCGGTCGCCGCCTTCGAGATCCCGGACGACGGCGGACGGGTCGAGATCGTGCCGGCCGGGCAGGGTGCTCGCGCGCTCGCGCTGACCGGCCAGCTGCTCATCGCCCTGCTCGTGGTCTCGCTGATGCTCCGTCCGCCCGGGTTCGCCCGCGCCGCCGACCGGCCGACGCCGCGTGTCGACCCGACCGACCGGCCCCGACGTCCAGCCGGGGGTGGCGCGTGAGCCGTGCGACGCCGCCGCCATCGCGGCCCTCGCGGTGCTGGCCCTCAGCCTCGTCCTGGTCGTCCTGGTGGACCTCCTCGCCGATCCGGTGGAGACGTCGCTCACCGTCCCGACGTCGAGCCGGGGCTCGAAGCGGGTACCGAGGCCGTGTCGGGCCGCATCGTCTGCGCCGTCGGCGACGCGCGCGAGGCACGAGCGCCGCCGTCGACGTGGCCCGGCCGGGCGTGGCC
Organism: uncultured Nitriliruptoraceae bacterium; assembly: GCA_963850715.1. GTDB lineage: Bacteria > Actinomycetota > Nitriliruptoria > Nitriliruptorales > Nitriliruptoraceae > Nitriliruptor. Next base: position 287,163 of record CAWKMM010000015.1, on the reverse strand, counting down.
GGTGATGCGCCCGCGACCGCCGAGGTCGTCAGCAGTTCGACGGGGCGACGGGCCACCGCTGGCCACCTCGCGGCTGTTCCCGGGCGCCGCGGCGCGGACCACGCCCGAGCGTCGGTGCGACCTCGGCGACCGACGTGCGCTGGTCCGGTGGCCCCGCCGTCACCGCACGCGTCGTGGCGGCTCGACGGCGAGGAGGACCTGCCCGCCGGGCACGGCGGCGGGGCCCTGCGTGCCCGGGACCGCCGCCACCAGCTGGACCATCCCCGGCCTGACCACGGCCGGCGGCGGCGAGGCGCGGCTGCGGATCGCCAACCCCCACGGGACGGGCGCCACCGTCGCGGTCGGCTTCCTCACGCCCGAGGGTCCCGACGACCCGACCCGGCTGCGCAACGTCAGCGTCGGCCCGCGCGAGACGCATCGAGCTGGTGCTCAACGAGTACCTCCCGGAGCAGCCGGACCTCGCGGCCGTGGTCGAGGTCGCCTCGGGCCGCGTCGCGGTCGAGGGCGTCCAGCTCACCCGCAGCGCCATCGGCGGGATCGACGGCGTCTCGCTGCTGCAGGCCGCGACCGAGCCGTCGCGAGATCTGGACCGTCCCGTGGCTGATCGAGGGGCGAGGGCCGCAGCTCGTGGCTGTGGATCGCCAACCGCACCGACCGCTCCGCGCCGGTCGAGCTGACCTACCACACCGCCGACGGCGGCATCGTGCCCCGAGCTGCTCGCCGAGGTGTCGGTGCCACCCGGGCACGGTCCGACGCGTCGACCTCGCCGGCACGCTGCCCGAGGGGGTCGACAGCCGCCGCGCTGACCGCCCGCAGCGACGGGGTACCCGTCACCGTCTCGGCGGTCGCCCAGCTGGCGGCGGAGGACCCGGCGGACACCGGCTTCGCCGTGCAGCTCGGGGCGGCGGCGAGCGACGCGGTCTGGACGCTGACCGGCAGCGGGCCGCGCGGAGCACCGAACAGCTGCGTCTCGATCAACCCGGGCAGCGACCCGGCGACCGTCGACGCGACCCTGTGGAACGGCATCGCAGGCGAGCCAGCCCGCCGAGCTCGCCGGCATCGAGGTCGCCTGCGGGTGCGCTCGTCGCGGTCCCGCTCCAGGAGCTGGTCGATGGGGCACCGTCGTGGGCGCTGACGGTCCGGGCAGCATCGGGTGAGTTCGTCGCGGCGCACGTCGAGCAGCGGCGATCCCGGACGGCGCCCGTCACCTCGTGGCGACCACCGGTGCACCGTCGTCGTGGTGGACCACGCCGCGCAGCCGCCCTGCGACGCCGGCCCCCGGGACGGCGCAGCGGCTCGGGACCGAGCTCGGCATCGAACCCGATCGACCCGCTCGACCGGCCGGATCAGGACGCAACGCCGGACGCGCCCTCGACGGGGCGCGCGACGACGTCGAGCGGACCGCACCCGAGCCGGGGGCCGGCACGCCGGACCTCGGACACCGCGGCGACTGACCCGGTGTCCGCGCGCCCTGCTCACCGCCACTGAGCCGCGTACCCCGCGGCGTCGAGGTCGCGCTCGGCCGGGTCAGGCCAGCCGAGGTCGTCGAGCTCGGTCGTCGTCGAGGCCGAGGTGGTCGGCGACCTCCTGGACGACGGCGACCTCGCGATCGAGCTCCGTGAGGTCGGCTCGGGACAGCGCGCGTGCCTCGAGCGGACGGCGGAACAGCGTGAGCCGGGCCCGGCCGGGGTGCGCCGGGTCGACGGGACGGGTCGGACCCCCGGCTGGCCGGGCGAACCGGGCGAGCGGGACCTCGGCCGGCACCGGTCGCCCGACGCCGGGCATCGTCCTCGATCGCGAGCACGACGCCGTCGAGGTGGGCGAGCAGCGCCGGGGGCAGCGCGGCGAGCGCGTCGACCACGATGCGTTCGAACCGTCCCCGGCCGCGCACGCGGTGACCGTCGACGGGGCGGCGTCGACGGTCGGCGTCGGCGCGGCGGTGGCGCGCGTGGCGGTCGTCCCTCACCCGACGGACCGTAGCCGCCCCGTGTGCGAACGACAACACCGGCTTGGGTGCCGCCGGGCGCCCAAGACGGCGGATCCGCGCGTGGGAGGTGCTTGCCGGACGACACGGTTGTGGTTTAGCGTCCGCGGCATGGCTGACTCCTCCGCGGTGCCGTCGTCCACCACCCCCCGCTCGCGGGTGGTCCGCTCGTTGGCGCGCGCCGCCGAGCGTCCCTGTTCGCGGCCCGGGTGCCCCGCCCCGGCGCGGGCGACGTTGACCTTCTCGTACGCGACCGCGAGGCCTTCCTCGACCGCCTCAGCGACCACGCCGACCCCCAGCGCTACGACCTCTGCTCACGCCACGCCGCCCGGACCGAACCGCCGCGTGGCTGGAGCCTCGAGGACCGGCGCCCCGAGGAGGATCGGACCGAGCCCGAGGCGCCCGTCGCTCCCCGCTCGCGACCTCGGCAGCGACGCGACCGTGGCCGTGCTCGCTGCAGCGCTGCGTGCCGTGCCCGACGCTCGCCCACCTGCCCTCGCCCCGGACGCCGACCCGGTGCCGGAGGCCGGGCCCGTGCCAGCGACCACGACCGAGGAGCCGGTGGCACGGCGCCGGACCGTGGTCGAGACGCTGTTGGCGGCCCCGACGGCCGAGCACGCCCCGGATCCGCGTCGGGACACCCGGGACGAGCCGACCATCGAGCTGCCGGCGGTGCGTGCGCCCCGCCCCGTGCCGGCGGCCGGCGGTCGCGGTCCCGCCACCGACTGGTAACGGCGCGCGGCGGGTCGCCTTCCGAGCGCGATCGCGACCGGGCTGGTCCAGCTGGTCCGGCCGTCGCGCCCGCACGGCGACGCTCGACCTCCACCTCACCTCAAGGGTTGAGCGTTGCGGTTGTGGTTCCTTGGGTGCCGGTGGGAGCCCAAGTACGCGTCCCCGCACCGTCGAAGGGTGGACCGTGGCGATCGATCGCGAGCTCGTGACCGCCGTCCGACGGCTCGACGAGTTCGAGCTGCGCCAGCTGCTGCTGCTCGTCCGCGGGCTGCTCGTCCACGTCGATGGTCACCCGGACCCAGCGCGCGAGGCGCACCTGCCGCCGACCCTGCGCTACCGCCAGGAGCAGGTCCGCTGCGGTAAGGCGACCTGCACCTCCTGCCCCCACGGGCCCTACTGGTACGCCTACTGGAAGCAGGACGGCCGTACACGCAAGCGCTACATCGGGCGCCACCTGCCCGGCGAACCGCTCGAGCCGGTGGTGCCGGACCTGCCCGCACGCGACCGCTCCCCGTCCCGACGCGACCGAGCAGCGCCGACCGGCGGAGGCCACGTCGGACCGTCGCGAGTAGGCTCCGGCCGCCCGCCGACCGCGAGCGAGGACGTCCGTGCCGCACGATCCGGCCGTGCTCGACGCCGTGGTCAAGGCCTACGACGTCCGCGGCCTGACCGCGACGCAGCTGACGCCGGAGCTCGTCCACGACCTCGGCGTCGCCGCGGCGTCGGTCATCGCCGACGGCGGGCCGTTCCTGATCGGGCGCGACATGCGGCCGTCCTCGCCCGAGCTGGTCGACGCGTTCGCCCGCGGGCTCGACCGAGCAGGGGATCGACGTCGTCGACCTCGGCCTCGCCTCGACCGACCTCGTCTCGTACGCCTCCGGGCGAGCTCGACGCGCCGGCGGCGATGTTCACCGCCAGCCACAACCCCGCCGGCTACAACGGCATCAAGCTGTGCCGGGCCGGCGCGGTCCCGGTCGCGATCGACACCGGGCTCGCCGACCTCCGCGACCGCGTCCTCGCCGGCGTCCCCGCGCCGCTGCCGGACGGTGACCACGGGCAGCCGCACCGAACGGGACCTGCTCGACGCCTTCGCGGCCCACGTGCGCTGGTTCGTCGACGTCGACGTGCTGCGGTCCGGTCCGGGTCGCGGTCGATGCGGGCAACGGCATGGCCGGGCACGTGTGGCCCGCCGTCGTCGACGGGCTGCCGATCGAGACCACCCCGCTCTACTTCGAACTCGACGGCACGTTCCCGAACCACCCGGCCAACCCGCTCGAGCCCGACAACCTCGTCGACCTCCAGCGCGGCCGTCCGCGACGGTGGCCACGCGCTCGGGCTGGCCTTCGACGGCGACGCCGACCGGGTGTTCGCCGTCGACGAGACCGGCCGACCGGTGGCGTCCTCGCTGATCGGCGCCGTCGTCGCCGACCGGCTCCTGCGGCAGCACCCCGGCGAGACCGTGCTGCACAACCTCATCTGCTCCCGGGTGGTGCCCGAGACCATCGAGGCGGCGGGCGGCACCGCGGTCCGCACCCGGGTCGGGCACTCGTTCATCAAGCGGCGGATGGCCGAGACCGGCGCGATCTACGCCGTCGAGCACTCGGGTCACTTCTACTTCCGCGACCACTACCGGGCCGACTCCGGGCTGGTGGCCGCGCTCGTGCTCCTCGAGGCCGTCGCCGACGCGGAGCGCCGCTGTCCGAGGTCATCGCCCCCTACGACCGCTACCCCTCCTCGGGCGAGCTCAACTTCACCGTCGCCGACCCGCGCGCGCCGGGTCGAGCGGCGTCGCGGCGGCCTTCGCCGACCGCGGGGACGAGCGACCGCGAGGACGGCCTCACCGTCGTGCTCGACGACGGTTGGTTCAACCTGCGACCCTCCAACACCGAACCGCTGCTGCGGCTCAACGTCGAGGGCGACGACGACGCCGCGCTCGAACGGCTCCGCGCCGAGGTCGACCGTCCCACCTCGCCGCGCCGACCTGATCCGAACGACAGGAGGCACCTCGTGGCCCTCGACGAGCGGCTGCTCGACATCCTGGTCTGCCCCGCCTGTCACGCAGCGGTCGAGCACAAGGAGCGCCGTCACGTGCTGGTCTGCACCGGCTGCGGCCTGACCTACCCGGTGCGCGACGGCATCCCGGTGATGCTCGTCGACGAGGCGACGCGCCCCCGCCAGCGCAGCACCGACTGACCTCCGACCCTCCCCGCTGCAGGAGCACCCGACTCCGTGACCATCGAACGCACCGCCGCCGCCCTCCGCGCCCGTCTCGGCGGGCGTTCGCCCGAGGTCCTGCTGACCCTCGGCTCGGGGCTCGGCGCGGTCGCGGACGCCGTCGAGGACGCCGTCGTGGTCGACGTGCTCGATCTGCCCGGCACGGCCGCCTCCACGGTGCCGGGCCACACCGCTCGGCTCGTCTGCGGGCGGCTCGCGGGCCGTGAGGTGCTGGTCCAGGCGGGTCGCATCCACCTCTACGAGGGCCACAGCGCCCATGACGTGACCCGGCTGGTGCGGGTCGCCGCGCAGCTCGGGGGTCTCGACCTTCGTCGTGACCAACGCGGCCGGCGGCATCTCGACACCTTCACGCCGGGTGACCTGATGGTGATCGACGACCACCTGAACATGACCGGCACCTCGCCCCTCTCCGGTCTCCTGCGGGACGGTGCGCCGAGGTTCGTCGACATGGCCGGCGCCTACGACGCCGTGCTGCGTGACCTCGCCCACACCGTCGCCGGTGACCTCGGCCTCCAGCTGCAGCGGGGTGTCTACGCCGGACTCGTGGGGCCCGCGTACGAGACCCCCGCCGAGGTCGCGATGCTGCGGACGCTCGGCGCGCACGCGGTCGGGATGTCGACGGTCAACGAGGTCATCGCCGCCCGTGACGAGGGCCTCCGGGTGCTCGGCTTCTCCTCGGTGACCAACGTGCACGGCGAGGGGGTGGCCACCACCCACGCCGAGGTCATCGAGGTCGGCGCCCGCGCCGCGCAGGACCTGCAGCGGGTGCTGCTCGGCCTGCTCGACCGGTTCGACGAGGCCTCCTGACCCCGACGAGGCCTCCTGACCCGGCCCGTCCACAGGGGCCGGTGTCGACGGTTCGTCGCGGCCCGCGCCGGCGGGCAGGCTGACGCGGTCGAGTCGAAGGAGGTCGCGTATCGGTCCGGTCGCGGTCGGTGCTCGAGCTGCTCGCCCCCGTGCGGTGCCTCGCGTGTCGACGACGCGGCGTGTCCCCGGGACGGGGTCTGGTGCGCACGCTGTGCTCGAGCCGTCACGCTGGCGCCCACACCCGCGTGCCCGCGGTGCGCCGGACCGCGCACCGTCGGCCACGGGTGTTGGCCGCCCGGCGCACCGATCGCGTCGACCATCGCGGTCGCCGACTACCGGGGCCCGTCGCGGCCGCCGTGGTGGCGGCGCAAGCTCGGCGGGTGCCCACGCGGCGTGGCCGGCGCTCGGTGCCCTCCTCGGGAGTCGGGTGCAGCGACCTCGCCGGTGGCCGACGTCGTCACCTCGGTGGCGACCGGTCCGGCTCGCGTGCGGCGCCGCGGTGTCGACCACGCTGCCGTGCTTGCCGCGGAGGTCGCTGGCGCGACGGGCCTGCCCGCACCTGTGCCCTGCTGACCGTCGAGCGGTCGCGGTGGCCGCGAACGGCAGCATGCCGTCCGTCCGCTTGCCGGGGACGCGTCGTCCTGCTCGTCGACGACGTGCTGACCACCGGTCGGACGGCGGCGGGTGCGGCCACGGCGCTGCTCGCAGCCGGCGCCGGCGCCGTCCACCTCGCCGTCCTCGCCCGTGCCGGCGACCACCCGCTCGCCGTCGCCGCCGATCGGGTGGTCGCGAGGGACGGAGGTCAGCGACGCGGCGGGGCCGAAGGTCGGCGTCGACGCGGGCCCGAGGACCTCCCGCCGAGCGGTCACCGACCCCGACCGTGCGACGCGGTGCGGCCACCTGACGGCGGGCCCGGTGGGCACTAGCGTCGGCTGTACCCACCTGGGCCGGGCGCTGCGGACCACCCCGACCCCGCCCCACCCGACGGCCCCGGGCCAGGCGTGGCTGCCGCGGTGCGACCCCGCACCACGGACACCGGCCACGCGCGGGCCGGCCCACCCGTCGTACGTCCTCCGGGACGCCGCCGGGGCCCACACGATCCGGACCGGACCGGGCGTGACCGAGGTGCCGACAGGCACCGGTCCGCGCCAGCCGGCGTGGACGACGAGGAGGCCCCAGGTGAGGATCACGGTCAAGGGCAAGAACATCGACGTGCCGTCGGACGTCCGCGACGAGGCCATCGCGAAGCTGTCGCGGGTCCGGCGCTACTTCGATCGGTTCATCGACATGGAGGTGGTGTTCTCCGAGGAGGTCAACCCCCGCATCGAGGACCGCGTCACCTGCGAGGTGGTCCTGCACGCCAAGGGCAAGTACCTGCGTGCGTCCGCGTCCGGTCCCGACCACATGACCGCGATCGACCGGGCCGAGGCCAAGCTGGTCCGCCAGGTGCGCAAGCTCAAGACCAAGCTCGTGCAGAAGCCCCGCCAGGCCGCCGCTGCTGCGCACCCCGGCAACCGGGAACCGGTCCCGGTCGGCGCCGTGGACGACGACGAGTACTGACCGGACGACGGGGGTGGGGGCTCGTTCCGCCCGCCACCCCCGGGCCGACCAGCCCGGGCCCCCGGCACGATGGTGCCGTGGATGCCGTCCGATGAGTCTCCTCGGGGGCTAGACTCGAACGGAGGCGCGCCCGCCGGTGCGCGCGAGGGGAGCGCACGCGATGGCCGACGTCGATCCGATCCGCACGCTCATCGCCGACGATCACGAGCTGTTCCGTCGGGGCCTGCGGATGGTGCTCGACGACGAGGCCGACATCGACGTCATCGGCGAGGCCGGCGACGGCGAGGCCGCGGTCACCATGGCCCGCGAGCACGCGCCCGATGTCGTCGTGATGGACGTGCGGATGCCGGTGAAGTCCGGGATCGAGGCAGCGCGCGCGATCAAGGAGGAGCTGCCGGGGACCAAGATCCTCGTGCTGACGATCTCCGACGAGGAGGACGACCTCTACGAGGCCATCAAGGCCGGCGCCAACGGCTACCTGCTCAAGGAGATCTCGATCGACGAGATCGGCCACGCCGTCCGGTCGGTCAACGGTGGCCAGTCCCTGATCTCGCCGTCGATGGCCTCCAAGCTGCTCGACGAGTTCGCGGCGATGATCAAGAAGGACGAGGAGAAGGAGCAGGTCCCGGCTCCCCGCCTCACCCCGCGCGAGATGGAGGTCCTCCAGCACGTCGCGCAGGGCATGAACAACCGTGAGATCGCCCGGACGCTGTTCATCTCCGAGAACACCGTCAAGAACCACGTGCGCAACATCCTCGAGAAGCTGCACCTGCACTCACGGATGGAGGCGGTCGTCTACGCCGTGCGCGAGAAGCTGCTCGAGATCACCTGACCCGCGGGGCCACCTCCGGCACCCGTCGTCCTCGGTGACGTGTCGTACCATCGCGGTCCCCCCCGGGGCCGCTGTCGGCGTGCCCGCGAACATCGACGAAGAGACGTTCCATGGCAGTCCTCGACAAGGTCCTGCGCGCCGGCGAAGGGCGCAAGGCCAAGCAGGTCGGCAAGGTCGTCGACCAGGTCGGCGCCCTCGGTCCGCAGATGGAGGCGCTCACCGACGCCGAACTGCGCGCCAAGACCGACGAGTTCCGGCAGCGGCTCGAGGATGGCGCCGACCTCGACGACCTGGTCGTCGAGGCGTTCGCGGTCGTGCGCGAGGCCGCCTGGCGCACGCTCAAGCAGCGCCCGTACGACGTGCAGGTGTTCGGTGGCATCGCGCTGCACGGGGGCAACATCGCCGAGATGAAGACCGGTGAGGGCAAGACCCTGACCTCGACGATGCCGGTCTACCTCAACGCGCTGTCCGGTCAGGGCGTGCACATCGTCACGACCAACCCCTACCTCGCCAAGCGCGACGCGGAGTGGATGGGGCAGGTCCACCGCTTCCTCGGCCTGACCGTGGACGTGGTGTTCTCGGGACAGACCAAGGATCAGAAGCGGGCGGCGTACGCGGCCGACATCACCTACGGGACCAACAACGAGTTCGGTTTCGATTACCTGCGCGACAACATGGCGATGACCCGTGCCGCCCAGGTGCAGCGCGGTCACCACTTCGCGCTGGTGGACGAGGTCGACTCGATCCTGGTCGACGAGGCCCGCACACCGCTGATCATCTCGGGCCCGGCGGAGCAGTCCGCCGACCTCTACCAGGTGTTCGCCCGCCGGGTCGCGCCGAACCTCGTCCGCGGCGAGGAGGGCGAGCGCCCCGGCGAGTCCACCGGGGACTTCGTGGTCGACGAGGCCAAGCGCACCGTCGCCGTGACCGAGGAGGGGGTGACCAAGGTCGAGAAGATCCTCGGCATCGACAACATGTACGAGTCGGTCAACACCCCCCTGATCCACCACCTCCAGAACGCGCTGAAGGCGCGCGAGCTGTTCAAGCGCGACCGCGAGTACATCGTGGTCGACGGCGAGGTCAAGATCGTCGACGAGAACACCGGTCGCGTCCTCGACGGTCGCCGGTACTCCGAGGGCCTGCACCAGTCGATCGAGGCCAAGGAGGGGGTGGCGATCAAGGACGAGAACCAGACCCTCGCCACGATCACCCTCCAGAACTACTACCGGACCTACGACAAGCTCGCGGGCATGACCGGTACGGCCAAGACCGAGGAGGTCGAGTTCCTCGAGATCTACGACCTCGGGGTCATCACCGTCCCGTCGAACCGGCCGCTGATCCGCAAGGACGAGGCCGACCTCATCTACAAGACCGAGACCGCCAAGTTCGAGGCGGTCGCGGCCGAGATCGAGGAGCGGCACGGGAAGGGCCAGCCCCTGCTGATCGGCACGACGTCGGTCGAGAAGTCCGAGACCGTGTCGAAGCTGCTGACCCGGCGCGGCGTGAAGCACGAGGTGCTGAACGCCAAGAACCACGCTCGCGAGGCTCACATCGTCGCGCAGGCCGGCCGCAAGGGCGCCGTCGTCGTCTCGACCAACATGGCCGGCCGCGGCACCGACATCATGCTCGGCGGCAACCCCGAGGAGATGGCCCGCGACGAGGTCAACAAGCTCCCCGAGGACACCCCGGAGGAGGAGCGCGAGACCGCCTACGAGGCCGCCCTCGCCCGCTTCACCGGGGAGTGCCGTGCCGAGGGAGCCGAGGTCAAGGAGCTCGGCGGCCTGTACGTGATCGGGACCGAGCGGCACGACTCGCGTCGTATCGACAACCAGCTCCGCGGTCGCTCCGGCCGCCAGGGCGACCCGGGCGAGTCCCGGTTCTTCCTGTCGCTCGACGATGACCTGATGCGCCTGTTCAACGCGTCGGCGGTCGAGCGGATCATGACGCGCCTGAAGATCCCCGAGGACGTGCCGATCGAGCACAAGTGGGTCACCAAGGCGGTCCAGAACGCGCAGGGGCAGGTCGAGAGTCTGAACTTCGACCGACGCAAGAACGTGCTCAAGTACGACGACGTCATGAACGAGCAGCGCAAGGTCGTGTACGGCCAGCGACAGAAGCTGCTCGCGGGCGAGTACGAGGCGGTCGAGGAGCTCGCGCAGAAGTACGTCGAGGACGCCGTCGAGGAGCTCGTCGCCGAGCACTGCCCGAAGGGGGTGTTCCCCGAGGACTGGGACCTCGACGGTCTGGCCACGCGCATCGAGGCCATCTACGACACCACCTTCGACTTCGCTGCCATCGACCTCGACAGCATCGACCACGCGACGATCACCGAGCAGCTGGTCGACGACGTCCACGACGCCTACGACCGTCGTGAGGAGGAGGTCGGCGGCCCGGAGGTGATGCGCGAGATCGAGCGCCGCGTCATCCTCTCCGTCGTCGACCGCAAGTGGCGCGAGCACCTCTACGAGATGGACGCCCTGCGCGACGGCATCGGACTGCGTGCGGTCGGCCAGCGCGACCCGCTCACCGAGTACCAGCGCGAGGCGTTCGCGTCGTTCAGCGACATGATGGCCGGGCTGAAGGAGGAGGCCACGACCTACTTCTTCCGTCTCCCCGTCAAGCGTGAGGGTGAGGACGGCGCCGGGTCCGGGGCGGCGGCACCGACCGCGGGCACGGCCCCGACACCCGCCGCGACCGGGACCGCACCGTCGAACGGGGAACCGGCGGGGGCCGGCCCGACCGCCGACGGTGGCGGTGGTCCGACGCGGGAGGACGTCGCGGCTGCCATCCCGCTCGACGACGGTGCGGGAGCGCGGTTGACCTACCGATCCGGGACGACCGGCGGCTCGGCCAACTACACCGTGGACGGCGGGCCGGCGAGCTCGACCGATGAGCGCGGACGGACCGTCGAACAGCGCGAGGACGGTTCGACCGTCCGTCGCGTCGCGGCCGGTGGGACGTACACCGCGGAGGCGAAGACGGGGCGCAACGAGCCCTGTCCGTGCGGATCGGGCAAGAAGTTCAAGCGCTGCCACGGCGCCGAGTGACGGCTGGCTGACCGTCGTCGGTGGCCTCGGCCGCGGCCTCGTCGAACGCGTCCAACCCCCTCGCGCCGAGGGAGTTCGAGCGCGTCCGGAGCGGGGCGTACCCGCTCTCCGGCGCGGTGCAGCTCGGTCGCCCGCCACGCCCGGTCGTGCCGCTCGAGCCGGAGCGCGACGGCCGTCACGCGCCCACCCCGTTCCACCAGCACCGTCGCTTCGAGCGCACCGGTCGGCGTCGGGGTGGACACGAGCACACGACGGATCGTCGGTAGCTCCTGCGGGCGGCCCGCCCGGCACCGGAGCTCGCTGGCCAGTCGCCGCAGGAGGGTGGGGGCCAGCACCGGTTCGAGCTGCGCGAGGGGCCGTCGCCCCGCCGCGACCTCGCTGGCGGCGCGGACCAGCATGACCGCGAAGCTGGCCGGGTCGGGGCCCGACGATGGGCGCCGGTTCGACGGTCGGCTGGGCGCCCGGGTCACCACCGGTCGCCCGGGACGCCGGACGGGCAGCGGGACGACGGTGGCTCCCGGTCCGTCGGCGTCGCCACCCGGACGGGCGTCGCCGGGGTCCACGACGTCGGTCGTCGAGGGACCCACCGGGCCACGATCGCTCGAGGTGTCCTGCTGCGGCTGGCTCATCACGGTGTCGCTCCCCGTCGTGTCTCGCGTGCGGATTCGGGTTGGCTTCAGGTCCGGTCGTCGCGGTGGTGGCCGAGCAGTTCGAGGCCGTCGCCGCCGGCCCGGAGCCACACCGGTCCGTCGATCCGGTCCCCGGAGCCGGTGGTGGCCTCGACCTCGGCGACCACGATCCCGGCCGCGGTGGTCGCCAAGCGGTGGACGGTCACGTCGCGGTACCCGGCGGCGGTGAGCGCATCGGTGGTCGCGTGCGACGCTGCGGGGTCGTCGTGGGCGTCGAGGTCCGGCGGGACGAGCGTCAGATCGAGCGCGGTGGGCAGCCACCACGGGCTCCCGCCCACGTGCACCGTGCTCGGGGTGACCGTGAGCGGCACCGCGACGCGACGGAGCGCCGCCCCGCCGTAGACGTCGCCGTCGCGCTCGAGGAGCACGACCGAGACGGTCGCCACCGCCACCTGCGGATCCACGAGGTCGATGCGCTCGACCACGACGTGTTCGAGGTAGGCCCCTCGGTGCACGTCGATGTCCGGTGCGGGCAGGTCGGGGCCGGCATCGGACAGCCAGGCCCGGGTGGTGGCCACCGCGAGCGCCTCCGCCACGCCGTACGCGATGCGCGAGGGCACGACGTCGCCGGCCCGATCGACGGGGACGCCCGCACCACCTCCCGACCGCTCCTCGGTGTTCGATCCGGCTGGCGCGGTCTCCGGCTGCTCGGTGGGGTGGGCACCGGTGCCGTCCTGGCCGGTGCCGTCATCGCCGGTGTCGTCGGCGTCGCCGGTCGCGGCCTGCGCCGCCGCGACGGCGGCCGGGGCGACCGACGTCGGGTCGCCGGGCCCGCTCCGCGCGATCACCAGCACCACCACGAGCCACGGAGCGACGGCCGCGACGAGCAGCCACCGCGTCCGACGTGACGGTGGGGGCCCCTCGGGTTCGTCGTCGAACCAGCGGATCGTCTCGTCGGCCACGGCGGGTCCTGTCGTCGGGCGACGCGCCGGCCCCGTGGGGGCGGTGACGGGGCCGGCCTCCGGACCCAGGGGCCGCGGAGCGGTGGCGTCCTCGGCAACGTACACCGAGGTGTATTGAGATGATACGAAAGAACTAGGAAGGCTGTGGACAGCAGGTCGACACCGTCGCTGCCCTAGGCTCGCGGTCCGACGGGTCGAGGAGCGTGGTGATGAGCGAGGTCAGCTCGCGTGACTCCGCCGCTCCGACGGGCGGGCCGATCCGCCAGGAACTCACCGACAGCGAACGTCGCGAGCGGTTCGAGGCCGAGGTCCTGCCCCACCTCGACCGGCTGTACGGCGCCGCGATGCGCTACACCCGCGACCCGCACGACGCTGCCGACCTCGTGCAGGAGTCGGTCGCCAAGGCCTACCGCTCGTTCCACCAGTACCGACCCGGTACCAACCTCAAGGCGTGGCTCTACCGGGTCCTGCACACCACCTACCTGTCGATGTACCGCAAACAGCAGCGGCGGCCGCAGGAGGACCTCAAGGACCAGATCGACGACTTCTCGTTCTACGACGAGGTCGCCCGGTCGGGTGGTCGGTCGGCGGAGCGCGAGGTGCTCGAGTCGTTCACCGACGACGAGGTCAAGCAGGCGCTCGCGGACCTGCCGGAGACCTTCCGGCTCGCGGTCTACCTCGCCGACGTCGAGGGCTTCGCCTACAAGGAGATCGCCGACATCATGGAGACGCCCGTCGGCACCGTCATGTCTCGGCTACACCGGGGAAGGAAGGCGCTGCAGAAGGCGTTGGCCGGGTACGCGCGGGAACGTGGGCTGCTCGAGGACTGATGCCCGCCCCCCTCGTGGGGAAGCCGACCGACCCCGCAGACCACGCACGGGAGGAGCCACGGTGGAGCAGGACGAGAGCGCGGCGATCGCCAACGCACGGCGTGAGGCGGCGTGCGGCCCGGCCTGCCAGGAGGCGCTCGACGAGCTCGAGCGGTTCCTCGACGGCGAGCTGCCGGACAGCGCCCGTGGCCGCATCCAACAGCACCTCGCCGACTGCTACCCGTGCACCGACCGTGCCACCTTCGAGGAACAGCTCCGGGCCATCATCCGTCGCGGCTGCGTCGACAGCGCCCCCACCGAGCTCATCGAGCGCATCCGCGAGACCCTGCGCAGCGGCGATGTTCCGGGCGGGAGGCCCCCGGACGGGGCGTGAGCCTCGACTAGCCTCGGCGTCCGCCGCCCCCGCGGCCACCACCGACCCGAGGACCCGCTCCGATGTCCGACCGCCCCGTCGTCGTGACCGGCGCCGCCGGCTTCATCGGGTCCAACCTGGTCCGGCGGTTGCTCGAGGATGGTCGCCGCGTGGTCGGGGTCGACGATCTGTCCACCGGTTCGCTCGCCAACCTCGGCGAGGCCCGCGAGCGCCACCCGGGTCGGTTCGAGTTCGATCGGCTCGACGTCACCGCGGGCGGGCTCAGCCCGCTCGTCGAACGCCTCCGACCCGAGCTGATCTACCACCTCGCCGCCCAGGTCGACGTCCGCCGCAGCGTCGAGGATCCCCTCGCCGACGCGACCACCAACGTGCTCGGGACCGTGGCGGTGTGCGAAGCCGCGGCGCGCGGCGGCGTCCGCAAGATCGTCTACGCCAGCTCTATCGGGTCGTACGGGGAGCCGAGCGAGCACCAGCTGCCCGTCGGGGAGTCGTTCCTCGACCCCGCGTTGTCGCCCTACGGGGCGAGCAAGCGTGCGGCCATGACCTACCTGGCGACCTACGAGGCGCTGCACGGTGTGAACTGGACCGCGCTGACCCTGGCGAACGTCTACGGGCCGGGCCAGACGACTGCCGGCGAGGGGGGCGTGGTCGCCACCTTCGCCGGACGGATGCTCGCAGGACAGCCCGTCACGATCCACGGTGACGGCGAACAGACCCGGGACTTCGTCTTCGTCGACGACGTGGTGCACGCGTTCGTCCTGGCGGCCGACCGCGGTGACGGTCGGCGCTTCACGATCGGGACCGGCGAGCGGATCAGCATCAACCAGCTCTTCCGCGCCCTGGCCGCGGCGACCGAGTACCCGCACGACGCGACCCCCGCCGCGGCGCGGCCCGGTGAGATCCGTCACAGCGCGCTGGACAGCACCCGTGCATCGCGGGAGCTCGGCTGGAAGCCGTGGACCACCCTCGAGGAGGGCCTCGCGGCGACGCTCGCGTGGGCCGCCGCGACCGAGCGCTGAGTCGGAGGAGCGGTGACCGGTACCGTCCCGGTAGCGTGGGGGACGGCGCGGGAGGCGGTGACGTACTCGAGCGAGGTGGGCGAGCGGCTCGGCGCGTCCGACCGAGGGGCTGTCGCTGCAGGAGGTCGAGCGACGGTCCGAGGGGCGGTGGAAGGCTGCGGTCGTGGGCTCCTACGAGCGTGGTGACCGCAACATCTCGGCGACTCGCCTGCTCGAGCTCGCGGAGTTCTACGGGGTGACGCCCGCCGACGTGCTCCCGGGCGAGGCAGCACCGCCGCCCCGCGCCGAGAGCGGCATCGTCATCGACCTCGCTCGCCTCGCGGAGCTCGGCGAGGCCTGGTCGGGTCTGCGCCGCTACTGCGGATCGATCCAGCAGCAGCGTGGCGACTACAACCGGCGCGTCCTGTCGCTCCGCAGCGAGGACCTGCGCGCCATCGCGGCGATCCAGGCCGCCACGGTGACCGAGCTGATCGACCAGCTCGGAGCCGTCGGCGTCATCGCGGGCGACGGCCGGCGCACGGAGCCTCCGGCTCAGTGAGCCCCGGCGTCGGCCGTGCGGTTGAGCGCGTCGAGGACCGATCGCACGACGGCGTCCGCCGTGGCGTCGCGGACCAGCGCGCTGCCCGTCACCGTCCGCTCCCCCTGCGGGGTGCGGAGCTGCACCACCGTGAGCGCGATGGGGTGGTCGAGCAGCTCGACGATCTCGCAGCCCCGCAGCTCGACGGCCTGGCCGTCGCCGAGCGTCGGAGCGAGGGCGGCCAACGTCGCCCGGCCGATGGCTGCGCGGCGACCCGATGCGGTGTCGTTGCCCTCGGCCCGGCCGGTGAGGACCTCCCCGGTGCGCCGCAGGGTGACCTCGACGTGGGCCTCCGGTCCGGCGTGGGTGACGGTGATCCGCCCGATGGTGACGCGCGGGACGAACGCGGGACCGGGTGGATCGGCGTCGACGTCGGGGTCCTCGTCGAGCTGGACGACCGACACCACGCGGTGGTCGGTGGTCACCCCGAAACGGGCCATGAGCAACGTCTGCACGTCGCGGACCGTCTGCTTCGGCGCGCGATCGAGGGTGGTGACCACGTGCAGCTCGTCGACCTCGCGTTCGAACCCCGCGACGATCCTGGCGCCGAGCACCCCCGGGATGGTCGCGAGGCAGCGCTCGACGTCGGCCCGCCGCTCGGGATCGTGCAGGTCGACGCGGAGGGTGAAGAGCGTCGGCAGGGGCGTGCCCTCGTCCGCGTCGATCACGGCGAGCCCTTCGTCGTCGAGCGCGCCCGCCGAACGGCGGGTCGGGCGTAGCGTAACGGTCACCACCGACCGGACGTGGGAGCCGGCCCCGCGTCCGAGCGCGGGCGTGTACCGCGCCGGCCGTGCGGCGAGCGCCTACATCCGCGTGGTTGGTGTTGCGGGTGGGGATGATGTGTCGGTTGACAACCGAAGAGCGAGCGGTGAGCGGAGGAGGTCCGAGCGGACCGGTTCACGCCGGCCCGTGGGATCACCGGGTCGGAGACGGCTCAGAACTCGAACCACAGCACCACGGCACCACAGCACACGTACCTCAGCACCGAGTGGCACGGCGAGAGCCGGGCCCCATCGAGCGGAGCGGAACGGTCCGACGTCCGACTAGCGGAGACGGCGGCTCGGGAACGATCTCGATGGAGGTACGACATGACCAAGCGTCTGTTCGTCGCGCTGTCGGCCCTGGCGACGCTCGTGCTGTCGTCTGGCGCCAGCACCAGCTGGATGCGTTGACAGCGTGAGAGGCCGGGCCTCCTCCGCCCACCGCTCGCTCCTTCGGGTCCGATCCAGAAATCGGGGCACTCCCAGGAGCGAGCCGTGCGTGCCGACCGCCTGACCGTGCTACGTCGCCGTGGTGGCGACGCTCGGTCTCGCGGTGGTCGTTCCGGCTCTCGTCGCCGCGCCGGCCTGGACCGCGGTCGCCGTTCGCGGTCGCGTTCGGGGTGACCGAGTACCTGCGCTCGAACCTGCGCGACGACGTGCAGGTGTCGCTGTCGAACCTCGTGGTCCTGATCGCGATCCTCCACGGCGGGACCGCGCTGGCCGATCGTCGCCACCGTGGGTGCGCTCCCGCTGTTCGCCCTGCAGGCCAAGGACCAGCGGCTGCTCCGGGTCGCGTTCAACGGCGGCCAGTTCGCGCGTCTCCGCCGCGGTCGCGGGTGCGAGCTACCAGGTCGTGGCCACCGTGCACCGGCGTGAGCTTCCCCGCACCGGTGTCCGATCGTCGCGATCGCGGTCGCCTCGGTCGTCTACGTGCTCGTCAACAACGCGCTGGTCGGCGTGGTCGTCGCGCTCTCGCAGCGGCGAGCCGGTCCGCAGCGCCCTGTCGTCGGTGCTCAAGGTCGGCTGGCTCCAGGGGCCCTACGTCGGGATCGCGATCCTCGCCGCGACGCTCCTGCAGGCCGGGGGCATCGGACCGGTCCTGCTGGGGCTGCTCGCCCTGCCCGTGTTCGTCGCCCGCTCCGGTCTGCTGGCCTTCCAGCGCACGGACGAGGCCTACGACCGGCTGGTGCGCTCGTTCGTGACGGCCATCGAGGTCAAGGACCTCTACACCCGGGGCCACTCCGAACGCGTCGCCACCTTGTCGGTGCACGTCGCCGAGCAGCTCGGGGTGCCCTACGACGAACGCCGCCTCACCGGGTACGCGGCCCTGCTCCACGACGTCGGCAAGATCGGCGTGCCGCTCTGCGTCATCAACAAGCCGGGACCCCTCGACGACGACGAGTTCGCGCTCATCAAGCAGCACCCGGCCATCGGGGCCGAGATCCTGCGTGACATCGACTTCCTCGCCCCGGTGCTCGACATCGTCCGGTTCCACCACGAACGGCTCGACGGCGGCGGCTACCCGCACGGCATCGGCGAGGAGGAGCTCGACGACCTGGTGCGCATCGTGACCACCGTTGACGCCTTCGACGCCATGACCTCGACCCGTTCCTACCGTCGCGCGTTCAGGTGGACGGCGCGCTCGCGGAGCTCCGCCGCTGCGCCGGGCGTCAGTTCGACAGCCGGGTGGTCGAGGCCCTCGCGATCGTGGTCGAGCGGCTCGAGTGGGAGCCGACCGTCGAGTTCGCGTCGGCGGCCGAGCTCCACGGTCACGACCATCCCGGTCGCGGGACCGGTCAGCCACCACGTCGGCCAGAGGCGAGGCGGACGCGTGACGCCGCCTGCGGCGGCGCAGGCTGGCGCCGGTCCCTGCCGGGCATCGTCGCGGTCGGCGATCGGATCCCGTCGCCTGGATGCTCGGCGCGCCGACCCGAGCAGCCCGTCGCCACCCACCACCTCGTCCTCATCGTGGCCGCGGTCGCGGTCACCGAGCTGCTGCCGATCCGCCCACCGCGTGGTCGGCCGGTCCCGACCTCGACCGCCGTCGTCGCGATGGGTGCGCTGATCGGGGTGGCCGCACCCCTGCTGGCCCTGCTCACGATCTGCGGGTGGGGCGCTGGCGCGGCTCCGCGACCGTGCCCCCGGCACGCGTCGCCAACCTCGTCGTGTCGGTGTCGACCGCGTGGGTGCTGGCGGGCCTCGCCGCGTTCGGACGGAGCGTGTCGGAACAACCCTGGCGCGGGGCGCCGGGGAGCGGCATCGAGCTCGACGTGACCGCCGCGGTGCTCGTCTCGCTCGTCCTCGTCACCGTCCTGCCCGCCCTCCAGGTCCTGATCCTCGGGGAGGAGACGCGGTTCCCGCTCCGGCGCGTCGCCGACGAGATCCGCGCCACCTGGACCGCGGACGTCGCCATCGCCTCGACCGCCGTCATGGGTGCGCTGGTCCACCGCCCGCTCGGGCCGTGGACGCTGCCGTCGATGCTGATCCCGCTGCTCGCGGCGCGCATCGGCCTGACCCGCTTCGCCGGCGTGACCCGGGCCTACGACCAGACCATCCGCGCCATGTCCCGCCTTCCCGAGCAGCTCGGCACGGTCGCCGCCGAGCACGGGGTCCGGGTCGGGGCGCTGGCGCGGGATGTCGCGCTCGAGCTCGGCGCGGACGCGGGGAGCGCGCTGGAGATCGAGCAGGCGGCCTACCTGCACGAGCTCGGCCACATCCGGCTCGAACCCGAGGACCGGCCGACACGGGCCGAGCTCGCCGCAGGCCGGTGCCCGGGTCATCGCCTCGGCGGGCGACCTCGACCGTGTCGCGGCGATCGTCCGCGCCCACGGCGATCCGGTTCAGGTTCGTGTGGCCGATGCCGGCATCGCCCGGGCAGCGCGCATCGTCGCAGCCTGCTGCGAGGTCGACCGGTACGCACCCGGACCTCACCGATGTGGGCCAACGACACGAGGTCACGGTGCGGCTCGTGCGGGAGGTCGAGGATCTCGACGTGGTGCGGGCCTGATCGATGTCGCTCGAGCGACGGGTCAGGACACCGGTGCCCCGCTGACGTCCGGCTGCGTGCCTGCCGCCCGGTCCGACCCGGGACGCGAGGTCATCAGCGCGTGGGTCATCGGCAGCAAGCCCACGGCGATGCACAGGTCACCGACCGACGAGGATCGACCGCAGCGGGGGGACCGGGAGCACGTCCGCGAGCCACGGCAGGCGGGTCGCATCGGTCAGCAGCGTGTGCTTGCCGGGGGCGACCACCAGCTCGCCCAGACCGAGCGCACGCATCGCCGCGGGGTCGACCGGCATGGCCCCGTTCGCGGCCGATGACCACCGCGTTCAGCAGCGAGCCCGAGCGCGACGAGCCACACCCCGGGCAGTCGCCGGTTCCGGACGAGCCACGCCACGACGAGCAGCTGGCTGACGACCAGCAGCCGGCCCGGCGCGCTCGCGTCGGCGAGCAGGCCGCGTCCCGGCCGCGAGGTCGACCGCGAGCTGGAGCGCCGAGGCCGAGGAACAGCAGCCAGGGCGCGGTGATCGGGCCTCGGCCAGCGGCTGCAGCCGCCCGCCGCGCAGGTACGACACCAGCGACGGCGACGAGCACGACGGCGAGCGTGAACGGCACGGTCTGCCCCCTGACGAGGGTGATGGTGCCACGTGGTCGGCGCCGAGTCGTGCACGCCACGGACCTAGCGCTCGCCGTGCGGCCGCCCGCGACGGGCGGACGCCGGCGAGGAGGAGCTGACGTGAGCGTCCGGTCGCGAGCGTCGACGGTGCCGTGCTGCGGGTGACCATCGACCGTCCCGACCAGCGCAACGCGCTGAACGCCGAGGTGCTGCGCGGGCTCGTCGACGCGTTCGCGACGGCGGACGACCCCGCCGTGCGGGTCGCGGTCCTGACCGGCGCCGGCGACCGGGCGTTCTGCGCAGGTGCGGACCTCGCCGGGGGGCTGGCGGCCGACGCGAGCGTCGTCGAGCAGCACGACCACGGGGCCTGCTCCGCGAGCTGTTCCCGGCCGTCGGTCGGCTGCCGGTCCCGCTCGTCGGCAGGGTCAACGGGCACGCGCTGGCCGGGGGGCTCGGTGTGGCGCTGGCCTGCGACCTGCTCGTGGCCGACCGACACGCCGAGTTCGGTACCCCGAGGTCCGTGTCGGGCTCTGGCCGTACGTGATCTCGGCGCTGCTGACCGAACACCTCGGCCCGAAGCGTGCGCTCGAGCTGATGATGACCGGCCGGCGGCTGTCCGCCGAGCAGGCGCTGCGGTGGGGGCTGGTCAACCGGGTCGTGCCCGGCCGGCGGGCTGGATGCGGCGGTCGACGAGCTGGTCGACGACCTGGTGGCCGGCGCCCGCTCGCGCTCGCGCCTCGGCCGGCGCTCGTTCCACGAGGCGCGGCAGATGCACCCCGACGCCGCGATGGCCTACCTGCACGGGTGCTCGACCTCACGTCGGGACCGAGGACGTCGTCGAGGGGTCACCGCGTTCTTCGAGAAGCGGACCCCGGCTGGCGGGGCCGCTGACGCCGGCCCGCCGAGCGGCCACGGCCGGCGGCTAGGCTCGGCCCATGGCCACCTCCTCGTCCTCCGACCGTCGCCGCGGCTCCCGTCCGGGGGCGGCGCCGTGGCGGTGCCGGCGCGCCGGCAAGGGCTCGGGAAGGGGCGCCGGCAAGGGCGCCGACGGGCAAGCCGAGGGCGGCGAGCGGCCGGGCCGCCGGGCGAGAACGAGACCGTCCAGCAGCTGACCGGTCCGCTGCAGAAGGTCCTGGCGCGGCTGCCCGAGACCCAGCGCAAGGTCCTCGAGCTGCGGATGGGGCTCGCCGACGGTCACCCCCACGACCTGGCCGACACCGCCCGCGAGCTCGGCCTGTCGCTGTCCGAGGCGCGCGACATCGAACAGCGCGCGTTCGGGTACATCCGCGAGGCCGTCCCGCTGCAGCAGCTCCAGCGCTTCCTGCCCAAGTCGTAGGCGGTGTCGTCGCTGCAGGAGCTGGTCGAGGAGCGCGGTGGGCTGCGGGGCAGCGCCGTCGACGTGCTGCAGGCGATCGTCTCGGACTGGCAGATCCTCGCGGACCTCTCCTTCGCCGACCTGCTGCTGTTCTGCCGCGACCCGTCGACGCGGTGAGCTCACGGTCGTGGCGCAGATGCGGCCGTACACGGCGCAGACCATCTACAACGAGGACCTCGTCGGGACGACCTTCCCGGCCGACGCGCCGGCCGGGGGTCGACCCGCGCGTTCGCCGAGGGACACATCGTCCGCGACGGCGAACCGGACTGGTCGACCGGCGTCCCGGTGCGCGAGGAGGCGATCCCGGTCCCGCTCGAGGGCGAGGTCATCGCCGTGGTCACGCGCGAGGCGAACCTCTCGATGGTCCGCGCCCCGTCGCAGCTCGAGCTCACCTACCTCCAGGCGGCCAACGAGCTGTCGGCGATGCTCGCCACCGGCGCGTTCCCGTTCCCCGACGAGGATCCCGAACGCGAGCTCGCACCGCGCGTCGGTGACGGCCTGATGCGGGTCGACCCGGCCGGGCACGGTGGTCTACGCCTCGCCGAACGCGATCAGCGCCTACCGCCGGCTCGGCGTGGTCGACAACATCGTCGGCCGCAACCTCGCCGACTTCGACCTCGACGACGTCGCGGTGCTCGAGGCGCTCGGCGACGGCGAGCCGCTCGAGTCCGAGGTGGAGGCCCGCGGGGCGGTCGTGCTGCGGCGGCTGCTGCCGCTCACCCGCGAGCACCACGTCCTCGGTGCGCTCGTCCTGATCCGCGAGGTCACCGAGCTGCGCCGCCACGAGCGGCTGCTGCTCTACAAGGACGCGACCATCCGCGAGATCCACCACCGGGTGAAGAACAACCTCCAGACGGTGGCCTCGCTGCTGCGGCTGCAGTCGCGGCGGCTGTCCTCGGACGAGGCCCGGCAGGCGCTCGGCGAGTCGGTGCGGCGCATCTCGTCGATCGCGCTCGTGCACGAGACCCTGTCGCAGGACTCGCGCCAGCGCGTCAGCTTCGACAAGGTCGCCGGCCGGCTGCTCGACATGCTCGGGACCGGGCCTGACCGACCCCGAACCGGCCGGTCACGATGGAGCTGAGCGGTGGCGCCGGCGAGCTGCCCGCCGAGGTCGCGACCCCGCTGGCGCTGGTGCTGTCCGAGCTGGTCCAGAACTCGGTCGAGCACGCCTTCCCCGGCCGCGGCGGTGCCGATCGTCATCGACCTCGAACGGCGCCCGGCGTCCCTGCACCTGACGGTCCGGGACGACGGCGTCGGGGTGCCCGAGGGCTGGACCGTCGACGGAGACGCCAACCTCGGCCTGCGGATCGCGACGACGCTGGTCGAGTCCGAGCTCGGCGGCACCCTCGAGGTGAGCCGTGCCGGTCCCGATGGCGGGACCATCTGCGAGGCGCTGCTGCCGCTGCCGCGCTGACCTCGGTCCCTCGGCGGATCAGCTCTCGTCCGGGAGGCCCTCGTCCGGCTGGCCCTCGCCCGGGGCGGGGTGCCGTCACGCAGGGTCGGACCCTCGCTGTCGCGGTCGGTGCTCCCTCGAGCGCCGGGGTCGAGCGACGGGTCCTGCGCCTGCGACGCCGCGGAGACCCGCAGGACGGCGACGAGCGACGGCGACGAGCAGCGCAGCGGTGGCGACGACCAGCAGCGGGCCGCGCCACCGGGATGCGACCGCGCGGTTCCACCGGGGTCGGCGAGGCCGGGGACGTAGCGCTCGCGCCCCTCGACGCCGACCGGCCGGTCGCCTCGGAGGGCTCCCGGCCGGGTGGCGTGGTGAGGTAGGTGCGCGTGGGCACGCCTGGTTCAGCTGGCCATGCGACGACGACGCTGACGGGCGCGCTTGAGGGTGCGGCGCTCGTCCTCGGTCAGACCGCCCCAGACGCCGGCGTCCTGGTTGGTCGCGAGCGCGAACTCGAGGCACTCCTCGCGGACGTCGCACCGAGCGCAGACGCGCTTGGCGGCGTCCGCCTGGTCGACCGCAGGGCCGGTCGTCCCGATGGGGAAGAACAGCTCGGGGTCCTCGTCCGTGCAGGCATGCGCGGCCGCGCCAGTCCATGTCGTTCTCCCTTGGGCGTCAGCGACGCCGTCGTGGTCCGGGGGCCGGGAGGCCTCCCTGCCGGTGGTCACAGGGGGGCGCGTTGGCCGCCGGCCGGGTGGTCCGCACGTCCGGGGGCGCGGGGGGTGCGTGCGGCGCCGGACCGCCAGGCCCCGAGCAGGGTTCCGCTCGTGAAGTTTTTCACGAACGTCGGTGACGGGACCGTAACCGCTGTGGCTCGCGCTGTCAAGGGTTCTGCTTGCAGATGCACGCACCCGGCAGCGAGGGCACCAGCACGCGCGCCATCCGCACGCGGCGGCCCGCCGCTCGCGCGCGAGCACGTGGCGGCACCGCCCGGAGGGACGCCCCCCGAGCGCGTCAGGCGAGGACGCGGAGCGCGTCGCGCACGGCCGTGAAGGTCACCGTCACGGTGCTCGCCGGCGTAGTCCCCGTCGACCATCAGCGGCTGCGGCGCGGTCGAGCCGTCAGGGTGAAGCCGTCGAGGTCGTGCCAGTAGCGGACGTCGTCCGCGGGCGACGTGGCCGCCCTCGGTGAACGCTCGCGAGAGGATGCGGAGCAGCGCGGCGGTCCCGACCGCCGGGATGGCGAGCAGGTCGAGGCCGAGCTCGAAGCGGGCATCGGGGTGGACGTGCATCGGCCGGGTGCCGAGGTAGGTGTACGGGTCGGCGTTGGCGAGCAGCGTGAGCGCGAACGGCCCGTGGTCGCCCCGTCGGGGGTCTGGACGGTGATCGCGCGTGTCCGTCGCGCCGGGCGCCGACGAACCACTCGTGGGCGGTGGCGTAGACGAACGCCGCCTGCTTGAACCGCCGCTTGCGGTCCGGGTGCTGCTCGACGTGGCGGACGACCGCCGCGTCGAAGCCGTAGCCCGCGTTGAACCCGAAGTAGCGCGCTCCCGCCCGTCCGAGGGTGATCCGTCGCTCCCGACCGGCGCGCAGGTGGTCGAGCAGGACCGCGGTCGCGTCGACGGCATCGTTGGGGAGCCCGAGGGCCCGCGCGAGCACGTTGGCGCCGCCGCCGGGGATGATGCCGAGCCGGACGTCGGTCCCCGCCAGCGCCTGGACGACCTCGTTGGCGGTGCCGTCACCACCGAGCGCGAAGACCGCCTCGATGCCCTCGTGGACGGCGCCGGCGACCAGGTGGGTGGCGTGACCACGCTGCTTGGTGGCCACCACCTCGAGGTCCACCGTCGAGGACAAGGCGGACGCGATGACGTCGCGGACCCCGTCGTCGGTGGTGGTCGCGTTCGGGTTGAACACGAGGAGCGCGCGCACGAGGGATCCTCGGCTCGGACGGGGCGCGCGTGAGGCTAGCCGTCGGCCTCCCCGTCGCCGGGCGGTGGCTCCGGCGCCGGCGAGGGTGGCGGGGGCGTCGGTGACGGCGGGGGCGGCGTCGGGCTCGGCGTCGGGGTCGGCGACGGAGCGGGGGCCGGTCGGCTCGGTCGCGGGCTGGGTCGTCGTCGGTGCCGTCGTCCCCGCCGCCGGAGCCCGACGGCGCGCCGGCGGCCGGGGACGGGCGCCGGCTCGCTCGGAGGTGGCGGTGGCGCGCGTACCGGGGGCGGTCGGCGGCTCGGGGCAGGTCTCGCTCGGCGCGAGGACCCGCGGGACGCGGACGCGCTCGCCGGGGCACCAGGCCGCCGCGCGCAGGCCCGGTGAGCCGGGTCGATCTCGACCTCGACCCAGTGGGCGTCGGCGAGCTCGAACGCCACCGGATCGCGGTCGGCGAGCGCCGCGACGCAGCAGGTCGCCGAAGATCTCGGCGGGGATCGAGCCGCCGGTGACCTGCCGGACCCCGCGGACGCTCGTCGAGCGGGATGTTTCCCTCGACATGACCGACCCACACGGCGGCCGAGAGGACCGGTGTGGTGCCGGCGAACCACGCGTCCACGTGGTCGGAGGTGGTGCCGGTCTTGCCAGCGACCTCCCACCCCGGCACGCGCGCCGCCAGCCCCGTCCCGGCCTCGACCACCCCCTGCAGCACCCCGGTGGTCACGTAGGCGACGTCCGGGCTGAGCGCCTGCCGGGGTGTGCGGTCCGGCAGCCAGACGACCTCGCCACGACCGTCCTCGATGCGGTCGACGACGGTGGTGGGCACGTGCGCGCCACCGTTGGCCAGGGTCGCGTACGCGGCGGCCATGTCCCAGGTCGTCACCCCGAGCTCTCCACCGCCGAGGGTGATCTGCGGCTCGTGCCGGGGACGGGGGAGAGCACGCCCATGGCCCGCGCGGTGCCCGCCACCCGGTCGATGCCGATGTCGATGCCGAGCCGCGCGTACGCCCCGTTGACCGACAGACGGGTGGCACCGGCGAGCGTCACGTCGCGCGGGTCGGAGCGGTCGTAGTTGCGGACCCGCCAGGTGCCCTGGCCGGTGTCGATCGTCCCCGGCGCGCCGTCGAGCCGGTCCTCGGGGTGGTACCCGGCAGCGATCGCGGCGGCGAGCACGAAGGTCTTGAAGGTCGACCCCGGCTGCCGGCGCGCTTGCGAGGCGAGGTCGAACTGGAGCAGGTCGTAGCTGCGGTTCCCGGTCAGCGCGAGCACCCGGCCGGTGGCCGGATCGATCAGGGTCACCGCCGCTTCCGGGTCGTCGTCGCCCGGCAGGTGTGCCGCGAGCGTGTCGCGGGTGAGTTGCTGCAGCTCGAGATCGACGGTGGTGTGGATGGTCAGCCCCCCGCGGTACAGCCGGTCGGCTCGTTCCGCCTCGCTCGCCCCGAAGCTCGGGTCGGCCATCAGCCGCCGGACGACGAGGTCGACGAGGTGGGGCTCACGGGACCGCGGCAGCGGTTCGCGCGCGTGGACCTCGATGGGCGTCGCGATCGCGACGTCCCGCTCGCGGTCGGTGATCTCGCCGGCGAGCGCCATGCGTCGCAGGACGTCGTCCCGGCGCCACCGGGGTGCCTCGGGGTCGGCGGCTGGTGACAGCGACGACGGTGCTCGGATGATCGCGGCCAGCAGCGCCGACTGGGCGATGTCGAGCTCACCGACGTCGCGGCGGAAGTAGGTCTCGGCGGCGGCCTGGACCCCGTAGGCGCCCTCGCCGAGGTAGACGGTGTTGAGGTAATCCTCGAGGATCGACGCCTTGGTCCTCGTCCGCTCCATCTCCCGTGCGAGCAGCGCCTCGGTCAGCTTCGCGTCGTAGGTCCTGCCGGCCGCGGGCTCGTACAACAGGCCCACGAGCTGCTGGGTGATCGTGGAACCACCCTGCTCGATGTCGCCGGTGGCGGTGTTCCGCAGGAAGGCGCGGAGCACCGCGCGCGCATCGACCCCACCGTGGTCGAAGAACCGCTGGTCCTCGGCCACGAGGACCGCGTCGATGAGGTGGCCCGGCATCGCGGCCAGGCCGACCGGTTCGCGATGCTCGCGCCGCAGGACCGCGAGGACCTCACCGGTGGGCGCGACGATCGTCGACTGCAGCCCGGGGAGCGGGGGTCGAGGTTGGCCAGCGAGGGCAGCTCGAGGGTGACCACGTTGCTGCACCCGGACAGCACCAGGACGCAGAGCAGGACGAGGACCCCACCGGTCCTGCCCCTCCGCCGTCGCACGCTGGCGCCTCCCGCGCCGGGCGTCCCGGCGCACCCGTGGAGTATCGGCCACCGAGCCGCGCGACCGCAGCCTCCGTCCCGTGACGCGCATCAGCCGGTCGCGGGACCGAGCGCCGCGTCGAGGTCGGCGAGCAGGTCGTCGACGTCCTCGATCCCGACCGACAACCGGACGAGGTCGCCGGGGACCTCCAGGGGTGTCCCGGCCACGGATGCGTGCGTCATGGCGCCCGGCACCTCGATGAGGCTCTCCACACCGCCGAGCGACTCGGCGAGGAAGAACAGCTCGGTCCGCTCACAGACGCGGGTCGCGGCATCCACGCCCCCGACCGGACGGAAGGAGACCATGCCGCCCGCGCCCGACATCTGGCGCTCCGCGAGTTCGTGGCCGGGGTCCGACGTCAGGCCCGGGTAGTGGACGGCTGCGACCCGCGGGTCGGCGTCGAGCATCTGCGCGATCGCGGTGGCGTTGGCCGTGTGACGGTCCATCCGCAGCCCGAGCGTCTTCACCCCGCGCAGCGTCAGGAAGTTGTCGAACGGGCCGGGGACGGCGCCGACCGCGTTCTGGAGGAAGGCCAGGTCCGCGGCGGTCTCGGCGTCGGTGCACACCGCTCCCCCCACGACGTCCGAGTGGCCGCCGATGTACTTGGTCGTCGAGTGGACGACGAGGTCGGCGCCGAGCGCGATCGGCTGCTGCAGGTAGGGGGTCGCGAAGGTGTTGTCCGCGACGAGCCAGGCTCCGCGGTCGTGGGCGAGCTCGGCGAGGGCGGCGAGGTCGAGGACCTTGAGCAGCGGGTTGGAGGGCGTCTCGGCCCACAGGTAGCGGGTCGTCGGCCGGAAGGCCGCGACCACCGCGTCGAGGTCGGTCATGTCGACCGGGGTCGACTCGATGCCGAACCGGGCGTGGACCTGGTCGAGCTGACGCCACGTCCCGCCGTAGACGTCGTTGGCGCAGACGATGTGGTCCCCGGGGGCGAGCAGCCGGATGATCGCGTCCTCGGCGGCCAGGCCGGAGGCGAAACAGATGGCTGCCTCGGCGCGCTCCAGCGACGCCAGGCACTCCTGCAGCGCCGTGCGGGTCGGGTTCCCGGTCCGCGCGTACTCGTAGCCGAGGTGCTCGCCCACCGCGGGCTGGGCGAAGGTGGAGGTCTGGTAGATGGGGACGATCACCGCGCCGGTCCGTGGGTCGGGGTCCTGCCCGACGTGGATGGCGCGCGTGGTGAAGCCGTGGCCGTCGGTCACGAGATCCTCCTTCACGCCCGAGCCGAGAGGTACTCGAGCACGTCCGCGCGGGTGACCACCCCGACGAACCGGTCGCCGTCACGAGCGAGCAGCGCGCTCGCGCCGCTCGCCAGCTCGGCCGCGACGCGCCCGAGCGGGTCGTCGAGCGACACCGTCGGGAGCGGCGGCTGCATCACCTCACCGATGGCGCGCTGCATCACCCCGGGGTCGCTGAGCGCGGCGTCGAGCAGCGCGTTCTCGCGGATCGATCCGAGCACGTCGTCGGTGCGCGCGTCATCGTGCACACCCTCGGTGAAGACCGGCATCTGCGAGACGCCGTACTCCTTGAGGAGCGCGATCGCGGCGGCCACCGTCTCGCCCGGGTGGAGGTGGACCACCGAGGGCAGCCGGTCGCCGCCCTTGGCGCCGATCACGTCACCGACCGTGCCCTTCCCCGCGGTCGGCTGGTTGAAGCCGTGCTCGGCCATCCAGGTCTCGTCGTACAGCTTGGACAGGTAGCCGCGGCCGGAGTCGGGCAGGAGCACCACGATGAGCGCGTCGTTCGGCTGGGTGGCCGCGAAACGGTGGGCCGCCACGAGCGCCGTCCCGCCGGAACCACCGATGAGGATGCCTTCCTCACGGGCGCAGCGGCGGGCCATCTGGAACGACTCGGCGTCCGACACCCGTTCCCAGACGTCGACGACGTCGGGATCGAAGGTCTCCGGCCAGAAGTCCTCACCGATGCCCTCGACGAGGTAGGGACGCACGCTGTCTCCCGAGTACAGCGATCCCTCCGGGTCCGCGCCGACGACCGTGACGTCGGGGTTGCGGTCCTTGAGGTAGCGGCCGACGCCGGTGACCGTCCCTCCGGTGCCGACCCCCGCCACGAACGCGTCGATCCGCCCGGCGGTCTGCCGCCACAGCTCCGGGCCGGTGGAGAACACGTGCGTCTGCGGGTTGGCCTGGTTGAAGTACTGGTTCGGCTTGAAGGCGTTCGGTTCGGCCGCGAGCCGGTCGGACACCGAGTAGTAGGAGCGAGGGTCCTCGGGCTCGACCGCCGTCGGACACACGACGACCTCGGCCCCGTAGGCCCGCATCAGCGACACCTTGTCGCCGCTGACCTTGTCCGGCACCACGAACACGCACCGGTACCCCTTGCGGGCGGCGACGATCGCGAGCCCGACGCCCGTGTTCCCGGAGGTCGGCTCGACGATGGTGCCGCCCGGCTTCAGGACGCCCGCGGCTTCCGCGGCCTCGACCATGGCGATCCCGATGCGGTCCTTGACGCTGCCGCCCGGGTTGAGCATCTCGAGCTTGGCGACGAGGGTCGGGCCGATGTCGCGCGAGAGCCGGTCGAGGCGCACGAGCGGGGTGTCGCCCATGAGACCGAGCAGGTCCGGCGCGATCTCGAGGCCGTCCACGTCGAGGTGGCGACGAGGCGCGTCGAGCGGGTCGTGCTCGATCCCGATCGTCCGCGTGTAGACGGAGCGGTCGGTCACGTCGATCTCGATCACGGTGCACGTCTCCGGGTCGGTGCTGGGCGCCCGCCGAGCCTACGAGCCCCACGCCGTCACGGGAGACCGACGCGCGCTGCCGGCCGTCCAACCGACGGGCCACCTCGACGCTCGCGGTCGGCTAGACCCACCGGCGGGACGATGAGGAGCGAGCGTGGCGGCCGGACCCAGCGCACGGCGACGGGGCGGCGACGCCGACGAGCGGGCGGTCGAGGCGTCCGCCCGCGCAGGTTTCGCGGCCCGGGCGGTGCTGTACGGGCTCGTCGGGGTGCTCGCCGCCCGGTTGGCCCTCGGCGGGTCAGGCGAGGACGCCAGCCAGCAGGGGGCGATGGAGGCGGTCGCGGCACGCCCGTTCGGCGGGGTGTTGCTCGGTGCGCTCGGGGTGGGTCTCGCCGGTTACGCGCTGTACCGAGCCGTGCAGGCGGTCCGGGGCCTCGACGGTGACGGGATCCTCGAGCGACGGATCGTCCCGGCGGTCCGGGCCCTGGTCAACGCCGGCCTGTCCTTCCTCGCGTTCCAGGAGCTGGTCGGTGCGCGGAGCGATGCCACCGAGTCGAGCGTCACCGCGATGATCCTCGGCTGGCCGGGCGGCGCCTGGCTGGTCTCGGCGGTCGGACTGGTCGTGGTCGGCGTCGGTGTCAAGCAGTTGGTGTCGGCGTGGACGGGTGACGTCAACGAGCTGTCCTCCCCGCACCAGCTCCCGCCGAGGTCACGGCGTACCGCTCGGACCGTCGGGCGGCTCGGGCACCTCGGCCGCGGCGTGGCGTTCCTCGCCGTCGGCGGCTTCCTGGTCCGAGCAGCGCTGACCCACGATCCCGAGTCCGGCGTCGGCCTCGACGCGGCACTCGACGAAGTCCTGGCGGCGCCGTTCGGCACCCCGCTGCTGTTCGGGGTCGCCGTGTGCCTGTTCCTGTTCGGGGTGCACTGCGCGGTGGAGGCCTGGTACGGCCGCACCTCCGCCGGCTCGTGAGCTGGCGGAGGTGCGGGTGGTGGTCGCCATGACCGGGTGCGGTCGGCTCAGGCTGGGCGGCCGTACCCGACGATGCCGGAGCGGGTCAGGCCGGTGCTGGAGATGCGCACGGTCTTGCCGCTGCTGGGGGCCTCGACGACCTTGCCGTCGCCGATGTACATCGCGACGTGGCCGACCGGCGAGTAGTAGAAGACGAGGTCGCCGGGCCGCAGGTCGCTGCGGCTGATGCGACGCGTGGCGGCGTGCTGATCGCGCGACGTGCGCGGCAGGTTGACGCCGGCGGCGCGCCACGCGTACCCGGTCAGCCCCGAGCAGTCGAAGTTCGCCGGTCCGGTGCCGCCCCAGCGGTAGGGCTTGCCGACCTGGGCCTTGGCGACCTCGACGGCCTTCAGCCCGGGAGCCAGCGCACGCGCTTCGGCCTCCGCCTTGGCTCGGGCCTCGGCCTCGGCGCGGGCTCGTGCTTCCGCCGCGACGCGGGCGTCGTGCTCGGCGCGTCGCTCGGCGAGCGGCGCCAGCGTGCTGCGGGGGACCAGGTCGAGAGCGCGGGCGACGAACGTGGCGGCGTGGGCTCGCGACAGGGGCGCGGTCGCGCAGAAGCGGATGAGGTCGCAGCCGGCGGCGATGCCGTTCTCGGCCAGCGCGTCGATCGAGGGCCCGTGCACGCCGCCGACGTCGGTGAAGTGCGGTCCCCGGGCGGCGGCCGGGATCTCGAGCGCCCGGACCAGCAGGGTGGCGAGCTCGCCGCGGCTGATGGCCTTGCTCGGGCAGAACCGGTCCTCGTCGCAGCCGCTCGTCACGCCGGCGTCGGCGATGGCCTCGATCGCGAGGCGGTGGACGCTGTCGGCGGTGTCGGTGAAGCGGGAGGAGAACCCCTCGCTGCTGGCCTCGACCGGGACCTCGAGCTCGAGCGCACCGGACAGGATCGACGCCACCTGGCCGCGGGTGAGCTGGTGGTCCGGGCAGTAGCGGCCGTCCTCGCAGCCCTGGATCAGGCCCTCGCCTGCGAGCGCGGAGATCGCCGCCGCGTGCGTCGACCCGGACGTGTCGGAGAAGGACGTGGCCTGCTGCGCGACGGCCGGGGAGGCGATCATCGTCAGCGCGAGGAGGGTGGACAGCAGGGTCGGGACGCGGCGGGAAGACATGGGCGCTCCAGGACGGGCGGCGGCGAGCCTCGTCAGCGCGAGACGGCGCAGCCGGGTGACGGCAGGTGGCGCGGCGGGTCCGAGGGGTTCGGGAGTCGGCCCGTGGCCGCGGTGAGGTCCGTTCGTGGGAGGAGCGCCGCCGTGCCTCGCGGCGCTCTCGGTCCGTGCGGCGGGGAGGGTGGACCAACGGCCCCGGCCGCGCCGACGCCCGCGCGCCACGAGCACGGGGTGTGGGAACGGGAACCGCGGACGCTCACGGAACGTCGGGGACGAGGTTGTGGAAGCGAGATGGGGGTGTTCCCCCGGGCTGTCGCTTCACGACCTCGGTCGGCGCGGGTCGGGCGGAGTGGAGGCTGATGCCGAACGAACGGCTGGCGTCCCCGATGGTGGAGTCCGCCGGGCCCTCGCTGGACGGCTGGGAGGTTCAGCCGCCCAGATGGGCGCACACGAGCGCCGGATCTCGTCGGTAGTACGTGACCGCGAGGACCCGCACGAGTTCAGCAGCGTCCTCGAGCACGAACCAGACGAGGTACGTCACCGAGCTCGGCTGCGCAGGTCGGCTTCGACCGACTCCCACGAGCGTCCGGGTCGTCGTGCAGGTCCGCGAGTCGGTCATCCAGCAGACAGCGCTCTGCCGGTGTGACCTCCAGCTCGTCGGTGTCGATCGACTGCCACAACTCGCTGATCAGCTCGAGCCGGTCGGGCCTGGCTCAACTGATCGATCCGGCCACGGAGCGCTTGATCCACCATGCGCCCATGCCACCTGTGCTCGTGCGCACGAGCCCCGGCTGACGCCCCGATACTGGCGGTCGAGTCGGTACCCCCGGTAGGAATCGAACCTGTGAAAGGCGGTGCCAGTTCATGTACGCCGGTGACGCGATATGCCTCTGACCTGCGGCGATGCAGTTTCGCGTGCCGGCTGGTGCCGCCCATAGCCGGCGTGTGCCAGACGGTTCGTTGCCAAAGTGTTGCCACGAACGACTCACGCCGTCACCGCCCCCGGCCGTCTCGCACCCCGGCCAGAGAGCTAGCGAGTGGACGCCTTAACGGAATTCGTCGCCGCCCCACGGCGCTACATCGCCGAAGCCAACCCTCACCCCGCTCATCGGCCAGGAGGACCCCTGTCAGGCGCCAGGTGAGATGAGGACCGTGGGGTGGTAGAGCGCCAGCGACGGTGAGGATGACGGGGCGGTCGTGGGGTTGCTCCGTTGCTCGTGCGGGGGCAGGGTCGGCGCGTCCTGAACGTGCGAAGCCCCCGGTCACGTCTTGGCGGACGACCGGGGGCTCCTGGCTGCATGGTGGTGCAGCGATGTTGACGGTAAGCCCTGACCCGGTTCGCGTCGAGTCCGAGCTTCGGGCTGGAACGCTGGTCTGTCCCTCATGTGGCGCGGCAACCTTGGGCCCATGGGGGTGGGCACGCGAACGTGCTGTGGGACGAGGGCAGCAACGGGAACGGGTCCGCCCACGGCGGAGCTGCTGTCGCGGCTGCCACGCCACGCACGTGCTGCTGCCGGCGACGACGCTGGCCCGCCGCGGCGATTGGGCGGCGTTGATCGGCCGGGCGCTGGAGCTCAAGCATGCGGGGTTGGGGCAGCGTCCGATCGCGGCGACGGTGGGGGTGTCGCGATCGACGTTGCGTGGGTGGCTGTCGCGGTTCGCTGCGGTGGCCGTCGAGGTCCGGGCACATCTGGTGCGGTGGGCGTTGTGGCTCGACCCCGGCCTGGTCCGGATCGAGACCTCCAGCAGCCGCTTCGGTGACGCCATCGTGGCGGTGGTCGCGGCCGGCGGCGCAGCCGCCAGCAGGCTCGGGATCGGTTGCCGCTGGACGTTCGCGTCCGCGGCGACCGGGGGGCGTCTGCCGTGCAACACGACCTCGCCCTTCCCGAGCCCGTGGATGGGCTGAACGCTCCCGGCTCGACCTTCGAGCGAGGAGCAACCGATTGGAGGATCCGAGACGGCGCGAGATCGCGCTGTTCCGCTACGGGCTGATCCGGGAAGCAGCCGATCCCGGAGCTGTCTTCGACCGAGCGGGGCCGGCTGGTCCGCCACCTGGCTGGCCGCGAACATCGCGGTCCGGACGGTGAGTGGACAAGGGTGGGCCGTTCGACGTTGGACCGTTGGATCGTGGCCTACCGGGCGGGCGGGTTCGACGCGCTGGTGCCTGTTGAACGGCGACGTGAGCTGACCTGTGATGTGGAGCTGCTCGACCTCGCGGTGCGGTTGAAGCGGGAGAATCTGGCCCGGACGGCGACCCACATCGTGGAGCTGATCGTCACCGAGCTGGCCGGAGCGGACCGGCAGGTCCCCTCGGATCGGACCGTGCAGCGCCACTTCGCCCGCCTGGGGTTGAACGTGCGTCCCGACGGCAGCCCGCCGGAGGCGTTCGGCCGGTTCGAAGCCGCGACGGTCAACGACCTGTGGGTCGGTGACGTCGCGCACGGGCCGAGGGTCGGCGGCCGCAAGGCGCTGCTGTTCGCGTTCATGGACGACCACTCCCGCCTGATCGTCGGCCACCGCTGGGGCCGGCACGAGGACGTGCTCCGGCTCGAGGCCGCCCTGCGGCGTGGCCTGGCCTCGCGCGGGGTTCCGAAGCGGATCTACGTCGATAACGGGAGCCCGTTCGTGTCGCATCAGCTCCAACGGGTCTGTGCGGTGCTCGGGGTCCGGCTGGCGCACTCCCGTCCTGGCCGGCCCCAGGGCCGGGGGAAGATCGAACGGTTCTTCGCCACCGTCCGTGCCCAGTTCCTGGTCGAGATCGGCGACGACCAGCTCGGCTCGCTGGAGGAGCTCAACCGGGTGTTCACCGCCTGGGTCGAGACCCGCTACCACCGCCGCTCCCACCGCGAGACCGAGCAGTCGCCGCTGGAGCGGTTCACCGCCGCCGGCATCCCCGACGTGCCGTCGCCGCAGCAGCTGCGGGAGGCGTTCTTGTGGTCCGAGACCCGCACCGTGACCAAGACCGCGATGGTCTCGCTGCACGGCAACTCCTACGAGGTCGACGCCGCACTGGTGGGGCGTCGCGTGCAGCTGGTGTTCGACCCGTTCGACCTCGGCCACCTCGAGGTCCGCTTCGGCGGCCGTGAGTTCGGGGTCGCGGTCCCACACGAACTGAAGGCCCACGTGCATCCCAAGGCGACCGCCGAGGGTCCGGACGTGCTCGACGGCATGGCGACGACCCCGACCGGGATCGACTACCTCGCGCTCGTTGAGGCAGAGCATCGGCAGGCCACCCGCCGGACCATCAACTTCGCCGATCTCGACAGCGAGGATGTCCGATGACTGTCGACAAGCTCCGCACCCACTACGGGCTCACCCGCACCCCGTTCTCGCGCGGGATCGCACCGTCGCAGCTCGCTTTCCGCACTTCGCGGACAGCTTTCGGCGGCATTTACGTGGCGGGGCTGTAGACGGCGGTGGGGATGCCGAGCAGGTCCAGGACCTGCCGTTGCAGGTCGGTGAGCTCAGGATGGAACGTCCGGACGATGGTGCCGTCGCGGGCGGGAGTTCGTGGCGGGCGACGCCGGCGAAGATCTCTAGGATCCGCTCGGTGGTGGGCGCGGTGCAGCCGCGGTCTTCGGGGTAGAGCGACGTTCGGTCAGGCGCGGCGGCGGTCATGGCGTTGCGGATCTTGCGTTCGATCAGCGATGCGAGCAGCAGCGCGAGGAACTGGCAGCAGAACAGGGCTTCGATGCGGGCGGGGTTGCGCAGCCAGCATCGGTGCGGCGACCTGGACGGACTTGAGTTGGTGGTGACGGCGTCTCGAGGTTGGGCTGGTAGCGGTAGGCGGCGAGCACCTCGGCCTCCGTCATGTTGGGGTCGTTGGTGATCAGCGGGCCAGCAGCCGTCGGTGGCGGCGTCGTAGGCCACCTGTTCCACGTCGACGGTGACCCGGATCCGTAGCCGGGTGCGTGGTGATCTTCTTGTAGGCGGTGTTGGTGCCGGGCCGGCCGCGTTTGGCCTGCCGGTAGGTCTCGACGGTGTCGGTCTCGACGTGGAGCTTCACCCAGCGGTCGCGCCGGCCTCGGCGAGGGCCGCGCGCGGCTTCGTCCCGGCCGCGACGGCGGTCTTGATCCGGCAGCGCGGGACCGGCCAGCCGGGTGTTCAGGGCGTCGATCGCGGCGATGGCCTTGGTGAGGGCCTGGTGGCGGCGGGCGCGTCGCGGCGCGGCCTTCGCGGTGGAGTGGATCCAGACGATCCGGTAGCCCTCCGCGGAGGGCAGGTGGTGCGTCGTAGGCCGAGTTGACCTCCGTCGGGTTCGCTTCGGCCCGCGGGCCGGGCGGCCGGGCGATCTCGTCCCAGTCGGGGGTGTTGGTCTACGACCCAGTCCCGGAAGATGCGGTCCTCGCGTCGCGGGGCGGGGCAGCACCGTGACGAACCTGCCGCCGCGGGGGCGATGTGGGCCATCGCCTCCCGAACGAGCACAGCTTCGAGTCGGCGACGTAGAGGAAGTCGCCCTCGACCCAGCATCCCGACCAGCCGTCCCAGGTCGGCGATGTGCGTGGGTCACTCGGCGGTGTTGCCGTCGGCGACCCGGTAGGCGATCGGCACGGCCCCGTCGGCGGTCACGGTCAGGATCCACACCAGCTGCTTGAGGTCGGGCCGGTGGTCCTTGCTGAGTGCCCGTGCGTGATGGCCGGGGTGGGCTTGCCGCCACGTTCGTGGCCGTCGGCGGTGCGGTAGGCGCCGTGCACGCTTGATCGAGGTCGAGTCGTTGTGCAGCCGGGCGGTGTCGATCCCGAACTTGGCGATCGCGGCGAGCATGAGCGCGGTCAGCAGGCTGGCCCGGTCGGCGTCGAACAGTCTGCGTCCAGCGTCCGGCCGATCCGGTCGTCGTTGAGCAGCTCCGGCTCATCGGCAGCGAGGCCGACCATCGCCGGCTCGTAACGCCCGGCCCACTCACCAAGGGCGTAGACCGGGGCGTGGCGCATCACCAGGTTGCGGATCACCACCCCCAGCGCCGCCGCCGGCGCCACCCGTAGGCGCCCGTCCCCCGGCAGATGGGCCTCCAGGAGCCGGTCGATCCCGAGCCAGTCGTAGAACACGTTCACGATCGGCAGACCGGCCAGCAGCCGGGGACTCGAGCTCAAGATCGGTGACATCCACACCACATCCTGCCCGCACCGTGGGCGTCGTTGCCCACCGCGCTTGCAACGTCTACGTTGCCAGCCCCTGGTCCGAGCACCCTCAACGTCGGAAGCCACGCATGCCGCCCGAGATCCCTGCAGAGGTCGACGCCGAACAGCGCCGCATCATCGACGAGCTCGGCCGACTCGGGTTCACCCTGCCCGGCACGATCAGCGTCCGCACCGTGACCTGCGGCCGGGCGACCTGCCGCTGCGCCACCGACCCAGACCAGCGTCACGGGCCCTACATCCAGTGGTCACGCACCCTCAAGGGCCGCACCGTCAACAAGATGCTCACGCCTGAGCAGCTCGAGCGCTACCAGCCCTGGATCGACAACGGACGCCGCCTACGCGACCTCGCCCACCAGCTCGAAACGCTGTCGATCGAGGCCGTACGCACCGCTGAAGGCTGGAACAGCTAAATCAGCCGAAAGCCCTCCGCGAAGTGCGGAAAGCGAGTCGCAGATCTTCGCCGCACGCACCCACAAAGAAGCCGTCGCACGGCTGCGATGGCTGGTCGAGGAGACCG
Source organism: uncultured Nitriliruptoraceae bacterium (assembly GCA_963850715.1). Lineage (GTDB taxonomy): Bacteria > Actinomycetota > Nitriliruptoria > Nitriliruptorales > Nitriliruptoraceae > Nitriliruptor. The sequence goes on along the minus strand of CAWKMM010000015.1, from coordinate 249,745 downwards.
CCATCGGGGTGGTCACCGGCGAGGTCGGCGCCGGCAAGACCCTCGCTGCCCGCGCCGCGGTCGCGACCCTCGACGCCTCGCGGTTCACCGTGGTCTACCTGTCCAACCCCATGGTCGGCGCCCGCGGGATCCACCACCACCTGGTCACCGCCCTCGGCGAGACCCCGAAGTTCCACCGGCCCGCCCTGATCGCTCAGACCCAAGATCTCCTCGCGGCCGAGACCGAGGAACGGCGCAAGACCGTCGTCCTGATCGTCGACGAAGCCCATCTGCTGTCGGTCGAACAGCTCGAACAGCTCCGGCTGCTGACCAACACCGACATGGACTCGCGGTCCTCGCTCGGGCTGATCCTTCTCGGCCAACCCACCCTGCGACGACGCCTCAAGCAAGGCCACTTCGCCGCGCTCGATCAGCGCATCGGTCTGCGGTTCCACCTCGACGGGCTCCCACTCGCCGAGACCGCCGACTACATCGGCCACCACCTGACCCTGGCAGGCCGGTCCGATCCGCTGTTCTCCGACGACGCCATCGCCCTGATCCACGCCACCTCGCGCGGGATCCCACGGGCAATCAACAACCTCGCCGTCCAAGCGCTCATCGCCGCCTACGCCGACAGCAAGGGCATCGTCGACGAATCGGCCGCCAAGGCCGCTGTCACCGAGACCACCGGTGAATGACCACGCCGACGTTCTCGACCTCTATCCACTCCTCGACGAGCACACCGGCCAGGCCACCGACCAAGCGATCGGCATCCTCGCCCTACTCCGGGGTCTGTCCACCATCGAGCCCGCCACCCGGCTGCACCTGATCTCCAGCCTCATCCGCGAGATCGAAACACGACGTGCCGCCACCATCGTCGCCGCCCACCAGGAGGGCTACACCGCCACCGAGATCGCCGTCCTGCTCGACCTCGGATGACACCACCGCCACCGCGCCCCCGCCACCGGGCGGGGGCGCACCCATGCACGCACCCCTACGCCGTCCTCACCGAAGACGACGCGACCATCCTCAACGAATGTGGCGCCTCACAACCCCCCGTCTACCGTGAACCGTGACAACGAAACACACGGTCCTACCGCCCCACGGGTCGCGATCGTCAGGTGACGCATCGCGCATTAACGGCTGCACAGCGGTTATCCATCGGGGCGCCGTCCTCGACAAGTATGGTTTCGACAACGAGGACGGGAGGGGGCGGCCAATGGGCTCCTCGGAAGCATCGACTACACGGCAAGGCGGGTTCCGCCTGGGCGGGCCGGTCATCGTGGTCTTCCTCACCCTCCTTCTGGTGCTGCTTGCGCTCAACGCTTACAACACCCATCGACTTGTGATCGAGCAACAACGCAGCACCTGCTTCGCTCGGCTGGCGTGGCTCTCACCGGGAGAGGAAGAACGACCCGCAGGCGTGGACCGATCATCCTCGGCCCGCCTATGTGAGGGGAACTCGCCGCTCATCGAGTTTCAGGACGGCGACTGACTGCCTTGCAGGTCCAGAACCGGCTGAGCGCTACAGGCGCACGGTCTGAACGCCCGGATCATCCACCCGGTTGCGGCGGCTGCCCTGGGGTGGGCGTCGCAGGCGGCATCTGCGCCTCCACCGGGTGGTCGGACCCGGCTGCGAGCGCGGCGGCTACCGCCATCGCTGCGGCCGCGGGCAGGTAGAAGATCCCACCACCGAATGCCAGAAACAGCACCCACAGAAACAGTAAGCCCGTCGACGCGATGCGAAGACCGAGCGCGATCTTGCGACGGCGCATGGCCAGGAGGGGTACGGCAGCGACTACCACCGGGACGCTGAAAGCCACCACGCTTGCGACGCTGACAGGGATGGCGTCCTCGGAGCCTCGGACGATGGATGAGTCGCCTGCGCTTGTGGCAACACCGGTCTCCGTGGTGACACCGAGGGCGAGGAGCATGAAGAGAGACGCTGCGAGTGCAAGGACGATCGACCCTGCCAGAACTCCGAGACCGCGAACTCGGTCCCCACGTTGCCGGTTCATCTCGTCCCCGATGTCGACCAGCTCTCACGGTACTCGGTGAGCGTCGGCATCCACCGCACAACGCCCGGTATCGCCACGGCGCCTGCCGGGGTTTCGGGACCGCGAGACCCGCCGACCTCAGAGGCGAGTGAGCCATCTCAGGACCTCACCGACCGCCCAGACGCTCCAGAGAGCCGCGCCACAGCCTGCGAAGATGCCTGTGGCGATGCGGTAGTGCCTGCCACCACGGCGGCTACGAAGAGCATCGATGGTCAGCGCGAGACCGACCAGAAGGAGCAGGAAGCCGACTGCGACTCGTAGCCCCGGCAGCGTTGCGAGGTCGAGTACGAAACCTGGGAAGACGCCGAGGGTGAGCAACATCATGGCCGCTGTCAGTCTCATGCATGCTCCGGTTCCGCTGGCCTGTGGGATGCACGGGGACGTCGGGTCACCGTTCGAGCATGAAGGGTTCGGACGTCGCGCCGCCGTAGAGCGAGCTGATGCTGACCTGGTACTGCCCGCCTGGGACCTCGTCGCCCCGGTTGGGCCACCCCCAGATCTCGGGCGGCTCCGCGGGGGCATCCTCATGGCGGTTCCAGAAGTGCTGGTCCCAGCTCCCCGTAGCTTCCCGGCACTCTCCTGCAGTCCACGATACCCCGCGCAACGCCAGCGTCGAGATGACGTGGCTGTCGTCTGCCACGACCCGACCATCGGCATCCCGGATCGTGAAGGCGAACGGCCGCCCGCCTTCCTCGGTCGTCGTGGGCGCACCGAGGTTGCAGGTCTCGACCGTGAACCGCACCTCCTCACCGGCCACATAGCGCTCACGGTCCGTGCGGACCGTTACGTGGAAGCCGTCGTGCGGTCCCCTCGCCGCTCGGGGTCTGTCGGGCACCGGGTACTCCATCTCGCCGGCTGGCGGTGAAGGGACGTCGGGGAGGGCGCGGGGTTCCATCACGACCGCACGATCGAACTGAACAACAGCTTCGCCGTCGACGCCCTTCGTTCCTTCTCCACGAGGCCCGGCCCGCTCTGGCGAGTCAGTCCATTACGCCCCCCGCATTCACCCGCCTCGGATTCTCACCGGTGCGGCAGGATCCTGCCCAGTGGCGACCACGTAGGTGCCCAGTCCTGGCCAGCGGTCTGCCCGCTGGTGGCCATGGGTTCTGCCGTCGTTGAGGTCTGGTGCCGACCCGGTCATGCCCGCCGGTCAGTGGTGGGTCGGGTTGGTTAGGTGGATGGCCGCTGCGAAGATGTCGCGGCGGGCGTCCTGGTCGGTTCGCCGCCCTTGAGTGGAATCCGTTGGGTGCCTTGGTGGATGGTGATCTCGAGCTGGCCGCCGACGGCTTCGATGTACTGATCGAGGACCTCGATCGTGATGTTGCTGGCCCGCTCGATCGCTGCCACCCGTGGCTGTGACACCCGTAGACGCCGGGCGAGTTCGCGCTGGGACAGGCCGGCCTGCTCGCGCAGGGCGGTGAGCCCGGCCGCCAGTCGCAGCTCGTCTTCGATCTCGGCGACCCGTTCGGGCGCGCCGGGGGTCTCGAGGATGTTGGTCTCCCAGTCCTTGAGGCTCATCGTCGCTTCCTTCCCTTGCTGCCCTTGGTACGGCTTGTGCTCGAGGTCTTCGGTTCGGTCCTCGCTTGGTGTTCGTCGAACCGGTCGTCGGCGACCGGGATGTTCTGGTCGTACCACGCCGACCAGTTGTCGTGCTTGTCGCCACCGATGAGCAGGATCGCCCTGCGGGTTCGGTCGAAGGCGAACAGCACTCTGATCTCCGTGCGTCCGGTGGAGCCCGGTCGCAGCTCTTTCATGTTGCTGTGTCGGCTGCCGCTGATGGTGTCCACGAGCGGTCGCCCGAGGCTTGGGCCGAGGTCACGAAGGACACGGATGGCGGCGAGCAGCGCCTCGGCATCGGCTTGGCTGAGCGATCCGGCCCACGTTTCGCAGGCGGGATGGAACTCGACTGCCCACGGCACACTCGACATTGCGATAACGTTACTGTTATCGGGGGTCGGTGGCAAGCGGCCGATCTCCGGCACGCCTGCGATCGTGGGGCCCCTGGGGCTGCTCGGGCACGTCGTGCTTGTTGGTCAGGCCTTGATCACGGGGCTCGTGAGGGCGCGTGGTGGGTTGGATGCCGAGCATCTGGTGGAGGCGTGCGGTGGGTACGAGGATGCGCCGGCCGAGCCGGATGACGGGGATGTGTCCGGCGGCGGCGGCGCGGTAGGCGGCGCGGCGGCTGACGCCCAAGAGTCGGCCGGCGTCTTCGACGGTCATGGTCGCGGCTGTGTCGTCTCGTTGATCCATCGCGGGCTCTCCTTGTGTCGCGTTCCCGCTGCCGGCGTCCGAGCGGACTTGCTGCCGTGCGCCCGGCCTGGCATGGCGTGCCGCCGGTGGTGCGGCGTCGCTGGTACGGGTCGTTTCGTGCGCAGCACGATCCGGGCGACTCGTGACAAACTCGTCTCAGGACTCGTGTCAGGACCCATGACACGAGAAAGTCACGAGTAGATCGTCACTGTGCGCACCCTGCGGTGCGGCCGACGCCCGGTCAGCGGTGAAGCGTCATAACGTCGTGGCCAGGCCGTCGGCGACGGTTGGCGCTGCGGGCAGGTTGCAATGGTCGTCGAGCCAGACTCCAGTCTGCTCGCGGCCTGGGGACCGTCGGCTGTCCGCAGGGGGCTGCTCTCCACGAGCTAGGACGCCGACCCGGTGTCCGACTGTGAAGTCGTCCCCGCCACGTTCGTCGCGGCGGGATCTCGTTCGCTTCCCGTCCTTCGACAGGCTCGAGATGCCCGCCTTCGTCTACCGCCCACACCGCGCCGCCTAGCGTGGCCCGACGCCGGCCGTGGTCGTGATCCACGAAGGCCCCGAGAGCCAGTGCCGGCGAGCTTCACCCGCCTGGCCCGGTACCTCGTCGCCAAGGAATCGCCGGCGTGGCCTCCGCGCGGCTTCACCGGCTACGTCCGCCGCTCGGGCACGGCACGCCCCTTGCGGCCATGTCCACGGCGACCGTCCCGGTTTGTGCGCCACTCGCACAGCCTGAGATCTACGTCGACAACTTCGACGTCCTGCACGTGGTGTCACGTGCAGATACACCCCGGAACACCACGACATCCGATGACACGAATCTTGCGAGTACAGCCCATTAGACCCATTTGAATGCAGATTCTGGACGTCGACAGTCAAGCTGCTGGTCGTCATCCTCGCCGTCATGCGACCGCTCCAGCAGGAACACAGACTTGCACTCGATGAATGCGGCCCGGTGGGCGGCCAGTGCTGAACATCGGGCGGATGGCGCCGGGCGGCCACAGCTACTACCTGGGCATCGTCGCGTCCGGGGCCGAGGACTACTACCTCGCCCGCGGCGAGGAACCGGGCCGCTGGGTCGGACACGGCGCTGGGCGGCTCGGCCTGGCCGGGCGGGTGGAGGCCGACGACCTGCGCGCCGTCCTCGCCGGGCACCATCCGGTGTCGGACGATCGGTTGGCGCGGCATCCGGCGCGGAAGGTGCCGGGGTTCGACCTGACGTTTCGGGCACCGAAGTCGGTGTCGCTGCTGTGGGCGCTCGGCGACCGGGCCACCGGCGCACAGGTGATGGCGGCACACGACGCCGCGGTGGACGCGGCGGTCGGTTATCTGGAACGGGTTGCCGGGTTCACACGTCGCGGTCAGGGCGGGGTCGAGCAGGTCCGTGCGGAGGGGTTGGTCGCGTCGGCGTTCCGGCATCGCAGCTCTCGGGCGGGTGATCCGCTGCTGCACACCCACGTCCTGGTCGCCAACCTGGCCGAGACGGTCGACGACAGCGTGTGGCGCACCCTCGATGCCCGGCGTCTGTACGCGCACGCCAAGACTGCCGGGGTGCTCTACCAGGCACACCTACGGCACGAGCTCACCACCTCGCTGGGGGTCGCCTTGCAGCCGGCCGTCAACGGAGCTGCGGACATCGCCGGGGTCGAACGGGAGCTGATCGAGGCGTTCTCCCAACGACGCCAAGCCATCGTGCAGGTGCTTCGCGAGCGTGGGGAAAACTCGGCGAAGGCGGCGCAGGTCGCCACGCTCAAACTCGACAGGCCAAGGACCGGCAGACCTCCGAAGCCGAGCTGCGCGCCGAGTGGCGGTCACGTGCCACCTCACACGGCGTGCGGGAACCATCCCGATGGACACGCCGGCTGCTCGCACGGATGACACCGCAGCCCGCCCGAGTTCGCCGTGCTGCATGAGGAGTTGGTCAGCGATCACGGGTTGACCGCGCAGGCGTCGACGTTCGCCCGCCGCGAGGTGCTCCAGGCCATCGCCACCCGGCTGCCCACCGGCGGGAGCGTGGCGGACATCGAGACGCTCGCCGACGCCGTGTTGACTGGCGACCCCGAACAGATCATCCGGCTGGACGACGCCCGGCCGTACACCAGCGGGGACGTGATCCGCCGGGCCGACGGCACCGCCATCGAGGCGACCGGCAGCGAGCTGCGCTACACCACCCGCGCGCTTATCCAGGTCGAGCACGACGCGGCCGAGGCCGCGGCCCGGACGTATCGGCGATCGGGCCGCTCTGGTCGACCGGACCGTCGTCGAGCAGATCGCCGAGCGTCGTGGGCTTTCGCGAGCAGGCCGCGATGGTGCGCCGACTCACCGGGTCCGGACACGGGGTCGAGTTGGTCGTGGGCCGCGCCGGAACGGGCAAGACCTACACGCTCGCCGCCGCCCACACCGCCTGGCAGACCGCCGGCATCCGTGTGACCGGCGTCGCGCTCGCGGCCCGCGCAGCCCTGGAGCTACAAGAGTCGTCCGGCATCCCCTCCACCACGCTCACCCGGCTGCTCGGCCCCCTCGATCGTGGCGAGCCGTCCCCACCGCCCGGATCGGTGCTGGTCGTCGATGAGGCCGGGATGGTCGGCACCCGCACCCTCGCCCGGCTCCTCAACCACGCCCTAGCACTTGACGTGAAGGTGGCGCCGGTCGGTGACCACCGACAGCTGCCCGAGATCGACGCCGGTGGCCTGTTCCGCACCCTCACCGAGAAGCTCGACCGAATCGAGCTGACCGGCAACCGTCGCCAGATCCACGTCTGGGAACAAGCCGCCCTCGACGAGCTCCGTCACGGCGACCCCAACGCCGCGATCACGGCCTACCGGCAGCACGGACGGGTCGTCACCGACCACGACCCCGACACGGTGCGCGACCAGCTCGTTGACGACTGGTGGCACACCGCCGCCAACACGACCGGACAGCATCATGATCGCGCTGCGCCGCGTCGAGGTGGACGACCTCAACCTGCGTGCCCGCCGCCGTCTGGCCGACGCCGGCCTGCTCACGGGCCCCACCCTCCAGACCGCCGACGGCACGCCGTTCCGGGCCGGTGACCGGATCGTCTGCCTGAAAAACCGCCCTCGCCTCGGGGTCGTCAACGGCACCCGTGCCACCATCACCGGCATCGACCCCGACAACCGCACACTCATCACCGCCGTCAACGACCACGGCACCCCGCTGCGGCTGCCGTCCGACTACCTCGACGCCGGACACCTCATCCACGGCTACGCCATCACCGGCCACAAAGCCCAAGGGCTGACTGTCGATCACACCTACACCCTCGGCTCGCCCGATCTCTACCGCGAATGGGGCTACGTCGCGCTGTCCCGCGGCCGCCACACCAACCGCCTCTACCTCACCGACACCACCGACCTCGACGACCAGCTCCACCAGCACCACCACGAGCCAGCCGACGATCCCCACCGACGGCTCACCGCCGCCCTCAACCGCAGCCGCGCGCACACCCCCGTTGCGGACGTCGCCGACCTCGGCACCCGCATCCGCCGCCTCGAACAGCACCTACACCGGCCCGACATCCGACATGCGCTCGATCTCGACGCCCACCGTCAGCAACTCGCCGACCGTCGAGACCAGCAACGCCGGTTTGCCGAGGCCACCCGCCGCCAGCTCGACGAACTGCCCGCCACCCCACTCCCGCGCCACCGTCGCCAACGACAGCAACTCGTCGCTCAGCACGACACCGCACAACGTCATGCCGGCGAGCTCGACCAGGCCATCGCCGCCGCCGACGAGCAGCTCGCCCGGCTGCCCGACCCCACCCTCATCGGGCGCGAACGAGCCCGGCTGGTCGCCCTCAACAGCGAGCTACGCGACGAGGCCGCGCGAGCCGTCGCCAGCTACCGCCGCCGTCCACCCGCCTGGCTGGTCGACGCGCTCGGTCCTCCACCCACCGACCCCACCATCCACCCACGCTGGACCGCCGCCGCTGAGGCCATCGTGCGTCACCGACGGCGCTGGAACATCACCCACCCGACGCGGGCGCTCGGCGCTCGCCCTACGAGTCCTATCCAGTCCGACGAGCAGCGGCAGCTCACCCGCAGCATCAACGACCTGCGAACCGCGCTCGCCAACGACGAACGACGACAACGGACGAGCCAGCGCGTTCTCACCCGATGACGATCCACAGCACGTCGTCACACCCGGGCGGTAGACCGTCTCGAGATGCGCGACAGTTTCACGACGGACAGGAGGAACGATGAACGGTGTCTACAAGTATTCGACCAAGGCCGGCGATCGCTGGCGCATCGTCTACGACAGCCCGCCCGTTGCTGATCCCGAAACGGGTGAGGTCAAGCGGCGGCAGACTCAACGGCGCGGGTTCACCCGCGAGAAGGATGCCAAGCAGGCGTTGCGCGAGGTCCTCGGTGATGTCGATGAAGGCAGCTACATCGACCCGGACCGGATCACCCTTGTCGCCTACCTGACCGGCGAATGGCTGCCCTCTATCAAGCCGCGTTCAGCCGACGCGGCACGGCGCCATCGGGGCACGGTGTCCGTGGCGACCCACGCGCTCTACAGCGGCGACGTCCGCCGGTACGTGGTGCCACACCTCGGCGCCACACGCCTACAGGCGCTCACCCCCGCCGACCTGGATGGTCTGTACGACCACCTGGAACGCCGCGGTGGTCAGAACGGCCGCCCCACTATCGGCGAAGTCGGTCGCGCGGATCGCGGGGATGCTCCACAAGGCGCTGTCCGATGCCGTCAAGAAGCACGGCAGGCTTAAGCGCAACCCCGCCGATGCCGTGTCGCCGCCGACAGCCGACGAAGCCGAGAGCGACTGGTGGTCCGTCGAGGAGCTTCGGACGTTCCTCCGCCATGTCGCCGGCGACGACCTGTACGCCGCATGGTTGCTGTTCGCCACCACCGGTGCCCGGCTCGGCGAGGTCGCGGGGCTGACCTGGGACGACCTCGACCTCGACCAAGGCTGGGTCCGGGTCGACTGGACCCTCGGCATCGTCGACCAGAAGGTGACCTGGAAGCCACGCCCCAAGTCCAAGGCCGGTGAGCGCAAGATGGCGCTGGACCCGGCGACCGTGCAGGCACTGAAAGATCATCGCAAGCGGCAGCTCGAAACACGGATGCTCGCCGGACCCGCGTGGCAGGACACATTCACCGACTGGCAGGGCCTGCGCCGGTCCGGGCTGCTGTGGACCTACGAAGACGGAACCCCGATCCGGCCCGGCACGTTCTACGAGCGGTTCGTCCACCGGGCGGGGATGGCCCGCCTGCCACACATCCCGCTGCACGCGGTCCGCCACTCCTACGCATCGGCCGCGCTGGCGGCGGCGACCGGCTGGCACGACGTCAAGGTCATCTCGCAGCGGCTCGGTCACGCCAACGTCGCCATCACCCTGGACACCTACGCCCACGTCCTCCCTGCAGCCGACGAAACCATGGCGCACACCCTCGCCAACGTGATCCTCAACGGCGACCAAACACGCTGAATACTCCCGCGCGGCCCCCGGTTCTCACCGACCGCCGGAAGGCTCAGCCCTCCAGCCGCGAGCGCACGACGGCAGGGTCACGCCGGTAATGCGTCACCGCGATGACCCGCACGAGGTCCGCGTCGTCATCGAGCACGAACCAGACGAAGTACGGGAACACCCGGAGTGCCGCCCGACGAACCTCGCGGTGGACGGTGCGAAACAGACGCGGCGACTCTGCGCTGCGAGTCACGGCGGCCGCCAGCTCGTCGAGGAACCGACCGATCTGTTCGGGTGCACGACCGGCATACCAGTCGACCGCATCGGTGATGTCCTGCTCGGCGGCAGGGCGGATGATGACCCGACGTGTCACCGAAAGCGGCTGCGCAATTCGGCCTCTACCTCGCCCCACGAACGTCCAGCGTCCGGATCGTTGCGCAGGTCCGCGAGCCGGTCATCCAGCAGATCGCGCTCAGCCGGGGTGACCTCCAGCTCATCGACCTCGATCGACTGCCAGAGCTGACCGATGAGCTCAAGCCGGTCGGCCTGGCTCAACCGGCTCACCCGATCGCGGAGCGCCTGATCAACCATGCCAGCCATGCTACCCGCGCACGTGCGCCGCGTCCCAGCCTGCAGGACCCCGCTGCGGGGGCCGGCCCAGCCCACGTCGCACACCGTCGTGAACCCGTCATCCTCCCGACGAGCGATCAGCGTGAGCGATCCGTTTTGTTGCCAAATTGTTGCCACGAGCGGTGCTCAGCGTGCCAAGTCCCCCGTAGACGCCCGAATATCGGCGTTTTGACAAGTACCCCCGGTAGGAATCGAACCTACGCTTCTGGCTCCGGAGGCCAGTGCTCTATCCACTGAGCTACGGGGGCGTGGCCGTGCGCGGAGCGCGACCCGGCGGTCGAGAACCGTACCAGCCGCGCGGGTCCCGACCCGGAGCCGCGCCCAGCGCGAACGCCGCGGCTACCGTCCCTCGCGCCTGTCCCGTCAGCGCGCCGAGAGGGAACCGCCCGTGGTCCGCGTCCTCGCCGTCGATGACGACCCGATCATCCTGCGGCTCCTGCAGCTCAACCTCGAGCTCGAGGGGCACGAGGTCCTCACCGCTGGCGATGGGCGACGCCGGTCTCGCCGCGATCCGTGCGCGAGCGGCCCCAGGTCGTCCTCCTCGACGTGATGATGCCGCGGACCTCGACGGGTTCCAGGTCTGCGCCGCCGTGCGTGCCGACGACGATCCGGACGTCGCGGCGACGCCGATCGTCATCCTGTCGGCGCAAGGCGCAGGAGGCCGACGTCGACGCTGGGCTCGAGGCGCGGAGCGGACGCGTACGTCACCAAGCCGTTCGACCCGCTCGAGCTCGTCGACCTGGTCGATGCAGCCTCGCCGGCGAGGCCTGACGCGCAGCCCCAGGGGTGCGGGTGGGCGCCCGGCGTGGGCCGTACGCTCCGCGGTCACGCCACCTGCCACCTCGACGTCGCCGGAGCTCCCGTGGCCCGCCCCGAGCAGCACGATCCCGTCCTGGCCGACCTCGCCGCCCGCATCCGCTGCGGCGCTGGTCGCTGCCGGGCTGCCCGACACCGACCCCGCGCTCGAGCGGCCGAAGCAGGCCGATCACGGGGACTGGGCGACGACGGTCGCGCTCCGGCTCGCCAAGCCGGCGAAGCGGCCCCCGCGTGACATCGCCCAGGCTCGTCGTCGACCACCTCGAGCTGCCGGAGGTGGTGGCCGAGGCGGCCATCGCCGGTCCCGGCTTCGTCAACTTCCGGTTCGCCCACCGCTACCACGAGGAGCTCGTGCGGCCGCATCCTGCGCGAGGGGTTGGGCTACGCGCGGACCGACCTGCCGACCGACCAGCGTGAGAGCGTGAACGTCGAGTTCGTGTCGGCGAACCCGACCGGTCCGCTCCACGTCGGGTCGGGCCGCTGGGCCGCCACCGGCGACGCGATCGCCGAACTGCTCGAGGCGTCCGGTCACGCCGTCACCCGCGAGTACTACGTCAACGACGCCGGCGAGCAGATCCGTCGCTTCGGTGAGTCGGTCGTGCTCGTGGCGGAGGGCCGCGACCTGACCGAGGATCACTACCGCGGCAGCTACGTGGCCGACATCGCTGCCGACCTCCGCGCCGAGCATGGCGATGCGCTGTTCACCACCACGGGTGTCGACGCCCCGTCGTTGGCCGGTGGCGGCGCCGAGCACGGTCCGAGCGGCGATCTCGTCGAGGATGAAGCCGTCGAGGCGAGCGGCCTGGTCGACCCCCAGGTCGCCGCACGGGTCGGGGTGCTCGCGGTCGAGGCCATGCGGGGACGCATCGAGGCCCAGCTGCACGAGCTCGGCGTCGACTTCGACGTGTGGTTCTCCGAGGCATCGCTGCACGAGAGCGGCGCGATCGCGGCGACCATCGCCCAGCTGACGGCGGACGGGCAGACCTACGAGCAGGACGGTGCGGTGTTCCTGCGCACCGGGTCGCACGGGGACGACAAGGACCGGGTGCTCGTGCGTTCCGACGGGCGCCCCACCTACTTCGCTGCCGACTGCGCCTACATCCGCGACAAGTGGGACCGGGTCTCGGGTGGCGACGAGGGCGGCAGCGGCGGTGGCGGCAGGCTCATCTACCTCCTCGGCGCGGACCACCACGGCTACGTCGCCCGGCTGCACGCCGCGGCGGCCTGCCTCGGCATCCCGGTCGACCGGGTCGAGATCCGGATCGGGCAGCTGGTCAACCTGCTGCGGGACGGGGCGCCGGTCAAGATGTCGAAGCGCGCCGGCGAGCTGATCACCCTCGACGAGGTGGTCGACGAGGTCGGGGTCGACGTGACCCGGTACGCGTTCCTGCGCCAGAGCCTCGACTCGACCGTCGACTTCGACCTCGCCGTCGTGACCCAGCAGTCGATGGAGAACCCGGTCTACTACGTCCAGTACGCGCACGCCCGGATCAGCTCGCTGCTCCGGGCCGCCGACGAGCGTGGCTTCGACGCGGGCCCGCTCGCCGCCGCCGACCTGTCGCTGCTCGACCACCCCGCCGAGCTCGACCTGCTCACGGCGATGGCGCAGCTGCCGCTGGTGGTCGCCGAGGCGGCCGAGCTCCGGGCGACCCAGCGGCTCGCCCGGTACGCCGAGGAGCTCGCGGGCACCTTCCACCGCTTCTACACCGAGTGCCGGATCCTCGCCCCGGACGAACCGGACCGACCCGCCGCGGAGACGGCTCGGCTCGAGGAGCTCGGCCGCGCCCGCTACCACCTCGCCCTCGCCGCCAAGCAGGTCCTCGCTGACGCGCTCGGCCTGCTGCGTGTGGCCGCACCGGAACGGTTGTGACGATGCCCGGACCCTGGCCCCTGACCGCTGAGCGGGACGCAGACGGCGTCCTGCACGTCGGCGGCGTCGCCGTCACCGACCTCGCCCGCGACCAAGGCACGCCGTTGTGGGTCGTCGACGAGGTCGACCTGCGCGAACGCTGCCAGCGCTACGTCAGCGGGTTCCCCGGCGTCGAGGTCGCGTACGCATCCAAGGCGTGGTGCACCGTCGGGATCCTGCAGATCGTCGACGACGAGGGGCTGCTGATCGACGTCGCCTCCGAGGGTGAGTTGCACACCGCGCTCGTGGCCGGCGTCGACCCCGCCAAGCTGATCCACCACGGCAACAACAAGGGCGAGGCCGAGCTCGACCGGGCGCTCGAGGTCGGCCTCGGTCGGATCGTCGTGGACTCGTTCGACGAGCTCGCACGGCTCGAACGACTGGCAGCAGCCCGGGGCACCGTGGCGCAGGTGTGGCTCCGCATCACCCCGGGGATCGACGCGCACACGCACGAGTACGTGCGGACCGGCCACGACGACGCCAAGTTCGGCTTCACCCTCTCGCTCGGCCTCGCCGACCGGGCACTGCTCGCCGCCCGCGACCTCGAGCACGTCGAGGTCGTCGGCATCCACGCGCACATCGGGTCGCAGATCTTCGGCACCGACCCGTTCATCGCCAACGCGGACGTCTGCCTCGACCTCATGGCGCGCTGGCGGGACGAGCACGGCGTCACCCTCACCGAGCTGAACCTCGGTGGCGGCATGGGGATCCGGTACACCCACGAGGACCACCCGGTCGAGGTCTCGCGCTACGGCAAGGCCGTGCTCGAGGCGGTCAGCGACGCGTGCGAGCGCCTGGACTTCCCGCGGCCACGGCTCGTGGTCGAACCCGGACGTGCCATCGTCGGCCCGTCGACCCTCACCCTCTACGAGGTCGGCACGGTCAAGCCGCTCCCGGGTCTGACCACGTGGGTCTCGGTCGACGGGGGGATGGGCGACAACATCCGCCCCGCCCTCTACGACGCCGTCCACGAGGTGACGCTCGCGAACCGGGTCAGCGACGTCGAACCCCGCTCGGTGACGGTGGTCGGCAAGCACTGCGAGTCGGGCGACCTCGTGCGTGAACACGCGCCGTTGCCCGGCGACCTGGCCGTGGGCGATCTGCTGGCCGTCGCGGCCACGGGGGCCTACACCGCGTCGATGGCGTCGAACTACAACCGCCTGCCACGACCTGGCGCGGTGCTGGTCAGGGACGGTCAGGCGCGAGAACTGCTGCGCCGCGAGACCCTCGACGACCTGGTCGCCCGGGACGTGGGGATCCGATGACAGCGGAGGGTCCGCCTCGAACCGACCTCGCCGGGGACGGCAAGCTCCGGCGGCTCGACGAACGGCTCGGGCTGGCCGTCAGCCGCGCCGGCAGTTCACCACGGACGCTGGTCACCTACGCCCGCGACCACGTCAGCGTCCGGACGCCGTCGCGGCCCGACTTCCGCGACGGCAACACCATCGACCTCGAGTCCCCACCCGCACCGGGCGACCTGACTGCCTGGGTCGACCGGTTCGTCGAGACCACCGGCCGGCTCGGCGTGCAGCACGTGCAGCTGCGGTGGGAGACGCCGTTGCGTCCGGACGCCCCCGCCGAGCTCCCGGACGCCGACCCGGACCTGCTGCGCGCCTGCGCCGAGCTCGGGATGCACGCTGCATCCCACGACCGTGCTGCTCCTCGGCGAACCGGTCACCCCGTCGGCGGCCCCCGCGGAACTCGTGACGGTCACACCACCGTCGAGCGTCCCTCGGCCACGCGGTGGCGGCGTCGAGGTCCGGGCCGATGACACGCCGATCGAGGTCGAGCGACGGTGGCACGCCGTCAGCGTCCTCGACCGGTACGCGTCCGGGGACACCCCCGACGACTGGCGCGCCAGCGACCCCGAGTTCACCGCGTGGGCGGTCGACGTCCAGCGCGAGCTCGCGGCTGCCGGCCGCGCCACGATCTGGCTCGCACTCCGTCACGGCGGACCGGTCGCGAAGGCGATCGTGCTGCACGACCGGCAGGGCCTGGCGACCATCGAGGACGTCGTCGTCCACCCGGTCCACCGCCGGCTCGGTCTCGCGTCGGCCCTGACCCACCGGGCCGTCACCGCGCACCTCGCGGCTGAGCCGGGCAGCCGCATCGGTCTCGGCGCGGACCCCGCCGGTCCCGCCGACCACCTCTACCGCCGGCTCGGCTTCCGCCCGCACGCCACGGTGTGGACCGCCCTGCGTGCTCCCTCGATCGCCTGAGCGATCTCGGTCCGCGCCACCGGCGAGCTGGACCGCCCTGCGCCTCCCCTCGCCGCCCTGAGGGCCCCACTCGCGCCGGTAGGCTCCGGCGCCCTCCCCGACCACCCGACCGAGGTCACCCGTGGACCGCGTCATCCGCATCGGCCTGCTCGGCTGCGGCACCGTCGGCGCCGGGGTCGTGACGATCCTCGACCGCGAGTCCGCCGACCTCACCGCTCGCACGGGTGCGCGCCTCCAGGTGACCCGCGTCGCCGTGCGCGACACGACGCTCGACCGCGGGCTCCCGCTGTCGGCGGACGTCTTCACCGACCGACGCGATGGCCGTCGTCGAGGCGGATGACGTCGACCTGGTCGTCGAGGTGATCGGTGGTCGAGACCTGGCCGGGACGCTCGTCCGCCGCGCCCTGGAGCTCGGCAAGCCCGTCGTGACCGCCAACAAGGAGCTCATCGCCCACGAGGGCCCCGAGCTGGCCGAGGCTCGCTCGTTCCGGTGGCGTCGACCTGGCCTACGAGGCGGCGGTCGCGGGCGCGATCCCGATCATCAAGCCGCTCAAGGAGTCGCTCGCGGGGGACCGGGTCACCCGGGTCGTGGGCATCCTGAACGGTACGACCAACTACATCCTCACGCGCATGACCGAGGAGGGCGCCGCGTACGCCGACGTCCTCGCCGAAGCGCAGGCGCTCGGGTTCGCCGAGGCGGATCCGACCGCCGACGTCGGGGGCCACGACGCCGCCTCGAAGGCCGCGATCATCGCGTCGCTCGCCTTCGACACGACCGTGCACGCCGCCGACGTCTTCCGCGAGGGCATCGACCGGGTCAGCGCCACGGACATCGAGGTCGCGTCCCGGCTGGGCTACGTCATCAAGCTGCTCGGGATCGCCTCGGAGGTCGACGACGAGGTGGCCGTCCGGGTCCACCCGACGTTCCTGCCGAAGGCCCACCCGCTCGCGGGCGTCCGCGAGTCGTTCAACGCCGTGTACGTCGAGGCCGAGGCCGCCGGCGAGCTGATGTTCTACGGCCGTGGCGCGGGCGGGATGCCCACCGGGTCGGCCATCGTCGGCGACATCATCGACGTGGCCCGCAACCTGCTCCAGCAGGCACCGGGCCCGCTGCCGTCGAGCCACCGGGCCAAGCGTCTGCGTCCGATCGAGGACCTGCAGACCCAGTACTACGTGCTGCTCGACGTCGAGGACGAGCCCGGTGTGCTCGCCGAGGTCGCGCGCACGTTCGGCGACCACACCGTCTCGATCGCGCAGGTGTGGCAGGAGGGCTCGGGCGACACCGCCCAGCTCGTGCTCATCACCCACCGGGCGCGCGAGGGTGACCTGCGGACCTGCGTCGACGCGCTCGAGGCGTCGTCGTCGGTCCGCAAGGTCACCAGCGTCCTGCGGGTCGAGTCGGAGGTGTGGGAGTGAGCGGTCTCGGAGGGAGCGGAGTGAGCGGCGCGGCGATGCACCGAGGAGCCCACGTCTGGCAGGGGTTGATCCACGAGTACCGCGATCGCATGCCGGTCACCGACGCGACTCCGATCGTGACCCTGCGAGAGGGCGGGACACCGCTCATCGTCTCCGAGGTGCTGTCCGAGCTCACCGGCTGCGAGGTCCACCTCAAGTACGACGGCGTCAACCCCACCGGGTCCTTCAAGGACCGTGGGATGACGTTGGCGATCAGCAAGGCCAAGGAGGAGGGCGCCGAGGCCGTCATCTGCGCCTCGACCGGCAACACCTCCGCATCGGCGGCGGCGTACGCCGCGAAGGCCGGGATGACCTGTGGGGTCATCGTGCCGAAGGGCAAGATCGCGCTCGGCAAGCTCGCCCAGGCGCTGGTCCACGGTGCGCAGGTCCTGCAGATCGACGGCAACTTCGACCAGGCCCTCGTGATGTGCCGGCAGCTCGCCGACGAGTACGCGGTGAGCCTGGTGAACTCGGTCAACCCCTACCGGATCGACGGACAACGCACCGGCGCGTGGGAGGTGTGCGACCAGCTCGGTCGCGCTCCCGACGTCCACGTGATGCCGGTCGGCAACGCCGGCAACATCACCGCCTACTGGCGCGGCTACCGCGAGTACAGCGCCGACGGCACCGTCGACACCCTCCCCGTCATGCGGGGCTACCAGGCAGCCGGTGCGGCACCGTTGGTGCTCGGGCACCCGGTCGAGAAGCCGGAGACCGTGGCCACAGCGATCCGCATCGGGAACCCGGCCTCGTGGGAGCAGGCGGTCGAGGCGGCCCGGGACTCGAACGGCTCGATCCGTTCCGTGACCGACCGCGAGATCATCGCTGCCTACCGCCAGCTCGCCCACCAGGGCGTCTTCGTCGAGATGGCGTCAGCGGCGTCCGTCGCGGGGCTGCTCCAGCTGCACGCGTCGGGCGAGCTCGAACGCGGACAGACCGTGGTCTGCGTGCTCACCGGTCACGGCCTGAAGGACCCCGAGTGGGCCATCAACGGTGCGTCGCAGCCGGTGACCATCGCCGCCGAGGTCGATGCAGCTGCCGCGGCGCTCGGGCTGAACAGGTGAGCTCCGCCGCGGCTCTCGTCCACCACACCGTCAGCGTCCCCGCGACGACCGCCAACCTCGGACCGGGGTTCGATGCGTTCGGGCTCGCGCCTCCGGGGCACCGGCCGCTTGCGCCTCAGCCTGCAGGTCACGCTCGCTGCCCCGAGCCGACGCAGGACGAGCGGGTCCGGTGCGAGGGTGAGGGCGCGGGCGAGATCGCGGACGGGGACGACAACCTGACCTGGCGCTCGCTCGTGACCTTCTGCGAGCACCACGACGTCGCCGTTCCCGACGTGGCGCTCCGCTGCCCGCAGCACCGTCCCGCTCGAGCGCGGACTCGGTTCGTCGTCGTCGGCGATCGTCGCGGGGCTCGTGCTCGGGCGGGCGCTGACCGGGGTCGTGGTCGGCGATCGCGACCTCATCGGTCTCGCGACCCGGATCGAGGGGCACCCCGACAACGTCGGCACCCGCGATCGTCGGTGGGCTGGTGGCCTGTGCGACCGACGACGCGGGCGGCCTGGTGATCCGGCGGGTGAACCCCGACCCCGACCCTCCGTCCGCTGGTGCTCGTCCCGACGACGCGCCAGGCGACCACCTCGGCGCGTGCGGTCCTGCCGGGCGCGATGTCCCGCGGCGGACGCGTCGGTCCAGGCGGCGAGGGCCGGACACGTGCTCGGGGCGCTGCTCGGTGCGTGGCCCGCCGCGGTCGCGCTGGCCGGCGACCTCCTGCACGAGCCGGCCCGGTTCGCGGCGATGCCGGCGACCGGCGCCGTCGTCACCGAGCTCCGTGTCGTCGGGGGTGCACGCGTGGCTGTCGGGTGCCGGGCCGTCGGTCGCGGCGGTCGTCAGCCACGTCCACGCTGGTGAGCTCGAGCAGGTCGACGCGCTCGCGGCCCGGCACGGCTTCGAGGCGCACCCGGCCGTGGTCGACCTCGCCGGAGCCGTGGTCTGTCCCGACGGCGGCTGCGGGCTCGCGGGTGACGGCCCGGTCGCCGAGGACTGCGTGCGGTGCCCACGGCGGGGAGTATGATGCCGCCGTACCGCGTCGCCTCCGACGCGGGGACTCCCCACCCGGAACGCCAGCGGTCGGCCCCGTCGGGTCACCGTGTTCCGCGTCGCCGAAGCCCTCGGGCTTCCCGCAGATCGACCGGGTGACGAACCTCCTCGCGCGGGACGTGCGTCGGTGCACCCCCCTTCCTCGCCGCCAGGCTCGCGGCACCGCCCGTGTCGGCCTGCCCGTACCGGAGCCCGCCGTGAAGCTGTTCCTCGACACCGCCAACCTCGCCGAGATCACCGAGATCAACCGGTGGGGCGTGCTCGACGGGGTGACCACCAACCCGAGCCTGGCCGCCAAGGAGAAGCGCGACTTCGCGGACATGATCCGCGAGATCTGCGCCGAGGTCGACGGCGACGTCAGCGCCGAGGTCGTCGCGACCGACACCGACGGGATGCTGCGCGAGGCCAGCGAGCTGGCCGCTATCGCCGACAACGTCGTCATCAAGCTGCCGCTCACGCCCGACGGGCTCGGCGCCTGCCGGAAGCTGACCGACGACGGCGTCAAGACCAACGTGACGCTGTGCTTCTCGGCCACCCAGGCGATCCTGGCCGCTGGCGCGGGCGCCACCTACGTGTCGCCGTTCGCCGGTCGGCTCGACGACATCGCCAACGACGGCATCGCGCTGATCGCCGAGATCGCCGACATCTTCCGGATCCAGGGCTACGACGACCGAGGTGCTCGCGGCGTCGCTGCGCTCGCCCCAGCACGTCGCGCAGGCCGCCGCCGTCGGCGCCCACGCCGCGACGCTGCCGACCAAGGTCTTCGAGCAGATGGTGCGCCACCCGCTGACCGATGCGGGTCTCGAACGCTTCCTCGCCGACTGGGAGACCTACCAGGCCGCGCTCGAGGCCTGAGCCAGACCCGATACGCGGTCCGCCGGACCGTCGGACCTGACCTGACCCGACCTGAGCGGCCCACGGGGCCCGACGACGGGGAGAACCAGATGGACCGCACGCTGCTGGAGCGCAAGGCGCTCGCGGAGCTCCGCGAGATCGCCGGCGACCCTCGAGCTCCGTGGCTACCAACGGATGAAGAAGGCCGACCTCGTCGACCTCATCATCGGGGCCGCATCGGCAGAGCGCCGCAGCGGTGCGGACGCCGGCGTCCGCGCCGACGCCGCCGCCGGTCCGCTGACGCTGGCGACGGGCTCCGGGCCGGCGAGGGCGACGGTCGGACGCCGGAGCGCGCTCGGGCGCGCCGAGGGCGCTCGACCGTGGCGCCGGCGGACGGGGCAGCGCGACCGCGCGGGAGACCGGCCGACGGACCGTCGCCGACCGTGACGCGGAGACCGCGGTGCTGACCGGAGGACGTCGAGCGCGATCAGCGACGACGCGGGTCGGCCAGCGCGACGACCGGCGACGACGACGGCCGGACGACCGCGGCGACGGCGACGCGACCCGGGGCAGCCGCAACCGCGCCAAGCGCGAGCGTCGACGCAAGAACCGTCCCGGCGGTCAGGGCCAGGGCAGCCAGGAGAACCTCGACGACGCCGAGGTCCGCGAGGGCGTCCTCGACCTGCTGCCCGAGGGGTACGGCTTCCTGCGGGTGACCGGGTACCTGTCGGGTCCGAAGGACGTCTACGTCTCGCAGTCGTTCGTGCGTCGCTACGACCTGCGCCGCGGCGACCGCGTCGCCGGTCCCGATCCGTCGCAACCGCAACAACGACAAGTTCCCCGCCCTCGGCCGGGTCGACTCCATCGAGGGCGTGGCCGTCGCCGACCTCGACGGCCAGCCGAAGCGGCCCGAGTTCAAGGACCTGACGCCGCTGTTCCCCGACGAGCGGCTGCGCCTCGGCCGGCGGCGAGAACGCCACCATGGCGATGCGCCTCGTCGACATGTTCACCCCCATCGGCAAGGGCCAGCGCGGCCTGATCGTGTCGCCGCCGAAGGCCGGCAAGACCACCATCCTCAAGCAGCTCGCCGCCGCCATCGAGGCGTCGGACCCGGACCTGCACCTGATGGTCGTGCTCGTCGACGAGCGTCCCGAGGAGGTCACCGACTTCGAGCGCTCGACCGACGGCGAGGTCATCTCCTCGACCTTCGACCGGCCCGCCGAGGACCACACCCAGGTCGCCGAGCTCACCATCGAACGGGCCAAGCGCCTCGCCGAACGTGGCCGCGACGTGGTCATCCTCCTCGACTCGATCACCCGTCTCGGGCGTGCCTACAACCAGACCGCACCCACGTCGGGTCGGATCATGTCCGGCGGCATGGACTCGGCGGCGCTCTACCCCCCGAAGCGGTTCTTCGGAGCCGCCCGGAACATCGAGGAGGGCGGATCGCTGACGATCATCGCGACCGCCCTCATCGAGACCGGCTCGAAGATGGACGAGGTCATCTTCGAGGAGTTCAAGGGCACCGGGAACATGGAGCTGCGGCTCGACCGTCGGATGGAGCAGAAGCGGATCTTCCCGGCGATCGACATCCAGGCGTCCGGCACGCGCCGCGAGGAGCTGCTGCTGCCGCAGGAGCAGATCGACACCATCTGGAAGCTGCGGCGGCTGCTGTCGACGATGGACACCGAGGCGTCGCTGCACCTGCTGATCGACAAGCTCAAGGCCGCGAAGTCCAACGAGCAGTTCCTGCAGCTGATCAGCAAGTCGAACCTGTCGTAGGCGTCCCCCCGAGTACGAGTGAGGGCCCCCGCGTCAGCGGGGGCCCTCACTCGTGACGAGCGGTCGGTCAGCGGCGGCTCAGGAGCCGCAGCACGTACCAGAACATCAGGGCGACGGACGCGAACAGGCTCATCGCGGCGGCGACCTGCCGGTCGGCGGGGTAGGAGCGGTAGATCTTCTGGGTGTCGTAGAGGATCGCCCCGCCGGCCAGCCCGATCATCGCCACCGAGAACCACGCGCCGAGCTCGATGCGACGGGAAGACCACCGCCGCGACGATGGCGCCGAGGGCCAGCAGCCCGGCCCACATCAGCGCGCCGCGCAGGAAGCTGAAGTCCTTGCTGGTGGTGAGGGCGATGCCGGAGAGACCGATGAAGGCGAGGATGGAGATCCAGGCCGCCGTGGAGATGACCCCGGGGAACTCCTGCTCGGCGTAGGCCAGCGGGAGGGTGAAGATCACCGAGTAGACCGCGACCATCAGCGCGTACCCGCCGTACTGCGCGGCGGGGGAGGTCGCCTTCCACGCGAAGGTCGACCCGAGCCACGACACCAGCATGAACCCGCCGAGGACCAGCAGCCACGACACGCTCAGCATCGCGTTGGCGATGTCGTAGGCGAGCCCGCTGGTGAACAGGTAGGTCTCGATCGCGATGAACGCACCGATACCCGCGAGCAGGTTGAGGTAGACGCGCGTCATGAACCGCGAACGGACGTCCTCGCTCTGGTTCACGACGGCGTCGGGGGCGTAGCCCGGCAGCTGCTGCTGACTCACGGCAGGGTCTCCTCGGTGGTGGCGTCGCGACCTTCGCGACGGGTCGGGCCTGGCCCGGAGGCCACAGGGTGCCACACGGGGGCTGGTGCCACGCGCGGTCGGAGCCGGCTCGACGCACCGGAGGCGAGGTCGGCGTTAGCGTGCCCGGTCCGCCCGAGGGAGAGACGCTGTGGCCGACGCTCGACGACCCGACCGCGTCGCGCAGCGCGACCACCTGGTCGCGGCCTACCGGGCGGCGCTCGACGGGCTGCTGGATGCGACCGACGGGTTGTCGGACGAGGCCTGGGGGACCGAGACCGGCTGCCCCGGGTGGGACGTCCACGACCAGCTCGCGCACTGCATCGGCCTCGAACGGCGCCTGCTCGGGGATGCGGACCTCGATCCGGACGTCGAGGTGCCCGATCTCCCGCACCTGACCGGAGACGTCGGGCGGTTCCTCGAGCGCGACGTTGAGTCGCGTCGGGGGTTCGGTCACGACGAGCTCCGTGCGGAGGCGCGTGCCACCTTCGAGCGTCGGGACGCGGTCCTCGAGCAGCTCCGACCCGAGCAGCTCGAGGAGGAGACCGCCTCCCTGATGGGCCCGATGCGCACCTCGGCGGCCCTGCGTCTGCGCATCTTCGACCTCGTCTGCCACGAGCGCGACGTGCGTGCGGCCGTGCGGCGGCTCGACGGGCTCACCGGCCCGCACGTCTCGCAGGCGGTCGAGCACAGCGTGCGGTCCTGGGCTCGCGCGCTGCCGTCCCGGGTCGAGGGTGGCCACACCGTGGCGATCCGGGTACCGCACCGCGATCCCGCCGTGCTCGACCTGAGCCACGGTGAGCTGCTCCGTGACGAGGCGGCAGCGTCCACGGCGGCCGTGACGCTCCAGCTGACCGACGCCGACGTCCTCGCGCTGGTGTCGGGTCGGTCCGACGCACCCGACGCCGACGAGCTCGAGGTCGACGGCGACGTGGCGCTCGCACGGCGGTTCCTCGCCGTGGCTTCCGTCACCCCGTGACCCGCGGTACCTCGACTCGAGGCCCCGTGCGTTCGTGCCGTCACCCGAGATGACGGCACGCTGACGGGTCGGTACCGTCTCCCGGCGCACGCCGCCGAGGCGTGCTCCGTGCGAGGCCTCTCGGCTCCCCGTCCGTCCCGGACGACCCCGCGGCCCGCCGCTCTCGTCACGACCCCCGGCTAGCTGTGCGGCGCCTCCGCGCGATGCACACAGGAAGACGACACGACATGAAGCAGGGCATCCACCCCGAGTACTCGCTCGCCACCGTGACGTGCTCGTGCGGGAACAGCTTCGAGACCCGCGCGACGGTCGACAAGATCTCGGTCGAGCTGTGCAACCAGTGCCACCCGTTCTACACGGGCAAGCAGAAGCTCGTCGACGCCGGTGGCCGCGTCGACCGGTTCAAGCGTCGCCTCGAGAAGTCCTCCCAGCAGGGCTGAGGACCACCGCTCCACACGACGCCGCCGGCTGGGTCCGGCGGCGTCGTCGTATGTCCGGCAGGCCGGATCCGACGTGCGTTGTCTGCGCGGGTGCGACCGATCGGTCGATCGTGGAGTGCTCGGCCCACTACGGTGCGTGACCGACCGGTGAACCGGAGGGGCGAGCGATTGCGAGTCCTCATCGCGGACGACCACGAGGCGACCGCCGCGGTCATCGCGCGGGCCCTGCGCACCGGCGGCTTCGAGGTCGAGACGACCACCGACGGCGCGGACCTCGTCGAGGTCTGCGGTCGCGGCGAGTACGACCTGCTCGTGCTCGACCATCGTCTGGCCGGTTTCGACGGACTCGAGCTGTGCCGCGACCTGCGCAGGGCGAGGTGCTGGGTCCCGGTCCTGATCGTCTCCGGACTACGCGGAACGACCGACGTGGTCCGTGGCCTGGAGGCCGGCGCGGACGACTACATGGGGAAGCCCTTCGAGCCCGACGAGCTCCGAGCGCGGGCCCGTGCCGTGCTGCGCCGTCGAGGGGGCGCGCCCGTGGATCTCGGCCGAGTGACGGGGGCGCCGATCCGCCTCGATGCGGAGGCGCGCTGCTTCGTGTACGCCGGCGGCGAGGTGGAGCTCAGCCACCGCGAGTTCGAACTCCTCGAGGCGTTGCTCCGCTCGGAGGGGCGGGTGCTGTCCCGCGGCGAGCTGATCCGCGACGTCTGGCACCTCGACGTCGCCAACCACAAGCTCGTGGACGTCTACGTCGGCTACCTGAGACACAAGCTGCAGGTCGTCCGTGACCTCGTCATCATCGAACCGATCCGCGGTGTCGGGTACCGGCTTCGAACCCGCTCGGTCGATGACCGGCTCCCCGACCGGGGGATGGCGGGTACCTAGTCAGTTCGCGAGTCGGTCGCTCCTGATCGACGTCACCGGACCGACGCCGACGCGTGCGCATCGAGCAGTGCCAGAGCCGAGTCGATCGCGTGGCCGATCACCAGCTGGTAGCTGTCCGCCGACACGCGACCGAGCTGCGCCAGCGCCGCGGTCAGCTCATCGAGTGGCAGGGGCGTGGAGGATACGACCGGGTGGGGTGGTGCCAGGGTGGCCACGTCGTTCCTCCGTGGTGCTCCGTCGGGGTCTCCTCCACGTCATCGGCACGTGCGGTAAGAGGATGGGAAGAGAACTCGTGAGCCCGTCCGGCCACGCGGAGCCGACGCGTGCGGCAAGATGCGCCTCGACCGCGAAGGTGGAGGGGACGTGGCCGGCGAGAGGTCTCTGTCCTTGCGCGTCCGGCGACGTCGGCTCGCCTTGCGGTTGACCCAGCGTGCTGCCGCCGAGCGCGCGGGCATCTCGCTCGCGACGTGGCAGTCGCTCGAGCGGGTCGGCGCTGAGGCCGAGAGCTTCCAGGACCTGACCCTCGCCCGGGTGGCGCACGGGCTCGGGATCGAGTTCGACGTGCTGTTGCACGGCGACGAATCGGTCGACCGCTCCGGATCGGCGTTGGAAGCACCCGTGGCTGGCCCCGAGGACCTGATCGAGCACCTGGCGGCACGTCTCGCTCGTCTCGCCGTCGTGTCGGAGAGCACCTTCCTCCTCGTCCACGGGCAGGCGCTCGAAGCGGCGGAGCGGTTCCTCGAGGTCCTCGATCACTGAGGTGTGACGCGCGATGACCGCCCTGGTCATCAGGAGCGCGCGACCTCGCGACGCCCGCCTCGTCGGGGCGCTGCGCGCGTGCCCCGCGCGATGGGCACGCCGGTCGAGGCGGTCCCCGTGGGCTGGTCGCCTCCACGAGTCGGCCGTGCGGCCACCGCGCTGACCCTTCAGGACTAGGTAGCCCTCGTCGTACCTATCTGAACCTAGAAAGACTCAGATAGGCGTAGCTCCAAGGTTGCGCCGAGCGGGCCCCCGAAGGAGCGACCCCATGTCCGACCGACCCGTGCTGCCCATCCTCTGCCTGCTGCTCGTCCTCCCGTTGCTGGTCGGAGCGTCGGGTCGGGCGTCGACCCCGGCGACGGCGACGACCGTGACCGGACCGGCCGACATCGACCTGATCGATACGCCCCCCCGGCTCGGTGAGACGGTCCGGCGCGTCGGTGAGGGGCGGCCCGATGCCGTCCTCACCGTGCCCGGAACGCGCTTGGCCACGGCCGGATGTCTCGCGCCCCTCGAGCTGGATCCGGGGCTCGGCTGCGTCCGGGAGGTGGGCAACGGGATGCTCGAGTACACCAGCCCCGACGGGGTGGTGGGCACCGTCGCCCCCCACGACCACCCGGATCACCAGGACCACCAGGCCCAGCAGGCCCAGGACGAGCCCGAGGCCGGTGAGGACCGGGACGGCGTCGCGCTCGCTGCCTCCTCGTCTCGCGCGCTGGCGTCCACGCGTCGGCCGGTCGTCTGCGCGCCTGACGGCTCCCACCGTACGGTCGTGCTCTACGGCCACCGCGCGGGAGCCAACCGCCTCTCGCAGCACCTCGCGACCATCCGGGCGACCGTGGAGCGCTCCAACCACGCCGTTGCCGAGTCCGCGCGTCGCTCCGGTGGCCCCCTCGCCGACCTCCGGGTGCGCTGCGCCGCCGGGGGGCAGGTCGCCGTCGCTGCGGTCGAGGTGGGATCGCTGCGTTTCGCCGACCTGCGGGCCACCGTGGCGGCGGCGGGGCACTCGCATCCCAGCGAGAAGTACCTGGTGTTCGTCGACGCCGCGTCACCCGATCCGAACGTCGCCGGGACGGCGGATCTGTTCATCGACGCTCGGCGCAGCGTGGACAACCGCAACAACGGTGGCAGGGCGATGTACGGGGTGGTCTACGGGGAGAGGTACTTCGGGGGATCCGTGCCCCTTCACGAGCTCGCGCACACGATGGGCGCCGTCCAGCCGGAGGCACGTGGGAGCGACGGCGCTGGGCACTGCACGGACCAGATCGACGTGCTGTGCTACCCGAACCCCGGTGGGCGGTGCGGTGCCATCGTCTTCGACTGCGGCAACGACACCTACTT
Organism: uncultured Nitriliruptoraceae bacterium; assembly: GCA_963850715.1. Classification (GTDB taxonomy): domain Bacteria; phylum Actinomycetota; class Nitriliruptoria; order Nitriliruptorales; family Nitriliruptoraceae; genus Nitriliruptor. Next base: position 223,076 of record CAWKMM010000015.1, on the reverse strand, counting down.
CTCGACCAACACCCGCTCAGGCCAGTGGCTCCACCACAACTGGAACCTCGGCTGGGAGGGCAACCGCTTCATCCAGTTGGCACGCCCGCGGGTCCCGGGCACGTTCTCCGACACCGGCGGGCACACCCACGACGCGATGATCGCCCAGGCGGTCGCCGACGGCATCGTGAGCGGTTTCGCTGACGGGAGCTTCCGCCCGGACGTGGGGCTCACGCGCGGCCAGGTCGCCTCGCTGCTCGCCCGTGCCTTCTCGCTGGAGGCCGGCCGCCCGGCCGACTTCTCCGACGTCCGGACCGGGACCCACCGCGACGCGATCGGTGCGGTGGTGAACGCGGGGTTGGCCAGCGGCTACCCCGACGGCACGTTCCGACCGAACGCGCACGTCACCCGCGGCCAGCTCGCCACGATGCTGCACCGTGCGCTCCGGCTGCCACGGGGCGCCACGGGGCGGTTCACCGACGTTGCCGGCTCCGTCTACGAGCGAAGCATCGACGCGGTCTCGGACGCTGGCATCGTCGCCGGGTACAGCGACAACACCTTCCGCCCGAACCGTCCGGTCACGCGCGCGCAGGCGGCCACGATCCTCGTGCGGGCGGTGGCAGCGCGGTGACGCGCGAGACCGGACCGCACCGAGACCCTGCCGGGCGCTGGGTGCGACGGCCGGTCGAGGCCGGAGCCGGCGGCGACACCGCCGAAACGGCGGCGGTCCATCCCGAAGGACGCTGACAGGCGTCGCGTCGCGGATCGGGGCGGGGTCTACCCTGGCGGCTCGATGCTCCGCGGACCGGCGGAGTGGTGCAGGAGCCGGACGTGAGCGCGCAGACCGCGGGGCCCACCGCTGATCCTGCTGCGCTCGCACCCCACTACTACGGGGGGCAGGCGGTCATCGAGGGCGTGATGATGCGCGGCTCGGACCGCTGGGCCGTCGCCGTCCGCCGCCCCGACGGGGACATCTGGCTCGAGTGCCACCCGGTCTCGGATGCGCCTCGTCGGCGGCCGTGGCTGCGGACGCCCCTCGTGCGGGGGTGCTACGCGCTGGTGGATTCGCTCAGCATCGGGATGCGTGCGCTCGGCATCGCCGCGGATCAGGCGCTCGAGGAGGACGACGAGGACGAGGGCGGCGGGGTGGCCTTCGGCGCGTCGCTGGTGGTCGCCCTGGTGCTGTTCGTCGGCCTCTTCATCGTCCTGCCGTCTGCCGGCACCAAGGGGGTCGACGTGGCGGTCGGCGGCGGCCTCGGCGACGGGGTGGCGTTCCACACCATCGAATCGGTGGTCCGGATCGCCATCTTCCTGGCCTACCTGTGGGCCATCTCGATGATCCCCGACATCCGGCGGGTCTTCCAGTACCACGGCGCCGAGCACAAGACCATCGCGGCCTGGGAGCACGACGAGGTGCTCGAGCCCGCGACCGTGGACCGCTACTCCACCTTCCACGTCCGCTGCGGCACGAACTTCCTCATCCTGGTGATGCTGCTCGCGATGGTCGTCTACACCATCGGCGGCGTGCTGGTCCCGCCGCCCGCGGACGCGGGGTTCGCGGTCGGGGTCGCCTACCACGTTGCGCTGCGGATCGTGCTGCTGCCGCTCGTGGCCGGTATCGCCTACGAGGGGCTCCGGCTCGGGGCCGCGCACGGTGATCGGCCGTTCGTCCGGGGCCTGATGGCACCGGGCCTGTGGCTGCAACGCATCACCACGCGCCCACCGTCGGTCGACCAGATCGAGGTGGCGATCCGCTCCTTCGAGGCGGTCGTCCCGGCCGACCAGCGGGTCGGGCGCGTCCCCCACAGCCTCAGCAGCGTGGTCACGCTCGCCCGCGACGGGCTCGAGGTGCACCTGACCGACGCGACCACCCGCGTCGACGGGCGAGCCGCTGCCGGTCGTCGACGACCCGGACTCGGAGGTTCGCTGAGTGCTGTTCGACCAGCTCGAGCAGCTCGAGGGGCGCTTCCGCGACCTCGAGGCGCAGCTCGCCGACCCGGAGGTCGCCTCCGACGGCGCGCGCTACACCTCCCTGGCCAAGCAGCACGCCGAGCTCGCCGACGTCGTGGCCACCTACCTGCGCTGGCGCGGCACGGGTGACGACCTCGAGGCCGCCCGCGAGATGGCCGGCGACGCCGAGGGCGACGACCGCGCCGAGCTCCGGGCCGAGATCGAGGAGCTCACCGCCACGCGTACGCGGCTCGAGGAGGAGCTCAAGCTCCTGCTGGTGCCGAAGGACCCGAACGACGACCGCGACGTCATCCTCGAGGTCCGATCCGCGGCCGGCGGCGACGAGGCCGGGCTGTTCGCCGGCGAACTGGTCGAGATGTACGAGCGGTACGCCGGCACGATGGGGTGGCGGACGCGGACCCTGTCGCGTTCCGGTCAGGGGATCGGCGGCATCAAGGAGGCCGTCGTCGAGGTGACCGGTCGCGGCGCCTACGCCCACCTCAAGCACGAGTCCGGCGTCCACCGCGTCCAGCGCGTCCCCGCCACCGAGTCCCAGGGGCGCATCCACACCTCCACCGCATCGGTCGCGGTGCTGCCGGCCGCCGAGGAGGTCGACGTGCACGTCGACGCCAACGACCTGCGCATCGACGTGTTCCGTTCGTCGGGTCCCGGCGGCCAGAGCGTCAACACCACCGACTCGGCCGTGCGCATCACCCACCTGCCGACGGGCCTGGTCGTCAGCTGCCAGGACGAGAAGTCCCAGCACCAGAACCGTGACAAGGCGATGACCATCCTGCGTGCCCGGCTGCTGCAGGCCGAGGAGGAGCGCGCCGCCAAGGAGCGGTCGGACGCTCGGAAGGGCCAGATCGGGACGGGGGACCGGTCCGAGAAGATCCGGACCTACAACTTCCCGCAGTCGCGGGTCACCGATCACCGCATCAACCTGACCCTCCACGACCTGTCGGGCACCCTCGGCGGTGACCTGGCGCCGATCGTGGACGCGCTGCGGCGCGCCGAGCGCGAGGCCAAGCTCGCCGCGCTCGACGAGGACCACTGAGCGGCGGCACCCGTCCGTCGTCCTCTCCAGGGGCGGGCGCCGGTCTCGGAAGGAGCAAACGAGTGGGTCGCCCCCGCGTCGACGACGAGGTGGTGCGACGCGTGGCGGCCCGGCTCGACGCCGGTGGCGTCCCGAACCCGGTCGTCGACGCCCGGCTGCTCGTCGAGCACGTCGTCGAGGTGTTCGGCGCCGCCGCCGGGTGCGGTGGTTCGGTCCTCGACGGGCTGGTCGATCGCCGGCTCGCGCGCGTCCCGCTCCAGCAGGTGCTCGGTCGGACCTGGTTCCGCACGCTCGAGCTGACCTGCGCCCCGGGCGTCTTCATCCCCCGGCCGGAGACCGAGGTCGTGGCCGGTGCAGCCATCGCCGCTGCGTCCGCCGCCGGTCCGGCCCCCCGCGTCGTCGAGCCCTGCACCGGGTCCGGGGCGATCGCGTGCTCGATGGTCGCCGAGGTGCCGGGGGTGCAGGTGGTCGCCACCGACGTCGACCCGTCCGCGGTCGAGCTGGCCCGTCACAACCTGGCGCGCACCACGGCTGGGCAGGCCGATCCGGGTGCGCCCGCCCCGGGAGCCAGCGGCGAGGTGCGACGGGGCCACCTGCTCGACCCGGTCGACCCGGCCTGGCGTGGGCAGGTCGACGTGCTCGTCGCGAACCCGCCCTACCTGCCGCTGGCGGACCGGGCGACCTGGTCGCCCGAGGTGCAGCACGACCCGGCGGCCGCGCTCGTCGGTGGTCCCGACGGCCACGAGCTCGTCGACGAGCTGCTCGAGCTGGCCGCCACGTGGCTGCGTGCGGGCGGCACCGTCGTGGTCGAGCTCGACGACCGGCGCGGCGAGGACGCGCTCACGGCGGCGACCCGCGCGGGGCTGGTGGCGGCGCGGCTGGTGCGGGACCTGACCGGCCGGGACCGGGCCGTGGTGGCGCAGCGGGCCGGGTAGCGTCGCGCGGGCAGCCGCCCCCGCCGACACCCGAGGTCCGATCGTGGCCGAGATCCTGGACGTCACCGGCGACGACCGCGACGCCGCCGTCGAACGCGCCGCCGCGGTGCTGCGCGCGTCGCGGCTGGTCGTGCTGCCGACCGACACCGTCTACGGGGTCGCCGCCGACGCGTTCGATGCGGAGGCCACCGGCCGGATCTTCGCCGCCAAGGACCGCGAGCGGGTGAACCCTCTGCCGGTGCTGGTGCGCTCCCAGAAGCAGCTTCCGGCGTTGACCCCACTGGTCAGCGAGGTTCTGGACCGCCTCGTCGCGGCCTACTGGCCCGGGCCGCTGACCATCGTGGTGCCGGCCCAGCCGCAGCTGCGGTGGGACCTCGGGCGCAACGACGGGACCGTCGCGGTGCGCATGCCCCTCGACGAGGTCGCCCTCGAGGTCATCCGGGCGGTGGGGCCACTGGCGGTCACCTCGGCCAACCTCAGCGGCCAGCCGCCCGGTGCCACGGCCGCCGCTGCTCACGAGCAGCTCGGGGAGACGGTCGACCTCTACCTCGACGGCGGCCCCCGGGCCGGGGGCCTGCCGTCGACGATCGTCGACGTCACCCGGCGCGAGCCGCACGTGTTGCGCGAGGGGGTCGTGCCCACCGAGGAGGTCCTCGCGGTGGCGCGTGGCGAGCTCGATCCGTTCGCGGTCCCCGCGCCGACCGAACGCGAGCCGCGGGCGCCGGACGGTGACGGCGCCGACGCTGGGGGCGACTCCGAGGGCCCCGAGGGGTAGCCTGGACGCCTCCCTCCTCCTCGCTCCAGGAGCCTCGCTTGTCCGGTCCTGCCTCCTCCAGCACGTACTGGGGCCCCGATTTCGCCGCCCTGCAGGACCTCGACCCGGAGGTGGCACAGGGCCTCTTGACCGAGCTCGACCGCCAGCGCGGCAAGCTGCAGCTCATCGCCAGCGAGAACTTCGCCTCGCCGGCGGTCATGGCCGCCCAGGGTTCGGTGCTCACCAACAAGTACGCCGAGGGGTACCCGGGCAAGCGCTACTACGGCGGCTGCGAGGAGGCGGTCGACCCGCTCGAGCAGCTCGCGATCGACCGTGCCAAGCAGCTGTTCGGCGCCGACCACGCCAACGTGCAGCCCCACTCGGGCGCCAGCGCCAACATCGCGGCCTACTTCGCCACCGTGTCGCCAGGTGACAAGGTCCTGGCGATGTCGCTGCCCCACGGCGGGCACCTGACCCACGGCATGAAGCTCAACTTCTCGGGCAGGTGGTTCGACGTCGCCTCCTACGGGGTCCGCGAGGACACCGAGGTCATCGACATGGACGAGGTGCGCGCCCTCGCCCTCGAGCACCGCCCGAAGCTGATCATCGCCGGGTGGTCCGCCTACCCCCGCCAGCTCGACTTCGAGGCGTTCCGTTCCATCGCCGACGAGGTCGGCGCCGTGCTGATGTGCGACGCGGCCCACTTCATCGGCCTCGTCGCCGGCGGCGTGCACCCGAGCCCCGTGCCGTGGTGCGACATCGTCACCTTCACCACCCACAAGACCCTGCGCGGCCCCCGCGGCGCGATCATCCTCGCCAAGGAGCCGTTCGCCAAGGCCATCGACAAGGCGGTCTTCCCCGGCACCCAGGGCGGCCCGCTCGAGCACGTCATCGCCGCCAAGGCCGTCGCCCTGAAGGAGGCGATGGACCCCTCCTTCAAGGAGTACAGCCAGCGCATCCTCGACGACGCGCGGGCGCTCGCCGACGGGCTCACCGAGCGCGGCTACCGGGTGACCTCCGGTGGCACCGACACCCACCTGTTCCTCGCGGACGTCACCGGCAAGGGGCTGACCGGCGCCGAGGCCGAGGCCCGCGCGGACGCCGCCGGCATCGTCCTGAACAAGAACGCGATCCCGTTCGACCAGAACCCGCCCGCGGTCGCCTCCGGCATCCGCGCGGGGACGGCCACCGTGGCCACCCAGGGGATGGGGCCCGACGAACTCACCGCCGTCGCCGGGCTGATCGACCGCGCGCTGACCGGGACCGACGAGGACCGGGCCGCGGTGCGCGGTGAGGTGACCGACCTCGTCGGCCGCTTCCCGGCCTACCCCGAACCGTCGACGACCTGACGTGCTCGCCTACCTGCTGGTCGCGCTGACCGCCGCCCTCGTCACGGGCTTCGCGACGCCGCTGGTGGGATGGTTCGCACGCCGGGTCGGGGCGGTCGATCGGCCGTCCGACCCACGCAAGGTGCACCGCGACGAGGTCCCGACGCTCGGCGGGCTGGCCATGTTCGTCGGCCTCCTGGCCGCGCTCGGCGTCGCGGCGCTGCTCCCCGGCTTCCGGGACCTGTTCGCGACCACCTCGGAGCCGATCGCCATCCTCCTCGGCGCGCTCGCGATCGTGGCCATCGGGGTCGCCGACGACGTGTTCGGGCTCCCCGCGACCGTGAAGCTGGCCGGCCAGCTGCTGGCCGCGCTCGCCGTGGTCGTGTTCGGTATCCAGCTGGTGCACTTCTGGGTCCCGGGCCTGCAGGTGCTCGCGCTGTCGTCCGACCTCGGGATGGTCCTGACCGTCGTCGCACTCGTGGCCATGATCAACGCGGTCAACCTGATCGACGGGCTCGACGGGCTGGCGGCCGGCGTCGTCGGGATCGCGGCCGTCGCGTTCTTCGTGTTCACCGTCCGCAGCACCTCGACCGGGCTGGTCGACTCCATCCCGACCGCGGCGCCGCTGCTGGCCGCGACCCTGGCCGGGCTCTGCATCGGGTTCCTGGTGCACAACACCCACCCGGCCCGCATCTTCATGGGCGACACCGGGTCGATGCTGCTCGGCCTGTTGCTGGGCGCGGCCGGCGTCAGCTACGTCGGCCGGACCACCGCCCCGTCCTACGTCGACTTCTACGGGTCGGTCCCGCTGTTCATCCCGGCGCTCGTCCTCGCGGTGCCGTTCCTCGACACCGCGTTCGCCATCGGTCGCCGTCTGATCCGCCGTCAGCCGATCACGGCCGCCGACCGTGGCCACCTGCACCATCTCCTGCTCGCCTTCGGACACTCCCACCGTCGCGCCGTCCTGGTCCTGTACTACTGGTCCGCCCTGCTCGCGGTGGCGTCGGTGGGACCGGCGTTCGTGCGGCTGCCGACGCTCGCCCCGTGGTTGCTCGCGGCCGCGGTGATCGGTGCTGCGGTGACCGTCGCCGGTACCCGGGCCGACCGCGTCGAGGACGCCGTGGACCTCGTCCCCGACGAGCAGCTGCCGCCGACCCAGCTCCCCGTCGACGAGGCGCGCTGACCCGCCCGTCCGCGGTCACTCCACGTCGAGATCCTCGACGGTGAACGAGCGCTGGAGGTCCTCGGTCATGGGTCTGGGATCCGCGCGGAGCGTGGTGGGAACGCCCGTCCCGTCGTAGGTGACCTCGATGTCGCCTCCGGGTTCCAGCGCGTCGAGGTCTTCCTCGACCTGGCGGAAGAGCCCGGGCACGGTCACGTGGCTCGGCTCGAGGAAGTCCGGGGGCAACGAGGAGGTGAGCGTGCCGTCCTCGACCTCGATCCGAACCGGGTCAGGGGTGCAGATCTGACAACCCACCCGGAGGGTGTAGCTGTAGGTGCTCGATCCCGCCTCTTCCCAGCGTGCTCGAGCCTCACGGAGTTGATCTCGCGCCTCGTCGAGGCTGGCCTGGGCGTCGGCGTCGAGCGTCGACTCGGTCGGTGTGTCGCAACCGTGGGTCACGCCACAGACGAGGAGGATGGCCAGTGCCAGCGCCCTCCGGCGTTCTGTGGGCAGCGTCGACCTCCTCACGCCCTCCTCCCCAGACGGTGATGTCGACGACGGTCGCTGCATCGTGTGCCGCTGTCAACAGGGGCGCTGACCCGCCCGTCCGGGGGCCGGACGCGACCCCGGTCGGCTTTGGCGGAGCCTCCCCGCCCTTGCTAGCTTCCGGGCGCTCGACCGCGGCGTGCTGCGCACGTCGCGACCCTCTCGCACGGCTGGCGTCCACCGCTCCTGCTGCCGCTGTGCTTCGACGACACGGGTCAGATCATGTCCTCGCACGCCGACGCGACCGACGGCGACGACCGTCGTCGTTCGGACCTGCGGGGCGCGTGGCACGGGCTCGACCAGTCGTCGGTGATGGGCGTCGAGCTGCTGGCGGCCACGCTCACCTGGGCCGGCATCGGCTTCCTGATCGATCGCTGGCTCGGCACCGATCCGTGGTTCCTGGCCATCGGTGCGCTCGTCGGCAACGCCGCAGGCATCTACCTCGTCTGGCTGCGCAGCGGCCGGATGCAGGACGCCGCGGTGGCCGAGCGCGAGTCGGGGCGGTCCCTTGTCGGCTGACCGGACGAGCGTCGACCACCGACGCCTCGCGACACGAGCGCTGCTGCTGCTCGCGGTCCTCGCCGTGCCGACCGGGCTGCTCGCCTGGCTGGTCGCCGGCCTCCCCGGCGTCGTCGGTGCCCTCATCGGTCTGAGCTTCGTGGCGCTGCTGTTCGGTGCCGCCTCGCTGTCCCTGGCGTGGGCCGTCGAGCACGCGCCCTCGATGACGTTGCCGGTCCTCGCGGCGGGTACCTTCCTGCGCCTCGCCACCTACGCCGCGGTGTTGGTCGCGCTGTCGGACGCCCCCTGGGTGCACCCGCCGAGCCTCGCGCTCGCGACGGGCGCCGCCACGGCCCTGACGCTCGCGGCCGAGCTCGTGTGGCTGGCACGCAGCCCGCAGCTGTTCCACGTCGAGGTCGACGCGCCGCACCCCGCGGCTGCATCGCACGACACCAGTACGTGCCCCGAGCACGGGGCAACCATACGTGCCCCGAGCACGTGGCAGCTCACACGTGCCCCGAGCACGTGGCAACCGGGAGTCGATCGCTGTGACACCGATCCTCGCAGTCGACGTCAGCTACGGCGGAGAGTTCGACGGAGCCCTCGACGACATCAACTCGTTGTTCGAGATGCCGACGATCTTCGAGCTGTCGATCGGCGGTCTCGACCTGTCGATCAACCGCACGATCCTCATCGCGTGGCTCATGACCGCGGTCGCGGCCTTCCTGTTCTACCGGGCGTTCAAGTCGCCGACGGTGGTCCCGGGCAAGCTGCAGTCGGCCTGCGAGATGGTCATCGACTTCGTCCGCGGCATCGCGGTCGACATCATCGGGCCGGTCAAGGGACCCAAGTTCGTCCCCCTGCTGACCACGTTCTTCGTCTTCGTGCTCTTCATGAACCTGGCGAAGCTGACACCCTTCCTGATGCTGCCGCCGACGTCGCGGATCGCGTTCCCGCTCTTCCTGGCCTTCACGGCCTGGGTGGTGTACGTCGGGGTCGGCATCAAGACGCAGGGCTTCGGGCACTACTTCAAGGAGCTCGCGTTCCCCCCGGGCGTCCCGAAGCCGCTGTACGTGATCCTGACCCCGATCGAGCTCATCTCGGGGCTGATCCTGCGGCCGTTCACCCTGATGGTCCGGCTCTTCGCCAACATGGTCGCCGGCCACATCCTCGTGGTGATCACCCTCGTCACGATCCACGTGTTCCTCTACCCGCGGCCCGGCCTCCCGGTCGGCATCGTGGCGCTCGTCGCCTCGCCGCTGGTCTTCGCCTTCGAGCTGCTGATCATCGGCCTGCAGGCCTACATCTTCACGATGCTGACGGCCGTCTACATCAGCTCCTCGGCCGATCCTGCTCACTAGTTCCACACGTCCACGACACCTGGCAACGCGGCGCCGCAGGGCGCTTCAAGGAGAGAGAACCCATGGAGAACCTCGGTAACGGGCTCGTGTACGGCCTCGCGACGCTGGGCCCGGGCATCGGCCTCGGCATCCTGATCGGCAAGGCCATCGAGTCGATGGCCCGTCAGCCCGAAGCGGCCGGCATGGTCCGCACCACGATGTTCATCGGCATCGCCGTCGTCGAGGCCCTGGCGCTGCTGGGCTTCGTCCTCGCCTTCGCCCTCTAGGAGCCAGCATGTTCACCCTGCTCGCAGTCGCGGAGGGCGAAGCATCGGGTAGAGACCTGCTGCTCCCCGCCCAGCCGGAACTCATCTGGGGTGCGGTCGCGTTCGCCCTCCTGATGCTGCTGTTCTTCAAGTTCGTGTTCCCGCAGGCGAACCAGACCCTCGAGGACCGGGCGGCCGCCATCCAGGGCAAGATGGAAGCGGCCGACAAGGAGCTCCAGGACGCCCAGAAGTCCAAGGCGGAGTACGAGGCGGGTCTGGCCGACGCGCGTGGTGAGGCTGCCCGCATCGTCGACGAGGCCAAGCAGACCGCCGAGCAGCTCCGGGCGAACATCATCGCCAAGGCCGAGGACGAGGCGGCCGCGCTGCTCGACAAGGCGCGCGCCGACGTCAACGCCGAGCGCGAGCGTCTGCTCCAGGAGCTGCGTGCGCAGGTCGGCGTGATCTCGGTCGACCTGGCCGGACGCATCGTCGAGCGCGAGCTCGACCCCGGCACCCACCAGGCGCTGGTCGACGACTACATCCAGAACCTGTCGCGGGCGAACTGATCACCCCGCCGACGGCCCACGAGGACCGACGATGACGACCGATCGGACGAGCGCGTACGCGCAGGCCGTGGTCGCGCTCGCCACCGGCGAGGGCGCCCTCGACACCGTCGAGGACGAGCTCCTCACGGTGGCGCGTGCGATCGACGCCAGCGACGAGCTGCGCCGCCAGTTGACCGACCAGCACCTGCCGGTCGGTCGGCGCCTGACCTTCGCCGAATCCTCCGCGTTGCAGGCCGCCCACCCGGCCACCCGCTCGGCCCTGGCGATGATCATCGCCGCGGACCGCGTCGGTGAGCTGGCCGCCATCGCGGACGAGGTGGCCAAGCAGGCGGCCCGCCGGCGCGACGCCGAGGTGGCGGAGGTGTACGTCGCCGTCCCGCTCGACGAGGCCCAGCGCGCGTCGCTGAAGGCCGCGCTCGAGCGCGCCACCGGCAAGACCCTCGACCTGAAGGTCTTCGTCGACCAGGACGTGGTCGGCGGCGTCCGGGCCAAGATCGGCGACACCGTCATCGACGGCACGCTCGCCAAGCGCCTCGACGACCTCCGCGGCCGAGTCGGCCGCTAGCAGCCAGACGACGACGTGCCCGCGCACGACGTCCAGCACCCCCCGAGCACGCGCGACAGCGGGCACGCAACCGACCTGAAGAGGAAGACCGCCACATGAGCGACACTGCAGCGCCCCGAGCGCAGGGCGACCTCTCGATCCGTTCGGAGGACATCTCCTCCGCCATCCAGCAGATGCTGGAGGGCTACGAGCCCGGCCTCGCCCAGGAGCAGGTCGGGCGCGTCATCGACACCGGTGACGGCATCGCCACCATCTCCGGGCTGCCGGGCACGCTGGCCAACGAGCTGCTCGACTTCGGTGGCGGCGTCTTCGGCATGGCCATGAACCTCGACGAGCACAACATCGGTGCCGCCGTGTTCGCCGACTCGGCCTCCATCGAGCAGGGCCAGACCGTGCGGCGCACCGACCGGGTCCTGTCGGTCCCCGTCGGCGACGCGCTGCTCGGTCGCGTGGTCGACCCGCTCGGGCGGCCGATCGACGGCAAGGGCGCGCTCGACGAGGCCCGCATGGACGGCACCCGGCCGCTCGAGGTCCAGGCGCCGGGCGTGGTCGACCGGCAGCCGGTCGGCGAGCCGATGCAGACCGGCATCAAGGTCATCGACGTCATGACGCCGATCGGTCGCGGTCAGCGCGAGCTGATCATCGGCGACCGCCAGACCGGCAAGACCGCGATCGCGATCGACGCGATCATCAACCAGAAGCAGCTCTGGGGGACCCCCGAAGCGGTCAAGTGCATCTACGTCGCCATCGGGCAGAAGGGCTCCACGGTCGCCGAGGTCGTGGCCACCCTCGAGCGCTTCGGTGCGATGGAGTACACGACGGTCGTCAACGCGCCTGCGTCGTCGCCCGCCCCCTTCCAGTACATCGCGCCCTACGCCGGTGCGGCCATCGGTGCCAACTGGATGTACAAGGGCGAGCACGTCCTGGTCATCTACGACGACCTCTCCAAGCAGGCCGACGCCTACCGCCAGCTGTCGCTGCTGCTGCGTCGCCCCCCGGGCCGCGAGGCGTACCCCGGCGACGTCTTCTACCTCCACAGCCGCCTGCTCGAGCGCGCCGCCAAGCTGAACGACGAGCTCGGTGGTGGCTCGATGACGGCGCTGCCGATCGTCGAGACCAAGGCCAACGACGTCTCGGCCTACATCCCGACCAACGTGATCTCGATCACCGACGGTCAGATCTTCCTCGAGACCGACCTGTTCTTCCAGGGCGTGCGCCCCGCCATGAACCCGGGCATCTCGGTCTCCCGCGTCGGTGGGTCGGCGCAGCGCCCGGCGATGAAGGCCGTCTCGGGCACCGTCCGCCTCGAGCTCGCCCAGTACCGCGAGCTCGAAGCGTTCGCCCAGTTCGGTTCCGACCTCGACAAGGCCTCGCAGCAGCAGATCGCCCGCGGTGAGCGCGTGGTCGAGGTGCTCAAGCAGCCCCAGTTCAAGCCGCTGTCGGTCGAGCTGCAGGTCGCGTCGGTGTTCGCCGTCACCCAGGGCTTCCTCGACGAGATCCCCGTGGGTGACGTGCGCCGGTACGAGGAGGAGCTGCACGAGTTCCTCGAGACCCGCCACGACGGGCTGCTCGAGCGCCTGCGCACCGAGAAGCTCAAGGGCGGGCTCGACGACGAGCTGAAGTCCGCGGTCAGCGAGTTCGCCGACACCTTCGAGGCCAGCGAGCAGGCGGCCGCCCCGGAGGAGAACGAAGGCTGGGACGCCATGGCGGCCTCCAGCGAGTCGGTCGAGGAGTAGGACCTCGCGTTCGACGGCGCGCCGGACAGGCCGCGCCGACGAGGTGAGGTGACGAGGAGGACTTGGTGGCAGGTAGCGGTCAGATCCGCCAGCTGCGCCGACGGATCAAGTCGGTGCGCAGCACCCAGAAGATCACCCGCGCCATGGAGATGATCGCGGCGTCGCGCATCGTCAAGGCGCAGCGCCGCGTCCGCGAAGCCCGCCCCTACGCCGAGCAGATCCACGAGATCATCAAGGGGTTGGCCGCCAGTTCCGACGTGGCCAACCACCCGCTGCTGCAGGTCCGCGAGGAGACCCGCAACGTCGCGGTCATCGTCAACACCTCCGACCGGGGTCTGGCCGGCGCGTACAACGCCAACATCCTCAAGCTCGCCGAGCGGACGATCCGCGACGAGGAGTCCGCCGGTCGGTCGGTCGACGTCTACGTCGTCGGCCGCAAGGGCAAGGGCTACTTCGCCTACCGCGGTCGCCAGAGCGTGCGGACCTGGGAGGGCGTCACCGACGAACCCGCGCTGGAGGACGCCGCCGGCATCGGCGAGACCGTCATGGAGCGCTACGTCGCCGGTGAGCTCGACCGGGTCTGGCTGGTCTACACCGACTTCAAGTCCTCGCTGACGCAGGCGCCGGTCCGCATGGAGCTCCTGCCGGTCAAGCCCGAGGAGTTCGGGGGCGGCGACGAGATCGCCCCCGAGTTCCTGTTCATCCCCGACCGCGACACCATCCTCGACCGCCTCATCCCGCGGTACGTCGAGGCCAAGGTCTTCCACGGCCTGCTCGAGTCGTCGGCCTCCGAGCACGCCGCACGCCAGCGCGCGATGAAGTCCGCGACCGACAACGCCAACGACGTCGCCAACGCCATGTCGCAGGTCATGAACCAGGCACGTCAGGACCAGATCACCACCGAGATCTCCGAGATCGTCGGTGGCGCCGAAGCCCTCTCCCAGGGCCGCTGAGCGCCGCACCAAGCCCACCCCGCACGCGGCTCGCGATGAGCAGCCGGTCCCGAGCACGGGACGCAGAAGCCAGGAGCAGCAGATGTCGACGATGCAGACCACCACGGTCACCGATGGTCCCGCCGCGGGTGCGGAGGGTCGCATCATCCGCGTCATCGGTCCCGTCGTGGACGTGGAGTTCCCCCCGGGCGACGTGCCGGAGATCAACTACGCGCTCACGTTCGAGCGCCGTGAGGGCGACCGCGACGTCACGCTGACCGCCGAGGTCGCCCAGCACATCGGTGACAACCGCGTGCGCGCGATCTGCATGCAGCCGACCGACGGTGTCGTCCGCGGCGCTCCCGTCACCGACACCGGCGCCCCGATCAGCGTGCCGGTCGGTCCGGGCACACTCGGCCACATCTACAACGTGCTCGGCGAACCGCTCGACACCACGGCCGACCAGATCAAGGCCGACACGCGCTGGTCGATCCACCGCGACCCGCCGAAGTTCGACGAGCTCGAGTCGCAGGCCGAGATGTTCGAGACCGGCATCAAGGTCATCGACCTCGTCGAGCCGTACGTCAAGGGCGGCAAGATCGGCATGTTCGGCGGCGCCGGCGTCGGCAAGACCGTCGTCATCCAGGAGATGATCAACCGCGTCGCCCAGCAGCACGGTGGTGTGTCGGTGTTCGCCGGCGTCGGTGAGCGCACCCGTGAGGGCACCGACCTCATGATCGAGATGGAGGAGGCCGGCGTCCTCGAGAAGGCCGCCCTCGTCTACGGCCAGATGGACGAGCCGCCGGGCGTGCGCCTGCGCGTCGCGCTGTCGGCGCTGACGATGGCCGAGTACTTCCGCGACGAGATGCGCCAGGACGTGCTGCTGTTCGTCGACAACGTCTTCCGCTTCGTCCAGGCCGGCATGGAGGTCTCGACCCTCCTCGGCCGCATGCCGTCGGCCGCCGGCTACCAGCCGACGCTGACCAACGAGATGGGCCAGCTGCAGGAGCGGATCACCTCGACCAAGGGTCGGTCCATCACCTCGCTGCAGGCCGTGTACGTGCCCGCCGACGACATCACCGACCCGGCGCCGCACACGACCTTCGCCCACCTCGACGCCCAGACCGTCCTGTCGCGTGAGATCGCCTCGCTCGGCATCTACCCGGCCGTCGACCCGCTCGACTCGACCTCGCGCATCCTCGACCCGATGGTCGTCGGCGACGAGCACTACCGGGTCGCGGTCGGCGTCCAGCAGGTCCTGCAGCGCTACAAGGACCTGCAGGACATCATCGCCATCCTCGGTATCGACGAGCTCTCCGAGGAGGACAAGGTCACCGTCTCCCGGGCCCGCAAGGCGCAGCGGTTCTTCTCCCAGAACTTCTACGTCGCCGAGCAGTTCACCGGCAACAAGGGGGTCTACGTCCCGGTCGCCGACACCATCGAGGGCTTCCGCGCCCTGATCGAGGGTGAGCTCGACGACCTGCCCGAGCAGGCCTTCCTGTACGCCGGTGACGTCGACGACGTCCAGCGCAAGGCCGCCGAGCTGGCCTGACCGGTCCGCCGGTCACGCCAGCCGCCCACCCCGCCTCACCGAGGAGAGTCACCGTGGCGACGATGCACGTCGAGGTGGTCTCGGCCGAGAAGTCCCTGCTCTCGGGCGAGGCGACCGAGCTGTCAGCCCGCGCGCTCGATGGCGAGATCGGCATCCTGCCCGGCCACCAGCCGGCGCTGATCGCGCTCGACATCGGGCCGGTCAAGGTCACCTTCGACGACGGCCACACCGAACGGGT
Source organism: uncultured Nitriliruptoraceae bacterium (assembly GCA_963850715.1). GTDB lineage: Bacteria > Actinomycetota > Nitriliruptoria > Nitriliruptorales > Nitriliruptoraceae > Nitriliruptor. The sequence goes on along the minus strand of CAWKMM010000015.1, from coordinate 207,672 downwards.
CGCCGTGCACAACGGCTTCCTGTTCGTCGGTCGCGACAAGGTGATCATCCTGGCCGACACCGCCGAGCTCGCCAGCGAGATCGACCGCGCACGCGCCGAGGCGAAGCTGCGCCGGCTCGAACGCGAGCTGTCCGAGGGCGAGGACGCGGCCGTGCGGACCTCCCTCGCCAAGCAGCGCCTGCGTGTGGACGTCGCCGCGACGAGCTGACGTCCCGCCGACGGTCCGGGAGCGGCCGTTCGGACCGCAAGCTGATCGTCCGATCGGGCGCCCCGCGGAACGGGGTTGCCTACCCTCGGTCCGAGGCAGCCTCCGGGGGGAACCTCGACCACCGGTCGAGGTCCGGTTGTCCGTCGCGCGGGACGGGGAGGGTCGGTGAGCGCGCACACCGCCCGTGGTCGAAGCGCGGCCGACCTGGCCGCCCTTCTCGCGCGGGCCAGCACGGTGCAGGCCGCCGCGGACGCCACCGTCGATCACCTCGTGGAGGTCGGGTTCTCGCTGCCGTCGGTCTACCTCGAGCAGGCGGGACGGTTGCGCTGCCTCGCGCAACGGGGGTACTGGCAGACCCTCGACGGCATCCCGTGCGACGTCGGGGTGATGGGTCGGGCGTTCCGCAGCGGCAGGACCGTGGAGATCGACGACGCCCGATCCGAGGCGGAGTTCCTCTTCGCGGCCCCCGACCTCCTGCGGCAGATCTCCGTCCCTGTCCACGGCCCCGATCGCGTGGTCGGCACGCTGAACATCGAATCCCGGGCACCGTTCCCCGCCGGCGCCCGGGCCACGGCCGAGCAGGTCGCCTCCGAGTTCGAGGTGCGCCTCGCCGAGCTCGGTGGGCCGCCGGAGGAGTCCGTCGCGCAACGCGTGGCGCGCCTCGCGAGCGCGATGACCGAGCTGACCGACGAGGCGGCCATCCACCGCTCCGTCCTCGCGGCGGCGATCGAGGTCGCCGGGACCTCGACGGCTGCCCTCCTCGAGCCCGACGTGAACGGGTGCGCGCGTATCGTGGCCAGCGAGGGGCCACTCGGCGGTGCTCTGGCCGAGTCCGACCCGATCGACCTCGGCCAGCTCGACGCGTTCGTGCTGGCCGGTTCGTCCCTGTACGCCTCCGGCACGGAGGCGAGCGACCTCGTGATGCACGGGCGGTTGCGGGACGCAGGGGTCGGGTCGCTGGCGGTGGTGCCCCTCCGCGCGAGCGGTGAGCACCTCGGGTGCCTCGTGATGGCCGAAGCGACCCAGCGGGCCTTCGAGCCGGTGGTCATGCCGATCCTGGAGATCCTCGGCGCCCAGGCCGCCGCCAGCATCCGTGCGGCCCGGACGCTCGCCGAACTCCGTCAGCAAGCGCGTCAGGACCCGCTGACCGAGCTCGGGCACCACGCGACCTTCCAGGAGGAGCTGCGGGCGCGCCTCCACGCGCGCTCGGGGGACCGGCGCGCGAGCTCGGCCGACCGTCACGTCGCGCTGCTGCTCATCGACGTGGACGAGTTCAAGCAGATCAACGATCGCGACGGCCACCGGGAGGGCGACCGGGTGCTTCGTGAGGTCAGCCGGGCGCTGGCGTCGGCCCTGCGGACCGGTGACCAGCTGTACCGGATCGGGGGCGACGAGTTCGCCACGGTGGTCGAGGTCGGTGGCGTCGTCGAGGCCGAGGGTCTCGCGCGCCGCATGGTCGCCGCAGCCCGGCTCGGGCCGACGACGGTGTCGGTCGGCATCGCGATCGCCTCCGACGGGGAGACCGCGGACGAGCTGGTCGACCGCGCCGACCAGGCGATGTACGACGCGAAACGCGCCGGCCGGGACACCGCGGGCGTCGCCCCGCAGACGCGCGACCCCGGGCGCGGCCCCGGCCCCCCGGCCCGGCCGGCGCCGTGAACGGCGCCGGTACGCTCCCGCGATGCTCGATCCCACCTCCTCCACCGACGTCTTCGTCGTGCACGGCGGCGCTCCCCTGCGGGGCACCGTCCGGCTCTCGGGCGCCAAGAACTCGGCGCTGAAGCTCATGGCGGCCGTCCATCCTCTGCGACGGCGAGCTGCGGCTCGACGAGATCCCCGCCATCGCCGACGTGCCCGTCATGGCCGACGTCCTGCGCGGCCTCGGACTCGAGGTCGACCTCGACCTCGACGCGGGGACGCTGCGTGATCGACGCGTCGCAGGAACCGGACTGGCACGCCCCGGCGGATGCCGTCTCGCGCATCCGCGCGTCGCTGTCGGTGCTCGGCCCCCTGGTCGGTCGCACCCGTCGTGCGCGGCTCGCGCTCCCCGGCGGCGACAGGATCGGTGCCCGCACCATCGACCTGCACCTGCGCGGGCTCGAGGCCATGGGCGCCACCGTCTGGCAGCGCGACGGCGAGGTCGAGGTCCGCGCCGACGAGCTGCACGGCGCGCTGCTCACCCTCGACTTCCCGTCCGTCGGCGCCACCGAGAACCTGCTGATGGCGGCCGTCCTCGCCGACGGGCGAGACCGTCATCGACAACGCCGCCCGCGAACCCGAGATCCAGGACCTGTGCCGGATGCTCGTCGGCGATGGGTGCCGGTCATCGAGGGCATCGGGTCGCCGACGCTGTCGATCGAGGGCGTCGACCGGCTCGCCCGCCACCACGTGGGAGACCTGCCCCGACCGGATCGAGGCCGGCACCTACGCCGTGGCCGCGGCGCTCACCGGCGGCGACGTGGTGATCGAACGGGTCCGCGCCGACGGACCTGACCCTGCCGCTGCTCAAGCTCCGCGCCGCAGGCGTCGTGGTCGAGGAGGGCGCCGACTCGCTGCGCGTCAAGGGCGGCGACCTCGAGGCCGTCGACGTCGTGACCCTGCCCTACCCCGGCTTCCCGACCGACCTCCAGCCGCAGCTGATGGTGCTGCTCAGCCAGGCCGAGGGCACCTCGCGGTGCACCGAGAACGTCTTCGAGTCCCGGTTCTCGTTCGTCGACGAGCTGCGGCGCATGGGCGCCGACATCGAGATCGACGGCCACCACGCCCTGATCCGCGGCCCGTCGCAGCTGCACGGCGCGACCCTGACCGGGCTCGACGTCCGCGCCGGCGCGGCCGGGACGCTCGCCGGGCTCGTCGCCACGGGCACCACCATCATCCGCGACGTCCACCACGTCGATCGCGGCTACGCCGCGTGGGTCCCGCGTCTGCAGGCGCTCGGCGCCGACGTCCAGCGGGTCCCCGCTGCCGAGCTCGGTCCGGTCCGCCGGACCCGGCGATGCGTGACCGCGTCCGACGCGGTCGCCGCGCTGCTCGTCCTGCCGGTGGCTGCGGTCGCCGCCCTGAGCGGGGCCGGCGCGGGCCGACGACGCCGGTGATCACCGTCGGGTCGCCCGCCGCAGACGCGCCGGGCGTCGAGGAGATCGACGTCCCCTCCGACCCGGTCGACCTCGGCGTCGTCGCTGCGCCCCTCGCCTTCGCCGCCGGCCCCGGGGTCGCGCTCGAGCTCGCCGACGGTCGCCGCTTCCTCGACCGCCTCGGAGCTGCGCCAGCCGGGCGACGCACAGGTGCTCGTCAACGACCTCACCATCGACGACTACGTGGCGGGCGTCGCCGAGATGCCGGGCCGGTGGCACCTCGAGGCGCTCAAGGCCCAGGCCGTCGCCGCGCGGACCTACGCCTGGCACCAGGCCGAGCTCGGCACGTTCGCGTCGCGCGGGTACGACATCTGCGACACCGTCGACTGCCAGGCGTTCGTCGGTGCGGCGCAGGAGGAGGGCGAGCAGGGCGACCGGTGGCGCGCATGCGGTCGACGCCACCCGCCGGCGAGGTCCTCCTCGACGACGCCGGCGGCCCGATCCTCGCGCGCTACTTCTCCACCTCCGGCGGCCGGACCCTGCCCAACGAGGTGGTCTTCCCACGCTCCGGGCCGCGGCCCGTACCTGGTCGGGGTCGACGACCCCGGACGACGCGGTCTCGCCCTACCACCGCTGGGAGGTCACCTTCAGCCGTGAGGAGTTCGACGCCATCCTCGGCCGCGGCGAGACGCTGGCGCCGCCGTGCCCGTCGCCGAGCGTCGAACGGCTCGGACCGGTCGACGAACCGGGTGCGGACCTGCGCGTCACCGGCACCGACGGCACCGAGGTCGTCGTCGACAGCGTCGATCTGCGCAGCTTCGTCTCGTCGGTCGCGCCCTCGCTGTACCCCGACCGGTTCCCGACCGCCCGCGCCGACGGGCTCCGCCCGCTGCCGACCACCCTCCCCTCGTCGCGGTTCGAGGTGGCGGTCGGCGACGACGAGGTGGTGGTCTCCGGCCGCGGGTGGGGGCACGGCGGTCGGCATGGGGCAGTACGGAGCCCGTGGTCGGGCCGAGGCCGGCGCCGACCTACGTGGACATCCTCGCCGCCTACTACGACGGTCTCGACCCGACGACGACCGATGCGCTCCCGGACCGGATCCGGGTCGGGCCTGTCGCGGGCCGCGCGTCGGCAGCGTCACCCCCGACGCGCCCGATGACGGTCACCGCGGCGGGCGAGACCGTGGCCGAGGCCGCCGCAGGCACCTGGACCGTCGCGGCCGCGGGATCGGCGGGGTGCGCCTCAGCGCGCCCGCCCGGTTGGGGCCAGCCCGCCGTGCCATCTCGCGCACCGAGGAGGCCATCGGCGTCCCGACCCTGCCGCGCGCCATCGCCGTCGAGGCGGTCGCCGCCGTCCCGGGCCTCGTGACGCTCGAGGTGACCGGCGTCGGAGGCGAGGTCGGTGCTCGAGCGCGCGCTCGGCGCAGGCGGCGCCGGGCCGACAGGTCGGCGTCTGGGACCTGACCGGTGCCGACGGGGACCCGTGTCCCGACCGGCGCCTACGAGGTCGCGATCACGATCACCGCGGCGGACGGCTCCACGCGCCGGCGACGCCGCTGCCGGTCTCCCGTCGAGGTCCCCGACCCGCCTCCGGCCGCGCCCGCTCGGCGGCGGACCGGCGTGGTGGCGCCACCGTCGCTGGCCATCGGGCTCGTCGTGGTGGCGCTCGTCGGAGCGCCTCGTGCTCGTGCGGCGACGTGGCAGCGTCGGCCCCGGCGCGGCACCCTCCCGCCGCCGACGTCCGGTCCCGCGAGCCAGCGGTTCCGCCCCCGGCCCGACATCCGACGACCCGCACGACGCGACCGTCGGACCCGAGGAGGTCCCAGTGACCTACCCGCCACCACCACCGCCGTCGCCACCACCACCGCCGTCGCCGCCCCCGCCGTCGGAGGCGGCGCCGCGCGCCGCGGCCGCCGGCGCCGAGGCGACGACCCCGCGTGGCCGCCGCTGCCCGACGGTTGGTGGCGCGGTACGCGGCCCGAGGCGACCTTCCCGGTCCCGTTCACGCTCGCCGACGGGTTCGGGCTGTTCGCGTGGTTCCTGCTCGGCCAGCTGATCATCGCGCTCCCGCTGACCTTCGCGCCTGTTCGCGTTCGGCGTCGACCCGACCGACACCGAGAGCCCCGGCGCGCTCGTCGCGGTGGTCCTCACGCAGGCCGGGGTGATCGTCACCGGGCTCTGCTACCTGAGGCTGCGCGGCCGGCTGAACTGGCGCCTGTGGGGTCCGATCCGGCCGTCCTGGAGCCACGTCGGGTGGGGGATCCTGATCGGCATCGGCGGGTTCCTCGGCATCCAGGTCACCCTCGGCCTGCTGCTGACCCTCCTCGGCGACACCGACCAGCCGCAGCAGGAGCTGCTGACGGTGGTCGGGCAGCGACACGCTCGACCACGCTGCTCGTCGTCGCTCGCCGCCGTGGTGCTCGCGCCGATCGGCGAGGAGCTGTTCTTCCGCGGCATCCTGTTCCAGGCGCTGCGCCGCCGGGTCGGGCTGTGGCCCGCGGCCGTGATCAGCTCGGTGCCGTTCGGAGCCGTCCACGTCGAGGTGATCGGCGCCGGAGGCGCTGCCCGCCATCCTGGTCGCGGTGATCCTGCTCTGCCTCGGGGTCCTGCCCCGGTTCCCGACCGTGGTCCGGCTCGCGCTCGGGGCGCTCGGCCTGGCGGCGCTCGCGTTCGCGGTCGCGCTCGGCGGGCTGGGGGGCGGTGCTGCTGCCGAGCGGCCTCGCCGCGCTCGGGTTCGTGCTCGCGCTCGCCTTCCACCGCACCGGCAACCTGCTGGTCCCGATCGTCGGGCACGCGGTCTTCAACGCGATCGCGATCGGCCTGACCCTGGTCGCCCAGAACCTCGACCTCCCGGTCTGACCCGACCGAGCGCCCGCTCGGACGACCGGGAGCGCACGGTCGGTGGAACCTGCCGCCGCCGCTGGCCCGGATGCGCGAGGCTGCCTCCGTGACCGGGAGGTGCACGGGTGACACCGGGCCAGGCCGACCCGATGCTGGACGTCGAGCTCACCGAGCGCGCCGTCGCGCTCGCCGCGTCCTGGCGTGACGCCGCAGCGCAGGCACGGGACGGCGCTCAGGCACGGACCGCGGCCCGGCTGGCGGCGCTGCTGGAGGATCGGGCCGGCTTCGAGGTCGCCACCGGCTTCCTCGACCGCGTCACCCGCGGACCGACGACGACCGCGTGGCCGCGCACCAGCTCGCGGCCCTCGTCGACGGCATCGGGGCCCCGCGGTTCCTCGCCCCGGTCGACCGGGTGCTGCTCGCGGCTCGGTGGCCGACTCGCACCGCTCGCGCCGCCGTCGCCATGCCGCTGGCGCGGGCACGCCTGCGTCAGCTGGTCGGTCACCTCGTCGTCGACGCCGACACCGGCGCGCTGGCCGATCGGCTGGCGCAGGCCCGTCGCGACGGGCCAACGGCTGAACCTGAACCTGCTCGGCGAGGCGGTCCTCGGCGAACGCGAGGCGCGCAGCCGGCTCGAGCGGACCCTCGCGCTCGTCGCCGCGAGGCGACGTCGACCACGTCTCGGTCAAGATCAGCGGCATCGCCGCCGCAGCTGCACCCGTGGGCGTTCGACGCCGAGGTCGACCGCATCGCCGACCGGCTGCGTCGCGCTCTACCTCGCGGCCGCGGCGACCGACCCGCCCACCTTCGTCAACCTCGACCTCGAGGAGCACCGCGACCTCGACCTCACCGTCGCGGCGTTCACGCGCGCTGCTCGACGAGCCCGACCTCCGCGCAGCTCGAGGCAGGCATCGTGCTGCAGGCGTACCTACCCGACAGCGTCGGGGCGCTCCGCGAGCTCGTCACGTGGGCGAGCGACCGACACGCGGCGAGGGGGCGCCGGCATCGGCATCCGGCTGGTCAAGGGCGCCAACCTCGCGATGGAGCGTGTCGAGGCCGAGCTGCACGGCTGGCCGGCGGCCCCGTACCCGACGAAGGCCGACACCGACGCCAACTACAAGCGGCTGGTCGACGAGCGCGCTCGACCCGGCCACGCGCGCCGGCTGTCCGGGTCGGTATCGCCAGCCACAACCTGTTCGACGTCGCCTGGGCGCTGCTGCTGGCCCAGCGACGTGGCGTCGCCGACCGGGTGCAGGTCGAGATGCTGCAGGGCATGGCGCCCGGCGAGGCAGCCGCCGTCGCGGAGGTCGCCGGCGGGCTGCGCCTGTACACGCCCATCGTCGCGCGGGACGACTTCGACGTCGCCATCTCGTACCTGTTCCGCCGGCTCGAGGAGACGTCCGCGCCGGACAACTTCCTGCGTGCGTTGCCGCACCTGGCGTCGGACCCGCGGGTCTTCGAGCGCGAGGCCGACCGGTTCCGCGCCGCGGTCGCCGCCCGTCACGAGGTCACCGACCGTCCCGTTCCGTCGCCAGGACCGCCGGCGTGAGCGCCCGGAGGTGCTCGACCGGTTCGTCAACGAGCCCGACACCGACCCGTCGCTCCCGGCGAACCGGGCGTGGGCCGAGGAGCTGCTGGACACGCCACCGGCGCCGCTGCGCGCACCCGCGACCGACGGGACGCGTGGGACGTCGAGGATGCGATCACGCGAGCTGCCGCTGCCGGGTCCGCGTGGCGCCGGCGCGGCGGCGCACGGCGCGACGTCCTGCTCGCGGTCGCGGCCGAGCTCGCCCGCCAGCGCGGGCGAACTGGTCCGGGCGATGGTCCACGAGGCCGGCAAGACCGTCGGGGAAGCCGACCCCGAGGTCTCCGAGGCGGTCGACTTCGCGCGCTACTACGCCGAACGTGCGCCCGAGCTGACCGCGATCCCCGGTCTCGAGCACCGACCTCTGGGGGTCGTGCTCGTCGCGCCGCCGTGGAACTTCCCGGTCGCCATCCCTGCCGGTGGGGTGCTCGCCGCGCTGGCCGCCGGCAACACCGTCGTCCTCAAGCCCGCCCCCGAGACCCGGCGGTGCGCCGAGCTGGTGGCGGAGGCCTGCTGGTCGGCAGGCGTGCCCGCAGGACGTGCTCCGCTTCGTGCCCTGCGACGACGACGACCTCGGGCGGGCGCTGGTGTCCGATCCTCGCCTCGGCGCGATCGTGCTGACCGGGGGCGTTCGAGACCGCGGCGACCTTCCGGCGCTGGAACCCGGGGGTGCCGGTGTTCGCCGAGACCAGCGGGAAGAACGCGCTCGTCATCACGCCGGCGGCCGACCTCGACCTCGCCGTCGCCGACCTCGTCCGGTCCGCCTTCGGCCACGCCGGTCAGAAGTGCTCGGCCGCCAGCCTGGCGATCTGCGTCGGCTCCGTCGCCGACGACCCCCGGTTCGTCGACCAGCTGGTCGACGCGGTCGAGAGCCTGGCGGTCGGTCCGGCCGACGCGATCTGCGGCGACGGTCGGGCCGGTCATCGCCCCTCCGTCCGGAAAGCTGCTGCGGGCGCTGACCGAGCTCGAGCCCGGGGAGCGGTGGCTGATCGAACCCGAGCTGCTCGACGCCGGGCCGGAGCTCGCGGGCCGGGTGTGGTCACCCGGCGTGCGCGTCGGGGTCCGGCCCGGGTCGTGGACGCACACGACCGAGTGGTTCGGACCGGTCCTCGGGATCATCGCCGTCGAGCGACCTCGACGAGGCCATCGCCGTCCAGAACGCGACCGGGTACGGCCTGACCGGCGGGATCCACTCGCTCGACGAACGCGAGGTCGAGCGCTGGCTCGCCCGGGTCCAGGTCGGCAACGCCTACGTCAACCGGCACACCACCGGCGCCATCGTGCAGCGCCAGCCGTTCGGTGGCTGGAAGCGGTCATCGGTCGGGCCGGGCGCCAAGGCTGGTGGGCCGCACTACGTGGCGCAGCTCGGCACCTGGACGAGACCGGGCCACCGGAGGACGGGGACGAGCTCCCGGTGGCGCAGGCCGAGGAGCTCTCGCACCATCGGCGCGGACCTCGGTCCCGACGACCGTGCCTGGTTCGATCGCGGCCGTCCGTTCCGACGAGCGGGCCTGGAGGACCCGGTACGGCGTCGAGCACGACCCGTCCGGGTTGGCCGCCGAGGCGAACGTCCTGCGCTACCGCCCCCGACGGCTGACGGTCGTCCGGTCCGGTCCCGGTGCAGCGGCGCGGGACGTCCTCCGGGTGCTGCTCGCCGCCCGGCGGGCGGGGACGCCGATCGCTGCTCAGCAGCGCGACCCCCCACCCCGGCGCCAGCGTCGCCGACGAGGTGGCCGTCGAACCGGCCGCTGCGCTCGTCGCTCGCCTCGCCGACGTCGAGGGGGTCCGGTTCCGGAGCGTCGGGACGGTCGAGGCCGAACTCGTCGACGCCTCCGTGGCGCTGCGGATCGACCTCGTCGATGCACCGGTGCTCGCCCACGGCCAGGTCGAGCTCCACCATCACGTGCTCGAGCAGGCGATCAGCCGGACCCGACACCGCTACGGCGTGATCGCCGGCAGCCGTTGAGGTGTCCGCGAGCCGGTGCCGTCACCCCCGGGTGATCTCGTTGGAAGGGCGCGCTGCGACATCGGGGGAACACGGCGGTTGCCGCTACCCCACATCGTGTCGCGCCAACTCGTCAGTGTCGCGGGAACCGCTCACCGGTGACGACCTGACGCGACATCGATGACCTGACGCGGCATCGATGACCTCCCGCGACCGGGTGGGTACGCCCGGATCCTCCACCGAAGCGCTCAGTGACGGGCCAGTCGCTCCGCGATCGTCCGGCCCGTCGGTGGTCGGCCCGTGCGGGCCGCGCGGGCATCGGCGCGGGCGAGCCCGTGCTGGACCACGCGCGCGCCGAGCCAGCGCAGCGGTTCGGGCTCCCAGCGTCGCGATCGGTGGCCGACCATCGGCAACTCGGCGTGCACGGTGTCGCCGTCCACGATGAGGTCGGTCAGCACGCGCCCGGCCAGGTTCGTGGCTGCCACCCCCTGGCCGGTGTAGCCCGCCGCCGTGCCGATCGCCGGTGCGGGGGTCGAAGGGAAGCTCGGTAACCAGTCGCGAGGCATGGCCGACGGGCCGCCCCACCGCGCGGCGAACCGGACATCGCGCGAGGGCTGGGAACCAGGCCGACAGCAGCCGTTGGAGCTCGGCGTGGGTCGGGTCGTGCGCGTCGTGCTCCGGCGCGACCCCTGACCCGAAGTGGTAGGGGGCGCCGCGGCCGCCGAACAGGATCCGGCCGTCCGCAGTACGGGACAGGTAGTCCACGGTGAGCCGGTGGGAGGACAGCCCCTCGTGTCCGGACCAGCCGATCGCGTCCCACCCGGCGGCGTCGATCGGCTCGGTCAGCACCACCAGCGAGTAGAGCGGGAGGACGTCCCGTGCGTGCCCCGGCAGCTGGGGCAGCCACGCCTCGCACGCGAGGACCACCGCGTCGGCGGTGACCGTCCCGTGCTCGGTCTCGACTCGCGGCCCCGAGGACGCCGTCCTCGGCGTCACGTCGGTGACGCGCGTGCCCTCGACGATCGTGCCGCCGGCCGCCTCGACCCGACGGGCCAGCCCACGGACGAGCTTGCCCGGGTGCACGACGGCTCCGTGCGGGTCGAACAGCGCCCCGTGCGCGTCGGCGACGCGGACCCGCGACGCGAGGTCCTGCGCGTCGAGCAGGTCCACGTCGTCGGCCAAGCCGAGCTCGCGCAGCGCGGCGTGACCCCGTCGCATGCGCGGGCGATCTCGTGGACGCCCCGAGCGATGCGGAGGATGCCGCCGCGCCGCAGGTCGACCTCCAGGCCCTCGGACCGGCAGACGTCGGCGATCTCGGTGATGGTGGCGCGCATCGCCGCCACGGTGGCGCGAGCCGTCGCGGGCGAGGTGCGGTGCGCCAGCTCGACCGGCGTGACCCCGAGGCCGGGCGACAGCCACGCGCCGTTGCGACCCGAGGCACCGAAACCCACCGTCCGGGCCTCGATCACCAGGACGCGGAGGGAGGGGTCCCGCGCCAGCAGGTACCAGGCCGTCCACAGGCCGCTGAACCCGCCGCCGACGATCGCGACGTCGACCTGGGTGCTGCCGCCGAGCGGGAGGCGGGGGGTCAGGTCGTCACCGCTGTCCCGCAGCCACCACCGGACGTCGACCGTGGTGTCGATCACGTTCGCCCCGTCTGCCCGGTCGTGGAGTTCGAGCGCGAGCCCGAACTCGAGCAGGTGCTCGCCGGAGCGCGGGTCACGACCGGTCAGGTCCCGGATGCGGTCCAGCCGGTAGGCGAGGGTGTGCCGGTGCACGCACAGCTCCTCGGCGGCCGGACCCGGTCGACACCCGTGGGCGAGGTAGGCCCGCAGCGTGTCGAGGAGTGGCGTCCCGTCGGGGCCCGTCCTGGGCCAGCACCGGGCCGAGCATGCCGGCGACGAAGTCCCCGGTGCCGAGGTCGTCGCGCATCCCCGCCAGCAGGCCGGGCAGGCCGAGCTGGTCGACGTCGCGGACCGCCTCGGGGGCGTCGAGCGGACAGCGCGACCCGGGCCTCGCGGAGGCCGGCGGCGAGCGCCTCGACCTCGCGCTTGGCGCGGCTGCGGCCGACGCGGACACCGGTCCAGCCTCGCGCGACCGCAGCGGCCGCGACCGCGTCGGCCGCGCCGGCGTCGTCGGGCGACGATCGCGTGGACGACCCCGTCGAGCCGGCCGACGAGCGGGCGACCGACGGTCGCACGGCGTCCTCGACCACCGCGCACAGGTGTGCGGCGTCGACCCCCGTCGGACGGGCCACCGCCAGCACGCGGTAGCCGCCGCGCAGCTGGACCCCGAGGCGGTCGAGCGCGCGGACGGTCGAGGCCGCTCGTCGCGCGTCCGGCGCTGGACCTCCTCGAGCAGTTCGTCGACGCGGGTCCGGTTGGCCTCCCGGACCGAGCGGGTACGCGCGAGCTCGAGGGAGACGCCTGCGATGCCCTGCTCGAACAGCAGTTCCTCGTGCTCGACCAGCGGGTGGCGGCTGACGGCGACGACGACCGCCTCGACCTCGTCGCCGAGCCGGACGGGCCGGGCGGTGACGAGGTGGTCGTCGAGTTCGACGACCGTCCGGGACCCGTCGACGACGGCTGTGACCCAGAGCTTTCCCACCCCGAGGTCGGCGACCGACGCCGCCCGGGTCGTGGCGGCCGAGCTCCCGACCGGAGAAGTCGAACGCGACGAGGGATGCCGACGGCATCGCCGGCCCGACCGTGGCGAGGACGCCGGTGATGCCCTGCTCGGCCACGACCGCGGCCAGCACCTGGCGGTGGAGCGCGACGGCGCTGCGCAGGGTCGCGTCGTGCTCGGCGAAGGTGTGGTGCGAGACCCGCCGCGTCACCGCGATGAACGGCACCTCGTAGGGCACGGTGAACAGCGGGAGGCTCGTGCTCGTCGCACGCGGCTCGCCATCGCGGCCGGGACCTCGTCGAGCACGACACCGATCCCGAACCCGATCGCGACCACGCCGCGCCGGGTGAGCGCGGCGACGAGCCGGCGCTGCAGATCCGGGTCGTCCTTGACGCCGAGCCCGGTGGTGAGCAGCACCTCGCCGCCCTCGAGCCACGGGGTGGGGTCCGGCGCGTCGGCGATGTGGGCCCACCGGACCGGTCCGCGGTGATCGACGCCGGCGTGGCCCGCGACGACCTCCAGCCCGAGACCGGGATCGTCGAGCAGCTCGGGGAGCCACAGCGGCACGGGACCCCTGACGCGTGCGGTGGAGGTCGATCGTAACGCTGGACGCGGCGCCCGGGACCGTGGGAACCCCGCTCCGGTCGCCACGGCCCGTCACCACGGGTCCGAGCGTCCAGCCGCCGGCCGCAGCACGCACGAGCTTCTCGACCGTCAGCGCGCGGACCGTCGACGCCGGCCCCTCGCGCGTGGTGCCCGGGTGGTCGACGCCGCCGTAGGGGGCCTGGTCGACCCGGAAGGTCGGGGACTCGTTGATGAGCACGCCGCCCGCCCGGACGGCGCCGATCCACCGGGCCGCCAGGGCGAGATCGCGGGTGAAGACGCCGATGTGGATCAGCGCCGGGCCCGCCTCGACCGCGGTGATCGCCTCGTCGGTCGAGCCGAACCGTCGGACGGCGACCACCGGTCCGAACACCTCCTCGGTCCACAGCGGCGCATCGAGCGGGCGTCGCTGACCAAGGTGGGTTCGACGACCCCGCCGGTGCCGCCACCGCCGACCAGCAGCCGGCCGCCGGCGTCCACGGTGCTCGCCACCCACGCGCGGATGCGGTCACCCGCCGCGGCATCGATCACGCAGGACAGGTCGCTGCCCGCGTCGAGCGGTCGCACCGACCCGGAGCGCGGCGACCCGCGCGGCGAGCGGTCGAGCGACGGCGTCCGCGATCGACCTCGTGGACCAACAGGCGCTGCACGGACACGCACGACTGGCCGGCGTGGCTGAACCCGCCCGCGACCACGCGTCGACGACCGCGTCCACGTCCGCGTCCGCCTCGGCGACCAGCGGCGCGGCGGACCCGAGCTCGAGCAGCACCTCGGCGTGGGCGGCGTCGCGGGCCAGCCGCGTGCCGACGGCCGCCGACCCGGTGAAGCTGACCGCGGCGACGTCCGGGGTGGCGGGCCAGCGCGCCGCCGACCTCCGGCGCCGTCCCCGGTCAGACCGCGAGCCACCCGGCCGGCAGCCCGGCTTCGAGAACCGCTCCGCGAGCGCGACCGCTGACAGCGGGGTGCGCTCGGCGGGCTTGCAGACCACCGGGCAGCCCGCGGCGATGGCGGGGCCGAGCTTGTGGGCGATCAGGTTCAGCGGGAAGTTGAACGGCGTGATCGCCGCGACCACGCCGATCGGGTCGCGCCGGACGAAGCCGGTGGCGCCGACCCCGGCCGGGGTGGGCGTCGAGCGGGACCGGCCGTGTCCTCGAGCGTGCGCGCCTCGGCGGCGCTGAACCGCAGCGTCTGCACGCCGCGGTCCACCTCGGCCCGCGCGCCGGCGATCGGCTTGGCCGCCTCGAGGGCGATCAGGCCGGCGAGGTGGTCGCGATCACGCGGCCAGCAGGTCCGCGGTCCGGTCGAGGATCGCGGCCCGCTGGTGGCGCGGGAGCGGCGTGCGCAGCACGCCGCGGGCGCCGCGGCGACGGCGCGGTCGACGTCGGTCCGCGCTCGGCGACGGCCTGCTCGCTGAGCAGCGGTCGCCGCTCCACGGGTCGTGCACCGGCGAGCGTCCGGTCGCGGTCCTCGCCAGACGCCGTCGATCAGCAGCCCCGTCCGGGCCGGCACGTCCACCACGTTCGCTCCTCGCGATCGGCCGGACGTCGAAGCGGCGGTCCGGCCAGGTGGGACGCTACGAGAGGCGCGCCGCCGCTGTCTGTCGACAGATGCACCGGATGCGGTGCCGGCCGGTTGGCCGAGTGGCCGAGCCGCGCCGCCGTGCTCGCCACGTGGCCAACGCGCGCTCCGCGGGACGCGCCACGTGTCCGACGACACGGGCCCCGCGCCGGTCGTAGGGTCGCCGGACGTCAGCGGCTGGGAGGCCACGAGGGTGCGTGAGACCAGGAACCTGATCGGCGGCGAGCTGCGGGCGCCGCCTCCGGCGAGACGATGGAGCTGGTCGACCCGTCGACCGGGAAGGTGTTCGCGACCGCCCCGCGGTCCGGCGGAGCGAGGACGTCGACGCCGCCTGCCGCGCGGCCGCCGACGCTTTCCCCGGCTGGCGGGACGCCACCCCGTCCGCAGCGCAGCCTCGCGCTGCTGCGGATCGCCGACGCGATCGAGTCCGCGCGGCGAGGAGCTGGTCCGCCTCGAGTGCGAGAACACCGGCAAGCCGTTCCAGCTCACCATGGACGAGGAGCTGCCTCCCGCCGTCGACCAGATCCGCTTCTTCGCCGGTGCCGCCCGCATCCTCGAGGGCCGCTCGGCCGGCGAGTACATGCCCGGCCACACCTCCTACGTGCGCCGCGAACCCATCGGGGTCTGCGCCCAGGTCACGCCCTGGAACTACCCGATGATGATGGCGGTGTGGAAGTTCGCGCCGGCGCTCGCCGCCGGTAACACCGTCGTCCTCAAGCCCTCCGACACCACGCCGTTGTCGACGGTCTGGATGGCTGAGCTGATGCAGGAGTTCCTGCCGCCGGGCGTCCTCAACGTGGTCTGCGGCGATCGCGACACCGGCCGGGCGCTCGTGGCGCACGA
Organism: uncultured Nitriliruptoraceae bacterium; assembly: GCA_963850715.1. GTDB lineage: Bacteria > Actinomycetota > Nitriliruptoria > Nitriliruptorales > Nitriliruptoraceae > Nitriliruptor. The sequence goes on along the minus strand of CAWKMM010000015.1, from coordinate 192,371 downwards.
GGTGCCGCAGTTCGTGTCCGTCACCGGGTCGATCCGGGCGGGTATGGAGGTCGCCGAGTCCGCAGCCCGCGACCTCAAGATCACCCACCTCGAGCTCGGCGGGAAGGCGCCCGTGCTGGTGTTCGACGACGCCGACGTCGAGGCGGCCGCCGCCGGCATCGCCGGGGCCGGGTACTTCAACGCCGGCCAGGACTGCACGGCCGCGTCCCGGGTGCTCGCCGCCCCCGGCATCCACGACGATCTCGTCGCCGCGCTCGCCGACCAGGCCGCGGGGACCCGCACCGGACCGCCGGACGACGACGAGCCGGACTACGGCCCCCTCAACAACGCCGACCAGCACGCCCGCGTCGCCGGCTTCCTCGACCGGGTCCCCGACCACGCCGAGGTGGCGGCCGGTGGGTCGCCGCTGGCCCGCGACGGGTTCTTCTTCGCCCCCACCGTGGTCGCCGGCCTACGCCAGGACGACGAGATGAGCCAGACCGAGATCTTCGGTCCCGTCGTCACCGTCCAGCGCATCGAGGACGAGGACGCGGCACTCCGGGCGGCCAACAGCGTCAAGTACGGCCTGGCCTCCAGCGTGTGGACCCGGGACCACGGTCGCGCGATGCGCGTGGCGAAGGCGCTCGACTTCGGTGCGGTGTGGATCAACACCCACATCCCGATCGTCGCCGAGATGCCGCACGGCGGCTTCAAGCACTCGGGGCACGGCAAGGACCTCTCGGCCTACAGCCTCGAGGACTACACGCGCATCAAGCACGTCATGAGCGACATCACCGTCTGAACCGGGAGCGGTTCGAACCACGGTCGGCGACCGGGAGGAGCGAGCGATGGGCGAGGCCAAGCTGGCGGACGGCAACCTGTGGTTGCACTTCACCCGCACCGACGACTGGCTCGGGGACACCCCGACCGTGCCGGTGCTCGACCGCGGTGAGGGCTGCTACGTCTGGGATACGGCGGGCAAGCGCTACCTCGACGGGCTGTCGGCGTTGTTCTGCGTCCAGGTCGGGCTACGGCCGCGAGGAGATGGTCCGAGGCCGCGACCGAGCAGATGCGTCAGCTGCCGTTCTCGACCAACTGGTCCTACGCGAACCAGCCGTCGATCGACCTGGCGCACGAGCTCGCGGCGCGCTTCCCCGGCGACCTCGACCACTTCTTCTTCGTCAACTCCGGGTCGGAGGCGGTCGAGTCGGCCGTCAAGCTCGCCCAGCAGTACCACCGCCTGAACGGGCAACCGTCGCGGGTCAAGGTCATCAGCCGCAACTTCGCCTACCACGGCACCACCCTCGGGGCGCTCGGGGTCACCGGCCTCGCGGGGCTGCGTGAGTCGTTCGAGCCGCTCCGGCCCGTCCACCACTACGCCCCGAACACCAACGCCTACCGGCCGCAGCACGACGACCCGGCGCAGGCCATCGAGGACCTGATCCTCGAGCTCGGCCCCGAGAACGTGTCGCTGGTCATCGCCGAACCGGTCCAGAACGCCGGCGGATGCTTCACGCCGCCGGAGGACTACTGGCCCCGGGTCCGCGAGATCTGTGACCGCCACGGGGTGCTGCTCGCGTGCGACGAGGTCATCACCGGGTTCGGGCGCCTCGGGACCTGGACCGGATCGGAGAAGTACGGGATCGTCCCCGACATCCTGACCTTCGCCAAGGGCGTCACGTCGGCGTACGCGCCGCTCGGTGGGATCGCCTTCCGCGACCACATCGCCGATGCGATGGCGTCGGAGAAGACCACGATGTTCGTCCACGGCGCCACGTGGGGTGGTCACCCGGTCTCCTGCGCCGTCGCGCTCGCCAACCTCGAGGTGTTCGAGTCCGAGAGCCTGCTCGCCAACGTGCAGGCCAACGAGGGGTGGTTCGGCGACCAGCTCCGCGAGCTGTACGCCCGCCACGAGATCGTCGGTGACGTCCGCGGGACGGGCTACTTCTGGGCGCTCGAGCTCGTCAAGGACCGCGAGCACAAGGTGATGTTCGACGACGCGGAGTCCGAGAGCCTGCTGCGCGGCTTCCTGTCGGCTCGCATGCTCGAGCTCGGCCTCATCCTCCGGGCCGACGATCGCGACGAACCGGTGATCCAGCTCTCGCCGCCCCTGATCGCCGATCGCGCCGTCCTCGGGGAGCTCGTCGACATCGTCGACCGGGTGCTCGGGGAGGCCGAGAAGCGGCTGGTTGCCCGGTGACGGGCGCACGCGGTTCCCGCACCATCGGGCTCCCCACCGAGATCAAGGATCACGAGGAGCGCGTGGCGCTGACGCCCTCGGCGGTGGCTGCCGCGGTCGACCGAGGGCACCACGTCCGGGTCCAGGGCGGCGCCGGCGCCGGTGCCGGCTTCAGCGACGCCGACTACAAGGGCGCCGGGGCGGAGCTCGTCGAGGACGCCGCCGAGGTGTGGGCGGCCGACGTGGTGGTCAAGGTCAAGGAGCCGCAAGCCTCCGAGCACGCCCACTTCCGCGACGGCTTGACGCTCTTCACCTACCTGCACCTGGCGGCCGAACCCGAGCTGACCGCCGCGCTGGTCGACGCCGGCGTCGACGCCTACGCCTACGAGACGCTGACCGAGCGGGGACTGCTGCCGCTCCTGGCGCCGATGTCGGAGATCGCCGGGCGTGCCGCGGCCATCATCGGCGCGAGCCGACTGTCGGCCGCGCATGGCGGATCGGGGACGCTGCTCGGCGGAGCCGCCGGTGTGCCTCCGGCCAAGGCGGTCGTCATCGGCCTCGGGGTCGCCGGCACGATGGCGGCCCGCGGGGCACGGGGCCTCGACGCACACGTCACCGGTATCGACGTCGACCTGCAGCGGCTGTACGAGCACCACCTGGACGGGACCGTGGACGCCACGCAGGTCAGCGAAGCGGCCCTCGTCGCCGCCCACGTCCGTGAGGCCGACCTGGTGATCGGCGCTGCGCTCGTCCCCGGTGCACGCGCGCCGACCGTGGTGACCGAGGAGATGGTCGCCGCGATGCGTCCCGGCGGGGTGGTCATCGACCTCGCCATCGATCAGGGTGGCTGCATCGAGACGGCACGGCCGACGACGTTGTCCGATCCGACCTACACCGTCCACGGGGTGCTGCACTACTGCGTCACCAACGTGCCGGGCCAGTTCCCCCGCACCGCCTCGGCTGCGCTGTCCGCTGCGGTGGCCCCCCGGCTGCTGCAGCTGCTCGACGACCCGACGAGCCCCCGGCTCGACGGTGCCGCGAACGTGCTCGGTGGCCGCGTGGTCCACCCCGCGGTCGCGGCGACGTTCCCCGACCTGCCGAGCGGCGACCCGCCGACGCCGACCGGAGGCTGAGCGAGGTGGCCGCGACGGCGTTCCTGCACCCCTTCACCCGCCCTTCGGCGGGCGACTTCCTCACCATCGTCCAGGGTGCCGGTGCCACGGTCTGGGACGCCGACGGTCGCGACTACATCGATGCCATGGCGTCGCTGTGGTACTGCAACGTCGGTCACGGCCGGGACGAGATCGTCGATGCCGTCGCGGACCAGATGCGCCGCCTGGCCGCGTACCACACCTTCGAACGCTTCACGAACGAACCCACCGAGCGGCTCTGCGCACGGATCGCGGCGCTCGCGCCCTTCCCGGGGGCGCGGGTCTTCCTGACCTCCTCGGGGTCCGAAGCGGTGGAGACGGCCGTCAAGCTCGCTCGCCTCACGGCCAAGCTCGCGGGTGACGGCGACCGGACGGTCATCATCAGCCGTCGGCCGAGCTACCACGGGGTCGCCTACGCGGGTACGACGCTGACGGGCCTGCCACTGAACCAGGCCGGTTTCGGTCCGCTCCTGCCGGACATCGTGCAGATCCCCCGCGGGGACCTCGGAGCCGCCGAGGCCGCGTTCGAGGCCAACCCCGGGAGGGTCGCTGCCGTCATCGCCGAACCGGTGGTCGGTGCCGGTGGGGTGTACCCGCCCGAACCCGGCGAGCTGCAGCGTCTCCGGCAGCTGTGCGACGAGCACGGGGCGCTGCTGGTGTTCGACGAGGTCATCACCGGGTTCGGCCGACTCGGCACGTGGTGGGGGGCGGACCGGTACGGGGTCCAGCCCGACCTCGTCACCTTCGCCAAGGCGGTCACCTCCGGCTACCAGCCGCTCGGTGGCGTCCTCGTGTCCCCCCGCGTCCTCGCGCCGTTCGCCGGGCACCCCGACGCGGTGCTCCGGACCGGTCACACCTACTCGGGTCACCCCGCCGCGTCCGCGGCGGCGCTCGCCAACCTCGACATCCTCGAACGCGAGGAACTGCTCGCCCGCGCGCTGACGGTCGGGGCCAGGCTCGGGGACGGTCTCGCCGCGCAGGTCGACGGCGACCGGATCGTCGAGGTCCGGGGCGACGGGGCCGTGCGTGCGATCGGCCTCGGGGAGCACGTCGACGCTCCGACCGTCCGGGACGTCCTGCTGGAGGCCGGGGTGATCGTGCGACCGATCGGCGCCGCGACCCTCGCCTTCTCGCCGCCGCTGGTGATCTCCGACGACCAGATCGACCGCATCCTCACGTGTGTCGGCGACGCCGTGGCCGAGGTGGCCGGCGACCGTCGACCGCAGCTGGCCGGTCCGTGACCGGGCCACCCCCCGCCGCCAGCGCGCGCCGACTCAGCCTGTGGCAGGACGGTGCGGTGCCACGCCGCCCCGCGCTCACCGAGCAGCGGCGCGCCGACGTCGCGGTCGTGGGCGCCGGGTTCACGGGTCTGTGGACCGCGCTGGCGCTCACCGAGCGCGACCCCTCGCTCGACGTCGTCGTCCTCGAGGCCGAGGAGGTCGCCCACGGTGCCACCGGGCGCAACGGGGGCTTCGTCGACCCCTCGTTGACCCACGGCATCGAGAACGGCCGGATGCACTTCCCGGGCGAGCTCGACGAGCTGACGAGGCTCGGTCGAGAGAACCTCGACGGCCTGATCGCGGACGTGGCACGTTTCGGGATCGACTGCGATCTCCGCCAGGTCGGGATGCTGGACGTGGCGACGGCCCGATGGCAGCTCGAGGGCGTCGAGGCCAGCGCCGAGGTCCACCGGGCGACGGGGGCGGACGCGAGCGTGCTCGACGCCGCCGAGGTGCGCGCCCTCATCGATTCACCGACCTACCTCGGTGCTCTCCACCGCCGGGGCGCGGGCGCGACCGTCGACCCGGGGGCACTGGCGCGAGGTCTGGCAGGCGAGCTCGATCGGCGGGGCGTGGCGATCCACGAATCCACCCCGGTCACCGACCTCGAACGGGATGGGACCGGTGTGCGGGTCGCGACGGCCGCGGGCAGCGTCCATGCCGATCACGTCGTGCTGGCGACCAACGCCTACAGCCATCGGGTCCTGCGGCGGACGGCGCGCCACTTCGTCCCGGTGCACGACTACGTGCTGGTCACCGCGCCCCTGCGTGCCGACCAGCTCGCCCGCATCGGCTGGCAGGGCCGTGAGGGGGTCGCCGACGCCGCCAACCAGTTCCACTACTACCGCCTCACGCCGGACGACCGGATCCTGTGGGGTGGGTACGACGCGATCTACCGCTTCGGCAACGGCGTCGATCGTCGCGATGATCACCGCCGGGCGACCTACGACCTGCTCGCGCGCCACTTCCGCGCCACCTTCCCCCAGCTCGACGACGTGCCGTTCGAGCGCTGGTGGGGCGGGCCGATCGCCACGACCACCCGGTTCACGGTGGTCTTCGGTGATGCGCTCGGCGGCCGGGTCCGGTACGCCCTCGGGTACACGGGGCTCGGGGTCGCCGCGACCCGGTTCGCGGGACGGGTCCTGACCGACCGCATCCTCGATCCGACCTCGCCGCTGCTCGAGCTGCGGTTCACCTCGACCTCGCCGTTCCCGTTCCCGCCGGAGCCGCTGCGGTGGGCGGGCGTGACCGTGACCAGGCGGGCCATCGCCCGTGCCGATCGACGCGAGGGGCGCCGCGGCCCGTGGCTGCGCGCGCTCGATGCCGTCGGCATCGGCTTCGATTCGTGACACCGAGGAGAGCCACGTGACCGACACCGGACTCGCGACCGGCGAACGCGCCGACCCGTCCGCGCGTGGGACCGCGGCGCGCCGCCGTGGCGCTGCGCGGGATCAGCAAGCGCTTCCCCGGGGCCAAGGGGGCCGACACGGTCGTCGCCGTGGACGGTGTCGACCTCGAGATCGCGGACGGGGAGTTCTTCTCGCTGCTCGGTCCCTCCGGGTGCGGGAAGACGACCACCCTGCGCATGATCGCGGGCTTCGAGTACCCCACCGCGGGCAGCATCCAGATCTTCGGGGAGGAGGTCGGGCTCGAGCCGCCCAACCGTCGCCCCGTCAACACCGTGTTCCAGTCCTACGCGCTGTTCCCGCACATGACGGTCGAGGAGAACATCGGCTTCGGCCTGCAGATGAAGAAGGTCGACCGGGAGGAGGCGACGCGCCGGGTCGCCGAGGTCATCGACCTCGTGCAGCTCCAGGGGCGCGAACCGCGCAAGCCCAAGCAGCTGTCCGGCGGGCAGCAGCAACGCGTGGCGCTGGCCCGTGCGCTGGTCAACCACCCGAAGGTGCTGCTGCTCGACGAACCGCTCGGCGCGCTCGACCTCAAGCTCCGCCAGGCGATGCAGATCGAGCTCAAGCAGCTCCAGGAACGCGTCGGGCATCACCTTCGTCTACGTCACCCACGACCAGGAGGAGGCGCTGACGATGTCCGACCGCATCGCGGTCATGGACGGCGGCAAGCTGCTCCAGGTCGGCGCGCCCGAGGCGATCTACGCCCACCCCCGGACCCGCTTCGTCGCCGACTTCATCGGTGATACCAACCTCCTTCGGGCCACCGCGGTCGGCCCCGGTGAGGCGCGTCTGCCGGACGGCACCTCCATCCGGTTGGAGCACGCCGCCGCCGTGGGGAGCGACCTGACCGTCGCGATCCGTCCCGAGCACGTCGGACTCCGCGCCACCGACACCGAGCGCGACCTGTCGCTCGACGCCATCGAGGGGGAGGTCGCGCGCGTGACCTTCCTCGGCAACGCCACGCTCTACGAGGTCGTCGGTCGACCGCGGCGAGCCACCGACCCGGGTGCGGATCCGCCAGGGCAACGCCCCCGGGGTCGAGCACTTCGCGGTGGGCGACCGGGTGCGGGTGCGGTGGGCGCCGTCCAGCGCCACCGTGCTCGAGGACTGAGGGGCCCGCCGTTGTCCACGACCCTGCCACCGCCCGAGGTCCAACCCGACCTCGTCGACCCGGCGCCGCCGCCGGGTCCGGGGCTCGAGCGCGCGGCCGAGAAGGCGGAGTCGCGCCGCGGGTTCCTCGTGGGGCTGCCGAGCTACGCCTACCTGGTGCTGTTCTTCGCCCTCCCGCTGCTCATCGTCGTCATCTACTCGTTCGCGACCCGGTCGGTCCGCGGCAACACCGTGCTCGCGGGGTGGAACCTCGGCTCGTACTCGCGTCTGACCGACGACCTGGTGCTCACGATCGCGTGGCGGTCGCTCTGGATCGCCGCCCTGACGACGGTCATCTGCCTGCTGGTGTCCTACCCCTTCGCCTACTACCTCGCGACGCGGCCCGCCCGGATCCGGGCGGTGCTGCTGGTGCTGGTGATGATCCCCTTCTGGTCGAACCTGCTGGTGCGCACCTACGCGTGGCGGTTCCTGCTCTCGCGGGACGGGCCGTTCACCAGCTTCCTGGTCGCCATCGGGTTCGAGAACGCGCAGCTGCTGTTCACGCCGACGGCCGTGATGATCGGGCTCGTCTACGGCTACCTGCCGTTCATGATCCTGCCGCTGTACGCCTCGATCGAACGGCTCGATCACTCGTTGGTCGAGGCAGCACGCGACCTCTACGCGAGCGGTTGGCAGGCGTTCTGGAAGGTCACGTGGCCGCTCACCCGGCCCGGGGTGATCGCGGGGTCGATCCTGGTCTTCATCCCCTCGTTCGGCGCGTACGTCACCCCCGAGATCCTCGGTGGCCGCGGTTCGACGATGCTCGGCAGCTACATCGCCCGCCAGTTCATCGGTACCGCGAGCGACTGGCCGTTCGGTTCGGCGTTGTCGGTGACGATCCTGGTGGTCATGATGATCGCGGCCACGGCGTACTTCCGCAGCGGAGGGAGGAACCTGTGAGACGTCTGCTGTGGAGGACGGCCATGAGCGCCCTCGAGCTCCCGGAGCGCCGGTACGGACGAGGTCGCCGAGGACTCCCTCGCGCGGCCGAAGCGGTCGGTCGACCGGCTGCTGGCCGGCAACGCCTGGCTGGTCTTCGCCTTCCTCTACCTGCCGATCCTCGTGCTGGCCGTCTACTCGTTCAACGACAACCAGCGCGTCGGCGTCTGGGGTGGCGCATCCACCCGCTGGTACGGGGAGATGTTCAACAACGCCCGGGTGATGGACGCGCTCTGGACCTCCATCAGCGTGGCGCTCGTGTCGACCGCCATCGCGACGGTGCTCGGGACCGCGGCGGCCCTGTCGATGGAGCGCTACCGCTACCGCGGGCAGCGCACCTTCGACGGGCTGCTGTACCTGCCCGTCATCATCCCCGACATCACCATGGCCGTGATGCTGCTGCTGTTCTTCGTCCAGGCGTTCGATCTCATCTTCCTGGCCACCGGCGTCCAGTTCACCCGCGGGCGTCGGCACCATCACCCTCGCGCACGTGGCGTTCAACATCTCGTTCGTCGCGCTGGTGGTCCGGGCCCGCCTGTCGGGGCTCGACGGCGCCCTCGAAGAAGCAGCCGCCGACCTGTACGCCAGCCGTTGGCAGGCCTTCCGCCGGGTCACGCTGCCGCTGATCGCCCCCGGCGTCGCCGGCGGTGCGCTGCTGGCGCTGACCCTGTCGCTCGACGACGTCGTGATCTCCGAGTTCGTCAGCGGTGCCGGCTCGACCACGCTGCCGGTCTACGTCTTCGGCGCGCTGCGGCGCGGCGTGACGCCGCTGATCAACGCGGTGTCGGTGCTGATGCTCGCAGGATCGATCCTGTTGGTGTTGCTCTCGTTGGCGGTCTCGCGCCGCCGCGACAACCGAGTAGCCGCCCGCGGTACGTGGCGTGGTCCGAGACCGAGATGGACGACGAGAAGGGAACGATGATGAGGGTTCGTTGGGTTGCGGTGCTGATCGCGGGAGCGCTGGCGCTGGCCGGCGTGCGGCCGGGAGGTCGGCGCAGGACGACGGTGGCGATGGTGCAGCAGCCACCGACGACGGTGGCTCGGAGGACGGTGGCTCGGCGAGCAGCCGCAGGCGGTCGAGTGCGAGGAGGGCGAGACCGACGGCGACCTGCTGTTCTACAACTGGTCGGAGTACATGGATCCGGACCTGCTGACGGCGTTCGGCGAGGAGTTCGGCGTCACCGCCACCGAGGACAACTACACCTCGAACGAGGCGCTGCTCGCCCAGATCCGTGCGGGTGGCGCCGACTACGACGTCATCGTCCCGTCCGACTACATGGTCGCGATCATGATCGAGGAGGGGCTGCTGCTCCCGCTCGACAAGGACGCCATCCCGAACGCCGCGAACGTCGACGAGACCTTCGCGGCGCCGCCCTACGACCCGGACCTGACCTACTCGCTGCCCTACCAGTGGGGCACCACCGGCATCGGTGTCGACCTCGACGCCGTCGGCGACGACCCCGAACCGACCTGGGGCTGGCTGTTCGACCCGGAGATGGCCGGCGGCCAGAGCGTGTCGATGCTCGACGACCCGCGCGAGACGATGGGCGCCGCCCTGTACTACCTCGGCTACGACCCGAACACCACCGCCGAGGAGGAGCTGCAGGAGGCCGCGGACCTCATCGCGGACGCCGACTGGGTCACCACCTTCACCTCCGACCAGTACTCCGAGCTGCTGCTGACCGGCGAGACCACCATCGGTCAGGGCTACAGCGGCAACTTGCTCGACAACTTCTACGGCGCCGACGACCCGACCGCTACGCCTACCTGATCCCCGAGGAGGGCGCGACGATCTGGACCGACAACATGGCGATCCTGGCCAGCTCGCAGCACCCCTGCACCGCGCACGCGTTCATCAACTTCATCCTCGACGCCGAGAACGGGGCGCAGCTGACCAACTGGACCTTCTACGCCTCGCCGAACGCGGCCGCGACCGAGTTCATCGACGAGGAGGTCCTCGAGGACCCGGCGATCTACCCCGACGAGGACGTGCGCGAGAACCTGTTCTTCCTCGAGAACACCGGGGAAGCCGAGATCCTCTACACCGACCTGTTCACCCGCGCCCAGGGCTGAGCCGGCCACGGCGGCCGTCGCGACCCCGTGCGGGTCGCGGCGGCCGTCACCACCACCGTCCGGGAACCGAGGTCACCCGTGGATCAGTCACGCTCCGAGCTGCTCGGCCACTGGATCGGCGGGGAGCCCGTCGTCGACGGCTCGGCCCGCCGAGGGGACGTGTTCGACCCCGCCCGCGGTGAGGTGACGCGTCAGGTCGCGCTCGCCGACGCCGACACCGTCGACCGGGCCGTCGCGGCGGCCCGCGACGCGTGGACGACGTGGCGGTCGAGCACGCTGACCCAGCGGGCCCGGGTGCTGTTCGCGTTCCGCGAGCTCGTGGCCGGCGCATCGCGACGAGCTCGCCGCGCTGATCGTCGCCGAGCACGGCAAGGTCCACGCCGACGCGATCGGCGAGGTCCAGCGCGGGCTCGAGGTGGTCGAGTTCGCCTGCGGCATCCCGCAGCTGCTCAAGGGCGGCTTCTCCGAGAACGTCTCGACCGACGTCGACAGCTACTCGCTGCGCCAGCCGCTCGGCGTCGTGGCCGGCATCACCCCGTTCAACTTCCCGGCGATGGTCCCGATGTGGATGTTCCCGGTCGCCATCGCCTGCGGGAACACGTTCGTGCTCAAGCCGAGCGAGAAGGACCCGTCCGTCGTCGCTGCGGCTGGCGGAGCTGTGGGCGCGAGGCGGGCCTGCCGGACGGGGTCTTCAACGTCGTCCACGGCGACCGCGAGGCGGTCGACGCCCTGCTGACCCACCCCGACGTCGCGGCGGTGAGCTTCGTCGGCTCGACGCCGATCGCCCGGCACGTGTTCACCGCACCGCGACCGAGCACGGCAAGCGCGTCCAGGCGCTCGGCGGCGCCAAGAACCACATGGTCGTCCTGCCCGACGCCGACCTCGACGTTGCCGCCGACGCCGCGGTGTCGGCCGGGTACGGGTCGGCGGGCGAGCGGTGCATGGCGATCTCGGTGGTCGTCGCCGTCGGTGACGTCGGCGACCGGCTGGTCCCCGCGATCGCCGAGCGGATCGGCGCGATCACGGTCGGACCCGGCAGCGACCCGAGCTCCGAGATGGGTCCGCTGGTCACCCGAGCGCACCGCGACCGGGTCGCCGGGTACGTCGACGCGGCGCGCGAGGGTGCCGAGGTGGTGGTCGACGGCCGCGACCTGGAGGTCGACGGGCGCGGCCGACGGTTTCTGGCTCGGCCCGTGCCTGCTCGACCGGGTCGAGCCCGACAGCGACGTCTACCGCGACGAGATCTTCGGGCCGGTCCTGTCGGTGGTCCGCGTCGACACCTTCGACGAGGCCATCGCGCTGGTCAACGCCAACCCGTACGGCAACGGCACGGCGATCTTCACCGCGTCGGGCGGCGCCGCGCGGCGCTTCCAGCACGAGGTCGAGGTGGGCATGGTCGGCGTCAACGTGCCCATCCCGGTGCCGATGGCGTACTACTCGTTCGGCGGGTGGAAGGACTCGCTGTTCGGCGACACGCACGTGCACGGCGCCGAGGGCGTGCACTTCTACACCCGGGGCAAGGTGGTCACCGTCGCGCTGGCCCGATGACGGTCCGGTTGCGGGCGGCACCGGTGGCGGTGTGGCCCTGCAGTTCCCGACGACCTCCTGACCGGCGACGTGCCGAGCAGGTCCCTGACCGACCGACGGAGAGCGAGGCGTCCGTGAGCGACCGGGCCATGTGGATCGACAGCCAGCACGTGGCCGCTGCAGGGACCGACTGGATCGAGAGCCACGATCCCGCGACCGAGGAGGTCATCGGACGCGTCCCTGCGGGCGGTGCGGCGGAGGTCGACCGCGCCGTGGCTGCAGCGCGGACCGCGTGCGGACGGCTGGCGGTACACCGCGGCCAACGACCGGGCCGAACTGCTGCACGAGGCGTACGCGCGGTCGATGGCCCACCACGGCGGACCTGGTCGAGCTGCTGACCCGCGAGCAGGGCAAGCCCCGCCCCGAGCAGGAGGAGGAGGCCGAGTGGGCGCTCACCTCGCTGCGGTACTACGCCGAGCTCGGTCGCAACGGCGTCGGGCGGGTGGTCCCCTCGGCGGAACCGCGCACGCAGCTCAACCTGGTCCTCAAGGAGCCCTACGGCGTCGTCGGCGCCATCGTGCCGTGGAACTACCCGCTGCTGCTGCTCGGCGTGGAAGCTCGCGCCCGCGCTGGCGGCTGGCAACACCGTCGTCATCAAGCCGTCCGAGCTGACCTCGCTGGTCACCCTCGAGTGGATCGAGCGCTGCTTCGACCACTTCCCGCCCGGCGTGGTCAACGTCGTGACCGGGTACGGGTCCGAGGCCGGTGAGGCGCTGGTCGCCCACCCGGACGTCCGGGTGATCGCGATGACCGGGTCGGTCGCGACCGGCCAGCGCATCGCGTCGGTCGCCGCGCCGATGATGAAGCACCTCCACCTCGAACTCGGTGGCAAGGACGCCTTCGTGGTCGCGCCCGATGCCGACCTCGACAGCGCGGTCGACGCGCTGGCGTACGCCGCGCTGCTCAACGCGGGCCAGGTGTGCACCTCGTCCGAACGCATCTTCGTCCCGGCCGTGGTGCGCGACGACTTCGCCGAGGCGTTGACCGCGAAGGTCGCGAGCCTGCAGGCTCGGGCACGGGCTCGACGCCGGCACCGACCTCGGTCCGATGGCCGACGACCGCTTCCGCGACAAGGTCGACGCCCACGTCCGCGACGCGGTCGCTCGCGGCGCGCGGGTGCTGACCGGTGGGAAGCGTGCCGATCGGTCCGGGTGGTTCTACGAGCCGACGGTGCTCGTCGACGTCGAGGACGACATGGTCATCATGACCGAGGAGACCTTCGGCCCGGCGATCCCACTGGCGACCTACGACCGGTTCGACGCGGTGATCGACCGGGTGAACGCCTCGGAGATGGGGCTCGGCGCGACGCTCCGCTCCTCGGACCCGCTGCTCATCAAGCGCTTCTACGAGGGGGTGAAGGCGGGGACGGTGTGGATCAACGATCCGCTCACCGACAACTACGCCGGCCCGTTCGGCGGCATGAAGATGACCGGTGGGGGACGCGAGCTCGGACCCGAGGGGCTCGAGACCTTCCTCGAGACCAAGCACGTGCACTGGGACCTCTCCCAGGCCGGCAAGGACTGGTGGTTCCCGTACGGGGCGGGGGACGAGATCCCGGAGGAGAACGCGTGACCGAGGGCGACCTGCCGGACCTGCCGACGCCGGACGACGACCTGCTGCCGGATCCGTTCACCGACACCGTGGAGTCGTTCGGTGCCCGGGGCACGTTCTGCGGCGTGCCCGCTCGGCGGGTCGACGAGGTCGCCAGCGGCGAGGTCGTCATCATCGGCGCGCCGTTCGACTGGGGCGCGTCGCACCGCCCCGGGGCACGGTTCGGTCCGAAGGCGATCCGTGAGGCCGACTACCTGCCGCCCACCGGCAGCCGGCCGCACCTGACGGCAGGCGTCGACCCGCTCGTCGACCTCCCGGTCGTGGACGCCGGGGATGCCGCGATCGTCGGGGGGTACATCGCTCCGTCGCTGACGAGCATCGAGCGCTACGTCCACGGCGTCGCGGCACGCGGCGGGGTCCCGATCGTGCTCGGTGGCGATCACACCATCACCTTCCCGGACGCGTCCGGCGTGGCGCGTCACCACGGTTTCGGTCGGGTCGCGCTCATCCACTTCGACGCGCACGCCGACACCGGCGAGGACCAGTGGGGCCAGCTCCACGGGCACGGGACGCCGATGCGACGGCTCATCGAGTCGGGAGCCGTCCCGGGCTTCCGGTTCGTGCAGATCGGCCTTCGCGGGTACTGGCCGCCCCCCGAGACGGTCGCGTGGATGCGCGAGCAACGGATGCGCAGCTACTTCATGGAGGAGATCGTCGAACGGGGCCTGTCGACCGTCGTGGACGAGGCGGTCGCGCACGCGGCCGGCCCGGGACCGGACGGTGAGGAGCCCGCGGTCGGGGTGTTCATCTCGGTGGACGTCGACGTCGTCGACCCGGGGATGGCTCCGGGGACCGGCACGCCCGAACCCGGTGGCCTCACCTCCCGGCAGTTGCTCGACACGGTGCGACGGCTCGGTCGCGAACTCGAGGTGCTCGGCGCCGACGTGGTCGAGGTCGCACCGCACTACGACCAGCCGATGGACATCACGGCCGCCCTCGGCAACCGCATCGTGCTCGAGCTGACCACCGGGATGGCCGAACGCCGCCGGTCGCCGGCTGGGGGACCCGCGTGACGGCCGACCTGCTGCTCGTCCTCGACGACCCGGCCCGAGGCAGCATCTGGACCGGAACCGGACGACCGACCGACGCGGTGGCGGTCGCCGACGGCCGGATCGTCGCGCTCGGCAGCGACGCACGGGAGCGCCGCGGTTCGAGCACCGAGGTGGTCGAGGTGCGCGACGGGTCGTTGCTCCCCGCCTTCCGTGACGGCCACGCGCATCCGCTGAACGGCGGGGCCGAATCGCTGGATTGCGACCTGGTCGACAGCCCGGACGTCGACGAGGTGCTGCGCCGGTTGGCCGCCTTCGTCGCCGACGTTGCCGGTGCCGGCTCGGTCGGTGGAGGCGACGCCTGGGTGCTCGGCTGGGGGTACCCACCCGAGATCCTGCCCGGCGGCATCGGTCGCGCGTCGACGCTGGACGCCGTCGTCGGGGACCGGCCGGTCGCCCTGTGGTCCTCCGACCACCACATGGTCTGGTGCAACACCCGCGCGCTCGCCGTCGCGGGCATCACGGCGGCGACCGAGGACCCGCCGCGCGGAACCATCGTGCGCGACACCGACGGCACGCCGATCGGGACCCTCCTCGAGGAGGCCGAGCACCTGCTCGAGGCCCACATCCCCCCGCGTGGTGTCGACAAGGAGGTCCGTGGGCTCCGCGTCGGGCTCGACCGGATGACGGCGGCCGGGATCGTGTGGGCCCAGGACGCCTGGATCACCCTGCCGCTGCTGCCGGCCTTCACCCGGGTGGCGGACGCCGGCGACCTGACCGTCGACCTCGACCTCGCGCCGAAGGTCGACGCCGACGGGTGGCGGGATCAGATCGCGGCGTTCGCGCAGGCACGGCGCGAGGTCGCCGACGCGTCCGCGCGACGGACCGCGGACGGCGTGCCGGGGGGCCGGCTCTCGCTCACCACCGTCAAGCTGTTCGTCGATGGCGTCATCGAGGGGGGGACGGGCGCGATGCTCGAGCCGTACTGCGCCCTCGCGCACGATCACGGGAACGGGGACGGGGACGGACACGGGATCGCGACGGGCGCCGGGTCCAGAGGCATCGCCAACTGGGAGCCGGGGAGCTGGCCGAGGTCTGTGCGGCTTTCGACGCCGCCGGCTTCCAGCTGCACCTGCACGCCATCGGCGACCGCGCGGTGCGTGACGCGCTGGACGCGTTCGCGCACGTCGCGGAGGTGAACGGGGACCGGGACCGACGCCCCGTCACCGCCCACACCCACCTCGTCCACCCGGGCGATCGCAGCCGCTTCCGGGCGCTCGGCGCCGTCGCGAACTTCGAACCGCTGTGGGCGCAGCCGAACGAGATCATGGTCGACCTGACCGAGCCGCGACTCGGCGCCGAGCGGGCCGGGTGGCAGTACCCCATCGGGTCCCTGCTGCGGAGCGGGGCCCACGTGTCGTTCGGCAGCGACTGGCCGGTGTCGTCGCTGGTCCCGCTCGAGGGGATCGGCGTGGCCGTGACACGCCGGGTGCCGGGTGAGGTCGATGGCCAGGTGTTGCACCCCGACGAGCGCATCACGCGGGACGAGGCCATCGGCGCCTACACCGCCGGCGTCGCCTACCAGGCCGGCGATGAGCGCGACGCCGGGACCATCGCGGTCGGCTCGCGAGCCGACCTCGTGCTGACGGGAGCGGACGTCACCCGGGTCCCCGACGACGTGCTCGGAGAGGTCCCGGTGCGAGCGACGTGGCGGGCGGGGACCCCGGTCCACCGGCGCTGAACCGCGCGGCGTCCCGCCACCTCGGGACGGGCGAGCCCGGTCCGTGAGGGGCGACCGTCGGTTCGTCCCGGACGGGCGCCTCTCCCTAGGCTCTCGGCCGACCGCGACCACCCTCGCGGCAGCGATCAGCGGACCACCCCCGCGAGGGGTGTCGGGAGGAACCAGCGTGAGCGAGATCGTCACCGAGGTCGGCAAGGTCGGCATCGTCGGCTGCGGCACGATGGGCTCGGGTATCGCCGAGATCGTCGCGCGCCACGGGCTGCCGGTCGTGTTCGTCGAACTCGAGGACGCCGCCGTCGAGCGCGGCAACGCCCGCATCGCCGGGTCGCTCGACCGTCACGTCGCCCGCGGCAAGCTCGACCAGGCCGAGCGCGACGAGATCATCGGGCGGATCTCCGGGTCGACGGACTGGGCCACGCTCGGCGACTGTGACCTGATCATCGAAGCGGTGCCCGAGATCCTGGGCGTCAAGCAGGACACCTTCCGCCGCATCGACGAGGTCGCCCGCGAGGACGCCATCTTGGCCACCAACACCTCGTCGCTGCCGGTGATGGACATCGCCGTGGTCAGCCGCCGACCGAACCGGGTCCTCGGGTTCCACTTCTTCAACCCGGCGCCCGTCATGAAGCTCATCGAGCTGGTGCGCACGGTGGTCACCGACGAGCACGTCGTCGACACGGCGCGCGGGTTCGCGGAGGCCATCGGCAAGGCTCCCGTCGTGGTCGGTGACCGCCGCGGCTTCATCGCGAACCAGCTGCTGTTCCCCTACCTCAACCAGGCCGTGGGCATGGTCGACTCGGGCTACGCGACCAAGGAGGACGTCGACGCCGCGATGCGCTTCGGCGCGGGCCTGCCGATGGGGCCGATCGCCCTGACCGACCTCGTCGGCATCGACACGTTCGTCGGCATCATGGACGCCATCCACGCCCAGTTCCAGGACACACGTTTCGCCCCCCGGCCGATCCTGAGCCAGCTCGCCGCTGCCGGCTTCAACGGCCGCAAGGACGGTCGGGGCTTCTACTCCTACGAGGAGCCGGGCAGCTCGAAGGTCGTGTCCGATGGCTCCGCCCGGACACCTGCGGACCCGGCGTCGATCGCCGGGTGGACCACCGTCGGGGTGCTCGGGACCGGGACGATGGCTTCCGGCATCGTCGAGGTCTGCGCGAAGGCCGGGTACGACGTGATCGTCCGGGGCCGCTCCAAGGACAAGGCCGAAGCGGTCGCCGCCAAGGTGGCCAAGTCGCTGCAGCGGATGGTCGACAAGGGCCGGGTGAGCGAGGAGGACATGGTCGCGACCCTCCAGCGCATCAAGCCCACGGCGGAGCTGGGCGACCTCGCGCCCTCGGACGTGGTGATCGAGGCCGTCGCCGAGGACCTCGAGATCAAGCGCGACCTGTTCGCCGAGCTCGCCCACGTGCTGAAGTCGGACGCGGTGCTGACGACCACCACCTCGTCGCTGCCCGTCATCGAGTGCGCCATGGTGACCGACCGCCCCGATCGCGTGATCGGCCTGCACTTCTTCAACCCCGCCGCCATCATGAAGCTGGTCGAGATCGTGCCGACGGTCCGCACCGACGACGCGGTCGTCGAGCAGTCGCGGGCCTTCGTGGAGAAGCTCGGGAAGGTCGGGGTGCTCTGCGGGGATCGTGCGGGGTTCATCGTGAACACGCTGCTGTTCCCCTACCTCAACGACGCGGTCAAGATGCTCGAGTCGCACTACGCGACCGCCGAGGAGATCGACACGGCGATGAAGCTCGGTGCGGGGTACCCGATGGGCCCGTTCCAGCTCATGGACGTGGTCGGCCTCGACGTCTCGCTCGCCATCCTCGAGCGGCTCAAGCAGGAGTTCCGCCAGCCCTCCTACGAGCCGGCCGCGCTGCTGCGTCATCTCGTCGAGGCCGGGTTCCTCGGCCGCAAGGCAGGACGGGGCTTCTACGTCTACTGACGAGCCGACCGACGTCGAGACCGGCGAGCCGGAGCTCGCCGGTCCCCGTCCGTACTGGCGCGAAGCGGTCGCGCTGCTGCCCGATCTCGGGCGGCTCCTGCGGTCGCTCAGCCGAGACCCGCGCGTGCCGTGGCACGCGAAGGCGACGGCCGCCGCTGCGGCGCTGTACGTCGCCTCGCCCATCGACCTGCTGCCGGATGTCGTGCCGGGCGTCGGCGGTGTGGACGACCTGGCTGCCGTCCTGTTCGCGGTCCGGCGCCTGGTCACGGCTGCGGGCTACGACGTGGTCCGTGAGCACTGGACGGGCACCGACGACGGCTTCGGTGTGCTGATCGTCCTCGCGGGTGTCGGGACGGCGCGGCGACGGCGCGGGGAGCCCGAGGTCGGGTCGTGAGCGCGCTCGACCTGCCGGAGCTGCCGGGGTACGAGGTGACGCGGGTCCCCGCCTTCCGTGCCACGAAGAGCTACGTCTGTCCGGCGTGCGCGAACGCGATCGCGCCCGGCGTCGGACACGTCGTCGCGTGGCCCGAGGGGTCGGTCGCCGAGCGCCGTCACTGGCACCTGCACTGCTGGCGGCTGGCAGCCCGGCGCGGACGCCCCTGAGCGCCGCGCCGGTAGCCTCCGACCCTCGTCGATCGCGGAGGCACGCACGTGGCCAAGAGCACCCACGACAAGCAGCTGGCGCGGGCGCGTGACAAGCGCCACGAGGACGCGCTCGCGCGGCGTCAGCGACGTTCCCGCGTCCTGGTCCTGGTCATGGTCGGCCTGCTCGTGCTCTCGTTGGTCGGCGTGGCGGCGATCGGACTCGCCGGCGGCGACGACCCGTCGCCGGTCGTCGACGACACGCCGGACGACGGGGTGGACGCGGCTGCGCGAGGACCTCGCGGACGACGCGACCGACGACCCCTCCGCCGCGGAGTCCCCCGAGGGCGCCTGCCCGCCGGCGCCCGACGACGTGCCCGAGGTCACGAGCGACCGGTACGACGAGGCACCCGAGTTCACCATCGACGAGGACGCCACCTACACCGCCACCATCGCCACGACCTGCGGTGACATCCTCGTCGAGCTCGACGCGGCGGCCGCGCCGCTGGCGGTCAACAACTTCGTGTTCCTCGCCGAGGACGGGTACTACGACGGGGTCGGCTTCCACCGCGTCATCCAGGGGTTCGTCGCGCAGGCCGGCGACCCGGCTGGTACCGGCTGCGGCCGCGAGGACTGCGGGCCGGCGTCCGCCGACCAGCCGACCTTCCCCGGCTACACCTTCCCCGACGAGCTCGACGCCGCCGAGGCGCTCGTCGCCGAGGAGGGCGTGTACCCGCAGGGCACGCTCGCGATGGCGAACGCCGGCCCCGACACCAACGGCTCGCAGTGGTTCATCGTGGAGCCCGAGGCGGGCGTCGAGCTCCCGCCGGCATACACCGCGTTCGGGCGTGTCCTCGAGGGGCAGGCGGTGGTCGAGTCGATCGTGCTCGGCCCCGTGAGCGGCGACGGCCCGGTGGACCCCGTGATCATCACCTCGATCACCATCGAGACGACCTGACCGCAGCGGAGCTCATCGAGCACCGGCACACACGAGGGCTACCTCTGCTCGTAGTATCCCTGCTACGTTCCGTCCGGAACTTCGGATGAGGAGCGCACGGCGTGTCGGAGACGATCTCGGACAGCGGGCTGATCATCACCGCCCGTGACGTCCGCATGCGGTACGGATCGACGGACGTGTTGCACGGCATCGACCTGACGGTCCGGCGTGGCGAGGTCCTGACCCTCCTCGGGCCGAACGGTGCCGGCAAGACCACGACCATCGAGATCCTCGAGGGTTTCCGACGCCGTTCCGCCGGGGACGTGGACGTGCTCGGGACCGATCCGGAGCACGGCGACGCGGCGTGGCGGGCACGCATCGGGGTGGTCTTCCAGTCCTGGCGCGATCACGCCCGCTGGCGCGTGCGCGAGCTCGTGGTCCAGGCCGGACGCCACCACCGTCCCTACGCGACACCCGACCGCGTCCGGCCGCTCGACGTCGATGAACTGCTGGACACCGTCGGGTTGCGCGACCAGGCACGTTCCCGCATCCGCACCCTCTCCGGCGGTCAACGCCGACGCCTCGACGTCGCGCTCGGCCTCGTCGGGAACCCGGAGCTGCTGTTCCTCGACGAGCCGACCACCGGGTTCGACCCGCACGCGCGCCGGGAGTTCCACGAGCTCGTCCACCGGCTGAGCGACATGGACGACACCACGGTGGTCCTGACGACCCACGACCTGTCCGAGGCCGAACGGCTCGCCGATCGGATCGTGATCCTGGCCGACGGGCGTATCGTCGCCTCGGGGACGCCGGACGAGCTCGCCCGTCAGGTCGATGGGACCGCCGAGGTCCGGTGGCGACGGGAGAGCACCGACTACGTCCACGCGACCAACGATCCGGCCGGGTTCGTCCGTGAGTTGCAGGCCGAGCCCGGACCCGAGATCACCGACCTCGAGATCCGGCGGCAGTCGCTCGAGGACACCTACCTCGCGCTCGTCGCCGAGGCGGAGGCATCCGCTCGGCACCTCTCGGTCGTCACGCCGACCGAGGAGGTCCGGACGTGAACCCGACCCGCAACGCCATCGCTGCTGGCATCCGCCGCGGAGCCATCGAGTTCCGTAACACCATCACCGACCGGAGCGAGGTCGTGGCGACCGTCGTGTTCGGCCTGCTGCCCTTCGCGGCCCTGGTGTACTTCTCCCGGACCGGTGAGGTCATCGACCTCGGCACGGGGTCGGTGCCGTGGGTGCGTTTCGCCGCCCCGGGGATGTTCGCGATCGTCATCGCGTTCAACATGGTGAGCCCGATGTACTCGCTGTCCGCCGAGCGCGAGGACGGCACGCTGCTGCGGGTGCGGACCCTGCCGGACGGTCTCACCGGGTACGTGATCGGTCGCAGCGTCGGCGTCTCCCTCGAGGCGCTGTCCGGCATGGTGCTCGTGATCGTCCCGTCGCTCGTGTTCATCGACGGCCTCACCGACGTGCCACTGCTCGGGTGGCTGCACTTCGCTGGGGTCGTGG
This sequence comes from uncultured Nitriliruptoraceae bacterium, assembly GCA_963850715.1. Taxonomy (GTDB): domain Bacteria; phylum Actinomycetota; class Nitriliruptoria; order Nitriliruptorales; family Nitriliruptoraceae; genus Nitriliruptor. Next base: position 171,300 of record CAWKMM010000015.1, on the reverse strand, counting down.
TGTTCGGTCTCGCGGCGCTGGTGCCGCTGGGGCTCCTGATCGGTTCCTTGCTGCGCAGCACCAAGGGTGTCTTCAGCGTCGGGATCACCGCGATCGCGGCCGTGATGGTCGTCTCGGGCATCACCCAGCCGATCACCGAGCTCTCGGGGTGGGCGCAGGCCATCGGGCAGACGCTGCCGGTCTACTGGATCGGCCTCGGAACGCGGTCCGCACTGCTACCCGACGCCGTCGCGGCCGTGGAGATCGGCGGCACGTGGCGCATCGGCACGACGTTCCTCGTCCTCGGTGCGTGGGCCGCCGCGGTCACGGTGCTCGCCCCGCTCGCGCTGCGGCGCACGGCTCGACGACAGTCCGGCTCCAAGGTCGCGGCCCGACGCGAGGCCGCGCTGCACGCCGGCGTGTGAACCGACCCCTGGGAGGTGCCCGTGAGTGAGGTCGTCCACAACCGCATCGCGATGCTCCGCGCCGAACGGGGCATCTCGCGCCGCGAGCTGTCCGAAGCGCTCGGCGTCCACTACCAGACGATCGGCTACCTCGAACGGGGTGAGTACCGCCCGTCGCTGTACCTGGCGCTGCGCATCGCCGAGCACTTCGACGTGCCGCTCGAGGTGGTGTTCTCGACCCGCCCCTTCCCCCGGCTCGGTGAGGCCGAGCGTCCCGCGTGAGCGGCGAGTCCGTAGGCTTCCGGCTCCGACGCCCCCGAACCCGAGGACACCAGACCGTGGCGAACGCGCCAGACCTCACCATCGACACCGCCAAGGCCTACACGGCGACCATCCGGACCAACCGCGGGGTCATCACCGCGAAGCTGTTCGCCGACGAGGCGCCGAACACGGTCAACAACTTCGTGTTCCTCGCCCGGAGGGGTTCTACGACGGGGTGATCTTCCACCGCGTGATCAAGGACTTCATGATCCAGGGTGGCGACCCGACCGGGACCGGCACCGGCGGCCCGGGCTACAAGTTCGCCGACGAGCTCGAGAGCGCCCGGACGCCGTGGGTACAAGATGGGCACGCTGGCGATGGCCAACGCCGGCCCGAACACCAACGGCTCGCAGTTCTTCATCTGCCACGCCGACGTCGGGCTGCCGCCGTCGTACAACGTCTTCGGCAAGACCACCGACGGGCTCGACGTCGTCGACGACATCGCCAAGACCGAGACCGACGCCCGCGACCGTCCCGCGCGACGACGTGGTCATCGAGACCATCGAGATCGCCGAGGAGTGAGCTCCACCAGGTGACCGCGTCGTGACGTGCGCCGCGCGGTCACCTGCAACTCTCGGGTGGGTTCGCGCGTCTGACAGAGCGGTGGGGGACGGACGTCCCCACCGCCGAACCCACGAACGTCCCCGGGGGCCCACCGACGTTGCTCCGATCCTCACCCGCTGCCACCACCCGCCGCGCCGCCGCTGTGGCGCTGACCGTGCTCCTCGTCGCCGGGTGCAGTGCTGCGCCGGACGCCGGTGACTCGTCCGCTCCGCCGCCCTCCTCGCCGACGACGTCCGACGATCGACCGGCGGTCGCGATCGAGGGGCGCGACCTCGTCCTCCTGACCGGGCAGGAACGCCGGGCCGTGGCCAGCATCGACGACGGCGAGCTCGTCCACGCCGAGCTACGACCCGCTGCGAGCCCCGACGGCACCACGACGGTGCTGGCGCTCGCCCGCACCGACGGCCGCTACGAGCTGCGCTACCTCAACGTGGACGCGGACGGCGTCGCCAGCGACCTGTACTGGTTCCCGTTCCGGATGCAGGTCGACCCGGACACCGCGGGCACCGCGGACGTCCCGACGCTGCCCGTGTGGGCACCCGACGGCTCGGCGGTGGCGTGGCTCGAGTGGGGTGCGGACGGGACGCGTCTGCGGACCGTCGGGTGGCTCGACCACCACTGCGGGGACCAACCCCTCCGACGACCGCGCCACGTACGGGTTGGACGAGGTCCCGGTGGGTTCCCAGCTCGTGGCCTGGGAGGTCGGCGACGACGGCACGCCCGAGCTCGTCACGTCGCGGTGCGGACGAGCAGCGGTGGCGCATCCGCATCGAGGATGGCGGCCGCGATCGTGGCGCTCGACGCGCTGCACTGACGCACCGGGCGGGCGTGGCTGGCCCGAGCGCGGTCAGACCGGGGCGGGGCGGGGATCGAGCACCATCGGCAGACCCGCGTCGTCGTCCGCCAGGGCGGCCTCGGCCGCGGCGAGGTCGGCGACCCGGACCGTCGGGCCGACCGCGGTGCGCAGCACCAGGCGACCCTCGGCGGCGAGGTCGAACAGTTCGACCACGTCCTGCGGGGTGGTCGCCGTCGGCGCCGACCACGTCGAGCTCGTGACGCACCAGGAGGTCGGTCGGCAGAGCCACCTCGACCTCGCTGGTCGCTCGACGGCGACGATGACCAAGCGACCCCCGGGTGCGAGGGCGTCGAGCGCCGACGGCGGGGACCGGTCGCCCCGCACGAGCAGCCGGTCGACCGGCTCGTCGAGCACGTCGACGAGGGTCCGACCGTCGAGCGGGAGCGTGCTCGTCGGCACCGAGGTCGGCGGCCCGCTCGCGGGCGTCCTCGCGGTCGTCGAGCGTGCGTCACCTCGCCACCGGCCAGCGCCGCCAGCTGGGTGAGGTGCAGCCCGAGCGCGTCCGCGCCGACGACCGCCACGCTGCACCCCCGGGCCGACGCCGGCCCGCTTGAGCGCGTTGAAGGCGGTTGCGGCCACGGCCCGGGACCGATGCGGCCAGCGGCGGCGGGGACGGTCGCCGGCCGCGAGACCAGCTGGTCGGCGCGGACCACGACGCGTTCCGGCGAGCCAGCCGTCGACGTCGCAGCCCGGGTCGGCGCCGCGTCGGGGCAGAGGTTGGCGCGGCCCGCGCGGCAGGCCGGGCACTCGCCGCAGGTCAGCAGCGCCGGGAGGGCCACGGCATCCCCGACGGCCAGCCCGACGACGCCGGGGCCGACCGCGGCGACCACCCCCGCGGCATCAGCGCCGACGACGGCGCCATCGGCCCGAGGTGGCGGCGCTCCCGGGGCCGAGCAGCGCGGCGTGCACCTCGACGACGACCTCGCCGGGGCGAGCGCTCGGGGCGGGACGCCCGACCGCCCGCAGGTGGCCCGGGCGTCCGTCGCCCGGGTCCGCGACGTGGACGACGGCGCGGATCTCGCTCACGCGGGACCGCCGGCCGGCGGGGGCTCGCCGGACGGGGACGGTGCGGGGTCGTCGGGCGGGCTCGGCGGGGGCGGCGGGCCGTCGGCGCCGACGTCGTCACCCGGCCACGGGGGCAGGTCCTCGACCCGCAGGCGGTTCGGGCGGACACCGGCGTCGTAGTCGCGCATCCGCTTCGGGTAGCCGACCCGGGCCGCGTCGTAGAGCGGCAGGTTCAGCTTCTTGCACAGCTCGGCGGCCTGGTCGCGGTCACCGATCGGGCGCCGCAGGTACTCGCCGTCGTCGGCGACCAGCAGCAGGGTCGTCGAGTAGATGGCCGTGCGCGGTTCGAGGTAGGCCTCGACGCTGCTGCGGCTGGCGGCGAACTGCTTCGAGCTCGCGCGTGCTGGCGCGGGAGGCCGGGTCCGGTGCTCTTGGACGGCGCGCTGCGCTTGCCCTCGCCCTTGAACCAGCCGCGTAGGCGGTCGGTGAACCCCACGGAGCCGCCTCCTGATCGCTCGATCGACGGCACGACGCGGCGAGGCTACCGGCCGACGGACGGCGCGGACGCCGCCGCTGCTCGACGACGGTGCTGCTCAGTGCCCGTCCTCGACCAGCTCGACGAGCACCCCGTTCGTCCCCTTCGGGTGCACGAACGCGACCGTGTGCCCGCCACCGCCCGGTCGTGGTGCCTCGTCGATGAGGCGGACGCCCTCGTCGCGCAGGTGGTCGAGGGTGTCGGCGACGGAGTCGACGCCGAAGCCCGAGGTGGTGCAGCCCGGGACCGTTCTTGGCCAGGTACTTCGCGATCGGCGAGTCGTCACGCGTCGCCTGCAGCAGCTGGATGTAGACGCCGCCGACGTTCAGCATCGCCTCCTCGACGCCGTCGGACTCCACCACCTCGCGGTACTCGGGGGTCAGCCCGAAGGCGCGCTCGTAGAGCTCGAGGGCGGCGTCGAGGTCCTCGACGGCGATGGCGATCTGGTCGATGCGGGTGACCGGCACGGGGGACTCCTCGTCGTGGGCGACCGCCGTCGGTCGCGTCGGTGGCATCGTGCCCGGTGCTGCGCGTCGGCCCAGCCGGCACCGTGGCCGATCGGTCCCGTCAGAGCGCCGGCTCGTCGCTTGCGGCCGGGCGCTCGGCCCCTACGATGGTCGTTCACACCGAGCGGAGGAGAGGTCCGTGTCCGAGGTCGTCGTCGTCGGCTACGCCCGCACGCCCATCGGCAAGTTCGGAGGGGGCCTCGCCTCCCTCACCGCGATGCAGCTCGGTGGCCACGCCATCGCCGGCGCGCTCGCCAAGTCCGGCATCGACGCCGGCGAGGTCGACTACGTCGCGATGGGCCACGTGCTCCAGGCCGGCCAGGGCCAGATCACCGCGCGCCAGGCCGCCGTCGAGGGTGGCATCGGCATGGAGGTCCCGGCCGAGACCATCAACAAGGTCTGCCTGTCGGGGATGACCGCCATCTCGCGCGCCCGCGACCTGATCCGCCTCGGCGAGGCCCGACGTCACCGTCGCCGGCGGGATGGAGTCGATGACCAACGCGCCGTACGTGCTCGACAAGGCCCGCCACGGCTACCGGCTCGGGTGACGGCAAGATCACCGACGTGCTGATGCACGACGGGCTGACCTGCGCGTTCGACGGCTGCGCGATGGGTCTGGCGACCGAGAACTACCAGACCAAGATGGACCTCGGCATCACCCGCGAGGAGCAGGACGAGTTCTCGGCCCGCTCGCACGAGCGCGCCGCCGCGGCGTGGAAGGAGGGCGCCTTCGAGGGCGAGGTCGTGCCCGTCGAGGTGCCGCAGCGCAAGGGCGACCCGATCACCGTCGCCGAGGACGAGGGCGTCCGCCCGGGCACCACCGGCGAGTCGCTCGGCAAGCTCCGTCCCGCCTTCGACGCCGAGGGCACCATCACCGCCGGGCAACGCGTCGCAGATCTCCGACGGTGCCGCCGCGCTGGTCCTCGCCTCGCGCGAGAAGGCCGACGCAGCTCGGGCTGCCCGGTGCTCGCCACCATCGAGGCCTACGGCGCCGTCGCCGGTCCCGACCCGTCGCTGCTGCTGCCAGCCGGCCGCCGCCATCCGGGCCGCCGCGGCCAAGATCGACGCCGACCCGGCCGGGTTCGACCTCTACGAGATGAACGAGGCGTTCGCGTCGGTCGCGCTCGCCTCCGCCCGCGACCTCGGCATCGACGAGGACAAGGTCAACGTCAACGGCGGCGCCGTCGCGCTCGGTCACCCGATCGGCTGCTCCGGCGCCCGCATCGTGGTCACCCTCATCAACGAGCTGACCCGCCGCGGCGGCGGCCGCGGTGCCGCCGCGCTGTGCGGCGGTGGCGGTCAGGGCGACGCGCTCATCGTGCGCGTCGGCTGACGCCCGCTCGTATGCCCCCGGCACGGTGCACCGGGGACGGGTCGTGGACGCAGTCCGATCGACGAGTCTCGTCGCACGGCTCGGAGCGCGGCGAGAACGCCGCGCCCTCGCCCGGCTGCTGACCCTGGTCGAGGACGGTCGCGCCCGCGCAGCTGCGCGAGGTCGTCGGCCGCCCTGCACCCGCGGACCGGCGGGGCCCGGGTGCTCGGCATCACCGGTTCGCCCGGGGTGGGCAAGTCGACGCTGACCAACGCGATCGCCGCCGAGCTGCGCGCCCGGGACCGCTCGGTCGCCATCCTGGCCGTCGACCCCTCGTCGCCGTTCTCCGGTGGGGCGCTGCTCGGTGACCGGGTCCGGATGCAGGGCCACCACGCCGACCCGGACGTCTTCATCCGCTCGATGGCGTCGCGCGGCCACCTCGGTGGTCTGTCCTTCGCGACCCCGCAGGCGGTGCTCGTGCTCGACGCGGCCGGGTTCGACGACGTCATCGTCGAGACGGTCGGGGTCGGCCAGTCCGAGGTCGAGATCGCCGCGACCGCGGACACCACCGTCGTGGCCATGGCGCCGGGGATGGGCGACTCGGTGCAGGCCGCCAAGGCCGGGATCCTCGAGGTCGCCGACGTGTTCGTGATCAACAAGGCCGACGCGTCCGGCGCCGGCAAGCTCGAGTCCGAGCTGCGATCGATGCTCGAGCTCGGGCGCGCGACCGCGGGTCGCTCGACCGCCGACCTGCTCGAGGAGCACCCCGACCTGCTCGACCACCACCCGGAGCTGGCCGACGACCTCGGTGACGACGCCGACCTCGTCCCGCGGGTCGCCGCATCCGGTTGGTGGCCGCCGATCCTGCGGACCGTCGCGGTCCGAGGCGAGGGCATCGCCGACGCTCGTGGACGCCTTCGACGAGCACGACGCCCACCTCGCCGCCTCCGGCCGGGCCGACGAGCGCGCCCGCGACCGGGCGCTGCACACCATCCGCGAGATCGCGCTCGAGCAGATCCGCACCCGCTTCGCCCGGCTCGACGAGCACCACAGGCTCGCAGCAGCGCGGCGAGGCGGGCGATCCGCTGCTCGACGCGCTGGCGGCGAAGGTCGCCGAGCCGCGAGCTCGACCCCTACGCCGCGGCCGACGAGCTCCTCGACGCCCTCGAGGGCGGCCGCGCCTGACCGACCTGCGTCAGCGCTGATGCCCCGGGAAGCTGCCGCCCTGTCGCGTCTGGCTAGCCACGGTCGCGTCACCTCGTCGCTGTCGGTCACCTCGTCGCTGTCGTGTCACCTCGTCGCTGTCGCGTCACCTCGTCGCTGTCGCGCCAGCCTCGCAAGGGTGACGACCTGGCGCGACGCTGACGACCTCCCACGACACGATCACGGCCGCCGTGGCCCGGCGACGACGGACCGTCCGTCCCCGTCGCCATCCGCGTCTGGTGGCGTTCGGCCGTGTCAGCCGCGGAGCGCGGCGGCGAACTCGTGCATCCGTTCGCCGCCGAGGTCCGCACGGCGGAACACCTCGCACCCGCCACCCGAGCGTGCGCATCGCGCTCGCGCGTCTCGAGGTCGGCGGCCGCGCGTGCCGCCGTCGTCGTGGTACGCGCGACCGTCGAACTCGGCGAGGGCCCGCCGGTCCGGCCACGCCGCGTCGACTCGCTTGATCGACCACGCCTCCGAGATCACGGACGCGCGTACTGCAACCGCGGCGGCGGGGCACCGAGCCGGCGCAGCTCCTGGACGCCGAGCACCTCGAGCGGCGAGCCGAGGAGCGATGCATCGCCGGGCAACCGCGAGATGGCCGTCAGCAGGCGCCGACGCGCCGGAGCGTTGCGGTACCGGTCGAGCAGCTCGCCGACCTGGCGGAGCGCCGTCGCGGTCCCGGCGTGCGAGGTCGAGCGCGAGCCGTTCGAGCTCGGCCACCGTCGCTCCGGCTGCGAGGTCGAGGTAGCGTCCGGGCCGGCGTGGTGCACCGCAGTCCGTCGTGCGACGGTGATCTCGTCGGACGCGATGGCCAGGTCGTGTGGAGCCGGACATCGCGCGACGCGTGTGTGTGCACCGCGCGGCACCAGCACGTCGGCGCCTCGGGCCGGGCGACGTCGAGGAAGCCGTGGAGGTGGGCGGCGGTGCGGTGGGACAGCCACGAGCGCGGTCCGGTGGCCAGCAGCAGCTCGGTCGCCTCGGTGTGCCACGACGCCTCGTGTGTCCGCAGGTCGATGACGCCCGGGCAGAGGTTCGGTCCAGCGGCCGTTCGCGAGGCGCCGCGCGATCGTCGCCATCGAGACCGACGCGTCCTCGCGCAGCTGCTGGCGGGTCGCCCGTCCGCGTTGCGAGCGGGCGACCGGTTCGCGCGTTCGTCGACCGGGCCATGCCAGGCAGCGATCGCTCCGCGTCACCGTCGGTCGACGGTCGACGGTCCGGGCGCGGTCCGCGGCACCTGTGGATCGGTCCGCGCGGTGCCGCGCCGCGCGTCGGTGTCACGTCGGCGCCGTGTCGCGTCACGTCGTCGGTGTCGCGCCGCGTCGTCGTGTCGCGCCGGGCTCGCACGGCTGACGACCTGGTGCGACCGTGACGACCTCCCGCGACAGCGTGACCGGCCGCGCAGCGCCCAGCGCCCAGCGCCCAGCCGCGCAGCGCGACGGCCGAGGTCAGGGCAGGAGGGGGGTGAGCTCGCGGTCGAGGGTGGCGAGGGTCGCGTCGAGGCGGTCGTCGGTGGTGCGCAGGTTGCCGGTCGCCAGGCGCAGCACGTAGCGCCCGTCGAGCACCGTGTGGGACAGGTAGGCCTCACCGGTCGCGTTGATCGCGGCCAGCCAGGCGCGGTTGCGGTCCGTCGCGGCGTCCTCGTCCTCGCCGGTCGACCGACCGAGCGGAAGCAGACCGTCGAGAGCGGGCGCGGGCGCGGCGAGCTCGAGGTGCGGGTGTGCCTCGACCCAGGCGACGACCCGCTGGGCCTGGGCGACGTGGTGGCGGATCCGGGCGGCCAGGCCGTCGCGACCGAAGTAGCGGATGCACGGCCCACAGCTTGAGCGCCCGGAACCGGCGCCCGAGCTGGACGCCCCAGTCCATGTAGTCGGTGACGCCCTCGTCGTCGGTGGTGAGGTACTCCGGGCACCAGCGAGAACGCCCGCGTCAGCGCGTCGACGTCCCGCACGTAGCAGCGCCGAGCAGTCGATCGGGGTGAACAGCCACTTGTGCGGGTTGGTGACGAACGAGTCGGCGCGGTCGACCCCGTCGAGGACCCAGCGCAGCTCGTCGCAGATGGCGGCGACCCCGCCGTACGCGCCGTCGACGTGCAGCCAGATCGGCGTGCCGAGCTGTCGACGGCCACCTCGTCGCGGAGGTCGGCGATCGGCGGCGACCGGGTCGATCGACGTCGTCGAGGTGGTCCCGGTCGTCGCGACGATGGCGATGGGCCGCGACCCGAGCCGGACGTCCTCCGCGATGGCCTCGCGCAGCGCGTCGACGTCCATCCGGCGGGCGTCGTCGACCGGCGATGAGCCGCACGCCGTCGCGACCGAGCCCGAGCGTGATGGCGGCCTTCTCGACCGACGAGTGCGCCTCGGCCGAGGTGTAGATGCGCAGCGGCGGGAGGTCGGGGCGGCCGGCCATGCCGCGCTGGCGGACGTCGAGGTCGGCGCGCTCGCGCGCCGCGGCCAGCGCCACCAGCGTCGACACCGACGCGGTGTCGGTGAGCACGCCGCGCCAGTCGTCGGCCAGGCCGAGCAGCTGCCGGAGCCAGTCGAGGATGCAGCTCCTCGAGCTCGGTCGCCGCCGGCGAGGTGCGCCACAGCATCCCGTTGACGTTGAGCGCCGCCGACACGGCCTCGGCGAGGATGCCGGGCCCGGAGCCGGTGATGGCGAAGTAGGCGTGGAACGCCGGGTGGTTCCAGTGGGTGATGCCCGGCAGGAGGACCCGGTCGAGGTCGGCCAGCGTCGCGTCGAACGGCTCGCGGCCGATCCGGTGGCGGACGCTGGCAACGCCGCGGCGACGTCGCCGGGTGCGACATCGGACAGCACCCGGCCGGTCACCGACACCCTCGAGGTAGTCGGCGATCCAGTCGATGACCGCGTGGCCGTGTCGCCGGAAGCTGGCGGCGTCCATGTCGCCGACGCCGAGCTGTCCGGGATCGAGGCGTCCGGGATCGAGCGGCTCCGGATCCGGACCCGTCATCCGGATCCTCCGCCGATGGAGCCGAGCAGGCCGCCGTCGTCCTCACCGCCCGCATCGTCCGTGCCCCCGTCGTCGGTGGCCGGTGGGTCGCCCGGGTCCGTTCCCGGGTCGCCGCCCGGATCGGTCGGGTCGGGGCCGGGCTCGGTCGGGTCGGCGGGGCCTCGCTCCCGCCGTCTGTCCCGCCGCCGGGAGCGACGGTGGGCGGCGGCGTGGCCGGAGCGACCGGTGGGGCCGGTTCGTCCGGGGCTGGCGTGACGGGAGCGGTCGGCGCCGTCCTCGGCGTCGAATCGACGTCGGGGAACTCGAAGGCGGGGAGCTGTTCGGGCTCGGGCTCGTCGGTCGGCACCGCCTCGAGCGGTTCGGCGCGGACGGTCTCCGGCGCGACCTCGTTGGTCCGGTCGGGCAGCCCCAGCGCGATGGTGGGGACGGCGACCCCGACGGCGATGGCGCCGAGGATGGTCGCGAGGGGCCGGATCACGGGGATCTGGCGCCGTCGGCGAGGTGCCGTCGGGCCACCGGGCGTCGAGGTCGCGCCAGATCCGATCGATCGTGGCCTCGATCGGCGTCGGGACGTGCGCGGGGACCGGCCGGCCGGCGAGCGCGAACAACCACGGTCCCGGGGGCTCGGCGAGGTCGTGCTCCGGCAGGTGCTTCATCGCGCGCAGGAGGACGTCGTAGGTCCGCTCCGCCGGGTCCGGGGTGTCGGCGAAGGCGGCGAGGAGCGCTGGAGCGTGCCGGTGGACGAGCACGGCGAACGCGGGACGCCAGCCCGCCTGGGCGAGCTCGAGGAGCTCGTCGTCGCTCGCGTTCCTCGTAGCGCACCCGGTCTCCACGGTCCGACCGCGGGGGCCGACGGCAGCTGGCACCGCGCGTCGCGCTGACGCCCGCAGCAGCACCGGAGGCTAGCCGCTCCGACCTCCGTGGCCGGGCGGCACCGACGCGAACAAGTACACCTATGAACTCGGATACAGTGCCGTATCGGGACGTCGTTGGCTCGCGCCGAAGCCCCGCCGCCCACCGCCTCCCGCTCCCACCCTCCGAGGCCCACCGTGCGTCCGCGTCGTCCTGCCACCGCCACGCTCCCGCTCCCGCTCGGTCGCTGCGCTGCTCGCCACGTCCGTCGGCGCCGCCACCGCGGGGACGTCGGGGTGCACCACCGAGGGCGCTGCGGTCGCCCGGGCGGCGGTCACGGGCACGCTGGCGGGTGACGGGCGCGCGACCGAGGTCGCCCGCCAGCTCGTGGTCGAGACCGCCGACGGGCACCGCTGCACCAGCTCGGATCCGGCGGACGACGCCGACCAGCTCCCCGTCGACGTCGGCGGTGCTCCACAGCACCCTCGCCGACGGTTCCCTCGAGGTCGAGCAGCTCGGCCGAGCCGACGGTCCGGTGAACACGCGGATCGCCGTGCGTGATCGGACCGCCGCCCCCCGGACCCTCACCGTCGATGCGCCGGACGGCGTCGAGCGGATCGAGCGCCGGGTCGCCGTCCCGCAGCTCGTGCGCGTCGCGATCACCTACCCGCGCGGTTGGACGGCGGTCACGCCCGCCGCCAGCGGGGCGAGGACGGACGTGGTCGACGGTGGGGTGCGCGTGTCCCGCACCGAGCTGCTGTTCCCGCCGGTGACCGGCGAACGAGGTCGCGTTGACGGTCACCGCCGAACCGGGCCGTGGTGTCCCCGACGTCGCCGTCGAGGTCACGCCGGTCACCGAGGAGTCGGCGCGTGTGGCTGCGGACGAGCTCGATCGGGACGCGGCCGCCGTGGTCGCGGCGCTCACCGAGGTCGGTGCCGACGGTGCGGAGGCGCTCGCCGACGGCAGCGCCGAGCTCGCCGACGGCCTCGGTCAGCTGGCCGGCGGCGCGGACGAGCTGGCGGACGGGCTCGCCGGTGCCGCCTCGGGAGGTGCACAGCTGCGCCGCGGCGCGGACGAGCTCGCCGCGGGTGCGGCGCAGCTCGCGATCGGCTCCCGGCAGCTCGCGGCGGGCATGCAGCCGTTGGCGGAGGGGGCCCGCCGGGTGGCCGAGGGCAACCGCGCCCTCGCCGAGCAGCTGGCCGTCGCCGCCGACGGGGCCGAGCAGCTCGCCGAGGGCAGCGAGCAGGTCGCGGCCGGTTCGAGGCAGCTCGCCGCGGCGTCCCGCGAGGTCACCGGTGCGATGGCGGCGCTCCGCAGCGCCCTCGATCGTCTCCCGGACCTCGGACCCGTCACCGACGCCGTGCGGGGTCCCGCCGCCGACGTCCTCGATGGGGTCGAGGATGTGGGGGAGCTCGGCGACCCGCCTCGCCACGGGGGCCGACGAGGTCGCCCGCGGCAACCGGCAGCTGGCCGACCAGCTCGCCGTCGCGGCCGACCGGTCCCGCGACCTGGCCGACGGTTCGGACGAGGTCGCCGACGGCGCCGAGGAAGCCGCTGCCGGTTCGCGGGAGCTGGCGACCGGCTCGGAGCAGCTCGCGGACGGTGCCGCCGAGTTCGCCGACGCCGTGGACGCCTACACGCGCGGCGTCGACCGCGCGGCGGCGGCGAGCGCCGACCTCGCCGACGGCACCGACCGAGTCGCCGACGGGGCCGGGGAGCTCGCGCAGGGTGCGCGTGAGCTGCCCGCGGCGCTCCGTGAGGCGACCGACACCGCCGACCGGGCGGGCGCACGCCAGGCCGAGACCGCAGCGGTCGTCGCCGAGGGTCGCCGGCTGGCGGCCGCGAGCGTCGCCGACGCGACCGGCGACGCCCCGGCGGGCACGCTCAGCACCGAGCTGGTCGCGGCGGGCAGCAGCCCCGCGCCGGTCGCGCTCGCGATCGCGGTCCTCCTGGTCGTCGTCGCGGGGACCGCGGCTGGCCGGACGTGGTGGCTGGCGGACCCTGTGGCGCGGCGCGGAGGTGGCGGCGTGACAGCCGGGCGCCACGCGGCGGACCCGCGAGGAGCAGCGAGCCGAGACGCGCGCGCGGCTGCTTGACCGCCGCCGCCGAGGTCATCGCGGCGCGCGGGCTCGACGGCGCGTCGATCGACGAGATCACCGACCGTGCCGGGTACACGCGCGGCGCCTTCTACTCGAACTTCTCCGGCAAGGCCGAGCTGCTCGTCGAGCTCTGCGAGCAGCGCCTCCGCGACTACGCCGAGCGCGATCGTGCCGCAGTCGTGGCTCGCCACACCTGCGGGCCACCGCAGCTCTGCCGCAGCGTCGCTCATGACCGAGCAGGACCCGAGCCCGGACGTCCTGCTCCTGGTGGAGCTGGCCCGACTGCGCGTCGACCAACGACGAGGTCGCAGGCGCTGCTCGAACGGTTCGCCGAACGGTTCGTCGACCTCGTGGACGTGGTCCTCGCGAGCAACGCAGCCGAGCTCGGTGCACCCAGCGATGACCAGCGACGTGCGGGCGCCCGGGCGCTGGTGGCGGCCCTGCTCGGCATCGCGTTCGTCCAGCACCTCGGGTCGTCGACGACCGGACCACGGCGCAGCTGCTGCTCGAGGGGGTGGCCCGCGCGGCGTTCCCCGACGCGGTCGTCGAGGGCGTGTTCAGCGGCGCCACCTCGGCCGACGTGGCACGCCGGTGAGAGGCGCCCTCGACCTGTTCGCCTGCGCCGGCCACGCGGGCGCCCCGCCGGACCCTGATCGCTGCTCGCCTCATCACCGTCGTGCTCGGCGGCGCTGGCGACCCAGCTGCAGGTGTCGACCGACCTGTGCGACTTCGCCCCCGAGGGCGGGCTCGAGGACACCCTCGCATGGGCATCGACCCGCTTCGGTGCCGGCGACACCGTCCAGCTGATCGTCGACACCGGGCCGGGCGGCGACCTGCTGACGCCCGGAGGGGCTCGCCGCCGGCGAACGGCCTGGCCGAGCGGCGTTGCGTGCCGACGCCGAGCTCGCGCCGCTGCTCGCCGAGGACGGTCTCGACCGTCCCGCTGTCCTGACCTACGCCGAACCGTTCACCGTCGCCGCGCGAGCTCCTCGACCAGCCGCTCGCCGACCTCGACGGCGACCACGACCGACGCGCTCGTCGGCGGACTGCTCGAGGACGACGTCGGGCGCGCAGGTCGTCGGCGCTCCTGTCGCGGCGACCTCGAGCTCGATCCACCGCGGGCCCGCGGCGGCATCGGCCTGGTCGAGCTGCGCAGCCGGGCTCGGCGACGACGACCTCGCGACCGCGACCGACGCGACGCGGCGTCGCAGCGGAGACCGCCGACCCCGGGGCTCCGCGTCACGGTCCTCGGTCCGACGCCGTGATCGAGGCGGCGCTGTGCAGGACGGCATCGACGGGACATCCCGGTCCTGATGTCGCTGTCGCTGCGCTCGTCGTCGCTCCTGCTCGCCTGGCTGTTCCGCAGCGTGTCGGACGTGATCGTCGGGCTCGCCGGGCTGCTGGCGAGCATCGTCTGGATGGCCGGTCTCGCGGCCGCTGCTCGGGCCGGGGATGCTCGGGCTCCGGTGGCCCGTTCGGGCAGACCGCCATCGCCGTCCCGGTGCTCCTGGTCGGGTCTCGGGGTCGACTACTCGGTGCACCTCACGACCCGCTACCGCGAACAGCAGGCACGCGGTGACGCCCCCGAGCGGGCGGCGGTGACCTCGCTGCGCACGGTCGGCGTCGCGCTCACCCTCGCGACCATCGCCACGGTCGGAGGGTTCCTCGCGAACCTCGCGACCCCGCTGCCACCCATCGCCGACCTCGGCATCTTCGCGTCGCTCGGCATCCTGTCGGCGTTCGTGATCTTCGGGCTTCGCGGTCCCGGCCACGCGCGTCGCGCTCGACCGCCGGGTCCCCGCGGCGTCCCGTGACGCTGCTCCCGAAGCTGCGACCATCCCGGTGGACCGACGTGCTGACCCGCACCACGGTCGGTCACCGCGCCGGCCGTCCTTGCCGTCACCGCCCTGCTCCTGTCGCTCGCCGGCGTCAGCGCGGCTGGTCTCGGGACGGAGTTCGACCCGCGGTCGTTCCTGCCCGACGGTGCGCCCGTGACCGCGACCATCGACCGCACCGACCTGCTGTTCGGCGGCGACGTCGGAGAACAGACCTACGTGGTCGTGGACGGCGACATCGACGATCCCCGGTTCCTGGCCGGCGTCGCTCGCTTGCAGGACGGTCTGACGGGCGTCGACGCGGTCCGCACGCTCGGCGATCGCCCGCAGGTCACCTCGCCGTTCGAGCTGCTCGACCGGCTCGGGGACCGTGGCCTGCGGGTCCGCGGATCCCTCGCCGACGACCTCGCCAGCTGGGCGGACCCCGATCGCTGCCGCTGACGAGCTGCCGGTGCCGGAGCGGATCCCCGCCGAGACGATCGAGGAAGAAGCGGGCTCGATGGACCTCCCCGTCCCCGACGAGGTGCTCCAGGCGATCGCCCGCCGGCTCCCCGACGGGCGCGAGCCCGCCGTGGCACTCGCCACCTCGACCGACCCAGCCCGCATACGTGCGGCGGTCCGGGACCGGTTCCGTGAGGACATCCTGGCGGAGCGCCCGAGCGGACTGAGCGACGCGGCCGTGGTCTCGCTGGCCGCACTGCCGACCGACGAACTCACCCTCGCGGCCCTCGCCACCGCCGGCTACCCGCTGGACGCCATCGCCGACACCGACCGGGTGGCGCTCGAGCGGCTCGAACGGCTCGAGGCCGCCGGGTGGGATGTCGTCCATCCGTCGCGGGCACCCGAGGACGTCGCCGCGCAGGTCGCGATCGCCGACGACGAGGTCCCGGACGAGCTGCGGGCGGCGCTGGACGAGGACGGGGTGCTCCTGGTGGCGTCCACCGCCGCAGGGCAGTCTGGCTCGGCCGCGCTGGCCCGTCGAGATCGTGGCCATCGCGGACGAGCGCGTCCCGGACGGCGCGGCGACCGTCGTCAGCAACGACCTCGTCAACGACGAGATCATCGACTCGTTGTCGGCCGCGCAGCTGCTGGCGATCGTCATCAGCGTCGCCATCGCCGCGGTCCTCCTCGTCGCCGCGAGCGTGGCGAGCGATCGCAGCGTCGCTCTCGGCCTGATCGGCGTCGCTCCTGCCGGCGCCGCGCTCGTGATGGTGCTCGGGACGATGCGTGCGATCGGACTGTCCTTCAACGCCCTGACGGCGACGGTCGCCTCGATCGCGATCGGCATCGGCGTCCCCTACGGGATCCACCTCACCAACCGCTTCCGAGCGTCCCGGCTGACCGAGCCGGACACCGCCGTCCGCGGTGGCCGACACCCTCCGCCACACGGGCGGGGCGCTCGTCGGGTCCGCGGTGACGACGGGGCTCGCGTTCGGGGTCCTCGGGTTGTCGAGCAGCGTGCCGCTCCGTCAGTTCGGGACCGTGGCCGCGCTGATGATCGGCTACGCGCTCGTGGCCTGCCTCGTGCTGCAGCCGACGTTGCTGGCGATCTGGGCGCGACGCCGTGCGGACGGAGCCGAGGGCACCGGGACTCAGAGCTCGGCGGCGGCCCAGGTGTCGCAGTCGTCGATGTCGCCCGCGGCGCGCCCGGTCTCGAACCAGCGCGCGCGCTGATCGCTGCTGCCGTGCGTCCAGGTCTCGGGGGTCACCGAACCCTGCCGCCCCTGGATGTAGTCGTCACCCACCGTCTCGGCCGCATCGATCGCGATGGCGAGGTCCTCGTCGGTGATCTCGCTGATGACCGGCACGTCGGAGCCGGCGGCCGGCGTCCGGGTGGCGTGGTGCGCCCAGACACCGGCGAGGCAGTCGGCCTGGAGCTCGAGCCTCACGGCGTCCGACTCCGGGCCCTCCCGGGTCCGGACCCGTTCCATCTGTCCGAGCAGGTGCTGGATGTGGTGGCCGACCTCGTGCGCGACCACGTACGCCTCGGCGAGGTCGCCGCCCCGCGCCCCGAGCTGCTGCTCGAGCACCGAGAAGAAGCCGATGTCGAGGTAGATCCCCTCGTCGGCGGGGCAGTAGAACGGCCCCATCGCCGACGACGCGGACCCGCACCGCGGTCGACACCCCGCCGCTGAACACGTTGAAGCTCGCCGGGCGGTAGGTCGCGTCACGCCGCTCGAACTCGGCGTCCCAGTAGCCCTGGACCGAGTTCTCGTAGGCCACGAACCGGCAGTCACGCTGCTCGTCGATGTCGGCGCCGGACTCGCAGGCCTGCAGCCCGCCGTCGGCCGGTCGGTCGCCGGCATCGCCTCGGCCACCGGCACCGAGCAGGATGCTC
This sequence comes from uncultured Nitriliruptoraceae bacterium, assembly GCA_963850715.1. Lineage (GTDB taxonomy): Bacteria > Actinomycetota > Nitriliruptoria > Nitriliruptorales > Nitriliruptoraceae > Nitriliruptor. The sequence goes on along the minus strand of CAWKMM010000015.1, from coordinate 154,519 downwards.
GGATCGACCCCGGCGAGCAACGCGACGACGAGCACGACCACGCCGCCGATCCCACCGATGGCCATCCGCCCACCGCCGCCACCGCCCCGCCGGTCACGGACCCGCGAGGTGTCGAGCTCGGCGCGGCGGTCGTAACGCACCACCAGTCGCACCTCCGGGACGACGACCGGCCGACCGTAGGGCGACGCGTGTCGGTGCGCCTGGGCCGCTCGGCCGTGACCCCGTCAGCTGCCGAGCGCCGAGCGGTACGGGGCGAGCGCGTCAGCGACCTCGTCGAGCGCGTCGGCGTCCTCCCAGAGCTCGTACCACTCGTTGTCGCCCGGCACGAACGCCCGGCCGAGTGCCGCCGCCGCGCTGGTGCGGAGGGCATCGTCGACCTCGAACGGGCGCGCCGACAGCAGCGCGGTCGCGGTCTCGTCCTCCGGCTGCGGACCACCGGGCAGGCGGGCGGCGACCAGGCAGGCGGCGGCGACCGCCTCGCTGACCTCCGGGCACTCGAGGTAGGCGCTCGTGTCGACCTGGCCGAGCGCATCGCGGAGCGCGTCGAGGAACGCGTCGTCGTCGGTCTCCTCGAGGTCGCCGAGCAGGTCGAGCGCATCGTCGTTGTCGAACGGTGCGGCGCCCCAGGTCCCCACGGTCCCTCCACGAGCAGCGGTGAGCCGTGAGGCTAGGCCGGTCCCACGACGCCTGGGGTGGTTCCCGTGAACGTCCAGGCGTCCGGTGGGCCGGCGTCACCGTTCACCCACGGTCCGCGCAGGGACGGCAGCAGCATCGGGACGACGTCAGGGTCGAGCGCACGACGGCCGACGAGCGATCCGCTCCCCGGTCGGCCCACACCCGCTCGTTCGAGGTAGGCACCGAGGGGCACGGTCGCGGGGCCGTCTGCGGCGAAGGCGGCGTGCCCCTCGGTGGCCGACGAGCGCAACCGATCCATGGCGACCACGAGGGTGATGACGTCCTCGGGCCTGACCGGGGCCACGACCTGCGCGCGCTCCTCCTCGGACAGTCCGGCGGTGCCGAGGGCGTCCCGGATCGCCGGGGTGTCGACCAGGGAGGTCCGGACCACGACCGTCGGGACCGGGGCGCTGGCGAGGATGCGTTCCACCTCGCCGTGGGCTGCTCGCAACGGGTCGGGAGCGCCCGGGTCCGCCCCTGGGACCGACAGCGCGACGATGCGCCGGACCTCGGCCCCGGTGGCGGCCCTCGCCAGCACGGCCGCCTCGGTGACGAGAACCTCGGGGGAGGGAGCGAGGACGCCGCGGCCCACGTGGACCACGGTGTGCACCTGCGCCAGCGACGACTCGAGGTGGCCCTCGTCGTCGGCGTCGCCCGAGGCGACGATGGCACCACCCGCGCGCAGGCTCGCGGCATCGCCCGAGGTGTGGACCCGGACCTGGCCACCCTCGGCGAGCAGGGCGGCAGCGATGCGTCGAGCGAGGGGCCGGTGGGCCCCGGTGACCAGGACCGGCATCAGCCCGCCCCGCCGGAGGTGCCCGGGACCGGTCGGTGCGGTCCACCCGGGCGGTCGTTGCGGTCGGCGAGCAGACCGGCGAGCGTCGACAGGGCGATCTCCGCCGGCTCGCGCGAGCCGATGTCCAGACCGATGGGGCGGTGCACGGTCGCGATCAGGTCGTCGTCGACGGCCTCGGCGGCCAACGCCTCCCCGTGCGGCCCGGTGTGGCGCGGTGAACCGACGATGCCGATCCATCGAGGTCGACCACGGACGAGCGGCGCCATCACCGGGCCGAGACGCTCGCGGTGATGGTCGGTCACGACCACGTCGGTGTCGCCATCGGGCGCCACCGCTGCCGGGTCGTCGGTGATCTCGTCGGCGACCGATCGCAGCGCGTCGGTCACCCGTTCGGGGTCCGGCTCGAGCAACACGGTGCGGTACCCCAGCTCACCGCCCCAGCGCAGCAGCACCTCGGCCAGGGGGCCGGCGTACACGGCGACGAGCCGTCCCGCGCTCAGTGCGGTCCCCCGGTCGGGAGCGGGCCGTAGCGGCGGGCGCGCGTGGCGAGGCGGTCGCCGTCGGCGTCGAGGTCCGCCAGGGTCGCCGCGACCGCGGCACGGAGCGCCGTGGCGGCCGTCGCGGGGTCGAACGTGGTCGGACCGGGGATCGTCCGGTCGCAGATCCCGAGCCGACGCAGCTGCGACGCGGTGGGTGCGAGGTGGCCGACGACCTCCTCGGCGCGTGAGGCGTCGCGGTGGAGGATCGCGGCGGCCCCCTCGGGGGCGATGACCTCGAAGACGGCGTCGTCCTGCATCAGCAGCCGGTCCGTCGCGGCGATCGCGAGCGCGCCCCCCGAGCCGCCCTCGCCGGTGACGATGGCGACCGTGGGGGCCGTGACCCCCAGGGTGGCGACGAACGTCTCGGCGATGGCCGTGGCGAGGCCCGACCGATCCGACGCGGGGGACGCGTCCGCGCCGGGCGTGTCGACCAGCGCGACGACGGGCAGGTCGTGCCGGGCAGCCAGCCGGAGCGCGCGTTGGAGCTTGCGGTAGCCCGCCGCCACCGCCTGTCCCGGCCGCCCGCCGTCGCGGGACCCGCGACGGTCGAAGCCGACGACGACCACGCTGCGCTGTCCGAGCCGCGCGAGGGCGGTGAGCACCGCCGGGTCGTCGGTGCCCGCACGGTCGCCGCGGAGCTCGAGGTGCTCGTCGAAGACGTCGCCGAGCAGGTCCCGTGCGGAGGGCCGGTCGGTGCGGCGAGCGCGACGGACGGCGTCCCAGGCATCGTGTTCGACGGTGGGCTCGTCCACGTGGTCGGCGGCGGGTAGCGCGCCGTCGCGGCGGGCGGGGTGGAGGAGGCGCAGGGCTGCGGCGATCCACCTGTGCGCCTCGTCCGGGGACGCGGCGACCGCGTCGACGAGGCCGGCTCCGAGGGCGGCCTCGGCGGTGTGGCTGTCCCCACCGACCACCTCACCGGTGAAGGCCTCGACCACCCGCGGTCCGGCGAACCCGATCGTGGCACCGGCATCGGCGACGGCCACGTCCGCGAGCGCCCCGTAGGACGCGTGCACGCCGCCGGTGGTGGGGTGGGTCAGGTGGGCGACCACGGGCACGCCGGCAGCGCGGAGCCGTCGCACCCCCTCGGCCCCCCGGGACATCTGGATCAGCGATCGCATGCCCTCCTGCATCCGGGCGCCGCCGGACGAGGTCACCACGAGCAGCGGGAGGCGGCGATCCGCGGCCACCGACGCCGCGTGCGCGAAGCGGTCACCGTGCGTGGTGCCCATCGACCCGCCGAGGAAGCTGAACAGGCCACGGGCCACCACCACCTCGACGCCACCGATGGACGCCGTGCCGACCTCGAGCGACTCCGCCTCCGGGTCGTCCTCGCGCGCGGCGCCGAGCCGCCGCGCGTACCCGGGGAAGCCGAGCGGGTCGTCGACCGCGTGCGGCGGGGTGCCGGGCAGGGGGGACAGGGTCACCGTGTCGGGTGACGTGGGGGCGGCGCTGCGGGGCGAGGTCACGCCGACAGCGTAGGGGCCGACCTCTGCGGGACCGACTTCGGAGGGAGGGCCGGCCGGCCGCGCCGTTAGACTCGGTGGTCACCGATCGTGGGAGCAACCGTGGGTGAGTTCGTCCGACTCGACGTGGACGCGGGGACCCGCGTCGGCACGCTGCGGCTCGAGCGGCCGCCGATGAACGCCCTGTCGCTGCAGGTGTGGCGGGAGATCGCGGCGGCTGCCGACGAAGCCACCGAGCGCGACGACGTCCGGGCCCTCGTCGTCACCGGCGGCCCGAAGGTCTTCGCCGCCGGTGCGGACATCAAGGAGTTCCCGACCTGGACCGCCGAGGAGGCGCCCCGGATCGGGGCCGTCCTGCAGCGCAGCCTCGACACCCTCGCGCGGGTGCCCATGGTGACCATCGCGGCGATCACCGGGTACGCCCTCGGCGGCGGCTGCGAGCTCGCGATGGCGTGCGACTTCCGTTTCGTGGCCCACAACGCCAAGCTCGGCCAGCCCGAGATCCTGCTCGGCATCATCCCCGGCGCGGGCGGCACCCAGCGCCTGCCGCGCCTCGTCGGGTTGTCGAAGGCCAAGGAGCTGATCCTCTCCGGCCGCATGGTCGACGCGGCCGAGGCGGTCGACATCGGGCTGGCCGACGAGCTGCACCCGGTCGACGAACTGGAGGCTGCGGCGACGGCTGCCGCGGCCAGGTACGCCGCGGGCCCGTACGCCATCGGGCTGGCCAAGCGCGCCATCGAGGACGGCACCGAGCAACCGCTCGACCAGGGGCTCCGCCTCGAGACCGCGATGTTCGCCGCCTGCTTCGCCACCGAGGACGCCCGCACGGGCATCGCCAGCTTCATCGAGAACGGACCCGGCAAGGCCGAGTTCACCGGCCGCTGACCACCGACCCGACGCCGCTCACACCGTGTCGCACGACCGCGTCGCCCACCGCGTCGCACCACGCCAGGAGACCGAGATGTCCGCTGAAGCGCTGCCGGATGAGCTGACCTACGCCGACACCGACGCGATGGACCTCAAGCAGAAGCAGGCCGCGTACCACGACTGGGAGGCGCAGAGCTACGAGGAGAAGTTCTCCATCTCCTACGACGAGCGCTGCATCGAGTACGCGATCGAGCGCCTCCGCAAGGTCGTCCCCGAGGGCGAGACCTTCGGGCGCGTGCTCGAGGTCGGCGCCGGGACGGGGTTCTTCACCATCAACCTCGCGCTCGGTGGCGCCCTCGACGGGGCGACGCTCGAGGCCAGCGACATCTCCCAGGGGATGCTCGACGTCTGCGAGCGCAACGGCCGCGACCACGGGCTCGAGATCACCACCACGCAGGGGGACGCCGAAGCGCTGCCGTACGACGACGACAGCTTCGACCTCGTCATCGGCCACGCGTTCATCCACCACCTGCCGGTGCCCGGCAAGGCCATCCAGGAGATGTACCGCGTGCTGGCCCCAGGCGGGCGGCTGGTCATCGCCGGCGAGCCGACCCACTACGGCGACCGCATCTCGCACCTCGTCAAGCACAACACCTGGCGAGCGTTCATGCAGGTCACCAAGCTCCCCGGCCTGCAGAGCTGGCGCAAGCCCTCATCCGGCTCGCACACCGAGGACCGTGACGCCGTCCTCGCCGCGCTCGAGGACCAGGTCGATCTGCACACCTTCCGGCCCGACGACGTCGAACACATGGCGAAGCTCGCCGGCTTCACCGACGTCCGTGCGGTCACCGAGGAGCTGACCGCGAACTGGTTCGGCTGGTCGGTGCGGACCATCGAGGCGTCGGTCCGGCCGGGCCTGCTCGGGCCGCGCTGGGCGTTCTTCGCGTTCGACAACTACAAGCGCTTCGCCGCGCTCGACGAGAAGGTCCTGCGTCGGGTCGTCCCCCGCGGCCTGTTCTACAACCTCATCCTGCACGCCCGGAAGCCCGCGTGAGCGACGGCCCGGTCGGTTCGGCCTCGGCCGGGGACGCGGACGCGGACGGTGACGACCGAGTGATCGGCACGCGGCGGGTGCCCGAAGCTGCCGAGGTGATCGGCGACGAGGGCGCCCGCCCCGCCGTCGCCGACCGCGAGTTCGTCGAGGGCGACCCGCTCGTCGACGTCGACGAGGACGATCCGGCCGCCGTCGAGGAGGCGGCGCGTCAGGCGCTGTCCCGGCACGCCGAGCTCGCCGTCGCCACCGAGATCGCCCACGAGGGCATGGCCCGGGCGTCGGCCTTCGGTGACGATGCCCTCGCCGAGCTCGGTGTCCCGGCCCACCTGCGCCGACCACCGATGCGCCGCCGCTACCCGCGCTGGGGGTGGCGCGGCGCCGCCCGGTTCGCGGTCGAGCGCAAGATGTACACGCCGCAGTTCCTGCGCCTCTACCAGCGCCACGCCTGGCACGTCGCCCGACTGAAGGCGATGGGACACAACGTCGAGTTCCAGGGGCTGACCTTCACGGGCAAGCGCGTCGAGTTCCACGCCCGCCCGCACCACGGTCGGCTCGTCATCGGCCCCTGGTGCTGGATCGGCAACGACAACAAGCTGCGCGCCCACGAGGGTCAGCTCACGCTCGGCGCCAAGGTCGTGATGGGCCGCGACAACGTGGTCAACACCTACCTCGACATCGAGCTCGGTGAGGCCTGCATCCTGGCCGACTGGATCTACATCTGTGACTTCGATCACATCTACCACCGGCTCGACGTCCCCATCAAGGACCAGGGCATCGTCAAGTCCCCCGTGCGGGTCGGCGGTGACGTCTGGATCGGCGAGAAGGCCACGGTCCTGCGCGGCGTCGACGTCGGGTTCGGTTCGGTCATCGCCTCGCACTGCCTCGTGAACGCCGACGTCCCGCCGTTCTCGATCGCCGTCGGCGTGCCGGTCCGCGTGGTCAAGTCCCGCCTCCCGAAGGGCATGGATCCGGAGGAGGCGCTCGGTCTCGTCCAGCGCGGCCAGCCCATCCCCGGCGACCCGATCGGGTAGCGGCGCCGTTCCGCTCGAGGACGGTCGGGGCCGGGCGACGGTGTCGGTGGCGTCCGTCGGGTGGTTGACGCGGTCACCCTGGTGGCCCTGTCCCGCCCCCGACCAACGAGACCGCCGTGAAGCTCTGGCACCTGCCCCTGCGCCTCGCCGCTGGCGCGTTCATCCTCAACTCCGGCCTCGACAAGCGCGAGGTCCCGCGAGAGGCGGCCGAGGGGATGCACGGCATGGCCGCGACGGCCTACCCGCAGCTCGCCGATCAGGACGCGGGAACGTTCGTCGCCACGCTCTCGAAGGCCGAGATCGGGCTCGGCGCTGCGCTGCTCGCGCCGGTCGTGCCGACCAAGCTGGTCGCCGCACCGCTCACCGGGTTCGCTGCTGGGCTGCTCGGCATGTACTGGCGGATCCCCGGGATGCGGCAGGAGGACTCGATCAAGCCGACCCAGGACGGCAACGCGATCGCCAAGGACGTGTGGCTGCTCGGCATCGGTCTGGCGTTCCTCGCCGACCTGGTCACCAGCGACTGAGTTCGGCGGCCTTCGTTACTGCAGGTCCAGCACGGTCTCGAGGGCGAGGTCGACACCCCACTGTTCCTCGACGGTGAGGTGGCCGTGGTGGTCGCCGAGCCGGCTCACGTCGACCGCGCCCGTCTGCTCCACCAGCACGCGTGTCGTTGAACCGTCGATCTCGATCTCGGGCCGGAACGAGGCGTCGCGCGCGGACGTGGAGGTCGGCGCGATGAGCACCGTCGACAGCCGCATCAACGCGTCGGACTGCACGATGACGCCGTAGCGGACGCCGGACTGCTCGTGACCTTGGCGACGTCCGAGCCGCAGCCGGAACACATCACCCCGGCGCACGAAGGTCCTCCATCATCGCCGCCACCTCGGCAGCCTCGGCCCGATCGGCTTCGTCGTCAGCGAGTTCGGCGACCTCATCGATCAGGCGTTGGCGGTCGCGTAGCCGCAACGCGGCGACGACCAGACCACGCCGGACCGCTTCCGAGCGGGACAGGCCGGTGGCCTCGAGCTCCGCCAGGGCGCGCTGCGCCTCGTCGTCGAGCCGTACGGAGATGAGGTCGCTCATGGACGAACGGTATCACGGAACGTCTGACACGAACCCACCCCCGACCTTCGGTTGGCGCTACTCGGAGGCTCTCAGGGGCTCGAGGGCGTCGAGGATGAGGTCGAGGCCGAAGACGAACTCCTCCGCCGGGTCGTAGCCGGCAGCGACGAGCGCCGCGGCGGACTCGTTGAGGTAGGGGAACTCGTCAGGAGGGAGCTGGGGCAGGAAGACGTCCTCGACCATGTCCGCGAGCTCCGCGGCGGTGTCGAACGGCAAACTGGACTCCTGCAGGGCGTACCCGTAGACGTAGCTGTCGAGCAGCCAGTTGGCGTGCGTCGCCATCAAGGGCGAGAAGCCAGCCCTCCGCAGGCAGGCGGTGAACGCCTCGCGGTGGCGGAGGTGCGTGGGTCCCGGCGAGGTGCGCGACTCCATCAGGCCGATCGCCCACGGGTGGCGTGCGAGGACCTGTCGGGCGGATACCGCTCGCTGTCGCATCGCCGACTGCCAATCGGTGTCCTCGGGCGGGAGCGCGATCTCCTCGAACACCACGTCGATCATGGCGTCCAGCAGCTCCTCCTTGCTCGCCACGTAGTGGTAGAGCGACATCGCGCCCGCGCCGAGCGCGCCAGCCAGCCGGCGCATGCTCAGCCCGTCGACCCCCTCGCGGTCGGCGATCCGGACCGCCTCGACCACCACCCGGTGCTTGCTCAGTCCCGCCTCCGACGCGGTCTGGCGCTGCTCCCTCGCGGACACACGTCCTCCTCGCTCGTTCGCACGGCTTGACAATCGTACAGCGTACGTGGATAGTACGGTGTACGACGTACGGTGTACGAGCCCGCGAGAGTCGCGGCTCGGACGTGAGGAGGCTCCTGTGGGAACCGAACAGCGATCGAACGCCCCAGCACGCCTGGCGTCAGGAGCCAGTCCGGCCGGGGCAGCGACGATGCGGGCCGCCGTCCAGCACCGCTACGGCCCGCCCTCGGTGCTCGCGTCGTCCGAGATCGGGCGACCGGTGCCCGGTCGAGGCGACGTGCTCGTCGAGGTGGGCGCGGCCTCGGTGCACCTCGGCGACTACTTCGTCACGACCGGTGAGCCGTACGTGCTGCGCCTGGCGTTCGGGTTCCGCCGGCCGCGCCACGGCATCCCTGGCAGGGACCTCGCCGGCGTGGTGGCAGCGGTCGGGAAGGATGTCACCACCCTCCGTCCCGGGGACGAGGTGTTCGGCTGGAGCACCGCTGGAACGCTCGCGCAGTACGCCTGCGTCCCGGCGGACAACCTCGTGTCCGTGCCCGCCCACCTGTCGATCGTGGACGCGGCAGCGGTGCCCACGTCGGGCCTGGCAGCGCTGCAGGCGCTGCGCGACGTCGCGAACGTGCGACCCGGCCAGACGGTGCTGGTCACGGGCGCGTCGGGCGGCGTGGGCACCTTCGCCGTACAGATCGCCAAGGCGTTCGGTGCCGAGGTGACGGGTGTGTGCAGCACCCGCAACGTCGACCTGGTCCGGTCGCTCGGTGCCGACCACGTCGTCGACTACACGAGGACCGACTTCACCCTCGCCGAGGAGCGCTACGACGTCATCCTCGACAACGTGGAAGCCCAGCCGCTGGCGGCTGTCCGCCGAGCGCTGGCGCCCACCGGCATCCTGATCCCCAACAGCGGACGGGGCAGCCGCTGGTTCGGCCCGCTCGGTCGGATCGTCAGAGCACGCGTGCTGTCCGCGTTCACGCGTCAGCAGCTGAAGCCCTTGTTCTCGGTCGAGAAGCGCCAGGACCTCCTCACCCTGGCCGACCTCCTCGCGACCGGCCAGGTCACGCCGGTCATCGACCGCACCTACCCCCTCGACGAAGCCGCCGACGCCCTCCGCTACGTCGGGGCCGGCCACACCCGAGGGAAGGTCGTCGTCACCCTCGAGGAACGCTCGTGAACCCGCTCCAGACACCGATCCTCGCCGCACGCGGTGTGGTCAAGACCTACCGGACCGGCATCCAGGAGGTGCGCGCGCTGCGTGGCGTCGACCTCGACGTCCACCACGGCGAGCTCGTGATGGTCATGGGACCGTCGGGCCACGGCAAGACCACGTTGCTCAACTGCCTCTCCGGCCTGGACGACATCGACGCCGGCACCGTCACCGTCGACGGCGACGACCTGTTCGCCATGTCCGACGCGGACCGGACCCGCCACCGCGCGCAGCGCATGGGCTTCATCTTCCAGGCCTTCAACCTCATCCCGGTGCTCTCGGCGGCGGAGAACGTCGAGCTGCCGCTGCTGGTCACCGGTGTGGCGCCGAAGCTCGCCCGTGAACGAGCGCGCGACATGCTCGCCCGCGTCGGCCTCGCCGACCGTGGCCACCACCGTCCCGGTGAGCTGTCCGGCGGCGAGCAGCAGCGCGTCACCGTCGCGCGTGCCCTGGTGGCGGAGCCTGCGCTGGTGTGGGCCGACGAGCCCACCGGCGCGCTGGACAGCCGGACCGCGGGCGAGATCGTCGAACTGCTGCACGAGGTGCACGCCGCGGGTCAGACCCTCGTGATCGTCACCCACGACGAGGGCCTCGGTCGCTCCGGTCAGCGGACGGTCGAGGTCCGCGACGGACGGGTCGTCCACGACGGCGCCCCCGTGGTACGCGACCCCGCGACGAGCGGGATCGAGGTGGCGTCGTGACCGCCGCCGTGATCCTCGGGGCGCTCGCCTCGGTCCTGCTCCTGCCCCTGATCGTCACCGCGCTCCGACAGCGGACGCTCGTCACCATGGCGGTGCGCAACATCGGCCGTCGCCGAGGGGAGGCCGCCCTGGTGGTCGGCGGCGCCCTCCTCGGCACGGCCATCATCACCGCGTCGTTCGTGGTCGGTGACGTGGTGGAAGCCTCGTTCGCCGACGTGGCGCGCACCGAGTACGGCCCGATCGACGTCGTCGTCACTCCCGCCGTGGGCACCGGCGCCCACGAGGTCGCGTCGGCCCTCGCGGCTGCCGAGATCGACAGCGTCGACGGATTGCTCCCGACCACCGTCAGCACCGGGACCCTCGAGGCCGCCAGCGGCGCACTGCCGCAGATCCGCATCCTCGAGCTCGATGCAGCCGCCGCCCGCGACTTCGGCGCCGACCCGTCGATCACCGGTCTCGGCGACCTCCGTGGGATCGCGCCGGGCGAGGTGGTCGTCAACGAGCGCACCGCGCAGCGGCTGGAGCTCCGACCGGGCGACGCCGTGCGTCTCCACGCCTACGCCGATCAGGTCGACCTCGTCGTCGGCTCGGTCGCCGCGGAGGTGGGGGTCGCCGGGTACGGCGGCGCGATCGTTCCGCCGGGCACGCTCGCCGATCTGACCGGCGGGGCGGCCGGGCTCGCCGCGCCACCCCGCGACCAGCTGCTCGTCTCCCTCGAGGGTGGGGTCTTCGACACGCGTGAGCGGTCCGACGAGGCCGTGGCAGACATCCAGACCGCCGTCGCCGGCCTGCCGGGCGTCGAGGTCGATGCCGCGAAGGCCGGCGTGCTCGACGATGCCGCACGCGACGGGGCGGCACTCACCCAGGTGTTCAGCAGCATCGGCGCGTTCAGCGTGCTCGCCGGGGTCCTGCTGCTGATCAACCTGTTCGTCATGCTCGCCGAGGAGCGCAAGAGCGAGCTCGGGATGCTGCGGGCCGTCGGCTTCACCCGCCGGCGTCTGGCCCGCGCGTTCGCGATCGAGGGGGCCGCGTACGCCGTGGTCGCCGCCATCGCCGGCGCGGTGGCCGGGGTCGGGATCGGCTGGGGCGTCGCGCTCGTCGCCGGGCCCATCTTCGGGGCCGCCGAGGGCTCGAGCTACCCGTTGGTGATCGAGCCGACCAGCCTCGTCGTCGGGGCAACGACCGGCCTCGTCATCTCGATGCTGACCATCTGGGGGACCAGCCTGCGGATCGCCCGGCTCAACATCATCCGTGCCATCCGCGACCTGCCCGAGCCTCGGGCGACCCGGACCCGTCGACGCACCATGGTGCTGGGCGCCGTCGGCATCGTGGCGGGCTCCGGGGTCGGCTTGGCCGGGTTCGCCGGTGACCAGGCGGTCCTGCTGCTGCTCGGCGTCCCGGTCGCGGCGTTCTCCGCCGCACCACTGCTCCGCCGCGTGCTGCCCGATCGCGCCGCACGTCTGCTCGTCGCCACCACGGTGCTGGCCTGGGGCCTCGCGGTGTACGCGATCGCTCCGGAGATCATGGCCGACGCCGACATGAACGCCTTCGTCGTGCAGGGCGTCGTGCTGACCGCCGGCGCCGTGTCCCTCGCGTCGAGCATCGACCGGCTCTGGGTGTTCCTGATCGAACGCTTCGGACGTGGTGGCCGGGGTCTCGCCCCGAGGCTCGGTCTCGCCTACCCACTGGCCCGACGGTTCCGCACGTCCATGCTGCTCGGGATGTTCTCCCTGGTCATCTTCACGGTGACGATCCTCACCACGATGACCGCATCGATGGAGGCCAACATCGGCGCCACCGTCGAGAAGGTGGCCGCCGGGTACGACGTCGTGCTCGATACGAACCCGGCCAGCCCCGTCACCGTCGACACGTTGACCGAACTCGAGCACGTCGACGCGGTGGCGGGCCTGGTCCAGGGCACCGCCAGCTTCGGGGCCGACCACCTCGACGATCCACGCAGCTGGGCGATCACCGGGTTCGACGCCGCGCTCCTGGAACGTGGGACGCCGGGTCTGATGCGCAGGGACGCGGCGTACGCGACCGACGCGGAGGCCTACCGTGCCGTGCTCGACGATCCCACGTTGGCCATCGTGCCCGAGGACTTCCTCGTCGCAGGGCTCGGCGACGCGGCGCTGGACGTCGGCGACACGTTCACCGTGCTCGAGCCGGGCGGCGGTCCGCCGCGGGAGCTGACGGTCGCAGGGTCCGGCGAGATGGACTGGCTGGAGAACGGTGCGCTCGTCAGCCGCGAGGTCGCCACGTCGCTGCTCGGTCCCGAGGCGGTCGTCGCCCGGACCTACCTGGCGGTGGCGGACGACGTCGCTGCGGATGGCGTGGCGACGTCACTCGACGCCACGTTCCTGGCCAACGGGGCCGACGCTCGCACCTTCACCGAACTGGGCACCGCGGGTGTGGGCGTCATGCTCGGCTTCACCGAGCTCATGCGAGGCTTCCTCGGTCTCGGCCTGCTGGTGGGGATCGCCGGGCTCGGCGTCGTGATGGTCCGAGCGGTCCGAGAGCGGCGCCAGGAGATCGGCATGCTGCGCGCGATGGGCTTCCGCACCGGTCTGGTCCGCGCGGCGTTGCTGTCCGAGGCGGGCTTGATCGCGGGGCAGGGAACGGTCATCGGCGCCGTCCTCGGGCTCATCACGAGCCGCCAGCTGCTGACGGGCTCGGACGCCTTCGCGGAGGGCATGCCGTTCACCGTGCCGTGGGTCGGCATGCTCGTGATCCTCGCCCTCCCGTCGGCGGCGGCCCTGGCGGCGACCGCGTGGCCCGCCTCGCGAGCCGCAGCGATCAGCCCCGCGATCGCGCTGCGCACCGCCGCCTGACCGCGCGGACGGAGATGCCGCCTCGGTCACCGGCAGCTCCGTGCCGCCGCCGAAGCGCGATCAGGTTCCGTCGTGCTCGGCCGTCGACGTTCGTGCCTCGGCGAGCCGCACGAGGTTCTCGGCGCGGCGCGTGACCTCGTCGTCCTCGTGCTGGTCGCGGGCCCAGCGCAGGAACAGGGCCGCGATGATGCCCCACAGCACGAACCCGCCGACCACGTTCATCACGATCCCGGCCGCCTGCTGGTCGGCGATGGCGTCGAAGCCGAGCCACAGCGGTGGCGCGAGCTCGTACAGGCCGTACAGGGGGAGCGGCGAGAAGGTCAGGAACGCGGCCGGGACGAACATCAGGACCGAGGACGCGAACAGGTAGAACGCGCGGATCGGCTCCTGGATGGCGTTGCGGGCCTCCTCGCGCCGGATCGCCGGCCACCACCACACCAGCGCGGCGGACAGGTGGAGGACGTCGATCGAGAAGGATCCGAGCTGGGTGGTCTTGAGCGCGTCGACGACGACGGGCAGGTGGGTGCCGAACAGCACGGTGTTGAACAGCAGCAACGCGACCGGCCAGTGGGTGGCGAAGGTGACCGCGCGCTCCCGGCGCGAGCCGAACGGCAACCATCGGTCGATCAACCAGGTCGGCAGGGCGGACAGCAGCAGGGGGGCCGCCACGAACGTGTAGACGACGTACCGGGCGATCCCGACGGTGGCGAGGTAGCCCGCGCCGAGCTGCCCGATGGGCCACTCGGAGACCACGAAGAGCGCGAGGACGCCGAGGCACCACCGACGCAGGAGCGCCCGATCGAGGGGCTGGCCCGCCCGGCGGTGCGCCGCCACGTACGCACCGATGAACGCCGCGGCCAGCAGCCACACGCCGATGAAGGGCGTGTAGCGCCAGGTCCACACCTGCCCGGTACCGGAGCACCACCACGCGACGTTCACGGCTGCTCCTGGCCTTGGCCGTGGCTGCCCGGGAGCCCCTCGGCGTCCCGGTCGGTGTCGGGCGGCCGGGTGGCGGTGTCGGTCCGCGCCGGCCCGCGGTCGGCGGTCCACTCCTCGAGGATGCGCGGCAGGTCGGCGACCCAGTCGGCGCGACGGGCGCCGAAGGGCCAGACCCGGCGGGCGACCCCCTCGTGATCGAACCCGATGACCTGGGCGGGGTGCCCGATGAGCGCACCGTCGCCGCGTGGGTCGGCACCCTCGACGATCGGGCCGGGCAGGTCGAGCTGGGACAGCGCGTCCTCGACCACCGCGATGTCGCCGCGCAGACCGATGAAGTTGCGGTCGAACGCGGTGGTGAACTCGTCGATGCGTTCCGGCGTGTCGCGCTCGGGATCGACCGACACGAACACCACCTGGACCTGCCGGGTCGTCACCCCGAGCGCGCTCATCGACGACGCGATGATGCGCAGGTGGGTCGGACAGATGTCCGGGCACGAGGTGTAGCCGAAGAACAGCAGCACGGGCGATCCGGCGAGGTCCTCGGCGAGGTCGACGTCCACGCCGTCGACGTCCGTCAGGGTGACGTCCGGCAGGGTCCGAGGGGGATCGAGGTCGAGCGGGATGCCGCGCCACCCGTCGGAGCCGACCCCGAGGTTGGTGGCGGTGAACGCCGTCGAGGTCGACGGCTCGCACGCCGTCAGCACGACCAGCAGGGCGGCGACCAGGAGCAGGAGGGGACGCGGCACGGGGCGGGTGACCTCGGGTCGGTGGGACGGACGGCGCGGACCCACCGGAACGGGCCGCGGGGTCCGTGTCAGGCGTCCTCGGCCTCGCGGGCGTCGGCCGCGTCCTCGGCGAGATCGAGCAGGTCGACGACCGTCGCGTCGACGACCACGTCGTCGGAGCGTTCGAACTCGAGGACGAGGGTCAAGGTACCGCCCTCGCGGACGGTCTCGTCCGGCACGACCAGCATCAGGTGCAGCTCACCCGGCCGGAACACGAGCCGCTCACCGGCGGGGATCGGCACCCGTTCGAGCACCTCCATCGTCGCCGCACCGTCGGCGATCGTGGTGCGGTGGATCTCGGTCGCGAGGGCCGCGTCGGTGCGTGCCCCGACGAGCACGTCGTCGCCGTCACCGTCGTTGGAGATGGTCACCGCGACCTGCGAGGAGCCGGCGATGGGTGTGGCCGCCTGCGGGGTGCCGACGACGACGAGCTCGGGGGTGCCGCCGCCCGCGCAGCTGACGAGCACCGCGGCCAGGAGGGCGACGAGGCTCGCGATGGCGGTGCTGGAGTGGGGAGCGGGCACGCGCTGATCCACCTCTTCGGATGATGGCCGGACGCCCGGGAGCGGGGCGGGATCGGCGCCGGTCAGAGGGTAGCCAGCACCTGCGCGACCACGATCTTCGTCAGGAACGCGGGTGGGAACAGCAGGGCGTAGGTCAGCGCCACCCGGTCGTCGCCCCCCGTCCGGTCCAGGGCGGCGGCGAGCACGGCCGGCTGGCCCTGGCCGCCGGCGAGCATCCCCGAGGTCCGTGACCCGCCCGCCCCGAGCACGCGTGCCGCGGCGACGATGCCGATCACGGCCAGGGTGGTCAGCACGGCACCGAAGCCGAACAAGGTCAGCCCGCGCAGCGAGGTGATCGCGGCGGCGAGCTCGGGTCCGGCGCCGAGCCCGATCACGGCCAGGAACACCAGCGCGCCGAGCTGCCGCAGGGTCTGGTTGGTCGCGTACGGCAGCTGCCACACGACCGGCCCGGTCCGGCCGATGCGCCCGAGCAGCAGGCCGACCAGCAACGGGCCCGCTGCCGCGCCGAGCAGGAGGGTCCGACCGGGGAGCGGGACCGCGATCAGGCCGGCGAGGAGACCGAGAAGGAGCCCGAACGAGAACCCGATCGGGTCCGCGACGACCACCGCCCGTTCGGAGTCGCCGAGCTCGTGCAGCACCTCGCGCATCCGTTCCCGTGGAGCGATGACCCGGATGCGGTCACCGAGCTCGATGACGAGGTCGTCACGTGCGATGACGTCCACGTCGCCCCGCCGGACGAAGCCCGCGACGGCACCGAACCGGTCGAGTTGGAGGTCACGGATACGGGCGCCCGCGTGTTCGGGGTTGGACAGCACCACGCGGCGGAAGTCGAGCTGGCGCCGGTCGAGGACCAGGTCCTCGTCAGCGGCCCCGCCGACGTGCGTGCAGAACGAGGTGAGCGCCGACGGGGTCCCGATGACGGTGACCAGGTCGCCCGGCTGGAACCGGTCGTCGGCGGTGGGGGTGCGGTCGACACCACCGCGGCGGAGCCGGGAGAACACCAGGGCCTGATCGCCGGAACCCTCGAGCTCGTGGACCGGGGGTAGCCCGGGCCGGGTGATGGCCACGGTGGTGTAGGTCGGTTCCTCGGCAGGTGCGGCGTCCTCCGCGGAGGGGCGTCGCTCGGCGCGACGCACCACCAGCGCGACGGCCAGGAGCATCCCGACGACGCCGAACGGGTAGCTCAGCGAGTAGGCGACCGCCGGCGAGGTGTCGCCGACGACGTCCACGACCGCCGCGAGCCCGGAGGTGTTGGTCCCCGCCCCCGCGTAGGCGCCGGCGATGTCGGCGGCGGACAGCGACAGCGCCGAACCGAGCAGGTGCGCGACGACGGCGACGAGCGCGAAGGTGGCGACCGTCAGGCCGATGGCGGGGGCACCGCGACGTAGGCCGCCGAAGAACGCCGGTCCGCCGGCGATCCCGACGGTGTAGACGAACAACGCCAGCCCGAGCGTGCCGAGGACCTGCGGCACGGCCGGCGAGACCGCCGGGAACGCTGCGGAGACCGCGAGTCCGGCGAACAGCGCCCCGGCGGGACCGATGGCCGTCCCCGCGACCCGGACGGCGCCGAGGAGCGTTCCCGCGGCCAGCACGAGGAAGACGGTGACCAGCGGCTGTTCGACCAGCACCTGATCCACACGCCACCTCCGCCGCGGGCTCCGGTCGGCCCGACGGCCGCGAGGCTACGGTGCCCGATCGGGACGACGACCGGGAACCGTGACCGGGAGCGGTCGGAGGCGGAAGTGGAGCTCAGCGTCGGGTCGCCGACCGCGGTCGCGGTCGGCATCGTGCTGGTGCTCCTCGGGGCGACGGGGGCGACGGTCGCGACGCGTGGCTTCGACGGAGGCGGCCCCCCGTGGCGGGTGCTGACGGTGCTGATCCCCTTCGGCGTGCTGATCGGCGGAGGAGCATCGCTGGTCCGCGGGTGGGACCTCGGCGTCGGCGTGCTGGTCGGCGCCATCGCGGTGCCCATCGTCGGCGCGCTCGCCCGCATGGTGGAGGTCCGTCGCTACCGGGCACGGCGGGACCGGCGACCGTGAGCGACCGCGGGTGGTCCGCCGGGGGGTGGCGCGAGCGGCTGTTCGGGGCCAGGGACCGGCTCGGGTGGTGGCTGCTGCCGATGTTCGTCGCCGTCGGGCTGGCCGGTGCGGTGCTGGCCGGCTCGCTCGCGGTGGTGTTCTCCTCCCAGCGGGTCGACCGGCTGACCCGGGAGACCGCGTCGGCACGGGCGGACCTCGCGACGGCCGCGGACGACGTCCGCGAAGCCGCCGACGAAGCGTTGGCCACGATCGAGGAGGAGGTCGCCGCGGTCCGCGACCAGTTCTCGGGTGAGCTGCCCCTGGCGGATGCGGCGGCCGTCGGGGTGGTCAGGCTCGAGGCCGAGGTACCCGTCGCGGACCCGGAGACCGGGCAGCGGATCCCGGAGCGGCGTCGGGCCAGCGGGTTCCTCGTCGCCGCGACCGAGGACGAGGCGTTCGTCGTGACCACGCTCGGTCTGCTGGTCGACCCGGCGCGGCCCGAGGCGCCGCTGGACCTCGCGGTCACCGTCCGCGCCGAGGCCGGCGAGACGTCCGGGCGCGTCCACTCCTGGCGGGCGGACCGGGACCTGCTGCTACTGCGCGTCCCCCTCACCGGGTTCGAGCCGCTGCCGTGGCGGCCCGCGGACGAGCCGATCGCCGCTGGCGATCGCGTGGTGGCCGTCGGACTCACGCCGGGGCTCGGCGCGGTGCGGGTCGGGGGGATCGTCGCTGCCGCGGACGGCACCGGCGTCATCACCGATCTGCCCGTGCTCGACCTGCTCGAGGGCGGCCCCGTCGTCGACGGGCGAGGTCGCGTGATCGGGGTGGCGTCCGCGCGCTACGCGCCGTTCAGCGCCGACCCGGTCGTGGTGCCGATCCGGGCGCTCTGCGACGAGCTCCTCGCCCGTTGCCCCGACTGACCTCGGACGTCCAGGCCGTCGACGTCCGAGGCCGGGATCAGGCGAGCACGAGGATGAGCGCGACCGGGACGAGGCTCGCCAGGGCCGACTGGATCAGCGCCGCGGTCCTCCCGCGACCGGGCGGCAGGACCCGCAGGGCGTAGACGAACAGCGGGACCGAGGCGAGTGCGGCCAGGGGTGCACCCGGAAGCCCGAGTGCGACGTAGGCGAGGAGGAAGGAAGCGACGTAGGGGGCAGCGGCCACCTGCCAGCCCGCATCGGCCGTCGCCTCCGAGGATCCCGACAACGTTCCACCTTCCGCCGTGCTCGACCGTAGCGGCCCGCATCCCTCGCGGTGCCGGGTTCAGCACTCGACAAGTTCGGCAGCGGGCGTTGCTGGATACGGACAGCTGCCGTGTCGCACCCGTGCGGCACAGTGGCTTGGATGGCACGTGACGAGCACCTGAGGTCGGCCGCCGGACGCGGTCACGTGACGCGTGCCGTCGAGGTCGTGCTGGACCCGTCACCGGCCCAGGAGCGGTGGCTGAAGTCCTATGTCGGCTCGATGCGTGTCGCCTACAACTGGGCGCTCGAGCAGGTCGCCGACAACCTCGAAGTGCGCCGTGTCGAACGTTCGCGTGGCGTCCCCGAGGCGGAGCTGACGCCGGCGCTGTCATGGTCGCGAGAATCGTTGATGCGCGAGTGGCGGTCGGTACGGGACGAGGTGCATCCGTGGCACCGGGACGTGTCCATCCACGCGTTCCGGACCGGGATCGACAATGCCGCGCTGGCCCTGAGGAACTTCTCCGAGTCGAAGTCCGGCAGACGCCGCGGCCGCCGTGTGGGGTTCCCACGGTTCAAGAACCGCCACTCCCGTCAGGCGGTGACGTTCGTCGAGCTTGCCGACGGGGTCGACCACCGCCACTGGATCGACCCGGACACCCGACAGCACATCAGACTGATGCTGCCGCAGCGTGCCGCCAACGGCAGCTGGGAGCGGCGTCACACCCGCCCGCGGTCCGAGCAGGCCGCAGCACGTGACCGTCGCAGCGAAGTCGCGTGGCTGCACGCCCACCAGCCCGATGCGGTCCGTGAAGTGTGGCAGCTGTGCGAGACGGGCCGTGCACGCGTGCAAGCGCTGACCATCAAGTTCCAAGGCGGCCGGTGGAAGGCCGTGTTCCGCCTCGGCTCCTCGACGGCACCACACGGCTCCGGCAGCCTGGCGAGCCGGTCCGGCAGCACGGCGGCCCGATAGGTGTGGACCTCGGGCTCACGCACCTGGTCACGCTCGACCGTCCCATCGTCGGGTTGACCGATGAACTCGGGCACGTCCCGAACCCGCGGGTGCTCGAGCAGCACCTCGCCCGGCTCCGCAGTCTCGACCGGGCGATCGCACGGTGCGAGAAGGGCAGCAAGAACCGAACCAGGCTGCTGCGCCGCCGTGCCAAGCTGCACGGCAAGATCACCACGACCCGCAAGCTGTACCTGCACGAGCTGTCCCGACGGCTGGCAGGCGGGTTCGACCTGGTTTGCGTCGAGGACCTCAACGTCGCCGGGATGGCGGCCCGCAGAGGGTTCCGTAACGGCCGGGCCGTAGCGGAGGCCTGCATGGGTGAACTGGTCCGTCAGCTCGAGTACAAGACCGCCGACCTTGGGGCGACCCTCGTCAAGGTCGGCCGGTGAACAGCGAGAGCAAGAGCAGCGAGAGCAAGACGTCGCCTCGATACGCGGGGAGACGGGAAACGGCGAGCTGAGACCCGGTGAGACCGAACCTGCACGGCAACATCGTGCGGGTGGGCACGGGTCGTTCGAGGCCGCAACCGATCCAGCCACACCAGCACTGGTCGGAGTGGCGTGAGAGACGGACGCGACCCCGCCACCTTCACAGGGACGAGGTCGGGTTCGCAGCAGGAGTTGTCCGCATCTCGACAACACCAGCTGCCGAACTTAGCAGTCGAAGATGATGAGGCACGATCCGCCGCCCTCGCCGCCGTCCGCCTCATCGTCGGGTGGCGGGTCATCCTCGTCGCCGGTGTCGTCGTCGGCCTCCTCGTCGACGGGCGGTGGATCGGGGTCCGGGAGCTCCTCGCCGTCGTCACCGGTGTCGTCGGGTCCGGGGTCGGGGGGAGGAGGCGGGGCGGGGACCGACCGTCGCGGTCCGACCCGAGGCGCGTCCGGGTCCTCGAACGCGAGGTCGGCCACCGACGGGAACCGTGCCGGCTCGACGTCGGCGAGGATCTCCGCGGCCGCCCGCGCCCAGATCGCGGCCGGCAGGCTGCCGCCCGTGACCTCGTCGAGGCCGAGCAGGTCGGTGAGCGGGTCGACGCGACCGTCGGTCCCGGGGTCGCCGACCCAGATCGCGAGGGCGAGGTCCGGGGTCATCCCGACGAACCAGGCGTCCTTCGCGTCGGTCGTGGTGCCCGTCTTGCCGCCCTGCGGCCGGCCGATGTCCGCGGCCCGGCCGGTGCCGCGGGCGACGACGTCCTGGAGCGCCGCGGTGACCTGACGCGCGACCCGGGGGTGGACCGCGCCGTGGCACCCGTCGGCGTCGAGCTGGGAGAGTCCCTCCGGACGGTCGTCCAAGACGTCCGCCGACGGGCGCCGCGGGGTACGCGGTTGTCCCGGGACGACCACGACCTCGCCGGGGGCGCCGACCACGGCACCGTCGATGTCACGGACCTCGAGCACGCTGCGCGCCGGACACAGCACCCCGTCGTTGGCCAGCGTGCCGAACGCGGACGCCATGTCGAGGACGGTGGCGCCGGTCGACGACCCACCGAGCGCCACCGCGGCCTCGGAGCCGACCTCGCTCGCGACCCCGAGCCGCTGCGCCTGCTCGACGACACGCGGGCCGCCGAGCTCGCACCCGAGCAGCTGGAAGGTCGTGTTCGTGGAGCGAACGAGCGCGTCGTGGAGCGTCTGCGTGCCGCCGGGGCCGCCACGGACCGAGAACGGAGGTCCGTCGTGGTCCACGCACTCGGAGATCGTGAGGGTGCGGGGAGCCGGGCGGGTGTCGGTCGGCTCCGCCAGCTCCTCCTCGAGTGCGGCCGCGAGGACGAACGGCTTGAACGCCGACCCGTTCTGTCGGCGGGTCATCGTCGCGAGGTCGAGATCGCCGACGACCATGTCGCGGCCACCGTGGATGGCCAGGATCGCGCCGGTCCGGGGATCGAGCGCCACGGCCGCTGCCTCGACGTCACCGACCTCGTCGGCCGGCAGGATCTCGGCGATGGCGTCGTCGAGCACGCCCTGGACCCGAGGATCGAACGTGGTCCGGACGGTGAAGCCGCCGGTCAGGACCGCGTCCGGCCCGTAGGCGTGCTCGAGCTGGCGTCGGACGTACCCGATGAACGCCGGCGCGTCGCCGCCGCGTGCCTCGGGCCGCGGTGCGATCTCCAGCGGCTGCGCCTGCGCGGCGCGAACCTCGTGCCCGGTGAGCGAACCGAGCTCACCCATCCGGGCGAGCAGTGCATCACGGCGGGCGCGAGCGCCTTCGGGATCCGCTCGCGGGTTGCGGACGGACGGAGCCGGCAGCGTCTGCGCCAGCGTGGCCGCCTGCGCCGCGTCGAGCTGGTCGGCGCCCACGCCGAAGTAGGTGAGCGCCGCGGCCTGGACGCCGGCTGCGCCCTCACCGAACGCGACGGCGTTGAGGTAGCTCTCGAGGATCTCCTCCTTTGAGGTCGACCGTTCGAGCGCGATCGCGATGACCGCTTCGCGCACCTTGCGCATCACGGTCTGTTCGTCACCGACGAAGGCGTTCTTGACGTACTGCTGGGTCAGCGTCGACCCGCCCTGGGTGATGCCACCGGTACGCACGTTGGTCACCACGGCTCGGATGAGCGAGAGGGGGTCCACCCCGTCGTGCTCGTAGAAGCGCGCGTCCTCTGCGGCGACGACGGCGTCGAGGACGACCGGGGCGATCCGGTCGAGCGAGACGACCTCGCGGTCCACCTCGGCGGTGAAGCGGACGAGCACCTCACCGTCGGTGTCGAGCAGCACCGTCGGCCCCGTGAGCGCGGTGGGTTCCGGCACGTCCCAGTCGACGCGGAGGGCGATCGCAGCCATGAGCACGATCAGGCTGGCCACCGAGACGCCCGCCCCGAGGAGCGCGAGCAGCCCTCGACGTCGCAGCACCGCCCCCACCTCACCGCCTCCCGTCGGCCGACGCCACGAGGCTAGGCGTGCGTGGGAGTGGACGCGGACCTGGACGTGGACCTGGACGCGTAGCCTCTAGGGTCGGCGCTCTCCGTGGGCAGGATCCCCCTTGACCGCAGCCGCTGCCGTGTCCGTCCGTGGCCTCACCAAGCGTTTCGGTGGTCAGCTCGCCGTGGACGACCTCTCCTTCGACGTCCCCGCGGGCCGCGTCGTCGGCTTCCTCGGTCCGAACGGGTCCGGGAAGTCGACCACCCTCCGGATGATCGTCGGCCTCACGGCCCCCACATCAGGGACGGCGCTCGTGCAGGGCGTGCCGTTCCACGACCTCGAACGGCCCGCCGAGACCGTCGGGTCGATCGTCGACGGGGTCGGCCACCACCCAGCTCGCCGGGCCATCGACGAGCTGCGGATCAGCGCTCGAGCGATCGGCCTACCGCTCGAGCGGTGCGACGCCGCGCTCGAGCTCGTGGGCCTCGCGGACGCGGGACGCAAGCGCGTCGGGGCGTACAGCCTCGGGATGCGCCAGCGGCTCGGTATCGCGCAGGCGCTGCTCGGTGACCCGCAGATCCTCCTGCTCGACGAGCCCGCGAACGGGCTGGACCCCGAGGGCATCCGCTGGATCCGGTCGCTGCTGCGTCACCTCGCCGACGAGGGGCGCACCGTCCTCGTGTCGTCGCACCTGATCGGCGAGGTGGCTCGCCTGGCCGACGACGTCATCGTGATCCGCGAGGGTCGGTTCGTGACCCAGGCCTCGGTCGCGGAGCTCACGGCCGTCGTGACCGGTGGCGCCGTCGTCAGCTCGCTCGACGATGCCGCGTTGGCGACGGCGCTGACCGCCGCCGGCGCTGACGTCGTGGCCGACCACGACCAGCTCACCGTCCGTGGTGTCGACGCCGAGACCATCGGCCGCGCCGCGCTCGAGGCCGGCATCGTGCTGACCGAGCTGCGGCCGACCCGCGCCGAGCTCGAGGACGTGTTCCTGGAGCTGACCGGCGAGCAGGACGCGCCGCTCGGTGACGATCCGTCGCCCGGTGGCGACGCGCCGCCACCACCACCTCCGCCGCCGGCGTGGGATCCGAGCGCGGGGGATGTCCGATGACCGGGCTGGTCGCGGCCGAGGTCAGGAAGCTCACCTCCGTGCGCAGCACCTACATCCTCACGGGCATCGGGTGGGTCCTGGCCGTCGTCTCGGCGTTGCCGACCATCCTGAGCGCGTTCGAACCGTTCACCGGTGCCGAGCGCCAGATCGCGGACGCGGTCGCTGCCGCGGGGGGCAACTCCGCGATCGTCCTCGTCGTCGGCCTGCTCGCCATGACCACCGAGTTCCGTCACGGCACGGTGGGCCGCACGCTGCAGATCACCCCGTCCCGGACCCGCGTGCTGGTGGCCAAGCTCGCGGCCGGGACGCTGTACGCGGTGGTGTTCTTCCTCGGTGCGCTCGTGCGTCATCTCCCTGGCGTTGGTCGTCGGATCGCCTGGTCCAGGACGTGTCGCTCTCCGTCGGCGGGGACGCCTTCGAGATAGGCGGGTCAGGGCCTGGTCGCCTCGGTGCTGACGGTGCTGCTCGGCGTCGCCTTCGGTGCGCTGGTCCGCGCACAGGTGGTCGCGATCGTGGTCGCGCTCGTGTGGATCTTCGTCGTCGAGAACCTGTTCGCGGCGCTGCTGCCCGATGTGGGACGCTGGATGCCGTTCCAGGCGCTCAACGGCCTGTTCATCCCCGAGGCCGCGATGGGCCAGATGCCGGACGGCGCGTTCGTCCCGCTGGCCGGCGTGACGGCGCTGCTGGTGTTCTCGGCCTGGGTGGTGGCCTTCGGTGCGGCCGCTGTCGTGCTCATGCGCACCCGCGACGTCTGACCGGCCGCGAGCGGCCCCGCGGGCTCCATCGCCCGCGGGGCCGCGCGGTGTGCGTCGCTCCACGTCTGCTCGGGGTGGAGTTGGTCACCCGGTGGCCTCGTCGACACCGCCCTCGACATCGTCGCCGAGCTGGTCGGCGTCCTGCTCGAGCTGGTCGACGCCGCTGTCGAGGTCTTCGACCTCTGCGGCCGCGGTCATCCCGGTGATGCCGAGCACCAGGGCGATCACACCGGCGGCAGCACCGGCGATCGACAGGTTCGTGCCGGTCGTGCCCGCGTGCTCGTGGGTCTGGTCCTTGGCACGCTTCCAGGCGCCAGCCGCCATGATGAGCGCGATCGCACCGAGCACGGCGGCAACGACGCCCATCAACACCGGGTACGTGCCGGTGATGGCCACGACGCCGGCGATGGCGCCGATGACGCCGAGCACGATCGCGGTGTTGGCGGTCCCCTTGGTCGCGCCGTCCTCCGCGGTCGCGGGACCCGCGGTGCTGCGGTCGCTCGTGGTCGGTCGGCTGTTCATGGGTTCGTCTCCAGTATCGGGGGCGGACTCGTCTGGGACGAGGGTGGGCGGTGGATCGGCGTGCCGCGACGCGACGAACGGGTGACCCGTACCTCCCTCCGAACGACGTACGTCCGGTCAGACCGACGGGTCGAGCGCGGCGAGCAGCGCGGTGACGTCCGCGGGGGCGTCGTCGCGCGCGGCGATCGCCGCCACCTCGGCGTCGTCGACCGTGCCGTTCTCGATCGCGTCGCAGAGACGGTGCAGCTGCTGGGCGTGGTCGGCGACGCGGTCGGCGGCGTACCCCGGCGAGTTGCCTCGCGTGACCATGAACGGCCAGTCGGAGGAGGCGAGCAGCGCCAGCTCACGAGCGACCTGGACCCGCGCCGCCGGGGTGCCGCGGCCGCCGGCCAGAGCGCGCCGGGCGGCGGCCTCGGCGCGGCGGAGCTCCTGCCACATCGGGCGGGTCCCGTCGGTGACCCACGAGGCGTGCCCCTTGGCGTACCCCCACGAGGACTCGGGGAGCTCGAGGCGCCGCGTCGGTGGGCGGCGTTCGCGCCGTGACGCCAGCGTGGTCGTGCTGAGCGTGGGATCGGCGGCCACGGTGCGGAGCAACGCGCCGAGCCAGTCGACGCCCTCGAACCACCAGTGCCCGAACAGCTCGGTGTCGTAGGCGGCGACGACCAGGTCGCCGGGCCGGTCGTCGAGGGCACCGTGGAGCACGCCGCGCAGGTGCTCGGCGTCGGTGAGCGTCTGTGCGGCGGCGCCGTCGGGCTCGTAGGTGGCTTTGCGGTCGGGTGGCAGGGCGTGGTCGGTGACCCGCCAGGACGGGTGGAGGCCGTAGCCGCCGGTGGCGTACAGGTCCCGGTACCAGACGTTCCCGGGGTACCCGGCCGTCGGGGACCACACGTGGTAGGCGACCGACAGGTCACGGGCGTATGCGGCCACGTCGCTGTCGCCGATCAGGACCCCGTCGTGGACCACCGACTCGGGCGTGCCCGGTGAAGCGGGGGCCGGCCGCACGGTCCAGTCGCGCTCGCGCCCGCCCGCGGCGCGGATGAGCGTGGGCGCGTCGACGAGGACGTGCGAGACGCCGTGCGCGGCGTAATGCTCCTCGAGTCCGGGCAGCTCGGGGCCGACCCGCGGCAGCGTCGGGGTCCCGTGCTCATCGACGGCGGTCGCCGCCGCGGTCGCGTCCGCGACGCGGCTCCGCGGTCGGTAGCCCATCTCCGGTGCCCAGATGCCGTCCGGGGAGGCACCGGCCCAGCGGGCGTGGCTCGCCAGACCGTCGGCGAGCTGGGCGTCGATGAGGGCCGGGTCGGTCTGCAGCGGCAGGTAGGGGTGGGTGGCCGGACCGCCGAGCAGCTCGATGACCCCCGCGTCCTGCAGCTGCGACCAGACCGCCAGCAGACCGCCGCGTCGCTGCACGTCCTCGTGGTAGTCGAGCAGCTGCGAGAACCGCCGCCAGTAGAAGCTCGACAGCGCCCGCACGTCGTTCGGGACGCGGTCGTGCCAGCGCTGCTCCTCGCTGCGCCAGACCTGTCCGCCGAGCCAGGTGCCGAGGTCGGCGGCGAGGCGTCGGTCGGCCACCTGGTGGGCCACCATCGGGGTGACGCCGAGGGTGAGACCTCCAGGTGGCCCTCGCCGGCCAGCTCCTCGAGCAGGCGCGTGACGGGCAGCCACGAGGTCCCCCAGGCCTGGAACAGCCACTCCTCGCCGACCGGCCACACGCCGTGGTGGCGCAGGTAGGGCAGGTGGGTGTGCAGGACGAGCGCGACCTCACCCGGGCGTCCGCGACCGGTCGCCGTCACGCCGCCGGCACGCGGCACACCGCGAGCAGGTCGAGGGTCGCCGTCGAGGTCGCTCGTGCCGTCGGCGGTCGACGGTGCCGGGCGCCACGGTGAACCAGGACGCGTCGACGCGGTGCACGACGGCGCCGCAGCCACCGCGGCCAGTCCTCCGGCGGCGTCGCGGTGACGAGGTCGACGAAGGTGCGCCGGGTGAGCCGCTCGATCGCGCCGCAGCCGGCGTCCGTGCCCGATGCCGAGGAGCCGCGGCACCTGAAACCCGCGCGCTCGCACTCCTCGACCAGCTCGGCCGCCGTGAACTCGCGGGTGTGGAACGGGTTGACCGGCGTGTCGCTGCCGGGGGTGAAGGTGAGCCGGTTCGGCGTCGCGATCCACACCTCACCGCCGGGACGGGTGACGCGGCGGAGCGATCGCAGGTAGCCGGGGATGTCGTGGAGGTGCTCGATCACCTGGAACGACACGACGAGGTCGACCTCGTCGTCGGCCGAGCGGCAGGCTCATCAGTTCGGCCTCGTGCACCTCGACGGTGGGGCCGCCGTCGCTGCCGTCGCGTCCGTACGTGGCGCGGGCGTGGGCGACCACGGGTGCCTCGAGGTCGACCCCGATGACCCGGGTCGCGCCGGCGTCGGCGAGCATCGCCAGCCCGTAGCCCTCGCCGCAGCCCGGCGTCGAGCACGACGCGGCGCACCGGCGGCCACACGAGCCTGCGGCCAGCCGGTAGGCGACGACGTGCCGTTCGAACCAGTACCGCTCGTCGGGGATCCCGGGCAGGGTGCGCTCACCCGTCAGCACGAGGCCGGGCGGGTCGACCGGCAGCGGGAGCGGGGGCGTCGGTCACGGCCGGCGAGCCTACGCGGCCCGACCGGGGCCCGCGAACCCGGCCGGTCGGCCCCGGCTCGACTTTGAGCGTCCGCTCAAAGTTCCCTACGCTGCGCTCCGGCCCGAGGTGCCGTCCACGTGACGCCGGAACGCGGCCCCCACCACCCGACCACAGGAGAGGGAGACCGGATGAAGGTCATCGTCCCCGTCAAGCGCGTGCCCGACACCGCTGGCGAGAAGAAGATCGACGACGGGACCAAGACCGTCGACCGTGACTCGGTCGAGTCGGTCCTGTGCCCCGTCAACGAGTTCGCCATCGAGGAGGCCGTGCGCCTCAAGGAGAACCAGGGCGCCGAGGTCAAGGTGCTGCTGATGGGCCCCGAGTCGGCCCAGCCCGTGGTCCGCAAGGCCCTCTCCTACGGCCTCGACGCCGGCGCTGCAGATCACCGACGAGGCGCTCGCCGGGTCGGACGCCATCGGGACCGCCAAGGCGATCGCCAAGGCGCTCGAGGGTGCAGGAGTTCGACCTCGTCATCTTCGGCAACCAGTCCACCGACGCGCGCACCTGCGTCGTGCCGGCCGCCGTCGCCGAGATCCTCGGCCTGCCCTCGCTGACCTACGCCCGCCACCTCGAGGTCGACGGCGACAAGGTCGTGGTCCACCGCGAGCACGAGGAGGGCTGGGACGTGGTCGAGTCGACGCTCCCCGCCGTCGTGTCGGTGGTCGAGGCCATCAACGAGCCGCGCTACCCCTCCTTCAAGGGGATCATGGCCGCCAAGTCCAAGCCGCTGGACGTCAAGTCCGCCGGCGACATCGGTGTCGACACCTCGCGAGGTCGGCCAGGACGCCGCGTGGGCCGTGCTCACCTCGTTCGAGCCGCGTCCGCCGAAGGAGGCCGGGACCATCGTCGAGGACGACGGGTCGGGCGCCGCGGCGTCGCAGCTCGCCGACTGGATGGCCTCGAAGAAGTTCGTCTGAGCCCGGAACCGAGCCTCGACCGCACACGATCCCGGGAGGATCACCCCATGGCTGAACTGCTCGTACTGATCGACCACAGCGAGGGCCAGCCCCGCAAGGTCTCGCTGCAGATGCTCAACGCCGCCACGCAGGTGGCCGAGGCGTCCGGTGACACCGTCGCGGCCGTCTGGCTCGGCGAGGGTGGCGCCGACGCGGCCGCCACGCTCGGCGCGCACGGCGCCGCCAAGCTCTACACCTGGGACTCGGCCGACGCGCAGGGGTACGTCACCCTGCCGCAGGTCGAGGCGCTCCAGCAGGTCTTCGAGACCTCCGGTGCCGAGGTGCTGCTCTTCTCGTCCTCGAACCACGTCAAGGACGTCGCGGCACGCCTCGCGATCCGCATCGACGGCGGCGTCATCACCGACGCGACCGGCGTCGAGGTCGAGGGCGGCAAGGTCTCGGCCACCAAGGAGGTGTTCGGCGGTGACCTGATCACCCGCTGCACCTTCGCGGACGGCAAGAAGCAGCTGGTCGGGATCGCCTCCGAACGCCTTCCCGGTCGTCGAGACCGGCGGTGGCGCGGCCGAGGTCGTCGCGCTCGACGTGACGCTGTCCGAGGCGGCCACAGGCTGCCAAGGTGACCTCGCGTCGAGAAGCAGGGCGGCGGCGACCGTCCCGACATCGGCGAGGCCGCGATCGTGGTCTCCGGTGGCCGCGGCCTCGGCAACGAGGACGGCTTCCAGCTCATCGAGCAGCTCGCGGACGTGCTCGGTGCCGGTGTCGGTGCCTCGCGCGCCGCCACCGACGCCGGCTGGTACCCGCACCGCTTCCAGATCGGCCAGACCGGCCGCACCGTGTCGCCGACCCTCTACATCGGGTCCGGCATCTCCGGTGCCATCCAGCACCGGGCCGGGATGCAGACCGCGCAGAACATCGTGGCGATCAACAAGGACGCCGAGGCGCCGATCTTCCAGATCGCCGACTTCGGCATCGTCGGTGACCTCTACAAGGTCGTCCCGAAGCTCATCGAGGAGCTCGAGGCTCGCAAGAGCTGAGCGTCTGCACGACCCGCCACACCAGACGGGCCCCGGCCGCTCCGGCCGGGGCCCGTCCGCGTCGGTCCGAGCCTCAGTCGCGCCCGCCGCCACCCTTGATAGCGCCCTTCACCTTGTCGGTGACCTTCTCGACCTTGCGCTTGGCGTCGCCCTTGGTCTCCTGGGTCTCACCCTCGCTGCGCATCTGGTCGTCACCCGTGACCTTCCCGGCGGTCTTCTTGAGCTTGCCGCTGGCCTGGTCCTGCCTGCCGTCGTTGCTCACGATCGTCTCCTCGGGTCACGAGCCCGCCTCCGGCGAGCTTCCCCACGAGTGTGACCAGCGAGGCTCTGTCGCGTCCGCCCGTCCGTACACTCCGGCCGACCGACGGACCTGGAGGACTCGTGGTCGCGCCCTGGGACCGTCGCAGCGACGACGACCGCGCCCGCATCGAGGCAGCGACGCTGGCCCGGTGGTTGCCGGCCGCGGTGACGGCAGCCCCGTTCCACGCCGCTCGCGTCGGCGAGGTCGACGACCGCCTGCTGGTCGATCGTCGTGGGCTCCAGCGCCTCGCACCGACGCGCGAGCGCGACCTGCTCGCCGACGGTGCAGGTGGCGCGTCGGCGGTCCTGCGGCCGAACGAACAGCAGGTCAAGGCCACCGCCGACGACCGCGTCATCGTGGGGATCGCCCGTGCCATCCGCCGGGACGCCGCCGGCGGGAAGCGCGACGCGATCGTCCGCGAGTACCGGCCGCTGCAGCTCCACCGGGGTGGAGTGGCCGGCGATCTGCTCGTGGCCTCGACCCGCTCCGATCTCGACCGCCAGCACCGCACCGGTGCCCGAGCGGCCACCGTGCTGGGCCTGCGTGACGACGACGTGCTCGTCTCCGCGGTCCCCGCGGCCCCCACGCTCGACCACCTCGGGGTCGTGCACCTCGCGACCGGCGCGGGTCTGACGGCGCTGCACGCACGAGGGGTCGGCGACGACCTCGCCAGCGTCGCCGCGGCTGCGGCGCGGATCGCCGTCACCGTCCTGGTGGTGCTCGCCGACGAGGCTGCGGTGCTCGCGGCCCTGCTCCGCGAGGCCCGGACCGAGCTCCGAGAGCTGCGGACCGTCGTCTCGGTCGGCCCGCCCCCCACCGACGAGCAGCGAGCGGCGACGATCGCCGAGTTCCAGCGGGCCGGTGCCGGCCCGGAGGTCGACCTGCTCGCGCTGTGGGGGCCGAGCGCCGGTCGGTCCCTGTGGGCCGAGTGTGCGGAGGGGCGCGGCCTGCACACCTACCCCGACCTCGAGGTGCTCGAGGTGCTCGACCCCCTGACGGGCCGTGTCACCGACCGTGACGGCGACCTGACCCTGACCACCGCCGGGTGGCACGGCACGGCCCACCTCCGGTTCCAGACCGGCACCTGGGTCGATCCGCTCGCCACGGGGCCGTGTCCGGCCTGCGGCCGAGACGTGCCCCGGCTGGTCGGCGACCTCGTCCCGCACGCCTGGGAGCTGCCGGTCGTGCTCGACGGTGGCGTCCAGGGGACGGCCGACCTGCGTGGGATCGCGGCGGTGGTCGCCACCACGCCGTGGGTGACCGCCTGGCGGGCGGAGCTGCGTGGTCCCGACGCTCGGGTGCCACGTGACCGGCTCGTCGTGGAGCTCGCCGGCGACGGTCCCGGGTCGGACGCCGGCCGGCTCGAGCGCGCGCTCGGAGCCGCGACGGGTCTGACCCCCGAGGTGATCGCGGGTGTGCGCGCGGACGAGCTGACCCGGGGGATCGACGCCGCGGGAGGCGTGCTCGCCGACCGGCGTTGAGGGCGCCCGCTACCGGGGTGGCCCGTCGACCACACCCGGCTTCGCGGCCGCGAGGCCGCACAGCAGCTGGGGGACAAGGAGCGCGAGGATGACCCACAGCGGCACCTCCCAGCTCCCGCTCGCGTCCCGGAGCAGACCGATCAGCACCGGACCCGACGCCGCGATCAGGTAGCCCACGCCCTGCCCGAGCGACGACAGAGCCGCCGTCCCGTCGGTGGTCGTCGCCCGCAGCCCGATCAGGGTCAGGGCGAGCGGGAACGCTCCCATCCCGACGCCGATGAGGACCGCCCACACCCAGGGGGCGCCCGCGGGCGCGACGAGCAGGCCGCCGAAGCCGATGGCGGCCGCGATCCCGAGCACGACCACGAGCGGGCGCTGATCCACCCGTCGTCCGGCGAGGGCCGGCACCAGCAGCGACACCGGCCCGCCCACCAGCATCAGCACGGCGAGCAGCGACCCCGCCACCGCGGGGGAGGCGCCGGCGTCGCGGTAGATCGACGGCAACCATCCCATCACGACGTAGGCCGTCAGGCTCTGTGTGCCGAAGTAGCCCGCGAGCGCCCACGACCTCGGCTCGCGCCGGACGCGCTGGCCGATGGCGGCGTCGAACGTCGGCCGGACCGACCCACCGACGCTCGTACCACCAGCAGCCGGATCACCGACGCCGGTCGTGGGGTCGCGACGGTCCCGGAGCCACCACCAGGGCGCCGCGGCCAGGAACGCCGGGATGGCCCAGACGGCCAGGCCGAGCCGCCAGCTCCCGCCGGCGTCGGTGATGGGGACCGTCAACCCGGCCGCTGCCGCCGTGCCTCCGGCCAGCGCGACCGCGTACCACGCGGTCGCGTCGCCGACCCGGTCCGGGAACCATCGCTTCACGACGACCGGGAGCAGGGCGTTGCCGAGCCCCATCGCGAGCAGGGCGGCGGTCGACCACAGCACGATCGCGGTGCCGGAACCGCTGGTGGCACGCAGGGCGAGCGTGGCACCCGTGACCATCATCGCGACGAGCAGGGTCGGCGCCGTCCCGTAGCGGCGCCCGATCCGGGCACCGAGGAGCGCGGCGACGCCGAAACACACGGGCGGGAGGCTCGTCAACAGACCCGCCACCGCGGCGCTGGTCCCCGTGCCGAGCCGCACCTCCGGCAGGATGGCACCGAGGCTCGTGACCGCCGGGCGCAGGTTCGCGGCTGTCAGCACGAGCGCGACGACGGCCAGGCCGGTCACCCCGCGACGGGTCGAACGGGGGTACGTGGCGCCGGGCGGGGAGGTCACGCACCCACGTCGGCGACGAGGGCACCGGTGACGGTGAGCAGACGGCCCGGGGCGAGGGGGAACACGGTCGTCGGTGTCCCCGCGGCGGCCCAGATCTCGGTCAGCTCGGTGAGGTCGCGGTCACAGATCACCTCGAGGTCGGTGTCGTGCCCGAACGGCGGCGTCCCACCGATGGCGAACCCCGTCGCCGCACGGACCTCGTCGGCGCTGGCCTTCCGTACCGAGGTGGCACCGAGCACCTCGGCGAGGGCGGTCTCCGACACCCGGTTGGCACCCGAGGTGAGCACCAGCACCGCCCGCTC
The DNA here is from genome assembly GCA_963850715.1 of uncultured Nitriliruptoraceae bacterium. Taxonomy (GTDB): domain Bacteria; phylum Actinomycetota; class Nitriliruptoria; order Nitriliruptorales; family Nitriliruptoraceae; genus Nitriliruptor. The sequence goes on along the minus strand of CAWKMM010000015.1, from coordinate 121,873 downwards.
GTCCGAGATGAACACCAGCGACTTGACGATGGCGCCGATGTCACACCCGATGGCCGCCGCAGCGTCGGCGGCCGTGCGCGTCCCGGCCGGGAACTCGCGGACGTCCGGGTCGAGTCCGGCTGCTCGGGCCCGTTCGAGGAACCGTGCGGCGCCGGAGGTGGCCGGCTCGGCGGTCACGTCGTCACCTCGCCGTGGAGCGGGTCGGATCCGGGCAGCAGGTCGACGGTCACCGCGAGCGTCGAACCCGGGCCCGGGGCGGGCCGCAGACGGACCTCGCCGTTGGAGAAGTCGCGGTCGCCGCGCCCGACGCTGTCCCACACCTCGGTCGGGACCCCGTCGACGGTGATCGTCCACGCGGTCGGCGGTGGGACGCGGCGGGGGAGCGGACGGCCGGTCCCGTCCGAGACACGCGCGAACCGCAGGTCGGCGAAGCCCGGCCAGACCTCGAGGCTCAGCAGCGTGAGGCGGTGGCCGTCGACCTCGCCGAGCTCCACCACCAGCGACACGACCCGATCGGGCCGGACGCCGATGGGGACGTCGGGGGGCAGGTGCGGAGCGGTCACGGGACCTCGCGGCAGCGGCGGTGGAGGCTGACGCTACCGTCGTGGACGTGTCCACCTGTCTCGATCACGCCGCCACCACACCGCCACGCCCCGAGGCGCGGGCGGCGCTGTCGCGCTGGCTCGATGCGGCCAACGCGTCCTCACCCCACGCCGCGGGGCAGCAGGCCCGCGCGGTCGTCGAGGAGGCGCGGGAACGGGTGGCCACCGCGCTCGGGGCGAGCCCCCACGACGTCGTGTTCACCTCCGGCGGGACCGAGGCGGACAACCTCGCCGTCAAGGGGGTGGTGTGGGCGGCGGCGCGCCGGCTCGGGCGGGTCCCGCACCTGGTCACCACGGCCGTCGAGCACCCGGCGGTGCTGGCGCCGGCCCGCTGGCTGGCCGACCGCGGTGAGGTCCACCTCGACGTGGTGCCTCCGTCGGCGGACGGCACCGTGGACGTCGACCGGGTCCTGGCGGCGGTCCGGCCCGACACCGTCCTCGTGAGCGTCATGGCGGCGAACAACGAGCTCGGGTCGGTCAACGACCTGCCCACGTTGGCGGCAGCGCTCCGCGAAGGCGCCATCCCCCTCCACACCGATGCGGTGCAGGCGTTCGCCACGCTCGACGTCGACGTCGCCGCCTGGGACGTCGACGCGCTGGCGCTGTCGGCGCACAAGTTCGGCGGTCCGCAGGGGGTCGGCATCGCCGTGCTGCGGCGCGGGCTGCCCGTCGAACCCCTCACCCACGGTGGAGGGCAGGACCGCGGGGTCCGGTCCGGGACGTTCGCCACCGGCCTCATCGCCGCGTGCGCCGCGGCCGTCGACGCGGCGGTGGCCGACCGCGCCGAGCTGCGGGTCCGCCTGCGTCGACTGAGCGACCGGCTCGCCGACGGACTGCTGGCTCTCGACGGCGTGCGGCGCAACGGCCCCACCGATCCGGAGCGCCGGTTGGCGTCGCACGTCCACCTCGCCTTCGACGGGGTCGACCCGGCGGCGCTGGCGCTGGCTCTCGACCGTGCGGAACTCATCGGATCGTCCGGGTCGGCCTGCGGGTCCGGTGCCGCGAACGCGTCGCCGGTGCTCGAGGCCTGCGGCGTGACCGGTGCGCCACTGCGGCTGTCCCTCGGGTGGTCGTCGACCGATGCGGACGTCGACCGTGCGCTCGAGGTGCTGACCGACCTGGTCCCGCGCCTGCGTTCAGGCGCCGCGGTGGTCGGCTGATGGCGCAGGTCCTGGTCGCCATGTCCGGTGGCGTCGACAGCGCGGTCGCCGCCGCCCTGCTCGTCGAGGCCGGGCACGCCGTGACGGGCGTGCACCTCAAGCTGGCGGAGGTCGCCGCGGAGGAGCAGGTCCCGGGGCACGGCTGCTGCACGCTCGACGACGCCCAGGACGCTCGCCGTGCGGCGCAGGTGCTCGGTATCCCGTTCTACGTGTGGGACATGGCCGATGACTTCCGGCGGGAGGTGCAGGACCCGTTCGCCGCGAGCTACGCAGCCGGCGTCACCCCGAACCCCTGCGTGACCTGCAACGAGCGCGTCAAGTACGCCGCCCTGCTCGATCGCGCGACGACCCTCGGGTTCGACGCGCTGGCGACCGGCCACCACGCCCGTCTGAGGCGTGACGGTGTGCCCGTCACCCAGCCGGGCCCGCGCACGCAGCTGCACCGGGCCGCCGACGTGCGTAAGGACCAGTCCTACGTCCTGTACGTCGCGACACCGGACCAACTCGACCGCACCCTGCTGCCCGTCGGGGAGCTGTCGAAGGCCGAGGTCCGCACGCGTGCAGCATCGGCGGGGTTCCGCGTCGCGGACAAGCCCGACAGCTACGACGTGTGCTTCATCCCGGACGGCGACACCGCGGGCTACCTCGCCGAGCGCGTGCCGGCGGCACCGGGCCCGATCGTCGACCTCGATGACGGCGAGGTGGGACGGCACGACGGTGTGTGGCGCTACACGGTCGGGCAGCGGCGCGGCCTCGGTCGCGCGGTCGGCAGCCACCGGCGCCGCTTCGTCGTCGACGTCGATGCTCCGACACGCACCGTCCTCGTCGGCCCGCGGGAGGCGCTGGCGTGTCGCTGGCTCGACGTCGCAGCGCCGACCTGGGCGGTGGTGGACGCGCCGAGCACGGGCGACCGGGTGCGCGTGCAGATCCGTGCCCACGCTCCGGCGGTCCCGGCGACGCTGCTCGCTGCGGGTGAGGGTGGCGGCTGGCGCGTCGCGTTCGACGAGCCGCTGCACGGCGTCGCGCTCGGTCAGGCCGCGGTCCTCTACGACGAGGCGGATGAGCGCTGCCTCGGTGGCGGCCGCATCGCCCGCGCCGACCGGCCGGCGGGCCTGCCCCTCACCGGAGCCCACCGCTCGTGAGGCTCGACCGGCGACGCATCGGCCGGGTCATGTGGCGGAGGCCGGGGTCGCACCGTTGCGCCGGGAACTCAAGGACTGGCTCGAGCGGGCTCGCGCCGGCGATGAGGTCGTCATCACCGAGCGCGGACGAGCCGTCGCACGGCCAGCGGTGTCGACACCGCACCCCTCCTCGACCAGCTCGCCGAAGACGGTCGCATCAGCGCACCGCCGGATGCTCCGAGACCTGCCGTGCGGGGCCGACCTCGGGCCACGGCGACCACCGATGTGGCGGAGCTGATCGTCACCGAACGCGACGCCTGCCGGTGAGCGTCGCGTACTTCGACTCGAGTGCCCTGGTGAAGCTCGTCATCGATGAGCGGGGCAGTGAAGATGCCGCCCAGCTGCGCGGTCCTGCCCGGGGTGGCAGACTGACGTGGTGGGCGTGGGAGCACGGACGTCCCGGCGTGTGAGAGGGTGCGATGACCGTCGTGTCGCCGCGAGGCACGACCCCGTGGCGCGCGCACTCGGGGATCACCCCGGTAGCTCGGCGGACCGGATCGTCGGGAGCGCGTCCCTGTCGCCGACGCGGGTCGCCCGGGACCTCGCGCGCTGCGCCGGCTTCGTCTGGCGAGCCCGGACGCGGCTGGCCGGTGGACCTTGACTGACGATGGCGCGAAGGCGCTGCAGCTGTGAAGCTCGACCGGCGACGGGTCGGGCGGGTGCTGGTGGTCATCGGAACGCTCGGGGTCGTCGCCAGCGTGGTCGCCACCATCGTCGGGTTCCGACTGCTCGGTTCGCTCGACCGGGCCCTCGAGGACAGCGTCGGCGTCGCGGCCGACGCCATCGATGCGCTCGGCGCGACCGTCGAGCTCGCCGGCGAGACCACGGCCCGCCTGGCGGTGACCCTGGAGCGGACCGCGACGACCACCCGTGACCTGTCCGCAGCGCTCGCCGAGGCCGAACAGGTCCTGCGGGCCACGGCCGACATCAGCGAGGACCAGGTCGCCGGCAGCGTCGAAGCGCTCGAGGGCTCGTTGCCGGCGCTCGTGCAGGTGGCGGCCGTCATCGACCGGACGCTGTCGGCGTTGAGCGTCGTGCCGTTCGGTCCCGACTACGACCCGGCCGAACCGTTCGACGACTCGTTGCGTGCCGTCGGCGAGGAGCTCGACGGGCTACCGGAAGCGCTCCGCGAGCAGGCCGAGCTCATCCGCCAGGGGAGCCGCGAGCTGAGGACGGCGCGCGTCGGCACGACGGCGATCGCCGACGACCTCGACTCGCTCGGGACCACCCTCGAACGGTCGACCGAGCTGATCGAGCGCTACGCGTCGACGGCGGCCGACGCGCGCGAACTGGTGTCGCAGGACGCCGACCTCGGGCGACAGCTCGCGATCGCCCGGGTGCTCGTGCTGGTGCTCGGCCTGACGTTCGCGGCGGGACAGCTGCTCCCGCTCGGGGCCGGCTGGCTGCTGCAGCGACCGGACGTCGCTGTCGCCTTCCTCGCTGCCCGCGACGAGGCCGCTCCGACGGCGCGGTGAGCGAGGAACGGTGATGTGGCAAGATGGCACACGTTGTGTCATGATGCTGCAAGGAGGTGCACCATGCCCGTTGAGGAGACCCGCACGACCCGTGTCGCCGCCGATCTGATCGCCGCTGCCGAGCGTGAAGCGGCCCACGAGAGCCGCTCGACCCGCCAGCAGTTGGATCACTGGGCGCGGGTGGGGATGCGCGTGTCGATGCGCTCGACGACGGCTCGACGGCGCATCGAACGAGCCCTGACCGGCGACGTGCCCCTCGCGTCGCTCGGTGAGGAGGAGCGGGCCGTGGCCAACGCCGAGCTCGACGTCGACATCGCCGGTGCCGCCCGCAGCACGTCGTACGCCGACCAGCTCGCGCGCGAGGGCGTCACGACGGTCGTCATCGACGACGCTGGCCGCTTCGTCGAACGTCGCCCAGACGGGACGACGACCGTTCTGTGAGCCGCCTCGACCTCGTCGTCGGTCCGAACGGAGCCGGCAAGTCCACCTTCGTGCGTCTCACCTTGGCCGCACGGCGACTAGGGGTCCCGTTCGTCAACGCCGATCTCCTCGCAGCCCAGCGCTGGCCTGACCCCGCCGAGGCCATGCGCCGGGCCGGGGAGGCGTCCGAGATGGCTCACGCCGTTCGTGACCACCTGCTCGCGGACCGCCGCGAGTTCATCGCCGAGACCGTCGCCTCGCACCCCTCGAAGGTCGATCTCGTCGCCCGGGCCGCACGAGCTGGGTACTACATCGCTGTCCACGTCGTTCTCGTCCCCGAGGATCTCGCGGTCCATCGCGTGGCACGCCGAGTCCGAGCAGGCGGCCACCCGGTCCCCGAGGAGAAGGTCCGTGCCCGTCACCAGCGGCTCTGGGCTCACGTTGCCGCGATGGTCCCTCTCGCTGATGCGGTCGAGTTCTACGACAACTCTGGCGACCGGCCGCGGACGGTCGCTTCGTTCATCGGCGGTGAGGTCGTCGGGCTCGCGCGATGGCCCGACTGGACGCCAGACGTGCTCGCCCGCCTCACGGAGTGACGCCGGCTGGCCAGCGATCAGGCACCAGACGTACCGCTCAGGCGTCGGCGTCGGGCGTGGTGGATCGGCGCGTGACGGTGGGGACCGTGGTGGCGGCGAGGAGGCTGGCCACGAGCATCGCGACCGCAGTGGCGCCCCACGCTGCGGCGTACGAGGCGTTCTCGGCCAGCGCACCGAACGCCAGCGGACCCAGCGCGCCGCCGATGCCGAGCCCGGTCAGCACCGTGCCGGCGGCCACCGCGGGCGCGTCGGGACGTGCTCGGACCGCGGCGAGGAACGCGAGGCCCGTCCAGCCCCAGCCGCCGCCGAGGAGGACGATCGCACCGACCGCCGCGACGGTGGCCGGGACCGGCGTCGCCAGCACCACGGCGCCGAGCCCACCGAGGGCGAGGAGGGCGACGACGGCGGGCGTCGGCCGGCTGTGCTCGCGATCCGCCCAACGACCCAACCCGATCCGCGCGCCGATGCTGGCCAGGCTCGCCACCACGAGCAGCAGGCCGGCGGCGCCCGTCGACATCCCGCGGGCGGTCGAGGCCGGGACGAGGAACGTCGGGGCGGCCGTCGCGGCGCCCGCTCCGAGACCGACCGCGACGGCGAACCGCACCAGCGCCGTCCGCACGGCCGGGTCCACCGTCGCTTCGCGGTCAGGGTGATCGGCGAGGTCGTCGGTCGGTGCCGCCGGCCCCGTTCCGCGGCCGACCCCGGCGCCACCCACGGGCCGGCCCGGTCCCCGCGGCAGCACCGCGAGAACCAGGACGGCCAGCACCGGTGCCGCGATGAAGGCGGCCCGCCAGTCGAACCACGCGGTCACGGTCGGGAGCGCGAGACCTGCCAGCATCGAGGCGGCCGGCACGCTGGCCTCCTTGATGCCGAAGGCTCGTCCTTGGCTGTCGGCGCGCAGCCGGTCGGCGAAGGTGCGTGCGCCGCCGGTGTCGACGAGCCCGACCGCGAACCCGACGACCACCAACGGTGCGGCCAGCTGCCACCACGACGAGGCGAGCCAGCCGATGGCGGCGGTCGCCACCGCGGCGACGACCACACCGGTGCGGAGGGCGACGCCGCCGCCGAGCCGCTCGGTCCAGCGCCCGGCGGTGGTCGCGGTGAGCCCGACGGTGGTGAAGAGCACCGTCACCGCGGCGCCGATGGCGGTCTCGCTGAGGCCGAGGTCGGAGCGGATGGCGTCGGTCGACGCGCCGATGAGGAACACCGGGAGCACCGCGAGGGTGAGCGCTGCGGCGACCGAAGCGGTGACCCTCGTCGTTCCCGCTGGCGTCGTGCGCGGCACGCTGGACCTCGACCGTGGGTGGCCGTCCGAGCCTAGGCAGCGCGGCGTCTCGCGCCGTCCGCTGGAGCGCGATCCGCGTCGGTCCGGGCGGCTCGGTCGGTCACACCCGAGCACTAGCCTCGTCGCTGCTCGCCGGTCCCGCTCACGTCTGCCTGGAGGTCGATCACCGTGGCTCTTGCCCACGAGGTGCCCGCGGATCTCGACGCTGCCCGGACCCGCCACGACGAGCTCGCGGGCACGATCCGTGACGCGCGGTACCGCTACTACGTGCTGTCCGACCCGTCGCTGACCGACGCCGAGTTCGACGCGCTCTGGCACGAGCTGCTGGCCCTCGAGGACGCCCACCCGTCGCTCGTCACGCCCATCTCGCCGTCGCAGCAGGTCGGCGCGCCGGCCGGCAGCGCGTTCCCACCCTTCCGCCACCTCGAACCGATGATGAGCCTCGACAACGCCTTCGACCGCGAGGGGGTGGTCGCCTGGGCGCAGCGGGTCCGTCGTCGGCTGGCCGCGACGGCGGTGGTCGCCGAGGGCGGCGGGGACGACGTCGACGAGATCGCGGCCGAGCTCGACGACGAGGCTGCGGATGCGGTGCTCGGCGAGCCCGTCCGGTTCCTGTGCGAGCTGAAGATCGACGGTGTCGCCATCAACCTGGTGTACCGCGACGGGGTGCTCGTGACCGGCGCGACCCGTGGCGACGGTGTCGTGGGTGAGGACGTCACCCCGCAGATCTCCACCCTCGCCGACGTGCCCTACCGGTTGACCGTCGACGACCCGCCGGCCGTGATCGAGGTCCGCGGCGAGGTCCACTACCCGAGCGAGGCGTTCGAGGCCATGAACGCCGCGCGGATCGACCGGGGCGAGCCAGCTTTCATGAACCCCCGCAACGGTGCGTCCGGCGCGTTGCGACAGAAGGACCCCGAGGTGACGAGGCAGCGTCCGCTCGCGCTGTGGTGCCACGGCCTCGGGACCGTCGACGGCGTCGCGTTCGACACGGGCAGCGACGCGTACACCTGGCTCCGCGGCGCGGGGCTCCCCATCCCCCCGCAGACCACCACCGTCGACTCGATCGAGGACGCGTGGGAGCTGGTCGAACGCTTCACCGCGGAGCGCTACGAGGTGGGCTTCGAGATCGACGGCGTCGTCGTCAAGGTGGACGACCTCAGCCAGCGTCGACGGCTCGGATCCACCTCCCGGGCACCTCGCTGGGCGATCGCCTACAAGATGCCGCCCGTCGAGCAGACCACCCGCCTCGAGGCCATCGAGGTGAACGTCGGCCGCACCGGGAAGGCCACGCCGTACGCCGTCCTCGACCCGGTGGTCGTCGCCGGCACGCGGATCACCTTCGCCACCCTCCACAACGAGATCCAGGTCCAGCTCAAGGACGTCCGCGTCGGGGACACCGTCGTCGTCCGGCGGGCTGGCGACGTCATCCCCGAGGTCGTGGGTCCGGTGCTCTCGGAGCGCCCGGACGGCACCGAGGTGTGGTCGATGCCGGCTGACTGCCCGTTCTGTGGCCAGCCGCTCGTCCGGCCGGAGGGTGAGGCGCACCACCGCTGCGAGAACGTCGACTGTCCCAACCGCCTGCGCGAGTCGCTGACCCACCTCGCGGGCCGCGGCGCGCTCGACATCGAGGGGCTCGGCGAGAAGAACGTCGACCTGCTGCTCGCCGAGGGGCTGCTGACCGACCTCGCCAGCGTGTTCCGCCTCCACGAGCACCGCGAGGCGCTGCTCGCGCTCGACAAGTGGGGTGAGAAGCGGGTCGACAACCTGCTCGCCGGCATCGAGGCCGGCCGACAGCGCCCCCTCGACCGCGTGCTGACCGCCCTGAACATCCACCACCTCGGTCCGACCTACGCCAAGGCCATCGCGCGGGCGCTGCCGTCGCTCGACGCCGTCCGCTCGGCGACGGCAGAGGAGCTCGAGGCCATCGACGGCATCGGCCCCGTCATCGCGCAGGCGGTGGTGCAGTGGTTCGCGACCCCGCGCAACGCCCAGCTCGTCGACGACCTGATCACCCTCGGCGTCGACCCGCGAGGTGAACCGGTCGCCGGAACGCCGGAGGGTGTCACCCCCGACCTCCTCGCGGGCTGGACGGTCGTGGTGACCGGCACGCTGGAGGGCTGGACCCGCGACGAGGCCCGCGACGCGCTCGAGGCCCGTGGGGCCAAGGTCACCGGCAGCGTGTCGGGCAGGACCAGCGCGGTCGTCGTCGGCGCCGACCCGGGCAGCAAGCTCGCCAAGGCGGAGCAGCTCGGCGTGCCCGTGGTGGACGAGCAGGCCTTCGGTGCGCTCCTCGAGACCGGTCAGCTACCGGCGTGATCGTCCCGCTCGAGCCGGCCAGCAACCGGGGCCCCCGGATCGAGGGTGCCTGGCCGCCGACCCCGTTGGGCCGGCTGCGGTGACGTCCGCTGGTGGCCCGATCCGGTGGCCACCGCCGTCGGAGCAGGAGTGACGAGCGCTGGCTGCGAGCAGTTGCGTACTCTCGCAAGCGAACGTGAACGCTCCCTCACCTCGCCCCCTCGAGGCTCCCGATGTTCCGCACCCGCTCCTCCCGTGACGCCAAGATCGCCTGGCTCGAGCAGCACAGCCGCCTCTACGGGCTCACGCGCGCCGAGGTCGACACCTTGGCCGCGACCACCGACCGCATCACGGTGACGTCTGGCACGGTCCTCGCGCGCGCGGGATCGCTCGGCCGGGAGGCGTTCCTGGTCGTCTCCGGCGAGGTCGAGGTCCGCCGGGGTGGCGAGGTCCTCGCCACCCTCGGATCCGGCGAGCTCGTCGGCGAACAGGCGCTCGTGAGCGGCGACCACCGCAACGCCGATGTGGTCGCGACCAGCGACGTCGAGCTGGCCGTGTTCGACGTGCGGAGCTTCGCGCGGGCCGTCGCGGGATCGCCCGCACTGCGTGCCCACCTCGATCAGACCGTCGCCCGACGGACCGCCGCCTGAGGCTGCCTCAGGTGCGGAGCATCGCCGGGTGCAGGCGCTCGGCAGAGCCCCGGCGGTAGCGCTGGGCGGGTCGGCCGCCACCCGGTCCCGGCTTGGCCAGCCCTTCGACGGGGACGACGAAGTCGCGCGTCGAGACCACCTTCCGCCGGAAGTTGGCGGGGTCGAGCTCGACGTTCCAGACGGCCTCGTACACGCCGCGCAGGTCGCCGAGGGTGAACGGCTCGGCGACGAACGCGGTGGCGAGCGCGGTGTACTCGAGCTTGGACCGCGCACGCTCGACCGCGTCGGGGACGATCCGGTCGTGGTCGTAGGCGAACACCGGCGCATCGGGTGACGCTCCCGGTGATGCCGGATCGAGCCCGAGCTCCTCGACCGGGAAGAACGCGGCGCCGGTGCCGGCGGCGGGGTCGTCGGTGGTCGGCGTGAGCAGCAGGTAGGCCACGGACACGACCCGCCCGCGCGGATCCCGGGACGGGTCGCCGTAGGTCCGCAGCTGCTCGAGGTGTGCCTCGGGTGCGGTCAGCCCGGCGAGCTCCGCCAGGGCCCGGTGCGCGGTGTCGTCCAGGCTCTCGTGGTCGCGGACGCGACGCCCGGGGAGCGCCCACCGGTCGCGCAGCTCGGCCGGCTGCGGGCGTACTAGCAGGAGCATGAGGCGGCCGTCGCGGATCGTGAGCATCGCCACGTCGACGGCGACGGCGCAGGTCGAGACCCGGCCCTCGTCCGGTGTCGGGACACCGTGCCCGGCAGGGCTCACGGGGAGCCGCCCGCCGGGCCGCGGTCCGTGACACGCACGCCGGCGGCGCGGAGCTCCGCCACCGCCCGGTCCCCATCGCCGCGCGCGAGCTCGACGAACGCGGTGGCCTCGAGCGGCAGTTCCACCTCGTAGCCGAGCCGTCGCGCGTCGAGCGCCGTGGCCTTCACACAGACGTCACCGGCGAGGCCGACCACGACGACGCGGTCGACGTCAGCCTCGACGAGGAGGCGTCCGAGCTCGGTGGCTTCCTCCTCGCCGCTGATGGGGTCGCGCACCGAGAAGCCGGAGTAGCCGTCCCCCCGTCGACCCCCTTGCGGACCACCGGTCCGTCGACGGTCAGGTCGCGGTGCAGCTCGGCGCCCCAGGTGTCCGCCACGCAGTGGACCGGCCAGACACCGCCGTCCTTGGCGAAGTGCGGGGTCACGGGCGGGTGCCAGTCCTGGGTGTAGACCACGGTCGCGCCCGCGTCCCGCGCGGCGCGGACCTCGGCGTCGACCACCGGGACCACGGCGTCGCCGCCGGTCACGTAGAGGCCGCCGTCCGGCGAGGCGAAGTCGTGTTGGACGTCCACGACGACCAGCGCCGTCCCGGGGCCGTAGCTGGTCCGCGTCGGCCCGTCCTGGCTGGTGTCCGTGGTCACGGTGGCGATCCGTTCGTCGGTGGCGGGTGGGCGGGATCCTGCGGCTCGCGGAGGGTCGGCAGGGCGACCCTGCCCGGGCTCACGTCGAGCGCCGCTGCTGGGAGCTCGGCCAGGGCACCGCGGTGGTGGCGCTGTGAGATCGCCAGGTCGGGGCGGGGGAGGACCTCCCCCGCGCGATCACCGGGACCTGGAGCGGCCGCGACCCTGGGGGCGGTGGGCTGCCCCAGGGGTGCAGCAGATCGGCGACGGCCACCCCGTCCTCGACCCGTCGCGCGGCGGCCTTCCACCCACCGACGGTCGCCTTGTCGCCGCCGGCCTTGGCGACCGGTTCGAGGACTCCGTCGCGACCCCGCGCTCGCGCGACGAGCTTGTAGACGAACCCAGCCGTCGGCGCGCCGCTGCCCGTCACGACGGCGGTTCCGACGCCGAACGCGTCGATCGGGGCACCCCGGCACGCCGCGATCCGGTGCTCGTCGAGGTCGCCGGAGATGACGATCCGGGTCCGGTGGTTGCCGAGCTCGTCGAGCAGGGCGCGGGCGTGGTGCGCTTCGGCTGCGGGGTCGCCGCAGTCGATCCGGATGGCGTCGAGCTCGGGCCCGCCGGCCGCCACCGCCTCGTGGATGCCCTGCCGGACGTCGAAGGTGTCGACCAACAGCGTGGTCCTGGTGCCGAGGGCGGCGATCTGTGCCCGGAACGCCGCTGCCTCGTCGTCGTGCACCAGGGTGAAGGCGTGCGCGGAGGTGCCGAACGTCCGTAGGCCGTACCGGCGTCCCGCTTCGAGGTTCGAGGTGCCGGTGAACCCGACCAGGACCGCGGCCCGGGCCGCGCTGACGGCGGCGTCCTCGTGGGTCCTTCGGCTCCCGAACTCGAACAGGGGCCGGCCGTCGGCCGCTGCGACCATCCGGGCGGCAGCCGACGCCACCGCCGTGTCGTGGTTCATGATCGAGAGCAGGACCGTCTCGAGGACGACGGCGTCCCCGAAGCTGGCCGCGACGGTCAGGGCCGGCACGTTGGGGGACAGGATCTCCCCCTCGGGCAGCGCCCAGACGTCGCCCCGGAACCGGTAGCCAGCGAGCCAGGCCAGCGTCGGCTCCGAGACCACCCCGGCGCGATCCAGAGCGGCGAGCACGTCGTCGTCGAAGCGGAGGTCGCCGATGGCGTCGACGACGCGGTCGAGACCTGCGGCGATCGCGTAGCGGCGGCCCTCGGGCAGGCGCCGGGCGAAGAGCTCGAACACGCAGGGGCGGTCGATCGTGCCGTCCGAGCGGGCCGCGTCGAGCATCGTCAGCTCGTAGCGGTCGGTCAGGAGCGCGGTCGTCGCCGCACGCGGGGAGACGGAGCTGGCGGTCACGGGGACTCCCTCGGTCGACGGGGACGCTACCGTGGTTCTGGTCACTGTGACCTGAACGTCCGGGTGCCTCCCCGCGCGCCCACCGGACGGGTGGCGTGGGGAGAGCGCGTGCTCGCTCAGTTGCGCGCGATCGGGGCCGATGGGTCAGTGAGGGCCGCCGGGGGTGTCCGTGACCGACGATCAGACGCTGCACCGCGACGCCATCCGGCACCGCGGCGGCTTCGCGCTGTGGTGGTGCGTGGTCGTCGGGACCGCCGCCGTCGCCTGGGCGATGGTGGTCGGTTCGACGTCGTTCGGCGAGCTGGACGGCATCGCCGACGTCGCCCTGATCCTGGTGACGTTCCTCGTGATCACCGAGCTGCGGCCCATCGTCGCCTCGCGGCGGCTCGATCCCGATGGCGTCAACCTCGCGACGGCGATCCACTTCGCCATCCTGCTGCGGTGGGGCATCGTTCCCACCCTCGGAGCGATCGCGTTGGCCACGATCACCGGGGAGCTGGCGCGCCGCAAGCCGCTGCACAAGGCCGCGTTCAACGTCTCGCAGTACTCGGTCTCGTTCCTGGCCGCCTGGGGCGTCCTGCGCCTCTTCGGCTGGGAGGCGTCACCGGCGCTGCCGGCGGACCTGCGACCGAGAGACCTGCTGCTCGTCGCCCTGGCCGGCTTCACCTACCACGTGGTCAACCTCGGCCTCGTGGGGACGGCGCTCGCGCTGCACGCCGGCACGGCGTGGTGGTCGACGACCGTGGACAACGTGTGGTGGTACACGCGGACGACCATGGCCGTGCTCGCGATCGGGCCGCTGATCGTGGTGGTCTCGATGGTGAACGGGGGCTTCCTGGTCCTGCTGGTGTTGCCGCTGTGGCTCGTGTACGCGGTCGCCAAGCTCTCGCTCGACCGCGAGGTGCGCGCCTCGACCGACTCCCTGACGGGTCTGGCGAACCGGGAGCGCCTCGAGCACCTCCTCGAGGAACGCATCGCGGCGATCGCCCGGAGCGGTCGGTGCGTAGCGCTGTGCGTCGTCGACCTGGACCGCTTCAAGGAGGTCAACGACACGCTCGGACACGCCACCGGTGACGCGCTGCTCCGCGCGGTGGCGGCCCGCCTGTCCGCCGCCGTCCGCGAGGGTGACGCGGTGGTGCGGCTCGGTGGGGACGAGTTCGTCCTGCTGCTCGAGGTCGACGACCGCGCCGTCGCGAGCGCGGTCGTGGAACGGATCGCCGTCCACGTCCACCGGCCCTACGACCTCGCCGGCGTGCGACTCGAGGTCTCCATGAGCGTCGGCGTGGCCCTGCTCGGTGAGGACGGTGACGACCTCGACACGTTGATGCGTCGGGCCGACGTCGCGATGTACGACGCCAAGGCCATCCGGCGAGACCGTGCGCGTCTACCACCAGGAGCTCGACCAGCGGACCACCCTCACCGGTGAGCTCATCGCCGATCTGCGTCGCGGGATGGCGGCCGGCGAGCTCGAGCTCCACTACCAGCCGCAGGTCTCCCTGCCGGACGGCGAGGTGATCGGTGTCGAGGCGTTGGTGCGCTGGCGGCACCCCGACCCGCGGCCTCCTCGCCCCCGACGCGTTCCTGCCCTGTCATCGAGCGTACGGCCACGATGCGCCAGCTCACCACCGAGGTGCTCGAGCTCGCCCTGGCGCAGTGCGCACGGTGGCGCCGGCTCGGGGTCCGCGTGCCGGTGTCGGTGAACGTGGCCATGCACGACCTCGCCGACACCTCCTTCGCCGACCGCGTGGTGGCGGGGATCGCGCGCCACGGGTTGGTCGCCGGTGACCTGTGCATCGAGATCACCGAGCAGGCGCTGGTCGGCGACACCGACGACGTCGTCGCGACGTTGGAGGTCTTCGCGACGGCCGGCATCGGGCTCAGCCTCGACGACTTCGGGACCGGTCACGCCTCGCTCACCCGGTTGAGCTTGCTCCCGATCAGCGAGGTCAAGGTCGACCGCGGGTTCGTCGTCGACCTGGTCGAGGGCCGGCCGGCGGTCCAAGCCATCGTGCGGTCCGTCCTCGAACTGGCCCGCGCGATCGGTGCCCGGACGGTCGCCGAGGGGGTCGAGACCGAGACCCAGCGGGACGCCCTCGCCGCGTTCGGTTGCGACGCGATCCAGGGGTGGCTCATCGCTCGACCGATGCCGCAGGACGAGGCGACGAGGTGGCTCGTGGAGCGAGCGGGCCCGCGTGACCAGCTCGGCGCGGTCGACGCACAGGAGACGGTCGCCTGAGCGGCGAGCGGACCGGGGGCGGTCCGGCCGGCCGGTAGCCTCCGGGCGCTCCCGTCCCGCTCGAGGAGGCCCTCGTGGCCCTGTCCGATGACGAGGTCCGCCACGTGGCGTCCCTCGCTCGCCTGGCGTTGACCGACGACGAGGTGACCGCGCTGGCCCCCCAGCTGTCGGCCATCCTCGACTACGCCGAGAAGGTCGGAGAGGTGGCGGCGGCCGACGTGCCCCCCGACCACCCACCCCTTCGCGTTGACCAACGTCTCGCGCCCCGACGACCCGTCGCCGTCGATGCCGCGCGACGAGGTCCTCGCGATGGCTCCCCAGGTCGAACAGGACCGGTTCGCCGTCCCCCGGATCGTCGCGGAGGAGGGCTGATGACCGAGCTCACCACCCTGTCCGCCACCGAGCTCGCCGTCCGTCTCCGTGCCCGGGAGGTCTCCGCTCGCGAGGCCGTCGATGCCCACCTCGATCGCATCGCCGCGGTCGACGGCATCGTCGCGGACGGCGACGTGTGGAGCCCCGCGCCCGCGCCCGGTGAGGGCGATCTGCACGCCTTCCTCGCCGTCACCGCGACCGCCGCGCGCGACCACGCCGACGACGTGGACGCCCGTCGCGCCGCCGGTGTCGAGCTGTCCCCGCTCGCCGGCGTGCCGCTCGCGCTCAAGGACGTCCTGACGATGCGCGGGGCGCCGACGACCTGCGGCTCGCGGATGCTCGAGGGCTGGGTCCCGCCCTACGACGCGACCGTCACCGAGCGGCTGCGCGCCGCCGACCTCGTCGTCCTCGGCAAGACCAACATGGACGAGTTCGCGATGGGCTCGTCGACCGAGAACTCCGCCTACGGCCCGACCCGCAACCCGTGGGACACCGACCGGGTACCGGGTGGCTCGTCCGGTGGGTCGGCCTCGGCGGTCGCCGGCCTGCTCGCACCGCTGTCGATCGGCACCGACACCGGCGGCTCGATCCGCCAACCTGCGGCGCTGACCGGTCTCGTCGGCGTCAAACCGACCTACGGCACGGTGTCGCGGTACGGGCTGGTCGCGTTCGCGTCGTCCCTCGACCAGGCGGGCCCGTTCGCGCGCACCGTCGAGGACGCCGCCGCCCTCCACGAACTCATCGCCGGCCACGACCGCCGCGACTCGACCTCCGTGCCCGATCCGGTGCCGCCCCTGACCGCCACCATGCGCGATGGCATCGAGGGACTGCGGATCGGGGTCATCTCCGAGCTGCGTGGCGAGGGGTACGAGCCGGGCGTCGCACGGGTCTACGACGATGCGCTCGCGCGGTTCGAGTCGCTCGGAGCCACGCTGGTGGACGTGTCGCTGCCGAACGCGGCGTACGGCCTCCCCGCCTACTACCTCATCGCCCCGTCGGAGGCGTCGTCGAACCTCGCCCGCTTCGACGGGGTGCGCTACGGCGTCCGCGTCGACGCCGAGACCGCCGAGCAGATGAACGCCGCCACCCGCGAGCGCGGGTTCGGTCCCGAGGTCAAGCGCCGCATCATGATCGGGACGCACGCGCTCTCGTCGGGCTACTACGACGCCTACTACCTCCAGGCCTCCAAGGTCCGCACCCTCATCGCCCGCGACTTCGCCGCCGCGTTCGAGACCGCCGACGTGCTCGTCAGCCCCACCTCGCCGTCGGTCGCGTTCGGGCTCGGCACGAAGACGGCCGACCCGCTGGCGATGTACCTCAACGACGTCGCCACCGTCCCGGCGTCGCTCGCGGGTGTCCCGGCGATGTCGCTGCCGGCCGGCCTCGCCGAGGCTGCCGACGCGCCGGGGACGGCGCTGCCCGTCGGGCTGCAGCTGATGGCGCCGCTGCTGCGCGACGACCTGCTGTACCGCGTCGGGCACGCCTTCGAGCAGGCGACCGGGTTCTCACCGATCCCGGTCGGCGACCGCGCCGTGGAGGTGCCCGCGTGACCACGTCCGACGTGACCGAGCAGGACGTCCCCGGTGCCGTGCACGAGGTGCCCGTGCCCGGCGAGCTGCGCGAGGCCGACAAGCTCCAGAAGGACACCGGCACCGCGGGTGTGGTCCCCGAGGGGTGGGCGATCACCATCGGGCTCGAGGTGCACGTGGAGCTCACGACGCGCACGAAGATGTGGTGCGGCTGCTCGACGACCTTCGGCGGTGAGCCGAACACCAACGTCTGCCCGGTGTGCACCGGCCAGCCCGGCGCGCTGCCGGTGGTCAACGCGCAGGCGGTCGAGGATGCGGCGCTGCTCGGTCTCGCGCTCAACGGCTCGATCGCCGAGGTGTGCCGCTTCCACCGCAAGAACTACTTCTACCCCGACATGGCCAAGAACTACCAGATCAGCCAGTACGACGTGCCGTTGGTCCACGACGGCTACCTCGACGTGCCCGGTCCGGACGGGCAGCCGCACCGGGTCGGTATCGAGCGCCTCCACATGGAGGAGGACACGGGCAAGTCCCTGCACGTCGGCGAGTCCGGTCGACTCCACGGCGCCGATCGATCGCTGATCGACTACAACCGCTGCGGCATCCCCCTCCTCGAGGTCGTGTCGCGGCCCCACGTCCACGACCCGGACACCGCGCAGGCCTACCTGCGCGAACTGGTCGCCATCGTGCGTGCCACCGGTGTCTCCGACGCGCGGATGGAGGAGGGATCGATCCGCTGCGACGCGAACGTGTCCGTCGCGCGCGTCGGTGACCCGCTCGGGACCCGCTGCGAGATCAAGAACCTCAACTCGGTGCGCTCGCTCGGGCGAGCCATCTCGTACGAGGCCGCCCGACAGGTCGCCGTGATCGAGGACGGCGGCACCATCGTGATGGAGACCCGGCACTGGGACGAGGAGCGCGGCGTCACCGAGACGCTCCGGAGGAAGGAGTCGGTGACCGACTACCGCTACTTCCCCGACCCGGACCTGGTCGAGATCGTGTCGCCCGTCGCGTGGGTCGAGGGGGTGCGGACCCGCCTGCCCGAGCTGCCCGCGCAGACCCGGACCCGGCTCGTCGACGCGGGCGTCGCGCCGAGGCCGCCGGCTCGCTGGTCGGTAGCGACCTGCTGTCCCGCTACGACGACGCGGTCGCGGCCGGCGCGGCTCCGGATGCCGTCGCCAAGTGGCTGACCGGGGACCTGACGGGGCTGCTCGGTGCGGCGGCGCTCACGGCCGATGATGCCGGTGTCACCGGCGCTCACGTCGCCGAGCTCGTGCAGCTCATCGTCGACGGCACGCTGTCGACCAAGCTGGCCAAGCAGGTGCTCGAGGTGCTGGTCGAGGAGCGCGGCGCGAAGGGACCTGCGGCGATCGCCTCCGAACGTGGGCTCCAACAGGTCTCCGACGAGGGTGAGCTGCGCACCATCTGCGAGCAGGTGGTCGCCGACAACGCGGCGACGGTCGAGCAGATCCGGGGCGGCAACGACAAGGCCATCGGCGCGCTCGTCGGGCAGGTCATGAAGGCGACCAAGGGTCAGGCCGACCCGCGCAAGACCAACGAGCTGCTGCGCGAACTGATCGGGTAGCCGACCAACGGCCACCGAGCGACCCGTAGACTCCGGGGGTCGGAGGTGGAACGTGCCGAGGTTGTTGGCGACGGTCGCGTTGTTCGCGTTCGTCCTCTACTGCCTCCTCGACGTGCTGCTGTCCGACCGGAGGCAGGTGCGGCACCTGCCGAAGTCGATCTGGCTGGCCGTGGTGCTGCTGGCGCCGCTGGTCGGCGGCGGGGTCTGGCTGTACGCCGGGCGACCATCGCGGACGGCGCCGACGCCGGGGGGTGCGGGGCCACGGCCTCCGACCACCACCGCTGGCCCGCCCGGGAGACCGCCGACCGTCG
The DNA here is from genome assembly GCA_963850715.1 of uncultured Nitriliruptoraceae bacterium. Taxonomy (GTDB): domain Bacteria; phylum Actinomycetota; class Nitriliruptoria; order Nitriliruptorales; family Nitriliruptoraceae; genus Nitriliruptor. The sequence goes on along the minus strand of CAWKMM010000015.1, from coordinate 103,428 downwards.
ATGGTCCGACGAGGCGGCCGCGCGGACCGGACGACGATCCCGACTTCCTGCGTGACATCGATGAACGGCTGCGACGCCGGAACGACGGCACCACCTGACCCGCGATCACCGGCGAGGAACGGCGCGCCGGACCCACCGCTCAGGGCCACACGGGACTAGAACCGTCCGAGCTCACCGTCGACGTCCGGCGCCTCCTCGAGCAGCGCCGCGATCGCCTCGAGCGGGACGTGGCCCTCGACGAAGTACCCGGCGATCTCGTTGGTGTGGCACGAGCGCTGCTCGTCCGGCACGCCGAAGCGATCCTTGAGGGGTGCGACGTCGTCGTGCACCTCGACCTCGACCTCGACGTCGATGCCGTGCTCGGTGAGGTAGTCCTCGTACACGCCTGGCGTCGGTCGTCGTGTTCGTCGGTGACCAGCGGGTCGACTACGAGTCGTCACCCAGGTCCGGGCGTGACTCGAACGCCAGCAGGGCGGCGCCGAGGTGCCTGGCCGCTGCCTCGGCGGCGTTGCGCACCACCACACCGTGGGATCGCTCGAACAGGGGCCGGGCGACCGGCGTCAGCAGTTCCATCCAGCGTGCGGTCGCCAGGACGTCCCACACGAACCGGACGTCGGTGCCGGCGCCGCCGCCGGACAGGTCCCACGTGCCGGTCCCGTCGAGCTGTCCGGAGGAGCGCATCCGCAGGTGCGAGCGTGAGGTGCCGTCCGGGGCCTGCGTCGGCCCGTCGACCTCCACGGTCTCGATGGTCGCGGACAGGCGGTACCCGAGCGGCGCCCGGACCGTGGCGTCGAAGGTGCGACCGAGGCCCCGCCCGTCACCGTCGATGGTCCGACGGACCTCGACCGCGTCGCTCCACAGCCCGAGCCACCCGGACGGGTCGACGATGGCGTCGTGAACATCGCCGATCCCGGCGCCGAAGCGCATCCGCGTCGCGAAGCGGTACCTCGCCACGGGATCCCTCGCCGTCGTCGTGCCTGGTGACCGGACGCTAGGCGGCTGCCGGCGCCGCGGCGCGGCCCGTCGGCGCCCGACCCGTTAGCGTCCCCGGCGATGACCGATCACGCCGCCCCCGAGCCGCTCGACACCATCGCGGGCAGCGTGCGGGCCGAGCTCGAGGTGAGCCGGTCGCGGTTCATCGCCGACCTCGTGCCCGTGATGGACGAGCAGGGGGCGTCGGACGTGGTCGCTGCGGCGCGCCGCGAGTTCCACGGTGCCCGCCACCACTGCAGCGCGTGGGTGCTCGGCCCGGCTGCCCAGCGGATCCGATCGAACGACGACGGCGAGCCGGCGGGGACGGCGGGAGCGCCGATGCTGGCGGTGCTCCGGGGAGCAGCGCTCACCGATGTCGTCGCGGTGGTCACCCGCTACTTCGGCGGCACGTTGCTCGGCGCCGGCGGGCTCGTCCGTGCCTACGGGGACGCGGCCGCGGCTGTGGTGACCACGGCACAGCGGCGCCGACGTCGGCTGGTGGCCCGGGTCGAGGTGCAGGTGGATCACGCGGTGGCCGGGAAGCTCGAGCACCTGCTGCGACGGTGGGTGGCCGAGGCGGGCGGGGCGGTGGACGAGGTCCGCTACGGCTCGACATGCGTCCACCTCGCCGTCGCGGTGCCGGTCGACGCGGTCGACGAGCTGTGCGCCGCGCTCGCGAACAGCGGCCTCGCCCACAGGGTCCACGAGCTCGGCGAGGCGGTACGGGGGCTGAGATGAGGCTCGGACGGTCCGCTCAGCGCTCGGGCTCCTCTCCCGTCGAGGCGTCCAACTGCCGGACGAGGGTCACGGGGGCCACGCATCGGTAGGCCTCGTCGATGACCCCGGCGACCTCATCCCAGTCGAGATCCACGTCCAGACGCAGACCGATCCACCCGCGGTGTCCGACGTAGGGCGGCCGGAAGAACCGGGCTGGATCGGCACGGAGCACCTCGGCCTGCACGCCGTCCGGCGCGGGGTAGATGAGCGCGAGTCGACCGTCACCGTGGTGATCGTCGGTCAGGTAGGCCAGCGTGCGCTTCCCGCGGACGAAGAAGGTCACCGCACCGTGGCTGACCCGTTCGGTCACCTCGGGGAGTGCGGCGGTGAGCGACCGCAGGCGTTCGGTCGCCGACACCACGTCGGCGTCGGTGTACGGCAGCTGGTCTCGCGGGGTCGCGTCCACGGGGAAGCTTGCCACGGGGAGGACCCGCCGGCCGCGCGACCGCACCGCTCGTCGCCGCTCACCCTCTACCCTCGTGGGCCGCGGGGTCGCCCGCCGTCGCGTCCGTCGAGGCGCGTGCCCACAAGCCGTGCCAGGACCGCTGCTCACAGACGGTGCCGAGGACCAGGAGCCCGACCGTGGTGCTCGAGAGGATCGGGTCGCCCGCCGACCTGAAGGCGCTCCCGTTCGACGACCTCCCGGCGCTCGCCGAGGAGCTGCGGGCAGCGATCATCGCCTCGGTCGCGCGGGTCGGCGGTCACCTCGGGTCGAACCTCGGCGTCGTCGAGCTGACCATCGCCCTGCACCGGGTCCTCGACTGCCCGCGTGACCTCCTGCTGTGGGACACCGGTCACCAGGCGTACGTCCACAAGATGCTCACGGGCCGTCGCACGATGTTCGACACCCTCCGGCAGGCCGGCGGCCTGTCGGGCTACCCCTCGCGCGCGGAATCCGACCACGACGTCATCGAGAACTCGCACGCGTCGACCGCCCTGTCCTGGGCGTTCGGCGTCGCGCGCGGCGAGCAGGCCAAGGACCCCGCGGATCGACGGCGGGTGGTCGCGGTCGTCGGCGACGGCGCGCTCACCGGCGGTATGGCCTACGAGGCCCTCAACAACCTCGGTCACCACGGGCTCCCCGTCCTGATCGTGCTGAACGACAACGGGCGGTCCTACGCCGAGACCGTCGGGCGGCTGTCCGAGCGGGTCTCGGACCTGCGGACCGACCCGAGGTACCGCACCTGGCGGGCCCGCCTCGACCGGGCGCTCGCCAAGCTGCCGCTCGTGGAGAAGGGCGTCGACGCCTCGCTCGAGGCGGTCAAGCAGTTCGTCTCCGACGCGCCCGCCCTGCAGTCGTTCGTCGAAGCGCTCGGGGTGCGCTACCTCGGTCCCGTCGACGGCCACGACCACGAGCGTCTCGAACACGCCATCCGGCACGCGGAACGGCTCTCCGGGCCGGTGCTCGTCCACGTCCTGACCGAGAAGGGCAAGGGGTACGCACCCGCCGAGACCGACCTCGAGAAGCACCTGCACGACACCTCGGCCTTCGACGTCGCGACCGGCCGGTCCGCCGCGGGCAAGCCGCGCTCCTGGACCCAGGCGTTCTCGGACGCCGTGACCGACCTCGCCTGTCGTCGGCGTGACGTCATCGCCATCACGGCCGCGATGCCGGGCTCCACCGGGCTCCTGCCGCTCGCGGCCCGCCGGCCCGACCAGGTGCTCGACGTCGGCATCGCCGAACAGCACGCCGTCACGGCGGCGGCCGGCATGTCGCACGCCGGGCTGACCCCGGTCATCGCCGTGTACTCGACCTTCTTCAGCCGGGCGTTCGACCAGGCCAACCTCGACGTCGGTCTCCACGGTGAACACGTGGTCTTCAGCTTCGACCGCGCCGGTATCACCGGCGACGACGGCGCGTCACACCACGGGGTGCTCGACCTCGCGTTGATGTTGCGGATCCCGACCGCGACGGTGCTGGCTCCGTCCAACGAGGACGACCTGATCGCCCTGCTCGAGACCGCGGTCGACCTCGACGGTCCGGTGTCGGTGCGCTTCCCCAAGGGGGACACCATCGCGGCGGCAGCGCTCGGACTCGACGGTGCGGGCGAGGGCCTCTCCGCTCGCCAGGTGCGTGAGGGCGCCGACGCCTGCGTCCTGGCCGTGGGTGACCGGGTCGGACCCGCCATCGAGGCGGCACACCTGCTCGCCGAGCACGGCATCGAGGTGGCCGTCTGGGACGTGCGCAGCGTCCGGCCCGCCGACCCCGCCATGCTGGCGGCCGCCGCGGCCGCGCCCCTCGTCCTCACCGTCGAGAACGGCTACGTCGCGGGCGGGGCCGGCAGCCACCTCGCCGACCGGATCGTCGAGCTCGCCGGCGCTCGCCAGGCACCGCCGGTGTTGCGGCTCGGTGTCCCCGACGCCTACCTCCAGCACGCCAAGCCGGCGCAGATCCTCGCCGAGCTCGGGCTCGACGCCGCCGGGATCTCCTCCGCCGTCCGCAAGGTCCTCAGCGACGGGTAGCGGCGAGGACTTGCGCCGCGCACGGGCATCGGGGAACATCGCGGGACCTCCCTCCGGAGACACGCGTTGCGCACCGACCTCACCACGACTCGCCCGGCGTTCCGCGCCTGGTCCGTCGTGCTCGTGATCGTCGTTCCGTAGCGCGTGCTCGCTCGGGCACGCGCGAACCTCCCGGACCGGGAGGTTCTCTCGTGAGAGGGGTACCGACGGCACGGCGCCGATCCGCCGCCGACAGGAGACACCAGATGTCGCTCGCGCACGAGGCCGCAGAAGCCGGCACCTCCGGGACCGCCCCCCGCCCCCACGAGCGGATCGGTGAGCGCATCACCGGTGCGCAGGCGGTCATGCGCAGCCTCGAGGCGCTCGGTGTCGACGTCGTCTTCGGGTACCCCGGTGGCGCCATCCTCCCCGCCTACGACCCGCTCATCGATGCGGGCTTCCAGCACGTGCTCGTCCGCCACGAGCAGGGCGCGATCCACATGGCCGAGGGCTACGCCCACGCGACCGGCCGCGTCGGGGTCTGCATCGTCACCTCCGGCCCGGCGGCGACCAACCTGGTCACCGGCCTCGCTGACGCGAACATGGACTCGCTCCCGATCCTGGCGATCACCGGTCAGGTCGCGACGACCGCCATCGGATCGGACGCCTTCCAGGAGGCGGACGTCACCGGCATCACGATGCCGATCACCAAGCACAACGAGTTGGTCTACTCCGCCGACCGCATCGCCGGCGCCATCGCCGAGGCCTTCTACATCGCTCGCTCGGGCCGCCCTGGTCCGGTGCTGGTCGATCTGCCGAAGGACGTGCTGAACGCGACCGTCGAGTGGCGCTGGCCCGACCACCTCGATCTGCCGGGGTACCGCCCGACGGTCCGCGGTCACGGCAAGATGATCCGCGAGGCGCTCGACCTCATCGCCGCGGCCGAGCGTCCCGTCATCTACGCCGGCGGCGGTCTGGTCCGTGCCGGCGCCGACGTCGAGCTGCGCGAGTTCGCCGAGACGCTCGGCCTGCCGGTCGTCACCACGCTGATGGCCCGTGGGATCCTGCCCGACACCCACGAGCTGACCGTCGGGATGCCCGGCATGCACGGCCACTACGCCGCGGTCAAGGCGTTCCAGGAGACCGACCTGCTCGTCACCCTCGGTGCACGCTTCGACGATCGCGTCACCGGCGACCTCGCCAGCTTCGCCCCCCACGCCAAGGTCGTGCACGTCGACGTCGACCCCGCCGAGATCGGCAAGAACCGGGTCGTCGACGTGCCCATCGTCGGTGACGTCAAGGTCGTGCTCGGCCAGCTGCTGAAGGTGCTCGAGGACAAGCGCGCCAAGGGGGAGCTCGAGCAGCTCGTCCCGGATGTCGCGGCCTGGCGCGACCACCTCGACCGGACGAAGGCCGAGCACCCGCTGCGCGTCGAGCAGCCCGAGACCGGTGTGCTCAAGCCCCAGACCGCGATCCGGGCCATCCACGCCACGTGGGGGGACGACGCGGTCTACGTCGCCGGCGTCGGTCAACACCAGATGTGGGCGGCGCAGCACATCCCCTACACGCGGGGCCGGCAGTGGATCAACTCGGGTGGGCTCGGGACGATGGGGTTCGCCGTCCCCGCCGCCATCGGCGCGAAGGTCGGCGTCGGCCGTGACGTCCCGGTCGTCGCCATCGATGGTGACGGGTGCTTCCAGATGACCTTCCAGGAGCTCGCTGCGGCGGTGCAGCACGACATCCCCGTGGTCTTCTGCGTCATCAACAACGGCTACCTCGGCATGGTGCGCCAGTGGCAGCACCTGTTCTACGACGACCGGCTGTCACAGGTGGCCCTGCCGCAGGACCTCCCGGATCTCATGAAGCTGGCCGACGCCTACGGGATGCCGGGGTTCCGGGTCACCACCGTCGAGGACCTCGATGCCACCTTGGCCGAGGCGAAGGCGATCACCGACCAGCCGATCCTCGTCGAGTTCCGCGTCGACCCGGACGAGATGGTGTTCCCGATGGTCCCTTCGGGTGCCAGCAACGATGAGATCCTCGAGTCGGCCGAGGAGTGGCACGCGCGCGCAGCCGAGGTCGCCGAGGTGGACGACACCGCACCGCAGGAGCTCGGCGTCGGACCGGAGATCATCTGATGAGCCACCACACCCAGCACACCCTGTCGGTGCTCGTCGAGAACAAGCCCGGCGTGCTCACCCGTATCGCGGGCATGTTCGCCCGCCGCAACTACAACATCCACTCGCTGGCGGTCGGCCCGACCGAGGATGCCCGCGTGTCGCGCCTGACGCTGGTCGTCGGGACCGAGGCGGTCCAGCTCGAGCAGATCGTCAAGCAGCTCAACAAGCTGGTCAACGTGCTGAAGATCGTCGAGCTCGAGGAGGGAGACACCGTCGAGCGCGAGCTGCAGCTGATCAAGGTGGCCTGCGATGCGTCCACGCGGAGCCAGGTCATCGAGCTCGCCCAGGTGTTCCGCGCCAACGTGATCGACGTCGACCACGATTCGCTGACGATCGAGGCCGCCGGCGACCCCGAGAAGCTCGGCGCGATGGTCGAGCTGCTCGAACCCTTCGGCATCCGCGAGATGGTGCGCAGTGGGCGGATCGCGCTCGCCCGCGGCGCTCGCAGCATCACCGACGGGTCGAAGGTCCGGATGCAGCGCGTGGTCTGACGCGCTCCTCAGGGTCAGTCGGCGGCGGGAAGCTCGAGGGTGAGCACGGCGCCACCGTCGGGGGCGTCGCGGCCCGACAGATCCCCCCCGAGCCGGCGGGCCAGATCGGCGGCGGTCGCCAGACCGAGCCCGCTCCCGTCGCGTCCTCGTGAGGCAGCGCCGCGGACGAACGGGGAGAACAGGTCGTCGTCGCCACCGAGGCCGGGACCGTGGTCGCGGACCTGCACGGTGACGACGGTACGGTCGCCGCCGATGGTCACCGTGACGGCCCCGTCGCCGCCGTAGCGCAGCGCGTTGTCGACGAGGTTCGTGACGATCCGGCGGAGCGCGTCGGGGTCGGCCAGGGCCGACCGGTCCCGACCCCTCAGGGTGGTGCGGGCCTCCGCGTCGGCGCCGACGGACGCGATCGCTTCGAGCAGCACGCCTCGGACCTCGACCCGCCGAGGAGCGAGGCGAGCGGTCCCGATGCGCGCGTGCTCGACGGCGGCGGAGAGGGTGCGGTCCACCCGGTCGAGCGCGGCCTCGGCCCGTCCGACCAGCGACTCGAGGTCCGGTGCGAGGTTCCCGAGCTCCTCGCGCACGAGCGACACCGCGCTGCGGGCGGTGAGCAGCGGGGTGCGAACGTCGTGGGCCAACCGCCCGACGACCTCGTCGGCGGTCGCGGGCGACGGCAGCGGACGGTGCACCGTCGGTCGTCCGCCGGCGGGACCGGGAGTCGATCCTCGGTCGGACACGTGCCACCTCCCGAGCGGCTCGGTGGCGGCTCGACGGTGAACGGTACGGTCGCGTGCCGATCCCGTCGCGCCAAGCGGTGCGGTGGGTGCCGAGCTGATGCCCGCCGCCCGCCCGTGGGTGGACGGCCCGTCCGCGGCGGACGACGACGACCTCAGGAGCCAGCGTGACCACGACCGCCTTCCCCAGCGCGACCCCACCGGAGCGGCTGCTGCTCGGCCCCGGCCCCTCGCCGGTGCACGAGCGGGTCACGGCGGCGCAGGCGCGGCAGATCGTGGGTCACCTCGACCCGTGGTTCCTCGAGGTGATGGACCAGGTCGCGGCGATGCTGCGAGCGGTCATGCGGACGGCCAACCCGCTGACCTACGCGGTGTCCGGGACCGGCTCGGCCGGGATGGAGACGGTGGTCGTCAACACCGTCGAGCCCGGGGACACGGTGATCGTCGGGATCAACGGGGTCTTCGGCGGCCGTATCGCGGACACGGCGGAACGCGCGGGAGCCGAGGTCGTGCGCATCGAGGAGCCGTGGGGCCGGATCATCCCCACCGACCGTGTCGCCGACGCGCTGGCAGCGCACCCCGGAGCGCGGTTCGTCGCGCTGGTCCACGCCGAGACCTCCACGGGGGCGCACCAGCCGCTCGAGGAGGTCGGCGCGCTGCTCGCGGACACCGACACCCTGTTCCTCGTCGACAGCGTGACGGGGCTCGGCGGGGTCCCGCTCGAGGTCGACGCGTGGGGGATCGACGCTCTGTACTCCGGGACCCAGAAGTGCCTATCGGTCCCGCCCGGGTTGGCCCCGGTCACCTTCTCGGCCAAGGCCGAGGCCGTCCTCGACGCCCGCACCGCTCCCGTGCGGTCGTGGTACCTCGACGTGTCGGCCATCCGCACCTACTGGGGGCAACCCGCCGGCGGCGGAACGGGGAAGCGCGCCTACCACCACACCGCGCCGATCAGCTCGCTCCTCGGGCTCCACGAGGGCCTGCGCATGGTGCTCGAGGAGGGGCTCGAGTCGCGGTGGGCCCGCCACGCGGAGGTCGGTGAGCTGTTCCAGAGCCACCTCGAGGATCGCGACATCGAGCTGTTGGCCCAGCAGGGTCACCGGCTCCCGCAGCTGACCTCGTTCGCCTGGCCGGAGGGTTTGGACGAGGCCGAGCTCCGGACCCGCCTGCTCGACGAGCACAGCATCGAGGTCGGTGGGGGGCTCGGCGCCTTCGCGGGCAAGGCCTGGCGGGTGGGCCTGATGGGCGAGGGCGCGACCCACGCGAACGTCGACCGCCTGCTCGACGCGATCGACGAGCTCCGCGAGCGCTGACCGGCACGCGCGCCGAGCGACGCCCGCGTCAGCGCGTGTCCGCGTGGCCTCGGGAGGTCGTCCACGTCGCGCCAGGTCGTCGACGTCGCGCCAGGTCGTCACGCGTGAGCGGCTGGCGCGACATCGAGCTGCTCCCGCGACACGATCCCGGGTAGCGAGCACCGCCGTGTTCTCATCGCGGGGGCGGGCGCACGTGCCGTGTGCGTCACCGTGACGGGCACCGGTCGTTCGAACAGGCGTACCGGCGGGTACGCGTGGCGGGGAGTCGCCGCGCGACCAGGGTCGCCGGAGCGGGAGAGCTCGTCGTGCGTGCATCGTCGCTGCGTGCCGTGATCGCCATCGGGACCGCCGGGGCCCTCGCCCTCGGCGCCGTGCCACCCCCGATCAACGGCGTCCCGGTCCTCGACCCCCTGGGCCCGATCGTCGGCGACCTCGTCGACGCGATCCCGCCGGAGGCGCTCGGCGCCATCGGTGAGTTGTCCTCCCTGCTGCCCGACGACGGTCCGCTCGGCGCCCTCGGCGACCTGGTCCGTCCCGCTCGCGAGGCCGAACCGGTCGTCCTGACCGGGACGGCCCTCCCGGCGTGGTCCCGCCTGCCCGCGACCGGGACCCCGGCGCTGTACCCGGGTGGCACCGACGAGCAGAACCAGATCGGCGACCGCGTCCGGTCCGCCCACCACGGCACCATCGTGGTGCCACCCGACGCACGCGACGGCTCCAACGCGCCCGTCGAGGCGATCACCGCGTGGCGGTGGGATCCGGACACCGGGTACGTCGAGGTGCCGGTGCAGGTCGACGAGCGGTTCCCCCACTTCCTCGCCAACGCGCGGTCCACGTTCTCGGTGTACTCCGGCACCGACATGGAGCTGACCTACGCCTGGGGCGGCGACGGCGTCAGCACCGTCGGTGAGGAAGCCTGGAAGAAGGTCGCTGGGGAGTGCGAGGCCCGCTACGCGTCGGAGAGCGAACTCGAGGGGTTGGCAGCCGCCGGGGTCATCACGCCCGGACTGGGCGAGACGCTGGCCGACTACCTCGGCCCGAAGGCCGACCCGGTCCCAGGGCTCGACGACGACGACGAGATCGTCTTCATGGCCGAGGATGCCGGCCCCCGCGCGCCGGCGGACCGCGCCCCCGACCGTGCCGACGTCGATCCCGCCTCCAAGCACGAGGTCGTGCTGGTCGACCCGCTCACCGGCATGGTGTCCTACGTCTACCTCTTCCTCGCCGATGAGGGGCCGTCCTTCAGCGCCGACGACGGGTACGTGCAGTTCGACCGGGACGCGACCGCCGACTGGTGGGCGGACCGGAACAGCTGGGACCCCACGGACCCGGAGAAGATCGGGACCTCGAACACCGGTTACGGCGCGAACCTGCCCGGCACGGCGTGCGTCGAGGCCGACGGGCGTGACCACGAGCTCGGTCAGCCTCGTACGTCGACCGACCGGTTCCCGCTCGACGGCATGAAGGTCCGGACCGACGCCTACGAGTTCGACGCGTCGGGACGCTGGATGAAACGTGCGATGCGGATCGCCCCGCCCGACGCCGCCCCGGCGTCGGTCGGCACGCCGTTCGCCAGCCGCGGCTGGGAGTACGGCGACGACCTCATCGACCGCTGGAAGGGGCGCGCCTTCCAGCAGTCCCCGGACTCGGCGGTGTCGCTGGTCGGGTTCGAGGACGAACAGGTCAACTGGGAGGCGAACGCGGCGCTGATCGGGTGGCGGTCCGGACCGGTCCGCGCGATCCGCGGGGTCTGGGGCGCCGACTCGGGCACCAACGTCACCAAGACCGAGACCTTCTACCGCGACGGTGTCCAGTACCGGTACCGGGTGCGGGTCCACCCGATCCCGCCGGACGGTCTCTACACCTCGTGGGACTACGACGGTGACGTCGCGGCGTGTTACTACAACGTGACCACGGTGCTGCAGGACCGCCGCGACGGCGAGTGCGTCGGGGGCGTCCAGGTCGACGGGGTGAACGACGAGAAGGTCGGCAACATCGACGGGTTCGATCTCGACGGCGACGGCGAGATCGACTTCCCCGCCTTCTTCGACGTCACCGACCCGACCTTCGACGTGCCGCTGGCGTTCGGACGGTGGGAGCAGGTCTCCGGCAAGGACGACAACGGCAGCCTGGTCTACCTGTTCGAGATGACGGGCCCGACCACGCTGGCCAACCCGATCGTCATCCCCTACTACCGCGACGACGCGTGCCTCGACGACGGCACCGGCGACCTGCCGGTCCCGCGGCCGTGGCCGGGCGCGAACTCGAACGACCAGCGGGTCGTCGATGGGTACCGCGAGGCGGGCGGCTTCGGGCCCGACGACGAGATCCCGTGCGCGCACCGGCAGGGTGCGTACGGCAGCCACGGCGTCCACTTCCTGGTCACCCACGACAGCGACAACGCCTTCGTCGGCACACCCGTCCCGGTGACCGAGATCGACGGGGCACAGTGGCAGTGGGCCGTCCCGACCGAGGCGCCCGGCGTGGTCGGGGACCGGTACGCCCAGACGCGACGGGTCCCGCTCGTCCCCGTCGTGCTGGGCCAGGGGTCGGCCGTGGTCGCCCGTGGCGCGGACGACGGGTCCGGCACCGACGGCGGCGCCGACGGTGGGTCGGACGGCTCCGGGGACGGCAGCAGCGACGGCGCCACGGACGGGAACAGCGACGGCAGCGCCGACGGGTCCACGGACGGGAGCACCGACGGGCCGACGGACGGAACCACCGACGATGGTGTCGCGGGCCCGGGGGATCCCGAGCGCGCCGCGCTGACGTGCGACGACCCGGGAGGCCGATTCCCCGACGACGACCGTCCGATCCTCGGGTGCCTGGTCGATCTCGACCTGCTCTCCGGGTACCCCGACGGCACCTTCCGCCCGTGGCGGCAGACGACACGCCGGCAGACGGCCGCGGTGCTGGTGCGCTACCTCGATGCGATGGGCGCGCTCGGCGGTGACCGGTCGGCGGAGCCAGCGCAGCGGCTGGTCGACGCGGGGATCATGCGTGGCCGACCGGGTGGCGACCTCGCTCTCGACGAGCTGGTCTCCCGTGGTCAGCTGGCGACCCTGCTCGTGGCTTCCCTCCGTCACGCCGGCATCCCGCTTCCCGAGGACGGGCAGCCGTTCGCCGACGAGCGGGGCGGGGTCCACGACCGGGCCGCCAGGCAGCTGCGTGAGGCGGGGCTGTGGGTCGGCTACCCGGACGGGACCGCTCGGCACACCACGGCGATCGCGCGCGGGCAGGTGGCCTCGGTGCTGTGGGCCTCGGTGGTCCTCGCCGAGGACGACCGGCCCGGCTCGTTCGCCCGGTGACGCCCCCACGCTGAGGGCCGCGGCCGCCGACTACGGTCGGCGGCCGTGGAGACCCAGCGGCTGACCTGGAAGTGGCGCGTCATCACCGGCCTGGTGGTGACGTTCGTCCGCGCGTGCCGCTGGCGGGTGGACGTCCAGGGCCTGGCCAACGTGCCGCGTCAGGGTGGGGCGGTGCTGGCCTTCAACCACCACTCCTACCTCGACTTCGTCATGCTCGGGTGGGCTCCGGTGCTGCAGCTGAAGCGCACCGTCCGCTTCCTGGCCAAACGCGAGATCTGGGCCTCGCCGTGGACCGGTTGGCTCGCCCGGTGGGCGGAGGCGGTCCCCGTCGACCGGACCTCGGCCAGCGCCCGTGCCGATGCCTACGGCGCTGCGGTCGTGGCGCTCGAGGCCGGCGATCTGGTGGCCGTCGCTCCCGAGCAGACCATCTCGACCTCCTTCGAGCTGCTGCCCTTCCGTTCCGGGGCGGTGCGGATGGCGCAACGTGCCGGTGTGCCGATCGTCCCCGTCATCGGGTGGGGCACCCAGCGGTTGGCCGCGAAGGACGTCGGCCTGAACATCCGGGCCGGCCGTGGCATCCCGATCACCGTCCGCTACGGACCACCTCTGCACGTCGGGGCCGACGAGGACCCGGCGGCCGCCACGCAGCGGTTGCAGGAGGCGATGACCGAGCTCCTCGACGAGGTGCAGCGCACCTACCCGGACGGGACCCCGTCCGGTGCCTGGTGGGTCCCCGCCCGTCTCGGCGGTGGCGCGCCGGATCACGACGAGGTCGCGCGCGCCCACCTCGACCGCTTCCGCTCCCGGAGGTCGGACCCCGGCTGAACCTGACCGGCGCCGGGGCCAGCCCGACCGACCGCCACCCCCACCGACCGCCGGAGCAGGCCGTGCCGCGTCCCACCGACCCCAGCAACCCTCGGGCGTCCTGGCTCTACCGGTTCGCGGCGTGGTTCGCGTTCTCCGTCATGCGCGTGCAGGGCTGGCGCAACGGCGTCAGGGGACTCGAGCACGTGCCGACGACCGGTGGCGCGGTGATCGCGGCGAACCACACCTCGTTCTGGGACTTCTTCACGGTGGGACGCGAGCCGTACCTGCGCTGGGGCCGACCCGTTCGGATCATGGCCAAGGAGTCGCTCTTCCGTGCACCGGTGTTCGGGTTCCTCATGCGTCGGGCCGAGCACATCCCCGTGCACCGGGGGGCCGGTGGTGACGCGCTCCGCAGCGGCGTCGCCGCGCTCGAGGCCGGCGAGCTCGTCCTGGTCCTGCCCGAGCAGACCATCTCTCCGTCCTTCGAGCTCCTGCCGTTCAAGACCGGAGCGGCCCGGATGGCCGCCGCGGCCGGCGTGCCGCTCGTGCCGGCGGTCTCGTGGGGGTCGCACCGGTTCCACACCTCGGGTCGGCGACCGCGGTGGTCGTGGCGCCTGCCGGTGCACGTGGCCTACGGCGAACCGCTCCACCCCGCGCCGGGTGACGACCCACGGGAGGTCACGGCCGAGCTCCGCCGTCGGGTCCGGGCCCTGCTCGAGGAGGTGCAGGACGACTACCCCGACCACGCGCCCGGGGCGTGGTGGGTCCCGGCGCGGCTCGGCGGAGCGGCGCCATCGGCGGAGGAGGGGGAACGCATCCTGGCCCGCATCCGGGAGGGCTGGGCGCCGCGGGACGCCGCCGGCTGACCCGCCTCGAGCTGGCCGTCCTCCGGTCAGGCGTCGAGCGCTGCGATCGCCTCGGCGCGGGCCACGGTGTCGCGTGCCTGCTCGACGTGCAGGTTCTCGATCATCCGACCGTTCACGGTGACCACGCCGCGGCCCTCGCGTTCGGCCTCCTCGAAGGCGGCGATGATCTCCTGGGCGTGGTCGACCTCGTCGTCGGACGGGGCGAAGACCCGGTTGGCCGGCTCCAGCTGCTCTCGGGTGGATGAGGGTCTTGCCGTCCATCCCGAACTGGCGACCCTGCAGGCACTCGGCCTCGAACCCGTCGGCGTCGTCGAGGTCGTTGAAGACGCCGTCGACGATGGCCTTGCCACCCTCGCGCGCGCCGAGGACCAGCTGCTGCAGGGCCGTGGTCAGGGGAGCCCGGCCGGGGACGTGCTCGGCGCGCAGCTCCTTGGCGAGGTCGTTGGTACCGACGACGAGGACCGAGAGTCGCTCGGACGCGGTGGCGATCTCGAAGGCGTTCCGGACCGCGGCGGGGGTCTCGACCATCACCCAGATGCGGGTGCGGTCCGGCGCACCGCCCGCCTCGAGCGCCCGCTCGATGGCGTGCACCTCGTCCGCCGAGCCGACCTTCGGCACCAGCAGCGCATCGGGGCCGGCCGCCGCGATGGCGGCCACGTCCGCCTCGTACCACGAGGTGTCGGCCCCGTTGGCGCGGATCGCGACCTCCCGCGGGCCGTAGCGGCCGGACGAGGCGGCCTCGCACACGCGGTCGCGGGCCTCGGCCTTCGCGTCGGGTGCGACGGCGTCCTCGAGGTCGAGGATCAGCGCGTCAGCGGGCAGCGACGCGGCCTTCTCGAGCGCGCGCTCGTTGGCGCCGGGCATGTACAGGACGCTGCGGCGGGGGCGGGTGGTGTCGGTCACGGTGATCTCCACGGAGCGCGCGGGTCGGAAACGAACGGGACGGACGTCAGAGGGCGTACGCCTCGGCGAGGTCGTCGTCCCGCTCGGCGAGCGTGCGGGCGAGGTCGAGCACGACCAGGCACTGCTTGTAGGTCGCGTCGTCCTGCATCTTGCCGTCGATCATCACCGCGCCGGTCCCGTCACCCATCGCCTCGACGACCTTCTTGGCCCACTCGACCTCCTCGACCTCCGGGGAGAAGACCTTCTTGGCGATGTCGATCTGGACCGGGTGCAGCGACCACGCACCGACGCACCCGAGCAGGTAGGCGTTGCGGAACTGGTCCTCGCAGGCGACGGTGTCCTTGATGTCCCCGAACGGGCCGTAGTACGGCAGGATCCCGGCGGTCCCGCAGGCGTCGACCATGCGGGCGACGGTGTAGTGCCACAGGTCCTGCTGGTAGGTGGTGCGCTGCCCCTCGATGTCCCCGTCGACCGGGTCCTGACGCACCAGGTATCCGGGGTGGCCGCCGCCCACGCGGGTGGTCTTCATGCGTCGGTCCGCGGCGAGGTCCGCCGGGCCGAGCGACAGTCCCTGCATCCGGGGCGAGGCGAGGCAGATCTCCTCGACGTTGGCCATCCCGCGGGCGGTCTCGAGGATGGCGTGGACCAGGATCGGGCGGGTCAGACCGGCCTTCGCCTCGAGCTGGGCGAGCATCCGGTCCACGAAGTGGATGTCCTCCGCGCCCTCGACCTTGGGGACCATGATGACGTCGAGCACGTCACCGATCTCGGTCACCAGCGTGGTGAGGTCGTCGAGGATCCAGGGGGAGTCGAGCGCGTTGACCCGCGTCCACAGCTGTGTCCCGGTCGAGCTGTCCCAGCCGCGTCCCACCTCGACCAGCCCGTCACGGGCGGCGTCCTTCTTGTCCGCGGCGACGGCGTCCTCGAGGTTGCCGAGCAGCACGTCGACCTTCGGCGCGATGTCGGGGACCTTGCCGACCATCTTCGGGTTCGACGGGTCGAAGAAGTGGATCATGCGTGAGGGCCGAGCCGGCACCTCGCGCACCGGCTCGGGTGCGCCGAGGGCGAGCGGCTTGAAGAAGTCCTTGGGGCTACGCACGGGGGAGCCTTCGTGACGGCGACGAGGTGGTGGAGGTCGAACGGTAGGCGCGACGACGCGTCACCACCGAACCGGCGGTCGTCAGGCCGAGGCACCGGCGTAGTTGCGCAGGCCGAGGCGCCAGAACCAGCGGGTGACGGCGGCCAGCGCCAGCGTGAACGCGAGGGCCCCGCCGAGGGCGAGGGCGCCGGCCCGTCCGGTCAACGCCTCGGACGGCAGCGTGACGGCGAAGGCGAGCGGGACGAGGACGGTGAACACCAGCCGCAGCCAGCCCGGGAACAGCCCGATGGGCCAGCGACCGGCCTGGTAGAGCCCGTTGAACAGCTCGGCGACGTGTTCCATCCGCACGATCCAGAACGCCCCGGTCGTGATCATCAGCCACAGGCAGTAGATCATCACCGCTCCGAGCGGCAGGCCGACCAGGAACGCGCGCGACGCTGAGCACGGTCACGGCGACGTCTGCCTGGTACGCGGCGACGACCACGACGCCGAGCCCGACCACGACGTCGACGAGCGGCCACACCGTGATCCGGCGCAGGCTCACCAGCAGCTGGGCGTCCACCGGCTTGGTCAGGGCGAAGTCCAGCTTCCCCTCGCGGATGTCCTCCATCAGCAGCTGCATCGACGGCTGGATCAGCGACCGGATGACGCCGCCCAGCGCGGTGTGCACGCCGACCACGATCATCAGCTCCCACGGGCTCCAGCCACCGAGCGAGGGGGTGTAGAGGAAGACCAGCGCCACCACGGCGACCGCGGTCGCCAGCGCGACGAGGGACTGGAACAGCTGGAGGAAGAAGTTGACCCGGTACTGCAGCTCGTTGAGCGCGCTGACGCTGACGAGGGTGCGGACCACGTCGCGCCGACGGACGGCGTCAGGACGCGCCAGACCGTGGCGGCACTAACGGGGTCGCCCGGGGCGCCAGCCATCAGTTGCCCACCGCGCTGTAGCGCCGGATCGCGCGCTTCCAGACCACCATCGCGAGCACCCAGCCGAAGCCGATCCAGAACGCCTGGGCCAGCAGACCTCGTACGAGCTGTGGACCCGAGAGGTCGCTGACCAGCGCCTCGATGGGGAACCCGAACGTGGACCGGAACGGCAGGAAGTCGACCCAGCGGAGCACCGCAGTCGGGCATCAGGTCGAGGGGGACGAGGCGGCCCGACAGCAGCAGCTCCGCGGTGAAGTACAGCTCGAACAGGGCCGCGACCCGCGTGGTCCACAGCGTCACCATGCCGAGCACGAACAGCAGCAGGGTGCGGATGACGTACGCCCCCCAGATCGCGACGAAGAAGGTCGCGGCCTGGGCGGGTTCACCGACAGCTCGGGCGGGAACAGCAGCGCCAGCACGATCGCGATCGGGACCCAGAGCAGGACCGCGATCACCTTCCAGCCCGCGAAGTAGGCCAGGTCGTAGTGCAGCGGGTGGATCGGGCGGACGCAGCATCCCCGACAGCTGTCCCTCGCGGATGCGGAACTCCCAGCCGTACGGGGTGAACACGATGTTCATGTTCCGGACGAGCATCCACACGATGTAGTACGCCGCGAACCCGCCGGGCGTGTACCCGCCGACCGAACCTCCGCTCGCCTCGGCGACCACCGACCACACCACGAGGTAGATGACCGGCTCGACCACCATGCCGATCATGTACATGTAGTTGGCGGCGCGGTACTGGAACTGCTCCTGCACGGCCGTGCGCGACGACCGTGGCGTAGAAGTCGAGCATCTGTCGTGGCCGACCGACCCGTGCCAGAGGCGGTCGTGCTGACGGTGGCGGGGCCGGGCTCGTCGCGTCGGGCTGGCGCTCACCCGCGCCGCTCCTCGTCGGCCAGGGCCGCGCCTTCGGCTCCTCGGGCGTGGCGAAGACGCGCTCGATGACGTCGTCGATCGGAGGATCCTCGATGGTGAGGTCGGTCGGCTGCACGTCGGCGAGCAGCCGCGCCGCGACGGCCGACGCCTCGGCCCTCGGGACCCGGAGGGTGACCCGCGCGCCGTCGACCGCGACCACCTCGCCGTAGCGGGACAGGTCGGTGTCCGGATCGGCGAGGGTGACCCCCACGGTCTTGGCGGTCTCGAACCGTTCCGCGAGCTCGGACAGCGGGCCGTCGTAGAGCAGCCTGCCGTGGTGGATCACGATCACCCGCCGGCAGAGCGCCGTGACGTCGGCCATGTAGTGGCTGGTGAGCATCACCGTGGCGCCGTAGCGGGCGTTGTACTCGGCCAGGAACGTCGCGGATGCGCTTCTGCATCGTGACGTCGAGCCGATGGTGGGCTCGTCGAGGAACAGCACCTGCGGGCGGTGCAGCAGCGCACCGGCGATCTCGGCCTTCATCCGCTCGCCGAGCGAGAGGTTGCGGACGGGCTTGGTGACCAGGTGGCCGATCTCGAGCAGCTCGACGAGTTCGTCGCGGGCGCGCTCGAAGTCGGGCCGCGCGATGCCGAAGATCGCTCGGTTCATCTCGAACGAGTCGACGACCGGCAGATCCCACTGCAGCTGGTTGCGGTTGCCCATCACGAGCGTGATGCGGGCGAGGTACTCGCGCTCGCGTCGCCAGGGTTCGTGACCGAGCACACGGGCGGTTCCGGCGGTCGGGTGCAGCAAGCCCGGAGAGCATCTTGAGCGAGGTGGTCTTGCCGGCGCCGTTGGGTCCGAGGAAGCCCACCACCTCGCCGGGTTCGATGGTCAGCGACAGGTCCCTCGACGGCACGAACCTCGCGGTGCTCGCGGCGCACGAGCGAGCGCATCGCCGCGCCCAGGCCGGCCTCCCGGACCGGGACGCGGAACACCCGCGTCAGCCCTTCCATCTCGACGTCCGCCACCCTCGAAACTCGCTCCCTCGGGGAGGGAAGAGCTAGCACGCCACGACCGGCGCGGCCGACGAACGCCACCGGCCGCCGCGGGAGGGCGGCGGCCGGGCGGGTCGTGCGGTGCGAACGTCAGCTCCGTCGGAGCTCGTGGGTCCGGTCGTCGTGCCGGAGCGCGGCGACGAGCTCGTCCTTGGTCATCTCCGAACGTCCGGGGATGTCGCGCTCCTGCGCGAAGTCGAGCAGCTCGGGCTGGGTGAGCTCCTCGTAGCTGCGGGTGTCGCGGCCAGGGGTCTCGTTGACCGGGGCCTGGCGCAGCTCGTGGGTCGCATCGTCGCGACGGAGCGCTCGAGCCAGCTCGTCCTTGGTCATCGTGGACCGACCGCGCAGCTCGCGCTCCTGTGCGAACTCGTCGAGCTCATCCTTGGTGAGGCCGTCGTAGTCGCGGGCGAGGGCGACCCGGCGGAACCGGGGTGCCTCGTCCTCCATCTTGTCGATGGCCTTCTCCCACTGTTCACGCATGGGGACGATGCCACCACCACCGATGGCGATGATCGCGGAGCCCACGATGATGGCGAGCATGGCGTAGAAGAGGCCGACGACGATCGCCGGAGCGACCTGCACCTGGTTCAGCGCCGCGAAGATGCCGATCACGATGATGGCGACAGCGGCGACGTTGGCGAGCGTGCGGCCGTAGCTGAGCCCGCCGAGGCTGCCGGTGATGATGTCGCGGACGCCCGAGGCGATGGCTGCGGCGACCACCACGATGATGATCGCGACCACGAGCCGCGGCAGGAAGGCGATCACGCCGAACAGCATGGCGCTGACGGGGTTCGGGCCGAAGATCCCGAACGCCAGCTGGAGCACGAGCAGGAACAGCATCCAGAACACGATCCTGGCGATGATCGTGGACGCGTCGTACTCGGTCCTGGCCATCGCCCGACCGACGCCACCGCGTTCGACCGCGCGGTCGAACCCGACCTTGGTGAGGACCGTGTCCACGAGCTTGGCGATCGCCTTCGCGATGAACCATCCGACGAGCAGGATCACGAGGAAGGCGAGGGCGAGCGGGAGGAAGTTGATGACCGTCGACAGCATCTCCTGGAAGCTGTCGCCGACGTCGACCTGGGCGAGCATCGTGGGCTCCTTCTGTAGGTGGGGGCCGTGCCTCGCGACCACGGTGACACCGCGCGGAGCCGGTCCGGACCGTGGATCCCCCCGCTGGACGGGCGCCCGTCCAGCGGTGCCCCCACCGTTCGGGCAGGTGCCATCGCGACCGGGTGGCCAGCCCCGCGCGGGGGGGAACACGCGGCGGCGAGGTGGCCGGCTTGCGTCGGCGTGCCCTCGCCGACCACGATGCGCTCCCGGTCCCCGACCCCGCCCCAGGAGCTCCGCCATGCCCACCGAGGACTTCGGCCGCTACCTCGACGACTTCGAGGTCGGTGACGTCTACAAGCACTGGCCCGGCAAGACCATCACCCAGGCCGAGGACATCCTGTTCTGTTCGATCACCATGAACCAGCACCCACTGCACTCCGACGACAACTACGCGGCAGCGGCCACGCCTCACGGCAAGGCCATGGTGGTCGGCAACCTCGTGTACTCGATCGTGCTCGGGCAGTCGGTGCCGGACGTGTCGGGTCGGGCGATCGCCAACCTCGAGATCGAGTCGCTCAAGCACGCGAACCCGACCTTCCACGGTGACACCATCTACTCGGAGACCGAGGTCCTCGAGAAGCGCGAGTCCAAGAGCAAGCCCGACCGCGGGATCGTCAAGGTCCGCACCCTCGGTTACAAGCAGGACGGGACCGTCGTCTGCGAGTTCGTCCGCAGCGTGCTCGTCCCGAAGCGTGGCGCCGGCTTCGACGGCCACGTGGGTCGCCCGGAACCGAAGATCTGACCTTCAGCTGCCGATATCGGCTCGGCCGAACGCCCGTCCAGGGGGGTGGCCCTTGCTCCCGGCGGTCTGATCGGTGCGGAACTGTCGTGCTGGGCTGGACGTCCTACCGTGCGACTTGCGGGGAGTGACGCGGTGGAACGCTCGAAGATCGTCAGCTGTGTGGGCGCGGTGACGCTGTTCCTGGCGGCGTGCGGTGGTGATGCCTCATCGCAGGGGTCGGTTGGTGACGGGGTGGCCGCCGAGCTGGCGGGCAGCCTGTCGCCGAGGAGGCGGCCGCCGCCGCGGAGGGGGTGAACGCGTTCGGGTTCGAGCTGCACGGTGCGGTCGCCGAACCGGGGCAGAACACGGTGACCTCGCCGTTGTCCGCCGCGGTGCTGCTGGCGATGGTGGCGGTCGGCGCCGGAGGGCAGACCGCCGAGGAGATGGTCGAGGTGCTGCGCCTGGAGGAGCCGCGAGACACGCGCTACGCGGCGCTGTTGGCCGACCTCACCGGCGCGAGCGCTGTGACGTTGTCGATCGCGAACTCGCTGTGGGCTGCCGACGGCTACCCGTTCGAGGACGACTACATCGACTTCGTGCAGGACACGTTCGGCGCCACGCTGGATGAGGTGGACCTCGGGGCGCAGCAGAGCGCCGACCGGATCGATGACTGGGTCGAGGAACGCACCGAGGGGCTGATCGAGGAGATCGCCGGCAGACCTCGGGCTGCCGGACCCGCAGGCGGTGCTGGTCCTGCTCAACGCGGTGTACTTCCTGGGGACCTGGACGACCACGTTCGACGAGGCCGAGCACACGGGACGCGCCGTTCACGCTGGCCGATGGCAGCCAGGTCGATGTGCCGACGATGCACCGCTCGGACCCGAGGTCGAGACCGCATCGGGTGAGGGGTTCACCATGTTCCGGCTGCCCTACGGCGATGACGAACGGTTCGGGATGGAGGTGCTGCTGCCCGACGAGGACGTGGCACTCGACGACCTGCTGGGGCAGCTCGACGCCGACACCTGGCAGGGAACCGTCGACCAGCTGGCGTCCTCGACGCCATCCCAGCTGGCGCTGCCGAGGTTCGAGCTGGAGTGGGACGCGACCCTCAACGACGCGCTGCAGGACCTCGGGATCGTCTCGGCGTTCGGTGGCGGTGACTTCACGCCGATGTCCCCGGCCAACCCGTGGTTGGACACGGTCGTGCAGAAGACCTACATCCGCGTCGACGAGGAGGGCACCGAAGCTGCCGCCGTCACCGGCGGGGTCATGACCGAGTCCGCCGGTCCACCGCCGCTGCTGGTGGACCGGCCGTTCGCGTTCACCGTCAGCGACCGCGACACCGGGACCATCCTGTTCCTCGGCACCGTGCACGACCCGCGTTCCTGACCACCGCCCGGATCTGGCGGACGCTGCCGATGGTGTTCGCCCCGACGTCGGTCACCCAGCGGTGGGCACCTGGCGCCGGAGGCTTGTCGCGTGCGGGTCGGTGCGCCACACCCGTGGACGCCATCTTCGTCCCGCCGCCGCACGAGCACGTGCCAGTCCTGCTCGAGGATCTGGTGACCTTCGCGTCCCGTAACGACGTCGACCGCTATCGCCAAGGCCGCGCTCGTGCACGCCCAGTTCGATGGTGCTTCTCAGCGAGCGCGACGGCTACTTCGCTGCCCTGGCCGCCTACCAGCGCAACGGCGACGTGGACACGCGGGTCACCCACTTCGCTGAAGCGGCCGCGCGGGCATCGAAGGTCTCCGAAGCGCTCGCCCACGACCTCGAGGAGCGCACCGCCCAGCGTGGCATCGAACGGCTCGCCCGAGCCGAGGTCCTGCGCGAGGTCACCGGCTACCGACGCAACCGGGTGTGGGCAGCCGACGAGCTGTTCGACGTGCTCGACAGCGCCCAGCTCGCCGTCGGACGGGACGCCGCCGGCGCTCGCGCCGGTTCCACAGCGAGGTTCCGCTCCGCACCGGCGGGTGAACCGGTGGCGGTAGCGTTCGTCCGGTGACCTCCGACCCCGCCCCGACGCCGCCGCCCGCTGCGGCCGCCGACGCCCCGGTGCGTCATCGCACCCGCGCGGTCCGTGAGGCCGAGGAGCGCGAGCGCCTGTCGCCGATCGGGACCTGTGCCGCGGACACGCGTGGGCGGGATCACGACGAACCGCCCGACGAGCACCGGACGGCGTTCGAGCGCGATCGCGACCGGATCCTGCACAGCAAGGCGTTCCGTCGGCTCAAGCACAAGACCCAGGTGTTCCTGAACCCCGAGGGTGACCACTTCGTCACCCGCCTGACCCACACGCTCGCGGTGGCGC
Organism: uncultured Nitriliruptoraceae bacterium; assembly: GCA_963850715.1. Lineage (GTDB taxonomy): Bacteria > Actinomycetota > Nitriliruptoria > Nitriliruptorales > Nitriliruptoraceae > Nitriliruptor. Next base: position 80,547 of record CAWKMM010000015.1, on the reverse strand, counting down.
AGGTGGGCCGAGCCATCGCGTCGTCCCTGGCGCTGAACGAACCCCTGACCGAGGCGATCTGTCTCGGGCACGACATCGGGCACGCACCCTTCGGACACACCGGTGAGGAGGCGCTCACGCCCTACGTCGAGCCGGGGTCGGGATCGGCCACGGCGGACGGGCAGTGGCAGCACGCGCTCCACGGGGTCCGCGTCGTCGAGGTGCTCGAGCCGCTGAACCTCACCGTCGAGACCCGGGACGGGATCTCGCAGTCGTCGTGGCGCAACGACCCGCCCCCGGTCACCGCCGAAGGCTGGGTCTGTCGGTACGCCGACCGCATCGCCTACCTCGCCCACGACGTGCAGGACGCGGTCCGAGCCGGCGTCATCACCCCCACCGACGTGCCGGCCCGCTTCCGCGACGCGCTCGGGGCACCCGGCCCGGACTGGATCGACTCGCTGGTCCGTCAGGTGATCGGCGACTCGCTCGCCGCCGGCCACGTGACGATGGACCCGGATGCCTTCGTGGTCATGGACGAGCTCCGGGACTGGATGTTCGAGCGGGTCTACCTGCGCGACGAGGCTCGAGCCCACGCGGCGCGGGCGGTGCGCGTCATCCGGGACCTCGTCGAGTGGTTCGCCGAGCATCCGGACGCCATCCCCGACGCCTACCGGCTGGCGGACTCCAGCGACCTGCAGTCGGCGGTCGATCACGTGGCCGGGATGAGCGATCGCCACGCGCTCCGGCTCCACGACGAGCGCTTCCGGCCGGCGGGGTTGTACTGACCCTCGCCGGCGCCCGGACGCCCGGTGCGTGGCCGGTACCGTGCGGGCCGTGACGAGGACCGCTGACGCCATCCGCCCCGACCCGACGGGTCGGGACGTCGTCGTGCGTGACGCCACCGCCGACGATCTGCCAGCCGTCGCCGCGATCTACACCCACTACGTGCTGAACACGACCATCACCTTCAACACCCAGGTCCGCACCCCGCGGGAGTGGCGCGACCAGTTCGACACCGAGGTGGTGGACGGTCCCTACGACCTGCTCGTCGCCACCGTCGACGGACGGGTCGCCGGCTTCATCGCCACCCAGCCGTTCCGCCCGAAGCCCGCCTACGCCCGCTCGGTGGAGGTGACGGTCTACGTCGCCCCCGACGCGACGGGCGGCGGGGTCGGCGGGGCGCTGTTCCGCACCCTGCTCGACCGGCTCGAGGAGAGCGACTTCCACCGGGCCTACTCGGTCGTCGCGCTCCCGAACGACGGCTCGATCGCGATCCACGAGCGCTTCGGGTTCGTCCACCGGGGCACCCTCACCGAGGCAGGCCACAAGTTCGGCGGCTACCTCGACGTCGCCTTCCTGGAGCGAGCGCTGTGAGTCAGCCCGCCGACGTCAGCGTCTTCGAACGGGTGGGGGGCCTGCCCGCCTTCGTCGCGCTCGTCGAGGCCTTCTACGGCCGGGTCGAGCGGGACGCGCTGCTGCGTCCGATGTACCCCGACGACCTCGAGCCCGGCAAGGAGGGGCTCGCGCTGTTCCTCGCGCAGTACTGGGGCGGCGGCGACCTGTACTCCGCAGACCGGGGCCACCCGCGCCTGCGCATGCGGCACGCGCCGTTCCCCGTCACCCCCGAGGCGGCGCTCCGGTGGGCCGAGCTGATGGCCGCGTCCATCGTCGAGCAGGACTTCCCCGAGGAGGTCGAGCAGGCGCTGCTGAGCTACGTCGCCCGCGCCACACCGACGCTGATCAACCAGCTCCCCGACGAGGTCACGGGCCTCACCGGCCACTGACAGGCGCTCAGCGGCCGGTGGCGGACAGGTGCTGGTAGTCCTTGGCGCTGGTCCAGTCACCGCCCCAGCCCCACCCGCGGGTGAGGAAGGCCTGCACGGTGGCACCGCTCCGGACGAGCATGCCGGTCCGCACGTTGGACCGGTCCCGGTAGCTGGCGCCAGCCGGCGGGTAGACCGTGCCGCCGCTCGTGACGTAGGGGTTCTGGATCGGGTTGAGGTCGATCGCTCGTCCGTGGGCGTGCTCGGACAGCCGGTTGGTCCCCGCGACGGTCCGACAGTTGAACGCCGAGCTGTTGTTGGCGGCCATCGACCGGTCGTCGTTCCCGCCGTACCGGTCGATCAGCCGCATCCGCTCGATGCGGAAGCCTGACCGGTAGGAGTCCTCGAGCGCGGCACGGACCACGGTGGTGGCGTCCCGGTGCAGCACCATCAGGCCGACCCGATCGCGTCCGGCGAACCCGCGGTGGACGATCTCGAGCAGGCGTAGGTCGCCGAACGCCGGACACCCCCGCCCGGCGTGCCACGAGACGCCCGTCATCTGGGTCCGGAGGGAGGCCGGTACCGCGGTGACCGACGCGCGGAAGCCCCACGTCGGCGCGGGCATCACGCCGGCCTGACGCGACAGCCGGAGGAGGTTCGACGCGAACGTCGCCGTCTGGGCTCGGGTGACCGATTCGGCCGGCGCGAACGTGGTGGCCGTCCTCCCCGAGGCGAGCCCGAGGTGCGCCGCCCGGTCGATGAACGGCTCGAACTGGTGCCCGTCGTCGTCGGTGAAGGCGTCCGGCGCCGGCTCGTCCGAGGCGCCGAGCACGTGGTCGTGCGCCCCCACGAGGAACGCGGTCATCTGCCCGCGACGGACCACCGTGCGCCGGGTCGTAGCTCCGTCCACCCACCCCCTGGACGATGCCCGCGGCCGCCAACCGCTCGATGGCGTCGCGGTGCACGTTCCCGGCCAGGTCGTCGAACCTGGCGCCCGGAGCGGGGAGCGTCCCGCCCGCCGCCCGGATGGCGCCCGCGATGATCGTCGCCATCTGGTCACGGCGGAGGTCGGTGCCCGGCGAGAACGCGTCGACCAGTCGGCCGCGGATGACGTCGAGGCCGTGGAGGCAGTCGATCGCCGATGCGTGGGTCGCGCCGTCGCCGACGTCCACGTACGGCGCGCGCGGCGCGCCGGCGCACGGGTCGGCCTGCGTCTGGGCGGCTGTCGGTGCCCCGGCGACCGGTGGTGCGACGAGCGCCGCCGCGGCGACGAGCGCGATCGTGAGCAGCGAGGCGACGTGGCGGCGCATCGGTTCCCCCCCGGGATGATCGGTCGCCACGCTACGCCACCGGTCGCTCGGCGACGGAGGTCACCCGTCGCACCGCGCGGGGGGAACCGACGGTGCGCACGCCGACGCGACGCACCGTTCGCACCATCCGGGTACGGCGCCCGCGCCGGTGCGCCGTACGCTGTGCGCATCCTCGAGGCGCCCCTCCTGCCGCTCGGTCGACGGTGCGCCGCCCGCTCCCACCTGGAAGGTCCCCCGTGCGCATCCTCGTCGCGGACAAGCTCGCGCAAGCCGGTGTCGACGCCCTGGCCGTCGACCACGAGGTCGACATCGCCACCGGCCTGTCGAAGGACGAACTGCTCGCCACCGTCGCGGGCTACGACGCCATCGTCGTCCGCTCGCAGACCACCATCGACGCGGACGTGATCGCTGCGGCCACGGACCTGAAGGTGATCGGTCGGGCCGGCGTCGGGCTCGACAACGTCGACATCGAGGCGGCCACCCGCTCGGGCGTGGTCGTCTGCAACGCCCCCCAGTCGAACGTCGTGTCGGCCGCGGAGCACACGATGGCGCTGCTGCTGAGCCTGGCCCGCAACGTGCCGCAGGCCCACGCTGCCCTCGTCGAGGGCCGCTGGGAGCGCAGCCGCTGGAACGGCTCGGAGCTGCACGACAAGACCCTCGGCGTGCTCGGGCTCGGCCGCATCGGCACGCTCGTCGCGCAGCGTGCTCACGCCTTCGGGATGCGCCTGGTCGCCTACGACCCCTTCGTCGCACCCGACCGGGCGGCACGGCTCGGCGTGCGGCTCGTCGACACCGTCGACGAGATCCTCGCCGAGGCCGACTTCGTCACCATCCACCTGCCGAGGACCCCGGACACGGTCGGCCTGTTCGACCTCGACCGGTTCGGGAAGATGAAGCCGACCGCTCGCCTGCTCAACGTGGCCCGCGGGGGCATCGTCGTCGAGTCCGACCTCGCGAAGGCCCTCGCGCGACGGGGTCATCGCCGGCGCAGCCGTCGACGTGTTCGACACCGAACCGACGACCGACTCCCCGCTGTTCGGGTTGCCGAACGCGATCGTCACCCCCCACCTCGGGGCGTCGACCGAGGAGGCGCAGGACCGCGCCGGCGTCCAGGTCGCCGAAGCCGTCGACCTCGCGCTGAAGGGCGAGCTGGTCCCCTCGGCCGTCAACGTCCAGGGCGGCCCGGTCCCGGACGCGGTCAAGCCCTACCTGCCGCTCGCCGAGAAGCTCGGCCGGCTCCTCGCCGCCCTCGCCGAGGACGGGCTCACCGGCGAGGTCACGGTCGAGGCAGCCGGTGCCATCGCCGACGAGGACACCCGGATCGTCGGGTTGTCGGTGATCAAGGGCCTGCTCTCGGCGGTGGTCTCCGAACCGGTCACGTTCGTCAACGCCCCGCTGTTCGCCGACGAGCGCGGCCTGTCGGTGCGCGAGATCTCCGACCCGCACTCGGAGGACTACGTGTCGGTGCTTCGCGTCTCCGGCCTCACCCGCGACGGCCACACGGTCCGCGTGTCGGGCACCGTGGTCCAGCCCGGTGATCGGGAGCGGCTCATCGAGGTCTGGGACACGCCGGTGGACGTCGAGCCGAGCGAGCACATGGCCTTCTTCCGCTACGAGGACCGACCGGGGGTCATCGGCGCGGTCGGGACGGGCTTCGGGGAAGCCGGCGTCAACATCGCCTCGGCCCAGGTCGGGCGACGTGCGGTCGGTGGCGAGGCGATCATGGCGCTGTCGCTCGACGACGCGGTCCCGCGGGAGGTCCTCGCGGACATCGTCGCTCGCATCGGTGCCACCGAGGGACGGGCCATCACCCTCGGGTAGCTCGACTCAGGTGACGGTGCGGGGGGCGCGGTGCTCCGGGGTGTCCCACGCCCCGGTGCGGAGCACCTCCTCGAGCACCTCGACCGCGTCGTGCACGTCGACGGCGCGCACCACGAGCGGCGAGAAGCCGAACCGCACCAGGTCCGGCGGACGGTGGTCCCCGATGACCCCGCGCTCGATGAGCGCGCTCGTGACCGCGGCCGCGTGTGGGTGCCGGAGCGAGACCTGCGCTCCCCGCGCTGACGGATCGCGGGGCGTCACGACCTCGACGGCGTCACCGAGGCGAGCGTCGACACGGTCGATGAACAGGGTGGTCAGGGCTCGGGCCTTGGCCTCGGCCTCGGCGGGGGACACGGCCGCACGCAGCTCGAGCGCCGCCTCGAGGGCGGCCAGGCTCAGCACCGGCGGCGTCCCGTCGAGGAACCGCGCCGCCCCCGTCGCCGGGGCGTAGCGTTCGGCGAACGCGAACGGCTGCTCGTGCCCGAACCATCCGCGCAGCGGGGTGCTGGCCCGGTCGTGCCACCGGCGTGCGACGTAGAGGAAGGCGGGGGCCCCGGGGCCGCCGTCGAGGTACTTGTAGGTGCAGCCGACCGCGAGGTCCGCGTCCCAGGCGTGCAGATCGACCGCCAGCGCACCGGTCGAGTGCGACAGGTCCCACACCGCGAGCGCGCCGACCTCGTGCGCCGCTGCGGTCAGCCTCGGTGCGTCGTGCCGGCGCCCGGTCCGGTAGTCGACGTGGGTGAGGGTCAGCACCGCGACGTCGTCATCGAGGTGGTCGGCCACCGCACCGGTGGGCACGACGCGGACCTCGCGGTCGCCGAGCAGGTCGGCGAGACCACCGGCGACGTACACGTCGGTCGGGAAGTTCGCGTCGTCGGTGAGGATCACGCGACGGCCGGGACGCAAGCGGCACGCGGCTGCCAGCGCCTTGAACAGGTTCACCGAGGTCGAGTCGGCCACGGCCACCTCGTCGGCGTCGGCGCCGATCCAGGGCGCGATCCCTGCGGCGACCCGCCCGGGCAGCCCGACCCAACCAGGACGGATCGCCGACGCGTTCCAGCTGGTGATGAGACCGCCGCCCCACTCGTCGACCACGACCTCCCGGACGCGGGTCGCGACGCGGTGGTGGAGCGGTCCGAGCGAGTTCCCGTCGAGGTAGATGACCCCGTCGGGGAGGGCGATCAGGTCGCGAGGCGGCCCGAGCGGATCGGCCGCGTCCCAGGCGAGGCAGGCGTCGCGGTCCACGCGGGTCTCCGAGCGTCGAGAGCGGAACGGGACGCTACCTCCGAGGGTCCGCGCGGACCTGCGGTGACGTGAGCGGCCATCGGGACCCGCGACGTGCGGGGACCCGAGGACGGCTTGACGTGAGTTGACGTGTGTGTCAGGTTGCAGACCTGAAGCTGACGTCGACGTCATATACGGAGGTTGTGTGCGGGTCGCTTGGGTGCTGCCGGGTCAGGGGTCCACGCGGACGGGGTGCGTGCGCGAGGCGCTGGACGGTGGCGGCCGCGTGGAGCTCGCGCCGCTCGCCGCTGCCGCGGCGGCCGCCGTCGCCACGGTCACGGCGGCGAGCGGTCGAGACGTCCGCACGCTTGCGGAGGCCCCAGGGACCGGCGCACGCACCAGCGAGGCGCAACCGACCATCCTGGCGGCGTCGCTGGCCACGGCAGCGGCGTTGCGGGCGGCAGGACTGCGCCCGGACGTGGTGGCCGGGCACAGCCTCGGTGAGTGCAGCGCTGCGGTCGTCGCCGGCAGCTTGGACGTCGCCGCTGGAGCCCGACTGGTCGCGGCCCGGGGCGAGGCGATGCGTCGGGCCTGCGAGGCGATGCCGGGATCCATGGCGGCGCTGGTCAAGCTCGCCCCGGAGGCCGTCGCGTCCCTCCTGGTCGCGCACCCGGACGTCGTCATCGCCAACGACAACGCGCCCGGCCAGGTGGTGCTCGCCGGCCCCGAGGCCGCCCTCGAAGCGATCCGCGAGGACGTGAGGGGCGCCGGGGGTCGACTCGTCCGGCTCGACGTCGAGGGCGCGTTCCACTCCCGCGCCATGGGCCCGGCCGTCTCGGCGCTCGGTGCCGCGCTCGACGCGGTCCCGTTCGCCGATCCGCAGGTTCCCATCGTCAGCGGTGTGCACCTGCGCACGCTCACCACGGGATCCGCGGTCGCGGACGCCCTGCTCGGCGGCGTGCTCGCCCCCGTGCGGTGGCGGGAGGTGCAGCTCGCGCTGGCCGCGCAGGAGGTGACGCACCTGATCGAGGTCGGGCCGGGAGGCGTGCTCGCCGGTCTCGCGAAGCGCACGGTGCCGGACCTCGAGATCCGTTCCGTGGCCACGCCCGCCGACGCGTACGCGCTCGCGGCCGAGCTCGGCGTCGCCGTCGGAGCCCGCTGACCCGTCGCGGCACCACACCGTCCGCGCTGCCGCGCCGCGGCACGACCACCACCCCGAAGGAGCGCACCTGTGATCCCCATCCCCGCGTGCAGCATCGTCAGCACCCCGGTCGCGGGACACCTGACCGACCACCTCGCCATCGACACGCCCGTCCGGGCGGGTGACGTGGTCGCCCGCGTCCAGGCGGGCGGCCGTGACCACGACCTGCGTGCGGTCACGGCCGGGCGCGTCGGCGGACCGATGCTGCGCCCCACCCAACCGGTGCACGCCGGTGACGCCGTCGTGTGGCTCGACCGCGGGACCGCTGCGTGACCCTCGCCCTCGAACGCGGCCGAACCGCGGACAGCGCTCGCACCGGCAGCCTCGTCCTGCCCGTCCGCATCGCCGGGCTGGGCGCGGGGCTGCCGTCACGTATCGTCACCAACGACGACCTCGCCGACGAGCTCGATACCTCGGACGCGTGGATCCGCACCCGCACGGGGATCGCGCAACGGCACGTCGCGGCCCCCCACGAGGCCACCTCCGACCTGGCGGCTGCTGCAGGGAAGGCCGCGCTCGCCGACGCCGGGCTCGGGATCGCCGACGTCACCACCGTCCTGGTCGCCACGACCTCCCCGGACCACCGGGTCCCCGGGACGGCACCGCTGGTCGCCGCAGCCCTCGGCACCGAGGTGTCCGCGTTCGACGTCAACGCCGCGTGCAGCGGCTTCGTGACGGGGCTGCGGGTGGGCGGCGCCCTGGCGGCGACCGGCGATGGGGCGGTGCTCGTCATCGGTGCGGAGACCATGACGCGCATCGTCGACCCGGAGGATCGCGCCGTCCGGGTGCTGTTCGGGGACGGGGCGGGCGCCGCCGTGCTCGTGCCCGATGGACGCGGCCGGCTCGGCCCGTTCGACCTCGGCTCCGACGGGAGGGACCCCTCGATGTTGTGGTGCCCGGGGGGCGGGACGCGGACCCCGATCGAGCCGCCGTCGACCGACGGTGACCCCTACCTGCGGATGCGTGGCGGGGACGTCTACCGCCACGCCGTCGCCCGCATGGTCGCCTCGTCCCGCGCGGTGCTCGCCGCCGCCGGGATCGGTGTCGACGACGTCGACCTGCTGGTCGGCCATCAGGCGAACGCGCGCATCCTCGACGCGGTCGTGCAGCGGCTCGGGATCGACCCGGGCCGCAGCCACGTGACCATCGACGTGCACGCGAACACCTCGGCGGCCTCCGTGCCGCTCGCGCTGGCCGATGCGCGTGACCGCGGCCGGCTCCTCCCCGGCGCGACCGTCCTGCTCACCGCGTTCGGCGCGGGCCTGACCTGGGCCTCGTGCCTGTTGACCTGGAACCCCGAGGAGGTCGCGTGAGCACCCCGAGCATCGCCCTCGTCTCCGGCGGCAGCGGCGGCATCGGTGCGGCCATCTGCCGGCACCTGGCTGCAGCCGGGCACACGGTGCTCGTCGGCTACGGCGGCAACCGTGACGCCGCCGAGAAGGTGGCCGTCGACTGCGCCGCCGCGGCGGGCGCGGACGAGGTCGCCGCCGAGGCGATCCACCTCGACGTCACCGATGAGGCGTCGGTCACGCGAGCGGTCGCGCGCGCGACCGAGCTCGGGACGCTCGCGGTCGTGGTCAACAACGCGGGTGTCGCCGACGACGACCTGCTCGTGCGGCTCGACCCCGCGCGCTTCGACCGGACCGTCGAGGTCAACCTCCGCGGCGCGTACCTGGTGTCTCGAGCCGCCATGCGCCCGATGATGCGGGCCCGTCACGGACGGATCGTCAACATCGCCTCGATCGTCGCCCTGCGCGGGAACGCCGGCCAGACGGCCTACGCGGCGTCCAAGGCGGGCCTGATCGGCATGACCAAGTCGCTCGCCCGCGAGGTGGCGCGCAAGGGCGTGACCGTGAACGTGGTCGCCCCGGGGTTCGTCGCGACCGCGATGACCGACGCGCTGCCGGACGCGGCACGTGATGCGCTGCTCGGCCTCGCCCCGACCGGCCGCGCCGTCACCACCGACGAGGTCGCTGCCGCCGTGCGCTTCCTCGCCTCGGACGAGGCCGGCGCCATCACCGGTGCCGTCCTGCCGGTCGACGGCGGCGCCGCGATCTGACCTGCACGAACCCGACCTGCACGACCCCCGAACAGGAGCACGATCGTGAACAACCAGGACCTGCTGCCCACCTTCACCACCCTGCTGGTCGACACCTTCGGCGTGCCCGAGGACGACGTCACCCCCGACGCCACCTTCGAGTCGCTCGGCCTCGACTCGCTCGACGTCGTCGAGCTCACCCTGGTCCTCGAGGAGGAGACCGGCGTCAAGCTGGAGGACGAGGAGCTCGAGGACGTCCGCACCGTCCAGGACGCGATGGACAAGGTGAGCCAGAAGAAGGCCGCGGCGTGACCCAGGTGGAGCGGCGAAGCTCGGGCCGCGAGGTGGTCGGCTCGAGCTCGGGCCGCGAGGTGGTCGGCTCGAGCTCGGGCCGCGAGGTGGTCGTCACGGGGCTCGGCCTCGTGACGCCGGCAGGGCGCGGCGTGACCGACGCCTGGAACGGGGTGCTCGCCGGCAAGTCCGCGGCGGCACCGCACGAGCTCCTGCTCGCGGCCGGGACCCCGGTGACCATCGCCTGCGCGGCTCCCGCGTTCGACGCGGATGCCGAACTCGGACGCGGTTCGAGCCGGCGGCTCGATCGCTTCACCCACCTCGCGTTGCTCGCCGCACGCGAAGCGGTGCAACACGCCGGCCTGACCGGCGGGGACGATCCCGACCGGATCACCGCCACCGACGCTGACCGCGTCGGGGTCGTGCTCGGCTCCGGTATCGGCGGCGCCGAGACCTGGGCCGAGGAGTACCCGCGCTACATCGAGAAGGGGCCCGGCCGGGTGAGCCCGATGTTCGTGCCGAAGATGCTGTCCAACACCGCGGCGGGCACCGTCGCCATCCGGACGACCGCGCGGGGCCCGAACCTCACGGTCAACACCGCCTGCGCGGCCGGTGCCTCCGCGATCCACGTGGCACGCGACCTGATCCGGAGCGGCGCCGCGGACGTGGTGATCGCGGGCGGTGTCGAGGCTGGCATCACCGGGCTCGCGGTCAGCGCGTTCGCCCAGATGGGTGCGCTCTCGAGGAACCCCGACGCCGCCGGTGCCTCGCGGCCCTTCGACGTCGATCGTGACGGGTTCGTCATGGGGGAGGGCGCGGGCGTGCTCGTGCTCGAATCCGCGGCGCACGCCGCCGCCCGCGGCGTGGAGGTGCTGGCGGTCCTCGCGGGTGCCGGCGCGTCGGCCGACGCGCACCACGCCACCGCGCCACCCGAGGACGGTGGGGGAGCGATCCTCGCCATCCGCCGGGCGATCGAGGACGCCGGCGTCGACGTGGGCGACATCGGACACGTCAACGCCCACGGGACGTCGACGCCACTCAACGACGTCGCCGAAGCCCGGGCGCTCCGCGCCGCGTTCGGATCGGCGTTGGACGAGGTCGCGGTCACCTCGACCAAGGGGGTGACCGGCCACCTGCTCGGCGCGGCGGGTGCGGTCGAGGCGGCGTTCGCCGTCCTCGCCCTCCGCGACGGCACCGTCCCGCCGACCGCCAACTTGACCCGGCAGGACCCAGAGATCGACCTCGACGTGGTCGCGGGCGCACCCCGGCAGGTGGACCTCGACGCCGTCCTGTCGACCTCCATGGGCTTCGGCGGTCAGAACGCCGCGCTCGTCCTGACCCGCGCGTGATCCCGCCCGTCGACCACAGCGGCCGCTCCACATCCCCACAGCAGCAGACGCCCACGGACCCCGTCCCCACGACCACCATCCCTTGGAGCCGCCCGTGACCGAGGCAACCCGAACCGAGTCCTTCGCGCTCGACGCCGCCGCGCTCCAGCCCGGTGACGGGGCCCGTGCCCGCCTCTCGCGCCTGCTCGACACGCGCTCGTTCGTCGAGCTCGGGTCGGCCCGACAGCACCAGGCGAGCGGGTTCGGGCTCGAACGACGACGCCCAGACGGCGACGGGGTCGTGGCCGGCACCGGTGCGGTCGAGGGCCGGGCGGTGAACGTCTACGCCCAGGACCGCCGCGTGCTCGGCGGCTCCCTCGGTGAGGCCCACGCGGACAAGATCGCCCGCACCATCGACCAGGCCGCCCGTGGTGGCGTGCCGGTCATCGGGATCAACGACTCGGGTGGTGCACGCATCCAGGAGGGTGTGGCGGCGCTGGACGGCTACGGGCAGGTGTTCACCGCGAACGTCGCCGCGTCCGGCCGCGTGCCGCAGATCGCGCTCCTGCTCGGCCCGTGCGCCGGCGGCGCGACCTACTCGCCCGCGCTCATGGACTTCACGATCATGAGCGACGAGGCGTCGATGTTCCTCACCGGGCCCCGCGTGGTGAAGGCGGTCACCGGGGAGGACGTCGACGCGCGCTCCCTCGGTGGGCCCGAGGTCCACGGCGAGCGGTCGGGTTCGGCGCACTTCGTGGTCGACGACGACGAGCAGGCGTTCGCGGTCGCACGTGAGCTGCTCGGCTACCTGCCGGATTCGGCGTGGGCAGCACCACGCGAGGTGCCGGCCGAGGAGCCTCCCGAGGTGGACCTGCGCGGGGTCGTGCCCGTCGACGGCCGTTCCCCCTACGACGTCCGCGACCTGATCCGCGGGGTGGTCGACGGGGGCCGGTTCCTCGAGGTCCAGGCCCAGTGGGCACGCAACCTCGTCGTGGGGTTCTCGCGCATCGATGGACGTACCGTCGGCATCGTGGCCAACCAGGCGCGGTGGCTCGCCGGGGTGCTCGACGGCACCGCGTCCGAGAAGGGCGCCCGCTTCGTGCGCTTCTGCGACGCCTTCGGGATCCCGCTGGTGGTGGCCGTCGACGTCCCCGGGTTCCTACCGGGGACGACCCAGGAGCACGGCGGCGTCATCCGCAAGGGCGCCAAGCTGCTGCACGCGTTCACGTCGGCGACCGTCCCGCGCGTCTCGGTCGTGCTCCGCAAGGCCTTCGGTGGGGCGTACATCGTGATGAACTCGCGCTCCATCGGCGCGGACGCGGTGCTCGCCTGGTCCGGTGCCGAGCTGGCCGTGATGGGCGCCGAGGGAGCCGCGGACATCGTCTTCCGTCGGGCCATCGAGGAGCGGCCGGAGCGACGCGACGAGCTGATCACGGACTACCGCCGTGACGCCATGCACGTCGACGTCGCCGCTCGTCGCGGCAGCGTGGACGAGGTCATCGCTCCCGAGGACACCCGCCCCGCCCTCGTCGCGATACTGCGGTCGCTGCGCAGCGCTCGACAGCCCGGTTTCGTCCACGACAACCTGCCCCAGTGATGACCGCACCCTCGCATCGGCGGGTCACGTCGGCCCCCGTCCGCGCCGGATCGTCGCCAGCCCCCATGGTCCCGGGGGCCCGCTCCCTGGTGCGTGCCAGCGTGCGACCGGTGCTCCGGACCTGGCTGCACCTACGGGTCGAGGGAGCCGAGCACGTGCCGGAGACCGGCGGCGTGCTGCTCGCCTCGACCCACCAGTCCCACGCGGACTCGTTGGCCATCGGGGTCGCGATCCAGCGGCCGGTGCACTTCCTCGGCGACCTGCGGCTCGTGAGCGTCCCGGTGCTCGGCCCGCTGCTCCCCCGTATCGGCATGGTCCCGCTGCGTCGCGGGGACGCCGACGCCGCGGCGCTGCAGGTGCTGACCGACCTGCTCCACGACGACCGGGCCGTGGCCGTCTACCCGGAGGGCTCCCGCAGCCGGGACGGCCGCGTGCACCGGCTGCGGAGCGGCGTCGCTCGCCTGGCCGCGGCCAGCGGTGCTCCCGTCGTACCGACGGCGGTCGTCGGCATCTTCGAGGTCTGGCCCATCGGTCGGCGTCCGCGGCTGCGCGGCGGGCACGTGACCGTCCGCTTCGGCGCGCCGCTCGAACCACCGCAGGCCGACACCCCGCGTGCCAGGCGAGCGTTCACCGACCAGCTCCACGCGTCACTGGTGGCCCTGTCCGGGTTCGCGGGCGCGAGCGACTTCTCGCCGATCGGCGGCGGCCCATGAGGGTCGCGACCGGTTGTGATGTCGTCGACGTGGCCAGGCTCGCGGCCGTCGCCGACCGCCGCGCGGGTTTCATCGACCGCGTCTTCACCGCCGCAGAGGTGGCCGATTGCACCCGCGGCGGCGTGGCGCTCGGGTCACCCACGGGTCGCGCGCGCCTGGCCGCCCGGTTCGCGGCCAAGGAAGCCGCCCGCAAGGCCCTCGGTGACCTCCGGCTGCCGTTCCACGCCGTCGAGGTACGCCGCGACGACACCGGCGCGCCGCGCCTGCACCTCCACGGCGAGCCGAGCGGCTGGTCCTGCTCGCTGTCCCACGACGGGGGCCTCGCCCTGGCCGTCGTCGTCGGACTGATCGTCGACCCCACCTGACACGGCCACCACCATCGGAGTTCCCGTGCTGCTCGAGGGCAAGAAGCTGCTCATCACCGGCGTGCTCGACCCGCGCTCGATCGCCTTCTCGGTCGCGCGCGTCGCCCAGAACCAAGGCGCCGAGGTGGTCCTGACCTCGTTCGGTCGTGCGCGGCGCCTGACCGAGCGCAGCGCCAGCCGCCTGCCTGACCCGCCGGACGTGTTGGAACTGGACGTCACCTCCGAGGACGACCTGGCGGCCGTCGCGAAGGAGCTCGAGGACCGGTGGGGTGCGGTCGACGGCGTCCTGCACGCGATCGGCTTCGCGCCGCCGTCGTGCCTCGGTGGCGGGTTCCTCGACGCCCCCTGGCAGGACGTGGCGACGGCCGTGCAGGTGTCGACCTACTCGTTCGCCGCACTCGGGCGGACGCTCCGCGACCTGCTGGCGGCCGCCGACGGCGCGTCGCTGGTGGGGCTGGACTTCGACGCGTCCGTCGCGTGGCCGACCTACGACTGGATGGGCGTGGCCAAGGCTGGGCTCGAGGCCACCTCCCGCTACATGGCACGGGAGCTCGGGCCGCTCGGGGTGCGGGTCAACCTCGTCGCCGCCGGCCCGCTGCAGACCGTCGCCGCCAGGAGCATCGACGGGTTCGCGGGCTTCGAACCGATCTGGCAGGAGCGGGCACCGCTCGGATGGGACTCGACCGATCCGGAGCCGGTGGCCCGGACGGTGTGCGCCCTGCTGTCGGACTGGATGCCGGGCGTCACGGGCGAGATCGTGCACGTCGACGGTGGCGTGCACGCGATCGGGGCGGGGACGCGCTGACACGCGTCGTGTCTCACCAGTCGATGAGCTTCCACACCTCGGGTTCCGCCGAGGCGGACCCGTCGAGCTCGGCCAGCAGGCGCGCGGACTCGGTCAGGTGCGGCAGCGACTCGTCGGTCCGACCTGCTGCGTGCAACAGGTCGGCGATGTTGCTGTGGAGCGCGGCAGCACGGTGCCGGTCGCCGATCGCCGCACAGCGGTCGAGGGCGTCCCGCGCGGTCGCGAGCGCCTCCTCGACCTGACCATCCGCCGCGAGCACGAGCGCGAGGTTGTTCAGCGCTGCGACGTGCGCCGCGGGGTCGTGGAGGTCGGCGGCGTGCTCCAGAGCTCGTCGCAGGTGGCGGCTCGCGACCTCGTGGTCGCCACGACGCCGTGCCACCAGCCCCGCCGTGTTGTGCGTCTGGGCGAGCGCCGCGCCGTCGGCGCCGACGGCGGCCTCGTCGACCGCCGCCGAGGCCTCCCGAGCGGCGCCGTCCTCGTCGCCGCCGCGGAGCAGCGCGACCGCCAGATCAGCTCGGACCCGGGGCCGGGCCGACGCGGCTGCCTCGTCCGGCTCGAGGGAACCGAGCAGCGACATCGCCGACCGCAGGTGGCGCTCCGCGGTCGACCACGCGCCCCACCGCAGGTGGAGGACACCGAGCCGGTGCTCGAGGTCGGCCAGGTCGGCCGGTTCCTCGGCGGTCGCGGTGGCAGCGGTGTAGCTGTCGCGGGCCTCGGCGTACCGGCCCGCGAGGGCGTGGAGGTCGCCGATGGCCGACCGCAGCGGTCCGACGTCGGGGTGCCCGAGCGCGAGGGCGGTGGTGAGGTGCTCGAGCGCCTCGACGTTGGCGTACAGCGACCGTGCGTGCTGGCCGGCGATCACGTGCTGTTCGGCGGCCCTCGTGTCCTCGCCCGCCTCCCGCAGGTGCAGTGCGGCACGGCCCGCCACCGCGGGGTCGTCACCGGCGACGAGCAGCGCTTCGGCGGCGCGTCGGTGCAGCAGCCGGCGACGCGCCAGGCTCGCACGTTGGAGCACCACCTCACGCAGCTTGCTGTGGGTGAAGTCGTACCGCGCCTCTCCCGACCGCGATCCCGGTCGCTCGTCGAGCAGGCGGTGGTCGAGCAGTTCGTCGATACCGGTCACGACCTCGTCCTCGCTGCGTCCGCTGGTCCGCACGAGGGTGTGCAGGTCGAAGGTGCGCCCGAGGACCGCCCCGGCGGTCACGCACTGGCGTGCCAGGTCGGACAGCGGCAACAGCCGGGATGCCACCAGGTCGCGGACGGGTGTCGGCAGGTCCCAGCTGTCGTCCTCGACCGTCGTCAGGTACTGCAGGACGAAGAACGGGATGCCCTCGGTCTCGTCGTGCAACCGGTCGACCAGCCCGCGCGCACGTGGTCGGACGTCCTCCACCAGCTCGGCGACCTGGTCGCGTGTGAGACGGGCGGGGCGCAAGCACCGTGTCCCGTCGAGGGCGAGCAGACGTCGCAGCGGGTGATCGTGGGGCACGAGTTCGGACCGCCAGGCGACCACCAGCAGGACGGGCGCACCCGCGTACCGGTGCACCCCCCGCAGCAGGACGTCGATGGTCGTCGGGTCGGCCCAGTGCAGGTCGTCGAGGACGAGGACACCTGCGCCCTGGCCGGTGACGGTGGCCGCCAGCGCGGCGAAGATCCCGTCCAGGAAGCGAGCCTGTGCGCCGGGTGAGTCGAGAGCGGTGGTCGCGGGCTGGAGCTCGGCGTCAGCGAGATCCGGAACGATGCGGGCCACCTCGCCGGTCACCGACCGTGGGAGCCGACCGAGCCAGGACGGATCGACCAGTGCCGCGTCCCGCAGGCCGTCGCTCAGCGGCGCACAGGTCAGGGAGACCTCGTCCTCACGGCACCGGATCGCCGTGGCACGAGCACCCCGGCCGGTCGCAAACTCGACGAACTCCTCGATGATGCGTGACTTCCCGATCCCCGCCTCGCCCTCGACGACGACGCACGTCGCACCCGCCGTGAGCTCCCGGTGCGCGGTCCGCAGCTCCTCGAGCTCGTCGTCCCTGTCGACCAACGCGCCGGCGTCGCGCCGCACCGCGGGGACGGCCCTCGCCACGGTCCGGGGCCTGACGGCGACGGGGACGGGCGCGTCGCCGACGATCGCCTCGTGGAGGGCGGTCGTCTCGGCGAGCGGTGCGACCCCGAGCTCGCGATCCAGGGTGGCGACGCAGAGGCGGTACTGGCGCACCGCCTCCTCGCGCCGTCCGAGCTGCGCCGCCGCCCGCATGATCGCCCGGTGTGCTCCCTCGTGGAGCGGGTCGCTGTCGGACCAGCGGTGAGCGGTGGCGAGCGCAGCTTCGACCCGGCCGGTGGCCAGTTCGATGGTCGTGCGCCGCTCGAGCACCAGCGAGGCGTCGCGCCGCAGGGCCTCGGACTCCAGTTGCGCCCAGTCGCCGAAGCCCGGTGCGTCCCGGAGCACGAAGCCCTCGAGCAGCTCGCCACCCGTGGACGTACCGTCGATCGCGGCCAGCCCACCTGCGCACACCGAGCACGTGGCGAGGTCGGCGCCGTGGCCTCGGTCGTGCTCTCGGAAGATCCGCGCCGCGCGTCGCAGCTCGGTCACGTCGCAGGAGACGTCGGCGTCCCACCGGATCAGCAACTGATCACGGTCGGTGGCGACCCAGCGACCGCCGAGGCCGGCCGAGAGGGTCGACAGGGTCCGGCGCAGCGATGCTCGGGCGCGCTCGGGGGCGGCGTCCGGCCACAGGAGGGCGGCGACGGCGTCGCGGGCCAGGCGCTCGTCGCGGACGACCAGGAGGGAGAGCAGCGCCGTCGCCTTCCGGGTGTCGACCGAGAGCGGGACGCCATCCACGTCGATCACGGGTGCGCCGAGGAGGCGCATCGTCAGCCCCACACCCACCTCCCCGTCCTCGCACCCGAGACGACGAGCGTCCCGGCGTCCCCACGCCGCGCGCGGACCGTAACGGTGGGGCCGCCGAGGTCGTGGCACTCCCGGTCCGGAACCTGCGCTGCGCACGAGGTCGTGCGCGGGGCGCCGTCCCGCCCCGGATGGTCCGCCGTGGCCGGGTCGTACTGCGACGCTCGTGACGCCACCGGAACGCGCGGCGGCGATGGTCTGTACCGGCCGGCCGCGTGGAGCGGCCGACGAGGCGCGCGGGGCAGGCGGGCTCGTGACCAGGGGAGGAGCTCGGTGACGGAACCCGGGGCCGAGGAGCGCGGTGCCAGCCGGTGGCTGCTATCGGCGATCGTGCTCTCGGTCGTGATCATCACGGCCCTCCGGATCGTCGTCGCCGCGGTGACGGGGGACGAGCGGACGATCCACCACCTCGTCTTCGCCCCGCTGCTGCTCGGGTACCCCCTGGTGGGTGTTCTGATCCTGCGCCGGCGGCGCCACCCGATCGGGTGGCTGCTGGTGTCCATGGGTCTCCTGCTCGTGGTGAACAACCTGGCCGAGCAGTGGACCACCGGCCAACCGCGGTCTGATCTGCCCGCGTGGGCGGTCCTGCTGCTGGTCGTCGCGAGCGCCGCGTTCCCGCTCTTCGCGATGCTCATCCCGGTCATCGGGTACCGCTTCCCGGACGGGCGACTCGTCGGCTCGCGGTGGCGCTGGCCCGAACGGGCGTACGCGACCGGCGTCGCGGCGGTCGCGACGGGGATGGTGCTCGCGCCGGAACTGCTGCTTCGAGGCGACGTCGAGTGGACGCTCATCAACCCCGTCTCCTCGCCCGCGACCGAGCGGATCCGTCCGGCCCTCGAACTGCTCGCCGTCGCGACGTTGCCCATCGGCATCGTGGGCGCGGTCGCAGCGATCGTCGTCCGTTTCCGACGGTCCGAGGGCATCGAGCGCCTGCAGTTGCGCTGGTTGGTCTTCGCGGTCCTCGCGGTGCTGCTGACCTGGCCCGTCGTGGCGGCAGTCGCGGCGCTCCTCGGTGGCTCGGCCGCCACCGGAGTCGTGTCCGCCATCTACTCGCTGCTGGTGCTCGCGGCTCCCGTCGTCGGTCTGAGCGTCGCGGTGACGCGGTACCGGCTCTACGAGATCGACCGGGTCGTCAGCCGCACCGTCGGCTACG
The DNA here is from genome assembly GCA_963850715.1 of uncultured Nitriliruptoraceae bacterium. Classification (GTDB taxonomy): domain Bacteria; phylum Actinomycetota; class Nitriliruptoria; order Nitriliruptorales; family Nitriliruptoraceae; genus Nitriliruptor. Next base: position 62,063 of record CAWKMM010000015.1, on the reverse strand, counting down.
GGCTCGTCTCGCTGGTCCTGGTCGCCACCTACGCCGCCGTGGTCCTCGCCGCCCAGCAGTTGCTCGAAGGCCGCGAGGCCCCGGACGTGGTCATCGCGGGAGCGACGCTCGCGGTGGCCGCACTGTTCCGCCCGGTTCGTCACCGGGTGCAGTCCCGCGTCGACCGGCGTTTCGACCGGCGCGCCTACGACGGCGAGCGGGTGAACGCACGCTTCGCCACCCGGCTGCGCGACGAGGTCGACCTCGGCACGGTGGCCACCGAGCTCACGACGACCACGATCGAGGCGCTCCACCCGTCCACGGTCTCGCTCTGGCTCGGTCCAGCGCCGGCGGGTGATCGGTGATGGAGGGGGCCGCCGCCGTGGCCGACCGGTTCCGGGCCGATCACACCGATCGCCCGACGTGGCGTCTGTTGGCTCCCGCGCTGCTGGTCGTGACGGTTGGTGGGTGGGCCGCCGGGTTGTCGGTCACGCTGGCCGTGGGTGGGGATCTCGGATCCGTGCCGTTCCCGACCTCCGTGTCCGCGTTCGCGCTCATCGGTTCGGTGGTCGCCTGGCAACGACCGCGGCACCTGATCGGTTGGTTGCTGCTGCTGATCGGGACCACGGTGGTCCTCGGTTGGGCGGCGGAGACCGTCGCCTACCGCGGCTTCCTCGCCGACGACCTCGGATCGCTCACCGTGTTCGGCGCGTGGTACGGCGAGTGGTACTGGGTCGTCTACCTGCACCTGATGCTCGTCCAGCTCCCGCTGCGCTTCCCGACCGGTTCGGCGCCGAACCGCCGGTGGCGGGCCTTCGCCCGCTTCGACCTGGCGTGGATGACGGGCACGGTCGCGGTGGCGATGATGGAGGCAGAGCTCGCCATCACCGACGGGACGGGCACCGACGTCGCCCAGCTGGTCAACCCGGTCGGTCTGCTGCCCATCGGGGACATCGAGCAGGACTCCGTCGCCGGGCTCAGCATCGCACCCATCATGCTGTTCGCCGTCGTCGCGCTGGTATGCCTCGCGTTGCGTTTCCGACGTTCTCAGGGCGTGGAGCGACGCCAGCTCGAGGTCGCGCTGACGGGGTTCGGCATCGTCGCGCTCATCTACGTCCTGAACGCCCTGGTCGATCTGCTCCTCGGCGGACCGTTGGTGGGGATCGCCGAGGTCGCCGTCAACCTCGTGGTCCCGGCGAGTCTCGGCGTCGCGGTGCTCCGGTTCCGCCTGTGGGACCTCGATCGGCTCATCAGCCGGACGCTGTCGTACGCGTTGGTCTCGCTGGTCCTCGTCGGTGTCTACGCCGCGGTGGTGCTCGGGGCCCAGACGGCGCTCGGTCCACAGGACGCACCCGACGTGGTGATCGCCGGCGCCACTCTGCTGTCGGCGGCGCTCGCACGACCCGTGCTCGCACGGATGCGGCGCCTCGTCGACCGACGGTTCGATCGGCGCGGCTACGACGCCCAGCGTGTGGTCGACGTGTTCGGTCAGCGACTCCGTGACGAGGTGGATCTCCACCAGGTCTCCGCCGCCCTCCTGCGATCCGTCGAGCAGACGGTGCGGCCGGCGGCCGTCACCGTCTGGTTCGCGACGGGGGCTCCGGCTCCGTGGCTCCTCGGATCGCCGGAGCCGAGGTCGTGAGCGCTTCGGAACGGTTCCGGAACGGTGATGCTGATGATGGTCCACGAGGACGCCCCGTGGCGACGGGTGACGTCCCGGACGGCGAGGAGGCGACGGTGACGGTCACCGACGAACCACGCGCGCGACGGCTGCCGACCCTGCGGCTCCGGCGTGCAGCGCGGCGTCGCCAGGACGACGCGGTGGCCGAGCTCGAGCAGGTGGAGAGCACGCCGGTCGACATCCCGCCGAACGATCCGTGCCTGGCGTACTTCCAGTCGGCACCCGGCACGGTCGACCTCGATGCGCTGAAGTTGGACACGCCCGGGATCGCCGCCCTCCGGGAAGCTGGTGTCAAGCTCGTCGTGCCGCTGGTCACCCAGGGTGAACTCATCGGGCTGCTCAACCTCGGACCTCGGCTCTCGGAGCAGGACTACTCGGCCGACGACCGCAAGCTGCTCGAGAACCTCGCGAGCCAGGCCGCCCCGGCGCTGCGTGTGGCGCAGCTGGTCAAGGAGCAGGAGGTCGAGGTCCGACGTCGCGAGCGTTACGAGCAGGAGCTCCAGGTCGCGACGCTGATCCAGCAGTACTTCCTGCCGCGGGAGCTGCCCGAGCACGCCGGGTGGCAGCTCGACGCGTTCTACCGCCCGGCCCGCGAGGTCGGTGGCGACTTCTACGACTTCATCGACCTCCCCGGCGGGCGCCTCGGGGTCGTGGTCGGAGACGTGACCGACAAGGGGGTGCCGGCCGCGTTGGTGATGGCTTCGACCCGTTCGGTCCTGCGTGCCAGCGCCCAACGCCTCGTCGAGCCCGGCGAGGTCCTGCGGCGTGTGAACGACCAGCTCGTCCCGGACATGCCACCGCGCATGTTCGTCACCTGCCTGTACGGGGTCCTCGACCCGGTCACCGGACGGTTCGTCTTCGCCAACGCGGGGCACAACCTGCCGTGTGTGCGTACCTCCGACGGTGCCGTGCAGCCGCACGCCGCCGGCATGCCGCTGGGCCTGCTGGCTGGCGCCGCCTACGACGAGAACGAGATCGTCGTCCACCCCGACGAGACCTTGGTCCTCTACAGCGACGCGCTGCCGGAGGCGCACGCTCCCGACGGGGAGATGTTCGGGTTCCCGCGCGTGGCAGAGGTCGTCGGCGCGGCGGGCGGGGAGCGCGACGCCATCGGGCGGCTGCTCGACGCCCTGGCCCGGTTCACCGGTGCGGGTTGGGAGCAGGAGGACGACATCACCATCGTGGAGGTGCGCCGGACGGCTGCCCCGATGGACCTGAGGCACACGGAGGACGACCCGGGCGTGCCGATCGACGAGTTCACCATCGCCAGCGAGCCCGGCAACGAGCGGCCCGTCATGCGTCGGGTCGGCGCGGTGGCGGAGGCTCACGGGCTGACGGGGTCGCGCCTCGAACGCCTCTGCACGGCCGTCGCCGAGGCCACCATGAACGCCATCGAGCACGGCAACGAGAACCGAGCCGAGCTGGCGGTCGAGATCCGCATCTTCGCGGCGCCGGCTGCGCTGGTGGTTCGGATCAGCGACCAGGGTGGGGGAGCCACCGTCCCCGAGGCCGTCGAGCCCGATCTCGAGGCCAAGCTGCGCGGCGATCAGAGCCCCCGTGGGTGGGGGTTGTTCCTGATCCGCAACATGGTCGACGAACTGAACGTCCACACCGACGAGCAGCACCACACGGTCGACCTGATCGTGCGACTCGATGGAGACGACGATGAGTGAGTTCAGCGCAGCGGGATCCGGGCAACCGGACGTGGGGGTCATCGTCCTCGACGGTCAACTCGATGGTGCGGCGGACGCCGCGCTGACGGCGGGGTGGGCCGACGCGACCGCCAACGGGGCGGCCGCGGTCGTCCTCGACCTGACGGGCGTCGAGTACATCAACTCGACGGGGATCGCGCTCATCGTCGGGCTGCTGGCACGGTCGCGGTCGGAAGCTCGCGAGCTGCGGGTCTGTGGCCTGACCGATCACTACCGCCACATCTTCGAGATCACCCGACTCGCCGACCTGTTGCAGATCTACGACACCCCGGCGGACGCCGTCGGGGGCGCGGTCACCCTCGGGTGACCGCCGACATCCGATCATCTGGAGGGCAGGTACAGCGATGAGCGGGGAGACCAGCACGATGCTCGAGGTCCGAGAACCGCAGCCAGGTGTCGCGGTCGTCGTCATCACCGGCGACGTGACGCCCGCACTGGAGCCAGCGCTGCTCGACGCCTACACCCGCGCGGGTGCGGGGGGTCGCGCGGTGATCCTGGACTTCGATGCGCTCGAGTACATGAACAGTGGCGGCATCGGGCTGCTGGTGATGCTCGTGGTCCGAGCGCAACGGGAGCGACGCCGCTTCCTGGCCTGCGGCCTGTCGCAGCACTACCGGCAGATCCTGGCCCTCACGCGCCTCGACGAGGCCATCGAGATCCACGACACCGAGGCCGAGGCGATCGCGGCTGCTGGTTCGTAACGGTCACGGGACGGCAGAGGTGCACGATGAGTTCGACGGACAGGAGAGCACCGTGAACCTCGAGCCCCGCCGCCCCGACCACCGCGCTCCGCGCGACGCCGCCAACTGGGCCCCGAGCCGCGACGTGCTCGCCGCGCCGGAGGGTGTCGGTGACGTGCTCGCCCGAGGGGTGGCGGGCCGACGCCTGGCCGGCCCCGTGCAGGGCTTCGGTCGCATGTGGCAGAAGACCTACTCGATCCGGCTCGGAACGACCCTCACCCCGGAGGAGGTCATCACGCACTGGCGGGAGCACTACGGCGAGTTCTGGCCCGCCTCGAACCGCTTCATCGCCCCGCTCGCCGGCATCAGCCCCGGTGAGATCGGGCTCATCCAGGGCCAGGTCGGGGGGCTCACCCTGTCGACGGGGGTCCTGGTGCTGTACAGCGACGACGTCTCGTTCGCCTACCTCACCCCCGAGGGCCACCCGTTCGCGGGGCTGATCACCTTCTCAGCGCACCGCACCGGTGACGTGACCCACGCCCAGGTCCAGCTGCTCATCCGCGCGCAGGACCCGCTCACCGAGCTGGGGATGGCGTTCGGTGGGCACCGCAAGGAGGACGGGGTCTGGGTGCACACCCTCGAGGCGCTCGCCAGCTCGTTCGGCTTCGATGCCGTCGCCACCAAGGAGATCGTCTGCGTCGACCGGCGGCGACAGTGGCGTCGGGCGGGCAACGTCCGCCACGACCCCGCCCTCAGGGCGCTCCGCAACCCCCGAGGGGGCCGCTGAGTCGGGACCCCTGTCGTGCGACCGTGGAGGTGACGAGGTGGCGATGCTGACGATCCGCAGCCTGTGGACCATCGACCGCGATGCGGACGCGGTCTTCGACGCCTTGGCGGTCCCCGAGGTGTGGTGCGCCGCACCCGTCGTCCGTCGTCACGCCGCGGGCCGCGACGGTGATGGCGGTGTCGTCGAGCTCCACCTCCCGGCGCACGGTGGCCTCCGGTCCCATCCGGCGGAGGTCGCCGTGGTGACCACCCTCGAGGTGCGGCGACCTTGGCGCGTCACCTGGCGGATCACCGGGGACCTCCGCGGCACCGCGACCTGGGAGCTCGACGACCTCGGCGGCGTCACCGACGTCGGGCTCGAGCTCGACGTCGAGGGCCACCGAGCGCCCGTCGGTGGTCGACGTCGACACGAGGCGGCCGTGACCGCGGCGGTGCACCGGGCGGGGACCGGCCTGGCGGCGCACCTCGGCGGTCGTCTCCAACGGTCGGTCACCACCGCACCCGGCGGCTACCTGCGGCACGCAGCGCCGACGGGTAGCCGGTCGCTGGTCCGGTGAAGTCGGGCGCGCCCTCGAGTGGGGTGACCCCGGGCGGCATCCTCCATCGCTCCCTCGTCGCGCTCGGCCCGCTGCTGTGGAGCGCGTGCGGCCTGGTGCTCACGTGGATGGCCATCACCGGTGTCCGCATGTCCGACAAGCCGCTCTGGGACGAGGTGTCGCTGTTCCTGGTCTTCGGCGCCTTCGTGTCGGTGGGGTCGGTGCTCACCTGGCGGCAGCCGCGGAACGTGGTCGGCTGGCTGCTGGCGGGCGTCGGCGGTGGCGGCGGTGCGCTCTTCATCGCGACCGCCTACGCATCGGTCGCGCTGCAGCGTGATCCGGCGTCCGTGTCGGGGTGGTTCGCCGCCTGGTGGGGCGAGGCGTCGTGGCTGCCGGTCATCTCGCTCGTCGTGGTCTTCCTCCCCCTCACCTTCCCCGAGGGTCGGTTGCTCGGCCGTCGTTGGCGGCTCGTGGTCCTCGTGGCCCTCGTCGGGCTCGGTGTCGGCTCGTTCGCGGTGGCGATCGCACCGACGACCTACGTCGGGGAGACGGGGTTCGGGTTCGCCGTCCCGAACCGCCTCGGATCGAGCGTCCTACCCGCCTCGCTCCTCGGCGTGCTCGAGGGGGTCGGTGGAGCCACGGTCGTGTTCACCGGTGCGCTCGCGAACATCTCGTTGGTCCTGCGGTTCCGCCGCGCCGACCCCGCGACGCGCCGGCAGATCAGCTGGGTGCTCTACGCGGTGACCGCGAGTCTCGTCATCGGCGGCGTGGCCGATCTGTTCCCCCGGCCGCTGGCGTCCGCGGTCGTCGCCCTGACCCTGGCAGCCGTGCCGGTGTCGATCCTCATCGCGGTGACCAGGTACCACCTCTACGACATCGACCGCCTCGTCAACCGTACGGTCGTCTACGGCACGACGACCGCGGCGCTGCTCGCGTTGTACGCGGCGGCGGTCGTCACCCTGCAGCCGGTGGTGCGGCCGTGGACCGGCAGCTCGGACCTCGCCATCGCCGCATCCACCCTCGCGGTCGCCGCCGCGTTCGGCCCGCTGCGTCGGCGGATCCAGCTCGTGGTCGACCGACGCTTCGATCGTGCCCGCTACGACGCGCAGCTGACGGTCGCGGCCTTCACCGATCGCCTCCGACGGTCCCTCGACATCGACGAGTTCGAGGTCGAGCTGCGAGAGGTCATCGCCGTCACGCTGCAGGCCGAGCACACCTGGATGTGGCTGCGGACCGGACCGCGCCGACCCGGTCCTACTCCTGGCCCTTGACGGCGAGCACGGCGCAGCTCGCGCGGAGGAGGATGTCCTGCGCGTTGGAGCCGAGGACGAGCTTCCCGACCGGTGAACGACGTCGGATCCCGATGACGACGAGGTCGGCGTTCTCGTCCTCGGCTGCCTTCAGCAGGTCCTCGGCCGGCGAGTTGCCGCGCGCGTACTCGACCAGCCGGTAGCGGATGTCCTCGCCGGCGAGCCGGGACTCGAGCTGTTCGAACTCGGCTCGGTAGGTCATCACCTGCTCGGCCTCGTCGCGCTCGCCGCCCTTCATGGAGTGGACCACGAGCAGTTCACCGTCCCGGAGCCGGGTCTCGGCGATCGCCCGGTCGAGCGCTGCGCGTCCCTCGGGGGAGCGTAGGAACCCGGCAACGATGCGCAACGGAGCACCTCCACGTCGATGTCCTCGCGAGGGTAGTCCTCGGCGCTCCCGCGGGTGCGGATCCCCGTTCCCCACCTGCTCCGTGGTGCTCGTAACGCTCCGGGGACGCTGGCAGCGGACGCTCGTGTCGGTCGGCGAGCGACCGGGAACACCCGGTCGCGGGGGCACGACCGACGACACGAGGAGGGGCGACGTGCGCCCACCACGAACGATCACGCTGGTGCTGGCTCTCACGGTGGCGTTGGCCGCCTGTGGCAGCGATGACGCAGACGCCCCCGGAGCCACGGCCACGGACGGGCAACCGGTCTCGGCGGAAGACGCGGAGGGCTTCCCCGCCGCGGTCGAAGCTCGGTGCGTCGAGGCCAACGAGGAACTGGCTGCCCTGGAGGAGGCGTTCCCGGGCGAGACCGCCGAGGACGCCACCGGGTACTTCGAGGGGTTCGCGGACGTGCTCGACCGGTTCGCCACGGACGTCGACGGGATGGACGCGCCGGAGGAGTACGCCGAGGGGACCGGTGAACTCGTGCGGGCCGTCGAGGAGTCGGCGGAGGCCGGTCGGGAGGCTGCCGACGACATCGCCGGTGGTGCGGACATCGAGTCGGCCGCCGGGGGCTTCTTCGCGAGCCTCAGCCCGGCGGAGGCGACCGCGTCCGAGACGTTCGGGTTCTCGCTGTCCGCCTGCGGTCAGGAGGTCGAGGAAGCCGACCCGGATGCCGCCCAGGTCGCGGTGACGGCCACCGACTACGCCTTCGAGATCGGTGACGTCGCCGCGGGCCCGACCGCCTTCACCATGACCAACGACGGTGACGAGCCCCACTTCATGTACGTGGTGCGGCTCAACGACGGTGCCAGCCTCGAGGAAGCGCTGGCTGCCGAGGCTGACGGTGGCGATCCCGAGGCGTTCATCGCCGAGGAGATCGGCGAGAGCGCGACGGTCGGCGCGGGCGGCACCGCGGCGCTGAACGCCGACCTCGAGGAGGGCACCTACGGGATGCTGTGCTTCATCTCCAGCCCGGATGGCCAGCCGCACGCGATGCTCGGTATGGCCGAGGAGTTCGTCGTCGAGTGACCCGTCGGTGCTCGACGCCCGGTCGGCCCGGACCTCGCACCGAGGTCCGGGCCGGTCCACGTGCCGCTGGTGCGCGCGCCGACGCCAGACGCCCTGCCCACCGGGAGCACGCTGGCTAGCGTGGCCGCGTGGACGGCACACGGACGCCGCTCCTGGTCGGAGCCGGAGACCCCGGCAGCGGACCAGGTGGCGAGACAGGTGCCGTCCGCCCGTGGACCGCCGTGACACGGGCGGCGCCGGCGACCCCGGCCCGCCCCCGACGACGAGGAGCGAGCGTGGGCGAGGTGCTCGACGTGACGACCAACGCGCAGGCGACCGACGACGACGGCTTCCTGCCGACGGCCGAACCCATCCGGCTGCTCGAGCCGGACGGGACCTTCCACGACGATCCCGACCACCCCGTCGACCTCGACGACGACGGGCTGCTGGCGCTGTACCGGAGGATGGCCGTCACTCGACGGTGCGACCGCGAGGCGATCAACCTCCAACGCCAGGGCCAGCTCGGCGTCTACGCCTCGTGTCTCGGTCAGGAGGCCGCGCAGGTCGGGTCCGCCTCCGCGCTGGCGCGAGAGGACTGGATCTTCCCGAGCTACCGCGAGCTCGGGGCGGCGATCGTGCGTGATGTCGATGCCGGGGGCCTGCTCCACCTCTACCGCGGAACCTGGCTCTCGGACCACGACCCGTACGCCCACAACTTCGGGCTGCTGTCGATCCCGATCGGCACCCAGGCCCTGCACGCGACCGGTTTCGCGATGGGCGCCAAGTTCGACGACAACCCGCTCGTCGCGCTGACCTACTTCGGTGACGGCGGCACCTCCGAGGGGGACCCGCACGAGGCGATGAACTTCGCCGCGGTCTTCGAGGCACCGGTCATCTTCTTCGTCCAGAACAACCAGTACGCCATCTCCGTGCCGCTCGAGAAGCAGACGAGGGCCCCGAGCCTGGCGCACAAGGCGATCGGCTACGGGATGCCGGGAGTCCGGTGCGACGGCAACGACGTCCTCGCGACCTACGCGGTCACCAGGCGTGCCGTCGAACGGGCCCGCGCCGGTGGTGGGCCGACCTTCATCGAGGCGATGACCTACCGGATGGAGGCGCACACGACCTCCGACGATCCGTCGCGCTACCGCACCAAGGAGGAGCTCGCCGACGCCGCGAAGACCGACCCGCTCGTGCGGATGCGCAACTTCCTGGACGACCGCGGCCTGTGGAGCGACGAGTTCGAGGCTGACTGCGACGAGTCCGGGAAGGCCGCCGCCACGGCCCTCCGCGACAGCATCTACGACGCCCCGCACGGGGACCCGATGGAGCTGTTCGACCACGTCTACATCGACGACACCGGCCACTACGAGCGCCAACGACCGCAGCTGCGGGCCGAGCTCGACGCCGCTGGTGACGCGTCGGGTCCGACGGCTCGACGGGCGCCGACGGGGGTGCAGCGTGACGGTGACCTTGGCCCAGGCCATCAACCGCGCCCTGCACGACGCCATGGCCGAGGACGACCGGGTCCTCATCTTCGGTGAGGACGTCGGCAAGCTCGGCGGCGTGTTCCGCGTGACCGACAAGCTGCAGGACACCTTCGGCGAGCAACGGTGCTTCGACACTCCCTGGCGGAGTCCGCGATCGTCGGGACCGCTATCGGGCTGGCGATGTACGGCTGGCGACCCGTCCCGGAGATGCAGTTCGACGGGTTCACCTACCCGGCGTTCGAGCAGATCGTGTCGCACATGGCCAAGATGCCGAACCGTTCCCGCGGCACGGTCAAGCTCCCGATCACCCTGCGGATCCCCTACGGCGGAGGCATCGGCGCGGTCGAGCACCACTCGGAGTCGCCCGAGGCGTACTGGGCCCACACGGCCGGCCTGAAAGTCATGAGCCCGGGCGACCCCGACGACGCCTACTCGATGATGCGTGAAGCCATCGCGATGGACGACCCGGTCATCTTCCTCGAGCCGAAGCGTCGCTACTGGATGAAGTCCGACGTCGAACTGCCGGTCACGACCGCGCCGGCACGCGAGGCCGTCGTCCGTCGCCGCGGGTCGGACGTGTCGGTCTTCGCCTACGGACCGATGGTGCGCACCGCCCTCGAGGCGGCGGAGGCCGCTGCCGAGGAGGGGTGGGACCTCGAGGTCGTCGACCTGCGCAGCCTGTCACCCCTCGACGAGGACACGATCGTCGCCTCTGTCGAGCGGACCGGCCGCGCCGTCGTCGTGCACGAAGCAGCCCGCTCGTTCGGGGTCGCTGCCGAGGTGGCGGCCCGGATCCAGGAGCGTGCCTTCTACTCCCTCGAGGCTCCGGTCCTGCGTGCGACCGGCTTCGACACCCCCTACCCGCCAGCCAAGCTCGAGGAGTTCTGGCTCCCGAACGTCGACCGGATCCTCGATCTGGTCGAGCGGACGCTGAGCTACTGAGCGAGGCAGCTGCGGCCGCAGCCGGGCGGCGAAACACCCGTGAGCATCCGCGACTTCAAGCTCCCCGACCTCGGTGAGGGGCTCGAGGAGGGCGACGTCGTCGCCTGGCACGTCGAGGTCGGCGACGTGATCGAGCTGAACCAGACCGTCGCCGAGATCGAGACCGCCAAGGCGGTGGTCGAGGTGCCGTCCCCTTTCGCCGGCGAGGTCGTCGAGCGGATCGGCGCGGTCGGCGAGACCCTCGAGGTCGGCGCGGTCTTCCTGCGCATCGACACCGCCTCGACGAACGGCGGCGCCGCAGTGCCGCCGTCGGCGGCCGACGACCCCGACGTGGAGGACCTCGAGGTCACCGTCGCGGTGGGCCCCGCCGAGGACCTCGAGGAGCGACGGCCCTCGACAGGTCTCGACGCGGAGACCGAACCGCAGCCGCTGGTCGGGTACGGCCAGAGGGAGGGCGGATCACGTCGTCGGCGCCGTGGTGGCGAGGCCCCGGCCGACGCCACCGACGCGGGTGGCGAGGCCTCGACGCGGGTGCTGGCCAAGCCGCCCGTCCGCAAGCTCGCCAAGGACCTCGGGGTCGACCTCGCGGCGCTCGCGCCGGGCAGCGGCCCGGACGGCGTGATCACCCGCGACGACGTGCGGGCGGCCAGCACCGCCAGCGCGACGGACGCCGCACCGGCTGCCGCCGTGCCGGTGACCGCCGCATCGCCCCCGCCGGCCTCGGACGGGTCATCCGCCGCCGTGGCCGGGTACCGCGGCAGGACCCCGGGTGACATCGAGCCCGTCGCCGGCATCCGCAAGCGCATCGTCGAGAAGATGGAGACGTCGCGCCGTTCGATCCCCGAGGCGACGTGCTCGCGGTGGGCGGACGTCACCGACCTGTGGGAGCTGCGCCGGGATCTGACCGCCGCTGCGGCCGAGGACGGGCACGAGGTCAAGATCACGCCCTTCGCGATCGTGCTCCGAGCCGTGGTCGTCGCCCTGCGTCGCTTCCCGACGCTGAACGCGTCGATGGTCGGACGCGACGGGTCGAACGCCGGCGAGATCCACCTGCACGAGGCCATCCACCTCGGCTTCGCGGCGGACACCGACCGGGGGCTCGTCGTCCCCGTCATCCGCGACGCCCACCGCCTCACCCGCTCCAGATCGCATCGAGCCTCAACCGCCTCGCGACCGCGGCGCGGGACGGCAAGCTCACGCCGGCCGAGCTGTCGGGTGGCACGTTCACCGTGTCGAACTACGGCGCGTTCGGTAACGACGACGGCGACCCCGTGATCAACCACCCCGAGGGCGGGTTGCTCGGCGTCGGCTCGATGCGCGAACGGCCGTGGGTGGCCGACCGCGGTGAGGGCAGCGAGCTCGCCGTCCGTCGCACGTGCAAGTTCACGCTGGCCTTCGATCACCGCCTGTCCGACGGTGGCGAGGCCGGGCGCTTCGTCACCTACGTCGGCGACCTCTGCGAGCAGCCCGCCCGGCTGCTCCTGCACGCGTGATGGCGGCGTCCGACGGCCCCGTGCACGACGTCGTCGTCGTCGGCGGCGGGCCGGGTGGGTACGCCACCGCCTTCCGTGCCCACGCACGCGGCCTCGACGTCGCCCTCGTGGAGCGCGCCGAGGTCGGCGGGACCTGCCTGCACCGTGGCTGCATCCCGTCGAAGGCCACCCTGCACGTCGCGGAGGTGCTCGAGGAGGTCCACCGCGCGGAGGTGCTCGGCCTCAAGCTGACCTACGACGGGATCGACGGTGACGGGCTCGAGGCGTTCCGGCGCGGCGTGATCTCGGGGCTGCACAAGGGGCTGGTCGGTCTGACCGAGCAACGGACCACGCTCCACCGGGGGCACGGCCGGGTCGTCCGGGACCGTTCAGGTGCACCCCGAGCACGACGTGGCGCGGGGCTCGCGGTCGAGGTGGTGGGCGACGACGGCCAGGTCACGACCGTCCGGGGACGGCACACCGTGCTCGCCACCGGTTCGGTCGCCCGTTCGCTCCCCGGCGTCGAGATCGACGGCGAGGTCGTGCAGACCTCGGACCAGGCCCTGTGGTTCACCACCCCTCCCCGGCGCGCGGTCATCGTCGGTGGGGGAGCCATCGGCGTCGAGTTCGCCACGATGTGGGCGCCGATGGGGACCGAGGTGACCATCGTCGAGGCGCTCGACCGCCTCCTACCGCTCGAGGACGCGGACTCGTCCAAGCTGCTCCAGCGTGCCTTCACCCGCCGCGGTATCGACCGTGCACACCGGAGCGCGGGTCGAAGCGGTCACCCGCGAGGGTGACGGCGCCACCGTCGAGGTGACCATCGGTGAGGACCGCCAGGTCCTCGAGGCCGACCGGGTGCTCATCGCGACCGGCCGGGGACCCCGGACCGACGACACCGGCGCGGCGGACCTCGGCGTCCTCGACGAGCGCGGGTTCGTCATCACCGACGCGTTCGGGGCGACCGAGGTGGAGGGGCTCTGGGCGGTCGGCGACGTCCGGCCGACGTTGGCGCTCGCGCACGCGGCCTTCGCCGAGGGGTTCGTGGTGGCCGACCGGATCGCCGGGGTCGCGGACGTCCAGCCGGTCGACCACGTCCAGACGCCACGGGTCACCTACTCCCACCCCGAGGTGGCGTCGGTCGGTCTGACCGAAGCTGAGGCGCGGGAGCGCTACGGGGACGACGCGGTCGCGGTCGCATCGGTGTCGTTCCGCGGGAACGCCAAGGGGATCATCGCCGGCTCGGACGGCACCGTGAAGGTCGTCCACGCCACCGGTGGCGCCGCAGCGGCGGCACCGGGGGTCGGGTTCGACCCGACGGGGACGGCTGCAGGACCGGTGCTCGGCGTCCACATCGTGGGGCCGCACGCCACCGACCTCATCGGTGGAGCGACGTTGGCGACCTCCTGGGAGGCCCTCCCGGTCGAGCTCGCGGCCATCACCCACGCCCACCCGTCGCTCGAGGAGGCGCTCGGCGAGGCGTTCCAGGTGGCGGCCGGGGTCCCGTTCCACGCCCACTGACGCTCGGGCGGGTCCGTCGCTGCCGGTGTCGCCGCCGAGGGTCCCACCAGGTTCGGGACCTCCGGCGGCGGAGGTGTGTCCTCCGCCCGTGGGTCGCCACCGGCGTGACCTCCACACTCCTGTCGACGGCGCAGCACCCAGCGAGCGCCACGAGCACCACACAGGAAGGTCACACGATGAGCATCCTCAACGCCCCCGAGGTCGAGGCCCGCACCGCCCCCGCGATCGAACTCGAGCTCCGCCCCAACCGGCTGTTCACCTTCGTGGCCATCTTCGCCATGGTGATCGGGTTCGGTTCGGTCCTCGGCGGCCTGGCCGGCGCGACCTACACCTACCAGCAGGCAGCGGTGGAGAACATCGTCACCCCCGGTGACGCGGTGTTCGCCGAGGTCCCCGTCCGTGGCCCGATCTCGATGTGGGCACAGGCCGACATCATCACCACCCACCAGCTCGACCGCACCGGTGGCCTGCGCTACGCCGAGATGGACCGCGAGGTCCCCGTGCTCGACGAGAACGGCGCACCGGTCCTCGACGAAGCCGGCGAGCCGGTCATGGGTCCCAACGACGCCCGGATGTCGTGGCTCGACGCGACCGCGCTGACCACCGTCCTCGGCATGGGCATCATGGCCTACGCCCTCTCGGCCTTCGCGGTGGTGGTCGGTCTCACCCTCGCACTGCTCGGCTTCATCGTCCTCAAGCTCCGCAAGGACACGGTCGCCTTCTGACCGAACCGATCGAGGCGTCACCCGAGGCGCGGACCGCGAGGTCCGCGCCTCACCCCGGTGTCAGGACCCGGGACCGCGAGGGGGCAGCGACTCGAGCAGGATGGTGACGAGGAGACCGAACAGGCGACCCCCGTCGCGTGCCCGCTCGTCGACCAGCGCCGCCTGGGTCAGCCCGTCCGCGGCGGCCATCAGCAACCGCGCGATGTCCACGGCGGCCACCGTCGTGTCGGCCCCGACCTCGTCGAGGTGGCGCTGGACCAACGCCGTGATGCGGGACCGGGTCCGCTGCTGCCGTTCGGCGACGCGCCGTTGGACCCGCTCGTCCGCGGCACGCGCCGCGTACAGCAGGAACTCGGCTTCGAGCAGGAACCAGCGACCGCCGAGGACCTCGAGGTCCCCCGCCTGCTCGGTCAGCGCCGCGGCGCGCGCCGCCGCCGGGACGCGTTCGACCAGCGCGGTGAGCACCTCGACGGTCCGGTCGAGTTCGCGGTCGAGCAGCTGGAGGAACAGCTCCTCCTTGGAGTCGAAGTTCGAGTACACCGCTCCCTTGGTGTACCCCGCCGCTTCGGCGATCTGGTCGACCGACGCGCCGTGGAAACCGTGCTCGGCGAAGATCTCCGCGGCCGCGTCGAGCAGTTCACCCACGGTGCGTTCGCGCTGCTCGTCGCGCCGCGTCCGCGTCCTCGCCTCCGTCACCCCGGTCACGTCGGTCCTTCCCCGTCCTCGTCGCCCACGGTGGTGTTCGCCTCGGCGGGTGCCGGTTCCTCCTGGGCCGCCCGACGTTGCCACCACACGCAGGCCCGCCGAGCCGACGAGCACGACGACGATCGCGATCCAGTTGTTGCGGGACAGGCCGACGATCGGCAGGCGGTAGTCGGTGTCCACCCGTAGCGACTCCACGATCGCACGCAGCAGCCCGTACCCGATGGCGTAGACCCACAGCAGCGAGCCGCGGCGCAGCTTGCCCGTGCGATCGAGCAGGAGCAGGACGGCGACCAGGATCAGGTTGCCGATGGATTCGTAGAGGAAGGTCGGGTGGAAGGTGTCGACGTTCGGGTAGCGGGCGTCGCCACCCTCGATGCGCACCGCCCACGGCAGGTCGCTCGGGCGGCCGTACAGCTCCTGGTTGAAGTAGTTGCCCCACCGCCCGATGGCCTGGGCGAGCGGGACGGCCGGGGCCACCGCATCCGCGAAGGCTGGCGTGTCACCACCGAAGCGGCGGATGAGGACCGCGCCGACGATCGTGCCGAGGAACAGCCCGCCGAACAGCGCGAGCCCACCTTCCCAGATGGCCAGGATCGACAGCGGATCGTCCGCGAACCGGTCGAACCTGGGGATGACGTACCCGATGCGGGCTCCGAGGAAGCCGGCGCCCAGCACCCAGAGCGCCACCCGCTCGGCGGTCTCGGGATCGCCACCGAACCGTTCGTAGCGCCGTGAGGCCATCCGGAGCGCGATGTAGGCACCCGTCGCGATCAGGATGCCGTACATCTGCACGTCGATGGGGCCGAGCGAGAACCCGTCGAAGGGCGGCGGTGGGATGGCAGCGAGGTGTGCGGGCACGTGCGGCCTCGGTCGTCCGGGGAGTGTCGGCCCGGGCGTGGCGGGCACGGCTCGCGAACGGTACCCGTCCGGGAGGACCCGGCCCCGGCGATGACCGAGCTTGACGGCCCCGGCCAGGTGGGGCGCTGGAGGGACCTCGACCGCGCCGATCGCCCGTACCGTCCGTCTGCGCGGGTCCGCGGACCGACGCGTCGTGCCGTCGAGGAGGAACGTCCATGGTCACCACCCTTCCGGAGAGCCGTCGGCCCCGCGCCACGGCCGAGGTGGCGCCCACGCCGGACCTCGGTGGCGCCCCGCGCCCGGTCCGCACCGCCGGTCGGCACCTGCCGTGCCCCCGCCCCGCCCCGCGCGGACCCGTCAGCGCCTTCGTGCTCGAGCACCTGGCCACGCCGCCGCACGACCTGCCGGCGTGGCCGACCGCGGCCGACGACCCGGTCGACGGTGACGACACCCACCTCGCGCTCTACCTGATCTACGAGCTGAGCTACCGCGGGGTCGAAGGCGTCGACGAGCGGTGGGAGTGGCACCCGGACCTCCTCCGCTGCGGGCCGAGCTCGAGGAGCGGTTCACCGGCGGGCTGCAGGAGCTCGTCGGCGAGCTCCCGCCGTCGAGGACATCGCCGCGTTCCTCCAGACGCTGTGCACCGACGACGGGGAGAGGCGCGGTCGGTCTCCCGCCGCTGCGAGCACGACGGGACGCTCCAGCAGCTGCGTGAGCAGGCGATCCACCGCACGGCGTGGCAGCTGAAGGAGGCTGATCCACACTCGTGGGCGATCCCTCGGCTCGGGGGCCGCCCGAAGGCGGCGCTGGTCGAGATCCAGGCCGACGAGTACGGCGACGGCGTCGACGAGGACGTCCACGCCGAGCTGTACGCGCTGACGCTGGAGCAGCTCGGTCTCGACGCCACCCCCGAACCACTACCTCGACCTGCTCCCGGGCGTCACGCTGGCCACGGTCAACCTCGTGTCCATGTTCGGGCTGCACCGCCGGTGGCTCGGCGCCGTGGTCGGCCACCTCGCGGTGTTCGAGATGTCGTCGGTGACGACGATGGCGCGGTACGCGACGGCGCTGCGCCGGCTCGGGTTCGGACCGTGGGCGTGCCTGTTCTACGACACCCACGTCGTCGCCGACGCCACCCACCAGACCATCGCCGCCCACGAGCTGGCTGGCGGTCTGGTCGAGCAGGAACCGCGTCGGCCCCGCGACGTGGTCTTCGGCGCGCTCGCGCTGTGCGAGCTCGAGGGCCGGTTCACCGAGCTCGTGCTCGGCGCGTGGGACCGCGGCGAGAGCTCGCTCCGGGGCCCGTTCACGGCGGTCGACCCGCCCCCGGTACGCAGCGACGTGCACGTCCCGGCCGAGGACCCGAGGCGCCCGTCGGTCTGACGCTCACCGCAGCGGCGTTCGGCTCGGGTCGTCCAGGCCGCGAGCCGCGCCGGGTCCGGCAGCGGCGACGCGCCGGGCGTGCGCGGCACGGCGACGTGGCCGTCCTCGAGCACGAACGGCTCGGTGAGGTCCTCGGCGAAGTAGCGCGCCGACGCCGAGGTGTCGCCGGGCAGCACGAACCCGGCGAGGCCCGCGAGCGCGACGTTGACGCCGCGACCGATCCCGGTCTCCGAGCATCCCGCCGCACCAGACGGGCACGCCGCCGGTCGCGGCAGACGTCGTGGATGGCGACGGCCTCGGTCAGCCCACCGACCCGGCCGACCTTGATGTTGACGATCGCGCACGCGCCGGTCTCGACCGCGTCGGGGCGCGCCAGCGGTCGGTGATGGACTCGTCGAGGCACATCGGGGTCCGCCACCGGCGCGGCGGCTCGGCGTGCGCGCGGATCCGGTCCGCGCCGAAGGGCTGCTCGATCATCGTCGAGCCCGCGTCTCGTCGAGCTCCTCGAGCACCGCGACGTGGTCGGCGTCGTGCGGGTCGTAGGCGGCGTTCGCGTCCACCTGGAGCAGCAGGTCGGGCCCGAACGCCGCCCGCAGCGCGCGGACGGCGCCGAGGTCGAAACCCGGCTCGATCTTGGCCTTGACCCGCAGGTAGCCCTCGCGAGGTGGGCCTGGCGACCTGCTCACCAGCGCGTCGGCGTCCGCCCGCCCGACGCGTCGGTCGGGATCCCGACCGACACCCCGGCGGGCACGCGGTCCCGGTCGACCCCGAGGTGGTCGGCGAGCGACGCGCCCCGCGGCGCGCAGCTGCAGGTCCCAGACCGCAGCCTCGAGCGCCGCTTGCGCGGCGTGGTGGCCGCGGTAGCCCGCGAGCCGGGCGACGACGTCGTCGGCGCCGAGCGCGGTGCCCGCGGACGACGACCGCGGGGACGAGGTGGTCGCGCAGCACCAACGCGGCCCCGTCGGTGAAGTCGGCGTCGTAGACCGGTGCCGCCGTGGTGGCGCACTCGCCCCAGCCCGTCGGCGCCGTCGCGGTCGCGTACGTGGACGAGCAGGACGTCGCGTGCCGTCTGGGTCCCGAAGCTCGTCCGGAACGGCCGCACGAGCGGCATCGCCACCCGGACCAGCTCGACGTGCTCGACGCACGACCGGGGGGAGCGATGGGGCGAGCGGTCACCGGTCGGCGGTCCGGGTCGCGCAGCTCCGTGACCCGATCGCCGGCGGTGAGCACCAACCAGCCGTCGCGGGTCGCGCCGCTGACGCGGGCGCCCTGCAGCGAGCGGCGGACCCGAGCGTGCGTCGCGCACCGCGGCGGCCCACGCCGAGCGCCAGGTCGGGATCGGTCGAGCCGCAGCGGTTCGATGTCGGTCGGGACGCGGAGCAGCCGGCGGGGCGCGTCGGTGACGGTCACGTGGGGGCTGCCGTCCGTCGAGTTCGTCGAGGAGCACCTCGGCGCCGCTCCGTCGCAGCGCGTCGACGTCCGGCGAGGCGGCACGGCCCGCCGCTGCCGCCGCGACCCGAGGAGCGGCGAGCGACCACCGGCGACGAGCCGGTCGGTCGGGCAGGCCGGCGTTGCGGACGTCGGGCATCGGCCCGTAGGCGTCCTCGAGGTAGCGATCGACCTGCGCGCCGAGCCGGACGAGGTTGAACGCGACGTTGCGCCGGATGAGCGGGTCGAAGGTCCAACGCACCTCGTCGATGCCTCGCGCGACAGGCACCAGGCCCGCTGGTGCCACTTGAGCGCGGCTCCGATCCCCGCCGCCGCGCCCGGTCGAGCACGCCGGTGACGTGGCTGTGCAGGAACACGTCCCGTCGTGCGGTCCGGCCGAGGAACGCCGCCGTCGCCCCGACCACCTCGCCGTCCTGCATGGCCGCCGCTGACCTGCCCGCCGGCGTGGGCGATCGCGGTGAGCGCCTCCGGCCGAGCACCGCGCCGGCTTCACCTGGTCGCCCCCAGACGGCGTCGAACAGCGCCGAGGCAGCTCGCGAAGCCCGCGCGGTCGTGTGGACGTCGACGACTTCGACCCCGGCGACACTCGGCGGCGTCGGCGGCCGTGCGGATCGCGTCGGAGCGCTGGCGGCGGATGGCTCGGCGACGGCGTCGGTTCGGGCACGCGCGGGTCTCCTGCGGACGGCGGCGCGAACCGTATGCGCCGGTGGACATCTCGACATCGAGATACCCTCCGAGCCGCCCGCGTCCGTCCGAGACGCTCCCGTACCACCAGGCTCCGACGTGGCCGCTCACCCCTGCCGACGTGCGCTCGACGTTCGCTCCCGCGCGACGTCGCGGCTGCTGCTCTCCCTCGCCTCGATGTGGGGGCTGTCGTTCCTGTTCATCAAGGTCGCGGTCCCCGTCGTCGCGCCGCTGTGGATCGTGGCCGCCCGGTGCCTGGTCGGCGCCGCCGTCCTGCTGGTGGTCCTGCGGGTGCGGGGCACGGCGCTGCCGCGGGGGCTGCGCAGTCTGGCGCGACCTGACCATCCTGGCGGCGCTGGGCAACGCGCTCCCGTGGGGCTTGATGGCGTGGGCGACCCAGTTCCTGCCGTCCGGGCCTGGTCGCGGTCGTGAACGCGCTCGCTCCGACCTCGACGCTGGTCATCGCCATCGTGGTCGGGCTCGAACGCGCCGTCGCTGCGGCGCGCTGCCGGACTGGTCCTCGCGCTCTGCGGCACGGCGCTCGCGGTCTCGTCGAACCTCGGTGCGCCGGGCACGCGTCCTGGCGGTGCTGGCGATCGTGCTCGCCACCGTCTGTTACGGCGCCGGGACCGTCTACGCCAAGCAGCGCGTCAGCGGCACCCACCCCCCGCTCGCGATCGCGACCGGCCAGGTGCTGATGGCGGCCGTCCTGTCCGTCCCGGCCGCGGCCGCTTCCGCACCCTTCCCCGGACCTGGCCGCGATCACGCCGGCGATCGCCGGGTCGCTCGTCGCGCTCGGGGTGTTCGGCACGGGCCTGGCGTTCCTGGCCTTCTACGCCCTGATCGCCCGCGTCGGGGCGACCAACTCCATCCTCGTGACCTACCTCATCCCGGTCGTGGCGCTGCTCGCCGGCGCGATCGTCCTGGGCGAACCGCTGACGCTGGTCGTCGTCGCCGGGACGGCGCTCACGATCGGCGGGATCTGGCTCGCACAGCGCGAGCGGCACACGACCGCCGATCGAGCAGCTCGAGGAGCTCCCGCGCTGAAGCATCGCTGGCGTCAGCCCCTCCGGTCGCGGCGTTGGAGGCGGTGACGAACGGCGCGCGCTGGCGATCGGACCGAGGTCGAGCACGACCTGCACGAGGCCCGCCAGCTGCGCCAGGGCCTCCAGCGTCGGCAGGTCACCGGCGTCCCCGGCGCCGTCGAGCAGCTCGACTCCGACGAACGCCGCCGACACCCCGCGGGCGAGGGCGGGGACGTCGACCAGCTCCGCCAGCAGGTGCCGGCAGCAGCCGCGCAAGGTCGCCTCCACCTCGTCGATCCACAGCTGGAGCGCGGCGTTCGTTCCCTCGGCCAGCACCCGGTCGTGTCTGCGCCCCGGCCAGCATCTGCGCGAGGACCGCGACGTTGCCGAGCTCGCGTTCCTCGGCGTGCAGCTCGCGTGCGACGGTGACCAGCTCCGCGATGCTCGTGACCCCCTCGAACCGGTCCCGGTGGGCGGCGACCCGGCTCGAGGTGGCGTTCAGGGCAGCGTCGCTCAGGAGCGCGTCGAGCGAGCCGAAGTGGTAGTAGATGACGGCCTGGGCGAGCCCGGCCTCGGACGCGATGGTCCGTGCCGACACGCCGGCGATGCCGCGGTCGCGCACGGTGGCGATGGCCGCGTCGCGCAGCCGCTGCTTCGTGTCGTTCTGGTCCCTCGCTCACGTGGTCGCCTCGTCCGGTGACACGGGAAGGTCCTGCGGCACGAGGCGCCAGCCGAGCACGCCGAGCAGCGCGAAGCCGACCGCGTTGGCGACCCCGTGCGTCGCCGCCATCTGCGGGATCGACAGCGCCGGTGTGCCGAGGTTGGCGCCGACCGCCCACTGCACCGCGAGGAGCATCGGGACGATCACGCTCACCGACGACAGGCCGAGCAGCCACGCCGCGGGGCGCGGCACCGTCGGCAGCGACGTGCCGGAGGGTCACCCAGGCGACCGCGTAGGTCCCGACCGTCAGGACCACGGCCCCGACGATCTGCAGCACCCCGGCGGCAGCGAACCCGATGGCGACGACGGGTGGCCCCGCGGCGGTGGCGAGGAGGCCCAGCCCGGCCACGACGTGGCGTGGGTGCCGGATCCAGACCAGCCGGGCGAGAAGCGTCGCGACGAACCCGGCGTAGGTGAAGTGGATCGCCGTGAGCTGGACGAACGGTGGCCCGAAGCCGGCAGGCTCGAAGCCCGACCGGTCGGCGAACAGCCACAGCGACCCGAAGGCCAGGTAGCCGTGGGCGAGCGGGATCGCGACGGTGCGGAGCCGCGCGGCCATCGGCACCTTCCCCGTCCGGCTCGACCAGGACGCCAGCGTCGCGACCGTCCGCGTCGCCGCGACCCCGAGGCAGGTGAGCACGAACGGCGCGGTGAGCGCCGCCGCGGTGGCACCGCGACCGACGAGGACGCCGCCGACGGCCAGGACGCCGACCGCGAGCCACCCGAGACCGGTGGCGGTGCGGCGGTCGGCCGCCAGCGGGCCATCCACCGCGAGGGTCGGGGCAGCCAGCGGGACGATCACGACCAGCGCCAGCACGAGGACACCATCGACGAGCGGTAGCCCGGCCTCGTTCGCCAGCGCGCCCAGCAGCGCTGCAGGGACCAGCACCGCGACGGGGCGACCGAAGCGGGCCGGGAGTCGGAGCCCCACGTCCACCGCGGTCAGGGTCGCCGCGAGCGCGATCGGCCCGCCCGCCACCACCGCGACGATCGATCCGAACCCGAGCGTCGGGCGGGCGACGGCGACCGCCAGCGCCACGACCCCGAGGGCGGCGAGCATCCCCCAGTGGCGCCGCAGGTCGCGCGGCGTCGGCGCGCCTCCGCGCCAGTGGCGCCGCTCGAGCAGCGCGACGAAGGGGCCGACGAGGTAGACGGCGACACCGGCGACACCGGCCGCGACGAAGGCGCCGAACGGTCCGAGGAGGAGGCCGACGCTGCCGGCCACGAGCACGGCGAACGCCGCGCTCGTCGCCCGGTGCCAGGCCCAGGTGGCGAGGTCGGGTTCGTCGACCGGTGTGTCGGGTCGATCGCTGGCCTGCCCGAGGTGCGGCGCGGCGGGGGACGAGCCGGTGCCGGTCACGGACCACCTCCCGCCGTTCGCCTCGAACGACCGTTCTGAACGACCGTTCTGAACGACCGTTCTGAACGACCGTTCGGGAGCCTAGGGTGCTCCGGCGAGCGATGTCAACGGGGACGTCGTACGGGTGCGTTCGACCCGGGGCGGTGCGAGGACCCCGCCCGGCCGGGAGAGGTGCACCATCTCGGGAGAGGTGCACCGGTTCCGGGGAGGCGCCCACCCCGGGAGAAGGGCCCGGTCCGGGGGAGGCGCACCGGTCCGGCGGGCCGCGCGGAGCGTGCGCCGGCCGGACCTGTCGGTGCGGCACGCACGCGTGGCGCGCGAGCGAGGTTGCGCTCGGCCGTGGGCCCCGGCCACACTCGGCGCATGCGTGACGTCAGCAGCCCCGTTCTCGACCGGCTCGATGCCGGTCGCGGTGCGATGCACGCCCTCCAGATCCTGATCGCCCTGTCCCTGCTGCTCGTCCTCCTTTGATGCCGCGGCGCCGTCCCCCGACACGACGGCGACGCGGAGGAACACCAGGAGGGAGCACCAGGACCGCCGCCTCGTAGCGCGGCAGCACAGGACAGGGACATGGGACAGCCAACCGACGTGGACAACGTCGCTCGCTTCGGGCGTGACGTCACGATCTTCGACACCACCCTCCGCGACGGGGAACAGTCGCCCGGCATCTCGCTCGACGCCCGCGAGAAGGTCGAGATCGCCGAGCAGCTCGCCCGCCTGCAGGTGGACGTCATCGAGGCCGGGTTCTCGGCCGCCTCGGGCGGCGACTTCGACGCCGTCAAGGCCGTCGCCGAGACCATCGGCAACGCCCCCCGCGCCGCCCAGGGACCGGGCGGGTCCGAGGGCGAGTCCGACCACCGCGAACCGCCGGTCATCGCCGCCCTCGCGCGCGCCATGCCCGGCGACATCGAGGCCGCGGCCAAGTCGCTCGCGCCGGCCAAGCGTCACCGCATCCACACCTTCCTGTCGACCTCCGACATCCACCGCAAGTACATGCTGCAGGCCTCCGAGGACGAGATCCTCAAGCAGACGATGGACTCGGTGGCGCTCGCCAAGACCTTCACCGACGACGTCGAGTTCAGCCCGCAGGACGCGACGCGCACCGACTTCGAGTTCCTCGTCGACATCGTCGCCGCGGCCGTCGAGGCGGGCGCGACGACCGTCAACATCCCCGACACCGTCGGCTACGCGCTGCCGCACGACTTCGGTCGCTGGATCGCGGACCTGCACACCCGCATCCCCGACATCGAGGCCAAGGGCGTGGTCATCAGCGTCCACTGCCACAACGACCTCGGTCTGGCCGTCGCCAACTCCCTGGAGGCGGTCCGCAACGGCGCTCGCCAGGTCGAGGTCGCCGTCAACGGCATCGGCGAGCGCGCCGGCAACTGCTCGCTGGAGGAGGTGGTCATGGCGATCCGCACGCGCGCCGACCTGCTCGGGCGTCGACCACGGCCTGCACACCCCCGAACTGACCCGCACCTCGCGACTCGTCGCCTCGCTGACCGGCTACGGCGTGCAGAAGAACAAGGCGGTCGTCGGGCAGAACGCCTTCGCGCACGAGTCCGGCATCCACCAGCACGGCGTGCTCGCGGACCGGCTCACCTACGAGATCATGGACGCCGAGCAGGTCGGGGCCACGGGCGCCCAGATCGTGCTCGGCAAGCACTCCGGCCGCCACGCGTTCTTCGCGGCGGTCGAGACGCTCGGGTTCGACCTCGAGCCCGAGGAGAAGCAGTCCGCGTTCGTGCGCTTCAAGGAGCTCGCCGACAAGAAGGGCGAGGTCAGCTCCGAGGACGTCCGCGCGATCGTCATCGCCGAGACCCACGTCACGGCGGACGACGACTACGAACTGGTCTCCCTCGAGGTGTCGAGCCGGACCGACGAGGCGCCACGGCGCGTCGGTCGCGGTCAAGCTCGTCGACGCCGACGTCGCCAGCGGCCTCGACAAGCGGGCCGGCGACGTGGTCACCGCCGAGGAGACCGGCGACGGCATGGTCGATGCCGCGTGCGGCGCGATCCGCCGCGCGGTCGGCCGGGACGAGGTCCGCCTCGTCTCCTTCCAGGTGTCCGCCGTCACCGGGGGCATCGACGCCCTCGGTGAGGTCACGGTCACCGTCGAGGTCGAGGACGGCCAGCGCTTCACCGGGCGCGGGGTGTCCACCGACATCGTCGACGCGAGCGCGAGGGCCTACCTCGACGCCCTGAACCGCTCGCGTCGGCTCGTACACCGCAGCGACGAGTTCCGTCCCTGACGCCAGAGCCCACCGACCGCCGAACCCGCTGCACGGTCCGATCCACGTCCGACCAGGAGGCACCCGATGAGCGTCATCCGCCTCAACGTCCCGCCGGACCAGACCCCCGAGGAGGAGGCCGCGCTCGTCGCCGACGTCGCCGCCGCCTACGCCGACTCGACCGGCTCGCCCGACGTCACCGTCGAGGTGAACCGCACCGAGGAGGTCGACTACCGCCAGGTCCAGGCCGCCACCAGCTCCCGCTGGGTCAGCTGAACGCCAGCGCGACCGCACCGACCGCACCGTCACCGCACCTCCCCGAGGACGGCTCACATGCCCGACGCCGAAGACCCTCGTCGAGAAGATCTGGGACCAGCACGTGGTCCGCTCCGGCGACGACGAGCCCGACCTGCTGTACGTCGACCTGCACCTCGTCCACGAGGTGACCTCGCCGCAGGCCTTCGACGGCCTCCGGGTCGCGGGCCGGACCGTGCGCCGTCCCGGACCTGACCCTCGCCACGATGGACCACAACGTCCCGACCGACCCGCGGCAGGTGTCGGGCGAGCTGCCGATGGCCGACGAGCTGTCGGTCGCGCAGATGGACGCGATGCGGCGCAACGCCCGCGAGTTCGGCATCAAGCTGTTCGAGATGGGCAGCCGCAACCAGGGCATCGTGCACATCATCGGTCCCGAGCTCGGGCTCACCCAGCCGGGCGTCGGTGATCGTCTGCGGCGACTCGCACACCGCCACCCACGGTGCGTTCGGGGCGCTCGCGTTCGGCATCGGCACCTCCGAGGTCGAGCACGTGCTCGCCACCCAGACCCTCCCGCAGGCGCGGCCGCGGACGCTGGCCATCGAGGTCGAGGGCGCGCTGCCGGCCGGCACGACCGCCAAGGACCTGATCCTGCACATCCTCGGGGTCATCGGCGTCGACGGCGGCGACCGGCCACGTCATCGAGTACCGCGGCCAGGCCATCCACGACCTGTCGATGGAGGGCCGGATGACGGTCTGCAACATGTCCATCGAGGGTGGGGCCCGCGCCGGCCTCATCGCGCCCGGACGAGACCACCTTCGCCTACCTCAAGGGCCGCCCCTACGCCCCGCAGGGCGCCGACTGGGACGCCGCGCTCGAGGCGTGGCGGGAGCTGCGCACCGACGAGGGCGCGACGCTTCGACCGGACCGTGACCATCCAGGCCGCCGACGTGGTGCCGACCGTCACCTGGGGGACCACGCCCGGCGCAGTCGGTCCCGGTCACCGGCACCGTCCCGCGCGTCGAGGATGCCGCCCGACGAGGGCACCGCCCGCCAGTACCAGCGGTCGCTCGACTACATGGGCCTCGAGGGCGGCGAACGCATCACCGACATCGCCGTCGACAAGGTCTTCATCGGCTCGTGCACCAACGGCCGCATCGAGGACCTGCGGGCCGTCGCCGAGATCGTGAAGGGCAAGCGCAAGGCCGACGGCGTCGAGGTGATGGTCGTCCCGGGCTCGGGCCTGGTGAAGGAGGCCGCCGAGGCCGAGGGGCATCGCCGACGTCCTCATCGAGGCCGGCTTCGACTGGCGGGCGACCCGGGCTGCTCGATGTGCCTCGGCATGAACCCCGACCAGCTCGCACCCGGCGAGCGGTGCGCGTCCACCTCGAACCGCAACTTCGAGGGCCGCCAGGGCTTCAAGGGCCGCACCCACCTCGTCTCGCCCGCGATGGCCGCCGCCGCCGCGCTCACCGGCCGGCTCACCGACGTCCGTGACCTCGCGCCCCGACCGCACGGCGACCGGGAGCTCGTCTGATGCAGCCCGTCTCCGTCGTCACGCGGCCGCGCCTGCCCGATCGACGCCAACGACGTCGACACCGACCAGATCATCCCGAAGCAGTACCTCAAGCGGGTCGAGCGGACCGGGTTCGGGCCGTTCGCGTTCGCCGAGTGGCGCTACCTCGACGACGGCATCCCCGAACCCCGACTTCGCGATGAACAAGCCCGAGCACGCAGGGCGCGACCATCATGGTCGCCGGTCGCAACTTCGGCTGCGGGTCGTCCCGCGAGCACGCCCCCTGGGCGCTCGAGGACGCCGGCTTCAGGGCCATCATCGCGCCGAGCTTCGCCGACATCTTCCGCAACAACTGCGGCAAGATCGGCGTCGTCGCGGTCCAGCTCGACGAGCCGATCGTCCGCGCAGCTGTTCGACCTGATCGCGGCCGACCCGTCGGTCGAGATCACCGTCGACCTCGAGCAGCAGCGGGTCACGGCCGCCGGCGGTCGGCGACCTGCCCGGCGTCGACGTCGCCTTCGAGATCCACCCGCACACCCGCCACTGCCTGCTCAACGGGCTCGACGACATCGGGCTGACCCTGCAGCACGACGACGACATCGACGCGTACGAGGCGGCACGGGCCAGCTGGCGGCCGCGCGTCCCGGTCGCCTGACCGACGGCCACGGGGGCTCCGATCGATACCGACCTGCAGCTGGTCGCGGGCTGGATCCGCGACGCCGACCACGTCGCCGTGCTCACCGGCGCTGGCGTGTCGACCGCGTCCGGCATCCCCGACTTCCGCGGACCGCAGGGGTTGTGGACGACGAACCCCGACGCGGTGCGGATGGCCACGATCCAGAGCTACGTCGACGATCCGCAGGTCCGCCGCGATGCCTGGCGGTGGCGCTGCGCGACCCGGGTGTCGTCGCGCGAGCCGAACCCCGCCCACCTCGCGCTGGTCGACCTCGAACGTGCCGGCCACCTCGACGTGCTCGTGACCCAGAACGTCGACGGCCTGCATCAGCGCGCGGGGTCGGACCCTGCCCGGGTCGTCGAGGTGCACGGCTCGAGTGCCGAGGTGAGCTGCCTGACCTGCGAGGTCCGCTGGCCCGCGGACGAGATCCTCGATCGTGTCGATCCCGGCGGCGAGGACGATCCGCGTTGCGTGCACTGCGGCGGGATCCTGAAGTCCGCCACGATCTCGTTCGGGCAGGCGCTCGATCCGGAGACGATGCGGCGGGCCGACGAGGCCGCCCGCTCGGCGGACGTCCTGCTCGCGGCGGGAACGACGCTCGGTGTCTACCCCGTGGCGGCCATGCCCGTGATCGCGGCGCGGCACGGTGCGAAGGTCGTGATCGTCAACGATGCGCCGACCGACCAGGACGAGCTCGCCGGCGTCCTGCTCCGCGGGCGCACGGACGAGCTCCTGCCCACCCTCGCCGCCGCGGTCACCGACCGCTGAGCATCGACCTCGGTCAGCTGAGGGCGGTGGCGAGGTCCTCGACGTAGACGCCGCCGATGGCGACCAACGCTGTCGGAGCGACGTGCAACTTGAGCCGTCGGCTGCCCCCGCCGACGATGACGCGGTCCAGCGCCGCGATCCGTGCGTCGAGGTGCAGCGGGACCCCGTCGGGTAGGCCGAACGGGGTGACACCGCCGATCTCCATGCCCGTCAGCTCACGCGTGAGCTCCGCGGGCGCGAACGAGAGCTTGCGGACGCCGAGGAGCTTGCGGACACGCTTGTTCACGTCGAGCCTCGTCGTCGCCAGCACGACGTTGGCGGCGACGACCGGGGGCTCGTCGCGCGAGGCGACCAGGATGCAGTTCCCGGACTCCTCGAGCGCGTACCCGTACCGCTCGCAGAACGCCGCGGTGTCCGCGAGCTCGGGGTCGATCTCGACGACCTCGTACGGCTCGCCGGTGGCCGCGACGGCAGCGAGCACCAGCTCCTCGGTTCGCCCCCGCGGGGTGACGTCGGTCACACGCGCCTCCTCGTCTCGGCGGGAGGGTAGGCAGGTCACCGGGAGGTGAGGACCAGCGCCGGGACCTCGACCTCTCGACGGGTCAGCCCCGCGTGGAGGCCGGCGAACCGGCCACCGAAGAGGTCCGCGTCACGGTGGACCCACGCGATGTGCGCGTCGGCCACGGCCAGCACGTCGCCGATGGTGGCGCGGACCGCCTCGTCTCGGATCGGGCCGAACCACCCGGCGGTGATGGCCTCGTCGCGGGTCAGGACGTGGCCACGGTCGCCGACGTGGTCGCGCCAGGCTGCCAACACCTCGTCGCGGGCTCCGGGGAGGGTGTGGAGCTGGCGGGCCCGTCCGTCACCGGTCAGCACGCGGACACCGGCCAGGAGGTCCGGATGGTCGGCCAGCTCGATGAAGCCCTCGGGCGCGACGTGCACCATCCCGTGGTCGGCGGTCACGACCAGGGCGACATCGGCGGGCAGCCGCTCTCGGACCGTCGTGAGGACACCGTCGATGCGCGCGAGCTCCTCGCACCACGGGTCGCTGCCGGGGCCGGTGAGGTGGCCGATGGTGTCGAGGTCGCCGTGGTGGACGTAGACCAGCGCCCGCTCCGACCCCGTCGACGCCCCGATGGCCGCGTCGAGGCTCGGCTCGAGCTCCGTCGCGGCCACGACCTCACCACCTCGGAGCCCCGCACGGGTGAGACCCGACGTGGCGAACTCCGGCCGGAGCACGGTCACGGGCCGAACGCCCGCCGCCCTGGCCTGATCGAACACCGTCGGCCGGGTCTGGATCGACTCCGGGGGAACGTCCCCGCGGGCATCGTCACCCCCGAGCTGTCGTTCCCAGGTCCAGGTCAGCGCGATCAAGGGCCGGTCGTCCCCGGGGATCGCGAAGGAGTAGCCGGTGATGCCGTGCTCACCGGGCGCCAGTCCCGTCCCGATGCAGGTGAGGCTGGTCGCGGTCGTGGTCGGGAACGGCGCGTCCAACGTCGGACCGGAGGCGGCCGACAGGGTGGGGGCGAGGCCGAGGTGGTCGTCGAGGTTCCGCCGACCGAGCCCGTCGATCACCAGCACGATCACGGCGCGGGTGCCGTCCGGGACCGGGATCAGCCGTCTGTCGTCTGCCGCGATCAGCGACCCGAGGAGGTCCGGAAGGAGGTCTGCGACGGATCCTTCGCCGTAGCGCGGGGCCGCAGGGCCCGTCGACGTGTC
Source organism: uncultured Nitriliruptoraceae bacterium (assembly GCA_963850715.1). Lineage (GTDB taxonomy): Bacteria > Actinomycetota > Nitriliruptoria > Nitriliruptorales > Nitriliruptoraceae > Nitriliruptor. The sequence goes on along the minus strand of CAWKMM010000015.1, from coordinate 32,484 downwards.
GCTCACGCCGCGGCCGCCAGGAGCTCGGTGTACGCGTCGAGCACGGGGAGCGTCTCCGCCCGCGGCGCGGACGGCAGCCAGAAGCTGACCCGGTCCACCTCGCCGGTGGCGGCCAGCTCCCGGACGGCGTCGGCCCTCGGTGCCGCGCCGAGCACGTGCACGGTCGGTCGGCCCTCGCGGCCCGCCTCCGCCCAGGCGTGCCGGAGCTGGCCGAGACCGTCGACGCGCCGCGGTTCGCCCGAGCGGCAGCCATCCGTCGAAGTGGCGAGCGAGGTCGTCGAGCGTCCGTGGGCCGAGGGCCGCACCGAGCAGGATGGGTGGCCCCGGCCGCTGGATCGGCTTCGGCCACGCCCAGCTGGGAGCGAGCTGGGCGTGGGGGCGGTCGACCGTGGCCACCTCGTCGCGCCACAGGGCCCGGAGCGTCTCGACGCGGTCCGCGACGACGGCGCGCCGCTCGGCCCACGCCACGCCGTGGTGCTCGAGCTCGGGTCGGTTCCAGCCGTACCCGACCCCGAACTCCACCCGCCCCGCCGAGACGTGGTCGAGCGACGCGACCGCCTTGGCCAGCGCGATCGGATCGTGCTGCGCGAGCAGGCTCACCCCGAACAGCAGGCGGAGCGACGAGGTGGCGGCCGCTGCGGTCGTCAACGCGACGACCGGGTCGAGGGTCCGCCGGTACTCGTCGGGTAGGCCCTGACCCGCCGGGTGGTCGCTGTGTCCCACCGGCATGTGGGTGTGCTCGGGCACCGCGAGCGAGGCGAACCCGCGCTCCTCGACGGCACGAGCGAGGTCGTCGATCGGCCACGACACGTCCGTGGCGAACACCGCGATACCGAGCTCCACACGCGCCTCCGGTCGGGGGAGCGGGACGCTAGCGGTCGGGGTACCCGGGGGGACGCCCGCCCCTCGGTCCGTCTCCGCTCAGTACCCGAGGTCGACGTCGACCGGGCCGAGGAGCGGGTCGCCGCGCCCGTATCGGGCCACGTTCTCGCTGACCCTGGCGGCGAGGAGGGCCGCACCCATCTCCGGTGTGTTCGCGGTGTGCGGGGTGACGACCACGTTCGGCAGGGACCACAGCGGGTGGTCGTCCGGCAGCGGTTCGGGGTCGGTCACGTCCAGGCCCGCCCCGCCGAGGCGACCGTCCCGGAGCGCCGCCACGAGCGCATCGGTGTCGACGTGGCGACCGCGCGCGACGTTCACGATCACGGCGTGATCAGGCAGGGCGTCGATGGCCTCGGCGTCGACGATCCGCTCGGTCTCCTCGGTGAGCGCCAGGGCGAGCAGCAAGACATCGGCGGTGGGCAGGACGGAGTGAAGCTCGTCGGTCGCGAGCACGGTCCCGACACCGTCGATCGGATCCGGGTGGCGACGGACGACGGTCAAGGCACATCCGAACGGACGCAGGAGCCGCACGAGCGAGGTGGTGATCTCCCCGCCGCCGAGGATGGTGACTCGCGCCCCGAGCAGGTTGCGACCCACCGGACCCGACCACCGATCCTGGCGGGCGTAGTGGGCCACACCGCGCAGCAGCCCGAGGGTCAACGCGAGCGCGTGCTCGGCGACCGGTTCGGCGTACACACCCTTGCCGCACGTCCAGCGGCGGTCGCCATCCAGGACGTCGCGGTAGGGCTCGATGCCGGCCCACGGCAGCTGGACCCAGTCGATGGCCGGGTGCTCGTCGAGGACACGGCGGAGCCCGGCGGGATCGTCCGGGTCCACCCAGACCACCGCACTGGCGTCCCCGGCGGGGACCGGGTCTGCACCGCCGCGGCGCACGGCGTCACGCAGTCGCTCGCCGCGTCCCTCGGGGAGGACGGCGATGCGCGGGCGGTGCTGCTCCACCGGTGCCCCTGCGTCGCGGCCGTGGGTCAGTAGACCTCGCGGTCGTCCACGACCCGGGTGGTCTCCACGGCACGGCCACGCCGCTGGGCGACGACCAGTCCGAAGATGAGACCGATGATGCCACCGACCATCAGGATCAGGCCGATCATCTGGATGCTGATGCCGGCGACGTCGAAGCTGACCGCGAACGCGAGGATCGCGCCGACGATGATGAGGGCGATGCTTCCACCGATGGTCATCGGGAGGCTCCTCGTACGGTTGAGGACCGGCGGTCGCCGGTCGAACTCCGGTGAGCGTCCTGCTCGCCGGAGCCACTGTCAACGACCCGCTGCGTCCCTTCGGACCACGGCGTCACGGACCGAGGTCACGGACCCGAGGATCCGAGGGCGGTGACGAGCTCGACGAAGTGCTCACCGCGGTGCACGAAGTCCCGGTGCGTGCCGAAGGACGGTGCCGCGGGGGACAGGAGCACCGCACCGCCGCGGGGTGTCCGGTCGGCGGCGGCATCGACGGCCGCAGCGAGGTCGTCGACACGCACGTGGTCAGCCCCGGCCGCCGCCAGGGCCGTGACGAGCCGGTCGGCGATGGCGCCGCTGACGATGGCGATCGCGCCGGCCGCGGCCACCCGGGCCGCCAGGTCGTCGAGCTCCTGACCACGGTCGTCGCCACCGAGCAGGAGGGTGACGGGACCGGTCGGTGCGTAGGCGTCGAGCGCAGCCACCGCTGCCTCGGGGACCGTCGAGATCGAGTCGTCGACGAACCGGACCCCCGCGACGACGGCCACCGGCGTCAGCCGGTGCGGCAGCGGCGAGAAGTCGCGGAGCCCGTCGAGCAGGTCCCCCGGTGCGACCACGAGGCCCTGCTCGGCGAGGACCGCGTCGACGAGGCCGACGGCCAGGGCGGCGTCGTCGACGAGGTGCTCCCCGACGAGCCCGGCGGCTCGAGCCGCGGCACCCAGCCGTTCGCGCTGGGCCGCGACAGCGGCGACGGCGTCGATGCGGTCGGCGACCAGCGGGTTCGACGCGGCGACCCGGGTGCTGAGCCGACGACGAGCGAGATCCAGCAGGCGCAGCTTGTCGACCTGGTACCGCTCCAGGCTGCCGTGCCACGGCACGTGGTCCTGGAGCAGCGTGGTGATCCCGGCGACGGGGATGTCCGCGTCGAGGTCGGCGAGCTGGTAGCTCGACAGCTCCACCACGACCGTCTGGTCGGGCCGCTCCACCCCGGTCAGCGGCGTGCGCCCGATGTTGCCGCAGAGCGCCACGTCGACCCCGACGGCCCGCAGCACGTGAGCGGTCATCGCGGCGGTCGTCGACTTGCCCTTCGTGCCCGTCACCGCGACCAGGTTCGGGCGGGTGTCCGCGGCGAGCCACCGGCCGGTCGGCGTCGAGCTGGGGACGCCGGCCGCGGTCAGCTGGGCCAGCGCGTCCCGGTACGGGCTGGCGCCGGGGGAGCGGACGATCTCGTCGACGGTGCCGAGGTCCTCGAGCGGTGCGTCGAGGCCCACCTCGCCACGGATCTCGAGCGTCGCCCTGGTCCCGCGCAGCGCGGGATCCGCGGGGTCGACGGGTCGTTCGTCGATCAACGTGACGTGGGCGCCGGCCACCTCGTCGGTCGCCAGCCAGTCGCGGGTCTCGCGGCCGAGACCGACGACGAGGTACCGGATGGTCACGGCGCGACCGGATCGTGCGACCGTGCCGCGAGCACGTCCTCGGTGAACCAGGTGCGCTGCGGCTCGGGGAGCGCGGAGGCGTCGGTGGCGGCGACGAGTTCGGCGAGCCGTTCGGCCGAACCCGCCCCTGCCCGACCGAGCTCGCGGACCGCCAGCGAACCGGCCCACACCGGATCGTCGGCCAGCAGGTCGAGGGCCAGTTGGGCCTCGTCGATCGTCCCGACGCACTCGAACGGCTTGGCGTCGGGGTCGACGAGTGCACGGATGCCGGGCAGCTGCGCGGGATCGTCGAGCGCGTCGAACCCCAGCCGCCCGACGAGTTCTTCGCGGGGCAGGAACGGCGCGAGCGTGAGCTGGACGAAGCGGCACTTCGGACAGTCGCCGCACCACTCCACCCGCTCCTCGGTCAGCGAGTAGGCGCGGTTGCAGCTGTTGACGGCCGACAGCAGGTGGGGGTGGCGGGCGAACGCGCGGGCGATCACCAGCTCGGAGGCGGGGCGTAGGAACGACCACGCCGACACCGCCCCGCCGGTGAGCGCCTCGGCGGCGGCGACGTGGAGCCCTTCGAACATCGACGACTTCGAGTACTGGTGGTTGACGTCGCGGCCGGTGAGACGGCGGGTTGGTTCGTCGGCCGAGCGCTCGTTGGACAGCAGCACCGCCCCGCGCCCGAGGGCGGCAGCGGCCACGGTGCAGAGGGACGCCACGATGGCGGTGATCGGCACGTGGCCGTTGATGGCGCCGGCGTCGTTGAGCGCGAACAGCTGCGGATCGAGCGTGCGACGCACCGTCACGAGCGGGAGGCCGACCGCGTCGGCGGTGGCCTGCATCGACCGACGCGGGTTGATCGCGATGGTGAGCGCGTCGGGATCGCGACCAGCCGCGACGGTGGCGGTCACCGCCGAGTCCTTCCCGCCCCCGACGGGCACGAGCACTCCGGGCGGCGCCGGAGTCGCGTCGGGCGGGTCGGTGACGTCGTCCGCGTGGACGTCGAACGCGCCGGTCAGGTCGAGGTCGTGGTCGAAGGCCAGCTCGGCGAGCCCCTCGGTCAGCAGCGCCTCGACCATCCGCACGGCGGCGTCCGGGGCGGGACCGAGGTGGACGTGGCGGGGCAGGCACACCTTGAGGTAGCTCGTCGCAGCGCACAGCAGCGTCAGCTGGAGGGCGCCTCGGACGACGGGCGACCGGGCGGCCGCCGCCTCGATGTCGAGGTCCTCGAAGGTGAGGCGTTCGGTGAAGGTGGCGAGGCCGTCGATCCCGTAGGTGAGCGCGACGTCGGAGCCGTCGGCCTCCCACCCGACCACGCGGAAGGCCGGGGTGTCCGCGCTGCCGCCGAGCTGGCGGTAGGCGTCGGCGCGGACCTGCTGGAGGTCGCGTGTCACGCCGGATCCTCGCGGGTCCAGTGGGTGCTCGGACGGGACGCGGCCTGCGCGATCAGCCGGTGGCGCGTGGCGGGATCGTTGGCCACCCAGGCGGCGGTCGTCGCCATCGCGAGCGCCCCGTCGCGGACCGCGGCGTCCGCCGACGCGGTGATGCAGGCCGCGGTGAACTCCGGCTGGTGGTTGACCGCTCCGCCCGCGTCGATCCCGATCATCGGGTGGATCGTCGGGACGCGCAGCGACACGTTCGCCATGTCGGTGGAACCGGCGAGCTGCATGGCCTCGTCGGTGGCGGGGAAGCGTCGACCGAGCCCTTCGGCGGCGAGCTGGTAGATGCCGGCGAGCTCGCGGTCGTCGCGCATCTGCGAGTACGGCTCGTGGTCGCGGCGCAGCTCGAGCGTGGCGCCGGTCGCCATCGCGCCGGCCTCGAAGCAGGCAGCCACGCGGGGTTCGAGCTCGGCGAGCTCCTCGAGGTCGCAGGCCCGCACGTACCACCGACCACTGGTCTCGTGGGGGACGATGTTCGGCGCGTCGCCGCCGTGCAGGACGATCCCGTGGATCCGGTCGGTGGGTGCGATGTGCTGGCGGAGCAGCCCGATCCCGACCTGGGCCACGGTGAGGGCGTCGGCGGCGTTGATGCCCATCTGCGGGTACGCGGACGCGTGTGCGGGTCGGCCGGTGTAGGCGACGTCGAGGTGACGGACGGCGAGGCAGGGCATGGTCACGGCCTCGTAGGGAGCCGGGTGGACCATCATCGCGGCGTGCACGTCCTCGAACAGGCCGGCGTCGAGCATCGTGATCTTGCCGCCACCGCCCTCCTCGGCCGGGGTACCGAACACGGTCACCGTGAGCCCGAGGTCGTCGGCGACCTCGGCGAGGGCGAGCCCCGCGCCGGCAGCGGCCGCCGCGATGATGTTGTGGCCGCAGGCGTGGCCGATGCCGGGGAGGGCGTCGTACTCGGCGCAGACCGCGACGTGGAGATCGCCCGTGCCCGCGGTGGCGGCGAAGGCCGTGTCCAGCCCGGCGACCCCGTGCCGGACGTCGAACCCCCCGGCGTCGAGCACGGCCGCCACCCGCTGCGAGGAGGTGTGCTCCTCGAAGCCGAGCTCCGCGTCGGCGTGGACACCGTGCGACAGCGCGACCAGCGGGTCGCGACGAGCGTCGGTCGAGGCGGCGAGTTGGTCACGGACGTCAGGCACGAGCAACCTTCGGACGGGCGGGCTTCGAACGGTACTCGCCGACGACCGGAGCACGACCGTGAGGACCGTTCGCCGGACGTTGTCCGCAGGTCGTCGACGACGACGGGGACATCTGGGCCCGGTTCACGGTGCGTGTCCAGCCGGCCTGGTTCTTCCTGCCGGCGGGTGGCGAGCCGGTCGCGGTCTACGGTGGGCTCCTCGACGGAGCGCTCGACGAGCGCATCGAGCAGAGCTTCTCCTGACCTGTCGGGAGCGCGAGGAGGGTCCGTGGCGGTCCGCGTGCTGTTGCTGGACGTGATGGACACGGTGCTGCGTGACCCCTACCGCGATGCGCTGTCGGCGGCGACGGCGGTCCCGCTCGCGGAGCTGTTCCGGCGCCGCGATGCGGACCTCTGGCCCGCGTTCGAACGTGGGGAGCTCGACGAGACGGCGTACTGGGCCGGTTGGCGGGCCGCCGGCATCGCCTGCGACGTCGAGGCGTTCCACGACGCGCGCCGTGACGGCACCCGGTGGATCCCCGGGATGCGGGAGCTGCTCGACGAGCTCGACGGCGTCGTCGAACGGGTCGCGGCGTCGAACTACCCGGTCTGGATCGAGGAGCTCGCGTCCGACCAACTCGCCGGCAGGTTCGAGCGGGTGCTCGCGTCGCACCACCTCGGTGTCCGCAAGCCCGACCCCGTGTTCTTCGAGCGGCTGCTCGACGAGGTGGACGCCCGGCCGGGCGAGGCGGTCTTCGTCGACGACCGTGAGCCCAACGTGCAGGCGGCCCGGGACGTCGGGATCACGAGCCACCGTTTCGTCGACGCCGCCAGCTTGCGAACCTGGCTGGACGAGGTCGGCATCGCGCTGCGCCGCTGAGTCGGATCACGGTTGACGCCGCGGCGGACCTCGCTGGTCAACCGGCGAGGAGCTGGGCGACGTGGTCGCGGAGGTCGCGCGTCGCGCGGGTCCAGCCGCACCTCGCCGGTGGCGATCCACCAGAGGGTGACCGCCTGTGCCCAGTGGTCGGGGAGGTGTGCGGCCCAGGTGAGCGACACCTCGGCGTCGTCGAGGTGTCCGTCGCACCACGCGTCGGTCCCGAGCTCCTCGGCACACGAGCGGCACAGGCCCGGCCACCCGTCGGGGCCGCAGGACGGCAACAGCCGGGGGAGCGACCCACAGCGGTCACACGGACCGGCGTCGACCGCCCGCGGTCCCCGGTCGGTCGACGCCAACCAGGGCTCGACCTCGAGCAGCGCCTTCCGCAGCGCCGCCCGGTCGAGCCCTGGCGTGGGGTCGGTCAGCTCATGACCGCGGTGTCGGCGAACTCGTCGTGTTTGCCGCGGTTGGCGGGCTGGCTGTTGATGGTGACGGCGATCACGATCACGGCGATGAGCTGCGCGATGCCGCCGATGATCGGGACGAGGCCGAACAGCATCCAGACGTTGCGCTTGGCCGCGGCCTCGGTGGACGGCGGTGTGCCGTCGGCCGCGACGACCCGGATGTTCAGCAGCTTCTTGCCGAGCGTCGCACCCGTGGTCGATTCGAAGTAGACGTAGTACCCGAACCACGCCAGCGAGAACACGGCGTTGCCGAGCCAGCCCTGGAACCCGAAGCCGCCCATCCCCCACCCGATGATCCCGAGGATGATGGCGGACGGGATCCCGACGATGAGGGCGTCGAGCAGGCGCGCACCGAAGCGCTGCCCGAGACCGGCGGTGGCCGTGACCCCGGCGCCCATCTCATCGGACGATGGCGGCGGCGCGCTCGGTGGCGGGCCGCCGTACCCACCCGACGGCGGCTGGGCCCCCGGTGGCGGCGGACCCCCCGGTGGTGGTGTGCCCCCTGGCGGTGGTGTGCCCCCCGGCGGTGGTGTGCTCGGAACGTCGCTCACGTCGTGCCTCCTCGGCTCTCGCCGGTTATCGACCGTCGGCCCCTCGGGGCACCGTAGGCACGGGTGCGGCGTGATGCGAGGCACCCGTGCACGAGGCGCGACGCGGGGGTGCGGCCGCGCGGGCTCTACCATCCGCCCATCGGCGCCCGCCGGAACGACAAGGAGCCCTCGTGACCCGCAGCCACCGCCTCGCCCTCCTCGGTGGCGACGGGATCGGTCCCGAGGTCATCGCCGAGGGGCTGAAGGTCCTCGATCGGCTCGAGCAGCTCGAGGGCTTCACCACCGAGCGGGTCGACTACGACCTCGGCGGCCGCCGCTACCTCGAGACCGGCGAGGTGCTCGACGACGAGACGCTCGAAGAGCTCCGCGGGTCCGACGCGATCTACCTCGGCGCCGTCGGCACCCCCGACGTCCCGCCCGGGGTCATCGAGAAGGGCCTGTTGCTCAAGCTGCGGTTCGCCTTCGACCAGTACGTCAACCACCGGCCGGTCAAGCTCTACCCGGGCGTGAGCTCGCCCGTCGCCGGGCTCACCCCCGAACGGTGCGACTTCGTGGTGGTCCGCGAGAACACCGAGTCGGTGTACGCCGGCGCCGGCGGCACGCTCTACCGCGGCACGCCGGCCGAGGTCGCGACCCAGGAGTCCATCAACACCCGGCACGGGGTCGAGCGGATCCTGCGGTACGCCTTCGAGCTCGCCGCGTCCCGCGACGGCAGGCTCACGTTGTGCCACAAGACCAACGTGCTGACCAACGCCGGTGACCTGTGGATGCGGACCTTCACCGAGGTGGGTGAAGCGGACTTCCCGCAGGTCGAGCGCGACTACGTCCACGTCGACGCGGCGTGCCTCTACTTCGTGACCACCCCGGAGCGGTTCGACGTGGTCGTCACCGAGAACCTGTTCGGCGACATCATCACCGACCTCGGCGCCGCCGTGCAGGGTGGTCTCGGCCTGGCCGCGTCCGGCAACCTCGATCCGACGCGGCGGGCACCGTCGATGTTCGAGCCGGTCCACGGCTCGGCGCCGGACATCGTCGGACAGGGCAAGGCCGATCCCATCGCGGCCATCATGAGCCTCGGGCAGATGCTCGCGTTCCTCGGCGAGGACGGTGCGGCTGCCCGGGTCGAGCGCGCCGTCGCGGCCGAACTCACCGAGCACGGCGGTGCCCGTCCCGACGGGTCGCGGTCCACGACCGCGGACGTCGGCGACCGGCTCGTCGAGCTCGTCGGCGGCTGAGGTGCCGACCCTCCGCGCCCGCCTCGTCAAGGCGGGTTTCGTGGCCGGGCTCGAGCTCGTGCGGCGCCGAGGTGGGGGTCTGCCGGCTGCCGACGCGCCCGAGGAGGAGCTGCACGAGTACGCGCTCGAGCTCCGCGCCCAGCTCGAGACCCTCGCGGGGCGGCTACCGGCGGGCCGCACGGTCCGGTTCGAGGACGCCGAGGGACCGCCGCATGGTGGCCTGTGGGTCGCCGACGGACGTGCCGTCCCGCCGTTCGGGGAGGACGGCATCGACCAGCCGCTCGGGACCGGGTCCGCGGAACGGATCGTCCTGCACCTGCACGGCGGGGCCTACATCCTCGGCTCGCCGCGGAGCCACCGCGGTCTGGCCGCCGCGTTCTCGCGGACCAGCCACGCCCAGGTGCTCCTGCCTCGCTACCGGCTCGCCCCCGAGCACGTGTTCCCCGCCGCGGTCGACGACGCGCTGGCCACCTACCGCTGGCTCGTCGAGCGCCGTGGCTTCGCACCGGAGCGCATCGCCGTCTCCGGGGACTCGGCCGGTGGCGGGCTCGCGCTGGCGATGATGCTCGCGGCCCGGGACGCCGGGCTGCCGCTGCCTGCCTGCTACGTCGGTCTGTCGCCGTGGACCGACCTCGCTGCCACGGGTGGATCGATGCAGGAGCTCGACGGGATCGACCCGTGGTTGTCGGCGGACATGGTGCTGCCCGCCGCACGCTCCTACGCGGGGGCGGCATCGCTCGAGGATCCCCTGGTGTCGCCGCTCTACGGGGACCTCGCCGGCCTGCCGCCGATGCTGGTCCACGTCGGCACCGACGAGATCCTGCTCGACGACGCCGTGCGGCTGGTCGAACGTGCCCGGGCTGCCGGCGTCGACGCATCCCTCGGCCGGTTCCCCGGGCTCTGGCACGTCTTCCAGGCCTTCCCGCTGCCGGAGTCGCGCAGCAGCCTGCGCGAGCTCGGCGCCTTCGTCCGTCGGCACACCAGCGAACCTCTGGTCGGCGCCGCCGTCGCGCGCTAGCGTCGACCGGCTCGCGCCGATCCGCCGACCGCTCGGCTCCCCGACCGCGTCGCGAGCGGACGTGTGACGTGTCCACCTCACTGCCCCTCCGCCGCGTCCGCGACGACGACGAGGACGACCTCCTCGCGCTCGCCCGGGCCGTCTCGCGCCACTTCTTCGAGGACGAGAGCGACGACGATCTGCGCCTCTGGATGCCGTTCCTGCGTGGCTGCACCGCGTTCGTCATCGAGGACGGCGACCGGATCGTCGGCAACTTCGGCAGCCTGCCGGTCGACATCTCCACGCCCGGGGGACAACGCCTGCCGTGTGCCGGGATCACCGTGGTCGGGGTGTCCCAGACCCACCGACGGCAGGGGGCCCTGCGGCGGATGATGTCGGCGGGGTTCGACGACGCGGTCGAGCGTGAACAGCCCGTCGCCGCGCTGTTCGCCTCCGAGTCGGCGATCTACCCGCGCTTCGGGTACGGGGTCGCGGCGCCGATGATCGAGTACCGCATCGACGCCAACCGGGTGCGGTTCCTCGACCCGGTCGACCCGCACCTGGTCGTGGACCTCGATCCCGCCGTCGTGGTCGCCGAGGCCTCGACCATCATCGCGCTGATCGGCGATCGCCGACCCGGTCTCGTGTCCCGGACCCCCGCCGCGCTGCGGATGATGTTGCACGACGACCCGCCGAGCTTCCGCCGAGGGGCGAGCGCCCGACGACTGGTCCAGGTCCCTGGACGCGGGTACGCGACCTACCGCGTCAAGGACGAGTTCCGCGACGGCGTCCCGGCGGGGGAGGTGCGGTTGTTCCAGCTGCTGGCCACCGACGCGGAGGCCGAGCAGGCCCTCTGGCAGCACGTCCTCGACGTCGACCTCACCACGACGGTGACCGCGGACCTGCGCCCTCCCGACGACGCGTTGCCGTGGATGGTCGAGGACCGGATGCGGCTGCGGATGGGCGAGAGCGCGCCCCTGTACGTGCGGATCCTCGACGTCGCGCGCTGCCTCGCGTCCCGTACCTCGGCGGTGACCGACGGCCTCGTGCTCGAGGTCCACGACGCCGAACGCGACGCCGGAGGTACCTACCGCTGGGACGTGAGCCCGGAGGGAGCCGCCTGTTCGAGGACCGACGCCGAACCCGACGTGGTCCTGCCGATCGACGTCCTCGCCGCGACCTGGCTCGGCGGGACGGCCCCGACGCGGTTGTTGCAGGCTCGACGGCTCGAGGAGCGGACCCCGGGAGCGGTCGCCCGGCTCGACCGGATGGTGGCCACCGACCTCGCGCCGTGGACCCCGTGGGAGTTCTGAGCGGGCACGGTCGGCGCCACGGGCGAGCCACCACGTAGCGTGTGCGCTCCACCCGCGACCACCAGGAGCCCGCCGTGGCCAACGTCTACAAGAAGATCGAGCTCGTCGGGTCCTCCCGTGACGGCGTCGACGACGCGATCCGCACCGCCATCCGCAAGGCCAGCGAGACGGTCCGCAACCTCGACTGGTTCGAGGTGAAGGAGATCCGCGGGTGGATCGCCGACGGCGAGGCGCAGCACTTCCAGGTGACGATCGAGGTCGGGTTCCGGCTCGACGACGCCCCCGCGGGCTGACCGCCGAGCTCCGACCCGCCCCCGTCGGGGCCGTGAGCACGCCACGGGGACGTTCCCGCCGATGGTGGCGAGGTCGACAGCGGGTCGACCCGCTCGCTACCGTCGTGGCGTAGGACGCCGTCCGAGGAGCTGCCGTGACCGGCCGCGACGTGAGCACCGCCGACCTCGCCACCGTGCGGGCTCGTCCGGTCGTGCGTCCCCGGCGCGAGATCATCATCCGACCGCTCCCGTAGACCGGTGCGCCGGGCTGCGGGAGCGGCCCGGTCGCCTCGACGTCCCGGTCCGTTCGCGCTCCCCGGCCCACCACGACCGGCCGTAGGCCGACCGAGGAAGGGCCACCGATGGGCCACAGCCCGCTGCCGCCGCAGGACCTGACCGGGACCGCGACACGCCTCGATCTGTACGACACGACGCTGCGTGACGGCACCCAGCGCGAGGGCGTCACGCTGTCGGTCGATGACAAGCTCCGCGTCGCTCGACGCATGGACGAGCTCGGCGTCGCCTTCATCGAGGGCGGCTGGCCCGGCGCGAACCCGAAGGACACCGAGTTCTTCCGCCGCGCTGCCGACGGTGAGCTCGACCTCGACGCCACCCTCGTCGCGTTCGGGATGACCCGCGGTGGCGGTCGTCGCGCCGAGGACGATCCGCAGATCGCTGCCCTGGTCGCGGCTCGCACCGACGTGGTGTGCCTGGTCGGCAAGTCCTGGGGCTACCACGTCGATGAGGCGCTCGGCGTCCCTCGTGGCGAGAACCTCGCGATGGTCCGCGACTCGATCGAGCACCTCACCACGCTCGGCAAGCGGGTGTTCTTCGACGCCGAGCACTTCTTCGACGGTCTCGCCCGCGACGGCGCGTACGCACGTGACGTGGTGCGCACCGCCGCCGACGCGGGTGCCGAGTGCGTCGTCCTGTGCGACACCAACGGCGGCGCGATGCCCTGGGACGTGCTCGAGATCGTCCGCGGTCTGGTCACCGACCTGCCGTGCGACGTCGGCCTGCACTTCCACGACGACGGCGGCTGCGCCGTGGCCAACTCGATGCTCGGTATCGAGGCGGGCGCGGTCCACGTCCAGGGCACCGCCAACGGCCTCGGCGAACGCTGTGGCAACGCCAACCTGTTCACGATCATCGCCGACCTGCAGCTCAAGCGTCGGCTCCCGCTCGTGCGTCCGGACCAGCTCGAGCGTCTGACCGAGATCAGCCACACGGTCGCCGAGCTGTGCAACCAGTCGACGCCCGACGTGGCCCCGTACGTCGGGCACACCGCCTTCAGCCACAAGGCCGGCCTCCACGCGTCGGCGCTCGCGAAGGCGCCGGACATGTACCAGCACATCGACCCCGACGACGTCGGCAACCGGCAGCGCCTGGTCGTCAGCGAGTTGGCCGGCCGCAGCAACATCGTGCTGAAGGCCCGTGAGCTCGGCGTCGAGGTCGACGACACGCAGGCGCGCACCGTGCTGGCCGAGGTCAAGCACCGCGAGTCCCTCGGTTGGACCTACGAGGCCGCCGACGCATCCTTCGGCCTGCTGCTCCGTCGCGTCGCCGGGCTGCTGGCCGATGTCGACGAACCCTTCCGATCGCTGCACTACCGCGTGAACGTCGCCGGTGGCGCGGTCGGGGCGACCGCGGGGGAGGGTCCGGCAGAAGCCATCCTCGCGGTCGAGGTGGGAGGCGTCCGCCGGCTCGGTGCTGGCGAGGGCAACGGGCCCGTCGACGCCCTCGACCACGCGTTCCGCAACGCCGTCAACGGGACCTGGCCGCACCTCGACCGGGTCCACCTCGCCGACTACAAGGTCCGCATCCTGGATGCCGCTGCCGGGACCGACGCGGTGACCCGGGTGCTCGTGACGGCGACCGACGGGACCACCAAGTGGGACACCGTCGGCGTGCACGCCAACGTCGTGGAGGCATCGTGGCTCGCACTCTCCGACGCCTACACCCACGCGATCCTGCGCCTCGGCGCATCGACCGACGACAGGAGCCGAACGTGACCCGCTTCATCCGCTTCGCCAGCGACGAGGGGCCCCGCTACGGCATCCTCGACGATGCTCCCGGTGACGGGATCGAGGTGGCGGTCATCACCCCCCACCCGTTCGCCGCACACCGGCTGACCGGCGAGCGGGTCCCCGTCCAGGGCCTGCAGCTGCTGGCCCCCGTCATCCCCTCGAAGATCGTGTGCGTCGGTAAGAACTACCGCGACCACGCCGCGGAGATGGGCGGCGACGTCCCCGACGAGCCGCTGTTCTTCCTCAAGCCGTCGTCGGCGGTGATCGGGCCGGGCGAACCCATCCGGCTGCCGGTCGACCTGTCCACCGAGGTGCACCACGAGGCCGAGCTCGCGATCGTCGTCGGCGCGCTCCTGCAACGCGTGACCCCGGACCAGGCCCGCGCCGGGATCCTCGGCTTCACGTGCGCCAACGACGTCACGGCCCGCGACCTGCAGCGCAGCGAGAGCCAGTGGTTCCGCGCCAAGGGCTTCGACAGCTTCTGCCCGCTCGGCCCCGCGATCGCGACCGACCTCGACCCCTCGGCGTTGCGGATCCGCTGCACGGTCGACGACGAGGTTCGACAGGACGGCACGACCGCGGATCTGGTGTGGGACGTGGCCGAGCTCGTCAGCGAGATCAGCCAGGTCACCACCTTGCTGCCGAGCGACGTGATCCTCACCGGTACGCCCGCCGGGGTCGGTCCGCTCGCCGCCGGCCAGAAGGTCCGGGTCGAGATCGAGGGCATCGGCGTGCTCGAGAACCCCGTGGTCGATCGCGTGACCGCCTGAACCTGCGACCGGCGGACGTCGATCAGTTGAGCGAGGCGATGGCCACGTCGAGCGCGGTCGCGTACAGGATCCAGAGCAGGTCAGGCACGGGCAGCCCGGCCGCGATCCGATCCTGTCGCCACGCTGCGGCGATCAGCGCCGCCAGCGGCCCGCCAGATCCGCCACCCCGCGACGCCGATGGACACGTACAGCACGGGCCAGACGATCCCGAACGCGTGCCACCGACGAGGAGCCGGGGCCGGCGACGGTGCGGCGGCCGTCGCGTGCTTCGATACCCGTCCCACCACCGACGAGGTGCCCGTGATCCCGAACGTGCTCGCCGCCCGTTACGCGTCGGAGGCCACGACCGCCATCTGGTCGCCCGAGGGCAAGGTGGTGCTCGAACGCCAGCTCTGGATCGCGGTGCTGCGGGCGCAGGCGGAGCTCGGCGTGAGCGTCCCCGATGGCGTCGTGGCCGACTACGAGCGGGTGGTCGACGAGGTCGACCTCGCCTCGATCGGGCAGCGGGAACGCACCACCCGTCACGACGTGAAGGCCCGCATCGAGGAGTTCAACGCGCTGGCCGGCCACGAGCACATCCACCAGGGGATGACCTCGCGCGACCTCACCGAGAACGTCGAGCAGCTCCAGGTGCAGCGTTCGCTGTTGGTCGTGCGTGACCGGATCGTCGCCGCGCTCGCGCTGCTCGCCGACCGTGCGGCGGAGCACACCACCACGGTCGTGACCGGCCGCAGCCACAACGTCCCCGCGCAGGCCACCACCCTCGGCAAGCGCTTCGCCAACGCCGGCGAGGAGCTCCGGCAGGCGCTGTTGCGGGTCGAGGACCTCATCGCGCGCTACCCGCTGCGTGGCATCAAGGGGCCCGTCGGGACCCAGCAGGACGCGCTCGACCTGCTCGGTGGTGAGCAGTCGACGCTCGATGAGCTCGAGGACCGGATCGCGGTGCACCTCGGTATCCCCGCGCGGCTCGACAACGTCGGCCAGGTCTACCCGCGGTCGCTCGACCTCGACGTCGTCTCCGCGCTCGTGCAGGTGGCGTCGGCGCCTTCGAGCCTGGCCAAGACGATCCGGCTGATGGCCGGCCAGGAGCTGGTCACGGAGGGCTTCCAGGCGGGGCAGGTGGGATCGTCGGCGATGCCCCACAAGATGAACACCCGCTCCTGCGAGCGCGTCAACGGTCTGAAGGTCGTCCTCGACGGCCACCTCACGATGGTCGCCGGCCTCGCCGGTGATCAGTGGAACGAGGGCGATGTGTCGGACTCGGTCGTCCGCCGCGTCGCGCTCCCGGACGCCTTCCTCGCGCTCGACGGGCTGTTCGAGACCTTCCTGACCGTGTTGGTCGAGTTCGGCGCGTACCCGGCCGTCATCGAGCGTGAGCTCGCCCGGTACCTGCCGTTCCTCGGCACCACTCGTGTCCTGGTCGCCGCGCTCCGAGCCGGCGTCGGTCGCGAGACCGCGCACGAGGTCATCAAGGAGCACGCGGTCGCCGCAGCGCTCGCCCTGCGGGAGTCCGGACAGGAACGCAACGACCTGTTCGACCGGCTCGCCGGTGACGACCGTCTGCCGTTCGACCGGGCGGCCCTCGAGGAGCTGGTCGCCGACCCGGCCACCTTCGTCGGTGCGGCGCCCGTCCAGGTCGAGCGGTTCGTCGCCGCGGTCGGTGACATCACCGGCCGCTACCCGGAGGCGTCCCGCTACCGGCCGGCGGCGATCCTCTGACGCTCGCTCTCAGGCCCTCACGTCCTGGCGGAGATCATCGAGCTGCTGGGCGAGCCCGTCGAGGAGCAGGCTGATCCTGTGCGCGACCCGGTGGCTGCGTCCGCTCGCTCCGCGGGGGTCGAGCCGCCGGATGCCGATCGGGTCGCGTTCGGCGTGGAAGCGCACGTCGCTGCCGCCACAGGGCAGCGGTTCCACGGTGACGCGCAGGGTCCAGCGTTCGCCGCTGGACGTGATCGTGACCGAGAGGTGAGCGGGTTCGTGCCGGTCCTCGACGTGCAGTTCCACCCGTTCGACCCGGTTGCCGCGCCGCCGGCTGACGGTCGCGACGGTGCCGATCGCGGGGGTGCGCGTGTCGGCGTCCTCGCCGACGAGGTGGTCGAGGTCGAGCGTGGGGTCCTCGATCACGAGCCGCTGCAGGTCGAACAGGTGCTGCCACACCAGCTCGGGACCTGCCGTCACCCACCGTCGGACCGTGATGGTCTCCACCGTGCTCCCTCCTGCCTGCGGCCTCCCCGCCGCCCGTGCGATGACACTACGGACCTGCGGCGTCGTTCATGCAGGGCCGGAGGACCCGAGCCGCTGGGCCGGTGGGCCGGTCACGACCGGGGCGGACCCGGCGCCGGCCTACCATCGAGGTGACCGCCCCCGACCCGACGAGGCTCTCCGTGTCCGACGCCCCCGTGCGTGTGCGCTTCTGCCCCGCGCCCTCCGGCGTGCTCCACGTCGGCAGCGTCCGTGCCGCGCTCTACAACTGGCTGCACGCCCGCCACCACGGCGGCACGTTCGTCTTCCGCATCGAGGACACCGACGCCGCCCGGGCGACCGAGGAGTCGATGCGGTCGATGATCGAGGCCCTCTCCTGGGTCGGCCTCGACTGGGACGAGGGACCCGATCCGGCGGATCCGCTCGGCGCCGAGCGCGGCGCCCACGGCCCGTACCGGCAGTCGGCGCGGCTCGAGCTGTACGCGGCGGTGGGACGACGGCTCGAGGAGGCCGGCCACCTCTACCGCGACTTCCGCACCGCCGAGGAGCTCGAGGCGTGGCGTGCGTCCGCGCGCGCCGGCGGTGGCGACGGCCCGCCCGTCGTCAAGGCGTCGGGGTTCCGCCACAGCGACGACGAGGTGGCGCGCTTCACCGCCGAGGGGCGTCCGTCCTCGCTGCGGCTCGCGACCCCCGAGACCGGTCACGTCGTGGTCGACGACCTCGTCCGTGGCGAGGTGCGGTTCGACTGGGAGCAGATCTCCGATCCGGTGCTGGTGCGCTCGGACGGGTCGGCGACCTACCCGCTCGCCAACTCGGTCGACGACGTCGCGCAGGGGATCTCCCTCATCTGCCGTGGCGAGGACCTGCTGTCGGTCACCCCCCGCCAGCTGCTCATCCACGACCTGCTGATCGGCGACGGGTTGCTCGACGACGCCCTCGCCGAGGTCGGCCTCCCTGCCCGCGATCCGGCCTGGGGTGCACCGAGCGACGTTCGCCCACCTGCCGATGGTCGTCGGCATGGACCGCAAGAAGCTGTCCAAGCGGCACGGGTCGGTGGCCATCCAGGAGTTCGCGCGCCAGGGTTTCCTGCCGGCCACCCTGCGCAACTACCTGGCGCTGCTCGGCTGGTCGCACCCGGATGGTCGCGAACGGCTGACCGACGACGAACTCATCGCCGCGTTCGACCTGTCCGGCGTCGGTCGGTCCGCCGCCGCGTTCGACGTCGACAAGCTGACGGCGTTCAACGGTGAACGGATCCGCGAGCTCGATCCCGCGGAGGTGTCGGCGCTGCTCGTGCCGTTCCTCGACGGCACGTACGGGGACCGCGTCCTCGACGACCCACCGACGGAGTCGCAGCTGGCGGTCGTCGGTGGACTCGTCCCGCTCGTGCAGGAGCGGATGCAGCGGCTCGATGAGGTGCAGGGCTACGCCCCACCGTTCCTGACCGCCGAGGTCGGGCTCGACGAGGCCTCGGTGGCGAAGGTGTTCACCAAGGCCGGTGCCGCGGCTGCACTCGAGGCGGCGCGGCGCGTCCTCGCCGACGTCGACTGGGACGTGTCCGCCATCGAGGCGGCGCTGCGTGCGCTCCCCGAGGAGCTCGGTACCGGCTTCGGCAAGGTCGCTCAGCCGATCCGCGTCGCCGTCACCGGGTCGTCGGTGAGCCCACCGCTGTTCGAGTCGATCGAACTGCTCGACCGCGAGGTCGTGCTCGCCCGTCTCGACGCCGCCCTCCCCGTGGCACGGGCCAACGCCCCCGCGGGTTGACCGGGGCAGCGGTGCCGGGCGAGGCCCGGTGCCGACGGCCGCACGGGGTGGACGCGGGTCGCGCGCTCCGGGCGGCCTTTTGCCCTCCTGTCCCGACGTCCGTACCATCCGCAGCCGCCCGCGCCGTCGCAACGCCGACGACGTGAGCATCCACCTTTCGGGGGTGGTGTAATCGGTAACACGACTGGTTCTGGTCCAGTTATTGAGGGTTCGAGTCCTTCCCCCCGAGCAGGGTCGCGCAGCGTCCGCGCCGCGTTCGACCCACCGGAGCAGCATCGCTAGGCTCCGCTCTCGTCGCGACGCTCTGGCCAGCGACGACAACCGAGCTCCCGTCGTCTAGAGGCCTAGGACGCCGCCCTCTCAAGGCGGTAACGCCAGTTCAAATCTGGTCGGGAGTACGTTCTCCACAGGCTGTGGATGATCGTCTGGGCGGGTCCGCACTCACGGTGCGGGCCCGCTCTCGTCGTTGGGGTCGGCGAGCAGGTGCGTCGCGTACCGGCGGAGCAGCTCGACGGCGAAGTGCGATCTTGTCCTCCACCCGCTGCCCGGATGGGTGGGAGCAGGACCAGAGCTCGAGGTTCTCGAGCCGGTTGTCGGAGCGGTCGCCGTTGCGGTGGTGGACGCTCTCGTCCGGGTGCAACGATCGTCCGAGGTGCCGGGCCATGACCAGGCGGTGCTCAGCGACCTTCCGCTCGCCTCCGGTGAGCCATCGCTCCCGAGGAGGAACGGCCACCATCCAGTACCCGCGGTGCTCGAACCCGTTGCCCGTCACGATCCGGATCGGCTCGTCGGCCCGCTCATCACCGGTCAGGACCAGCCGCTTGTAGTGAGCGCCGCACAAGCCGCGGCAGTGTTGCTGGCGGTCGCAGCCCTCGACCTCGCAGGGGCCGGTGGACCGCAGCGGGCGGAGCGCGGACTCGTCGCCGTGCCGCCGCCACTGCTGGTAGTGGGCGTGGCACCAGCCGCGGGTCTTGGCGTCGCGCTCGCAGCCGTCGACGGCGCAGGTCCGCGGTCGCTCGCCGCGGACCGGCGAGCCGGTGCGCAGC
Organism: uncultured Nitriliruptoraceae bacterium; assembly: GCA_963850715.1. Lineage (GTDB taxonomy): Bacteria > Actinomycetota > Nitriliruptoria > Nitriliruptorales > Nitriliruptoraceae > Nitriliruptor. The sequence goes on along the minus strand of CAWKMM010000015.1, from coordinate 12,893 downwards.
CACCGCTTGTAGTGCATCCCGCACCAGCCGCGGCTGTACCGCGGCGCGGGCGCAGTCGGGTTCCTGGCAGGTCGATCGTCCGCGGGCCACGGTGGTCCCGTTCGCTCGGCGTGGTCCGCCCCGGCCGAGCACCCTGCCACCGGTGAGTGACACCGACGCGACGGGCGTCCACAGGCAGGCGCCGCCTCGACCGATGGCTCACCCGGTCGGCGGCCGCTCGCCGGTGAAGATCGCCCGAGCCGTGGCCAGCGTGTCCGCGTCCGGCCGGGTCCTTGTCGGGCCGGTAGCCGCGGACGCGGGCGAACCGCATCGCGATCCCGCCGGCGTAGCGGGTCGAGCGGACGAACCCGTCGAGCGCGATCTCGACCACCAGCTCGGGCCGGACGTGGACGACGTGGCCGTCACGCCGCACCTCGCGGGCCAGCAGCTGCTCGGTCTGCCAGGCGAGCAGCTCGTCGGTCAGGCCCTTGAAGGTCTTGCCGAGCATCGTGAACCCGAGCCCGCTCGATCCGGGCGCCTACGAGGTCGACTCGGGGGTCGCCCGGCTCGGCACGCGCGCCGAGGTGGAGGTTCGACAGCCACCCCCGTCGCCGGCCCGATCCCCACTCGGCGGCCAGCACCACGAGGTCGAGGGTGTGGACCGGCTTGACCTTGCGCCAGGTCGCGCCGCGCCGTCCCGCCTCGTACGGCGCGTCGAGGTCCTTGACCATCACCCCCTCGTGGCCGGCCGCGAGGGTGCGCTGCAGGAACGCCTCGCGCGTCGCCAGGGTCGTGGGTGACCAGCTGGTCGACCCGCAGCCCTGCCGGTACGGCGCGTGCGAGCACGCTCGAGCCGCTCCCGCAGCGGCAGGTCCAGCACGTCGTCGCCGTCGAGGTGAAGGACGTCGAAGAACCGCACGCTCAGCGGGACCTCGTTCGACGCCGCCTGTTCCCGGTCGTGCCCGCGTCCGACGCGGGCCATCGTGTCCTGGAACCGCCGCGGTCGACCGTGCTCGTCGAGCGCGAGCGCCTCGCCGTCGAGGACGACCGGAGCGCACCGGCAGCGAGCGGACGGCCGCGACCACCTCGGGCATCCGGTGGGTGACGTCGTTGAGGTTGCGGGTGAACAACCGCACCGCGTCGCCGGACCGGTGGACCTGCACCCGGGCGCCGTCGAGCTTGGCCTCGACCGACCACGGCGGCGGCGTCGGCCGCACCGTCGCGAGCGGCGAGCGCGTCGGCGACCGACGGCGGCGGTCGTGGCCAGCATCGGCTCGAGCGCTCGGCCGACCTCGAGCCCGAACGCCTCCAGGGCTCGCCGCGCCCCCTCGTGCGGCCGCGACGGCGGTGACGCGCAGGTCGCCGGAGAGCATCGCGGCGCGGCGCACCGTCGGCTCCGGCACGTCGGTGGCGCGGGCGATCGGCGGGGTGAGCAGCCCGGCGAGCGCCCCCTGACGGAGGTCGCGCACCACGAGCCGGCGCAGCCAGTCCTGCTCGTCCGCGGTGGCTCGCGCGAGCAGGTCGGTCGAGCGTGTCGATGCGCGCGGTCCGCGAGCCCGGTCCCCGCCGGCGTGTCGGCGATGCGCTGCAGCGCGTGCGTCGACCTCGGCGACCGTCAGCGTGCTGGCGTCGGCGGCCGGTGACCTCGACGCCGAACACCGCGGACGGCCCGAGGTCGAGCCGGTCCTGACGCGGTTCGCCGGACAGGTAGGCGACCACGGCCGGCAGCAGCGCGAGGTCCGCCGACGCGATGACGGCGGCGAGCGCCGCGACCTTGGCCGTCCGCGAGCGGGTCGCGCCCACCCGCTGGCTCGCCGCGACCAGCTCCGCCAGCTGCACGTGACCTCCTCGCTCACGGCCGACGGTAGCCAGCACCCTGCACACCGTCCGGCCCGACCGGTCAGCCGGGTCGGACGCGACGAGCTCGACGATCGGGGTGTCACCGGCTGCTGCGGTTGCGGTGAACGGTCGGGTCCGGATCGGCTCGTCGAAGCGGTCGAGGTCGCAGGCAGCTGCGAGGTCCGACGGCGGCGCCCAGTCCGGACCCTCGTCGGCGAAGTTCCGTCCGGCGTCCGAGAGGGCCACCCGGGCGAGGAACGGCGCTGCGTCCGGGTCCTGCGCCGCGCAGCGCGCGCGGCGATCAGCTCCGCCGCCGCGAGGTCCTCGTCGCCGTCGCGGCCGAGAGATGCGCCGGTCACGACGAAGGTGACCCGCTGCGGATGCGAGTCGCGCGACGGCCCGCGCGGTCGCGCCGGCCGTCACGAACGACGCCGGCGAACAGGGCGCCTGACCCCGCGCACCGGACCAGCCCCTGCGTGCCGGCTGAGGTGCGGTGGATCACGGTCGCACCCGCGACGGGAGGTCGAGGAGTCGGCGACCTCGGTGGGGGAGTTGCCGAGGTCGAACCCCGGCAGCGGCTCGCCCGCCGACCTCGCCGGCGAGCAGCGCCTCCGGCAGGTGCTCGTCGCGCAGCGCGATGGCGCGCTCGGGGGTGTCGACCGCGAGGACGCGCTGCGACGCCGCGGTGCGAGCAGCCACGGGACGGTGGTGAAGGCGCGCAGCACGTCGATGACGACCACGACCTCGTCGTCCGCGGCGTCCGCGAGGGGGACGAAGCGGACCTGCCATCAGGCCCGCTCGGTGCGTCAGGAACCGGACCAGCTGCTCGTGGCCCGCGACCATCGCGTCGATCGGTGCGTACTCGCCGCGCTGGTGGGCCTGCGCGGTCAGGCCGGGACCGAAGTTCAGGGCCGGGACGCCGACCTCGGCGAACCGGGCGACGTCGGTCCACGCCTGCTTGGCGGCGACCGGGGCGCCGATCGCTGTCGACGAACGCCCGCACCACCGGGTGGTCGAGGCGCGGCGGCGCCGGCGGGGCGAGGTCGACGACGGTCGACCTCGGCGCGGTCGCCGACCCGTTCGCGCAGCTCGGCCTCGGCGTCCTCGAGCGACCGGGACGGCGCGAACCGGAGGTTGAGGTTCACCGTGAACGCGCCCGGGATGACGTTGCGGAACGGGGCGGCCGAGCCGCTCGCCGGGCGCGAGGCCCGTCGCGTCCACGCCATCGTCGCGGACCACACGTCGCGGTAGGCGATGCCGTCCACCTCGACGTCGCGCGACGTGGTCGTGGTGCAGTTCGGCGAGGAACGCGCCGGCCTTCGTCAGCGCGTTGCTCGCCGTGCCACGGCCGGGCCGAGTGCGCCTGCTGGCCGACGAAGCGCAGCTCGCGCGTGGAGGCCGCCGAGGCAGCCGAGCTGCACCTCGCCGTCGGTCGGTTCGAGCACGATGGCGAGCGCCGCGTCGCGTCAGCCACGGCACCGCGTCGAGCACGTCGCGCAGCTCGTTGTCCTCGGCGCCGCCCTCCTCGCCGGCGTACAGCACGAGCGCGAGGTCGTAGGGCGAGGCGGCCCGCAGGTCCGGTCCTCGAACGCGGCCATCGCGATCGACGTTGCCGGCCTTCATGTCCGACGCGCCGCGGGCGACCACCACCTCGACGCCGTCGCGGGTCTCGACCCGCGGGGTCGAGGTCGTCGTCGGTCGGCGGGACCACGTCGAGGTGCCCGACCAGCAGCACCAGCGGCGCGTCACGCCCGGACCGTCGCGCCGGCCGTCCACGACGACGCTGTTGCCGACGCGGGTGACCTCGCTCGCCGAGGTCGGTGTAGCGGGCCGCGACCGCGTCGGCGATCGGGCCCTCGTCGCCGGTCACGCACACTGGCCGCAGTGCTCGAGCAGGCGTTCGACGAGGTCGTCGCGGAGGGTGGGCGCGTCGGGGGCCACCGGTCAGTCGTTCGCGTGGAGCGCGGCGTTGAGCCCGCCCCAGTCGGTGGTCGATCCCTCGCGGTCGACGACGGTCACGGCGCCGGACACCGAGTCGCGCCGGAACAGCAGCCCGTCGCGGCCGGACAGCTCGCGGGCCTTGACGACGCTGCCGTCGGGCAGCGTGACCTTCGTCCCGCCGGTGACGTAGAGGCCGGCCTCGACGATGCAGTCGTCCCCGAGCGAGATGCCGATCCCGGCGTTCGCGCCGAGCAAGGTGCGCTCGCCGATGCGGATGACCTCCTTGCCGCCACCCGACAGCGTGCCCATCACCGAGGCGCTGCCGCCGAGGTCGGAACCGTCGCCGACCACGACGCCGGCCGAGATCCGGCCCTCGATCATCGACGAGCCGAGCGTGCCGGCGTTGAAGTTGACGAAGCCCTCGTGCATCACGGTCGTGCCCGGAGGCGAGGTGGGCGCCGAGCCGGACCCGGTCCGCGTCGGCGATCCGGACCCCGGACGGGACGACGTAGTCGGTCATCCGGGGGAACTTGTCGACCGACGGTGACCCGGACGCGGTGCCCGGCCGCGTAGCAGGTCGAGCCGCAGCTGCTCGAACCCGTCCGGGTCGCACGGGCCGAGGTCGGTCCACACCACGTTGTTCAGCACCCCGAACGCGCCCTCCAGCGAGATCGCCGTGCGGCGCGACCAGCCGGTGCGAGAGCAGGTGGAGGCGCAGGTAGGCGTCGTGGGCGTCGACCGGCGGCGCGTCGAGGTCCTCGACGAAGGTGACGACCGCGACGCGCTCGGTCCGCGTCGGTGCGGCAGCCGGCTGCGTCGGCCGCGGCGAGCGCGCCGCGGACCGCGGCGAGCGAGAGCCTCGTCGGCGCCGGCCTCCCGGAGCGCGCGTGCCGTGCGTCCGAGGTCAGGACCAGGGTGGCCGGTGCCGCCGCCGTGGCCGAGCGCGTCGGCGAGCGCGCGCGCTCCCGGGGCGTCGAGGTGGACGTGCGGGTACCAGGTGTCGAGCACCTTGGTGCCGTCGCCGCGGGTCGAGCGGGTGGCGACCCCGACGCCGTGGGCGGGGCGGGGAGGGAGGCGGACACGTGCGGCTCCGTCGGTGGGGCGCAGGTTCAGGTCCGGACCGGTAACGCTACCGTCCGCGCCTCGCGCACCTCCGACCGGAGCCCGTCCACGTGACCGAACCGCCGCACGTCGAGCCGTCGCGGGATCCCACCGGCGATCCGCCACCGGCGGATCTCGAGCCGCGCGGCGAGGGCCACGACGAGGCGGTCGTCGAGCGACCGGCCGAGGCCGACCGGCGCGGCACGCCCTTCCTCCCGCTGGACGTCGCCGGCACGTACGCGGTCGGGTTCGCCATGGGCACGGCCGACCTCGTGCCCGGGTTCTCCGGTGGCACCGTGGCGCTGGTCGCGGGCATCTACGAGCGGCTCATCGCCAACGTCCGTCAGGGTGCCCGCGCCGCGTCGCTGCTCGCTGCGCGGCCAGTTCCGCGAGATCGTTGCGCGCGCTCGGTGTCGTCGAGTGGGTCTTCGTGTCGCGCTGTTCTCCGGGATCCTCTCCGCCGTCGTGCTGCTCGCCTCGGTCCTCGAGCGGCAGCTCGAGCAGCGGCCGGTGGTGATGTCGGCGCTGTTCCTCGGGCTCGTGGTCGGCGCCACCGTCGTCGCCGTCCGTGAGCTCCGGGCCCCGGCGCCGTCACACCTGGTCATCGGGCTGGTCGTGGCGGCGGTCACCTTCGTCGCGCTCGGCCAGCGAGCCGCGGTCTCGGCGGATCCGTCGGCGTGGCTTCGCTGTTCCTCGGCGGGGCGATCGCCATCTGCGCGATGATCCTGCCGGGCATCAGCGGGTCGTTCCTGCTCCTGCTGCTCGGCGTCTACGAGTTCGTCATCGCCGGCGTCAGCAACTTCGACCTCGGCGTGCTGGCCGTGGTCGCGGCGGGCTGCGTCGTCGGCCTGACGCAGCTTCTCCACGCTGCTCAACTGGTTGCTCCGCGAGCACCACGACGTCGTGCTCGCGGCCCTCCTCGGGCTGATGGCCGGCAGCTCCCGGGTGCTGTGGCCGTGGCCATCGGTCGAGGGGCGTCGGTGATCCGACCCTCGGCGCCCCCGTCGGCGAGCGAGGTCCCGCTGGCCATCGCCGTCGCGGTGGGTGGGGCCGCTCGCGGTCGTGGCTGTTCGCACGTGTGGCACGACGGGTCGCCGAGACCACCTGAGCGCTGCTGACCAGGGGCAGCCGGCCGGCCTCCAACGCGCTCGCCCCAGCGCGCGCACGGCGGCGCGGCACCCGTCGACGGTCGGGACGAGCGCCAGCCGCAGCCAGCCCGTCCCGCCCGGGCCGAAGGCACGCCCGGGCGAGGCGATGATGCGTTCCCGCAGCAGCGCTTCGGCGTAGGCCGCGTCGTCGCCGCCCGGGGCGCGGAACCAGACGTAGAACGTCGCCTCCGACCCGGACACCTCGATGCCGGCGTCGTCGAGGAACGGCAGGACGACGTCGCGCTTCGCGGCGAAGACGGCACGGCGTTCGTCGACGTGGTCCTGGTCGCTCCAGGCGGCGGTCGCCGCGGCCTGCACGAAGTCCGGCGGTGCCGTCCCGATGTTCGGGCGCAGCAGGCGCAGCCGGCCGGATCAGCTCGGGGTCGCCGACGATGGCGCCCGACCGGTACCCGGTCATGCCCGGACCGCTTCGACAGCGACACGAACGCGAGCACGCCGGTCAGGTCGCCGTCCGCCGCCTCGAGCGCGGACGGCGCGGGCTCGTCGAACCACACCTCCTGGTAGCACTCGTCGGAGGCGAGCAGGACGTCGTGCTCGCGCGCCACGGCGAGCTGCTCGCGGTACCAGCCGACGTCGACGGTCGCGCCGGTCGGGTTGTGCGGGTGGTTGACCCACGCGATGCACGCGCGGTCGAGGTCGGTCGGCCGGCAGCGCGCCGAGGTCGAGCCGCCAGCCGTCCTCGGCGGTGAGGGTGACCGGGTCGGACACGCCGCCGGCGAACATCGCCCCACGGCCGTAGACCGGGTAGCCCGGGGTCGCCCCAGAGGACGTGCCGCTTCGGACCCGTCCGGGTCGAGCACGGCGAGCGGCAGGTGGAAGATCGCCTCCTTGCTGCCGGCCGACGGCAGGACGTGCGCGTCCGGGTCGACCTCGACCCCGTGACGCCGCGCGAACCAGCTCGGCCACCGCCGCGCGCAGCTCGCGCTGCCCCGCCGCCGTCGGGTAGCGGCTGACCGGACCGACCGCGTCCGATGAGCGCCTCGCGGATGAACGGCGGCGTCGGCTCGTCGGGGTCGCCGATGGAGAAGTCGTGCAGCGGTTGCCCGTCGGCGCGCAGCTGCCCGGCCAGATCCTGGAGGCGCGCGAGCGGGTAGCCGCCGAGCGGTGTCGAGCGCGGGGTTCGAGGTCACCATGCGGCAGCAGCGTACGCTCGCCGACGTGAGCTCCCACTCGCACCATCCTCGTGCACGTCTCCGGACGTGACCGGCCCGGCATCACGGCGGGCCTGCTCGGCGTGCTCGCCGACAGCGGTGTCGAGCTGTACGACATGGAGCAGGTCGTGGTCCGCGAGCGGCTCACCCTCGACCTGCTGCTCGGGGTCGACGAGGGGGACGACGCGCTGAAGGAGCTGCTGTTCCACGGCTTCCAACACGACCTGCAGCTCGACTTCGAGGTCGTCGAGGACAGCTCCTCGCGGGCCAGCTCCGAGCCGCGCCGTCGTGACCGTCATCGGGGCTGCGCTCCGCCCGCAGCGCTCCGGGACGTCACCGGCGCCATCGCGGCCGGGGGCGGCAACATCGACCGCATCTTCCGGTTGTCGCGCTACCCGGTGGTCTCGTTCGAGTTCGTCGTCGTCGACGGCGACGTCGACCGGATGCGGACCCACCTCGTCGCGACGTCGGCCGACCACGGCATCGACGTCGCCGTGCAGCGCGAGTCGCTCGGCCGTCGCGCCAAGCGGCTGGTGGTCATGGACGTCGACTCGACCCTGATCCAGGACGAGGTCATCGAGCTGCTCGCCGACGCGTGCCGGGCTGCGCACGCCGAGGTCGCCGAGATCACCGAACGCGCGATGCGTGGCGAGCTCGACTTCGCCGCCTCCCTCAACGAACGGGTCGCCAAGCTCGCCGGGACGCCCGTCGAGGTGCTCGACCAGGTCGGCGACGCGATCCGCCTGACCCCCGGCGCCCGCACCTTCGTGCGGACCCTCAAGCGGCTCGGCTACACCGTCGCGATCGTCTCCGGCGGCTTCACCGCGGTCGTCGACCGGCTCGCGGCCGACCTCGGCATCGACCACGCCGTCGCCAACGAGCTCGAGGTCGTCGACGGCCGGCTGACCGGCCGGGTCGTCGGCGAGGTGGTCGACCGGGCCGGCAAGGCGGCCGTCCTGCGGCGGATCGCGGCCGCCGAGGGCATCCCGCTCGAGCAGACCGTCGCCATCGGCGACGGCGCGAACGACCTCGACATGCTGGCCGTCGCCGGCCTCGGCATCGCCTTCAACGCCAAGCCCGTCGGTGCGCGACGCCGCCGACACCGCCGTGTCGGTGCCCTACCTCGACGCCATCCTGTTCCTGCTCGGCATCCGCCGCGACGAGGTCGAGGCGGCGGACGCCGACGACCCCTCCGTCGTTCGCGACGGCCTCATCCCGGTCCCCGGCACCCCGCCCGGTGAGCGGCGGGACGACCGGGCGGTCGCCCGTCAGCCGGTCGCGGTCAGGCGTTCGACGACGTCGATGCGTCGCACGATCCGCAGGCCCGCCCGCTCGTAGAGCCGCACCGCCGCGCCGATGGTGACGTCGTCGACGTCGAGCGCGGCGCCGGTCAGCCCACGGGCGCGGAAGGTCCGCGAGCGCGTCGAGCAGCAGCGCCATGCCGAGCCCGCGACCCCGCCAGGCGGGTACGACGCCGAGGTCGCGGACCCACCCCTCCTCCGGCGCGCCCTCGACCCCGGCGCGGCAGAGCGCGAGCCCGACGCACGTCGCCGTCCGGCGTCGCACGCCGAGGCAGCGTCAGCGACGGGTCGAACGCCGGGTCGCGCAGGATGCGGTCCTCGACCCACTCGTCGAGCGTCGAGCGGGAGGGTCGGTCGGGACGTCGGCGAACGCCGCGTCGTGGCCGCCCACGCGCGCCGCTCGTCCCGGCCCGGTCGGAACCGGCGGGCGGTGACCCCGTCGGGCCAGACGGGCGCGGGCGGCGGCTCGGTCGAGGGCGAGCCGCATCGTCAGCAGGTGGCGGACGGGGACGAAGCCCGCGCGCGCTGAACCACGCCGCGGGCCCGGTCGTCGCCGTCGATGACGGTGGTCCGCACGATGGCGGTGTCCGCGCCCTCCTCGGCCGCCGCGGCCGCGGGCCCGCGCGTCGGCGAGGTCGAGCAGGTAGGTCGCGATGCCGCGACCCGTCGCCGCGGGGTGGACCTGCCCCTCGACGTGCACGACCGTGGCCTCGTCGAGCAGGTCCAGCTCGGTGGTGTACTCGCCGACGCCGACCAGCGAGCGCTCCGGCGCCGCGGCTCCTCGACCAGGACGACGTCGTCGAGCCCGTCGAGCATCAGCCAGCGCACCCGGACGTCCTCGGCGCGCGTGGCGACCGTCCCGGTGCGGCCCGTTCGGCGGCAGCGTGCAGATCGGCGACGCGCGCCGACGTCCTCCCAGGTCGGCCGACGCGACGTGAACGGCTCCGGTGGGGACCGGAGCTCGTCGGCGTGCGGGATCGGGGGCCACAGCGCCGGCGACGCTACCCTCGCGCGCCGTCACCCCGACGAAGCGAGGCACCCACCGTGGCCCGCGTGACCGTCCACCACCTCACCCCCGTCCGGAACCTCCCGCTGATCGAGGAGGACGGGCTGCGGACCCGCGCGGACCTGTCGGGCTCGGCTCGGCCCGGTCGACGCGTTCGACCAGGCGGCCCCCGGCACCTACGCCAACGGCCGGCGGGTCACCGGCTGGCTGTCGCTCGACCACGCCGAGGACGCACCGTCGACGACCACGGGCCGGGCCTCGTCAGCTACTCGGTCGACCCGAACAAGACCCTCGCGGCGCCCGCGTCGCTGCGCGACGGGCGGACGCGGCCGCGTACTGGGCGGCGGCCAAGCCGCTCGGCCGACTGGCAGGCCGACGGCGACGTGCCCGACGACCTCGAGGTCCACACCAACGTCCCGGTGCGGGCCAAGTACCTCCAGCTGCACGCGCCGCTGGTCGACGACGACGACCTCGGCGACTACGCCCCGCTGGTCGCCGCCGTCGCCGACGAGGACCGGCTGTCGGCCAAGGCGCTGATGCACCTCGCCGTCATCGCCTCGGACGGCGACTTCGACTCGACCGGACTTCGTCGCGGCCTGTGCGCTCGCGTGGCGCGACGAGCCGGACGCCGGCGACCTCGTCCGCGAGCTGATGGAGACCGACCCGGACAAGGTCGCGTCGGCCGCGCTCGCCGAGCACGGCGCGACCGCCCCCGAGGTCACCGGCACGCCTGCGCCACGTCGCTCGACGAGACGCGCGAGTGGGCCGACGACCAGGGCCTCGACCACGGCCGCGGGCTGTTCGCCCGCACCGCGCGCGGTCCTCGACGAGCCTCCCGACCGCGCCTGACGACCGCGACCGACCGTCGGTGGTCGATCAGGTGCTCACGACGGCCGACGATCGAGGCTGACGATGTCGAGGTGGTACGCGGTCGCCGTCGAGCTCGAAGCGCACCCGCTGCCCGATCCGCAGCTCCATCAGCCCGGAGGCGGTGACCGCCTCGGCGTCGACGGGGTGCTCGACGAGCGCGTCGTCGAGCAGGGTCGCGGTACGGCTCGCGACGTCGAAGTGTCCGGATGGTGCCCTGCGGCACGGTGGTCTCCTGGGCGGGAGGAGGTCGCTCGTTGCGTGCGCCGGGCCGGACGGCCGGACGTCCAGCCTCGCCTGCGAGCGCGAGCGGAGGGTAGCGGGGAGGATGGTCGCCCCGGCCACCGACCCGAGCGAGTGCACCGTGAGCGAGCCCGACCGTGACGACGGGGTCGAGCAGGTCCAACCCGAGGACGCGGGGGGTCGTCGACGCCCGTGACCCAGCAGGTCGGACGCGTCGCGATCGTGATCCTCGCGGTGCTGTTCGTGATCTTCGCCCTGGCCAACGCCCAGCCGGTCGACTTCTCGTGGATCTTCGGCGACACGCAGGTCGTCGAGCAGGGTGGCGAGCGGGTCCGCGGCGGGGTGCCGCTGATCGTCCTGCTGCTGGCCTCGTTCGCCATCGGTGCAGCGGTCGCCACCCTGATCGGGTGGCAGCGCCACCGTCGCCACCACCACCGGTGACCGCGGCGGGGTCAGCCGGCGTCGGCGACGTCGAGCTCGGTCGAGCACGGACGGCCGTCCGTGCGCGCCGAGCGGCGGCCGGTCGCGGTCCCGCAGGGCGGCGAGGTCGGCGGCGACGTCGACGTCGTGCGCGAACCCGGCGGCGGTCGACCTCGGCGACCTCGGCGTCCGGCGGCCCGTGCCGAGGTCGAGGTGCGCGCCGCGCCGACCCCGGGCCGTACGCCGTCCGACACGCGTCGGCGGGTCGCCGGAGCAGCCCGCCCGTCCCGCCGTCGGTCGTCGGCGCCACCGACGACCTCGGCGTCGGTCGGCGAGCAGCGCGCGCGACGTCCGTCGGCGCGCAGGTGCGGCAGGTCGGCGGCCACGACGAGGAGGCTGCCGAGTCGGCCCGAGCCGGGCGGCGGCGGCCGCCAGCGCGCGCGTCGAGCCCGCGGGTCCCGGGCGGGTCGGTCACGGTCTCGAGCCCGAGGGCCGACGCGGCCGCCACCGCGGCCGGGCCGCCGGCGGCCACGACGATCGCGTCGACCGCGGCTGCCGGCGCAGCGCGGCGGTCACGTCCGCCAGCATCGCGCCGGCGAGCGCCGCCCGTCCGGGCACCGACAGGGTCCCGGCGAGGCGCGTCTTGCCCACCCCGGGGGCGCGCAGGGGCACCAGCACCGTGACCGGTCGACGGGTCGGGGGCGTGGTCCGGACGGGAGCGGGGGACCGAGGACATCGCGCCGGAGCCTAGCGACGGGCACTAGGGTCGGTCCGCGCGGCGACGGGACGCCCGCGGGAGGGAGCGCACGTGAGCAAGGTCGCGGTCATGGGCTCCGGCTCGTGGGGCACGGCGTTCGCGGCGATGTGCTGCGACGCGGGTGAGCCGACGGTGCTGTGGGCGCGGCGCGAGGAGGTCGCGGCCGAGATCCGCGAGCGCACACCAACGCGGACTACCTGCCCGACGTCGACCTGCCACCGACGCCTCGACGCCACCTCGGACGCGGAGGCGGCGCTCGCGCGGTGCCGACGTCGTCGTGCTCGCGGTCCCGTCGGTCGGCATCAGCGACCAGCTGGCGGCCTGGGGCAAGCTCATCGACCGCGGACGCGACGCTCGCGAGCCTGATCAAGGGTGTCGACGTCGACACGATGCGGTTCGGCAGCCAGGTGATCGCCGAGACCCTCGACTGCGACCCGGACCGGGTCGTCGTGGTGGTCAGCGGCCCGAACCTCGCCAAGGAGTGCGCGCGAGCGGCAGCCGGCCGCGACCGTCGCAGCCTCGCCGGACATCGCCCGCGCCGAGCGGGTCCAGGCCGCCGTCATGGCGCCGTACTTCCGGGTCTACACCAACACCGACAAGACCGGGGTCGAGGTCGGCGGGGGCGGTCAAGAACGTCATCGCGCTCGCGGCCGGCATGGCGCACGGGCATGGGTTACGGCGACAACACCAAGGCGGCGGTCATCACCCGTGGGCTCGCCGAGATGGCGCGGCTCGGCGTCCGGCTCGGCGGCGACGCGCTGACGTTCGCGGGCCTCGCGGGCGTCGGCGACCTCGTCGCGACCTGCACCTCGCCGAAGTCACGCAACCGGACGGTCGGCGAGCGGCTCGGCCGTGGCGAGACCCTCGACGACATCATCGACTCGATGAACATGGTCGCCGAGGGCGTGAAGTCGTCGCGCGCGATCCTCGGCCTGGCCGAGGAGGCCGGCGTCGAGATGCCGATCGCGCAGGGTGTCGTCGCCGTGTGCCACGGCGGCGCGTCGCCCGAGGACCTCGTCGGCGCCCTGCTGTCGCGCAGCGCCAAGCCCGAGGTCTACGGGATGTGACCGGCCGGGGACGTGACCGTCGGGCGGCTCACGTCCGGTGGGTGGCTGACGA
>CAWKMM010000014.1:0-9318 GCA_963850715.1 uncultured Nitriliruptoraceae bacterium | reverse complement strand
GCCGGTGCGCCAGCGCTCACCGGCCGGCTGACTGCCGCTTGCGAACGCTTCGCAGGTGTAGCGTCGCTCCGTCCCGATCCGAACGACGCGGCGAGGTCCCACGTGCACGCTCCCGATGGCTTCCTCACGGCCGGGACGGCCGTCGCGACCGGGGTCATCAGCGCCGGCACCGTCGGGTACGCCATCCGACGCTCGCGGGACGAGCTGACCGACTCGCAGGTCCCGCTCGCGGGTCTCGCGGGTGCGTTCGTGTTCGCCACGCAGATGGTGAACTTCCCGGTGCTCCCGGGCGTCAGCGGTCACCTGATGGGTGGCGCGCTCGCCGCGGTCCTGCTCGGTCCGATGGTCGGGGCCGTGGTGGTCACGGTCGTCGTCGTGATCCAGGCGCTGCTGTTCGCCGACGGTGGGCTGACGGCCCTGGGCTACAACGTCATCAACATGGCGCTCGTGACATCGTTCGGTGGGTGGGCCGTGTTCCGGCTGGTGCGCCGCCTCGCGCCGCGGACCCGGGGCGGCGTCGTGGCGGCGGCCGCCGTCGCGGCGTGGGCGTCGGTGATCCTCTCGGCCCTGGCCTTCAGCGTGGAGTGGCTGTTCGGTGCGAGCGTCCCGATCGCCTTCGACCGGATGTTCGGGCTGATGGTCGGGGTGCACGCGCTGATCGGGATCGGCGAGGCGATCATCACCGCTGGCACCGTCGCTGCCGTGCTCGCCGCTCGACCCGACCTCGTCCGTGGCGCGCGCGACCTCGACCTCGCCGCCGGCACGACCCGCAGCAGCCGACCGCTCGTGGCCGTCGGGGTGGCGGTGTCCGTCCTGGTCTCGATCGGGGTGGCGCAGTTCGCCGTCGGTGACCCCGACGGCCTCGAGCACGTCGCCGAGGAGACCGGGTTCATCGAGGCGGCCGACGACCACGCGCTCGGGAGCTCGATCTTCGCGGACTACGCGACCGCTGGCGTCGCCAGCGAGACCGTCAGCCTGGCCATCGCCGGTGCGGCGGGCACCGTGCTGACGCTGGCCGTGGGCGGGGGCCTGCTCCTCGCCGTGCGTGACCGCCGCGCCCGCGAGGACCGCGACGCCAGCGTCCGCGTGGGCTGACGTGGGGACGAGGCACGCCCACGCGCTGTACGTCCACGGCCACAGCCGTGTCCACCGGTTGGCTCCGCACGTCAAGGTGCTGGCCGCGTTCGGGTTCGTCCTGGGCGTGGCGGTGACGCCCCCGGAGGCGTGGCCGGTCTTCGTGATCGACGCGGTCGCGCTGACGATCGTGGTCGGCCTCAGCGGCGTCCCAGCGCGGTTCGTCCTCGCACGCCTGGTGGTGATCGTGCCGTTCGTGCTGGCGGCGCTGGTCATCCCGTTCGTCGCCACCGACGTCGGCGGGGGGACGGTCGCGGTCCTCGGACGGGAGCTGCCGCTCGACGGGCTGGTCGGGACCTGGAACGTCGTGGCGAAGGCGTCCCTCGGCGCGGCGACGTCCATCGTCCTGACCGCGACGACCGAGACACCCACGCTGCTGCGTGGTCTCGACCGTCTCCGGGTCCCGTCCGTGCTGACCCAGATCGCCGCGTTCACCGTGCGGTACCTCGAGATCGTCGCCGGTGACCTGCGGCGTCAGCGCACCGCCATGGTCGCGCGGGGCCACGATCCGCGGTGGTTGTGGCAGGTCGCCCCGCTGACCGCATCGGTGGGCACCCTGTTCGTCCGCAGCTTCGAGCGCGGCGAGCGGGTGCACGCCGCGATGCTCGCCCGCGGGTACACCGGCGTGATGCCGGTGACCGAGGAGCCGCCCGTCACCACCGCCGACCGCGTCCTCGCCGCCAGCCTGCCGGTGGTCGCGTGGCTCGGCGCTGCCGCGGCGTGGACGGTGCTGACGTGACGGGGACGGAGCGATCCTCGGCCGCGGCGGTGCGCGTCGTCGACCTCGCGTTCCGCTACCCGGACGGGTCCGAGGGGCTGCGCGGTCTGGACCTCGAGGTGGCGGCCGGCGACCACGTCGCGATCCTCGGTCCGAACGGGGCGGGCAAGTCGACCCTGCTGCTGCACCTGATCGGCATCCACCGGGCCCGTCGCGGACGGGTCGAGATCGGCGGCACCACGCTGACCGACGCCACGGTCGGCGACCTCCGGCGCCGGGTCGGCCTGGTGTTCTCGGACCCCGACGACCAGCTGTTCATGCCGACGGTCCGCGAGGACGTCGGCTTCGGACCCGCGAACCTCGGCCTGCGCGGCGACGACCTGGCGGCTCGCGTGGCCGAGGCGTTGGACGCGGTCGGCTGCGGCCACCTCGCGGGTCGGGCGCCCCACCACCTCTCGGGTGGTGAGCGCCGCCGCATCGCGGTCGCGACCGTCCTGGCCATGCGTCCCGAGGTGCTGGCGCTCGACGAACCCACGGCCGGGCTCGACCCCGCGTCGCGGCGTGAGCTCATCGAGATCCTGCGGGGACTGCCCGGGACCCTGCTCACCGTCACCCACGACCTGTCCTACGCCCTGGAGGTCTGTCCGCGCACGGTCATCGTCGACGGCGGCACGGTCGTCGCGGACGGGCCGACCGCCGACGTGCTGGCCGACGGCGAGCTGTTGGCCGCCCACCGCCTGGAGCTCCCGTTCGGGATGGACCCGCGTACCGTCGCGCCTCCCGCCACCGCCTGACGGAGCCGTGACCCACGTGCGTGTCATCAGCTGGAACCTCAACTCGCTCAAGGCACGCAGCCCTCGGTTGTACGAGCTGCTCGACGTGCACGCGCCGGAGGTGCTGCTCCTCCAGGAGACCAAGTGCGCGCCGGACGCGTTCCCGCACGACGAGCTGGCGATGGTCGGCTACCAGGCCGTCCACCACGGCGAGGGTCGCTGGAACGGGGTCGCGATCGTGGCGCCCGCCGCCGCCGAGGTGACGGACGTGCAGCGCGGGCTGCCGGGTGAGCCCGATCCGGCCGAGGCGCGCTGGGTCGAGGCGACCGTCGACGGCGTCCGCTACGTCAGCGTCTACGTCGTCAACGGTCGCGACCCCGAGCACGAGATGTTCCAGCACAAGCTCGACTTCCTCGACGCGGCGCGCGACCGGCTCGCCGAGCTGGTCGTCGCCGGGCCGACCGTCGTCGCGGGCGACTGGAACGTCGCCCCCGAGGACCGCGACGTCTGGGACCCCGCCGCGTTCGTCGGCGGCACCCACGTGACGGCCGACGAGCGCGAGCGGTTGGCCGCGATCGTCCGCAGCGGGTTCGTCGACGCCTACCGGCAGGTCGACCCGGGTGCCAGCGCGCCCAGCGCGGGGCCCGACGCAGGCGGGTTCACGTGGTGGGACTACCGGATGGGGGCGTTCCGCCGCGGGATGGGGCTGCGGATCGACCTCGCCCTGGTCAGCCCCCACCTCACCGTCCGCTCCGTCGCCATCGACACGGTGTTCCGGCGCAACAACGCCGCCGGCGACAAACCGTCGGACCACGCGCCGCTCGTCGTCGAGCTCGACCGCGCCTGACCGCCGGGCCGCGGGGTTCGCACCGTTCCGACCGTCGCGAGGTGCGCCGCGCCCCGCCGCGGGCGACGCTCCCCGCCGACCGGCGACACGCGCCGGGTGACGGAGGTCGCGACGTGCTGGGAACCGGTCACGCCGAGGTCGTGCTCGAGGGGGCGACGCGCGAGCGCCGGTCCGGGGCGCCCGACATCCGCAGCTTCGAGGCGCTGGCGGCCGCGCCGGACCTCGGCGACGTCGGTCCCGCGGGTCGCCCCGCGGTCTGGGCCGGATCGGTGCTGTTGGTGCTGGCCGTCGTGGTCGGGGCCGCGGTGGAAGGGGGCGCGGTCTCGCTGTCCGGCCTGGCGTCCGCCGTGCGCGACGTCGCGCTGGGGTTCGCCGCGGTGGCCGGCACCGTCTACGTCCTCGCGCGTCCCGACGACCGCGTCTGACCGCGCTGGGTCCTCGCGAACGCGCGCATCCGCGGGTCCGTGGTGATCAGAGCTGGTCGTGGTGCCGGTGGTCGTGGTGGTGCGACTCGTCGATGACGACCGTGCCGTCGCCGAGGACGTGGGCGTGGGAGCCGTACGCGCGGGCGAGGGCCTCCGGACGCAGCACCTCGGCAGGTGGGCCGCTGGCGATCAGCTCGGTCGCCAGCAGCACCACGTGGTCCGCCGTCCCGGCCGTCCCCACGTCGTGCGTCGTGAGGACGACGGCGGTGCCCGCCTCCGCCTCCTCGCGGACCACCTCGCCGATCGTCTCCTGGGTGACGACGTCGAGCCCGGTGATCGGTTCGTCGAGCAGCAGCACCTCGGCGCGCTGGGCGAGACCCTGCGCGACGTAGGCGCGCTGCCGTTGCCCACCGGACAGCTCGCTCAGCTGCCGATCGGCGAGGTCCCGGATCCGCAGGCGGTCGATCGCGGACTCGATGGCGTCGCGGTCCTCGCCCTGGAGCGGTCCGAACCAGCCGCGCCGGCCGTACGCCCCCATCCGGACGGTCTCCCGGACGGTCAGGGGGACGGACGCGTTCGCCACCGTGGTCTGCAGGACGTGCGCGACGCGGCGACGGTTGCGTGACGGCGACCCGCCGAGCACCTCGACGGTCCCCGCGGCGGGGTGGAACAGGCCGGACAGCACGCCGAGGAACGTCGACTTGCCCGACCCGTTGGGCCCGATGATCGCGGTCACGGTGCCGCCGGTGAGCGACAGCGTGAGGTCCCGGAGGGCGGTGTGACCGCCGTAGGTGACGGTCAGGTCGCGGACGACGACGGCGGGCGTGGACACGGAGCTCTCCAGCGATGGCGCGACCCGGAAGCGATGTAGGAACGATTCCTGTATCTTGACCGAGAGTCGACCTGAGGACCGTACCGGTCCGAGGTCGTCACCGTCCCCCCGATGCCCCGCCGTCCCCGTCCCGAGGTCCCCTGATGCTCCTCCGCCGCTCCCTCGTCGCCTTCGCCGCCCTCTCGCTCGCCGCCACGGCGTGCGGGTCAGCGGGTGACGAGGTCAGGCCCGCCGCGTCGGACACCGCCTCGGAGGACAGCGCCTCGGAGGACACCGCCTCGGATGACACCGACGCGGTCGAGGCCGACCCGGCGGAGGCCAGCGGGCTGACGGTCGTCGCGACGACCTCGATCCTCGGCGACATCGTGTCGGAGCTGGTCGGCGAGGACGGCGAGGTCACCGTCCTCATGGGGCCGGGGGTCGACCCCCACGGGTACGCCCCGTCGGCGCGCGACGCCGCGCTGCTGCGCGACGCCGACCTGGTGGTCGCCAACGGACTGCAGCTCGAGGAGAGCCTGATCGCGCCCCTCGAGGCGGCCGCCGAGGACGGGGTGCGGGTCTTCGAGTTGGCGCCGCTGCTCGACCCGCTGGCGTTCGACGAGACCGCGGACGACCACGCTCACGACGACGAGGGTGACGATCACGCGCACGACGACGAGGGTGACGACCACGCCCACGACGACGAGGGCGACGACGCACGCCCACGACCACGGCCCGGACGACCCGCACGTCTGGTTCGACCCGATCCGGATGGCCGACGGCGTCGAGCTGCTCGCCGCGGAGCTGGCCGAGGTCGGCCCGGACGTCGACGCCGACGAGTGGGCGACGCGCGGCGCGGCGTACGCCGACGAGCTGCGCGCGATCGACGACGAGCTGACGGCCGCCTTCGAGGCCGTCCCCGACGACCGGCGCACCGTCGTCACCAACCACGACGCGCTCGGCTACCTCGCGGCCCGGTACGACCTTGAGGTCGTCGGCACCGTCGTGCCGGGGTCGTCGACGCAGGCCGAAGCCGACCCGCGCCAGTTCTCCGAACTGGTCGAGACCGTCGAGGAGGCGGGCATCACCACCGTCTTCGCGGACAACGTCGACTCGACCCGTCTGGCCGACCAGCTCGCCAGCGAGGTCGGCGGCCGCAGCGACCTGCGGATCGAGGTCGTCCAGGTCGCGACCGATGCGCTCGGTGAGCCCGGCACCCCGGAGGAGACCTACCTCGGGCTCCTACGGACGTCGGGGACGACCATCGCGGAGGCGCTCGCCGACGGGTGAGGACAGCGCGGGGGGACGGGGGCACCTAGCGTGCCCCCGTCGTGCTGTCGGGGCCGACCCGTGACCGGTGTGGAGGTGGTGAGGTGCTCGAGGCGTTCGACCGCGTGCTCGACGCCGTGCTGCCGCTGCTGCCGGCCTTCGTCGCCGAGCCGCTGGCCTTCGAGTTCCTGCGCAACACCCTGTACGCCGGGCTCTTCACCGTCGTCGCGAGCTCCCTGATCGGCACCTGGGTGGTGCTGCGCGGCATGTCGTTCATGGGCGACGCGCTCGCCCACGGGGTGCTCCCGGGCATCGCCGTCGCCTACATCACCGGGGGGAACCTGCTGCTCGGCGGCGCGGTCTCGGCCGCGGTGATGATCGGGGGCGTGTCGTTGGCGTCGTCGCGCAGCCGCCTCGGCGAGGACGTGTCGATCGGGTTGCTGTTCGTCGGCATGCTGGCGTTGGGGGTGGCGATCATCAGCAAGGGCGGCGCCTACGCGGGCGACCTGACCACCATCCTGTTCGGTGACCCCCTCGGGGTGACCCGGGACGACGTGCGGACCTCCGCGCTCGCCGCCGCGATCACCCTCGTCGCCACCGTCGCGCTGTACCGGCCGTTCCTGGTGCTGGCGTTCTCCCGCGTCAAGGCGCAGGTGCTCGGGCTCCGGCCCGGGATCGCGCACATCGCGATGCTCGCGCTCATCGCCGTGGTGGTGATCACCTCGTTCCGGACCGTCGGCACGCTGCTCGTGTTCGCGCTGCTCGTGGCGCCGCCGGCCACGGCCTCGCTCGTGTCACGCCGCGTCCCGGTGATGATGGCCGTGTCCGTCGCCTTCGGGAGCGCCGCCGTCGTCGCCGGCCTGCTGGTCAGCTACCACGCCGCGACCGCGACGGGGCCGACGATCGCGGGACTCGCGGTGGCGGCGTTCTTCGTCGTGCTCGCCGGCGCGGAGCTCCGCGACCGCCTCGCACGCGGTCGCGCGGTGCGCGCGGGTGCGGCCACCTGAGCTCAGTCGCAGTCGCCGCAGGTGCCGATGAGCTCGAGGTGGTGCGCGTCGACCCGGAACGACCGGTCCCGCTGCGCCTGCGACACCGCGTCGTGCAGCGCGGACTCGATGTCCTCGGGCAGGGTGATGTCCTCGATGCCTCCGCACGCCGAGCACAGCAGGTGGTGGTGGTGCTCGGACAGCGCCTCGGCGAGCTCGAACCGGCCGGTGTCGTCGGTCGAGCTCAGCCGACGGATCGCGCCCGCCTGCTCGAGGACGGCGAGGTTGCGGTACAGCGAGCTCTGCGACTGGGCGGCGCCGAGGTCGATCAGCTCGGGGATGGTCACCGGCCGGTCCGCGGACGCCAGGATGTCGACCAGCTGGCGGCGGCCGGTCGTGTACCGCTGACGGGTCCGTCGCAGCTGCTGATCGACGGTGGTGTGCACGTCGGTGGTCACGTGCGCGCCTCTCTGGCCGGGCGCCAGGCGGGGGTCCCCGCGTGGCCGCCCCGACGGTACCGCGTTCTCGGAACGGTCGGTCGGGGTCCGGCCACGTGCTCGGGGGACGGGGTCCCCGCCCGGCGGCTCCGCCGACCACCACTACACTGCTCGCGCCCCGGTGCTCGCTGCCCGTGGGCGTCCTCGTCTCCCGCGCTCAGCCGCTGCCCCCGGAGTCCTCCGTGCGTCGCTTCCTCCCCCGGACCCTCGCGGTCACCACCGCTGCCCTCGTCCTCGTCGCGTGCGGGCAGAGCGGCGGCACCGACGCCGCGGCGACGGTCAACGGCACCGACATCCCGCGCGCCCTGGTCGAACGCATCGTCGTCGCCCAGCTCGAGAGCCCGGACCTCCCCACCGAGGGAGACGAGCGGGACCAGCTCGAGGGCGAGATCCAGCGCAACGTCCTGTCGACGCTCATCGGCGTCGAGATCGTCGAGCAGCTCGCGGCCGACGAGGGCATCGAGGTCGACGACGCCGAGCTGGACGAGGCGTACGAGGAGCAGGTCGCCCTGTACGAGGAGTCGGCCGCGACCTCGGGCCAGGACCCCGAGTTCAGCTCCTTCCTCGAGACCATCGGCCTCGACGAGGACGAGTACCGCGACATCATCGTCGCCGACCTCGTCCGCCGCGACGCGTTGACCGCCCAGTTCGGTGAGGAGATCACCGACGAGCAGGTCCAGGCCGCCTACGACGAGCAGTACGCCGAGCCCCAGATCGACTCGCGCCACATCCTGGTCGAGACCGAGGCGGAGGCCGACGACGTCATCGCCCGCATCGAGGGCGGCGAGGACTTCGCCGAGCTCGCCGGTGAGCTGTCGACCGACACCGGGTCCGGCGCCGACGGCGGCAACCTCGGCCCGAACACGCCCGACACCTTCGTGCCGCCGTTCGCCGAGGCGCTCCGCGAGGGCGAGGTCGGCGAACTGCTCGGCCCGGTCGAGTCGGACTTCGGCTTCCACGTCATCGAGATCCTCGAGGTCCTCGACCCGGTCGCGTTCGAGGACGCCGAGGCCGAGATCCGCACCCAGCTCGAGCAGCAGAACGCGCAGTCCCCGGAGCTCGCCGCCGCCCTCGAGGCGGCGTTCACCGAGGCCGAGGTCGTGCTCGGCGACGGCTTCGGCGAGTGGGACCCGGCCCTCGGACAGGTCGTCGACTCGGACGCCGTCGGCGAGGGTGACCCCGCCCTCCCGGGTGGCGAGGAGAGCGTCGACCCGTCGCAGATGACCGAGGAGGAGCTCCAGCAGATGCTCGAGGAGCAGCTCGGTGAGGACGGGACGGTGCCGCCGGTCGAGGGCGAGGCGCCCGCCGAGGGTGAGGCCCCGGCCGAGGGCGAGGCCCCGGCCGAGGAGCCGGCGGACGAGTGACCCCCGCACCGTCGCCGCGGGTCGTCCTCGTCGAGACCGAGGCCAACCTGCCCGGCCTGTTGCCGTTCCAGGCGTGGGACGCGCTCGGCACGGCGGACGAGGTGCTGCTCCGCGACCCGGACGCGCACCCGTCGGCCGCGCACCTGCACTACGCGGGGCTGGACCTGGTCCGGCTCGAGCCGGCTCCGCTCGACCGCGGTGACCTCGACCTGACGCGGCCCGGCACGGCCGAGGACCGCAAGCTGGCCAAGGCGCTCATCCAGCGCGCCGAGGAGCGCGGCGTCTGCGTCTACCTCCTCGGGCCCGACGACGTGCAGCTGCCGCCGGTGGTCGGTTCGGCCGCCCAGGCCGGCGGGACCGAGGTCGAGCTCGTCCTCCTCGCCCAGCAGCCCGCCGGGGTCGACCTGCTGCGCCTCGTCGACGTGGTCCGCCAGCTCCGGCACCCCGAGACCGGGTGCCCGTGGGACCTCGAGCAGGACCACCACAGCCTCGTG
>CAWKMM010000013.1:0-178337 GCA_963850715.1 uncultured Nitriliruptoraceae bacterium | reverse complement strand
AGCGCCTGCCCGTGCGCCCACGCACATAGCTCCGCATGTCGCATCCCTCATGCAAGCTGAGCGCTCTCCATTGAGAGGAGCCCTGCTATGCCTTCCGAGTTCTGGGCAGCGATCCTGGGTGCCGTCGCCGCTGGGGGCGTGGGCTATCTGGCGCAGCGCGCGTCAACGATTCGCGCGAGGCGGGCAGACCTTCTGTGTAGTGACGTTGCGGCCCTCATCCGGTGGGTGGAAGGTCACATCCACGAGCTCGCGAACGGGCGCGGCCCCTTCCACTTGAGCAGCGGCGCTCGGACCGCTTCTGACATTCAGCGTCAAGCCGTCGCAGCCGGTAGCAGGGACATGCGGGCCGCTCGCCGCCTCGGCCGACACGCCAACGCACTCATCGATCTCGACCATCAAGTCTGGTTCTTCACCTCCATGGGTGCGGAGCCCAGGATGAGTGGCCCGGATGCGATTAGTGAACAGCACCATCTCCTTCGCATGTTCCGAAGGACCATGTATGAGTACGAGGGCTGGCTCCGGCGTCGCTTGTCATGGTTGAACTTCCTGAGGCCTGCACGATACGGACGGCCCCTTTGACTATCCGGCTGGGAGCGATCCGGACGAGGGTCCGTCAAGCACCGCGAAGCCGTGATTTCGGAGCATCCGACTCGGTCGTTGGCCCCACACAAGCCCATCATGGAACCCGAGTTCGTAGGGGGGCAGAAGCTGTCCATTGGGCGAGCCGTATCGGTGCATCAGTGGCGGCCGCGGACACGTCTCGCGCTCTCTGCGCGCTTCGAACTCGGCCATTTCTCTGAAGCACGTCCCGCCTGCCATGCCTACTGCCGCGAGCGCCTCGTCGTCGCGGGTAGCGAGTTCGTCCGCGTACTCGGCCAGCTCGAGCGCGTGCGTCGAGGCGTCGCCACCCATGTTCCAATCTGCAGCATCCAGGCGATTCTGGTGGGGTCGACACCTGCAGATACCAATAGGGGGGCTACCGCTTCGAACCACGCGCCGCGCTGATCGCCAGTGATCTCGTCGGCGACCTCGTCGGCAAGACGACGTGCCTTCCAGGGGCGGCTATGGCCGCCTCGGGTCATGTAGCAGTGCCTGCTTGACCAGAGCGCTGCGCCCCGCGATGTCCCGGTACTCGTCGAGCACTACGAGCCGCCTCGCCAGCGGCAGATGCCGGATCGGCAACATCCGCAGGTCCTGGTCTGGATCGAACACACCGACATCGGCAGCTTGGTGTCGGAGATGGGCCTCCAACACCTGCGGTCGATGTCGCCCGACCTCGTCGACGAGCTGTTCCCAGCGCCACTCGCTGATCCGGGCCGACGCGGGCTCAGCCGACGAACGCTTCATCCCACCGGCCCAGCCACTCGGCGGGAACCGCCGGACCGTGGCTGTCAGGGTCGCAGCTGAAGGCAACTACGGCTGCTGCCCGAACCTCTGCCGTCTCGTGCGACAGCAGGAGGTCGAGTGCGCCACCGGGTGTGGCGTCTCGCGTGAACAGGTGCAGGAGCCTCCACCGTCGTTGGGACCGATCGCGGCACGGCGGACTGGCGCAGCACGTCGGATGCGTGATCGTCATCGAGTCCGACGAGGATTGCCTCCCACCGGCTCAACTCGGTGCCCAGCATCCTGGGCCACCACTCCTGCCATGCCTCGGGCTCGTGATCGAGACACCGGCGCCAACTCACCGAGGGCGCCGTGGAGGTCGGGGATGTCCATGGCGGCCGCGAGCGTTGCCGCAGCGTCGCCGTCGTCGGGGAGCAGACCGATGAGGCGGGCGGCGCCGTGCCGGAGTTCGTGGGCTTCTGGATGGTGGGCGAGCCAGGTAGCGATTTGGGCCAGGGCACTCTCGACCCCTCGGCTCCGCAGGCTCGTGGCGGCCTGCTCGAGCTCCGCGGTCTGGCGTCGCACCTCGGCTTCGTACTCAAAGTTGCCGTCCGTAGGATCCGTCAGGCGCAGGCGCTCGTGTAGCGGGAGCATCGCGCGGTAGGCCAACGGCAGTTCGATGGGCTGCAGCATCGTGGTCGCCCAACGCATCCGTTGGTTCCACTCGACGGCAAGGGCTGGAGCGCCGGCGCAGATCTCCCGGAGGTCATAGATCCGTTGGTCCAGGTGCCGCCGGAGCTCGGTCTTCGAGGAGTCATCGAGCTCGAACCTGTCGCTCTCGGCTGCGCGCTGCCACTCGGCAAGGCCATCGAGCAGCTGGATGACGGAGGCGACCGACAAGTTCTCGGCGACGGTCAGGACCGCGGGCCAGACCTCGTCGGTGACGCGAGCTAGATCGGCGTGTCCCTCGACGTAGTCGACCAGTGTGATGGAGAGCCCCTGGACTGGGTCGGGCGTCGTGAAGCTGCCGCCCGGCGCCACCGCGCCGGCGAGGGCTAGACCCGGCAGCTTTGAGTTCGTCCCCCGGAGGTCATCGCGGCGCGACACGGTGGCCACGAGGTCGAGCCGGTTTTGGATGGCCGTGCCTTCGTGCTTCGTCGTACGGCTGCTGAACTCGGTCAACGCGCGACGCAGCGGTTCGTTGTGATCGCCCTCGACTGCGAGCCCCAGTTCGAGAAGTAGGTCAAGAGCACGGGGGTCATGATGTGCCTTGGCCGCGCTCGCGAGGGCGCTGGCCCAGGCTTCATGCATCGATCTGAAGGAGGCCGGGTCCGACACGAAGTCCTCAACTCCTTCTTCGATCACGTCGAGGAACTCAGCGGACAGGCGCGGCGATAGCACGACGATCCCGGCCAGCAGCCCCGAACGCCGATGGACCTCGGCATCCCGGAACGCCGTCGGCGCGAGATTCTCGAGGTTGCGCTTGGCAAGGTCCGTTCCGCGATGGGCCGCGTAGGTAAGGACCTCGACGACCTCAGGCATGGCGACGGCGGTCTTGTCGAGCACATGCGTGGGGTTCAACCGTGGCGGGTCTTCGAGGAGGCCAGCCACCACCGCGCCGCGGATGGCTTGCACGGGGGCGCGGTACCCACTGCCGACGTAGTCGAGAAGCCCGTGATCGGTGAAGCAGCGCAGAGTCGTCAGCACCGATGAGTGGGCCAGTCCGTACAGGTCAGCAATCTCGCGTGTGCCAGCGTCGGAGACCTGGCCCATCAGTGAGGCCGCGCCGAGAACGTCGAGGGCGGCATCCTGGTGGACCGGAAGATGAGCGGCTGCACGTCGCGCGAATCGACGAAGCTGCTTGCCGAGTTCGACCCCCTCGATTAGGTCGCGGATTTCACCGCGGATCGCCAGGGTCCCAAGAAGTGCGAGCCATCCCGCGCGACCCTCGGCCTGGTCGAGTATCAGTCCCATCAGGTCGTCGTTGGTGATGCCGAGACCGCGAAGTAGGGCGGCGCCCTCTGCCCGTTCGAGCAACGGAAGGTCGATGCGCCCGGCCGTCGGGAGATGTTCAGTGACGGCCTCGAGCTCCTCCGGCCACACCGTCGAAACGATGCGGAACGATGCGCCCTCCTCACGAAGGGCGACTAACCCGCGGAGCGCAACCGGTGAGCGACCTGCGTCGTCGACGACCACAGTCTCGGGTCCGAGTGCCCTGATGTCGTCGGCGATCCGGTCCATCGGTGCGTCCGTGTTTACGAACAGCCCACCGTCGAGCTCCGCTGCGAAGCGCGTCTTGCCCAGCCCTGCCCGGCCGACAATGACCACGTCTCCCTGCGAGGCGTCGTTGGCCTTCTCGAGTTCCTCCTCACGGCCGACGTATGGAGCCTCGACGAGACCAAGTCGGCGGACCACGACCTCACCCTCGACGAGTGCGGGAAGGTCGCCGGTGATGCTCAACAGTTCTCGACGGAAGTCGGGGGCCTCGTGAAGGGCGAGCGCCAACCATGAACGGTCATGGACTGCGATGAGGTCCGCCCCTCGCTCTTGCGCAATCTTGGCGAGCTTGCGTCCCCGAGTCCCGGTGGCTTGCTGCGATGTCACGACGATGATGCGCGCATGCTCGTGACCCTTCTTCGCCAACTGCGCCAACCCGTCCTTGAGGTTCCGCTCGACGTCATCGGCGGTCGTGGCCAGGACCCGTATGACGCCGTCCTCGTCAGCTACATCCGCATCCCGACCATCGTCCGAGCCTCCACTGATGGGCGCAAGTGTGGGGTAGGACGGACGCAGGAGCCCCATGGCGACCGTCTCGAAGACCGCATGGTCGAGCTTCTGGTCTTGCAGTTCTCCCTGGATCCTCGAGAGCAACGTTCGCATGGTCCCCCTCCTGACGGCCTCCCGGGCACGGTAGAACATGCTTGGGACGTCTCGAAGGGCGCAAGGGCGCCCACTACGTCGGCTGGTACCGCACGCCCCGAGCCCCGTCCTGGCGATGCATTCGTGTCGACAGGGAGTGTGCGAACGATCGGCCTGTCCACAGGCCAGGAGAACGCGAATGTCTCCGTACGGACGCGGACCTGCCGCTGGAGGTGCCCCCACGAGCGCGTTATGGGCGCATTGGAGCTTCCGCAGACTCCCTCGGCACCGCGCCTAACGGGGACTCGCGAGCGGGTCGCGCTGACAGCCGTCGGGCGGGCATCGCCGGCAGTTTCGAGCGGGTTGACCGCGGCCCGCGCCTCCGCCGAGCCGCGCAGAGCGGGGATCTCGGGGCGACGCCGCTGAGTCGGCACATCATCACTACTTGCCCGGGCCAGTCGGGGACGATGACGCCTGAGGGGTCGGGGTGAAGGTCGTTGGGAGACCGCCATCGGGGCTATTCGTAGGGTCGCCCGCCGGCTGCTCGGGTTCCGGCTGGAGTTGGGCAGGCCGCTTGATCTTCGGTGTCGGCGGTTGCCAAGGCGTCAGTGTCTGAACGACGTCGCCGTAGAAGCTGTCGATCGCGTTGAGCACGCTGTCGATGAATCCGGGGTTCTTCTTGCCCGTCCTGCGGCCGAGGCCCATCGGTACCCGTTGGACGAGACGGAAGCGAGCCGGCTCGCGGCTGTCGTCCCCAAGCGCCTGGAGGCGGTCCTCGCGCACCTCTCCCAGCGTCGCGCTCGTGCACTGCCGAGCGTTCCTCCGGTAGCTCTCGATAACGAGTCCGGCAGGCGCCTCCGACAACTGGTTCACCAGCCACGTCACCCGAGCCCGGGCTCCTCGGTCTTCCGGCGCGGTCAGCTCGACCGCGAGGACAAGCTGCTGCCCGCGGAGATCAGCATGTAGCTGCAGGTCCCCCACCGTGTTCGGGACGCGCAGCACGCCATCCAGCATGCCGTCGCGGACAAGCGAATCGATCAGCTTCTGTGTACGCACCTTCGGATCCTGCATCGCGCGCGTCAGAACTTG
The DNA here is from genome assembly GCA_963850715.1 of uncultured Nitriliruptoraceae bacterium. Classification (GTDB taxonomy): domain Bacteria; phylum Actinomycetota; class Nitriliruptoria; order Nitriliruptorales; family Nitriliruptoraceae; genus Nitriliruptor. Next base: position 173,066 of record CAWKMM010000013.1, on the reverse strand, counting down.
CGTGACGTCCTCGCCGATCTCCGCTCCGAGTTCGAGCGCGGCGTAGAACAACAGCTGATCCCACCTCGCGACGACGTCCGCGATCCCCTCGACCCGCTTGTCGAGCGTCCCGGCCTTCGCGCCATCTCGAACCTCGACCCACGACGCACCCATGTCCGAGAACGCGAGCGCACCCGACGCCGGGTGTTCGAGGTAGCGGATCAGTTCCGCGAGCAACCACGCCTGCTCCGGGTCGTCCACTCCAGCGTGCTGCTTCAGCTTCACCGCCGTGGTCAGCAACCTGGTCCACGACAGGTGGCTGACCTGCACCTTCGAGTTGCTCCGGACCTTCAGGCCCGAGAGCGGATGGACCGCCAGGTTCGGGGCGATCTCGTTCGAGATCGTGAGCACATGGTCGACGCCTTGGCTGCGTGCCAGGTCCCAGTAGTCGTTGACCTGCTCGACGGTGTGGTGCGAGTCACCGACCTTCACCTCGATGAAGCAGGTCCACACCGACTTACCGAAGCTGATGCGGACCAGCCCGTCAGGACGCAGACGACGCTTGTCGACCTTGTAGATCGGCTCGATGAACGCTTCGACCGTGGCGCGCTTCGCCTTCGAGGCGCCGAGCGAACCGAAGATCTCGATCGACAGATCCCGCACGACGGTCAGCACCGCCAGCACTGCGGACGTCGCTCGAGTCTCGGCCTCCTTCTCGCTCCCGATCCCGGACACCGGAATGAGACGTGCCGGCTGCATAGGTGCCCCTCCCCATCTCCCGGCCGGACCCTAGCGGCCTGGCCAGGTCGGAACTCTTCACGTGGATCCTCCACCAAGCTCGCATGGTGCATCGACCGTGGTCCGGACCGTGCGGTCGAGCCCGTCGCGCTCCTGCGTCCCCGCGACCCTCACCCTGCCCCCCGCTCGCCCCGCCGGCGCACTGGTTCAGGCGTCGACCGTAATCGCCGCTGCGTTCACCAGCCGGTGCCGCGCGGATGTTGTCAGATGCGGGACGGCAACAGGAGACGCACGCCCTCGCCCTCCGCATCGGTCGCATCTCGCAGGGCGTGGGTCCTCTCGAGGTCGCTCGTGGCGGTCTCGAGCGATGACCAGTCGACCTGCGAGGTCCAGCGTTGCGCGAACGCCAGCGTGGCGATGAGCCCATCGGCGTGGCCGTTGACCGACATGCCGCGCAGGCCCGCCAGGTAGTTGTCCCGGAACACGGTCGGGATGATGATCCGGGCCTGTCCGGCGGCTTCCAGCTCGGCGTTGGTCATCACCCGTGCGACGCGACCGTTGCCGTCGTCGAAGGGGTGCACCTCCGACACGATGAACATCACGGCGACCGCGCGTGCGAACGGGTCGTCCAGCGTGCGGACCCGCTCCCACCCGGCCTGCAGCGTGCCGATGACCTCACCTGGCGTCACGAAGGCGCGCGCCCCGACCCGGTTCGCGACCGTCTTGAACTGGCCGGGCCGCCTGTCCGGACGTCCCTCCATGATCGATGCGTGCCGGGCCCTGAGCAGCTCGAGGAGGTGCTCACCGTCGCGGGGCACCGTCGCCATCTCCGCCGGGTCGGAGACCAGCTGGTAGGTACCGAGGATGTCGTGCGCATCCTCGGGTCGTGCGGGCGGCATCTCGCCGTCGAAGACGATGGCGGCTGCTTCGGAGACCTCGAACTCGGTCCCCTCGATGAAGTTGGAGAAGTAGGCCTCGAAGAAGGGCAACGTCGAACGCCGAGCCTGGCCCGCTTCGGTCGTCGGCATCGGTTGCGGGGCGCGGTCACGCAGCGCTTCGACCAGTCGGTCGAACAGTTGGAGCCGCGTGCTGTCGTACGGAATGCCGTCGCGACGTGCCGCCAGAGCTCGAGAGGACACCTTCACCTCCCGGCGGGTGCCCAGTGCAGCGCCGAGCAGACTGCTCACGGTCTCGCCCAGCTCGTTCTCGTCGAGCAGCTGCGCGACGTGTTCGACCTGGCGACGCAGACGCGCCAGCCGCTCGTCGGTGGACCTGCTGGCCAGCGTCTCGACCCACTCCTCCAGTTCAGGCCGGGACAACGTTCTTGCTGGTCGGCCGGCGCGCGCGTGTGATTCGCGGGCGTTGTCGACCAACGCTCGGGCGCGCGAGCCGAGCCAGAGGCCAGCGTGCATGTAGGGCTGGTCGTCCTCGAGCGGGCCGGGGCCCGGACGTACCGACACCAGGTGGCCAGGCAGGTGCAGATCGCGGCGTCGCTCGGGATGAGCGACGTGCAGGATCCGTGTCCCGTCATCAGCCTCGACGGGTTGGCCGCCGGCGTGGGCGGACCGGTCGGTGATCACCGCGCCCGGCAGCATCCGTCCCACGATCTCGTACAGGTGCCTCTCGACGACCTGCTCGACGGGACCATCGAGTTCGTCGGTGACGATCCCACGCCCTACCCGACGCAACTCGCCCGCAGCCGTCTTGCGCGACGCGGTCGCCGGCGCCATGTCCGCGGGCGTCAGGAACAGCGCCACACGTCAACCCTCCGTCTCGAACTGTCGAAGCCTCGGCATCAAGCGTGCCGAACGAGGGCGAGAAGTCAAGCAACCGTTTCTAACTCACACGAAGCGTGCAAGGAACCGTTACGAACGAGACGGTGCCGCTGTTGCCGGACTGACTCTGGCGAACCCCCACCGACGTCAGCTGACGATGGACTTCAGCTGCGGTTGGCAGCGGCGAATCGGAGCAGGTTGGCAGTACTCCGATCCGTAGCGGCGCTACAAGTTCATCTGTGTGGCACAGGCCCGGTGGCTCGCTGTCGGAGCGCTACGAACGGGTGCGGAACCGTTCGAGACCCGCGAGGCAGCGGCGCGACCACGCGCCGACCGCGCCGGCCATGCGTGGCAGAAGGTCGGTGTCGATCCGCGCGTCGGACGCTGCTGCGGTGCACGAGTCCGCCATGGCATCCGGGATCCGCTCGGCGAGCGTGCGAGCCCGGTTCAGCAGACGGTCGGGGTCCAGCGAGAGGTCCGTCGCCAGCTTGTGCCAGTGACGGGCGTCGACAGCCTTGAACCGGTACTCGCCGCCGACCTTCATGGCCAGGCGCAGCTGGAGTGGGTCGTGCTCGTAGGGCAGCATGGACGCGATGTCGTACAGCGGCGCGAGACGCACCTGGGGCCCGGACAGCAGGATCCCGTAGTTCTTCGCATGTGCGTCCGTGCCGCCAACGAGCCAGTTGAACAGCAGCGCGTCGAGGAACCTATCGGTCGCGGCGTCGGCGTCGGGTGGTGGTAGGAGCCTGCGGAGGAGGTTGACGATCTCGGTGGCGCCTGGCCCGCCATCCTGCTGGTACTTCGCGTCAGGGTGGACGCTGAGGGCCTGGCACATGTCCTCCTGGTGGACCCGCACGAAACGTCCGTCGCGCACGACCCGGTCGAAGCGGCGGATGGCTACGGCGACCTTGTCCTCGAAGTGCTCGATGGTGGTGACCGCAGCCCGCAGCCCCAGACGCCGCGCCGTCACGAGGCAGACGTGCTCGTTGAGCGCGTGACCCTCGAGATCGCTGATGCCGGGCTTGAGGATGTGGGTGGTCGGTTCACTGCCGTGCGGCGCACCCCACGTGCTGGCCGCGGGGTCGAAGCGCAACGCGGTCTTCGACTGGGCGCCAGCGAGGCTGAAGTGCCCGGCCTTGATGCGCTCTCCGAGCCAGTCGGCCGAGTCGACCTCGAGGGCGCGGAGCTTGGCGGCGATGTCGGCTTCGGTGAGCCAGTCGACGGTGCCGTCCCGCCCGGCGAGTTCGTGGACGCGGTCTGGGGTGGCGAACTGGACAGCCCCGGCGCAGTCGGTGCCGACAGGTGACGACAGCATCGACACGGGGCTGCCCGCTGACACCTGGTAGGTCCGCGACCACCGGCGCAGGACCCGGTCGTTGTCCGGCAGGAGTCCCCAGAGGAACGCCGACACGGGCTCGTGTGTGTGGTCTCGCAGCTGGGTCGGCAAGCTGACCGACAGGGGCGTGACATCGGCGCCGCGGTGGCTGTCGTGGTAGCGCAGCTTCATCTTCCCGGCCACCTCGGTGACCGTTGCCACGGGGCGGCCGTCGATGAGCGCAACGAGTTCGCGAGCGGTCACGGCCCGGAGTCCTCGTCGAACTCGTCGAGGATCTCGTCGAGGTCGAGATGCTCCCTCGACGACGTATCGACCTCCTGCGAGTCCGCTGGGGACACTGGCGCGACGGTGAGTTCCATCTGCAACGCGTCGAGGACACGGAGCAGGACCCCGAGCTCGACGGTGGGCTTGCCCTGCTCGAACTGCGACAGCCACTTGCGACTCACGCCCGATCTCGTGGCCAGGTCAGCTTGCGACATGCTGAGTTCGCGACGACGTCCACGCACGGCGAGCCCGAGATCTCGGGCGACGGTGACGCGCATCACGGGCTCCTCGCAGGCGGGATGTGAGCGTACGGTTCCATACTCGAAGTGTGAGCGTACGGTTACACCGTACCGATGTGAGCATACGGTTACACCTACCGATGTGAGCGTACGGTTACAAGGGATGGTGACCGCTCCGCCCTCAGACGCAACCGATCGGACCCCCGCCTGGGGCAGCTCACGCACGAGGAGGGCCCCGTGCGGGGCCCTCCTCGTCGGTGTCGCGTCAGTTCCGGAGCAGCTGCCAGGTCACTCTGGTTCAGCTGCAGCCGCTGGTGGTGCCGCAGGACTCGCAGACGTGGCAGGCGCCGGCGCGCTTCATCTTGATGCCGCACTCGAAGCACATCGGCGCGTCGTGGTCGACCGGGACCGACGCCGCCCTCGAACTTCGGCATCGGCGCGGCCTGCGGCGACCGCCTCGGCCGTCGGCGCGGTCGGCACCGCCGGCTCCTCGTGACCGGCACCCTCGTCGAGCATCGCGGTCCGCTCCTCGAGCGTGAAGATCCCGAGGGCCTCGCGCTTGTCGAACGGCAGGTACTCGATCGCGATCTTGCGGGCCAGGTAGTCCACGAGCGAGGTCGAGAACCGGATCTCCGGGTCGTCGGTCATCCCGGCCGGCTCGAAGCGCATGTTCATGAACTTCGACACGTAGCTCTCGAGCGGCACGCCGTACTGCAGACCGATCGACACCGAGATGGCGAACGCGTCCAGCAGCCCGGACAGCGTCGAGCCCTGCTTGCCGAGCTTGACGAAGATCTCGCCGAGCCCGTCGCCCGGGTACTCCCCCGCGGTGATGTAGCCCTTGGCGTCGCCGACGCGTGAACGCTGATCGTCTGCGACGGGCGGGTCTTGGGCAGCTTGCGCCGCATCGGCACGTGCGCCTCGGCCGACGTGCCGCCGCGATCGTCGGCCGGCGACTTGTCCTTCTTCGCCACGCGACAGCGGCTGCGCCACCTTGCAGTTGTCGCGGTAGATCGCGATCGCCTTGATGCCCATCTTCCAGGCGTCGAGGTGGAGCTGCTCGACGTCCTCGACCGTCGCCGTCCTCGGGCAGGTTGCACGGTCTTGCTGATCGCGCCGCGAGATGAACGGCTGCGCCGCCGCCATCATCCTCGACGTGACCCATGTAGTGGATCGCGTCGTCGCCCATCGCGCACTGGAACACCTTGGTGTGCTCGTGCGCGCAGCGCCGGCGCACCGTGGATGGTCTTGTTCTCGTCGATGTAGGCGACGATCGCCTCGACCTGCTCCTCGGCGTAGCCGAGGTGGCGCAGCGCCTGCGGCACGGTCTGGTTGACGATCGTCGATCGACGCCGCCGCCGACCATCTTCTTCATCTTGACCAGGCCCAGGTCGGGCTCGATGCCGGTGGTGTCGCAGTCCATCATCAGACCGATGGTGCCGGTCGGCGCCAGCACGGTCGCCTGGGCGTTGCGGTAGCCGTGCTCCTCGCCGATCGTCGAGCGCCTCGTCCCACGACGGTGCGGGCCGCGTCGAGCAGGTCCGTCGGCGACCGGACGCGGGTCGATGTCGTCGACCGCGTCGCGGTGCTTGCCGATGACCCGCAGCATCGCGGACTCGTTCTTGGCGTAGCCGTCGTGCGGCGCCCTTGACCTTCGCGAGCTCGGCCGAGGTCCGGTAGGCGTGGCCGGTCATCAGCGCCGTGATCGCGCCGGCCCACGCACGACCCTCGTCGGAGTCGTAGGGCAGCCCGATGCTACATCAGCAGGCCACCGAGGTTGGCGTAGCCGAGGCCGAGCTCGCGGAAGGCGAGCGCGTTCTTGCCGATCGCCTCGGTCGGGTAGGAGCGAGAACCCGACGATGATCTCCTGCGCGGTGAAGATCACCTCGACGGCGCGCTTGAACGCCTCGACGTCGAACCGGCCGGCGTCGTAGTCGTAGAACTTCTTGAGGTTCAGCGACGCGAGGTTGCAGGCCGAGTTGTCGAGGTGCATGTACTCGCTGCACGGGTTCGAGCCGTTGATGCGGCCGGACTCGGGCGAGGTGTGCCAGTCGTTGATCGTGGTGTCGTACTGCAGGCCCGGGTCGGCGCACTCCCAGGCGGCCTGGGAGATCTGGCGCATGACGTCGCGCGCGTCCTTGCTCCTCGATGACCTCGCCGGTGGTGACCGCACGCAGCGGGTAGGTCGGTGCCCTCCTCGTAGGCCTGCATGAACTCGTCGGTGACGCGCACCGAGTTGTTGGCGTTCTGGTACTGGATCGAGGCGTAGTCCTCGCCGTCGAGGTCCATGTCGAAGCCGGCCTCGCGCAGGATGCGGACCTTCTTCTCCTCCTTGGCCTTGGTCCAGATGAACTCCTCGATGTCGGGGTGGTCGACGTTGAGGATCACCATCTTGGCCGCGCGACGGGTCTTGCCGCCCGACTTGATCGTGCCGGCCGACGCGTCGGCGCCGCGCATGAAGCGACACCGGACCGGACGCCTCGCCGCCGCCCTTGAGGATCTCCTTGGACGAGCGGATCGAGGACAGGTTGATGCCGGCGCCCGAGCCGCCCTTGAAGATCGTGCCCTCCTCGACGTACCAGTTGAGGATGGAGGACATCGTGTCCTCGACCTGGAGGATGAAGCAGGCCGAGCACTGCGGCTCGTCCTCGACGCCGACGTTGAACCAGACCGGCGAGTTGAACGCGGCCTTCTGGTTGACCAGCAGGTGCTTGAGCTCGGCGTGGAAGACCTCGGCGGACTCCTCGTCGGCGAAGTAGCCGCCCTCGAGGCCCCAGCCGGTGATGGTGTCGGCGACCCGGTCGATCATCTGCTTGACCGAGCGCTCACGCTCGGGCGTGCCGAGCGTGCCGCGGAAGTACTTCTGCGCCACGATCTGGGTCGCCATCATCGACCACGACGAGGGGAACTCGACCCCGCGCTGCTCGAACGACACCGTCTGGTCGCGCCAGTTGGTCAGCACCGCGTCGCGCAGCTCCCACTCGAGCTCGTCGTAGGGGTGGACGCCGGGGCGGGTGAAGAAGCGCTCGAACGCCAGGCCGGGCTTCTTGCCCGTCACCTGCACGGCGGTGTCACCGGTCGCGGCGATCTCGTCTGCTGCCTTGCGGGTCGTGTCCGCCATCGGTGTGGCTCCTGTTCATCACGTGCTGCTCGGCGTGCGGCTGGTTGCAGATCGACCCGGCGTTGGCGGTCCCAGCGGTGGAACTACACGCGTGTCGTCCGACGACCGACTCAACCGGACGCGTCGGACCTTCGCAAGCACCGGATCCCGCGTCGAGCGGGGCCGATGCACAACCGGTGGGGTCCTCACGAGGGTACGGGCACCACATGTTGTGGTCGAGGGCGGAAGTCCACCGGTCGTGCACGGCTCCATCCACAACCTGTGGGGCCTTCTCCACAGCGCTATCAACTGCTCGCAGGTTGCGAGCAGCGCGCGGAGCGCCCGCAGGTGTCCGGCCGCGCCCACGCCCGCCCGCACCTGCCGGCACCCGACGCGCGTCCGGCCGCGCCGACGCCGGTCGGAGCGGCGCGCTGGCCCCCTCCGGGCCGGCGCGGTGCCCTAGCCTGCCGCGCGCGAGGCTCGCCGGGCCCCGCCACCCGATGCAACGGAGAGCCCGCTCGTGACCGGTCAGCCCCACGGCGGTCAGACCCCACCCCCACCCGCCACCCCGGAGATCGCTCGGGTCCCGAGCTGGCTCGCGACCTGCGCGGCGTGGACCTGGCGCCTGCTCGTGGTGTTGCTCGGCCTCGGCGTGCTGCTGACCGCGGCCATGCGGCTGAGCCTCGTGACGATCCCGGTCATCCTCGCGCTCGTGCTGGCCACCTTCTGCGTCCCGCCGGCGCGCTGGCTGGAGGGCCGTGGGCTCCCGCGGGCCGCCGCCGCCCTCATCGTCGTCTTCGGCGGCATCGGCGCCTTCGCCGGCATCATCGCCCTGCTCGCCCCCGCCTTCGTCGCGGAGGTCCAGGAGCTCGGCCCGACCGTGTCGGCCGGGTTGCAGGACCTGTTCGCCTTCACCGAGCGCACCTTCGGCTACGACGAGGCCGCCATCCAGGACCTCGTCTCCGACGGGATCGAGCAGCTGGCGGGCCAGGGCGGCGCGCTCGCAAGCGGGCTCGCCACCGCCGGCGGAGCGCTGCTCCAGGCCATCACCGCGTTGGTGCTGGCGCTCGTGCTGCTGTTCTTCTTCGTCAAGGACGGCGAACAGATCGTCGCCTGGATCATCGCCCGCACCCCGGACATCCACCGCGGACACCCTCCGAGGCGACCGGACGCCGCGCCTGGGCCGCGCTGTCCGGCTTCGTGCGCGGCACCGCCCTCGTGGCGCTGGTCGACGCCATCGGGATCGGCGTCGGTCTGGCCATCCTCGGCGTCCCGCTGGTGCTGCCGATCGCGGTGCTCACCTTCTTCGGCGGGTTCATCCCCGTCATCGGAGCGTTCGTCGCCGGGCTCATCGCGGTGCTCGTCGCGCTGGCCTCCACCGGCGAGCTCACCACCACCCTGCTCGTCCTGGCCGTCGTCGTCGGTGTCCAACAGTTCGAATCCAACGTCCTGCAGCCGGTCATCATGCGACGCGCCGTGTCGCTGCACCCGGTCGTGATCCTCGCCGCGCTCACCGCCGGCGGCCTGCTCGCCGGGATCATCGGCGCCTTCCTCGCCGTGCCGATCGCGGCGGTGCTGTCCGCGGTCGGCAACGAGCTGCGCCTACGACACGAGGCAGCGGCACGGGGCGAGCCGATCGAGGACGAGCCCGACCCGGTCGGCCCCGAAGGCCACCCCGTGCCGACCGACCAGCTCTGACGGGGCACCGCCTCACCGTTCCACGCCCGCCGCCCACCGACCCACGGCTAGCGTCCACGGCCTCGCGCTCCGGGGCGGACGACGCGAGCGGACGTCGGAGGCCACGTGGAGCAGGCAGCACCCGGCAGCGGTGGGGCCGACGCGGGAGCGCCGCGGCGGTGACCGTCGTCGACGGCGCGATCGGCGGTCCGAGCAGGGTGGCGAGGTCACCCGCGTGCCGTCGTGGCTCGCCACCGCTGCGGCGTGGTCGTGGCGGCTGCTGATCGTCCTGGTGGTCCTCGGCGCCGCGCTGTTCCTGATCCGCAAGCTCGCGCTCGTCACCATCCCGGTGTTCATCGCTCTCGTGCTGTCGACCATGTGCGTGCCGAGCGCCCGTCGGCTGCAGGCCCGCGGGGTCCCCGCCGGACTGGCCGCCGGCATCGTGGTGGTCGGGGGCGTGGCCATCGTCGGTGGCCTCGTCGCCGCCCTGGTCCCCGCGTTCAGCGAGCAGGTCGAAGCGCTCGTGCCGACCGTCCAGGAGGGCATCGACCGCTTCTTCGCCGCCGTCGAATCCAGCCCCCTCGACTACGACCGTGAGCAGATCAGCGAGTTCGTACGCAGCCTCACCGAGACGGCGAGCGAGGACGGCGAGGCACCCGTCGCCGGCCAGGTCGCTGCCGCCGGCGCCCGCATCCTCCTCGAGGTGCTGACGGGGCTCGTGCTGTCGCTCGTGCTCCTCTTCTTCATGGTCAAGGATGGCGAGCAGATGGTCGGCTGGGTCATCGCCCGGGCCGCCCCCGACTACCGCGACGTGCTGCGTGCGACCGGCCGACGCGCCTGGCTCGCGCTCTCCGCCTTCATCCGCGGCACCGTGTTCATCGCCACCGTCGATGCGGTGCTCATCGGGATCGGTCTCGCCCTGCTGCGGGTCCCGCTGGTGCTGCCGCTGGCCCTGCTGGTGTTCTTCGGCGCGTTCGTCCCCGTCATCGGCGCGTTCGTCAGCGGTCTCGTGGCGGTGCTCGTCGCGCTGGCGGCCGGAGGACCGCTCACCGCCCTGTTCGTGCTGCTCGTGGTCGTCGGCGTCCAGCAGGTGGAGGGCCAGGTCCTCCAACCGGTCCTGCTGCGGCGCGCCGTCGCGTTGCACCCGGCGGCCGTCCTGCTGGCGATCTTCGCCGGCGCCGTGCTCGCCGGGCTCGCGGGCGCGTTCCTGGCCGTCCCGCTGTCCGCGGTCGCCTCGTCGGTGGCCAACGAGCTCCGACTCCGCCACGAGCGTCACGACGGTGCCGTCTCGGCGGGCGGTCCCGAACCGATCGGCCCCGAACCGGTCGGCCACGGCGGTCCGCCACCGTCCTCGCGGATGGAACGCCGCCGCGAGCCGCGCTGACGGCTCACGAGCTGCCGGCGGTCACCACGAGCTGCCGGCGGTCACCACGAGGTGCCGTCGGCCACGGTCACGAGGTGCCGGGGACACCCCAGCCGGGAGGGTGACGGGCCCACGGTGCTGAGCGCTCGAGCTCGGCCGCCACCGCGAGGACGGTCGCCTCCTCGCCTCGACGGCCCACCACCTGGACGGCGAGCGGCGCACCACCGTGCGACGAGATCGGCACGCTGGCCGCCGGGACGTCCGCCAGGTTCCAGGGGGCCGCGAACGGGTAGGCAGCGAGGTTCGCCGTCACGTTCTGGAGCCACCCTCGCCGGTGCCAGTCCGCCGCGCGTGGTTGGACCTTCGCGAACATCGGGGTGATCAGGACGTCGTAGCGCGCGAGGAACGGCTCGACGCGCTCGTACCACCGCAGCGCCTGCGACTCGTCGGCCGGGAAGCTCCGGGCCGCGCGCTCCCCCGCCCGCGCGTGCGCGAGCGTCCGCGGTTGGAGCGCATCCGGGTCCGCGACCAGCAGCTCGATGTCCTGCGCGGCTCCCTGCGTCCAACGCATCACGGCGCTCGCGACCGTGGCCGGCTCGTACGGCGGATCGTCGTGGGTGAGGTCGTGACCGACGTGCCGCAGCACCCGGCCGGCCTCGGCCGCGGCGTCGATCCACGGACGCGTCACCACCACACCGGGAGCCGGGGGCGCCCACGACACCGCCACGCGCAACGCGGCGGCGCGGCGGCGCGACCGTGGCCAGCTCACGCTCGTCCCGTCAGCGTGGCCAGACCGAGGGCCAGCGTCGGCGACGGTGGTCGCCACCGGCCCGTACCGGGACATCCCGAACCAGTGGTGCGACCCGTCGGGCAGCAGCACCGGCGCGAGGCCGGCGCCCGGCTTGATGCCGACCAGACCACAGCAGGCGGCCGGGAGGCGCACCGACCCGAGCCCGTCGGAGGCCAGCGCGAGCGGGACCGTGCCGGCAGCCACGGCCGCAGCGGACCCACCCGACGAACCGCCCGCCGTGCGGGTCGGCGACCACGGCGACACGGCGGTGCCGTCCGGGTCGTCCGAGGTCCCCCACAGCGACAGCTCCGGGCACCGGGTGGTGCCGATGATGACCGCGCCGGCGGCGCGCCAACGCGCCACCACCTCGTCGTCATCGGTCGCCGGCTCCGCCGAGGTGGCCAGCGATCCGTGACGCGTCGGCTTGGCCGGCGACGGCGACGACGTCCTTGATCGCGACCGGGACGCCGGCCAGCGGCAGCGTCGCTGCGATCCGGGCGGGCGTCGACGCGCTTCGGCGGCGGCCATCGCCTCGCGCCGAAGGACCGTCACGTAGGCGCCGAGCCGGTGCTCCACCTCGGCGACCTGGTCGAGGTGGGCGCGCGCGACGTCGACCGCGCTCACCTTCCCGGACCGCACCGCCGCCGCCAGGTCGGTCGGCGGTCCGTCCGACGAGCTCGGCGGTCACGGGACGTCCTCGTTGGGCGCGGGCGGGTTCGGAGCCAGCGTACGGCCGAGATGATCCGTCGGTTCCCGCCGTCGGACGGGATCCGGCCGGCACGCGTCACGGCGGTCGGGCAGACTGTCGTCCGCCGGTCACGCCGGACCGGCGCGCCTGCGGCCGACGGCCGACCCCCGACCGATCCCGGCCGGGAACCGGCCGCGATCGCGTGGCCCGCGGGGCGCAGCGCCGATCCGCACGACCGACGGGAGCCGGCCGTGCCTGCACGCCACGAGGTGCACCTCCGCGTGCTCACCTCCGAGGACGCGGGCTGGACCGTCGAGCTCGACGACCGCGACGACGTCCGCTACGCCCGCGACCACGGCTGGGACAGCGAGAAGCTCGCCGCCGAGCTCGACGAGGGCATCTGGGCGTCCGACGACCGCTTCGCCTGGGCCATCGTCATCGACGGCGAACCGGGCGGGTTCGCGCTGGTCACCGGCTTGTCCGAGACCGACGCGCGGATGGAGATCCGCATCGACGCCGACCTGCGCGGCCGCGGCGTCGGCCGCGAGGTGCTCCGCCAGCTCGCCGACCACCACTTCGCCGCCAACCCGCACCTGGTCCGCCTGGCCGGTCGCGCGCACGAGCACAACGTGCCGATGCAGCGCGCGTTCAACGCCGCCGGGTTCCGGATGGAGGCCCGGTACCGCGACTCGTTCCAGCAGGCCGACGGCGCGCTCGCCTCCGAGTGGGGCTACGCGCTGACCCGCGCCGACTGGGAGGCGGGCCGCCACCGCGGCGACGAGCAGGGCTACGACCTGCACGGGCTGAGCTTCGCGGTCGAGGAGACCATCGACGGGGCCGCCGCCCACGGGGTCCTGGTCAAGTTCCTGCAGGAGGGCCGCCGCGCCATCGCCCGCTACGACGGGCCACGAGATCAGCGAGGGCGAGCTGGCCGGGATCCTCGTCGGCGACGTCCTCAGCTACCGCTTCGTCCACCTCGCGGACGCCGACGGCGGCGCCGACCGCAGCAGGTCCGTCGGCGACGGCCGGGCCCGCCTCCAGCGACGCGGCGACGGCCGGCTCGAGGCGGTCGACGAGTGGGACAGCACCGACGGCGGCGACGGCGGCGCCGGCGTCCTGGTCGAACGCCGCGACGACCAGCGCTGAGCGCCGGACCGCGGTCCGTCACAGCGAGCGACGGGCAGCTCCCGTGACGGCGATGTGCAGCGCCGACGCGACCGCGTACACCGGCGCCGTCCTCGTCGACCAGCGCCGTCCGCACCCGGACCTTGCGGCCGTCGAGCTCGTCGTGGCGGGCGACGAGCCGCAGCGGTTCGTAGGTCGGCGCGTCGCGGTACCACGCGCACCTCCATGCCGCCGAGCAGGCAACCCGCGTAGCCCGCCGCGGTCAGCGCCGGGCGTCGCCGCCCACACGCCGGGGCAGTCGAGCGCCGCGCCGACGACCAACGGGTCGATCGTCGCGGGCGACTCGCCGTGCTGACGGCCGCGGGTCGCGGGGCGGCGGCGAGGTCCTCCTCCGCCAGCCACGGCAGGGCGACCGCGTCGTCGCGGACGTACCCGATACGTGCACCGCAGCGCGTGCGGGTGGGCGGCTGTCCGGGCCGCAGACGAAGCACGTCGGGTACGGTGCGCTGGTGCTGCGGCGGCAGCGGTCGCCGATCGCCAGCTCGACGAGGTCGGGCGACCTGCGGCGCCAGGTCGCGGCCGGCGAGCTCGACGGTGGCGCTGACGAGCAGCTGGTCGCCGTCGCGGAGCTCGACCTCGTGGCGGGCGACGCCGTCCGGCCGGGCGGAGCGCCAGCCGCGAGGTCGCGTTCGAGCGGGGTCGGCGCGTGCAGCCGGCTGTCGACCGAGGTCAGCGGCGCCCCGAACGGGTCGGCCAGCCGAGCGACGACCGACGGCAGCGGTCGAGGCGAGCCCGCCCTGCAGGATGCCCGGCGGGCCGTCGAGGCCCGGCCCGGCGCGGAACGGGCGCACCAGCCAGCCGTCGTCGAGGTCGGCATCGGCCCCGACCGTCATGCCCGAGCGCGGGTGGTCCCGCGGGCAGCCAGAGGTCGTCATGGGTCGTCCGCGGTCGCGCTCACGCGGCACCTCGTCGGTCGGGGCGTGGCACGCGGCGGGTCGCCCGGCGGCGACCGGACCGGTGCGCGAGGGTGCTCGCCTCCGGGCGGCCGGTCGTAGGTTCCGCGCGCGGCCGGGCGCCGCGGCCGACCGACCGGCCGGGCCCCCGGCTCGGCGACACTCACGTACCGCGGAAGGTGGCGTGGCGGTGCGCTGTCCTGTCCCTGTGCGGGTGCGACGACGACAAGGTGGTCGACTCGCGCCCGTGCCGCGTCGGCGACGCGATCCGTCGGCGGCGCGAGTGTCGCGCCTGCGGCCACCGCTTCACCACCTTCGAACGGATCGAGCTGCCCGAGCTGCTGGTCCGCAAGCGGTCGGGGCATCGTGTCGCCGTTCTCGCGCGCCAAGGTCCTCGAGGGGATGAGCCGCGCGGCCAAGAGCCGGGTCCCGGTAGCCGAGCTCGAACGGGCGAGCGCCGCCGTCGAGGCGGCGCTCCGCGACCTCGGCTCGCGCGAGGTCACCTCCGAGCAGGTCGGCCTCCAGGTGCTCGTGCAGCTCCGCGAGCTCGACCAGGTCGCCTACGTCCGGTTCGCGCAGCGTCTACAAGGACTTCCAGGGTGCCGAGGACTTCGAGAAGGAGCTCTCGGTCCTCCGCAAGGACGCACCCCCGAAGTCCGCCTGACGACCCCGTCCCGCCCGATAGACCCCCCGATGGAGACCTCGTGGACGGCTACACGCTCTGCGGCAGCTTCCGAGCCACACCGGGTGATGGCGACCACCTGCAGGCGTTGCTCCTCGAGGCGGCGGACCTGCTCGGCGCGGCGGAGGGGTGCCTGCTCTACCTCGTGCACCGATCCGACGACGATGCCGACGCGGTGTGGGTCGTGGAGGTGTGGACGGGCCGCGACGCGCACCAGGCATCGCTCGACGTGCCCGGCGTCCAGGAGGTCATCGGCCGGGCACGCCCGCTGATCGCCGGCATGGGCGAACGGTTCGAGCTGCGACCGGTCGGCGGCCTCGGCCTCGGCGGACCGGCGCTGCTGCGACCTGAGACACCCCCGGCCCAGCGCACGGGATGGCTCGCCGTTGGGTGCCCGACGTCCGCCGCGTGGCTGATGACACACCAGCGTGTCGTCAGCCGCCCGACGGACGTGAGCCACCCGACGACGGTCAGCGGGCCGGCAGCAGGACCACCGTCCAGGGTTCGATGGTGGCGGCCCGTCGAAGCCGTTGAGGTCGACGATGGCGGTCGAGCTGCTCGCTGCACGTCCGACCCCGGCCGGCGCCGTGGCGACCGCCACGTCCCACAGCGTGTCGCCCGGACCGATCGTGACGGTGCCGGCGACCGGGTCGGCGAGCTCCGCCCCCGCGGTCACCCGAGCCGACGGCCACGGTCAGCAGGAACGCGAGCAGGACCAGCGCCGCCACCGCAGCCGAGCCGGCGACGCCACGCCGACGCCCGCGAGGTCGGCCGGAGCGCGGCCACCTCGGCGGGCGTCGGGGGCGAGGTGAGCGCGGGCACGAACCGACCCGGGCGCCGGCCACCGGTGGGACGGGGGCCGTCCGCGACGGGGGGGACCAGCACGGGCGTCCACCGGGGGCGGTCGGTGGGTGCGGGGGCGATCGCGGGCTGGGCGCTCATCGGGTGGCTCCTCGGGTGCCGGTGCTGGTGTCCGGTCGGTCCGGCTCGGTGCGGTCTCGAGTCCGGATCGGCGGGTTCGCGACCTGCGGCTCGCAGTGTGCGTCGGGGGTGTGACACGTCCGAACGGTTGTTCGCCGAACACCTGTTCCCTTCACCGCTGCCGAACGCGCGTTCGGACGTCAACCCGCGGACGTCCGAACGGGTGTTCGCGTGCGGCGGCCGACCGTGGTAGCGTGGCGAACGCCCGTTCGGACGAGGGAGCGCCCGTGGCCACCCACGAACCACCCGCCGACCGATGGCGTCGCGTCGCCCGCGCGTCCGGAGCCGCACTGGCGCCCACCGTCGACGTCGACCCCGGCGACGCCTCGACCTGACCGCCCGTCAGCGCGCCATCCTCGAGGTCGATCCACGCCCACGTCGACGCGCACGGCTACCCGCCGTCGGTGCGCGAGATCGGCGACGCGGTCGGGCTGCGAGTCCTCGTCGTCGGTGCACGCCCAGCTCGAGACGCTCGAGGCCAAGGGCTACCTGCGCCGCGACCCGACCAAGCCCCGCGCGCTCGAGCTCGGCCGCGACCCCGACACCGCGCTCGGGATGCGGCCGTCCTCGCGGCCGCAACGTCCCGCTGCGTCGGTGAGATCGCCGCCGGTGGGCCGATCCTGGCCGAGGAGCAGGTCGAGTCGGTCTACGCGCTCCCGAAGGAACTGGTCGGCGACGGACAGCTGTTCATGCTGCCGTGTCCGCGGTGAGTCGATGATCGAGGCCGGCGTGATGGACGGCGACCTGGTCGTCGTCCGCGAGCAGCCGACGGTCGAGCAGGGCGAGATGTGCGCCGCGCTCATCGACGGCGAAGCCACGGTGAAGTTCTTCCGCCGCACCAGGGCCGGCGAGGTGTTCCTCGACCCGGCCAACGAGCGGTTCGAGCCCATCCCGGTCACCTCCGGCCAGGACGCTCACGTCATGGGCAAGATCGTGACGGTGCTGCGCACGTCCGCTGACGCGAGCCCTGGCACCTCCCCCGTGGCCCGCCGAAGGGCAGGGTGAGGTCCCGACCTGCGGCCCTCGAAGCGGGGCCGAAGGGCTCCCCCGAGGGGTCGTCGTCGGGGCCTACAGTCGGCAGCCCAACGACGAACAAGGTTGCGAACGTGGATGCCCGCAAGCTCGCCTCGATCGGCTCGATCGTCCTCGGTGTGCTCATGATCATCGGTGGTATCGCCACCTGGACGGTCGTCAGCAGCACCCTGGCCGAGCAGCGCATCACCACCCCGGATGACGCCTGCCTGCCGGAGCGCGAGGTCCGCGGTCCGTTCACCGCCTACTGCCAGGCCGACATCATCCAGCAGCACACCCTCGAGACCACCGAGGGCCTCACCTACGCCGAGCTCGACCGCGAGGACCCCCGCCGCGACGTGGCCATGAACTCCTCGTTCCTCCAGGCCTCGCTGTTCACCTCGGTCCTCGCCTTCGGCGTCGCCGCGATGGCCGCAGGCATGGGCGTCATCTTCGTCCTGATCGGCCTCGGGATGCGCGATGTCCGCCAGCAGGTCGTCCGCGAGCCCACCCGGGTCTGACCGACCCACCCCACCACGACACGGCCCGTCGCACCCGCGGCGGGCCGTCGCCGTGTGCCGTCGCCCAGCGCGAGGGCACGGCGGTGCCGGCGCAGACGCGTGTTCCGTGCGCCCCCGTCGAGATGTCGGGAGGTCCACGACGGACCGCGCAGACGTGTTCCGTGCGCCACCGTCACGGCGCGGACATCGTCCGTGCGCGCGCCGTCGCGGCGCGGGCGATCGGCCACGCGCGCCGGTCAGTCGAGCTCCCAGGCCTCGAGCTCGTCCGCGAACGGGTCCTCGAGGAGGTAGGGGCGCAGCTCGCGGGCGGCGCGCGACGTCGAGGTCGACCACCAGCTCGGTGCCCGGCGTCGCCGTGGACCTCCTTGACGACGTTGCCCCGCCGGTGGGCGAGCGCGACCAGCTCGGCGCGGGCGTACGGGCACGTTCGCGGTCACCCGCATGCGCCGGCCCGGCAGGCGCAGCTGGATGCGTTCGACCAGGTCGTCGATGCCCTCGCCGGTCCGCGCCGACACGGCGACCGGGTCGGCGCCGAGCTCGACCTGCAGCGCGGCGGGCCAGCGCCTCGACCGTGGCCTGGTCGGCCTGGTCGATCTTGTTGAGCACGATCTGTTCGGGCACCTGGTCGGCGCCGATCTCCTCGAGCACCTCGCGGACCGCGACGATGTGCGCCTCGGCCTCGGGGTGGGACGCGTCGACGACGTGGACGAGCAGGTCGGCCTTCGCCGACTCCTCGAGGGTCGACTTGAACGCCTCGACCAGGCCGTGCGGCAGCTTCTGCACGAACCCGACCGTGTCGGTCAGCACCACGTCCGACCCGTCCTGCAGGTCCAGCCGGCGGACGGTCGGGTCGAGCGTCGCGAACAGCTTGTCCTCGACCAGCACGTCCGACGCCGGTCAGCCGGTTCAGCAGCGACGACTTGCCGGCGTTGGTGTAGCCGACGAGCGCGGCGACGCGGACCCGGTTGCGGTCGCGCTCGGCGGCCTTGGTCTCGCGGATCCTGGCGAAGTCGCTTGAGGTCGCGACGCAGCTTGGTCATGCGCCGCATGATGCGCCGGCGGTCGACCTCGAGCTGGGTCTCACCCGGCCCGCGACCACCCATGCCGCCACCGCCGGCGACGCGACCACCGGCCTGCCGGGACAGCGCGGTACCCCAGCCGCGCAGGCGCGGCAGCAGGTAGGTCAGCTGGGCCAGCTCGACCTGCGCCTTGCCCTCCCGGGAGGTCGCGTGCTGGGCGAAGATGTCGAGGATGACGATGGTGCGGTCGAGCACCTTCTGCCGGATGCCCTCCTCGAGCGCGCGCTGCTGGGCCGGGGCGAGGTCGTCGTCGAACACGACCGCGTCCGCGTCGAGCGACGGCGGCGAGGTCCTTGAGCTCGGCGACCTTGCCGCGGCCGATGTAGGTGGCCGAGTCGGGCGCGTCGCGGCGCTGCACGACCCGTTCGACGACGACGGCGCCGGCGGTGTCGAGCAGCGAGGTCAGCTCGTCGAGGGACGCGTCGACCTCGGCGGTGGTGCGGCCGGGCAGCTGCACGCCGACGATCACGGCCCGCTCGACGGGCCGGATGATGTCGACGCCCTCCTGCGGGGCGCCCTCCTCGACGACGTCGCGGCGCTGGCGGCGTTCCTCGGCGCGGGTCAGCCCGCGGTGCTCGTCGCGCCGTGGCCGCCGGCGACGTTCGAGGTCGCCCTCGGCACCGGCGTGCAGGTCGCCGGAGTCGTCGCCGGGTGCAGCGCGGCCGTCGCGGCGAGACCCGGTCGCGGGCTGCGGTGCGGACGGTGGCGTCGGATCCTGGAGCGGTCAGGGACACGTTCCTCTCAGGCGCTCGCGGCGGCGACGGGGCGGACCCGTCGGCGGCGGCGAGCCAATCGGTCGGCGAGGTGGACGGTGGCGACCTCGGTGGCGGGGCCGCGCATGGTGACGGTCCCGCCGGCGGTCGTGGGTGATCGTCGAGCGACGCCCGCCGGGCAGGTGCACCGCGACGCGGTCGTCGACCCGGCCGAGGCGTTGCAGCGCGACGACGGCCGCGCATGCGCCGGTCCCGCAGGCGGCGGTCTCGCCGACCCCGCGCTCCCAGACGCGCAGGCGGATCGTGCCGCGGTCGACCACCTCGACGAACCCGGCGTTGACCTTGGCGGGGAAGCGCGGGTGGGCCTCGACCCGGGGGCCGAGCGTGGTCACCGGCGCGGCGTGCACGTCGTCGACGATCGTGACCGCGTGCGGGTTGCCCATCGAGACCACGCTGACGAGCAGGACGGCGCCGTCGACGTCGAGGTCGGTGGACGAGCCGCGTCCGGCGTCGCGTCGGTCGATCGAACGGGACCTCGGCCGGGGTCGAGGATCGGGCGGGCCCATGTCGACGCGTGACCTCGGCGACCGCGCCGTCGGCGCCGCGGTGCACCACGACCGGCTTGGTCCCGGCGCGCGTCGCGACGCGGACCACCTCGCCGTCGTGCGGGTCGACCAGCCCGTGGTCGACGGCGAGCTTGGCGGTGACCCGGACCCCGTTGCCGCACATCTCGACGGCGGTGCCGTCGGCGTTGCGGTAGTCCATGAAGACGTCGGCGTCGGGCTGGTCCGCGGGCGGCGGCGCCGAGCCGGATGACCCCGTCGCCGCCGACCCCGGTGCGGCGGTCGGCCAGGGCGCGCACGAGGTCGGCCGACACCTCGAGCCGGTCGTCCACGTCGGGGAGCACCACGAAGTCGTTCCCGGTGCCGTGCGCCTTGATCACGTCCATCGCCGACGAGCGTACTGCCGCGGGAGTACCGTCGTCCCTCCGGCTGGGAGGTGGCGGGGTGCAGGTCACGGCGGTCCGCACACGGTGCTGTCCGACCTGTGACGCCCCCGTCCGGGACCGCCATGCCCGGTGGTGCGGTAGCTGCGGAGAACCGCTCCGACCCGCGCCGAGCACCCCGGAGCCGACGGTCGCTCGATCCCGGCCCTGGCGTGCGGCGGCCACCGGGGTCGGCGTGGTCGTGATCGTGCTGGCGATGATCGCGCTGAGCGGCCCCATCGTCGACCGTCTCCCCGCCGGTGACGGCGTCGCCGATGCCGCCATCGAGGCCCCGAGCGACCGGGTGCTCGACCGTGTGGCACGTCGGTACCAGCCACCACCACCGCCGCTGGCCGAGCCGGTCTGTCTCCGCGATCCCGGTGATGCGTGCCTGCTGTGGTCGATCACCGATCCGAACCTGCGCGGCGCCCACGTCGTGCTGGCCGGGGAGCTGCTCGTGGCGCTCCAGCGCCCGGGGCAGAGCGTCACCGCGTTCCGGTTGTCCGATGGCGAGGTGGCGTGGACCGGACCGAGAGGTGCTCCGTCGGCCCGCCAGCAGCTGGCGACCGAGGAGCTGCTGCTGACCGTCGATGCCAACGGCCTTTCCGCGCGCTCCCTGAGCGACGGTGCTGAGCGGTGGCGCCGCGACGAGCTCCTGACAGATGTGGACCTGTACGAGGCCCGTGACGTGGGGGGCACGGTCGTGCTGCACGGACTGGCCGTCGACGCCCGTGCACCGGCCGACCTGCTCGTGGAACGCAGCGATGCCGTGCTGCTCGCCCTGGACGCGGTGACCGGTGAAGACGCCTGGCGGATCGCCACGGTGGGTCCGGCCGGCATCGCCCCCGACGGCACAGCGGTCTACCTCGCGACCGATGGGCGGCTGACGGCACAGGCCCCCGACGGCACGATCCGCTGGGCGGTGGACGGCGTCGACCCGGCGGTCGGTGGCGGCGTCTGGGTGTCGGGCCGGTACGTGAACATGTGGCGCGGCGACGGCAGCGGCGAGCAGCTGCACCGGATGGCCGACGGTCGACCGCTCGGCTTCGGTGGGACGGTCGTCGCCAGCGACGACGATCACGCGCTGCTGGAGGTCTGGGCCGGCCCGAGCGGCCCGGCCGATCTGGTCGGCCACGGTCCGGCGTACGTCCTGCTCGACGCCGACGACCGCGAGATCTGGCGCACCCCGGCCGACCCCTCGCGGGGATGCACCCTCACAGCAGGCTTCGACGGCGACACGATCCGGGTGCTGACCTGCGAGCAGGAGGAGCTCGTGTTCGACCGGTCCGACGGGTCGCTCCTGCGGCAGTCTCGCCCGCGACCCGACACCGGCGATCTCGGAGCTCCCCACGAACGGATGGGGCCGTTCGCCTTCGCACCCGGAACGACCCGACGGGCGACGGCGCCACACGTGCTGGTCGACACGCGCAACGGTGAGGAGGTGGCCCGGTTCCCGCCCGAGGCCTTCCCCCTGCTGCGGGAGCGGGACGGACCGTGGACCTCCGACCTCGGTGGGATGGCCGTCATCCAGCACCGAGGCGGCCTGACCGCGATCGCGCTCCCCGCGACGCCCCAGCCCTCGAGGCAGGGTCGGGCGAGGTGAGCGACGCGGTCATCATCGGACTGACGCTCGGCGTGATGCTGGTCGGCCTGGTCGGCGTCGTGGTGCCGATCCTGCCGGGCGCGGTGCTGGTCGGCGTCGCCGGGATCGCGGCGACGTTCGCGCTCGGCATCGACACCGCCGGCTGGGTGTTGGTGGTCGTCCTCGCCGTCGTGACGCTCGTCGGGACCGGCGCCTCCTACGTGCTGCCGACCCGGCGCGGGCTGAAGGGCGACGTGGCCGGGTCGTCGCTCGTGCTGGCCGGCGCGCTCGCTGTCGTCGGGTTCTTCGTCATCCCGGTCGTCGGGCTGGTGATCGGTGCGGTGCTCGGCCTCCAGCTCGGCGAGGTGGCTCGGCACGGCGACCGCCGCCGGGCGTGGGCGTCGACCCGGAGCGTGCTGAGGGCCTACGGGATCGGCATCCTGGTCGAGCTCGGTGCCGCCCTGCTGCTCGTCGCGATCTGGCTGGTCACCACGCTCGCCCGGCTGTGACCGACGAGGCCGTCACGCCCGGTCGTCGGTCCCTGCCGAGGACGTCCCACGCCCGCGGAGCGCCGCCGCGCCAGCGAGCAGCGCCACGCCGGCCGCGGCCGTGCCAGCCCCCGTCGCGGGCAGCGGCTGACCGGCTGCTCGGACCGAACGTCGTCCCTGCCCCGGTGGCTGCGACGGCGGACCGGCAGGTGGCGCGCCCTGGCCCTGGCCCTGGCCGGGTCCCTGCGCCGGCGGCGGTGCGACCGTGGCGGTGAACGGGGCGGTGAGCAGCAGCTCGACGTTGTTGTCCACCGGCTCGCCCTCGTAGGCGCCGCGCTTCTGGTCGTCGTTGACCCCGAGCTCGCGGGCGAGCGCGGCGAGGTCGAGGACGGTGCGGACCTCCGCCGGGGGCGACGCGGGTCCCGCGTGATCGACGATGGTCGCGAAGATCGAGAGGGTCCCGTCGGCGTTGTCGACGACCTCGATGATGCGGGCCTGCTGCGGGTGGTCGATGTGCGCGGCGGTGGTGATGTCCCAGAACCCGCCGGTGTCGGCGGTCGGTGACAGCCGCGGGACGATGCGGTTGCGGTGGGTGTGCCCGACCACGAACGCGATCACGTTCGGGAAGCGGTGCAGGAGGGCCTCGAGCTCGGGCCCCTGGACCCGAGGTTCGGGCTCCGGACGGCTGAGGTCGGGGAACGGGTTGTCGAGCGAGTCGAGCCCGTGGTGGGCGAACAGGACGACCAGCCGGTCGTCGTTGGAGGTGGTCACCTCGCTGCCCGCAGCGTCGAGGTAGCGGGACGACGCGCCGATGAGCTGCTGTTCGAGCCACGCGAACTGCGCCCGGTCGAGCGAGCCGCTGGCGTAGGCCGTCCGGTTGACGGTGTCGAGCCCGATGCCGAGGACGCCAGGTGCGATCTCGAAGGCGTAGTGCAGCTCACCGGTGTCGGCGGCCTCGGCGGACAGACCGTGCCCGATCGGGCCGGGACCGCCACGGTCCTCGCGGTGGGCCAACACCCAGTCACGTGGGGTCGTCGCGGCGCGCGCCGGGTCCGGCGTGACCTCACGCACCGGGGCCCCGGGTGCGGTCAGCAGTCGGGCGACATCACCGTCGAGCAGGGCGCGCTGGATCTGGGAGAACGTGAGCCCTGCGGGGGTCCCGACGACCTTGATCGGCCCGGTGGCGATCGCGCCGAAGACCGGGTTGTCGAAGGCGTTGCCCTGCAGCAGCCCGTCGTGGTTGCCGTACACCGAGTACCACGGCATCGGGGCGCCGACCGGGGTGAAGGCCGCGATGGCGGCGTCGAGCATCTCGGGGCGATCGGGGTAGCCGAGGTCGGTCTTGTAGTTGTCCGGCCGCTGCGATCCCGGGTGGTAGTAGCTCGCGTCGAAGCTGAGCTGGTCGTCGTCCTGCACGCCCTCGTAGCGGTCGGGGTCACCGCTGTTGAACTGCATCGGGCGGCCGCCGGCCATGAGGTCGAGGAACCAGGCGAGCTCGTTGAACTGCATGTTGTCGGTCGAGTCACCCGTGGTGACGCCACAGTCGTAGGCCCGCCCCGTCACCGGTCCCGCGCCGACGGTGCGCAGCGCCTGGAGCATCGCGTCGGCGACGTGGGCACCGAGCGTCTCCTGCGGTCGCCACGCGGACGAGAAGAACCCCGGTTCCACCTCGGAGGAGTCCTCGAGCCGGTCGGTGAACTCGACCCGGGTCGGTGACTGGCTGTCGATGATGTGGATGTCGGTGAGGTGGACGATGCTCGCGAGCGGCGTGCGGCGGCCCTCGCGACCGGCCTTCGGTGCCGCGAGCTCGTCGCGGACGACGATCGGCCGTCCGGGGCCGTCGGTGAACCGCAGGTAGCCGTCACCGGTCGGGAGCAGGGTGCGCTCGAGGGTCGTCCCGGTCGGGTCGACCACCACCCCCCGGGTCCGTGCCTGTGCGCGCGCCACCGCCGCCCACGGACCGAAGCTGCCGAAGGTCGCCGCCGCGGCCGAGGCCGCGCCGATCGTGCCCCCGCGGGCGATGAAGGTGCGCCGATCCACGTCGTTGCTCCGCTCCGAGGCCGCGGCTGACGCGACCGGCCATCCGACGGCCGCCACCGGGCCGTCCCACCCCGGTGAACGAACCGGGCCGCTCGACGTGACGTTCGAGCGCCGCGCTCTACGCTCCCCCGATGTCCCTCACCGAACTCCTCGCGACCGTCCCTCAGCCCGGGAGGCTGACGTGGCTCGGGCTGCGCACGGCCCGCCGCGGCCCCATCGAGGTCGTGGACGCCGCCGAGGCGCTCGCCGGCTTCGGGCTCGCCGGTGACCGCAGGACCGCCCGCTCCGTCCGGGAGGGGGGCAAGCGCCAGATCAGCCTCATCCAGGCCGAACACCTCGAGGTCGTCGCCGCCCTCCTCGGCCGCCCCCACGTCGACCCGGTGCTCGTGCGCCGCAACCTCGTCGTCGCGGGCGTGAACCTCGCCGCGTTCGAGAAGCGCCGCTTCCGCATCGGCGACGTGATCCTCGAGAGCGCCGGCCCGTGCCACCCCTGCTCGCGCATGGAGGAGGAGGTGGCGCTCGGGCCCGGCGGCTACCAGGCCCTGCGCGGGCACGGTGGGATCGTGGCCCGCATCCTGTCCGGCGGCACGCTCCGGGTCGGCGACGAGGTGGACCTGCTCCCACCGGGTGACGGCCCGCTCGGCGCCACCCGTTCGGTCAGCGCATCGAGGTGATGACCGCCTCGGCCGTGGTGGGCGGCTGGCAGCGGGGGTCGGCGCGGAACCAGGTCCGCTGCCGGCGGGCGTACCGCCAGGTCCGGTGCGCGATGGTGGCGGCGAGGTCCTCCTCGTCCGCCTCGCCGTCGAGGACCGCGAACGCCTCGGCGTACCCGATCGCCTGACGTGCGGTGCGCGACAGCGGCCCGGCCGACCGCAGCGCCGTCGGCCTCGTCGACCAGCCCGCCGGCGACCATGTCGGCCGCGCGGGCCGCGGATCCGGCCGCGCAGCACCTCGGCCGGTCGGTTCGAGGTAGGCGACCTGGAGCCCCGGGTAGACGGACGTCGTACCGGGACCAGCGCGTCGTCGAAGGCGCTGAACCGCTCACCCGTCAGCTCGAGCACCTCGAGCGCCCGGACGGTCCGGCGCAGGTTGCCCGGTCCGATCCGCGCGGCAGCGGCGGGGTCGACGGCGGCGAGGTGGGCGTGCGCGCCGGCGGCGTCGTGCGTCCACCGCGCCTCGATCGTCCGCCCGGACCTCGGCGTCGGTCGGCGGGAACCGCAGCGCGTCGACGACGGCGCGCCAGTACAGCCCGCTACCACCGACCAGCAGCGGCGTCGCGCCCCGGCCGAGGACGTCGGCGACCGCCGCTCGGGCGAGTCGCTGGAACGCCGCGACGGTCAGCTCCTGCGACGGGTCGAGGACGTCGACGAGGTGGTGCGGCACCTCGGCGCGCTCCGCTGCGGACGGCTTGGCCGTGCCGACGTCCATCCCGCGGTAGACCGTGAAGGCGTCGATGGCGACCACCTCGACCGGACCGGCCGCCGTCCCGGGCGCGGGCGACCTCGAGCGCGACCGCGGACTTGCCGGACGCGGTCGGGCCGACGACGGCCAGCACCTGCCGGTCGCGGGCCACGCCTCCCTCCACGTCCACGCCCCCGGTCAACGCGAGCCGGCCACGAGCTGGCCGACGCCGCGCGGGGTCCACAGCTGCGGGTCCTCGAGCTGGAGCCCGCCGGCCCGAGCGAGGTGCAGCGAGCACGACCAGCGGCGCCCACCCGCGTGCCGCCGACGCGAGCCGCCTCGGCCGGTCCGAGCGCGACCAACCCGTCCAGGTCACCGGCGACCAGCGCCGCGACCACCGCGCTGGTCCCACGCGACCGCGCCGTCGACGAGGTAGCCGGGCGAGGTCGTGTCGCGGGTGGCCGACAGGTCGCCCGCGGCGACGACGGCCACGTCACGCCCGGTCGCGTCGATCGCCGGCCAGGACGCCGGCCGCGAACCCGCCGAGCGTCGCGGCGCCCGCCCCGCGCGCCACGGTCGCCGAGCAGGATGGTCGCGTCCGGGCAGCGTCGTCGGCGACCAGCAGGGTCAGCACCGCGAGGTCGCCATCGACCCGGTCGGCGCGGACCCGCGGGGTGCCGGTGCGGGTGGCGACGCGCCGCCAGCAGCTCGCGGTCGACGGGCACGTCCGCGCGCGCACCTGCGGGTGGCCGTAGCCCGGCGAGGTCGCGCACCCGCCGTCCGGCAGGGTCGCGTCGTCACCGCTGGCGACGAGCACGACGGTGTCGACGTCGGGCAGCCCGGTCAGCGCGGCCCGCACCGCCTCGCGCAGCGCGGCGACCTCGTCGGCGATCGCCTCCGGCAGGCGCTCCGAGACGGCCGGCAGCAGCAGCGGCGCCGACGGGACGACCGCGACCGCGCGGACGGTCACGACGGAGCCAGCAGCAGGGGCAACGACCGTCCGACCCCGGCGACCGGCGCGGTCGCGGGCGCGTCGGGCGGCAGCGCGTGGCCTCTCGCCCCGAGCCAGCGCCTCGGCGGTGGCGCGCCCCGCGGCGGTGCGCCGGACGCCGTCGGCGTGGCCGGCCAAGGCGTAGTTGGTCGACGCCCTCGACGACCGTCGGCCGTGACGAGGTCGCCGGGGCCGTACGCCGGCACCTCGCCGCGGCCGGCGACGCCAGCCCGTCGGGGGCGGGCAGGTGGACCAGGTGGTTGCCGCGGGTGCGGGCCGACCACCGCGACGCGTCGGTCTTCGACGGCGACTCGATCAGCAGCTCCTGCGCGGTGCCGACCAGGCGCTGGTGCGCCTCGAGCGAGTGCTGCCGGACGAGCGGTTCGAGCCGGCTGGTAGCGCTCGGTGACGACCTCCGGCGGGACGAACTCGTCGACGAGCGCGGCGGCCGGCGTCCCGGGACGCGGCGAGTACTGGAACGTGAACGCCTGGTCGAAGCGGACCTGCTCGACCACGTCGAGCGTGGCCTGGAAGTCCTCGTCGGTCTCGCCGGGGAACCCGACGATGATGTCGGTCGAGAGGGCCGCGTCGGGCAGCAGCTCGCGGGTCCGCGCGACCAGGTTCGAGGTAGCGGCGTTGGCGGTAGCTGCGGCGCATCAGGCGCAGGAGCCGATCCGACCCCGACTGCAGCGGCAGGTGGAGGTGCGGCATCACGTTCGCCGTCTCCGCCATCGCGTGCAGCACCTCGTCGGTGAAGTCGCGCGGGTGGGGCGAGGTGAAGCGGACCCGTTCGAGCCCGTCGATCCTCGCCGAGCTCGCGCAGCAGCGGCGCGAACTGCGACCGGCCGGCGAGGTCGCGGCCGTAGGAGTTGACGTTCTGGCCGAGCAGGGTGACCTCGACGACCCCGTCGGCGACCAGCCCGCGGACCTCGGTGACGATGTCGCCCATCGTGCGCGAGCCGTTCGGGGCCGCGCAGCGACGGCACGATGCAGAAGGTGCAGGAGTTGTCGCACCCGACCGAGATCGCGACCCACGCGTGGTGGCGGACGTCACGCTTGGCGGGCAGCGCCGACGGGAAGGTCTCGAGCTGTTCGACGAGCTCGACCACCGGCAGCGAGGTCGAGTCGGCCTGGGCGAGCAGCTGCGGCAACGCGCCGAGGTTGTGGGTGCCGTAGACCACGTCGACCCACGGCGCCTTGGCCGCGACGGTCGCGCCGTCCTTCTGCGCGAGGCACCCGCCGACGACGATGGTCAGGTCCTGCCCGGCGGCGCGGCGCTCGTCCTTGAGGCCCTTGAGGTGGCCGAGGGTGCCGTACAGCCGGTTGTCGGCGTTCTCGCGGACGGCGCAGGTGTTGAGCAGCACGAGGTCGGCGTCCCGGTCGGACGCGGCCCGGCGGTAGCCGACGGCCTCGAGCAGGCCGGCGGCGCGGCCGGTGTCGTGCTCGTTCATCTGGCACCCGAAGGTGCGGATGAAGTAGGTCCGGGGCACAGCAGCTCACAGGTCGAGGTCGCGACCTCGGAGTGTACGGGAGGGCAGCCTCGACCCTGGCCGGCGGGTGGAGCGCCCGGCGGCTCAGCGGGTCGGGGCGTACCCCCACCGCGTGCCGGCGAGCTGGCTCCAGATCCCCCGGCTGCTGTCGAGGGTCGGCTGCTGGAAGGAGTAGACCGATGCACCGTCGGCCGTCATCCCCGCCCGGACCTGGGAGGCGACGTTGGCGGGATGGTTGAGGTACCCCGCGGGACCGGGGACGACCTCGGTCCCGTACGCCGACGCGAGCGCCCGCTCGTGGGCGATCCACCGCGAGAACCAGCGGGCTTGCTGCGCCTCGTGGGCGCGGAAGTAGTTCATCGGGACGACGGCGTCGATCTCGCCGCGCCGGA
Organism: uncultured Nitriliruptoraceae bacterium; assembly: GCA_963850715.1. Lineage (GTDB taxonomy): Bacteria > Actinomycetota > Nitriliruptoria > Nitriliruptorales > Nitriliruptoraceae > Nitriliruptor. The sequence goes on along the minus strand of CAWKMM010000013.1, from coordinate 144,683 downwards.
CCCAGCCGTCCCAGTCCTGCAGGGTCCGGGTGTACGGCAGGGTGGCGCGGAACCCGGCACGGTCGGTCGTCGCCGGTCCGGCGCCCCAGGTGATGACCGCCGCGGACAGGGTGACCCCCGGCCGGGCGGAACGGACGGCTTCGCCCGCCTTCAGGACGATCTGCCGGGTCTGCTCGCGTCGCCAGGTCGTCCACGCCGTGTTCGAGGGGCTCGGCGTGCCCGACGCGCCGGTCTGCGCGCGGTACGCGGCGAGGGCGAGCGGGTTGTAGCCCTGGTCGGCGCCGTCGTAGCGGACGTAGTCGAGGTGGATGCCGTCGACGGCGTAGCGCCGGGCGATCTCGCCCACCACCGCGGCGACGTGGCTCTGCACCCCGGGGACGCCGGGGTCGAGGTAGGTCGACCACGTCCCCGACGCGCTGCGGGTGACCCACCGGTCCGCGACCGGCGCGTTCGGGCCGCGACGGTTGTACATCCAGTTCGCCGGCGTGTTCAGGCCGCGGTAGACGTCGTGGTAGGTGGGCGCCACCCCGTACCAGGCGTGCACCTCGATGCCCCGTGCGTGGGCCGCCGTGAGCAGCTCCGCCAGCACGTCGAACCCGGCCGCGACGCCGGGGTCGGGGGTCCGCGGCAGGACGCTCGAGACGTAGTAGGCGTCGTGGCGTCGAGCGACCTGGGCGTAGATGACGTTGGCGTCGGCGGCCGCGAGCTCGGCGACGGTGCGCTCGATCGCCGCACGGGTCTTCAGGCGGCCGTCGAACAGGTGGACCCACGCCGCGCGGGTCCGGCTCGCGTAGGCGTCGCGCGGGCCGGGCCGCGCGGTGGGCAGCCGGGCGTCACCACGCCGGAGCAGCACCGAGGTGGCCCGCGTCAGGAACGATGCGACCTGGGCCCGCGGGACGGCCAGGTGCGGCGAGAACCGGGTCGCGGACGTCCCGCTCGTGATCCCCGCCGCGGCGACCCGCCCGATGGCGTCACGGTGGGGGCTGTCCGCGGAGACGTCCTGGAACTCCACCGGACCGGGGGGCAACGGAGCGTCGTAGCCGTACGCGAAGGTGCGGGCCAGGACGCTGGCGAGCTGCGCGCGCGTGATGGTCGCGTTCGGCTCGAAGGTGGTCGCCGTCACCCCGGTGACGATGCCGAGGGAGGCGACGGTGTCGATGTCGGCCTCGAAGGTGTGGTCGGCGGTGTCCTCGAACCCCGCGGAGGGAGCAGCGTCCGGTGCGTGCCCGGTCGTCCGCAGCAGCCCCGCGACCATCGCCGCGGTCTGGCCACGGGTCACCGACGTGGCGGGGGCGAAGCTGGTCGGGGTCCGGCCCCGGACCAACCCCCACCACACCGCACAGTCGATCGCGGCCCGGTGCACGGTCGTCAGGGTGTCGGTGAACCCGGTGGCCGGGACGAGGTGGCTCGCGCACGCCCCCGAGCCGGTCGCGGCGTGCGCCGGCGCCGTGGCGGCCGGCAGCGCGAGGCTTCCGGCGAGGATGGCCGCGAGGGCCGTGGCGGTCAGACGGGTACGTGACACCTCGGTGCCGGTCGCCGGAGGGGTGATGCGGAGGCTGCTACCGGGTCCGACGCGCGCCACGCCCTCGAGGTTGCACGGATCCGTGCGCTGCATCGCGGGTGCCGGGGGACGTGCTCCGGGCGGTCACCGGTCGGCGTCACCACCGGAAGCGGTGGTGAACCGGCGGCGGTCCTGGTGGTGCTCGATGTAGTCGTCATCGGTGTGGGTCCCGCGGCCGTTCGCGACGAACAGGAACGCCGCAGCCCCGACGAGCCCCGCCGAGATCATCCGGCCCTGGGTCGCGTTCGTCGGCAGCGTGGCGAGCGCGACGACCGCCGTCAGCAGCCCGAAGTAGCCGACACGGGCCCGGCCCTTGTTCCGGCCGACGAACAGGTACAGCGACGCGGCCACGAGCGGGACGCCGATGATGAGCCAGGTCTGCAACAGGGTCACGACGTGCTCCGCGGGCGACGGTCGGTGGACTTCGGAGGCTACCCGCCCCGGCCGAACGTCCACATCCACCCCTGGAGTCCACCGGTCTGGTTGAGTTGACTCAGCGGGCCGCTCGGGACCGACCAGAGCGCGCCAGAGCTCGCGGAGGCCGACCATCCGAGTCCGAGGGCGGTGGGGGCGCGTGCCTGCGGTGATCGCGGCGGTCGCGGTGCTGTTCACCGTGGCGGGCTGGCAGTCGATGGCGGCCGCCCAGAGCACGGTCGAGGACCGGTACGGCGAACGCGACCAGGTCGTGCGCGGTGGCGAGATCTTCCAGGCCGCCTGCGCCGCCTGCCACGGCACCCGCCTCGAGGGCGGTCCCGGGCCGGGCGACCTCGAGGGTCCGGAGATGACCGGGACCGACATCGCCTACGTCGACCTCACGATGCGGACCGGTCGCATGCCGATCGTGGCGCGCGAGGTCGGTATCTACGTGGAGCAGCTCGACGACGAGCAGCGCGAGGCCGTCAACGCCTACCTCCTCGCCGAGTTCGACCTGCCGGGCGAGATCCCCACGGTCGGCGAGGGCGACGCCGGCCGAGGCCAGGAGCTGTACGTCCGCAACTGCGCCGCGTGCCACGGTGCGGCGGGCGACGGCGGCATCGCCGGCGCCGGCAACATCGCCTCCCCCGCTGACGGGTCTCGATGGCGTCGCCATCGAGGAGGGCACGCGCGTCGGCCCCTTCACCATGCCCGCGTTCGACGTGGCCGTCCTCGACGACCAGCAGGTCGACGACATCGTCGCCTACCTCGAGCTGGCGTCGGACGTGGACCCCGCAGCGCCGTCGGGGTCGCGCGAGCTCGACCAGGTCGGCGAGGCGCTGTTCGCCATCGGGCTGGCGCTCCTGGCCGGTCTCGCCATCTGGGTCGTGGCCCGCGCCCGACGCTGGAGCCCCGCGGAGCCGGACGGCTTCGCCCGGACCGACCCCTTCGAGCCCCGCTGATGGCCGACCCTCGCGACCGCCACCCGGACGACCTGCCGGACCACCACCCGAAGGTCCGTCACGACCCGACCGACCGAGCCCGTGGCCGGCAGCCGACCGAACCCACCGGGCCAGCGACCGAGGTGCAGGCCTTCCGGCGCGCACTGGTTCCGCGGGTGGGTCGCGGCCGGGCTCGTGGCGCTGCTCGCGTTCGTCGTCCTGTGGATCATGGACGCGGACACCGACCGTGCTCGGCCTCCTCGGTGCGGCGGCCGGCCTCGCCGCCACCATCGCGATGCACCACCTCGTGGTCACCCGGGACCTCGGCGAACGGACGATCGCCGCGTCCCGAACCCGTCGACGAGCTCGCACCGTTCCGCTCACGCCGACGCCTGCTCGGCGGGGCGCTCGGTCGGTGCCGCCTTCCTCGGACTCGGCGGCGTCGGGGCCCTCCTGCGCTTCGGCCCCCGGAGCCCGCGAGGGTCGGACTGGAGCGCGGGGGCCCGTCTCGCCACGCTCGACGGCTACGCCGATCCAGCCCGCAGGACCTCCCGCTCGGCAGCGTCGTCACCGTCTGGCCCGAGGGAGCGCTCGGCAGCGAGCTGTCGGCCGTCATGCTGATCCGGCTGCGTGAGCTCCCCGAGCCGCCCACCCTGCTCGACGGCGTGGTCGACGACACCCTCATCGCCTACTCGCGCCTGTGCAGCCACGCCGGGCTGCGCCGTCGCCCTCTACCGCGACGTCGACCAGGCGCTGTTCTGCCCCTGCCACCAGGCGACCTTCGACGCCCGCGCGGGGCGCCGAGCCGGTGTCCGGCCCCGCGTCCCACCCGCTGCCGCAGCTGCCGCTCGGGCTCGACGACGAGGGCTACGTCATCGCCACCGGTGACCTGACCGCCCCGCCGGGCGCCGTCGGAGGGACGGCGCTGAGCGTGTCCCCTCCCCCGTCGCGCGGCTGACCGAGACGCTCGACTCGACCGCGTCGGGCGCGGTGCCGAGCGTCCGCTCGCTGTGGCCGATCGGCTTCGGCGCGCTCATCAGCCACGCCGCCATCGTCGCCTTCCTCGTGCTGACGGTGACCGGGCTCGTCCTCGCCATCGCCTACCGGCCGTCGACCGAGCTCGTCACCTACACCGGCGCGTCCGAGCTGTACGACGGCCAGCAGCTGCCGCGCGGCGTTCGCGTCGGTGCTCCGGATCAGCGAGGACCTGCCGGGCGGGCTGCTGCTGCGCCGCGTCCACGTCGCGGCCTCGCACGTCTTCCTCCTCTCGCTCGTGGCCCACCTGCTGCGCGTGCTCGCCACCGGCGCGTTCCGCCGGCCCCGGATGGGCAACCACCTCGTCGGCGTCGGGTCTGCTGCTCGTCGCGCTCGGGTTCGCCTACACCGGCGAGCTGATGCCGTTCTCGCTGGTGGCGGCCTCGTCAGCCTGCGCATCCTCGAGGCGGTGCTCGGCTCGATCCCGTTCCTCGGCGAGCCGCTCGCCCAGCTGGTGACCGGCGGCGAGCTCCCGAGCGACCGCATCCTCGTCGGCGCCTGGGGCTGCACCTGTTCCTGCTGCCCGGCGCGTTCACGTGCCTGCTCGCCGGGCACCTGTGGCTGGTGCACCGGCGCACCCCCTCGCTGGAGCGGCGCCCCGACGTCGACGTCGACCGGCTCGGCGTCGGGCGGCCGCTGTGGCCGGACGCGGTCGGCCGGTTCGCCCTGCTGACCGCGGCGCTGACCACGCTGCTGGTGGCGTCCTCGGTGGCCGTCCCGTGGGCCGACATCGAGCTCGAGGGTCCCTTCTATCGCGGCGGAGGCCACCAACTGGTCCACCCCGCCTGGGCGATGTTCTTCACCACCGGCTCGCCTGCGGGTCGTCCCCGCGATCGACGTCGTCTTCCTCGGGATGCGCATCACCAACGTGCTGGTGGCCGCGGCGGTCATCCCCGGGATCCTCATCGGGATGGTCGCGCTCTACCCGTTCCTCGAGCGCAAGCTGCTCCGTGACGACGCCGAGCACCACGCCCTCGACCACCCGCTCGACGTCCCGCTCCGCGCGGGCGTGGTGACCTTCATGACGTCGGTCGCGATCATCCTGACCGCCGAGCGCCGGCGTCGACGTGCTCTCCTCGTGGACCCGCATCCCCGTCGAAGCCGTCGTGTCCGGCTTCCGCATCGCCCTGCTCGTCCTGCCCATCGCTGCTGACCGCTCGCCGCGGTCGCCGCGTCGCGTCGACGGGTGGCACGGTTCCGCGACCTCGACGAGGCATGCCCCGTGATGCGCCCGACGCCGCCCCGCGACCCGCTCTCCGCGCAGCCGCGCTCCTGCTCGTCGGCGTCGCTCGCCGCCGCGTGCAGCGAGGTGTCCGGCGTCCGCGACTCGACGACCGACGCGGTCACCCCCCAGGCCGAGGCGATCGACGGGCTGTTCTGGTTCAGCGTCATCCTCGGGACGGTCGTGTGGCTGATCGTGCTCGGCCTGCTGGCCGTGCCGATCGTCCGCTCGTGGCGCCGCCGCAAGCACGGCGACCACGAGGTGGCGCCGACCGAACGGGGCCCGATCCGGTCACGACGTGCCCGCCGTCCGAGGTCGACGGCCCGATCGCGGTCGCCGACCCCGACCACCTCGTCGAAGCCGAGGCCGACCACCGGGTACGCACCCGCCTGATCTGGTGGGGCGGCATCATCGTGCCCGCCATCATCCTGATCGTGCTGCTCGTCTACTCCGCCATGGTGGCCAACGCCACCGCCCACGTCGCGGAGGACGGCGAGCTCGAGGTCGACGTCATCGGCCACATGTTCTGGTGGGAGGTCCACTACCCGGACGAGGGCATCATCACCGCGAACGAGATCGTCGTCCCGGTCGACACCCCGATCCGGTTCAACCTCACCACCGAGGACGTGATCCACAGCTTCTGGATCCCGCGGCTCCACGGGAAGATCGACATGATCCCGGGACGGACCAACCACTTCGTCTTCGAGGCCCAGCAGACCGGCAGCTTCCGCGGCAACTGCGCCGAGTTCTGCGGGATCGCGCACGCGCAGATGGTGGCCTACGTCCACGTCGTCGAGCAGGACGAGTACGAGGCGTGGATCGCCGACCAGCAGCGAGCCGGGCGCGACCGTGTCGGAGCGATGGCCGCGAGGTCTTCCTCGGCGCGGGCTGCGCCGCCTGCCACGCCGTCGAGGGCACCGTCGGTCGCCCGCGTGGGCCCCGACCTCACCCACCTGCTGTCCCGCGACATGCTGGCCGGCGGCATCGTGCCCAACACCCGCGACAACCTCGCCAGGTTGATCGTCGAACCGCAGGTCGTCAAACCCGGGATCCCGATGCCCGTGACACGACTGACCGACGACCGAGCTCGAGGACGCTCCTCGACTACCTGGAGGGCCTGGAGTGACGTCGCGGCCGCGGTGAGCCGGATCTCGACCTGCTCGAACCAGGTGTGGGGCTCCAAGCCCGGCTTCATCGGGTGGCTCGGGCAGTGCAACCACAAGGCGGTCGGCCGGCGGTTCATCTTCACCAGCTTCTTCTTCCTGATGCTCGGCGGCCTGCTCGCGATGCTGATGCGCCTGCAGCTGATCGGGCCGGACAACGACGTGATGGGCCCGGACGGCTTCAACCAGCTGTTCACCATGCACGGCACCATCATGATGTTCCTGTTCGTGGTGCCCATGCTCGAGGGCTTCACGATCTACCTCGCGCCGCTGCAGCTCGGGGCGCGCGACATGCCGATGCCGCGCCTGAACGCGTTCGGGTACTGGGGGTTCCTGCTCGGCGGGATCTTCCTGCTGTCGAGCTTCGTGGTCGGCGCGGTCCCCGACAGCGGCTGGTTCGCCTACGTGCCCCTGACCCGGGCCCGAGTTCTCCCCCGGCGCTGAACCTCGACTTCTGGCTCCTCGGCGTCACGATGCTCGAGATCTCGGGGATCGCGGCGTCCATCGAGGTGGTCGTCCTGGTGATCCGGTTCCGGGCGGCCGGGATGTCGATCAGCCGGATGCCGGTCTTCGTGTGGTCCTCGCTGATCGTCGCGGTCATGATCCTGTTCGCGTTCCCGCCGCTGGTGGCCGGCACCGATCCTGCTCGAGCTCGACCGCAAGATCGGCACGGTGTTCTACGACGCCGACCGCCGGCGGCGACCCGCTGCTCTGGCAGCACCTGTTCTGGTGGTTCGGGCACCCCGAGGTCTACATCCAGCTCATCCCCGCGGTCGGGATGGCGGCGGCGATCATCACCGTCGCGGCCCGCCGCCGGCTGGCGGGTCGCACCGCTCGTACATCGCCGCCACTGGTCGCGATCGGCATCCTGTCGTTCGGGCTGTGGGTCCACCACATGTACGCCACCGGCATCCCGATCCTGGCGACGTCGCTGTTCACCGCCGCGAGCTTCATGATCGCCATCCCCTCGGGCGTGATCATCATGTGCTTCATCGGCACGATGTGGTGGGGCCGCATCCGGTGGGACACGCCGATGCTGTACGTCGCCGGCTTCGTCGTTCGTGTTCGTCGCCGGTGGCATCACCGGCGTGATGGTGGCGATGGTGCCGTTCGACTGGCAGGCCCACGACACCTACTTCGTCGTCGCCCACTTCCACTACGTGCTCGTCGGCGGGTCGCTGTTCCCGATCCTCGGCCGGCCTGCACTTCTGGATGCCGAAGCTGACCGGCCGCATGATGGGCGAGGGGCTCGGCAAGGTCGCGTTCGTCCTCAACTTCGTCGGGTTCAACGTCGCGTTCATGCCCCAGCACTGGCTCGGACTGTTCGGGATGCCGCGACGCATCTGGACCTACGAGGAGGGCCTCGGCTGGGACGGGCTCAACCTGATCTCGTCGGCTCGGGTCGTTCGTGATGGGCATCGGGATGCTGCTGTTCGCCGTCAACATGATCAAGGCGAACTGGCCCGGTCGGGAGCAGGCACCCGACGACCCGTACGGCGCCGACACGCTCGAGTGGGCGACCTCCTCGCCGGCCCCCAACTACAACTTCGTCGGCACCATGCAGGTCGCCTCGCCCGAGCCGCTGTGGGACACCGAGTCGGTCCTCGGCCGCGACCACGTCACCGGCGACGGGCGGGTGCGGACCGACCCCCCCACGAGAAGCCCGAGTGGCAGGAGCGGCTCGACCACCCGGCCGAGCGCCTGCGCGAGGCGATCACCACCTCGGGTCTCGACGCCGAGCCGGACCACATCGTGACGCTCCCGGGCCACTCGCTGTGGCCGCTGTGGTGCGCCGTGGCCATCGCGGTCGTCGCTCGTCGGGATCCTGGTCGACTCGTTCGCGCTCGGGTTCGTCGGGCTGTTCGGCATCATCGCGACGACCGTCACGTGGCTGTGGCCGGGGGTGGAGTAGATGCCAGCGACCCGTTCCCGCACCGCGCACCCGGTCGCCGACCGGGCCCGCGGGCTGACCATGGGCATGTGGGGCGCGTCCTGCTCCTGATCGTGCTCACCACGGGGCTGGCCGGGTTCGCCGCAGCCGGGCTCTACCTGCACACCGGGCAGCCAGCGTGGCCGCCACCGCCGCTGGAGCGGCCCGGGTCGTGGCTGGCGGTCGGGGCGATGCTGCTCTGTCTCGGCGGGAACCTCGCCGCGACGGGGGCGGTGATCCGCCTGCGCGCCGACGCCCGACCCGCACCCTCCCTGCTGCTGCTCATCAGCGGGGCGCTGCTGACCGCGTCGCGTCGGTCGTGCTCGGCGGGGACCTCGCCGGCGTCCCGTTCCGCTGGGCCGACCACGCCTACGCGTCGGTCTACGTGGTCCTGACGGCGACCGCCGCCACCTTCATCGCGATCAGCACGCTGATGGTCGCGGCCCTGCTCATCCAGCGACTCGTCGGCGTGGTCGACAGCGGTCGGATGCTCGAGGCCGACGTCACCGTGCTCTACCTGTGGTGGGCCACTGCCCGCCGCGATCGTCTGCCTCGGCGGTGGTCCACCTGCTGCCCGACCCCGGGGGTGCTGCGTGAGCGCTGACCATCACCCCCACCGAGGCCCACCGCACGGACGTGCGGCGGTTCGACGCGGTCGTCGGCGGGCCCGTGTGGTGGGCGGTGCACCTCGGCGGCACCTACTGGCTGGTGCCCCGCGCCTGCGAGTGGGGCACCGACCTGCCCGCTCCACGCCGCTGACCGTCGCCATGGCGCTGCTGTGCGGCCGCGCGTGGCTGTCGGGGGTCCAGGTCCTGCGCGGCGCCCGCCTGGCCGACCCCGCCGTCGACCGGTACGCGCAGCGGGACGTCTTCCTCGGCTGGCTCGGGCATCCTGCTCGTCGATCTTCTTCGGCGCGGTGACCGTCTTCGAGGGCCTGCCGGCCTTCTTCCTCGACGCCTGCGCGATGGCGCCGACGCACGGCGCGTGACCGCCGACCGTCCTCGAGCACACCGCCGTCGACCCGGCCGCGATCGCCGGGCTCGTCGGGGTGACGGCCTGGTACCTGCGGGGCGCGGCCGGCGGCGGCCGTCGGGGCCGCGCGTGCCGCGGCGGACCGCGGCGTTCCTCGCCGGCGTGGCCGTCACGCTGGTCGCCGTCGCCGGACCGATCCCGGGCTGGAGCGAGCACCTGCTGTGGGTCCACATGATCCAGCACCTGCTGCTGACGGTGGTGGCCGCCCCGCTGCTCGCGCTCGGCGCCCCCGTCTCGACGCTGCGGCTCGGGCTCTCCCCCGCCGCGCGCAGCACCGTGGCCGGGTGGTCGCGGACGACCCGTCGGTGGCGCCGCCGGCATCGGTGACCCGCCGCCGCTCGTGATCGCCACCGTGGTGCACATCGTCGTGACGTGGGTGTGGCACGCCCCGTGGCTGTACGACCTCGCCGTCCGCAACGCCGCCGTCCACGCGCTCGAGCACGTCGCCTTCCTCGGGAGCGCCGTGTGGGTCTGGATCGAGATCGTCGCGACCGCGCGACGCAACCGCCGGGCGCAGGCGCTCGCGACGCTCTCCCTCGTTCGCGCTCATCGTGACCGGTGGCGTCCTCGGGGCGCTGCTGACCTTCGCGAGCCGGTCGGTCTACGACGTGTACACCGGCGGCGGTGGGCTGACCGCGCTCGAGGACCAGCAGCTCGCGGGTGCCCTGATGTGGGTCCCGCCGAGCTTCGTGTACGCCATCGTCGCGCTCCGCCGCTTCAGCGTCGTGGATGCGACGCACCGAGGAGGAGCTGCGCACGAAGGAGCGACTGCGGCGCGACGCGGCCCGTGCCGCCGGTCAGCCGGTGCCGGGTGGGGCGGTCCCGGGCCGCGCGGTCACGGGCGGCGCGGTCCCGGGCGGCGCGGCGTCCGGTGGGCCGGTGTCCGGTGACGCTCCGCCCGGCGACGACGACGTCTAGGGTCGACCGCGATGGGACTCCGCGACCTCCTCCCCCTGTTCCCGCCCGCCGGGCGAGGCCCCGCAGCGTGGCCGCGTCGTGCGACAGCTCACCGGTGACGACCGCACCGCCGTCGGAGCAGCCGCCCGCTCCGCCGCCACCGACGCGATCACGGCCCGTACCGACGAGGCCGACGCGGTCGTCGCCGTCGATCTGCCCGTTCTGCGCCGTCGGCTGCGGGCAACGGATCTTCGTCCAGGACGGCGAGATCACCCACATCGAGGGCGATCCCGACAGCCCCATCTCGCGCGGGCGGCTGTGCCCGCGCGGGTCGTCCACGCGCGAGATGGTGACCGGGCCGTCGCGGGAGCTGACGGTCCGCTACCGCCGCCCCGGAGGCACCGACTGGGAGGACCTCGACCTCGACACGGCGATGGACATGATCGCCGACCGGGTCATCGCCGCGCGCGACGACGGGTGGGAGGACGAGCGACGACAACGGTTCGCCGCTGAACCGCACGCTGGGGTTCGGCAGCCTCGGCGGCGCCGCCCTCGACAACGAGGAGAACTACCTCCTCAAGAAGCTGTTCACCGCGCTCGGTGCCATCCAGATCGAGAACCAAGCCCGGATATGACACAGCTCCACGGTCCCGGGTCTCGGGACCAGCTTCGGTCGCGGTGGCGCGACCACCTACCAACAGGACCTGGTCAACAGCGACTGCATCGTCCTGATGGGCTCGAACATGGCCGAGAACCACCCGGTCGGGTTCCAGTGGGTGATCGAGGCCAAGGAGCGCGGTGCGCGGATCGTCCACGTCGACCCGCGGTTCACCCGCACGAGCGCGCTGGCCGACACCTTCGTGCCGATCCGGCCCGGGCGCCGACATCGCCTTCCTCGGCGGGTTGATCCGCTACGTGCTCGAGCACGAGCGCCGACTTCCGCGAGTACGTCGTCGCCTACACCAACGCCTCGCCACATCATCGCCGAGGGCGTCGAGCTTCCCGACGACGCTGCCGGGTACTTCAGCGGCTGGGACCCCGAGTCCGGCTACGACGACGCGACCTGGCAGTACGAGGGCGAGGCGCCCGACGTCGCACGCCGCCGCGGGTGCCCGTCACAACGACGTCGACGGCGACGACCCCGGCGACGTGACGAGGCGGACGCCGATGCGGAGGGGCCCCGCCAGGACGAGCCGGAGCACCAGGAGGAGGGCGGCGAGGCGTTCGAGGGCGGCTCCATCGAGAACGTCGGCCACATCGAGACGCGACCCGACCCTCCAGCACCCCCGGTGCGTCTACCAGCTGCTGAAGCGCCACTACGCCCGGTACACCCCCGCGGCGGTGGCCGACGTCTGCGGCATCGACGAGGAGCAGTTCCTCGCGTGGCCGAGGCGCTGTGCGAGAACTCCGGGCGCGACCGCACCTCGGCGTTCGTGTACTCGGTCGGCTGGACCCAGCACACGTCGGCGTCCAGTACATCCGCGCGGCCTCGATCCTCCAGCTGCTGCTCGGCAACATCGGCCGTCCCGGCGGCGGCATCCTGGCGCTGCGCGGCCACGCCAGCATCCAGGGTTCGACCGACATCCCGACGCTGTTCGACCTGCTGCCCGGGTACCTGCCGATGCCGTCGGCCGGGCACCACGACACCCTCGACGACTACGAGCGCCGCACCACCGCCGCGAAGGGGTACTGGTCCAAGGGCCGGACCTTCATCGTCAGCCTGCTGCGCGGCCTGGTACGGCGACCACGCCCTCGAGCGTGACGACCTCGGGTTCGGGTACCTGCCGCGGATCACCGGCGACCACTCGGTCTACCCGACCACGCTCGACATGTTCACCGGCAAGGTCAAGGGCTACATGCTCTTCGGCCAGAACCCGGCGGTCGGGTCGGCGAACTCGCGGCTGCACCGGCTGGCGTACGCCACCTCGACTGGCTGGTGGTCCGCGACCTGACGATGATCGAGAGCGCGACGTTCTGGCGGGACGGCCCGGAGGTCGAGACCGGCGAGCTGGTCCCCGAGGACATCGACACCGAGGTGTTCTTCCTGCCGGCCGCGGCGCACGTCGAGAAGGACGGCACGTTCACCAACACCCAGCGGCTGCTGCAGTGGCACGACGCCGCGGTCGACCCGACCGGGCGACGCGCGCAGCGACCTGTGGTTCGCCTACCACCTCGGCGATCCGGGTCCGCGACAAGCTGCTGGCGCGGTCCGGTGGCGAGCCGGCCGACCGCGACCTGCCGCTGCACCACCTGACCTGGGACTACCCGACCGAGGGGCCGCTCGACGAGCCGTCGGCCGACGCGGTCCTGCGCGAGATCAACGGCTGGGACGCGGACGGCGAGCCGCTGTCGAGCTTCAACGACCTCGCCGACGACGGGTCGACCGCCTGCGGCTGCTGGATCTACGCGGGCGCGTACGCCGACGGGGTGAACCAGACCGCGCGTCGGACCCCGTGGACCGAGATGGGACCGGCCGCGCAGGAGTGGGGCTGGGCGTGGCCGAACGACCGCCGGATGCTCTACAACCGGGCGTCGGCCGACCCCGACGGTCGGCCGTGGTCGGAGCGCAAGCGCTACGTGTGGTGGGACGAGGACCGAGGGACGCTGGACCGGGCTGGACACGCCCGACTTCGCACCCGACGATGCGGCCCGACCACCGACCGGAGGCCGGACGCGACCGGGCGTCGAGGCGCTCGGCGGGCACCGACCCGTTCCTGATGCAGGCCGACGGCAAGGGCTGGCTGTGGGCGCCGTGCCGGGCTGCTCGACGGCCCGCTGCCGATGCACCTCGAACCGTTCGAGTCACCGGTCGAGAACCGCGCTGCACCCGGTCGCGGGCCAACCCGCTCGCCGAGGACCTCCCGCACGAGCACAACCCGCACAACCCGGTCCGGTCGACGCACCCGGGCGCGGCCGCCTACCCGTACGTGGCGACCAGCGTACCGCATCGCCGAGCACCACACCGCCGGCGGGATGAGCCGGTTCGGGACGCGGCTGGCCGAGCTCGCCCGGGAGATGTTCGTCGAGGTCCACCCCGACCTCGCTGCCGAACGCGGGCTCGCGCACGGCGGGTGGGCGACGATCCTCACCTCGCGGTCGGCGATCGAGGCGCGGGTCATGGTGACCGAGCGGATCGCGCCGCTGCGGCGTCGGTGACCGGCGCGTCCACCAGGTCGGCCTGCCCTACCACTGGGGACCGAACGGGACCGCGCCGGGCGACGCCGCCAACGACCTGTTCGCGATCGCGATGGACCCGAACGTGCACATCCAGGAGGTCAAGGCCGCGACCTGCGACATCGTGCCCGGGCCGGCGACCGCGCGACGCCGGGCTGCGCGAGCTCGTCGACCGCCACGGCCAGCCGCACCCGGATGCGGTCCGGGGCGAACGCTTCGCTTCCGAGCGGACGACGAAGGGACGACGATGACCCACATCGCGCCACGCCAGCGACCTGCTCACCCACAGCGGCGGGCCCGTCCGCGGCAGCGAGGGCACCCGGTTCGGGTTCTTCACCGACACCTCGGTGTGCATCGGGTGCAAGGCCTGCGAGGTGGCGTGCAAGGAGTGGAACCAGGTCCCGGCGCGCGAGGAGTCCGCGTTCACGCGGCCACTCGATGGACAACACCGGCGAGCTCGGCGCCGACTCGCTGGCGCCACGTCGCGTTCGTCGAGCAGCCGGCCGGCCACGTCCCCGCACTGGCCGGGGCCGCTCCGGGTGCGCCGTCCGGGAAGGTCGGCCTCGAGTGGTTCGGGGACGACCCGGGCCTGCCGGCAGGTGCGCACGGCAGCGAGGAGGCCGCGCGAGGTGCCGATCTTCGGCGGTGCCGAGGCGGCGCGCGCCGGCGCATCGACCGACTTCCGCTGGCTGATGAGCTCGGACGTGTGCAAGCACTGCACCGAGGCGGCGTGCCTCGAGGTCTGCCCGACCGGCGCGATCTTCTACACCGAGTTCTCGACCGTGGTCGTGCAGGACGACGTCTGCAACGGCTGTGGGTACTGCGTGACCGCCTGCCCCTACGGCGTCATCGAGCGCCGCTCCCCCGGCCAGCCCGGCGGCGGCGGCGCCTTCAAGTGCACCCTGTGCTACGACCGGATGCAGGGCGAGCAGCAGCCCGCCTGCGCCCAGGCGTGCCCGACCGACTCGATCCAGTTCGGGCCGCTCGAGGAGCTGCGGGAGCGGGCCGCGGCGCGAGCGGATGACCTCATCGCGGCGGGTGTGCCCGGGGTCCAGCTGTACGGCGCCGACCCCGACGACGGCGTCGGCGGCAACGGCGCGTTCTTCCTGCTGCTCGACGACCCGGAGGTCTACGGGCTGCCTCCGGACCCGGTCACGCCCGACCCGCCACCTCGGCCAGATCTGGCGATCGGCCGGGGTGGCCGCGCTCGGGTCTGGCGGCGGCCGTCGGCGCGGCGTTCGCGTCGGGTGGTCGCCGGTGACCGCCGAGACGTTCGTCCGACCGGGACGGCACGACGGTCAGCGTGCCGACCTACCACGGCCGGCCCGTGCTCAAGGAGCCGGCGTGGACCTGGGAGGTGCCGTGGTACCTGTTCGCCGGGGGGATGGCTGGCGCGTCGTCGGTGGTCGTCCGTCGCAGCGCGGCTGACCGGCAACACCGTGCTGGCTGACCGGGCCCGGCTGATCGCCGCAGCGGGTGCGGCGGTCAGCCCGCCGCTGCTGATCGCCGACCTCGGTCGCCCGGCGCGGTTCCTCAACATGCTGCGGGTGTTCAAGCCCACGTCGGTGATGAGCGTCGGCAGCTGGATCCTCGCGAGCTACTCGGGCGCCGTGTTCGGGGCGTCGGGCTGCGGCGCCCTCGACCGGCGCGCCGGGTCTGCTCCTGCTCGCGGACGGGGTGGCCGCGGGTCTCGGGGCCGGCATGACGGTCTACACGGGCGCGCTGGTGGCCGACACCTCGATCCCGGTGTGGCACGAGGCGCGCCGTCGAGCTCCCACCGTTGTTCGCCGCCAGTCGGGCTGGCGGCTGCCGGGGCGGCCGCGACGCTCACGGTGACGCACCCGAGGCGTCCGGCCCGGCCCGTCGGGCGGCGGTCATCGGCGCCGGTCGCCGAGCTGGCGGTCGACGCGGGGATGCGCCGCCACCTCGGTCCGATCGGGGAGGTCTACGAGCGTGAGGAGGCGGGGCGCTTCCACCGCGCCGCGAAGGTCGCGACGGTCGCCGGCGCGGCACTGGTGGCTGCGGGCGGCGGCCGACGTCGCGCCGCTGACCGCCGCAGGTTCGGCGCTGCTGCTCGCCGGCAGCGTCTGCACCCGGTGGTCGGTCTACCGCGCCGGGTTCCAGTCGGCCCGCGACCCGGTCGCGACCCTCGGGCCGCAGCGCGCCCGGATCGTCCGCGGCGAACGCACCCGAGCCCGCTGACCTCCCTGCACGGGAACACGCACCCGCGCGTGTTCCGGTGGACCCGCTGCCACCGCATCCGCTCGCGCAGCACGGAACCCGCGCCCCCGCGTGTTCCGGTGGACCCGCGCCCGCGGCCTTCGGGACGGGCGGGCTCTGGCCTACCTCGCCGCCTTCTTCGTGGCCGCCTGCTTCGTGGCCGCCCTCTTCGTGGTCGCCTTCTTCGCGGTGGCCTTCTTCGCGGTGGCCTTCTTCGCCGCGGTCCATCCGGTGCGGCCTGCCGGTGCGCGCTCCTTGACCGGCTCACCGTGGTCGTGGTCGTGCGCCTCGGAGCGGTGCTCGGACTCGAAGTCCTCGTGCGGCACGTGGGCGTGCGAGACGGCCGGGTGGTCGTGCTCGTGGCTGTGCTTCCAGCTCAGGTGCTCGAACCCACCGGTCATCTCTCGGTAGTTGTGGGTGACGTGCCAGTGCTCGTGGTCGTGCACGATTGCGTCGTGGTCGTGCTGCTCGAACTCGCGTTGCTCCGCCATGGACCGCTCCTGATGAGGGGACGCTCGTCGCTCACGACGCTACGCCCGTCCAGGCCCGACGGTCCGCTGCCGTCACACCGTCGAACGGCCGCGGCCGACCGCGGCCCGCGTGGGGTGTGACTTCGGGGAACGTGGCCAGCTTCTCGTGGGACGCGCTCGTGGGACGCGCCCGTCAGCAGCGCAGCTGCTCCGTCCAGTCCATCCGGTCTCGCCACTCGGCGGTCACGTCGTGGTCGTCGAGGCGCTCTGCCTGGACGAGATGCTCGCGACAGGAGGCCAGCATCGCCCTGTGCCGGTCGTGCCACGCCGGTTCGTGCCGGTAGCCGTCGAACAGGGCATCGAGGTGGGCGACGGCAGCAGGATGGTGACGGCGAACGATCCACTCCGCCCAGGCCAGATCCTCGACCGGGTCGCCCAGGCGGACTCGCTCCCAGTCCAGCAGCGCCACCACCTTGCGCAGCCGGTCGTCCAAGAGGAGGTTCTGCGGACCGAAGTCACCGTGCACCACGACCGTCCCGTCCCCTCGGTCGCGGAGCAGGTCGGGGGGAGGGAGCGATCCCACCCGGCGGGCGAGCTCACCGCACCGGCGCAGCACGCTTCGTGGGGCCCTGTCGATGGCATCCTGCCCGTGCCTCCCGACGACGAATCGGAGGTCGAGTTCGAGACGTCGTTGCGTGAGCAGCACGGGCACGGGCAGGTGGTGTCTCGCCCAGCGCAGCGCCGCGGCCTCCCGCTGCGCACGGTCCTCGGCATCGACGCCACGGAAGTGCTTGCGCACCACGCCATCGGTCGACACGGTCCGGTTCGTGTAGCCGTGCTTCATCGCCATCCGTTCGGTTCGCAGCACGGCTATGAAGTCGCGTGGGAGGCTCGCTTCTCGATCTGCGAGACCCACGACGGTGTGACCCCGAGGAGGCCCGCGACGTCACGCACGGTCAGACCGGACCGTCGTAGCTCGGCGACCACGGCGGGCGTCTCGCGGCGGGAACGCTCGGTCATCTCAGCCAGGGCGCGTCGCAGCTGGAGAGCCTCGAGCGTTGCACCGGAGACTCCGACCTGGCTCAGGTCCGGCGTGATGTCCACGTCGAAGGCGTCGTCATCGACGTCGAGAACCAGGGCGATCGCTTCGCGGATCGCGGCTTCGGCCTGATCGAGACGACGCGCCTGGGATGCCACCTCACGCCCCTCGACATCGAAGGCGACGAGTGACCACCAGTCGGCCTCGCGCGTCGCGATGACTCGGTAGGTCGTCACGTCCACCACTCCTCTCCGAGCTTGGCTGCCGCCTGTCGCATGATCGACCGTGCGGTGCCCTCGGCGATCTCGCGGTGGTTCGGGATCGGGATGCGGAGACCGTCCAGCGAGAACACCTCGTGACTGCCGCGGTTGCGCAGAGGAGCGAACTCGAGCTCCGCGTCGCTGGCTGCTTCGCGAAGGTCTCGGAGACGGTCAGTGGCCCGCGGTGCGCTGCGGGTCACGGCTGACGTCCACCGCCATGCGAGCGACCTTGCGGGCCAGGCCCTCGGGGTACCCGCGGCGGGCGACGTGCCCGACGGTGCGCCGGTAGGCGGTCTCACCGTCGACGCCGGTGAGCCGATCGGCCTTGTCCCTGGCGACGGCGAACGCCGCGGCCTCCTGGTCCTCGGCCTCGACCGGCGCGAGCACCTGGTCGATGGTGTCCCGGTCGAACCCGCGCCCGACGAGGTCCTTGCGCAGCCGTGTCGGGGCGTGCCCCTTGGCGCGGCGCTCCTCGACCAGGGCGGTCGCCATGGCGAGGTCGTCCACGAGTCGTTCGGCGTGGGCGCGTTCGATGATGAGATCGATCGCGGCCGCCGGGGTGCCACGTTCGGTGAGCTTGCGGCGCAGCCGACCGACCGACTGCGGCGCGTTCGCGGTGGAGCGACGCACGAAGGCGAGTCCCTCGCTCACGTCGTCGGCCAGCGATGCTTCAGCCGGTGGCCGCGTCGCCGCGGCTTCGGCTTCCCGGCGCTCCGCTTCCGCGGAAGCGGAGGCGGCCAGTTGCTGCGCTTCGCGGCGAGAGACATCGGTGCGCGGCTGGTCGGGAGCGGGCCCGGCGCCAGCGCCGGGCGGAGCAGCTTCGGGCCGCGGCTCGGGGGGGCGCGGGGTCACGCGGATCGGTTCGCGTTCGATCCCACGCTCGGCGAGCCAGGCTTCGGCGTCACGGGGCACGATGGCTCCTCGGTCGGCGAGGTGACCGACGGCGCGGGCCGGACCCGGGGGTCCGGCCCGCGGCCGTGGTGGTCAGTCGAGGTCGTCGAGGCCGTCGCCGTCGTCGGGGTGCTCGGTGGCCGCCAGTGGCGACAGACCGAGCTTCTCCTTGACCTTCTTCTCGATCTCGAGCGCGACGTCCTCGTGCTCCTTGAGGAAGCTGCGCGCGTTCTCCTTGCCCTGCCCGAGCTGCTCACCGTCGTAGGTGTACCAAGCACCCGCCTTGCGGATGATGCCCTCCTCGACGCCGACGTCGATGAGCGAGCCCTGCTTGGAGATGCCCTCGCCGTAGATGATGTCGAACTCCGCTTGACGGAAGGGCGGCGCCACCTTGTTCTTCACGACCTTGACGCGGACGCGGTTGCCGACCGCGTCGGTGCCGTCCTTGAGCGTCTCGATGCGACGCACGTCCAGGCGGACCGAGCTGTAGAACTTCAGTGCACGCCCACCCGGTGTCGTCTCCGGCGAGTTGTGCACGACGACGCCGTCGGCGAGGTAGCTGTGCGTGCCCTCGATCTCGATGTCGAACCGGTGGGTGTGCCGGCCGTTCGGAGCCTTGCGGGTGATGTCCACGATCGGCATCGGCGACGGCGACGTCCCGGGGAGCCTCGAAGATCGGCTCGTCGGCGAAGCGGTCCTGGAACCGCGGCAGCAGCTTGTAGCTGCATCGAGGGATGGACGTACGGAGCGACCAGCTCGTGCAACTTGGCCGTCTCCGCGGTGCGGAAGACGAGGATCGCGTTCCCACCGCTTCTGCATCAGGTCGGCGTGGAGCATCGAACGTGTCGGCGAGGTGCTCGCGGAGCCGCTCGACGCGATGGTCGGCTCGATCGCCTCGACGCAGATCTCGCTGCGTCCGCTGCCGCCACGGGTTCGCTCCTGGAGCCCCTTCGACCGCAGTTGGAAGCTGCCGTCGTCCTGGTACCAGATGGCGATGGAACGGGCCGTCAGCCGCTTGAGGTAGTCCCAGCTGAGGACCTTCTTGCCCCCGAGGTAGACCGCCTCGACGCAGTTCGGCGAGTTCGGGGAGCGGCTGCACGTCGTGGAAGACCGCACCGGCCTCGTTCGTCGATCGTGACACCGACAGGTTCGCGAAGTGGGAGGCCTTCCAGTCCGCGTACGCCGTCTGCTGCCTGCCCGTGACCGAGCCGGTACCGCGCGCCGTGGCCGCTGCGGCGAGGGCGACAGCGCGCCATCCCCCATCAGACCGCCGAGGAGCACGTCCCACTGGAACGCCGAGAGGCGGTGGGTGACCGCGCTGCAGGACGGTCTGCCCGACCTCGAGCTCTCCGGCGTGGACCCAGCCGTACGGCGTCGAGATGAGGTGGTTCGGCCGTGACGCTGAACTGCGACCGGCCGTTGCCACTGCCCCGGGCGACGGTGAACTTGAGGAACTCGTTAGTCGGTCCGTTGTCGAACCAGTTCGACGACCTTCCGCGGGACGAACTCGTCCTTGTCGACGTCGTACGAGAGCACCTCGACCGGCAGCTTCTGGTTGACGATCTTGCCGATCTTCTCCTGTGAGCCGTCCGCGAGGGTGACACGCGTGTCGTAGGAGAAGCAGCCGAACATCACTCCGATCTTCTCGCGCAGCTGGTTGATGAAGATGATCGCGGTGTCGGAGCGGTGCAGGTCGCCGGCGATCTTGCGCAGCGCCTGGGACATCAGGCGGGCCTGGAGACCGACGTGGCTGTCGCCCATGTCGCCCTCGATCTCGGCCTTCGGGGTCAGGGCCGCGACCGAGTCGATGACGATGAGGTCGACCGCCGACGAGCGGATCAGCATCGAGGCGATCTCGAGCGCCTGCTCACCGGTGTCGGGCTGCGAGACCAGCAGTTCGTTGATGTCGACGCCGAGCGCGCGGGCGTACTGCGGGTCGAGGGCGTGCTCGGCGTCGATGAACGCCGCGATGCCGCCCTGCTTCTGGCCTCCGCGACCGCGTGGAGGGCGACGGTGGTGTTGTGCGACAGGATGCCGTTGGCCATGAAGCTGTGCGTGCCAGGGACGACGACATCGAAGGTCGGCTGGATCCCCGCATCCTCGATCGCGGTGATGCGCTCGTAGGTGAGCGGTCGTGCCGCGAGCTCGTGCAGTTGCGCCACCAGCGGGCGAGCGCTCGCGGGGACGTGCTTGCCCTCGATCCACTCCAGGACGCCGAGGAGACGCTGCGGTGAACAGTCGATCGTCCCGCCCTCGCGACCCGTCAGGTCGCCGCGACTGAAGATCGTTGATCAGCCGGTCGAGCTGCACGGTCCCCGCCGAGTGCATCACGCAGATCCACCAGCAAGGCGGCGATATGAGGCATGTGCTCGTGCCGCGAGGCCGGGCGCGTGTCCGGGGCGCGCCGCGAGGTGGCGCTCCACCTGCTCGGCGCGCCGTGCCGAGCGGAACCCGACCTGTTCGAGGAACCGGTCGCACGGCGCCGGGTCCGACGAGCAACGTGTGGTAATCCCGGTCGAGTCCGTCGTGGTGGCGCGTCCGCAGCGTCGCCGGGATACCGAGTCCGTAGAGCAACAGCTGCACCTGCTCGGCGAGCGTCCGCGATGTCGCGGTGAGCCCGACCGGCGGGACCGTCCTCGATCCAACCGTCGCCCTCGTACAGCGCCGACAGGAACGCCCGCTGGATCTTCGCCCCACCGGTCCGAACCGCGTGCGGCACCTCCTTGGCGGCGGAGCCGGTGTAGGCGAGGCCGTACTCGTCGGCGAGTCGACGCCGCAGCCGCGGTGTCGTGGATGCGGTGGTCCTTGCCGGCGTACGTTCTTACCCGCTCTGCCGGCACGTCGAGGACGTGCTCGACCAGCTGGAGGTACTCCTCGAACACGTCCGGATCGTGGGCGTTGGTGAACGTCACCGCGTGACGACTGCTCTCTCCGAGCGTTCCCTCGGCGACGAGGTAGCCGAGCAGAACCGCTTCGTCCTCCGAGAGGCCGCTGCCACCGTGGCCGGTCTCGGCGCCGAACAGCGCCGACACCAGCACGTCCCCCTCAGCCGAGCTCCCCGACGCGTGCGCCACACGATGCGGCCGCGTTCGTTCAAGACCCGCAGGGGGTGGTTCGCCGTCGCCTCGACGTGTCGACCTGAGTCGAGGACCACCCTGCGTGACGGGCTTGCGGTTGTTGTGGGTCACCCCCGCCATGGCCTCGAGCTGCGCCTCCTCGTTGACGAGGCGGACGCCGTAGCTGGACACGTCGGTGCACGCGGCTGGTGCAGCTGACCGGCTGATCGACCCGAGCGAACAGCTCTTCGATGGTCTCGAGCCCGTCGTCGGTCCAGACGTAGGTCCCCGCTGGCATGGCACTTGCCGCTGCTCTCGGGGCCGTACACCTCGATGACCCGGCCGCGGGGGATACCACCGATCCCGAGCGCGAGGTCGAGGGACAGCGCCCCGGTGGGGATCGCGGCGATGTTGACCGCCGCGGCGTCGCCGAGCTTCATCAGCGAGCCCTTGCCGAACTGCTTCTCGATGTTGGCGAGGGCGAGGTCGAGAGCCTTGTCGCGGTCCACGGCGCTTCCTTGCTCGTCTGGTGGGATCGGGTGTGGTGCGGTGACGTTCGCGCCACCCGGGGAGCGTGGGAGGCACCGTAGGTCGGAGGTGGGACACGGCCGCGGATGGTGCGCTCGCGGCTGGGGACAACCGTACCGAACACCTGTTCGCCGGTCGAGCACCCGGCGCAGCAGCGCGAAGGCGCCACCGAAGCGCGCAGCACCGGCACGGGAGGTGTCCGCTGCGTCGCGGGAAGAGCGCCGCAGCGGCCGTCGTCAGGTGAGCAGGTCGACGACGGCGTCGTGTCCGGGCGCCCTCGCGATCCGTGCATCCAGGGTCACGAGCGGGGCATCCAGCGCCTGCGCCAGTGCGACGTAAGCGGCGTCGTACGCGGTGAGGTTGCCGCGGAGGCGCCAGACGGCGGGCAGCAGCGGTTCGTGGGGGTAGGTGAGGACCCCGAGGTCGGCGAGGTCCTCGAGGGCGGACGCCCCGCGCTCGCCCGCAAGCTCGCCGCGTGCCTCGTACCGGCGCACCGCCTGGGCGACCTCGATGGTCAGCAGGTGCGGTGCGTGCAAGGTGATGTCCGGGTCCGTGATGCGTGCCTCGACCGCCTCGGCGAGCGGGAGTCCGAGGAGCCACTCGACCACCGCGGAGGCGTCGATCACGATCACCTGGCGTCGCGCTCCGCCCGGATCGCTGCCGCGGCGGTCTCCGACGTGGTGACCGGGGTTCGCGCACGCACCCGGGCGAGCAGTTCGTCACGGGTCGGACGCTCGAGCGAACGACGGAGCTCGGCCAGGGCGTACTCGGACAACGAGGTGCCCTCCAACGCGGCACGTGCCTTCAGCTGCCGGTGGAGCTCGTCCGGGACGTTGCGGATCTGGACCATCTTCATGCGATGAACCTACTTGTCGGTGGAGCACATGTCCAGATCCATCGCCTCGGAGCCGCCGCCCCTGGAGGACCCGGTTCGCCCCATCGCGAGCTCTCGATGCGGCAGACTGCAGCGTCGAGGGGACGGCTGTGGAGGCGGCGTGCACCGGGTGCGGCGAGGCGCTGCCGCCGACGGCTCGCTTCTGTGGTCGGTGCGGTGCCCTCGTCCCGGACCGCCCTGTCGGGGCCACGGGCCCGGCGGCTACGACCGCCACGGTCCGCCGCGGTCTCCGCGTCCTCGGCGGTCTCCTGGCCCTGCAGACGACTGCGCCCGCTGGACGGTGCGTACCTCGGGACGGATCGACCACCTCGCCGCGGACGCCCGCGTCGTCGCGTTCGCGACGGGCTCCCGTGTCGTCGCCCTGAACGCGCGCACCGGTCGACAACTGTGGCTCCACGAGCACCCCGACGGCGCAGCACCAACGTCGCTGCTCGTCGGAGGCGACCACGTCGTGGCGACCTGGGAGTCGGTCCAGGAGCTCACCGTCCACGACCGGGCCGGGGCGGTCTGGCACCTCCCGCTCCGGGAGGGGCGGCAGGCGTGGATGACGCTCGACCAGGACACGTTGAGCGTCGCCGAACCCGGCCGCCTCACGGCCTACACGCTGAGCGAGCACCGTGTCGCCGAGCGCTGGACCCGCATCGTCGGCGCCTCGGGCGATGGCTGGGCACCGCTCGTGGCGAGCGGTCACGTGATCACGACGGAGGCCGGCGACCAGCAGGACGGCGCGGCGATGCGGCTCGTCTCACGGTGGACCGAGACCGGCGACGAGCAGTGGTCGGTCCCACTCACGGCGACCGTGCCTCCGGTCGTCGTCGACGACGCCACGGTGGTCGCCTCGGACGGTGAGCAGGTGCACGGCCTCAGCCTCGTCAGCGGCGAACCGCGTTGGACCCGCCATATCGCCGAGGTCGAGGTGGTGGTGCCGACGGCGTCCGGACAGGTCGCGGTGGTCGCGGGCACGGGGGTCCACCTCCTCGACGCTCGGAGCGGGGACGAGGTGACCTCCGTCGAGATCGGCCACCGTCTCGGCGATGTGGTCACCGACGGGCACGGAGGGCTGGTCGCCGCGGCGAGTGGGGGGATGCAGCACCTCGACGCCGCCTTCGCCCGCATCGGGTGGGCCCTCGGGCTCCAGGCGGACCGAACCGACCGAACGGCAGGTGCGCTGGCGGTCGTGCCGGGGGCCTTCGAGCCGCTCGCGGTCGCCACGCTGGCCGACGGCCACCTGCTCGCGGCGTTGCCGCTGGCGTCCGAGGCCGACCCCGAGGAAGCGTGCCCGTCACGATCGAGCGACGAGGTGGGCGGTCTGGCTGCCTGGCGCGGCGACCACGTCCACGTGGCGATCGTCGGCCACGACGATGGTGTCGACGCGTACGAGCTCTGGATCGCGATCCCCGGCGCCGACACCGCCACCACGGTCCGCGTCATCGCCACCGATGATGGCGGCCACCGAGCCCCGCTCGGCACGGACGACGGGGATCCGCGGGCACACGCCCTGCTGACGGGTGGACGCAGCTCGCCGGGCTTCCCCCCGCACTGGGTCACGCCGGCCGAGCTGTGGCCGGCCTGCTGGGACGTCGAGGTGGAGGTCGGCGACCGCACCGAGATGGTCCGCGTCCCCCTCCCGGCACGCTGAGCCGTGGTGCGGTCACGCGGACGATGTCAGGACGAACCACTAGCGTCGAGCCGACCTCGCCCCCGCTTCCCGGAGCGCTCGTGACCACCGACCCGACCACAGACGCCAGCACCGACGCTGGCACCGACGACAGCCGCGCCGGCACCGACGCGCCGGCCGGCACCCGGTTCGTGTTCATGGACACCGAGGCGACCGGGCTCGACCACCGCCGGCACGAGCTGACCGAGGTCGCCTGGATCGTCCGGTTCGAGGACGGCCGCGAGGAGCAGCGGCGCTACTTCCCGACGCACACCACCGATGGTGCCGACGACGACGCCCTCGAGCTCACCCACTACGACGAGCGGATCGCGCCGCAGGACAAGGCCCCCTCGAAGGTGTGGCTGACCGAGTTCCTCGAGCACGCCGACGGTGCGGTGCTGGTCGGTGCCGTGCCGGACTTCGACGCTCGCCACCTCGACCTCGCGTGCCAGAAGCTCGGTGTCGAACCGACCTGGGACCACCACCTGCTCGACGTCGAGACCCTCGCGCTCCCGTTCATCGCACCCGGACCGGAGTCGCCGCGGAGCCTGGCCAAGACCTGCGCCGCGCTCGGCATCCCGCACGACAAGGACCAGGCGCACGGCGCCCTCTACGACGCCCAGCAGGCCATGCGGGTGTTCGACCGCGTCTGGGAGCTCGTCGCCGATCTGCGCGCGACGGGCGACCCCCTCCCCCCGGCCGTGCCCCGCGCCCCTCGCCCGGCCCGTGACGGATCCGCCGATCCGGATGCCTCACCGGACGGGGTCGCTCCCGCCCCCACCGACGTGGACACCGTTGAAGCCGCCTCGGGCTGAGCACGTCGGCGTTCGACCGGCTCGGTAGCCACGTCCAGGCGATGAGGGCAGGCGACGTCGACTACGTGACCTACGTGCTCGGCGTGAGCTGTCTGCCCGCCATGACCGACGCCCCGACCATCGCACCGACCGGCCAGCCGCCACTGCCCGACGGCGTCAAGGTCCCCGACGACTTCTACCGCAGCCAGTGGTCCAGCGTCGATGACGACGGCGCGTCGCCCGGCCGTATCACGCGTGATACGGTTCAGCTATGAACGCACCCGAGGTCAGTATCCGCGAGCTCCGCAACCACGGCGGGGAGGTGGTCGATCGTGTCGCGGCCGGCGAACGCCTCACCGTCACCCGATCGGGCAAGCCGGTCGCTGAACTCCGTCCGGTGGGTCGACCTCGGGTGAAGGCCGAGGTTCTGCTCGAACGGTGGCGTCGGCTCCCTCGGCTCGATCCTGACCAGCTGCGTGAGGATGTCGACGAGCTTCTGGACCCGACGCTGTGACGAGACCGCAGGAGCGGCCGGAACGCGGGCTGCTGGATACCAACACGCTGATCCTGTTGCCGTTGCTCCGGGATGCCACAGCGCTGCCCGCCGAACCGCTCATCTCGACCATCACGTTGGCAGAGCTGTCGGTCGGTCCCCTCGTGGCTCGCACGGAGTCCGAGCGCGCGGCGCGACAAGCTCACCTGCAACAGGCCGAAGCCGACTTCGACCCGCTTCCCTTCGACGCGGCTGCCGCCCGCGCGTTCGGCCAGGTCGCGGCCTCGCTGCGACGAGCCGGACGGAAACCGGCAGCACGCTCCTACGACGCGATGATCGCTGCGATCGCGGTCGTGAACGACCTCCCGCTCTACACCTGCAACCCCGACGATTTCGCTGCCATCGAGCAGCTCGATGTCATCGACGTCCCCCACCCCGGCGCCTGACCTCGCTGCTGCACGTGCGCCTCGCGGCCGACGTGACGTCGTCCTCGGCTCCGACGCTCACCAGTGCCACTGGTCGCGATCACCGTTCCCATCGTGGAGCTCATGACGTTCATGAACAGCGATCCGCAGCTGGCAGCGATCGATGTCCGCGGCAACGCGGCGGCAGCGGTCTTCGCCGACGACACCCAGTACCTGATCTGCAACCTCGTCGAGGAGGACGGCACGTGGACCTTCTCCGCATCTCAGCACGACGTGTTCACGCCGATCGAGGACCACATCGCCGCCGACGCCCAGCAGCAGTGGACCTACGGCGAGACCTCGATCACCACCCTCGTCGGCCGCGTGTCATCGGACGTCGACCGCGTCACGGTGGAACGGGAGGACGGCATGCTGATCGAGTCCACCCGTCGGAACGGCATCTTCATCGCCTGGTGGCCGAGCGCTCACACCTTCACCACCGCCGATGCCTTCGGCACGGACGGCGAGTTGATCGGCAGTGACGGCGATGCCCCGACGGGCGGGTTCGTGACCGAGTTCTGACCGACCTGCGGCACGGGGCTCGTCCGCGACACCTCGGTCCCGTTCCCGTGGCGGGTCACGCCACCTGCGGCGCGGGAGGGCACGATCAGGCGTCGAGGAGATCGGCGAGTCTCTGGGCGGGGCGTTGCCAGGCCGGAGAACCGGGGTGGACGACCGCCATGTGGTCGCCGCGCTCGGTGACCAGCTCCACCGGATCACCGGCGGCCCGTGCCGCCTCGACGTAGGCGCGGCTCTGATCGAGCGGGACGCTGTCGTCGTCCTCACCGTGACCGATGACCACCGGCACCCCGTGGCCGACCCGGCGGACCGGATCGATCGCGTCCCAGCGGTCGGCCAGCTCCTGCGCTGTTCCGCCGAGCAGGCCGGCGAGCGGATCGTCGGAGGTGGTCCCGCGCAACGGCCCGAGGTCAGCGATCGGGGCCAGCATGCACCCCGCCGTGAGTCTGACGCGCGGGGCGCCGCCCGGGTCGTCAGCGTGGCGACCCAGCGCCCACAGGGCGAGCAGCCCGCCGGCCGAGTGCCCCACCGCGGCGACCCGGTCGAGGTCGAGCGGGGCATCCACGTGGGGCAGGTGGTCGACGGCTGCGGCGACGTCCTCGAACGTCATCGGCCACCCACCATCGCCACCGACCCGTCGGAACTCGATGTTGAACGCCGCGATCCCACGCCGTGACAGATCGGCGGCCACGGGCGCGGTGAGGTCGCGGCGGTACATCTGTCGCCACGACCCACCGTGGACGACGACCGCGACCGGCCAGCCGGTGCGTGGCGGGCCGTCGGTGGGCACGTAGAGGACGCCCGACTGGTCCGGATGCTCTCCGTAGGCGATGGTCTGCACGTCCGTGGCCCTCCGAGTCGCAACGAGCGGTCACCTCGGGCCGGGATCCTCACGGTCGCCGGTGAGGAAGGCGACCACACCCTCCGCCGCGTCGCGGCAGAGGGACACCACGTGGGCGAAGCCGTCCTCGCCGCCGTAGTACGGGTCGGGGACGTCGAGGTCGCCGGCGTCGAGGCTCGCCGGGTCGAACGCGCGGAACATCCGCACGGGCGTGTCGATCTGCGCCTCCCGTGCGATCCGCTCGAGGTCGGCGAGGTTGCTCCGATCCATGGCGACCACGAGGTCGGCCGCGGCCATCGCCTCGGCGGTCACCAGCTCGGCCGTCCCGCCGAGCTCGATCCCCACGGCCGCGGCGGCGGTCCGCATCCGCGCGTCGGGCGGGTCGCCGAGGTTCCACGACCCCGTGCCGGCCGAGCGCACGACCACGGGCACGTCGGCGTCGACCGCCGCAGCCCGGATCGTGGCCTCCGCCGTGGGTGACCGGCAGATGTTGCCGAGACAGACGGTGAGGACGACGGGGACGGACCCCCGGTCGTCGTCGGTCATCGAGATCCCGTCGGGCACCTGCGGCTCCTGGTTCGTCACGGCGGACGGAAGGGTAGGCAACGTGGCGCGCGGCGAGGTGGCACCAGCAGCCCGCGCCCTCAGCGCGCGGTCAACGGCCACCGCGCCACGGCTTCGTAGCGCGCCGGACCGTCCCCGAGGTGCGAACGCACGAGCTCGACCTCAGCGGCTTCCCACTCGACCGACACCGGGGCGACGGCGGCCACCACCTCGTCGTCGACGTTCGCACCGGCGCGTGGCGCCCGAGCGAGGGTGAGGTGAGCCCGCACGGGGCGCGGCGCGACCGGAAGCTCGGCATCACCGAGCGCCCGTTGCACCTGCGCGCCGAGCTCGGCGATCGCCCCGGCCGGGCGATCCTCGACCGCGAGCCAGAGCGCGCGTCGGTCGAACCGTCCCGGGTCGCCGAGGTGGCACACGATCGGGGCCGAGCCGGCGACGGCAGCGGCGAGGCGATCCTCGACGGCGGCGACCGCACCACCGGCGACCTCACCGAGGAAGGCGAGGGTCACGTGCCACCCCTCGGGTCGCGTCCACGTGAGCTCGGGTGCGGCGTCGCGGGCGGGCGCGGCCGCGGCGGCGACCAGCGCCCGGACGTGCGCCGGGATCGGCAGCGCGACGAACAGCCGCTGCGAGCTCACAGCTGCTCGAGCAACCGGCGGCGCAGCAGGTCGAGGGCAGCCGTGCCGAGCCGGGCGATGACCTGCCCACGGTCCCCCGGCAGCCGACGGTGGTGCACCTCGGTGTGCCCGTCGGGGTGGGTCAGCGCCCAGAAGCACGTGCCGATGTCCAGGCCGTTCTGGGTCCCGGGGCCCGCGACACCGGTGACGGCCAGGCCCCAGTCGGCGCCGAACCGCTCCCGGGTCGCCCGGGCGAGCGCGTCGGTGACCGGCCCGCTGACGGGGCCGTGTTCCTCGAGCAGCTCCTGCGACACGCCGAGCAGGCGGTGCTTGGCCTCGGTGTCGTACACCGCCACCCCGCCGAGCAGGCCGTGCGACGCGCCGGGTACGCGCGCGAGTCGCGCCGAGATCCCGCCGGCGGTCGCCGATTCCGCGGTCGATGCGGTCGTCCCGGTCGCGCCGAGCAGCCGGACGACGACGTCCTCGAGGGTCTCCTCGTCGAGCCCGGCGACGGCGGAGCCGAGCGCCTCGACGACCTCCTCGAGCAGCGGCTGCGAGTCCGCGCGGGCCATCTCGGCGTCGTCGGCGGTGACCGTCAGGCGGACCTGGATCTCCTCGCTCTTGGCCAGGAACGACAGCGTCACGCCCTCGCGCCCCTCGACGACCGGTTCGACCTGTTCGGCGACCGTCGACTCCCCCATGCCGACCACGTGGACGACGCGCGTGAGGGTCGCGCCGGCTCCGGCCAGGGCGAGCAGCTCAGGGGCGACGTCGCGGTCCCACAGCGCCTGCAGCTCCCACGGCACGCCCGGGACGGCGTACACCCGGGTCGCGGTCGTGGCGCCGGGGATGGTCAGCGCGAACCCGGGGGCGGTCCCGACGGGCGCGAAGCGCGAGCGCACCGCGGGGGATCCGAGCCTGCTTGAGGTTCTGCGGCGGCCATCCGCGCGCCCATCGAGGCGAAGCGCTGGATGATCGCTTCCTCGAGGTCGTCGCGCTGCTCGAGGTCGACGCCGGCCGCCGCAGCGACGGCCTCGCGGGTGAGGTCGTCGGTCGTCGGTCCGAGCCCGCCACCGATGAGCACGACGTGGACCCGTTCGCACAGCCACAGGAGCGCGTCGACGAACTCGTCGAGGTCGTCGCGGACGGCGAGGTGGTGGCGCACCTCGATGCCGAGCTCGCGCATCCGCTGCGACACCCAGGTGGCGTTGGTGTCGGTGAGGTCACCGAGCAGCAGCTCGGAGCCGACCGACAGGACCGCCGCGCGCAGGGACACGCCCTGCGGCTGGAGCGCTGTGCCGGTCACGTCCACCGGTCGCAGGTTCACGTCGCATCTCCTCCCTCGGCCGGGCGGGGTCGGTCCGCGGCGGACGCGTGCGAGGCGGCCCGCCCGGAACGCGTAGTCGATCCCGGACCAGACCGTCAGCACGACCGCGAACAGGAGCAGCGGCTCGCGGATCGCGTCCCCGGACGGTCGGCCACAGGTAGGCCGCGACCGCGACCACCTGGGTGAGGGTCTTGGCCTTCCCCCAGACGCTCGCCGGCATGACGAGGTCGAGCCGGCGGACGAGGTGGATGCGCAGCAGGGTGACGGCGAGCTCGCGAGCGACGATGACCGTCACCGCCCACCACGGCAGCTCCCCGACGTAGGCGAGCGACGCCAGCGAGCCGATGATCAGCAGCTTGTCCGCGATCGGGTCGGCGAGCTGGCCCCACCGCGTGATCCCGTGGTAGCGGCGCGCGACCCAGCCGTCGATGGAGTCGGTCGCCGCGGCGAAGACGAACATGCCGAAGGCCCACCAGCGCAGCGTGTCGCCCTCGGCGTCCTGCACGAGCAGCCACAGGATGACGGGGACGAGCAACGCTCGCAGGAAGGTCAGCGCGTTCGGGAAGTTGACCCAGTGCGGCTCGGGGGGGCCAGCCGGTCTCGAGCCCGGCGCGTGACGGATCACGCACGGGCGCGGTCCACCACGGCCACCAGGTCGACCCCGATCGCGTCGATCACCTCGGCCGTGACCGTCCGCCCGAGCGGCAGGTCGACCGGGTGCCCGCCGACGCGAGACCAGCTGCACCTCGCCGTCGGTGTCCGGCGCCTCGCGGTAGGAGCCGCCGACCGTCAGCTCGAGTGCGCCGTCGTCCGCGACGTGCTGCTCCTCGACGGTGACGTCGAGGTGGCGGCCGACGAACCGGCGCGGCGCGTCGTCGGCGACGCGTTCCTGGACCTCGGCGAGCCGCTCGACCCGCTCGGCCGCCTCGTCCGCATCGACCTGGTCGGGCATGGCGGCGGCGGGCGTGCCGTCCTCCGGGCGAGTAGGCGAACAGCCCGACCCAGTCGAGCTGCTGCTCGACGAGGAAGTCCTCGAGGACCTGCACGTCCTGCTCGGTCTCGCCGGGGAAGCCGAGGATGAAGTTGGAGCGGAACACCGCGTCGCGGGTCGAGCCCGCGGATCCGGTCGATCAGCGCGCCGAAGCGGGCGTGGTCGCCGCTGCGGGCCATGCGTCGCACGACCGGGCCGGACACGTGCTGGAGCGAGAGGTCGAAGTACGAGGCGACCTTCGGGTGGCCGGCGACGGTCTCGAGCAGCGGCACGGTCAGCTCGGCCGGTTGCAGGTACATCAGGCGCAGGCGCTCGAGCCCGTCGACGTCGGCGAGCGTCTCGACCATCGCCGCCTGCCCGTCACGGCCACCGTCGAGGTCCTTGCCCCACGAGGTGGTGTTCTCGCTGACCAGCACCAGCTCGCGCGCGCCCTGCTCGACCAGCCAGCGTCGCCTCGGCGACCAGCTCGTCGAGCGGACGCGACCGGAACCGGCCGCGGAACGACGGGATGGCGCAGAAGGTGCAGAGCCGGTCGCAGCCGGAGGCGAGCTTGAGGTAGGCCCACGGCCGGCCGTCGTGACGGCGGACCGGGAAGCGCGGGCCGGTGGCGGGGACGCGGTCGAGGTCGTCCTGCGCGGTCGCGCGGGTCGGCGGTCGGCCGCGCGGCCTCGGGCGGCAGCTCGGAGACGTCGAGCCCGAGCGCCAGGTTCGGGTCGAGCGCCGGCGACCGCGATCGGCTCGGCCGCGACCGGCGCGCCGGTCGACCGGGGTGATCGACAGCAGCGGCAGACCGCGTCGCGCGGGCGCCGGCTCGGGCGGCGGCGCTTGGCGGTCACCCGCTCGTAGGGGCGGCCGGCGAGCACGTCGTCGACCAGCTGCGGCAGCCGCCCGTACCCGTCGAAGCCGACGATGGCGTCCGCCTCGGGGATGGCCTCGGCGAGCTCGTCGGGGTAGCGCTCCGCCATGCAGCCGACGACCAGGACGGCCCGGGCCGCTCCGTCGTCGCCCTTGAGGTCGCACGCCTCGAGGACGGTGTCGATCGACTCCTGCTTGGCCGGGGCGATGAACGTGCACGTGTTGACCAGGACGACGTCGGCGGTCGGCCGGGTCGTCGACGATCGGCGACGCCCTCGCGGTGGAACAGGCCGGCGAGCTGGTCGGAGTCGACCTCGTTGCGGCCGCAGCCGAGCGTCACGATGGCCACCGAGGTGGCACCGCCGGCCGCGGTCGGCCGGCGGCGCCGACGTCGCGGGACCGCCCGCGGTGGGCGGGACCGCGACGGGGGTCGTGGTCGTCGCGTCGGCGTCCACGGAGCTCAGGCCTCGCTCTGCCCGTCGGGGGTGTACTCGACCTCGACGACCGAGCCGCGGGGGCCGGGGGTGCCGAGGTCCTCGCCGTTGAGCTCGACCCGGACGCCGCCGGCGTTGCCGAACCGGACGGTGACGCGACTCCTCACCCGGGAACGGCAGCGTCTCGCCCTGTGCGGCGACCTGCTCGAAGACGACGGTGCCGTCGACCGTGACCCGCATCCAGGAGTCCTCCTCGAGGGCGAGGAAGAGCTCGACGCCGTCGAAGGCGGTTCCGGCTCCGGTTCGGGCTCGTCGGCTCCGGTTCGGCGTCGGTCGCCGGCGTCGTCCGGAGCGGCGTTGCCGTCGTCGGCCGGCGCCACCGGCGCCTCGGTCGGTTCCGAGGACGCCTGCTCGGGAGCACGGCTGCCCGCGAGCTGCCCGATGAACGCGAGCCCCGCGAGCACGACGACCCCCACGAGCACCCACGCGATCCATCCGGGGGGCGCGCTGCGGCGCTGGGGGACGCCGCCGGCACCGCTGCCCGGGGCGACCAGCGGCGCGGTGGCCATCGGGTCCCCGCTCGGAGACCTCGCGGCGGTAGGTGTCGAGCAGCGGGCTGCGGGTCGAGGCCGAGCTCGACGGCGTAGCTCTTGAGGAAGCCGCGCGCGTAGACGTCACCGCCGAAGTCCGCCGAAGCGCTCCTCCTCGAGCGCACGGACCTGCTCCGAACGCAGACGCAGCGCGTGAGCCGCATCCTCGAGGGTGCGGCCCTGGGCCTCGCGGGCTTCGCGGAGCGTCTCGCCGATGCCGGTGCTCAACGGACCTCGCCGATGGGGGTCGGGTCGCGAATGGTCGGCGTGCGGGTGCAGGGTAGTGCCGCGGGGGCCGGGCCGCGACCACGGGGTGGCGGGTTAGCGAGCCGAGGCGCACCGGCGGCCCGGACGCGTCCGCGCCCGGTGACGCTCCCGCGCCGCTCGGAGCTACCCTCCGCGCCATGCGACCTCGCACGGGCTCACCCGGCCTGTCTCGCCGCGCCGCGCGTGGTCGCGTGTCGCTGTCGGCCGCGCCCGCGCTCGCCGCCGAGGACCCGCGTGGCCGAGGACGGAGGAGCGATCGACGCCGAGGGTGCGGCCGAGGAGGAGGGCGGCAAGATCCAGATGGCCGAGACCCCGCGCGACCGGGTCGGGCTCATCGTCCTCGGCTTCCTCGGGGCCATCACCGTCGGCGGCGGCATGACCACCACCCGCCAGCTCAAGGGCAAGCGCCCCCAGGCCACCGGCGAGTTCCGCTGGCGCTGACGACGCCACCACCTGTGACGAGACGGCCCCGCGGTGGCCGTCGCGCTCGTGTCGGCGACGCGGTCCAGGACGGCCGGGCCTAGAGTCGAGCCGCTCGACATGCGCCTCGTCGAGCTCCTCGGGGCTCCACAGCACGTCGCGGGCCTTGGAGCCCTCGTTCGGCCCGACGATCCCGAGCACCTCGAGCTCGTCCATGAGCCGACCGGCGCGGGCGAACCCGATGCGGAGCTTGCGCTGCAGCATCGAGGTCGAGCCGAGGCCGCTGACCACGACCTGCTCGGCCGCGCGGCGCAGCAGCGCCTCGTCGGAGTCGTCGTCGCCGGAGCGGACCGGCGTCGACCTGCGCGGCGGCGTCGCCCTCCTTGGTGACCGTCGGGTTCGAACTCGGCCTGGCGCTGGGCCTTGCAGAACGTCGACGGCCGCCTCGACCTCGCGTTCGGTGACCCAGCAGCCCTGGAGGCGTGACGGCTTGCCCTGCGATGCGGGCAGGAACAGCATGTCGCCCTTGCCGACCAGCTTCTCGGCGCCGTTCATGTCGATGATGGTGCGCGAGTCGGTCTGCGACGACACCGCCAGCGCCAGCCGCGACGGGACGTTGGCCTTGATCAGCCCGGTGATGACGTCGACCGACGGGCGCTGGGTCGCGAGGACCATGTGGATGCCGACGGCGCGGGCCTTCTGCGCGATGCGGCAGATGGCCTCCTCGACGTCGCGTGGGGCGACCAGCATCAGGTCGGCGAGCTCGTCGATGACGAGCAGGATGTAGGGCAGCCGCTCGGACTCGATGCACCGTGCCGTCCGGGCCGGGGCGCGGTTCGATCTCGCCGGCGTCGACGGCGTCGTTGTAGCCGTCGATGTTGCGGTAGCCGAGGGGCGCGAGCAGCTCGTAGCGCTGCTCCATCTCCTTGACGCACCACTGCACGGCGTCGGTCGCCCGGCGCGGGTCGGTGACGACCTGGGTCAGCAGGTGCGGCGCGCCCTCGTAGGGCACCAGCTCGACGCGCTTCGGGTCGATCAGGATCATCCGGACCTGGTCCGGGCGCGGGCCCGCATGATGATCGAGGTGATCATCCCGTTGACGGTCACCGACTTGCCGGAGCCGGTCGCACCGGAGATGAGCAGGTGCGGCATCGTGGGCGAGGTTGACCAGCGCCGGGTTGCCGGCGATGTCGACGCCGAGCGCGACGGTCAGCGGGTGCGGGTCGCGGGCGGCCTCGTCGGAGCGGAGGATGTCGCCGAGCGTGATGAGGTCGCGCTGGCGGTTCGGGCACCTCGACGCCGATGGCGGACTTGCCCGGGATCGGCGCGACGATGCGCACGTCGGGCGCGGCCAGGGCGTAGGCGATGTCGTCGCCCATGTTGGCGACCTTCTTGACCTGGACGCCGGGGCCGAGCTCGATCTCGAAGCGGGTGACGGTCGGGCCGCGCGACCACCGGGCGACGGTCGCGTCGATGTTGAACTGGCGGAAGGTCTCCTGGAGCGCCTCGACCTGCGCCTCGATGGTGCGGCGCGACTCCTTGCCCATCGACCGGCCGGCGGCGAGCAGGTCGAGCGACGGCAGCGTGTAGTCGTCCCAGCTGCGGACCGGCGCGACCTTCGTGGCCTTCCTCGTGGCCGGATCGACGCGGCATCCGGGCCGCGGGACGACGGGCGGGTCCGGGCGTCTTGCCCGCCTCGCGGTCGGCGTCGCGTCAGCCCGTCACCGTCGTCGTCGTCGTCCGCGGCGTCCTCGATGGCGAGCTGCTCGCCGGTCAGCCGCGACAGCGTGGCGCGCACCGGGGTGCCGACCTGGTCGGTCGTGTCGGGTCGTCGATGCCGGCGGGTCGTCGCCGTCGGGTCCGCGGCGTCGCCTTCGTCGCGCCGCGTCGGCGACCTCGGTCGTCGGGTCGTCGGCGTCGGCGTCGGCGTCGTCCCGCGGACGCGGCGCGGACAGCTCGACGACGCGCGAGAACGGGGTCTTGGTCACGATCAGGGCCCCGAGGAACGAGCAGCGCGACGCAGACCGCGCCGGCGCCCCAGACCGACAGGGCGGCGACCAGCGGCGTCGCGACGGCCCAGCCGACCAGCCCGGCCGCGGGCCACAGCGCGCGAGATCCCGTCGGCGGGTGCCGGCGAGCCGGCGATCAGGTGCCAGGCGCTGAGCAGACCGAGGCCGAGCAGGACCGACCCGACCGCGATGCGGCCGATCTCGGGGCTCGGGCGCCCGAGGACGACCAGCAGGCCGAACCACGCGATCAGCGGCGGGACGACGTAGCCGGCCACGCCGAGCAGCCCGCGGGCGACGGCCTCGAGGAAGTCGCCGACGGGCCCGCCCGCCCCGGCGTACAGGCCGAGCCCGGCGAGGACGCCGAACAGCACCAGCCCGATCCCGATGCACGTCCTGCTTCTGCTCACCGAGGTGCGAGGCGAACGCGCGCCCGGCGCGGCCGACGGGGCCCGGGCCCTCGCGTCGTCTCGGCGATGCGCTTCGTCGTGGCGGTGCTCCGGCCCTGCCCGGACGTCGTAGCGCCCTTCTTCGCCCCACCCTTCGCGGTGCTCTTGGCCGCCGTTCTTGGCGCCGTTCTTGGCGGGCGTCTTGCGGGTCCGCGGACGCGGTCCGCGACGACCCGCTGCGCGAGCGAGGCGGGGTCTTGGTCGTCGACGCCACGCGGGGACCTCCGACGGGCAGGGCAGGACCCGCGGTCGCGAGCCCATCGCCAGGGTACGCGGCGACCGACGCCGGTGGAACTACACGCGTCGGCGCAGGTCGCACGGGCGCGCTCGTTCGGTGGCCTCGACCCTCCGGTCTGGTCGGCGTGCGCCGACCAGGGTCACCGGCGCGGTCCGGGCCGCTGCGGCAACCGCGGAGGGGGTCGCTGGCGAACCGAGGTCACCCAAGACCACCCACGACCCAAGGAGCACTCGTGCGCAGGACCCTGACCACCCTGGCCGCGACGGGAGCACTGCTAGCGCTCCCACTGGCCGCGTCCGCGCAGACCACCGAGACCTTCTCCGCCAACATCCACGCAGGCCAACGAGAGCGGCGCCTCGGCGACGGCGACCATCACCCTCGACGGCAACGACCGCTGACCGTCCGCGTCGACGGCCGACGGCTTCTTCGACGGCTTCCCCCACGCCATGCACATCCACGGCGAGCCGGGCGGCGACAACGTCTGTGGCCCGCTCAACCCCGGTGACGAGCGGCTTCGACGCTGCCGACGAGGACGGCGACGGCTTCATCAGCGTCGTCGAGGGCGTGCCCTCCTACGGCGGCATCGCCGTGTCGCTGACCACCGAGGGCGACACCTCGCCCGACAGCGGCCTGGCCGTCGACCGCTTCCCGACCTCCGGGACCGCTCGACTACGAGCGCACCTTCGAGCTGCCGCAGGAGGTCGCCGACAACCTCAGCCTCGTTGCACATCGTGGTCCACGCCTGCGGACCTCGACGGCTCCGGTGAGATCGGCGACATGGAGAACGAGGACGGCACGATGAAGCAGAGCTCGCTCGACCCGGAGCTCGACATCGAGGCCACCACCCCGGCCGCCTGCGGCCAGATCGCCGCCTCGAGCGCCGCGGGTGGCGTCGCCACCGGCGCCGGCGGCAGCGCCGACTCGGGCTCGACCACCGGCGCGATCGTCGCCGGCGCCCTGGGCCTCGCCGCCCTCGGCACCGCTGCCGCGCGTCGCCGCGTGACGGCCTGAGCGACCGGTGCGGGGTGCCCTCGGGCGCCCCGCACCACCTGCCAGCCGACGTCCCGCCGAGCACCCTTCCCCCGTCCTGCCGATCCGGAGAGCCACCGTGCGACTGCTCCGCCCGCTGCTCGTCCTGGTGGCCTTCGCCGACGCTCGAGCGCCTCGTGTGCCACCGCCGCGGACCCGTCCGCCGACCCCGCTCGACGGCGGACGTCCACCGGTGACGTTCCCGAGGACGACCACGCCGATCACGCCGACCACGAGCGCGTCCGGCGCCGGCGGCGCCACGGCGCAGGACGGTCTCAGCACGACCGAGGCGACCATCCAGCAGATGCTGGGCATGGACCCTGCCGTGCTCGCGACGCAGCCCACGACCACAGCGGCGACCACGACGACCACGCCACCCGGCGACACCCGAACGGCATCGATCCCGACCGGATCGTCATCCCCGCCATCGGGGTCGACGCGGACGTGATCGACCTCGGCCTGCAGGACGACGGGACCATGGAGGTCCCGACCGACTTCGCCCAGACCGGCTGGTTCGCCCGCGGCCCGAAGCCGGGACGCGTCGGGCCCCGCCGTGATCGCCGGGCACGTCGACGACCGGTCGGGCCCGGCCGTCTTCTTCCGCCTCGCCGAGCTCGAACCGGGCGACGAGATCGAGGTCCACGGCGCCGACGGCGAGGTCGTGACCTTCGCCGTCCGCGAGACCCAGCAGCACCCGCAAGGACGCCTTCCCGACCGAGGCCGTCTACGCCGGCACCCCAGGGCCGGAGCTGCGCCTGATCACCTGCTCCGGCGAGTTCGACCAGGGCGAGCGCAGCTACCGCGACAACACCATCGTCTTCGCCGAACGCGTCGACACCTGAGGCGCCGCAGCACCGTGCACGCCCGGAACGGAACGTCGCTCGACCCTCAGCCCTCGCTCCGGTTCCCGTGTGCCGGGAACCCGCCGGCGTCCTTGAGCCACCGTGCGGTGTGCAGCAGGTTCCACGTGAGGAACGTGGTGTTGCGGTTGGTGAAGTCGTTCTCGGGCCCCCCCGACCCCTCGTCCGCGTACGACGGGCCCGGGCCCGCCTCGCCGACCCACGCCGCGTCGGCCTGCGGGGGGATCACGTACCCGAGGTGCTGCAGCGAGTACAGCAGGTTCATGGCGCAGTGCTTGGCGCCGTCCTCGTTACCGGTCACGATGACCCCACCGGTCCGGCCGTAGTAGACGTACTGCCCGCGGTCGTTGCGTCGACCGGAGTCGCCGTAGAGACGCTCGATGACACGCGTCGCGACCGAGGACTTCTCGCCGAGCCAGATCGGCGTGAGCAGGACCAGGATGTCCGCCGCCAGCACGCGCTCGAACAGCGCCGGCCAGTCGTCGCGGTCCGCGCCGTGCTCGGTCATGTCCGGCTGCACCCCGGGCGCGAGCACCAGGTCCACAGCCCGGACGACGTCGACCTCGACGCCGTTGGCCCGCATGATCGCGATGGACCGGTCTGCGAGCGCCTGGGTGTGGGAGGGCTCCGGCGACGGCTTGAGGCTGCAGTTGACGAAGATCGCCCGCAGGTCGTCGTAGCTGGCGGGCGCTGCGTCGACCAGCCGCCGGTCCTGCTCGCTCAACGCGGCCACGAGGCGCTCCTACAGGTCGACGACCACCGGCAGGATGAACGGGCGGCGACCCGTGGTCGACTTCCAGTGACGACCGAGCGCCTGCGTGACGTGGCGCGAGATCGCCTGCGGGTCGTCGAACTTGGCCTTGGCGACGCCGGCCAGCTCGCTGACTCGACCGCCTTCTTCGCGGCCTCGAGGTGGTCGTCGGCCTTGTCGGCGAAGACCACGCCCTTCTGGGTGACGACCGGTTCCCCGACGAGCCCGTCGTGCGGGTCGATGGTGACGACGCAGAAGCAGATGCCGTCCTCGCCGATCCGGCGCCGGTCGCGCAGCACGGCGGGGCCGACGTCCGGCAGCAACCCGTCGATGTAGACGTGGCTGGTCGGGTACGGCTCGCCGCGGGTGAGCTTGCCGTCCTCGAGCATGACGCTGTCGCCGTCCTCGCAGACCAGGATGTGCTCGGGCAGGCAGCCGGTGGCTCGGCGATGTCGCGGTGGGCCGACATGTGGCGGTGCTCGCCGTGGACCGGCACGAAGTACTCGGGTTCGACGATGTTGTGGAACAGGATCAGCTCGTCGCGCGACGCGTGGCCGGAGACGTGGACCGGCGAGGTCCCGCCGTGGATGACCCGGGCGCCGCGCTTGTAGAGCCCGTTGATGTTGCGGAAGACCGCCTGCTCGTTGCCGGGGATGAGCGAGCTGGCGAGGATGACCGTGTCGCCCTCCCCGACCTCGAGGCGGCGGTGCTCACCGGACGCCAGCAGCGACAGGGCGCTGAACGGTTCGCCCTGCGATCCGGTCGAGATGACGATCAGCTCGGACCGGTCGTAGCGGTCGACCTCGTGCGAGCTCGACGAGGTCGGAGAGGTCGCCCTCGAGGTAGCCGAGCTCGGCGGCGATGGCCATGTTGCGGACCATCGACCGGCCGACGAAGACGGGCCGGCGGCCGACGGCGCGGGCCGCGTCGAGCACCTGCTGGATGCGGTGCACGTGGCTGGCGAACGAGGCCACGACGACCAGCCCGGTGGCCTGGCTGGATCTCCTCGCGCAGCACCCGCCCGACGGTGCGTTCGGTCGGCACGTGCCCGGCACGGTCGGCGTTGGTCGAGTCGGCGAGCAGCAGGTCGACGCCCTCGTCGCCGAGCCGCGCGAAGTGGGCGAGGTCGGTCGGCCGGCCGTCGATCGGGGTCTGGTCGAGCTTGAAGTCGCCGGTGTGGACGATCATCCCGTGCGGGGTGCGGAACGCGTACGCGCAGCCGTCGGGGATCGAGTGGCTGACCTGCACCACCTCGGCGTTGAACGGGCCCTCCTCGATGGTCTCGCCCGGCTCGACCTCGACGAACTCGGGCCGTTCGAGGTCGGGCCACTCCTCGAGGATCGCCTTGACGAACGCGATGGTGAGGCGGGTGCCGTACACGACCGGGACCTCGTCGGCGCCGGCGTCCTCCTGCAGGTCGCGGAGCAGGTAGGGCAGCGCGCCGATGTGGTCGAGGTGACCGTGGGTGAGGAACACGGCGCGCACGTCGCCGGCCCGCGCCTTCATCCAGCCCCAGTCGGGCAGGATCAGGTCGACGCCGAGGTGTTCGGCGTCGGGGAACAGCACCCCGCAGTCGACGACGGCGATCTCGCCGTCGACCTCGATGGTGGCCATGTTGCGGCCGATCTCACCGAGGCCGCCGAGGAAGCTGACACGGACGGGTGGGGAGCTGGGCATCAGGATGGCACCTTGGCGAGGGGGAGGTGGCGGTCGAGCGAGGTGCGCACCGCGTCGAGGGCGTCGAGGACCGCCTGTCGGTGGCCTCGGGCGAGGCGTCCGCCAGGGGCAGGCGCACCGGGCCGGCGGGCAGCCCGAGCGCGGCCATCGCGGCCTTGAGCGGCGCCGGCGACGGTTCGGCGAACAGGGCCCGGTGCAGCGGCAGGCAGGCGAGGTGGAGCTCGCTGGGCGCGGCCGGGGTCGGTGGCGAGCACGTCGACCATCTCGGCGAGTTCGCGGCCGACCAGGTGCGCCGCGACGGAGATGACCCCGACGCCGCCGGTGGCGAGGATGGCGAGGTTGAGCTCGTCCGCGCCGGACCAGACCCCGAAGCCCGCCCGGCGCGCCCGCGGTGGCGATCAGCACGTCGCCTGGCTTGGCGCCGTCCCCCGACGCGTCCTTGACGCCGACGATGTTCTCCACCTCGGCGAGCGAGGCGAGGGTCGGCACGTCGATGGCCCGTCCGGTGCGGACCGCGATGTCGTAGAGCACGATCGGCAGGTCGGTCACGCCGGCGACGGTGCGGAAGTGGCTGTTCGAGCCCGCGCTGATCGGGCCGGTTGTAGTAGGGGGTGACCACGAGCAGGCTGTGGGCACCCATCTCGGTGGCGCGCTCGGTCGAACGGATGGCGGTCGCGGTCGTCGTTCGAGCCGCTGCCCATCATCACCTTCGCGCGTCCGTCGACGGCCTCGAGGACGACGCGGCAGCAGCTCCCACGGTTCGTCACCGAGCAGCGTCGGCGACTCGCCCGTGGTGCCGTGCACCAGCACGGTGTCGGTGCCGGTGGTCACGAGGTGGTCGGCGACGGCCTGCGCGCCATCGAGGTCGACCGCTCCGTCGGCGGTGAACGGGGTGATCATGGCCGTGACCACCCGTCCGATGGCGGGGGTCGGACTGCTGACGGGCAGGGACACAGGTCACCTCGGCTGACGGGTGGGACGCGACCGGGTGCACGTGGGACGCGGCGCGGGAGGACGGCGCAGGCGGGCGGCCGAACGTGCCTATCCTAACGGCAGACCCCGTGCCCGACCGGTGGTCATCCCGCCGCCGTCCGGCCCGCCGCCGCACGTCGCGGGCCCGCGAGACGAGGAGCTCCCGTGATCTGGCACGTCGTCCGCTTCGACCTCGGTGGGCTCGCGGAGCCGGTCCGAGCCGAGGTCGAGCAGATGCTCGCCGATCTGGCCGACCTCGACGTCGTCGCCTTCCTCCGGACGGGACGCGACGTCCGGGACCCGGCCATCACGGGCCTGATCGTCGGCCTGACCGACGAAGCGGCGCTGGCGGCGTACCACGACCACCCGGGCCACCAGCCCTTCGTGCGGCGGATCGCCGAGCTCGGCGTGCCACGGGTCGCGGTCGACATCCGCTCCGACGACGACCCGGAGCTGCTGCCGTGACCGGCTCCACCCTGGTGCTCGCCCACGCGGGCGCGGGCGCCACCTGGCAGGCGCTGTTGGTGGTCTTCTCGCTCGGCGTCATCGTCGTCGCGATCCTCGCGGTGCTCGGGCGCGTGCGGCTGGAGCAGGCCGACGACCTCGTCCTGCCGCTCGCCGCCGTCGCCATCGTGTCGTCGCTCGCGCCGCTCGGATCGGCGGTGCTCTCGGACTGGGTCGGCTGGGCGTTCCCCGCCGGCGTCATCGCGTTGTTGACCGTCCTGGCCGCGGCCCTGACACCCTTCGAGCTGTCACCGCGATCCCCGTTCACCTACGGCGCGGCGGCCATCGCCGTCATCGTCGCCGTGGCCCTCCACCAGCCGATCACGTTGGCCTGGCACCCCCCACCGGACTTCCTGCCCCTCGCCGACGACGTCGAGGTGACGATCGCCGTGCCGGGCGAGGGTGATGACGTCCCCGCGGGCGAACTGACCGTCACGGTGACCATCACCGGCGGATCGGTGCAGAGCGAGCTGCTCGCACCCGACGACGTGCCGGCCGACCCCGAGGAGGCCGGCCAGCTGGCGGTCGCCATCGACGGTCAGGTCCTGACCCCGGTGTTCGCCGAGGACTGCACCGTCGAGGCGCCCTGCACCGAGGTCACCTTCCCGGTCGAGGTCGAACCCGGCGAGCGAGTCATCGCCGTCGAGTACCGCCGCGGTGACGGGGTCCCGTTGACCCCGCTGGTCACCGACCGCGTGGCGTTCACCGCGAACTGAGGTCACCGGCAACAGCCACGTCGATGTCACGCCAGGTCGACGATGTCGCGCCAGGTCGCCACTGGTGAGCGGCGGCCGCGACATCGAGGTGCTGTCGCAACACGGTCCTGGGTCGCGAGAACCGCTGCGACTTCGAGGGCGGTCGCAACGCCTCGCTCAGCGATCCCGCGTCGGCTCGCGACCTCGGCGACGGGTCTCGCCGGGACGGACCAGTCCGAGCTCGTAGGCCGCCACGGCCGCCTGGGTGCGGTCCCGGAGCTCGAGTTTGCGCAGCAGCGCGGCCACGTGGGTCTTGACCGTGCCTTCGCTGATGTAGAGGGCTCCGGCGATCTCGCCGTTCGACCGGCCCTGCGCGATCTCGCGCAGCGGGGACTCAGCGCCCAGCCGGGCGCAGCGCCTGGCTCACCGCACGTCCGCGCGGTCGCGCTCGCGTTCCGGCGTGACCGCGAGTCCGTCATCGGGCCCGGCGGGACCGTCCGGCTCCCAGCCCCAGCCGCCACCGCCCCCTCCGCCGCGACCGAAGAACCGCAGCAGCAACATCACGATCAGCAGCGCGAGCAGGATGACGATCACGATCACGTGGTGTTCCTCCTGGAGCGACCGTCGGGGCCCGTCGCCGCCGCGACCGACGGTACCCGGGTCGCTCACGTCCGTCGGGTGGCTGACGACACGCTGGTGTGCCACCAGCCACCCAGCGGACACCAGCGACCCAACCTCCACACGGGCCGAGCGGCGGGTCAGGCCGTCGGGCCGCGTCGGGTGAGCGCGAGCTCGGCCGCGAGCTCGAGGGCCGCGGCGACCGGGTCGTCGTCGAACCGCGTCGCGAAGGCGTCCGTGGTGCGCCACCCGGCGCTGGCGAGGGTGCGGTGCCGGGCGATGTGGGCGTCGGGACCGGCGGGGTGCACGTCGCAGGCGACGGCGGTCGCGTCCGGCCCGTCGCCGACCACGAGGTCGATCCGCCACCGCCCGACCGGGTACCCCGTCCGCACCGGGCGGCCGGTGGCTCGCGCCAGTTCGTCCGCCACCGACGTCGCCCACCGTGACACCTCGCCGTCCGTGCCAGCGAGCGCCGATGCTTCGGCCGCGTGCCCGAGGTACGCCCCGAGGAGTCCACCGGGATCGGGCCGCAGCGAGGTGACGACGACCATGCGTTGGCGCGCTCGCGTGACGAGCACGTTGAACAGGTTCGGGGCCTCGAGGAACCGCCGTGTGCGCGGGTCGTCGGCCTCCGACAGCGTCCACGACGCGATGACGACATCGCGCTCGTCGCCCTGGAGCGCGTGGACGGTGCCGACCCGCAGGCCGAGCTGCTCGATGGCCTCGAGCGGCAGCACGTCGAGGAGCGCCTCCTCGAGCGCGTCGGCCTGGGCGCGGAACGGTGCGACCACACCCACGCTGCTGGCCCCCTCCCCCCGGAGCTGTTCCACGAGGGCGAGGACGGCGTCGATCTCGACGGTGTTGACCCCGGCCTCGTCCCGCGATCCCTCGACGTGCACGACGTCGATGGCGTCACGTCGCTCGTTGGACGGGTGGCGCGTCACGAGGTGCAGCCGCCGGTCGTAGAACCGCCGGACGGAGAAGGCGATGAGGTGCGGCACCGATCGGAAGTGCTCGTCGAGCCACACCGGGGCGGCCGCGGCGGCGGCCAGATCGAACGCGCTCGCTCG
Source organism: uncultured Nitriliruptoraceae bacterium (assembly GCA_963850715.1). Lineage (GTDB taxonomy): Bacteria > Actinomycetota > Nitriliruptoria > Nitriliruptorales > Nitriliruptoraceae > Nitriliruptor. Next base: position 100,253 of record CAWKMM010000013.1, on the reverse strand, counting down.
TCGGACGTCCACGCGGTCGGCGAGGTGTCCGACGCCGTGGTCGGCGAGCGCGTTCGCGATCGCCTCGTCGGCGACGAACGACACGTGCCGGAGCTGGGCGGGGTCCCCGGCGACCACGACCGCCCGTGCCCGGAGGAGCGCCGTCGCCGCGCTCGGCTGATCGATCTGTGACGCCTCGTCGAGGACGACCAGGTCGAACATGCCGGGCGTGTGCGGCAGGAGGTCGTCGACGTCTCGGAGGGTGCCGATCCACAGCGGGACGGCACCGACGAGGGCCGCGGGGTCGAGCTCACCGAGCCGGCGACGGCGCGTGGCACGTCCCGCGCGGAGCGCAGCCGCCAGCGCCGCCGCGGTGCGCCGTCCAGCCTCGTCACGCTGACCGGCGCGGGCGTCGACGAGCGCTCCCTCCGCGGTGCGCCACGCATCCTCGGCTGCGAGCAGCGCCGTCAGCGCCGCCGTCGCGGTGCTCCGTCGTGAGGTCTGCAGCTCGGCGCGGGCGCGACCAGCCGCAGCCGCTTGCACCGCGAGCTCGAGCCGATCGAGTGGCAGATCCCGGTCGGCACCGGCACGTCGGTAGAGGCGGCGGAGCGCGAGTCGGGTCCGCCACGCGTCGGGTGCGGCGGTGAGCCGGCGGCGCACGTCGGCGATCGCCCGAGCGAACCGTGGTGCCTCGTCACGGCGACCGAGGATGCGCGGTGCTGCGGCTGCGAGCGTGGGCACGATCGGTTCGAGCTCGTGCCAGGTGGCCGCGAGCGCCTCGGTCTCGAGGATGACCTCGACCTGTTCGTGCGCCACGGCTCTGCGGCCATCGGCCGCCTCGGCTGCGGCAGCCAACTCCCGGACGCGGCGTCGGCCCGCTTCGTCGATCCCCGCACCGGTGAGGGCGCCAGCGAGCTCGGAGCGGCGTCGGCCGCTGCCGAACACGACGGGGGTCGGCCCCGGGTGGCGGCCGAGCAGGTCGGCGAGGACCTCCGCCGCGTGCGGGGAACGGGTCACGACCAGGACGCTGCGGCCACGCGCCACCGCATCCGTCGCGACGGCGGCGAGCGCGTGCGACTTGCCGGTCCCCGGCGCTCCGGACACCACCGTGATCGGGCGACTCCGGGCGCTCGCGACCACGCGCTGCTGCGCTGCCGTGAGTGGCAGGAGCGAGCGCACCACCTCGCCGTCCGGGTCGGTCGGTGCAGGTGGGCGTAGCCCGTAGACGGACGCGAACGCGCTCCGCTCGAGGTCGTCACGGGTCGACCAGGCACGCACGGTGCTGGCCACGTCGACCGGGGTGGTGTCCTCGACGGCGAAGATCGCCGCACCCGTGACCCCGAGGAGCTCGCCGGAGGGGCGCAGCGCACTCAGGCCGATGCGGACCGGGACGTCCCCGGCGGGACGCAGCTCGTCGAGCGGCAACCTCGCGGCCGCCGCCGCGTCCGACAGCCACCGTTCCTGCGCGTCCTCCACCTCGGAGGTCCGCGCCGTCTCGAGCCCGTCCTCGAGTGCGCTCACGACCTCCGGGTCGAGGATGCGGTCGGTCAGCTCGGGGTCGCCGACGAGCTGCAGCTCGAGCCCGCTGACGTGCCGATGGAGGGTCACCGGACGGGTCACGAGGGGCAACCGGACCGGGAGGTCGCGGTCACCGTCCCGCACCGTCCCGACCACGAACCCCCACCCGAGCCGGAGCAGCTGCTGGTGGCGGTGGACCGCATCGTGCGCGGCCAACCGTTCGAGCGTCCCGCTGCGCCGCAGGGTCACCTGCTGCGCGCTGGCGGGGTCGGCGAGGGTGGCCAGCGGTATCCGGTCGCCGATCCACGCCGGTGACAGGCGTTCCGTGCCGACCTCGAGCCGCCGACGGGACCCCGTCGGTGCCAGCTCGGCGAACGCACGCAGCAACCCCCGGCACGCGGCGAGCGCCGCGGCGTCAGCCACCGCGTCCTCGGATCGCGCCGACGACGCAGGCCGCCGCGAGCACCACGATGACCGGCCGCTCCGCCGCGGCGGCGTCGCCGATGAACGCCAGCGTCGGCAACGACGACAGCGGTGCCGGCAGCGCGGGTGCGACGGCCAGGAACAGCACCGCCGCCGCGACGGCCGGGATCAGCGGATCGCGGCGAGCGTGCACGATGGCGGCGGCGACGATGCCGCCGATCAGGGCGTAGGCCGCGATCGCCCACCAGGCGGTCGACGACTCGGCGACGCTCGAGAGCTGGATGGCGAGGTCGAGCAGCAACAGCGGCGCCACGCCGAGCGCGACCCCGAACGCGACGCTCCGCACACGAGCACCCGCCCCCCTCACGACGCGTCCTCGTCGCGGGCGGCACGTCGGGCCTCGGCGGCGCGTTCGGACTCCAGCCGTTCGAGCTCACCCGTGCCGTGGTCGACGTGGACCATCGCGTCGGCGACGGCCCGGTGACCCGCGTGGTCGCCGATGAGTCGGTGCATCTCCTGGACGACCCTCCGGTACTGCGGGTGCCCCTGCGGCGTCGACCGCAGCTCGAGCATCTGCATCGCGGCCCGGGCGTTGAGCTGCATCACGTACCGGACGCGGTAGGCGAAGCAGACCGCGTACTGCGCCACGACGGGGTGATCGGGCAGGAGCCGCTCGTAGAGCGCCTCGGACCGGGCGAGCGCCTCACGCCAGCGGTCGGCGACACCGGCCTCCTCGAGCTCCGGCGGTGTCTCGTAGCCGTGCCGGGTCGTCAGGTCCTGCCACTCGATGGTCAGCATGCGGTGGCGCTGGAGGTCGCGGAACCCGCCGTAGTCACCGAGGACGTCGAAGCGGTACCAGACCCGCTCGAACCCGCGGCCGGGCCGGTGGCGGCGGTTGGCGCGCTCCCCCGCGTACGCGCGCAGCACCTCGGAACGCCGGCTGCCGCTCCAGGACCGGACCACGCGCTCGAGCTGCTCCTCGGGGACCCGCACGTGGGGGTAGAGCGCCGCGGTGACGAGCGCTACCTCGGCGTCCACCGGATCACGGGGCGACCAGTCGGTGAGGGTCACGAGATCCGCCGGCTGGGGGCCCTCACTCACGAAACGGTCCGCGAGGTCCCGGGTGGCATGACGCGTCCCGCGCAGGTGGTCGGACCACGCGCCACCGCGGTCCGGTCGGTCGACGCGGGTCAGGAAGGAGGGGATGACGCGCCGGAGCTCGGCCAGCAGCCGGGCGGAGAGCTCGTGCGACTCGACGAGGTCGTCGGCGTTCAGATGCAGCAGCAGCGACTCGTAGGCCTGGCCGGAGGCGAACATCCCGACGTTCGAGGTGGTCGCGGCGGGGAGCAGGCCGCGCAGCAGGTCGAGCGCCTTGGCCTTGGTCGCGTTGCGGTAGACGAAGTCGGAGGTGGCCTCGTCCTGCGGCCACCGGGTGCGGACCCAGTCGAGCACGACCGGGACGAGCTCCGCGTAGGTGGCGAAGATGGCGTCGAGGTCGGCCTCGAACGCCTCGGCGTGCGGGCCGGCCATCACCTCGGCGGGCCGGTGGTAGCGGTAGCGGCCGCCCACCTGCCCGTCGTAGGCGATGTAGCGCGTCGACTGTTCGAGGTAGGCAGCGAGGCGGCCCCACTCGATGCGCTTGGTCAGCAGGTTGCTGACCTCCTCGAGCGCGACGTGCGCCCCACCGAGCTGTGCGACGGAGTCGTCGCCGTAGTCGCTGAAGACCCGCTGGTAGAGCGCCTCCGCGCGGGCAGCCGGGTCCTCGGTGGCGAGGTCGCCGGCGAACTCGTCGAGGAAGAGACGCTTCAGCGACCCTCCGTAGCGCGAGTAGCGGGCGAACAGGGCGCCCTTGACCACCTCCGGCAGGTCCGTCAGGGCGAACACGTCACCGTCCGGATCGGTGACGTACCGCCCGAGCAGCTCACGCTCGTCGGGCGTGAGGGGCGCGTCGGACACGTGGCGCTCCGGAGCAGAGGTCGGAGGGGCGGTCGTCGCTGGCGCACCCTAGCTCCGCCCCGCGACCGCCCCGGGGGTCCACGTACGCTGCGCGGGACCTCGGAGGTGAGGGTGACCGTCATCGTCGAACGCACCACCCGCCTCGCCGCGCCCGCCGACGAGGTGTGGGCCCACGCGACCTCGATGGCCGGGGTCAACGCCGAGCTCGCGCCCGTGTCGATGAGCCACCCACCGGGTCTCGATCGGCTCCCCGACGACCTGGACGACGACGACCCGCGGCTCGGCCGCACGTTGTTCACCTCGACGTTGAAGCTCGGCCCGATCCCCTTCGACCGACACGCCCTGGCGCTCATCGAGGTGGTCCCCGGTCGCAGCTTCCAGGAGGACTCGACCAGCTGGCTGAACCGAGGTTGGCGCCACCGGCGGGAGGTCTCCCCCCTCCCGACCGGTGGCTGCGAGCTGACCGACGTGCTCGAGGTGACGCCGCGGCTACCGGGCGGCGGCCCCGTGACGCGCTGGCTGGTCGGGCGGATCTTCGACCGGCGCCACCGCTACCTGCGTGACCGCTTCGGCTGACCCACCTACCGCCCCATCACGTCACCTCAGCGCGTCACCGTCGGCCCATGCCGTCACCGGCGAAGAGCTCGACCGACGATGAGCGGCACAGCCGACGGTGAGCGGCACAGCCGAGGGTGAGCGGCTCAGCCGACGAGGTGGCGGGCGACGCGGTCGGCGAGGATGGCCACACCCTCGGGGCCCGGGTGGAAACCGTCGGCGACCGAACGCCGAGGCCGGCAGGTCCCCGTCGGCGCCGACGACCGCGACGCCGAGGTCGGCTGCGGCCCGACGCTGGGCCGCGGGCGACCCGGCGGCACGAACGGCCGAGCGCCGGTCGCAACACCGCCGGGCAGGCCCGGGGCGCTGGCCAGGTCCGGGCAGGTGAGCAGGACGACCGCCGCGCCCGGAGCGCGTTGACGGACCGCGGTCAGGAGCCGGCCGGTCGCGTCGTACGCGCGACGGCCGCGGTGCGCCCGCGGACGGCGTCGTTGACCCCGACGCCCGACCACGACGACCTCAGCGCCGGGCGAGAGCGGCGGCACCTGTCGGTCGATGCACGTCCTCGGTCGTCGCGCCGTCGACGGCGACGCTGGTGACGACCGGATCGAGCGGCCGGTCTCCGCCGCCAGCCGCCGCGCGACCTGCCGGCCAACCCGAGGTCGGCGTGCGGAGGCCGTGGCCAGCGGCGGCGGAGTCGCCGAGGACCGAGACCTCGCAGGTCGGCTCTCGGCCGGGAAGCATCACCTCGTGGTCGAGCGGTGGCACGCGGGCGCCGGCGTCGCGCAGGGCTCGCACCTGGGCCGCCGTACGCTGGGAGACCACCACGAGTGCGGTGACGGCCCCGAGCAGGGCCACGGCCACCACCCGCCGGGTTGCGCCCCTGCGGCGCACATCGCGCGCCCCGACAGGCACCCCGGGAAGGGACCGACCCGTCGGGGGCGTTGGGACCGGAGGTGCAGATGGGCGTACGCACGAGCAGGAGGCTACGCCGGCAGACGACAGGACACCCGTTGGCAGGCCACGGCTACGTGCGGCTGCGCCCGCTCGGCGACCCCGACGCGATCAAGGGCAAGGGCGTCGACCGCGAGGTCGTCCGCCGGGCCTGGCAGCTCGCCCGCCCCTACCGCCGCAAGCTCGCCGGCTTCCTCGGGATCCTGGTGCTGTCGGCCGGCGCTGGCGCGCTCCCGGCGCTGCTCATCGGCTGGATCGTCAACGCGATCACCGACGGCGACCGCGGCCTGCATCGTCTGGCTGGTCGGCGTGCTCGCCGTCGTCGCGCTCGTCGAGGTCGTCCTGACGATGGTCGAGCGCTACCTGTCGGCGACGGTCGGCGAGTACTTCATCCTCGACCTGCGCCGCCGGCTGTTCCGTCACGTGCAGACGATGCCGCTGGCCTTCTTCACCCGCACGCAGACGGGTTCGCTCGTCACCCGGCTGAACAACGACGTGTCGGCGCGCAGCGGGCCCTGACCGGCACGCTCGGCACCATCGTCGGCAACGCCATCGGCGTCTCGGTCACGCTCGGGTTCATGTTCTCGCTGAGCTGGCAGGTCACGCTGCTGTCGCTGCTGCTGCTGCCGCTGTTCATCATCCCGGCCCGCGTCGTCGGCCGCCGGCTCCAGGGCCTGGCGCGTCGCGGTCGATGGAGCTCAACGCCGAGATGAACACCACGATGACCGAGCGCTTCCACGTCGCGGGTGCGCTGCTGGTCAAGCTGTTCGGCCGCGTCGACGCCGAGACCGACAGCTTCGGCGGCCGCGCCCGAGCGGGTCGCCGACATCGGCGTGTCGACCGCGATGTACTCGCGGGCCCTGTTCGCCGCGCTCGGGCTGGTCGGCGCGCTCGCGACGGCGCTGGTCTACCTCGTCGGCGGGTTCCTGGTCACCGACGCCGGCTCGACCCTCGCGGTCGGCACCGTGGTCTCGCTCGGCATCGTACGTCACCCAGCTGTACGGCCCGCTCGCGCAGCTGTCCAACGCGCCGGTCGACCTGATGACCGCGCTGGTCAGCTTCGAGCGGGTCTTCGAGGTGCTCGACCTGCCCCGCGCCATCGACGAGCGTGAGGACGCCGTCGAGCTCGAGGACCCCACGCGGCCACGTCCGCTTCGAGGACGTCTGGTTCCGCTACCCCGCCGCACTCGGATCGTCGCTCGAGTCGCTCGAGGGCCCGCGGTCCGAGCACGGCGACGACGCGTCCGACTGGATCCTGACCGGCATCGACCTCGAGCTGCCGGCCGGCGCGATGGTCGCCGTCGTCGGCCCGTCCGGCGCCGGCAAGTCGACGCTGTCGTCGCTGCTCCCCCGCCTCTACGACGTCACCGAGGGCCGCGTCACCATCGACGGTCACGACGTCCGCGACGTCACCCTCGACTCGCTCACCGCCGCCGATCGGCGTCGTCAGCCAGGACCCGCACCTGTTCCACGACTCGATCGCCGACAACCTGCGCTACGCCCGCCCCGACGCGACCGACGAGCAGCTCGAGGCGGCCTGCCGCGCGGCCCGCATCCACGACACCATCGCCCGGATGCCCGACGGCTACGACACCATCGTCGGCGAGCGCGGCTACCGGATGTCCGGCGGCGAGAAGCAGCGCCTGTCGATCGCCCGCGTGCTGCTGAAGGACCCGGCGGTGGTGGTCCTCGACGAGGCGACGGCCCACCTCGACACCGGCTCCGAGCGGCTGGTCCAGGAGGCGCTGCGCGAGACGCTGACGGACCGCACCTCGCTGGTGATCGCCCACCGGCTGTCGACCGTCGTCGACGCCGACCTCATCGTGGTCCTCGACGCGGGCGAGATCGTCGAGCGCGGCACCCACGGCGAGCTGCTCGCCCGCGGCGGCCGCTACGCCGACCTCGTGCGCACCCAGCTGGTCGAGTCACCCACCTGAGGTGCACGTCGGGTCGCTGGCGTCCGCCGTGTGGCTGACGTCACGTCCGTGTGTCGCTCGACGTCCGCCCGCCGGACGTCGAGCCGCCGCGTCATGGCGTCGCCCTGCGGCGTCCGGAGGGCGGCGTCCTCGCCGGGTCTCGGCGCTCGGCCCCGCCGGCTGCGGGCGGTCGGGACGGCTCGGCGGCGCCGGACCCGGCATCGCCGGCGCGTCGGCGTCCGGAGCCGGCGAGCAGGAGGCAGGGTCGCGGGCTCGGCGACGCCGGCTCGCGCTGCCGGGCTCGGGAGCGGGCGTCAGGCTCGGCCGCGCGCGGCCGGGCGGTCGGGGTCGAGCGGGAGCGCCGGGGGTCGCCGGCGTCGGGGCCGGTCGGGCGCCGGCGCCTCGGCCGAGGTCGGGGCCGGGTCGTCCGACGGCTCGGGTCGGTCGACGGCCGGGTCGTCGACGGCCGGGGTCGCCGGTCGGTGTCGCGCCGCGTCGAGCTGCTCGGGCGCGGGTGCGGGACCCTCGGCCTCGAGCGCGGCTCGTCGGCCTCGGGCGTCGACGTCGTCGCCGGGTGCCGTCGGGCAGACGCCGTTCGGTCCGTCCCGACGCCCAGTCGAGCGCCTTCTGGTGGCGGTCGTCGGGGGTGATGCCGGCCGCGACCATCTGGTCGTAGACGGTCTGCGGCCTGGTCGGCGTGACCCTTCTTCGCGTGGGCCCACAGCAGCTCGCGGTAGATCGGCTCGTCGACCGTACACGCCGCCGGCGGCCAGCGCGGCGACCAGCCGCTCCGCCGACGTCGAGCCCTCCACCCTTGAGGACGGCGCCGACCACCTTCGACGCGTCCGACGGAGGTCGGCTGGAGGCCCTGTTGCCGACCATCTCGGTCAGCAGCGCGACCGCGTCGTCGACCCGCTTGGCGCGCAGCAGCGCGCCGAGCAGCGTCCCGTAGTGGCGGCCGTGGGTGAGCGTGCCGGAGGCACGCAGACGCGTCGAGCAGGCCCTTGGCGTCGTCGAGCCGGCCGGCCGCGCACCAGCGCCCTCGACGAGGTCGCGGGCGACGGCGACGGTCCGCGGGCACACCACGGGCGACGGCCTCGTCGAACACCCCGATCGCGACGTCGAGCTCGCCGGCCTTGAGGTGACCGCCGACGCACGTCGGCGAACAGCTGCGGCGGCACCGGGACGCCGAGGATGAGCATCCAGTCGACGACGCCGGACGCTGCGGCGAGGCGCTTCGCCGCGAGGCTGACCCGGCCGAGGCCCTCGAGGTTCTCGCCGGAGGGGATGCGGCCGCGGTCGGCGAGCGCGACGGCCGTCGCCCACGCCGCGTCGGCGTCACCGGCCGCGATGCGGGCCGTGAGGACGGCGTTGACGTGGAACGAGGACGGCTCGCGTGCCCGCGTCGCGCATCGCCTCGAGCGCGGCCTCGGCGGCCTCGGCGTCACCGGCGCGGGCGTGGGCGAGCAGCAGCTCGGTGTGGACCTCGCCGGGGAGGCGCCACCCCGGCCGAGCGCGAGCCGGTCGAGCAGCTCGATCGCGCGGTCGGTGTGCCCCGCTCGGGCGATCATCGTGACCAGGTCGCTCGCCAGCCGCGGGTTCGGGGTCGCGCCGACCTTGAGCATCAGGTCGATGATGGCTGCGGGTGTCCTTGATGGCGCGGCGGTCGAGGCAGTCGCGCAGCAGCTGGGTGTACTCGGCGTCGGACGCGCGCCTGGCCGCGGGACGGCCATCTGCCGCAGGACGGCGCGGGCCGCGGGGAACCGCCCGGCGGCGAGGTAGATGCTCGAGCACGGCCGGGGCGTGGCCGGCGTCCGGGTCGTCGCCCTCGCTCGTGGAGCTCGTCGAGCTGCGGCGAGCGCCTCGTCGGTGCGGCCCGCACGCGCCGCGGCGATCGCCAGGTCCCACCGGATCGCGGGGTCCGGCGGGTGGCCGGCGGCGGTCATCTCCGCGATCAGCCGCCGTGCTCCCTGCGAGGTCGCGGGCGGCGAGGTGGGCCTGGAGCAGCAGCTGGCGGTGGATCGGCTGGACCGCGACCCCGCGGTCCCGCATCGACTGGAAGACCTGCTGCGACATCCGCAGGTCGCCGGTGAACCGCTGCAGCGCTTCGGTGTACCTGGTGGCTTCGTCGGACACGGTGCGGACCTCCCGGCGCCCGGCCGACTCGCGGGGCGCGCCGCCGCTCCGGAGACGCTGCGTCCGCCCGCGGCTCCAGCGAACCGGGCTGCGCACCGACCCACGTGCGCGGTGGTGGCCGACGATCGGCCGGGCAGCACCCTACCGGCCGGTCCCGGACGGTGGCGGCGCAGCGACTACCGTCGGCGCTCGCCGCGGAGGAGCCGAGCGGTGTCGGTCGCGAGAGCTGGTGGTCCTCGGCACCGCGAGCCAGGTCCCGACCCGCACCCGGGCACACAACGGCTACCTCCTGCGGTTGGACGGCACCGGGGTCCTGGTCGACCCGGGCGAGGGCACGCAGCGGCAGTTCACCCACGCCGGTGTGCGGGCCTCGACGCATCGACCACGTGCTGCTCACCCACGCCCACGGGGACCACTGCCTCGGCCTGCCCGGGCGTGCTGCAGCGCCTGTCGCTCGACGGCGTGCCGGGCCCCGTCCACGTGCGCTTCCCCGCCGAGGCGCGCCGCGACCATCGAACGGCTGCGGCACGCGACCCCGTACCAGGACCGCACCGAGGTCGTGCTCCACCCCGACGCACCCGGCGAGGTCGACCGCCGGGCCGCCCGTTCACGATCCGGGCCGTCGCCCTGTCCCACGGCACGGCGGACCACCCCGTCCCGACGCTCGGCTGGCGGCTCGGAGGAACCCGCCGGCCGCCGGCTCGATCCGGCCGCGCTCGCAGCGGCCGCGCGTCCCCGCCCAGGCCCGCAGCGAGCTGCTGCGCCGAGGGCCACGTGACCGTCGACGGTCGCCGGGTCGACATCGACGAGGTCAGCGACCCGCGGCCCGGGCAGGTCGCCGCCGTGGTGATGGACACGCGCGACGGCGACGGCGCCCGCGCCTGCGCCGACGGCGCGGACCTGCTGGTCATCGAGGCCACCTTCCTCGAGGACCAGCGCGACCTCGCCGAGGAGGTCGGTCACCTCACCGCCGGACAGGCAGCCGACGATCGCCCGGGACGTCGGCGCGCGCCGGGTCGTCCTGACCCACTTCTCGCAGCGCTACCCGGACCTCGACGGCCACCTCGCCGAGGCGCGCGCCGTCGGCACCCGACCTCGACCTCGTCGTCGCGAAGGACCTCGACGTCATCCCCTTCCCGCCTCGTCGCTGACGGGGACGAGGACAAGGGCCCTGCCGATCGGGCGGACGTCAGAGCAGGTGTTCGAGCCCGACGACGCAGCCGTGGATGCCGCCGACCTTCCGGCAGGCGAGCAGCACCCCCGGCATGAACGAGGTGCGGTCGAGCGAGCGGTGCGAGATCGTCAGGGTCTGCCCGACACCGCCGAAGATGACGTCCTGGTCGGCGACGATGCCCGGCAGCCGGACCGAGTGGACGCGGACGTCCGCGTGCGTCGCGCCACGGGCGCCGGGGTGGCGGTCGTCGCCGCCCGGCGCGTCCGGGACCTCGCGCCGCGCCTCGGCGATCAGCTCGGCGGTGCGCAGCGCCGTCCCCGAGGGCGCGTCGACCTTCGCGTCGTGGTGACGTTCGATGATCTCGACGTGGGGCAGGTGCTTGGCCGCCTCGGCGGCGAACTCGCATCAGCAGGACCGCGCCGATGGCGAAGTTCGGGGCGATCAGCACGTTCGCCGAGCCGTGACGCCGCGAGCTCCTTGCAGGCCGCGAGGTCGTCGTCGTCGATGCCGGTCGCGCCGACGACCGCGTGGATGTCGTGCTCGAGCAGCCATCGGAGGTTGGCCCCGACCGAGGACGGTCCGGTGAACTCGACCGCGACGTCGGCGTCGGCGTCGACCAGCGCGTCGAGGTCGCCCGCGACCTCGAGGTCGATGTCGACCCCGGCGACCTCGCGGAGCGGACGCGCCGCTGCAGGCGGATCGACGGCGGCGACGAGGTCGAGGTCGTCGGCGCCGTGCGACGGCGCGGCACACCTCGGCGCCCATCCGGCCGGCCGCACCGATCACGCCCACCTTGATCGTCACAGCTGGCTCCTGGCTCGACGGTCAGCCGGCGACCGTAGCGGCGAGGGTGCAGCAGGCGGGTGGCCGCCAGCCGGCGGTCAGCCGAGCGCGGCAGCGAACCGGTCGGTCTCGTCCTCGGCGAACGGACCGACGACGGCGAGGTCGGCGGGCTGCCCGAGCAGCCGGTCGGCCACCCGCCGGACGTCGTCGAGCGTGACCGCCGCGATGCGGTCGAGCGCGTCGTCGACGGTGACGATCGGCACGCCGGTCGCGACCTGCTTGCCGATGCGGCTCATCCGCGAACCGGTGTCCTCGAGCCCGAGGACGGTGCCGCCGGCGAGCGCGCCCTTGGCCCGGACGACCTCGTCCGCCGTCGAGGTCGACACGGACCCGGTCGAGCTCGCCGCGCAGCACCTCGAGGGTCTCGTCGACCTTGCCGGGCGCCGTGCCGACGTAGGCGCCGAACAGGCCCGCGTCGCGGTACGACGAGCTGTAGCTGTAGGTCGAGTAGCACAGACCCGCGGATCTCGCGCAGCTCCTGGAACAGCCGCGACGACATGCCGCCGCCGAGCGCGACGTTCAGGACCCGCAGCGCCCACCGGTCGTCGTCGACCTGGTCGAGCGCCCGGGAAGCCGAGCACGAGGTGGGCCTGCTCGGTCGGGCGGTGCCGGATCGCGCAGCTCACGGGCGCCGTAGCGGTCGGGGCGGGTCCGGGCCGGCGGCGCGCCGCCGGGCCGTCCGAGGTCGCCGAGCAGGTCGTCGGTCAGCCGGACGACGCTGTCGTGGTCGACGGCGCCGGCGGCGGCGACGGTGAGGTTCTCGGGCCGGTAGGTGGCGAGGTAGTGGTCGTGGATGGTGTCGCGGTGCAGGCCGGTGATCGACTCGACGGTGCCGAGCGTCTCGAGCGCCAGCGGGTGGTCGCCGAGGACGAGCTCGGAGAGGTCGGAGTGCACGAGGTCGTCGGGGGTGTCGAGGTGGATGTCGATCTCCGACAGCACCACCTGGCGCTCGGCCTCGACGTCGGCCGGGGTGTTCCTCGCGTCGACGAGCATGTCGGCGAGCACGTCGAAGGCGAGCGGCAGGTCGTCGTCGAGCACGCGGGCGTAGAAGCAGGTCAGCTCCTTGGAGGTGAACGCGTTCATCTCGCCGCCGACCGCGTCGAGCGCCTCGGCGATGTCCCGCGCGGACCGCCGCGCGGTGCCCTTGAACAGGGTGTGCTCGAGGAAGTGCGACGCACCGAGCTGGGCGGGCGATCTCGTCGCGGGAGCCGATCCCGACCCACAGGCCGAGGGTGACGGACCGGACCGCCGGCATCGGGTCGGTCACGACGCGTGACGCCGGAGGGCAGCACGGTGATCTGCGGGTCCTGCACGGGGAGCTCCTGATCGGCGGCGCGGGCGGCCGCCGGTGGCCGCGGAGGGTACGGCCGGAACGCGGACGGCGGCCCCCGGAGGGGCCGCCGTCGCGGTGCTGCGTGGGCGCGGTCAGTCGCGCTCGCGCGACCGGCTGCGGGTGCGGGTGCGGGTGCGCTCGCCGCCACCGTCGCGGCTCGCGACCGACCGCGGTCACGGTCACGCGCTCGCGGTCGCCGCCGCGGTCGCGGTCACCACCACGGTCACGGTCGCCGCCACGCTCGCGGTCGCCGCCACGCTCGCCACGCTCGCGGTCGCCGCCACGGTCACGGTCACCGCCGCCGCCGTCACGCTCGCCACGGTCACGACCACCACGGTCGCGGTCACCACCACGGTCACGACCGCCACGCTCGCGGTCACCACCACCGCCACGCTCACGGTCACCGCCACGGTCACGGCCGCCACGGTCACCGCCGCGGTCGCCACCGCCCTCGTCGCCGGCCTTCTCGGCCTTCTCGGCCTTCTCGCCGACGTACTCGAGCTTGAACTTGCGGCCACCGTCGAGGACGTCCATGACCTGGACGAGGACGGCGTCCCCGACCTGCACGGCCTCCTCGGCGTGGTTGAGGCGCTTGCCCGCCATCTTCGACAGCTCCGAGATGTGGAGCAGGCCGTCGGTCCCCGGCGTCAGCGACACGAACGCGCCGAAGTCGACGGTCTTGACGACGAGGGCGTTGTACTTCTCGCCCTTCTCGGGCAGCACCGGGTTGGCGATGGCGTTGACGCGGTCGAGGGCGTCCTGCGCGACCTCCTTGGAGTTCGCGTAGATCTTGACCACGCCGCGGCCGCCCTCCTCGTCGACGTCGATCTGGGCGCCGGTCTCCTCGACCAGCTCCTTGATGATCGCGCCGCGCGGGCCGATGACCGCACCGATCTTGTCCTGCGGGATGTAGACCAGCTCGACGCGCGGGGCGGTCTCGGCGACCTCCTCGCGGGGCTCGGCGATGGCCGCGTTCATCACGTCCAGGATCTCCATCCGGGCGTCACGCGCCTGGAGGAGGGCGTCCTGCAGCACCTGCGCCGGGATGCCGGCGAGCTTGGTGTCGAGCTGGAGCGCGGTGATGAACTCCTTCGGACCGGCGACCTTGAAGTCCATGTCGCCGAAGAAGTCCTCGACGCCCTGGATGTCGGTCAGGGTCGTGTACTTGCCGTTCTCGTACACCAGGCCCATCGCGATGCCGGAGACCGGCGCGTGGATCGGCACACCGCCGTCCATGAGCGCGAGCGAGGTGGCGCAGACCGACCCCATCGAGGTCGAGCCGTTGGAGCTGAGCACGTCCGAGACGATGCGCATCGCGTACGGCCACTCGTCGGTCTCGGGCAGCATCGGGACGATGGCCCGCTCGGCGAGGGCGCCGTGGCCGATCTCGCGACGCTTCGGCGAGCCGACGCGGCCCGCCTCACCGGTCGAGTAGGGCGGCATGTTGTAGTGGTGCAGGAACAGCTTCTCGTCGGCCGGGTCGAGGGTGTCGAGCCGCTGACCCTCGCGGGTCGTGCCGAGCGCGAGCACGCTCAGGACCTGGGTCTCGCCGCGCTGGAACAGCGACGAACCGTGGGTCTTCGGCAGCACGCCGACCTGCGCGGTGACCTGGCGGAGGTCGGTGACGCCACGACCGTCGACGCGGAAGCCCTCGTCGACGATGAGCTGGCGGACGACCTTCTTCTCGGTCGAACGGAACGCCTCGCCGGCCTGCTTGTTGACGGCGTCCTCGTCGAGGTCGCCGACGCCGGCCGCGGTCGACGTGCGTCGACGGTCTCGGTGCGGATCTCGCCGAGCTGGTCGTCACGCTCGGCCTTGGTCAGCTCCGAGGAGCGACGGTAGAGCGGCGGTGACCTTCTCGGCCGCGTAGCCGTAGACCGCGTCGAACACCTCGTCGGTGTAGTCGAGGAAGATCGGGAACTCGCCCGCGTCGCGGACGCCGACCTGCTCGACGAACGTCGGCTGCGCCTCGCACAGCTGCTTGATGATCGGCTTGACGTCCTCGATGGCCTGACCGATGACCTGCTCGGTCGGCGCCGGGGCGCCCATGTCGACCTTGACCCACGCGTCCGGGGTGGCCTCGGCCTCGATCATCAGGATCGCGACCTCGCCGTCGTCCTCGACGCGCCCGGAGATGACCATGTTGAACACGGCCTCCTCCTCGAGCTCCTCGAAGGAGGGGAAGGCGACCCACGAGCCGTCACGCAGCATCGCGTAGCGGACCGCGGCGACGGGGCCCGCGAACGGGATGCCCGACAGCATCGTCGACAGCGACGAGCCGTTCATCGCGACGACGTCGTAGGGGTCGAACTGGGTGGTCTGGATGACGGTGTTGACGACCTGGACCTCGTTGCGCAGACCCTCGGCGAAGGTCGGGCGCAGCGGGCGGTCGGTCAGCCGGCACACCAGGATGGCGTTCTCCGACGGCCGTCCCTCGCGCTTGAAGAAGCTGCCCGGGATGCGCCCGTTGGCGTACATCCGCTCCTCGACCTCGATGGTGAGGGGGAAGAAGGGCAGGAAGTCCTTGGCCTGCTTCGACGCGGTGGTCGTGGTCAGGACCTTGGTGTCGCCGAGGCTGGTGACGACCGCGCCGCCCGCCTGGGCGGCCAGGGTCCCGGCCTCGAAGGTGATCGTCTTGCCGTCGATGTCGACGGTCAGCTCGTGCTGTTCCGAGCGTGCCCACGTGGGCCTCCTCGTTGCTTCGTCCCGCGCACCTGCGCGGGTCCGCCGCGCACCATGCGTGGCGGTTCCTGTCGTCGCTCCCGGGTCCGTGCCGCGGACCGCCGTCCGCGGGGCCGGCGCATCCGTGGGGGCGGCTCGAGGCGCGAGCGCTCGAGGTGAGCGGGGCTTCGAGGCGTCGCCACGGACGTCCGACCGTCGGCGTGGATCCGGGAAGCGAGCGGGCCGGCGCCCTCGGTCGAGGGTGCCGGCCCGGTGGTTCCTAGCGTCGGAGCTCGAGCTCCGCGATCAGCGAGCGGTAGCGCTCGATGTCCTTGTCCTTCAGGTAGTTCAGCAGCCGTCGCCGCTGACCGACCAGCATCAGCAGCCCGCGACGCGAGTGGTGGTCGTGCTTGTGCTCCTTGAGGTGCTCGGTGAGGTGCGAGATGCGCTGCGTCAGCAGCGCGACCTGGACCTCGGGGGAGCCGGTGTCACCCTCGGTGCGGGCGAAGCGGCTGATGATCTGCTGCTTGTCGTCGGGGAGCGCGACGGCCAACGGGACTCTCCTGCGGGTTCGTGTGGCCCTGCACCGCCGGGCCGGGACGCGGACCTGTCGGAGGTCGCATCCCGCCGGGGGTCCGCTCGCCGCGGCGCACGATCGCGCGCAGCTCGAGTCCGGCGAACCCCGACGCCCGTACGGGCACGGTGAGACGACCCGGGGACGGGTCGTCGGTGCACAGTGTGCCCGACGGGGTGCGCTCGGGCAACCGGTGGTGCGTCGTCCCACCACGCGGCTCGCTCTCGCCCCCGGCCAGGACGACGACCGGACGCTGCACCCGGGGCAGCCGGACGGCGAACCGGGCGCCGCCCTCGGCGCGGTCCTCGATCCAGGAGCGCCCGCCGTGCAGCTCGGCCAGCGCCCGGACGAGCGCGAGGCCGATCCCGGTGCCCGGCGAGGCTGCGGATCCCGCGGTCGGACCCTGCGCGAACGGCGCGAACAGCTCGCCCTTGAGCTCGTCGGGCACCCCCGGCCCCTCGTCCTCGACCACGATGCTCGCCGCCACCTCGTCCGCCTCGATGCGGCAGACGATGCGCCCGCTCCTCGGGCGTGTGCCGGAGCGGCGTTGCGCAGCAGGTTGTCGACGATGCGCTCGACCTTGGGCGGGGTCGATGGCGAGCACGACCGGATCCCCGACCACCGTGACGCGGTCACGACCGTCGAGCCCCTCGACCACATCGACCACGAGGGCGCGCAGATCGACGTCGCGGCGGTCGGGGACGATGATCCCACGCGAGAGCCGGTCCACGTCGAGCAGGTCGCTCAGCAGCGTCTCGAGCCGAGCCGACTGTCGGTGGACGATGTCGACCATCCGTCGGCGCTGGTCGGCATCCATGCGCCCTCGCGCGCGTCGAGGGTCTGCGCGGCGCCGATGACCGCGCTGAGCGGCGTCCGCAGCTCGTGCGACACCGCCTGGAGGAAGGTCGACTTCATGGCGTCGAGGTGCCGGAGCTCGTCGGCTGCCGCCCGCTCCCGCTCGATGACCCGCTGCAGCGCCGCCTCGGTCTCCTGCTGGCGCGTCACGTCGCGGAGCGTGCCGATCACCGTCCGCGCTCCGGCCTCCACGCCGACGAGCCGCTCCTGGAGAGCGATCCACCGCACCTCGCCGTCCGGCCGACACAGCCGGACCTCGACCGGATCGTCGAGCACACCACCGGCCGCGGCCGCCGCGTGCAGGGCCGGGAGGTCCTCCGGGTGGACCAGCTGCCGCGCCAGGGCGGGGTCGCGCCGACAGCTGGTCGGCGCCGACCCCGAGGATGGCCTCGGCCGCGGGGTTCAGGTAGCGGTACCCCGGGTGCGGGTCGAGCTCGCGCAGGTACACCCCGTCCCGGCTGTGCTCGGCGACGGTCCGGTAGCGGACCTCGCTGTCGATGCGTCCACGGGCCAGCTCGATGTCGCCGGCCAACCGGGCGAGCACGGTGGCGACCGGCTCGGGGAGGTCGGCCCCGTCGCCGACGCCCGCGCTGTCGTCCAACGGCTCGGGCAACGAAACGGCGTGGGCAGGGGTGAGGTCGTCTGCGGCCTCGGTGCAGCGCTCACGGACCAGGGCCAGCGCCTCGGTGCGGGTGCGCTCCACGTCCGCGATCGAGGTGGCGGCCACGAGCGCAGCCGCGGCGCGGGTGGCCACCGCGTCGAGCTGGGCGTGCAGGTCGTGCTCGGCGAGCACCTCGCCCAGCCGGCGGATGGTCACGGTGAACGCGATCACCGCCGCGACCACGATCAGGAAGCCGCGGTCGGTGACGAGCTGATCAGGCCCGTCGTGGACGTAGGTGAGCACGCCGAAGCCCAGCACCAGCCCGCCGGTGACCGCGGCGACCCGGGCACGACCGCCGTGCAGGGACCGCACCAGGGTGATGGTGAGCAGGCTGAGCAGCACCGCCCCGCTGCGACCGAGACCGAGCCCCGTCACCAGGAGGGCCAGGACCAAGGCGACGTCACCGACGACCGGCGCCCGGCGGGTCCGGTGCACGACCAGCGCCCAGGCGGCGATGGTCCCGAGCCCGACGAACGCGACGGCGCGGTGCGGGAACCAGGCGGTCGGCGCGTCGATCAGCTCGAGCAGCTGGATGGCCGTGGCGAGCAGCAGGAACCCGGCGAACAGGTCACGTGCGCGCGGCAACAGCAGCGCACGCGGAGTGCGGTTCACGCCCGGTCCACCGTCATCGTCTCCCCGCCAGGCGGAGAGTGTGGTGGAGTGACCTCCGACTCGTCGCGAGAACCGCTGACAACCACCCGCACGGCTCAGGGCGGCGGCCACCCGGCCGCCGCCGGGGCACTCACCCGAAGGCGTGATCCGCCCCGAGGAGGACGGTCGCCGCGGACGAGAGCCACCCGCCGGTGCCGTGGGCCACGGCGACACGTGGCCGCACCGGGACCTGGCGCTCGCCCGCGGTCCCGCGGAGCTGCGCGACGGCCTCGACCAACAGGAAGATGCCACGCATACCGGGGTGACACGCCGACAGCCCGCCACCGTCGGTGTTGGTCGGGAGGGCCCCGTCGCGCAGCAGTCGACCGTCCGCGACGAACGCCCCGCCATCACCGCGCTCGCAGAACCCGAGGGCTTCGAAGGTCATCGGCACGACGACGGTGAACGCGTCGTAGATCTGCGCCACGTCCACGTCCTCGGCGGTCAGACCGGCCCGGCCGAAGGCCAGCGCTCCGGAACGTTCGGCGGGCAGACGCGTCAGGTCCGGCATCTGGCTCATCGAGGTGTGGCTGATCGCGGTGCCCGTCCCGAGGACCCACACGGGTTCGGCATCGAGGTCGCGTGCGCGGTCGGCACCGACCACGACGACCGCCCCACCCCCGTCCGAGCGGATGCAGCAGTGCAGCTTGGTCAGCGGGTCGGCGATCATCGCCGAGGCGTTCACCTCGTCCACCGTGATCGGGTCGCGGTACATCGCGTCGGGGTTGCGCGCCGCGTTGGCCCTGGCCTGGACCGCGACCTGCGCGAGCTGGTCGATGGTCGTGCCGTGTTCGTGCATGTGCCGCCGGGCGACCATCGCGTGCTTGGCGATGAGGGTGTGGCCGAACGGCACCTCGTACTGGGTCGGTCCACGCGACGACAGCGCCAGGTCGCCGGTCCGCAGGCGCGCCTTGAGATCCGCGCGCGCCGTCGACCCGTAGACCAGCAGCACGACGGACGCGTGGCCAGCGCTGATCGCCTCGACGGCGTGCTCGAGCATGACCTCCCAGGTCGCTCCGCCGACCGCGGTCGAGTCCACCCAGGTCGGTCGCAGACCGAGGTGCTCGGCGACCTCGATGGGCTGCAGCAGACCGGTCCCGACCGAGGCGAAGCCATCGACCTCGGTGTGCGAGATGCCGGCATCCGCCAGCGCTCGAGCGGCGGCCTGGTGGTGCAGCTCGAACACCGACGCGTGGTCGACCCGGCCGACGTCGGACAGCGCGGCGCCGACGATGGCCGCCCTCGGTGCGTCGGCGGTCCCCACCTCAGCGGATCCGCGGCGTGATGCGCTGACCCGAGCCGAACGTGCGCTGCCCCTCCGCGAGCGCGTCGGCGGCGTTGCCGGCTGCCACGAGCGGGACGCTCACGTCGAGCGCCGCCCGACGGGACAGCTCGTTGGCGGTCCAGATCGTCCGCAGCGTCGCCTGGACGGCGAGCGCCGGCTGCGAGGCGATCGTCCGCGCGACCCACGCCGCGGCGTCGCCGAGCTGGTCGCGCGGCACGACCTCGCTGACGAGACCGAGCTGCAGGGCGCGATCGGCCGACAGCCGCTCGTGCGCGCCGAGCAGCTGCATGCGGAGCACCTCGCCGAGGGGAAGACGCTGCAGCAGGTGCACCGACTCGAACACCGCGGCCATCCCGTAGGTCACGTGCGGGTCGAAGAAGGTCGCGTCGTCGCTGGCGACGATGACGTCGACCTCGCCGAGCAGGTAGAACGCTCCGCCGCACGCCATGCCGTGGACGGCGGCGACGACCGGCTTCCACAGGTCGTTGGCCTTCGGGCCGAGCCACTCCCCCGGGTCGTCGAACTGCATGGGGGTACCGACCTCACCGATCGAGGTGTCGGTATCACCGGCCAGCGCCCAGTCACGATCGACACCGGTGCAGAACGCACGGTCCCCGGCGGCGTCGAGGACGATGGCCCGCACGTCGTCATCCGCACGCAGGTCCCGCCACGTCGCGCGGAGCTCGTCGAGCATGACGCCGTCGAAGGCGTTCAGTCGGTCGGGCCGGTCGAGGGTCACCCAGGCGACACCGTCGTCCTCGCGTCGCCGGATCGTGGTCAGCTCGGCCACCAGCCCCTCCTCACCCATCACGTGCCCGCGCTCGGAGCGACTCGTCCCGGCGTGGCAGCGGGACGACCCTAGCGTCGAGCGTGCATATGTGACGACCCGTCAGATACGGTGCCGGCGGGGAGCGAACAGGGAGCCGGGACCGTGACGACCACGTCATCGACACGCCAGACGGAGCGCGCCGCACGACCGACGCTCGCCGTCGGGGACACCGCGCCACAGGTCCAGCACCGGCTCACGCGGACGGACCTCGTCCAGTACGCGGGTGCATCCGGTGACCTCAACCCGATGCACCACGACGAACCGAAGGCGCAGGCCGCGGGGATGCCGTCGGTGTTCGGGCACGGGATGCTGTCGATGGGCATCGTCGGTCGCGCGCTGACCGACTGGGTCGGCGTCGCCGCGCTGCGCCGGTTCACGGTGCGGTTCACCACCCAGAGCTGGCCGGGTGACACGCTCACGACGGCGTTGACCGTGACCGAGGTCCGCGAGGAGGACGGGATCCGTGTCGCCGAGGTCGATTGCCGCCTGGTGAACCAGGACGACGCCGACGTCATCGCCGGCACCGCGCTGGTCGAGCTGGCCTGATGCGCGCCGACCTGCCGACCATCGACCAGGACAGCGCGCCGTGGTGGGACGCCTGCGAGCGCGGTGAGCTGCTCGTGCGCCGCTGCGACGCCTGCGGCGAAGCCCACCTCTACCCGCGCCTGCGTTGCCCGAGCTGCTGGTCGGACGAGGTGCGCTGGGAGGTGGCCTCCGGACGCGCCCGGCTGCACACCTGGTCGGTCGTCCACGCCAACGGTCTGCCCCCCTTTCGGTGACCGCGTCCCGTACGTCGCCGCGATCGTCGAGCTCGAGGAGGGGCCGCGCATCGCGACCAACGTCGTCGGCGTCGACCACGACGCGCTGGTCATCGACCAGGACCTCGTCGTCGTGTTCGAGCGCGACGAGGGCGCGAACGTCACCGTGCCCCGCTTCACCCCGGAGGGAACCTGATGGCCGTCATCGATCTGATCGACACGCCCGTTGCCGCCCCAGACCGTCGTCGTCGAACGCGGTCCCGTCGGGTTCCTCGCGCGCTCGGTCACCGACACCTCGCCGATCTTCCAGGACGAGCGCGCCGCCGCCGACGCCGGGTTCCCCGCCGTCCCCGCGCCGCCCACCTTCGCGTTCGTCATGGCCCACCAGGGCGCCTGGCCCGAGCTGCAGCCCGAGGGCGGTACCGCCGAGCACCCCCTGCGCCACGTCATCGCCGAGCTCATGGTCGACGGCGGGATGATCCTCCACGGCGGGCAGGAGTTCACCTACCACCGCCCCGTCTACGCCGGCGACCGTCTGACGGCGTCGGGGCGCATCGCCGACGTGACGGTCAAGGACCGCGGCGAGGGCAAGCGGATGACGTTCGTGGTCGCCGAGACGGACTGGGCCGACGAGGACGGCGCCCCGGTCGTCACCTCGTCGATGACGCTGATCCACCGCACCTGACCTCCCACCTCGGGACGCGACGACGGTGAGGTGGCCGGTCGCTGGGGGGACTCACCAGCCCTGGAAGTCCGGGTCGCGGCGCTCGACGAAGGCCGCCACACCCTCGGCGGCGTCGGCGGTCCCCTGGATCAGCTCCTGGGTGACCGCCTCATCGCGGAGCGCGGTGTCCCGGTCGGACTCGAGCGCCCGGTTGACGAGCTGCTTGGTCGCGGCGTACGCGCGAGTCGGCCCCGCGGCCAAACGCCCGACGAGGTCCTCGACGGCGGCCCCGAGGTCGTTCTCGGCCACGACCTGGTTGACGAGGCCGAGCTGGAGCGCTCGGTCGGCGTCGACCTTCTCACCGAGCAGGAACAGCTCCTTGGCCCGCTGCGGACCGACCAGCCGCGTCAGCAGGTACGCCGCGCCGGCATCGGGGACGATGCCGCGGTGCACGAACGACTGGACGAACCGCGCCCGGTCCGAGGCGACGACGAGGTCGCAGGCCAGCGCGAGTTGGACCCCGCCGCCGGCTGCCACGCCGTCCACCACGGCGACGACGGGACGTTCGCAGTCCTGCACCGAGGTGACCAGCCGCTGCCAGCCGCGCTGGACCAGACGGGCGACGTCACCGACCGCCCGATCGGGTGCGCCCTCGGGACGAGGCGGGGCGGCGGGCTGACCACGTAGGTCCGCGCCCGCGCAGAACGCACCTCCGGTACCGGTGAGCACCACGACCCGGACGCGCAGGTCGGTGGACGCCTCGTCGAGCAGGTCGGCGAGGCGGTCACGCATCGCGTGGGTCAGGGCGTTGCGAGCGTCCGGGCGGTCGATCGTGATCGTGAGCACGCCGCGGTCGTCGCGGTCGGCCCGGACCAGGTCGGTGACGTCGGGGGTCTCGCTCAACACAGCACCTCCGCGACGACCTCGAGCGCCCGCGGGTCGCGGGTGCCGAGCAGGACGTCGGTGACGGGGCTGTCGATCCAGCGCTGCAGGCGCTCCTGGATCCGGCCCGGCGGACCGACGAGGCTGATCTCGTCGGCGAGGGTGTCGGGGACGGCACGCATCGCGCCCTCCCGGTCACCGTCGAGGAAGCGCTGCTGCACGACGGCGGCCTCCTCCTCGAACCCCATCCGCGCGATCACGTTGAGGTGGAAGTTCTCGTCCTTGGCGCCCATGCCCCCGATGTAGAACGCCAGGCTCCACTTGACCACGGCGCGGGCCTGGTCGACGTCGTCGTCGACCACGATCGTCACCGGGCAGGCGATGCGGAAGCCCTCGGGTAGCGTCGGCGAGCGAGTCGGCGTACATCGATCCGACCGCTCCGGGGAGTAGAAGATCGGGCAGCCACCCGTCGGCGATCTCGGCCGCGAGCGCGACGTTCTTCGGCCCCTCCGCGCCGAGCAGCACCGGGATGTCGGACCGTCTCGGGTGGGTGGTGATCTTCAGCGGCTTGCCGAGCTCCGCGCCGCCCGGGTACGGCAGCGGGTAGTGCGGCCCCGTCGCTGGTCACCGGTCCCTCGCGGGCCCAGACGTCGCGCAGGATCCGACACGTACTCACGCGTGCGAGCCAGCGGCTTGGGGAACGGCTGGCCGTACCACCCCTCGACCACCTGCGGACCGCGACACACCGAGCCCGAGCGCGAACCGGCCCCCGGAGAGGTGGTCCATCGTGACCGCGGTCATGGCCGTGCACGCGGGCGTCCGCGCCGACAGCTGCATCAGTCCGGTACCGAGCTCGATCCGCGACGTGCGCGCCCCCCACCACGCCAGCGGCGAGAGCGCGTCGGAGCCGTACGCCTCGGCGGTCCAGGCGGACGCGAACCCGAGCTCCTCGGCGCGCTGGACGAGCGGGAGTCCGTCGCAGCGGTCGCGCCGCCCAGTACCCGAGCATCAGCCCCGCGCGCAGCTCACCGGTCAACGGAGCACCTCTCCCTCACGGGTCACGCGGTAGGCCGAGCAGCCGCTCCGCGACGACGTTGCGCTGGACCGCGGTGGTGCCGCCGGCGATGGTCAGGCACTGGCTCTGAGGAACTGGTAGCCCGGCGCCCTGGCGCCATCGTCCCAGACCGCACCCTCCGGACCGAGCAGCTCGAGCGTCAACTCAGCACACCGCTGGTTGTGGCCGCCACCGACGAGCTTGCGGACCGACGAGCCCGCGCCACCGGCGCCGCGACCACCCGCGGCCTCCAGCTTCTGCAGGGTCGCCCGGAAACCGAGGACGCCGAGGGACTGCCCCTCGCAGACCAGCGCGCCGACCCGGCCGTGGAGGACCGGGTCGTCCCGTCGTGGGTGATCGGCCACGGCGCGCAGCACCCCCTCGACGCCGGCACCCATCGACGAGCCCGAGCTCATCGCGACCCGTTCGTTGGCGAGGGTGGTCCGTGCCGCCTTCCAGCCTCCGCCGAGCGGTCCGCACGACCATCTCGTCGGGAACGAGGACGTCCTCGAGGAAGACCTCGTTGAACAGCTCCCGGCCCGTCGATCTCGCGCAGCGGCCGGACGTCGATCCCCTCGCTGCGCATGTCGATCAGGAACGCGGTGATCCCGGCGTGCTTCGCCGCGTCGGGGTCGGTCCGCGCCAGGCACAGCCCGAAGTCGCTGGAGTGCGCGAGCGAGGTCCAGACCTTCTGGCCGGTGAGCTTCCACCCGCCGTCGACCTGTATCCGCGCGGGTCGACAGCGCCGCGAGGTCCGAGCCCGCGCCGGGTTCGGAGAACAGCTGGCACCAGGTGATGTCGCCGAGCAACGTCGGTCGGACGAACCGTTCCCGCTGCTCGTCGGTGCCGTAGGTGACGATGGTCGGCAGGATCCACCCACCGATGACGAGGTCCGGCAGGCGGACGTCCGCAGCGGCCAGCTCCTCGTCGATGACGAGCTGCTCGACCGGCGGTCGCATCGCGGCCCCACGGCGCCGGCCAGTGCGGCACGAGCAGCCCGGCGTCGACGAGGGCGCGCCGACGGTCAGGGTCCTCGCCCGGCAGCGACCCGAGGAGGTCGCGGACCTCCGTGCGGAGCTCCTGCGCCGCGTCGTCGTCGTCGAGCTGGAGTTCGAAACGTCGGCGAGCGCCACCGAGCGCTGCCGCCGCGACCCGACGGTTCCACACGTCGGGGCCACCGAGCAGCTGGCGAGTCGCTGTGGCTCGCTTGAGGTAGAGGTGAGCGTCGTGCTCGAAGGTGAACCCGATGCCGCCGAGGATCTGGATGGCGTCGAGCGTGGACTGACACCGCGGCGTCGATGGCCACCGCAGCGGCGACACCGGTGGCCAGCGTGCGCTGGTCCCCGTCGTCACCCGCGGTCGCCAGGTCCCAGACGACGGCACGCGCCTGCTCAGCACGGACGAGGAGGTCCGCACACAGGTGCTTGACCGCCTGGAACTGCCCGATCGGTCGGCCGAACTGCTCACGGACCTTGGCGTACCCCGCGGCCTCGTCGCAGGCCCAGCCTGCCAACCCGGCCGCTTCGGCGCCGTAGAGCAGGACCGCGACGTCGCGGACGACACCGGCGCGGACCGACGGCAGTTGCCGTTCCCGCGGGACCCGGATCGCCCGGAGGGTCACCTCGGCGACCGGTCGGGTCGCGTCGAGCGACGGCAGGGGCGTCACCTCGGCGTCCGCCGCATCGACGATCGCCCACACCTGCGTGCCGTCGTCACCTCGGCCACCGACCAGGAGCACGTCCGCCTGCCCCGCGGAGACCACGGGGCGGATGGTCCCGTCGAGGACCAGGTCGCTGCCGGAACCGGTCGCGCGCAGCGACGGTTCGAGACCCACCGCGCCCCGGAGCTGACCGGACGCGAGGCCCGGCAGGAGCTTGCCGGCGAGCGGTTCGACCGCCTCGGTGGCGAGGACGTGTGACAGGTGCAGGGTCGGCAGGACCGGTCCCGGGACGAGCGCGCGACCGAGCCGTTCGACGACCACCGCGAGCTCGAGGTCGCCGTACCCGCCCCCGCCGAACCGTTCCGGGACGTGGAGCCCGAGCAGCCCCTGCGCAGCCAACGTCGACCACACCGGCTCGGCCACGGGATCGTCGACCGCGGCGCGGGCGGCGGCAGGCGGAGCGTGACGCTCCGCCCACCGCTGCACGGACGTGGCGAGCTCGTGGTGTTCCTCGGTGATGGCCAGCAACGGCGAGCTCCTCAGGCCGGGACGACCGACGCCTTCGCGACCTCGCGTGCCCAGCGGTAGTCGGCCTTCCCGACGGGCGAGCGCACGATCTCGTCGACCACCTGGAGGGTGCGCGGGACCTTGTAGCGGGCGACCCGGTCCGAGAGGTGCTCCTCGATCTCCGCCTGCGTCGGCGCATCGGCGTCGCCGGCCAACGTGATGATGGCGGCGCACCGCTCCCCGAACCGCTCGTCGGGCACACCGACCACGATCGCGTCGCGGATCGCGGTGTGTCCCTTGAGCGCTGCCTCGACCTCCTCGGGGAAGATCTTCTCACCACCGGAGTTGATGCAGACCGTGCCACGTCCGAGGAAGTGGATGATCCCCTCGGCGTCGACGGTGGCCGCATCCCCGGTCATGACCCAGCGCTTGCCGTCGACCTCGACGAACGTCTCGGCGTTCTTCTCCGGGGCCTTGTAGTACTCGAGCGGGATGTGGCCGGACTGGGCGACGCGGCCGACCTCGTCCGAGCCGGGTTCGATGAGGTGACCGTCGTTGATGACCGCGGTGCGATCGGTCACCCGGAACTTGAGCCCGGCGTCGGGCGAGGAATCCTCGGCCGCCATGCCGTTGTAGCCCGTCTCGGACGAGCCGTAGGAGTCCAGGATCATCAGGTGCGGGACGCAGGCCTTCAGCCGGTCGCGCACGCTCTGGCTCATGATGGCGCCGGCGGTGGACAGCACGTACCAGCCGGAGACGTCGTACTCCTTCTCCTCCATCGCCTCGATCAGCGGCAGGGCCATCGCATCACCGACGAGCGACACCGTGAGCACCTTCTCGCGCTCGATGAGCTCCATCGCCCCGTGGCCGGAGTACTTGCGGATCAGCGCCACGGTGCTGCCACCGAAGAAGCCGATGAAGGTCCCGAGGAAGGCCGCGCCGTGCATCAACGGCGGCGCGGCGAACATCGTCATGCCGGGGTTCTCGACCACGATGCGCTCGGCGAGCTCCTCCGGGCTCTTCACCGGTTCGGCGACGGGGTTCCCACCGCCCATCCCTGCGAAGAAGATGTCCTCGTGGCGCCACACCACGCCCTTCGGCATCCCCGTGGTCCCACCGGTGTAGAGCATGTACTGGTCGTCGGGGCTGCGACCCTCGAGCAGCCCATCGCGCTCGCAAGGCTGGTCGGCGATGGCCTCGTCGAAGCGGACGGCGCCATCCGGGAGCGGGTGGTCGTCGCCACCGCCGGAGTCGACCGCGATGAGGTGCTCGAGCGTGTCGATGTCGGGCGCGACCGTGACGAGCCGATCGGTGAACTCGGTGTCGTAGACGATGGCCTTGAGGTCGGCGTTGTCGAACAGGTAGCGCAGCTCCGCCTCGACGTAGCGGTAGTTCACGTTCGCCGGGACCGCCCCGATCTTGAAGCACGCGATCATCGTCTCGACGTACTCGGTGCAGTTCATCAGGTAGCACCCGACGTGGTCGCCGCGCCCGATCCCCGCCGCGAGCAGGTGGTGGGCCAGCTTGTTGCTGCGCTCCTCGAGCTCCCGGTAGGTCATGCGCACCGGGTCGCACACGAGCGCGGTGCGATCCGGGATGCGATCGACGACGGACTCGAACAGGTCGGCCAACTGGTACTGCATGCTCTGGGGCTCCTCCCGACCCCGGCTCCCGACGGGGTCCTCGGTGGCGGTCACGCTCCCACGTGCCCGCCCGTGACAGGTGCGGTCAGACCGGTTCGTCCGCGAGCGACCGTCCGAGTCGGACGAGCTCGCGCGTGGGCGTGCCGAGCGTGTGCTCGATCTGCTTGGCCCACAGGAACCGGCGGTGCAGCGGGTGATCGGTGCTGACACCGAGCCCGCCGTGCAGGTGCATGGCGGCGTGGACGACACGCATGCCGCCGTCACCCGCCCAGAACTTCGCGCTGTGGATCTGCGGCGTGGCCGGCCACCCCTGCGCGAGGCGGAAGACCGCCTGCCGTGCGGTGAGGCGGACCATCTCGGCGTCGATGAAGGCGTCCGCGGCCCGTTGCGCCACCGCCTGGAACTCCGCGATCGGCTTCCCGAACTGCTGGCGCTCCGAGGTGTGGTGCGAGATGGCCCGGAGCGCCGACTGGCAGACACCCGCCTGGACGGCGCACCAGGCCGCGGCGCCGCGCTCGACCAGGTCGCGGATCGCGGTCCGCGCGGCGGCACCCTCGGCGAGCAGGTCGATGGCGGGTACGAGCGCGTCGACCATCTCGACGGTCGCGACCGGCTGGCGGTTGGTGGTGACCTGGGCGGTGATGCGCACACCCTCGGTCGACGGATCGACCAGCAGCAGGACCGGGCCAGCGTCGGTGGTGGCGGGGACCAGCAGACGGTCGGCCTCCGCGCCGTAGGGCACGGCGTGCTTGTCACCGGTGAGCCGGTAGCCGTCCGCGTCCGCGACGGCGACCGTACGTGGCTCCAGGGGGGACCCGGCCCCGGCCTCCTCGAGCGCTGCGGTCAGCACCACGTCGCCGCTGACGATCCGCGGCAACCAGGTCGCGCGTTGGTCGTCCGAGCCGTGGTCGATGATGGCCGCGGCGGCCTGGACGACGGTGGGGACGTACGGCACCGGCGCCACGTGGCGGCCGAGCTCCTCGAGGATCGGCAGCGCGCCCGAGCAGCCCCGCGCCGCCGCCCCCGTACTCGGTCGGGCAGCGCGGCACCGACCAGGCCGGCGGCCGCGAGCTCCGCCCACAGGTCGCGGTCGAACACGGCCGACCCGTCCGCCTCGAGCTCGGTGAGCCGTTCGGCGGTCACGCGGTCGGCGAGGATCCGCCGCGACAGGTCGCGCAGCTCGGTCTGTTCGTCGCTGAAGGCGAAGTCCACGGTCAGCTCTCCGGTCGGCGGTCGCGGCAGCCGGTCATCGCAGCGACCTCGGCATCTTGAGGCCGAACACGGCGATCAGGTCGCGCTGGACCTCGTTGGTCCCGCCACCGAAGGTCAGGATCAACGTGCCGCGGTAGGCGCGCTCGAGCGACGACTTCAGCACCGCGCCGGGGCTGTCGCGCCGCAGCAGACCGTCGGCGCCGAGGATCTCGAGCAGCAGGCCGTAGGACTCGCAGTACAGCTCGGTCCCGTAGACCTTCGTGGCGGACGAATCCGCCACCGAGACCTTCCCGACGCTGGTCCCCCAGGCGACCTTGTAGTTCATCAGCCGCAGGGCCTCGAGCTTGGCGTGGACCCGGGCGAGGTGGACCTGCACCCACTCCTGATCGACGACGCGGCGCCCGTCGGCCAGCTTGGTCCGCTGTGCCCACCGTCGCACGTCGATGTACTTGCGCTCGAGCAGACCCGACGAGCACAGCGACACCCGCTCGTGGTTGAGCTGGCCGACGATGACCTTCCACCCGTTGTCGAGCCCGCCGACGACGTTGTCGACCGGGACACGGACGTCGTCGTAGTAGGTCGCGAAGGTCCGGGCGTCACCGACGGTGTCGATCGGCGTGAAGCTGAACCCCTCGGCGTCGGTCGGCACGAGCACGATCGAGATGCCCTCGTGCTTGGACCCGGTCTCCTCGATCGGGTGTGGTCCGGCAAGCGAGCCACACGTAGTCGGCGTGGTCGACCAGCGAGGTGTAGATCTTCTGGCCGTTGATGACGAGGTGGTCCCCGTCGCGTTCGGCACGCGTGGTCAGCGACGCGAGGTCGGTCCCCGCGGACGGTTCGGTGTAGCCGATGGAGAAGAACAGCTCGCCGGCGAGCACCTTCGGCAGCAGGTCGCGCTTCATCTGCTCGCTGCCGAAGTTCGCGATCGACGGGCCGACGGTGTTGATGGTCAGGAACGGCACCGGCGCGCCCGCGCGCTGCGCCTCGTCGTAGAACAGGAACTGCTCGACCGCGCCGAAGCCACGTCCGCCGTACTCGGTGGGCCAGCCGATACCGAGCCAGCCGTCCTGCGCCATGCGCCGGATGGCGGCCTTGGCGAGCGGGCCACCGCCCTCGGTGACGGCCAGCTCCTCGGAGAGCTCCGGGGTGACGAGGCCGGCGAAGTACGCGCGCAGCTCGTCGCGCAGCTGTTGCTGGTCGTCGGTGAGAGCGAGGTGCACGTCTACTCCTTGAAGCCGGAGCTGGCCGACGCGCCGCCGTCGACCGACAGCTCGGCTCCGGTGATGTAGCTGGCGTCGTCGGAGGCGAGGAAGACCGCCGCGGCCGCCACCTCGTGCGGCTCCCCCATCCGCTCGAGGGCGGTCTTCGACGCGATGAACCGTTCCGCCTGCTCGTGCCCACCCGGTCTGCGAGAGCGACCATGTCGGTGCGGATGGCGCCGGGGTGGATGCTGTTGACCCGGATGCCCTTCTCGCCGAGCTCGAGCGCCGCGGCCTTGGTCATCCCGCGGACGGCGAACTTCGTGGCCGTGTAGCCGGTGAGGTAGGCGCCACCGCCGAGCCCCTCGATCGACGAGATGTTGACGATCGAGCCGCCACCGGCGCGCTGGAGCGCGGGGACCGCGGCCCGCATCCCCCACTGGACGCCGAGCTGGTTGACCTCGATGAGGGCCCGCAGGTCGGCCTCGTTGTCGGCGGTGACGGCACCGAACCGCAGGATCCCGGCGTTGTTGACCAGCACGTCGAGCCGGCCGAACTCGCGCTCGGTCGTGGCGACCGCGTCGGCCCACTCGTCGGTCGAGGTGACGTCGAGGTGGACGTAGCGGGCGACCTCGCCGAGCGTCGTCCGCGACCGCCTTGCCCTCGTCGTCGAGCACGTCACCGAGCACGACCTCGGCGCCCTCCTCGACGAGCCGCCGTGCGATCGCTTCCCCCATGCCGCGAGCGGCGCCCGTGACGAGCGCGACCTTGCCTTCGACCTTCACGTGGGTTCCCTGTCGGCTGGCGGCACGGGACGCGCCGCGGTGGTCGGTACGGATCAGGACGTCGGCTTCTCGGAGCCGACGACCCACATCGCGAAGAACTGCGAGCCGCCGCCGTAGGCGTGGCCGAGCGCTCGTCGGGCGCCCTCGACCTGGTGGTCGCCGGCGCGACCGCGGACCTGGTCGGCGACCTCGACGAACCGGACCATCCCGGATGCGCCGATCGGGTTCGACGACAGCACGCCGCCGGACATGTTCACCGGCAGGTCGCCGCCGAGCTTCGTCGCCCCGTCGTGCACCATCTTCCAGCCCTCGTTCTCGGGGGCGAGGCCGAGGTTCTCGAGCCACATCGGCTCGAACCAGGAGAAC
The DNA here is from genome assembly GCA_963850715.1 of uncultured Nitriliruptoraceae bacterium. Taxonomy (GTDB): domain Bacteria; phylum Actinomycetota; class Nitriliruptoria; order Nitriliruptorales; family Nitriliruptoraceae; genus Nitriliruptor. Next base: position 69,220 of record CAWKMM010000013.1, on the reverse strand, counting down.
GGCACGTAGATCTCGGCGCAGTCGAGCTCGCGACGCGGGTCGACGATGCCGGCCTCGCGGTAGACGTCCTCGGCGCACATCCGTCCCGCCCACGGGTTGACCCGGTCGCGGCCGGCGCCGATGGTCGGCTCGGAGCGCACCGCGGTCCCGTGCACCCACGCCTTCGGCCCGTCGTGCTCGTCGGCGACGGACTCCGTAGCCAGCACCATCGCCGCGGCACCGTCCGACGACGGGCAGGTCTCGTGGTAGCGGATGGGATCCCACAGCAGCGGCGAGTTCGCCACCGTCTCGTAGGTCAGGTCCGGTTCCTTCAGGTGGGCGTACGGGTTCAGCAGCGCGTTGCTGCGGTCCTTGAAGGCCACGTGGTAGCCGGTCTCCGCGGGGGCACCGGACTTGCGCATGTAGCCGCGGATGATCGGGGCGAAGTACCCGCCGGCACCGGCGACCGCCTGCTGCCCGAACGGCACGCGGACCGACAGGGCCCACATCGCGTTCGATTCGGACTGCTTCTCGAAGGCGACGGTGAGCACCCGCCGGAACCGTCCCGACGAGACGTGGTGGGTCGCGACGACGGCCGTCGAACCGCCGACCGATCCAGCGGTGTGGACGCGGAGGACGGGCTTGCCCGCGCCACCGAGCGCGTCGCCGAGCGTGAGCTCGGGCATCATGACGCCCTCGAACATGTCGGGCGCCTTGCCGAGCACGACGGCGTCGATGTCCCCCCACTCGCAGCCGGCGTCCTCGAGCGCGCGGGAAGCGGCCTCGCGGACCAGGCCCGGCATGGAGACGTCCTGGCGCTTGGCGGCGTAGTGGGTCTGGCCGGTACCGACCACCGCGACGCGGGTCGCTCCCATCAGTTGCCTCCTCCGGGACGGACGTCGCGTTCGAGCACGGCGACGAGGTTCTGCTGGAGCAGTGGACCGGAGGTCGCGTGAGCGAGCGCCCGGGTGCCCTCCCCCGCGGCGAGACGCGTCGCGGCCTGACCGATGCGGTCGAGCCCCGCCACCATCACCGGGTTGGACGCCAGCGCCCCACCCGACGGGTTGATCCGCGTGTCGCCGTCGAGGCCGAGCACCCGCCGCAGGAGCAGCTCCTGGGCGGCGACGGGGGCGTGGAGTTCGGCGATGTCGAAGGACCCGGTCGCGCCGGCGCCTTCCGCGGCCGACCGCGTGGACGGCGAATCGGTGAGGTCGCGCAGGCCGAGGTGGCTGACGTCCATCCGGTGGTCGATGCCACGGATGACGACCGGGTCGATCGACCAGTTCGCGGGCACGTTCCAGTGTGGCGAGCACGATCACCGCGCAGCCGTCGGCGACGGCCGCGTGATCGAGTTCCCGCAACGGGTCGGCCACGACCGGCTCCGCGAGCACGTCGTCGGCCGTGCGAGCGCCCGACCGTTGCGCGAACGGATCGCCATCGGCGTCGGTCAGCGACCGCGCCACCACCTCGGCGACGTCCCGCTCGGTGATGAGCCCTGCGTCGTACAGCGCCCGCGTCTGCAGACCCGCCAGCGAGATCGCGTCGGGGACCAGCGGTGCGACGGTGTAGGGGTCGGTCTGCAGCGCCAGCACCCTGGCGAGGTCGCCTGGCGAAGACTTGCCGAACGCGTAGACGAGCGCGGTGTCGACGTCGCCGTGCTGGAGCCGGAGGTAGGCCTCGAACAGCGCGAACGCGCCGTCCATCTCCACGTGGCTCTCGGCGAGCGGCGGCCACGCCCCGACGGCGTCGAGCGCGGCCACGAACGCGAACGGCTGGCCGGCGAGGTAGTCGGAGGATCCCGACACCACGAACCCGATCTCGTCCTTGGTCAGCCCGGCGGCCCCCAGCGCCTCGTCGAGCACGGGGCGGAGCATCTCCACCTCGTTGCGTTCGTCCTCGGCGGGCGACGCGTACCGGGCGTAGCTGACGACGCAGATCTCACGTGGTTCGGGCATCACACGAACTCCGCGTAGGACTCGAAGGGGGCGTCGGGCTCGTCGATGGGTTCGACGTGGGTGACGTTGGAGAGCGTCGGTTCGAGGTCGCCCTCACGCCACACGGCGCGGACGCGCATCCCCATCCGCACCTCGTCGGTGGGCACACCCTGGATCAGGAACTGGGCCGTGGTGTCGGCACCGTCGAAACGCACCTCGACAGCGGCGTACGGCAGGTCGACCTCGCGGGACGCGAAGTTGACGTTGACGGTGGCGAAGGTGGCCACGGTCCCGACCTGATCGACCTCGACGTCCTCGCTGTAGCCCGCGCCGCACATCGAGCACGCGCCCCGGGGCGGCAGGTAGACCTTGTCGCAACGCTCGCAGCGCATGCCGATGAGCCGACGTTCCTGCGTGCCCCGCAGGAACACGCTGGCGGCCCGACCGGGCGTGTAGCGGTAGTCCAGCCGGATCGGCGTGGTGACGACCGTCACGTCCTCGTCGGCCTCGTCGATCGCAGGGACCGGGCCGGGCCCGTCGTCCTCCGCAGGCTCGAGACCGGCGATGTCGGTGATCGCCCCGACACGATCGACGGCCCAACGGATGCGCACCCGCGTCGCCGGTGGCGACGTCGTCCGGGCCGGTCGCGGCGAGCGCGTGGAGGAGGGTGGTGTCGGCCCCGTCGAGGCGGACCTGCACCCACGCGAACGGCTCGTCGAGCGGCTGTCCGGGACGGGGGTCCGGGTTCCAGGACCACGACACCACGGTGCCGACCGGGGACACCACGACGAGGTCGTCGACCGACAGCTCCTCGACGGTGACGGGGTCGAACTCCTGCGGCGGCACGAGGACGCGCCCGTCCCGTGCGCGGATGCCGACGACCCGACCGTCACGCAGGGCGGTGAGGAACGCGCCGATGATCGGACCCGTCGAGCGGGTGTAGGGGAACTCGAGGACGTGCGGTGCGGAGAGCACGCCGTCGTCGGTGTCTGCTGCGGCCACGGGAGCTCCTCAGACCAGCGCGGAGGTGCGGTCGACCCAGTACGGGTCGCGCAACCGGCGCTTGTAGACCTTGCCGTTCGGGTCGCGTGGGAAGTCCTCGGGGAAGTCGACCGAGCGCGGGACCTTGTAGCCACCGAGGTGGTCGCGGCAGTGCGCGAGCAGTTCAACCTCGAGGTCGGGCCCCGCGTCGCGGTCCGCGGTCACCTCGACGGCCGCCTTGACCTCCTCGCCGAAGTCCTCGTTCGGGACCCCGAACACCGCGACGTCGAGCACGGCGGGGTGCTGCAGCAGCACCCCCTCGATCTCGGCCGGGTAGATGTTCACCCCGCCCGAGATGATCATGTCGACCTTGCGGTCGCGCAGGAACAGGAAGCCATCCTCGTCGAGCTCACCGACGTCGCCGACGGTGAAGAAGCCGCGGTCGTTCCAGGCCTGCGAGGTCTTCTCCGGGTCGTCCTTGTACTCGAAGCGGTGCTCGCCCATCCGCATCCAGACGGTGCCGATCTCGCCCGGCGGGAGCTGCTGGTCGTCGTCGTCGAGCACCACCACCTCGGAGATCGGCCACGGCTTGCCGACGGTCCCGGGCTTGCGCTCCCAGTCGTCTGGTGTGGCGATCGTGCCGCCTCCCTCGGTGGCGGCGTAGTACTCGTAGATGACCGGGCCCCACCAGTCGAGCATCGCGCGCTTGAGGTCGACCGGGCAGGGCGCGGCGGAGTGGATCATGCACCGCAAGGTCGACACGTCGGCGGCCTCGCGCACCTCGGCGGACAGCTTCAGCAGCCGGTTGAACATCGTCGGGACCATGTGCGACGAGGTCACCCCGTACCGCTCGATGCGCTCGAGCGTCCCCTCGGGGCTCCACCCGTCCATCAGCACCAGGCGGTGGCCGGCGTGGAGCGCCGCCTGGGCGAAGTTGACGACCGCGGTGTGGTACAGCGGTGCGACCACGAGGTGGACGTGGTCGGGGTCGCTGAGCCCGAACATGTTGTTGAGGAAGGTCGCCCGCATCGCCTGCTCGTCGGGGTCGATGCCAGGCAGGGGACGCTTGACGCCCTTCGGCTTCCCGGTGGTGCCCGAGGTGTAGGTCATGATCCCGCCCGCGAGGCGGTCCCCCGGACGCGCATCCGGCTGGTCGGCGAGCAGGTCCTCGTAGGCGGCGAACCCGTCCACCTCGCCGCCGACGCTGAAGCGCGCGGACGCTGGGAGCGTCAGGTGCGAGACGGTCTCGGTCAGCAGATCGGCGAAGCGCACGTCGCCGATGAACGCCTTCGCGCCGGCATCCTCGACGATGTAGGCGACCTCGCGAGCGGCGAGGTGGTGGTTGATCGGGACCAGGTGCCAGCCGGCCTGCTGGCAGGCGAGCAGCGTCTCGACGTACGCGAACGAGTTCGGCACGAGCGTCGCGACGACGTCGTCAGGCTCGAGGCCGTTCGCACGCAGCGCGTGCACCAGCCGGTTGCTGGCCGCCGCCAGCTCCCCCGCCGTCCGGGTGCGGTGGTCCGCATCGACCACGGCGGGCCGATCCGGCTGGCTGGCCGCGATGCGCCACAGCCCGAGCTCTGCCACGTCGGCCTCCCCGCGCGTCCGGTACGGGCCGCTCCCCGGCCCGCCACGCGCACCCCGCAGACTAGAACACGTTCTACGTGACGGTGCGTCAGGTCCGCTGACCGGGTCCAGCGGTGCGCCGACCGCGCTCGTCAGGCGGGCACGCCGTCGCCGGCGGCGTCCCGGCAGGCTCGCGATCGCCGCCTCCGCGCCGGAGCGCATGTCGGCGATGACCTCGGCGACGGGACGTACCGCGTCGATCCGACCGATGACCTGCCCAGCGGGTGAGCCCGCGAGGTCGTAGCGACCGTGGGCGCGGAACCGAGCGTTGGCGTCCGAGGTCAGCAGGTACTGCAGCGGCATCGCCAGCGGGTCCGGGTTCGCCGGGTCCTCCCACTTGTCGATCCACGGGGTCCGCACCTGGCGGGCCGGCTTGCCGGTCAACGCTCGGGAGCGCAGCGTGTCGCGCGGTCCCGCGTCGAGCAGCAGCTGCGAGGTCGCGGGCGGCATGCCCATCTCCTCGGTCAGCAGCCACACCGACCCGGTCCACACGCCCTGCGCGCCGAGGGCAAGCGCTGCGGCGACGCCACGACCGTCGGAGATGCCGCCCGCGGCGAGGACCGGCGCGCCGTCCAGCGCATCGACGACCTGCGGGACCAGCACGAACGTTGCGACCTCGCCGGTGTGACCGGCAGCCTCGGTGCCCTGCGCGACGACGATGTCGACGCCCGCCTCACGCTGCTTGAGCGCCTGCTCGACCTTGCCGACGAGCGCCGCGACGGGGATACCGAGGTCGTGCGCCGCTGCGATCGACTCGGCGGGCGGCGGGCCCGAGCGCGGAGGAGAACAGCGCCGGCCGGTGCTTCAGCGCGACCTCGGTCTGGGGAGCGCCGGTCTGCGGGGTCCACCCGAGCACGCCACGTGGCGCCTCCTCGTCCTGCGGCAGCTCGCGGGACGTCGAACTCCTCGAGGACCTGCTCCACGAAGTCCCGGTGGGTGTCGGGGATCATCGACTCGAGCTTCGCCGCGAGGTCGGTCGGGTCCGCGTCGACCACCTGGCGAGCTGACCGGGCGTGACGACGTTGACGCCGAACGGCGCGCCACCCGCCTCACGCGCGGACGAACGCGCAGCGCGTCGTCGAGCTCCTCCGGGGTGAACCGGAGCGCGCCGAGCACGCCGAGCCCGCCGGCGCGACTGACGGCGGCGGCCACCGCCGGCTCGTAGGTGAACGCCACCACGGGGACGTCGATGCCGAGGTCGCGGCTGAGCGGTGTCGAGAGGCCCACGGGTGCTCCTTGGAGGTCGTCCAGGCGGTCGCCCGGCGCTAGCGGTCGGATCCGAGGACGAGCGCGCTGGTCGGGACACCCGTGCCAGCGGTGACGAGCACGTGCTCGACCTCGTCGATCTGGTTCACGGCGGTGCCACGGACCTGACGGACCGCCTCGGCGACGCCGTTCATGCCGTGCAGGTACGCCTCGCCGAGCTGCCCGCCGTGGGTGTTGACCGGCAGGCGGCCGTCGAGCTCGATGCCGCCGTCCGCGACCAGGTCCTTGGCCTCGCCGCGGCCGCAGAAGCCGTACGCCTCGAGCTGCATGAGGACGTAGGGCGTGAAGTGGTCGTAGAGCACGGCCGTCGTGATGTCGTCCGGCGACAGACCGGTGGACGCCCACAGCTGGCGGGCGGCGACGACGGCCTCGTCGAGGACGGTGAGGTCGCCACGCTGCAGCGAGGTCATCTGCTCCTGACCGCGACCGCTGCCCTGGGCGGCCCCGACGATGACGGCCGGCGGGTGGGGCAGGTCGCGCGCCCGTTCGGCGCTGGTGACCACGATCGCCTGCCCGCCGTCGGTCTCCTGGCAGCAGTCGAGCAACCGCAGCGGCGACACGATCGGCCGGGAGGCGCGGTGGTCCTCGAGGGTGATCGGCTGGCCGAAGAAGTGCGCCGCGGGGTTGGTCGCCGCGTGCCGACGCGCGGCGACGCTGACGCGGCCGAGGTCATCGGTGGTAGCGCCCGAGGCGTGCAGGTAGGCGGCCGACTGCATCGCGACCCACGCCGCCGGGGTCATGAACCCGAAGGGCACGTACCAGCTGAAGCCGACCCCCTCCGCGGACGGCTCCCAGTCGCTGCGGCCGGTGCCGAACCGACGTCCGGAACGTTCGTTGAAGGCGCGGTAGGCGACGACCACCTCGGCGGCACCGGTGGCCACGGCCATCGCCGCCTGCGCCACCGTCGCGCACGCGGCACCGCCGCCGTAGTGGACCCGCGAGGTGAAGGTGAGCTCACCGATACCGACGTTGCGTGCGACGTCGATCTCGGGGTTGGTGTCCATCGCGAACGTGGTCAGCCCGTCGACGTCCGAGGGTGCGAGCCCCGCGTCGTCGATGGCCGCCGAGACGGCCTCGCACGCCAGCTGCAGCTCGGAGCGGCCGGAGTCCTTGGAGAACTCCGTCGCACCGATGCCGGCGATCGCGGCCGCGCCCCTCACGCGCCACCGCCCGGGAGGGCGACGGTGACGCTGCCGCGGACGTGCGTCCCGGTCGACACCTCGCCGGTCACGCTGACCTCGACGATGGTCTCCCCCGCCTCATCGGTCGACCGCCGTCACCTCGCCGGCGAGCACGAGCCGGTCCCCGGCGTAGGCGGGGATGCCGAGGCGGATGCGTGCCCGGTCGATCCGCGCCGACGGCCCGGCCCAGTCGGTCACGAGCCGCAGGACCAGCCCGTTGCTGGTCAGGATGTTGAGGAAGATGTCCTCCGACCCGCGTTCCCGCGCGAGCGCCGGGTCGTGGTGGACCTCCTCGAAGTCGCGCGACGCGAAGGCGCCGGCCACGATCAGCGTCGACGTCAGACGTCGAGCTCGAGACCGCGGCAGCGTGTCCCCCACCCGCGGGGTCGGGGGCCCGGCGCGGTCGCCGGTCGCGGTCGTGTCCGTCACGCTCACGCCGGATCTCCGGTGTGGACCAGCGGCAGGACCAGACCCGGTTCACCGTCACGGGCGGCGCCGGCGATCGTCTCGCAGACCAGCCGCACCCGGTCGCCGATCGCGACGGGCCCGGGGTCGGCCGGCGCCAGGTGCGAGACCAGCCGAGGTCCCTCGTCGAGCTCGACCAGCACCACGGTGTGCGGCAAGGGGAAGCCCGGCAGCGGCGGGTGGTGGTGCTCGACGACGCTGGCGACCGTCCCCGTCCCCACCGCCACCTGGACGTCCCAGTCCGTCGAGCGACAGGCCGGACACATCGGCCCGGGCGGGTGCCGCAGCTCCCCGCACGACGCGCACCGTTGGAGCCGGATCTCGCCGGCGACGAAACCCTCCCAGACGTGCGCGGTGTCCCGGTTGACGGCGGGCCGTGGCCGCGGCAGGTCGGCGACCGAGGCGGTCGGGTCCTCCACCTCGCCGCTTCGGTCGGAACTTCAGCAGCCGCATCCGACCGACACCCACGGCGTGCACCCTCGGCGTCGACGTAGTCGTACCGGACCGTCACGAAGTACCCGTCACCGAGCGCGGTCGTCTTGCGCTCGGAGATCGACTCGATCGACCGACGTTCCTGGACCTCGTCGCCGGGTCGGAGCTGGCGTAGGTAGTCGTGCTCGTAGTCGGTGGCGACCACCGAGGTGAACCCGGCGTCGTCGAGCACGCGCATCGCCCGATCGCGCGGACCCCCGTCGCTGCGAGGGCAGTCCATCGTCCAGACGCCGAGCATCGCCGGCGGTGCGATGAGGCCGCCGTGTGGCGTCGTCCGCGCGACCCCTTCGTCGAGGTAGGCCGGGTTGTCGTCCCCGAGGGCGCGCGACCAGTGCCGAACCATCGGCAGGTTCACGGGATCAGCTGCACGGTGGACCTCACCCGCCCCCTCCGCGACGATGGCGCCCACCGCCTCGACGACACCATCCGTGGTCACGTCCGACTCCCGATCCGTCCCGCTCCCGGCCGCGACGGTAGCCACGTGCCGGAGCGCGGGTCAAGAACACGTTCTAGTCGCCGAGAACGCCTGCTCCTCGCGCTTGCGACGGCGCACGCCGCACGACGTCGCCCATCAACTAGAACGTGTCCTAGTCTGTTGACGGTCGTCGGAGCGAGCGTCTCGGCGACCGGACGTCACCGCGGAGGTTGCACACGTGGACGAACCCGTCATCGTCGGAGCGGTCCGGAGCCCGATCGGACGCCGAGGCGGCTGGCTCTCCGGGTGCCACCCGACCGAGGTGCTCGGCGCCACGCTCGAGGAACTCATCGCCCGCGCCGGGATCGACGCCGGTGAGGTCGACCAGGTCGTCGGTGGCTGCGTCACCCAGGCCGGCGAGCAGGGCGCGAACATCACCCGGTACACCTGGTTGGCGCGCGGCCTGCCGCCGCACGTGGCCTGCACCACCGTCGACTGCCAGTGCGGATCGGCGCAGCAGGCCAACGGGTTCGTCGCCGGCCTGATCGCCACGGGCGCCGCGGAGATCGCGATCGCCTGCGGGGTCGAGATGATGAGCCGCGTCGGCCTGGGCGCGAACGTGCTGAACGGACCGGGTCGGCCGCGCCCCGCCGACTGGGACCTCGACCTCCCCGACCAGTTCGGGGGTGCCGAACGCATCGCCACCGACCGCGGGCATCACGCGCGAGGACGTCGACACGCTGGCCCTGCGGTCCCAGCGGAACGCCGCACGCGCCTGGGCGGAGGGCCGGTTCGACGCTGAGACCTTCGCGATCGACGCCCCGGTCTTCGACCCCGGCACGCGAGCAGCCCACCGAGGAGCGCCGCACGGTCACCCGCGACCAGGGCCCGCGCGAGAGCACGATGGAGGGCCTCGCGAAGCTGAAGCCCGTCGCCGAGGGTGGTGTGCACACGGCCGGGCAACAGCTCGCAGATCTCCGACGGCGCCGCCGCCGTGCTGTGGATGTCGCGCACGAAGGCGGAGGCGCTCGGCCTGCGGCCACGGGCACGCATCGTGGCCCACACCCTCACCGGCTCCGACCCCTACTACCACCTCGACGGCCCTCGTCAGGCGACCACGAAGGTGCTGACCAAGGCGGGGATGAAGATCGGCGACCTCGACCTGTTCGAGGTCAACGAGGCCTTCGCGTCGGTGGTCGTGTCGTGGGCACGCGAGCACGAACCCGACCCCGACCTCGTCAACGTCAACGGTGGCGCCATCGCCCTCGGTCACCCGGTCGGGTCGACCGGGAGCCGGCTGATCACCACCGCCCTCCACGAGCTCGAACGCCGCGACGCGTCGACGGCGCTGATCTCGATGTGCGCGGGCGGTGCGCTCGCGACCGGCACCATCCTGGAACGCCTGTGACCGCCCCCGCCGCCTCGACGGAGACCACCACCGTGACCACCAACGATCACCTCCTGACCGAGCTCGACGGTCACGTGTTCACCGTGACCATGAACCGGCCCGAGGTGCGCAACGCCTGGTCGTCCGAGATGCTCACCGGGCTGGCCGAGGCGTGGGAGCGCATCGACGAGGACGACCGCATCCGCGTCGCGATCCTCACCGGCGCCGGAGGGACGTTCTGCGCCGGTGCCGACCTGAAGGCCATGAGCGCGTCGCGCAGGAGCGGGGCGACGACGGCTTCACCGAGGGCATCCGCACCAGGACCGCCACGCCGTTCGAGGGGATGCTCCGCAGCCGCAACGTCACCAAGCCGCTCATCGCCGCCGTCGAGGGGTACGCGCTGGCCGGCGGGACCGAGATCCTCCAGGCGACCGACATCCGGGTCGCGGGCGAGTCGGCCGTGTTCGGGCTGACCGAGGTCCAGCGCTCGCTGTTCCCGCTCGGAGGTTCGACGGTCCGCCTGCAGCGGCAGGTGCCCTACACCCGTGCCATGGAGATCCTCCTGCTCGGCGAGCACCTGTCCGCGCAGGACGCCCTCGCGATCGGGCTCATCGGCCGGATCGTGCCGGACGGCTCAGCGCTGGATGAGGCCCGCCGGCTGGCCGATCGCATCGCCCGCAACGGTCCGCTCGCCGTCCAGGCGATCAAGCGATCGGTCCTCGAGACGGCGGACATGACCGAGGTCGATGGGCTGCAGCGCGAGCTCGAGATCGGCATGCAGGTCTTCGGCTCCGAGGACGCCAAGGAGGGGGCGCGCGCCTTCGCCGAGAAGCGCGACCCCGTCTACCAGGGCCGCTGACCGCTCCAGGTGGTTCGGACCCGGCGGGCCACGCCCGGCCGCGTCGCGGTCGACCGGTCACGCTCCCAACGGGTCGCACATCCCGCACGGCCGCACGCCCGGGTCGGTGCTGGCGACCGACCGCAGGTCAGCCCGCGTCGCCACCACGGAGCAGTCGGGGCGGTGGAACATCGATCCGCTCGGCGTCGCGACGAAGGGTCGGACCACCGGCACCTCGGTGGTGGGGTCCTCCGCGACGGGGCGTGCGCCGACCGGTGGGCTGCCCGCCGCGGCGGTCAGCGGTGCCGCGACGACCGCGTCAGCCGCGGCGCGGGCGGTGGCCGCGGCCTGGAGCTCACCGTGGATGGAGACGAGCACCTGACGGATCTGGTCGTCACGCTCCCGGGACAGCTGCGCGGAGCGGGCGATCCAGGAGGCGAGGTAGAGCATCCCGCCGGCGGTCAGCAGGCCGACGCCGAGCAGTCCCCCCCGAGATCATGTAGGGGATCTGTTCGAAGACGAACGGCGTCCGTGATGCACCGCTCCACCCGAGCACGATCGCGACCACGCCGGCCGGGATCAGCAGGGTCGCGATGAGCGCGAGTACCCCGTCGAGCGTGGTGCGGTCGGCGATCGAGCGGGTCACGGTGCGGGTCACCGTGATCACGCGCTCGCGCGCCGCGACGTACCAGGGCTGCTGTCGCTCCTCGATCGCCACCTGCGTCACGTCTGGTCCTTCCCTGTCGGGCTGTGCCGGTTCGACCGCCGCCATCACTCGAACGCCCGGAGGTCGGCGACCCCTCGCGGCGCCCCCTCGGTGCACACGCCGGCGGCCGGCGCCGCGACCGCGAAGGCTGCGCCGCGGAGCTTGTCGAGCCCCCACGAGCTGAGGGCCGACAGGAGCGCGAGCAGGGCGAGCAGCTGGCCCGCCAGCGTCACGCCGTCCGGCGCGGATCGGGCCGAGGTGACGGGCAGGGCGACGCTCGGATGCCCCCTCACCCGCGGTCGGAGGCGCCGCGGCGAGCGGACCGAGGTCCCCCGTGCCGCCGAGGTCGCCGCCGAAGTCACCTGGGGTCTCGAGGGCACCGGATCCGAAGTCGCCGATGTCGGCGAGCCCGCCCGCCGGCGGCGGCGGAGGCAGGTCGGGGACCTCGAACGTCAGCGCCTCGGTGGCGGCGACCTCGACCTCGGCGTAGCCGATGCCGATCTCCATCACCGGCGACATGCGCAGCACGGGACCGAGCGGACCGCGGATGTCGTCGGGGAGCTGCTCGAGCACCAGGTCGGCCGGGAGCAGGTTCACGAGATCGAACAGCAGGCTGAAGTCCAGGGTGATGGCGACCCCCTCGGCGCGGCGACCGGCGCCCGCGAGACCATCCTCCTCCTCGAGGTCCTCGACGAGGCCGCTCTCCACGGTCACCCCGATCAGGTCCCGCAGGTCGACGACCCCGAGCAGCCGGAGCGGCAGCGTGGGCCGCTCGCTGAACGGGCTGTCCTCGTCGTCGGACTCGGCGTAGATGCCGTCCCGTCCCACCGCGTAGCGGGTCCCGGCGACGGTCAGCCCGGTGATGTCCGTGGCGCCCTCGACGGTCGCCTCGACGCCGTCGGTGGTCGCAACGAGCCGTGTCCGGAGGCCGTCGAGGGTGATGAGCCCCTCGAGGAGCACCAGGTCGTTGAGGGACGACTCGGCGGTGGCGGTGGCGACCCCGTCCTCGACGGTCGTCCGGCTGACGGAGCGGCCGGAACCCGCCGTCACGGCCGTCGGGATCAGGTCCCCTCCGAAGTCGGTGACGGCCTCGACGTCGAGCCCCTTGGCCACCGCATGCATGCCGCCACCTGGCACGGTCTCCTGCTGGGCGGACTGCTCGCCGCCCGGGTACGAGGCACCCGCACGGATGGGGTACTCCTCGCCCGGTTCCATCCCGAACTCCTCGGCGAAGACGCCGAAGCCGTCCCCGATGCCCGGCCCGGGCCAGAGCAGGCTCGAGACGGCGCGCGAGACGGGCCCGGCGCCGAGCGTGGCGAGGCTGTAGCCGGCCGTGACCGAGAAGTTCGGGTCGCCCGGGTCGGCCGGGATCGGGATGAACGGATCGAAGACCCGCCACGTCACCGGTGCCGCTTCGGCGATCAGGTTGTACCCCGCGATGGCACCGGGATCGGTGCGGATGGCGTCATCGGCACCGATGGTGATGCCGTCCATCTCGTCGGACCCGTCCTCCGCAGCCGCGGCGGCGACCGTCGGAGCGGCCGCGACGAGCATCAGGCCGAGGGCACCGGCAGCGGCGCTCCCGCGACGAAGCAGACGGGTGATCACGATGTGCTCCCGAGGTAGGCGGCGGACAGTTGGTCCTCGAGGTCCTGCGGCTCGCCGACCGCGGTGACGCGGCCGTTGACGACGATGGCGCCGTAGTCCGCGACGGCGAGCGCCGTCCGGGCGAACTGTTCGACGACCACCACGGACAGCCCCTGGCTGCCGAGCTGGCGGACGACCTCGTACAGCTCCTCCACGATCAGCGGTGCGAGCCCCATCGACAGCTCGTCGAGCAGCAGCAGCGCCGGCTGGCTGGCGAGGGCTCGCGCCATCGCGAGCATCTGCTGCTCGCCGCCGGACAGCTTCCCGGCGAGCTGGTCGCGCCGTTCCCCGAGCCGCGGGAACCGTCCGTACGCCTCGTCCTGGATGTCGGCGATGGGGCGCTCGGCGGCGAAGCTGGCCAGGGACAGGTTCTCGCGCACCGAGAGGTTCGGGAAGACGCCACGGCCTTCCACGACCGTGCACATCCCGTGGCGCGCGAGCTCGTCGGGGCTCGCGCCGTTGACGTGTTTGCCCGCGAGGTGGACGCAGCCCGCGGTCGGCGCGAGCTGACCGGAGGCGACCTTCAGCATCGTGGTCTTGCCGGCACCGTTCGGACCGAGGAGGGCGACGATCGAGCCTCGTGGGACCGTCAGGTCGACGCCGCGCAGCACCTCGATCCGCCCGTAGGCGGCGTCGATCCCTCGCAGCTCCAGGATCGGCTGAACGCCACGGATCTCGGTCCCGGCGTGGGTGTCCACCGTGGGCGCGCTCACGATCCGACCTCCGCCGGTTCGGCGCCGAGGTAGGCCGCTTGCACGTCCGCATCCTCGCGGATGATCGACGGGGGGCCGCTGGCGATGAGCCGGCCGAAGTCGAGCACGTCGATCCAGGAGCACACGCGCATCACGAGGTCGACGTCGTGCTCGACCATCAGGACCGCGACGTCCTCCTCGGCGAGCCGGACGAGCAGGTCACCGAGCCCCGCCGTCTCCTCCTCGTTGAGCCCGGACGACGGTTCGTCGAGCAGGAGCACCCGCGGGCGGATGGCGAGCGCGCGTGCGAGCTCGGTGAGGCGGGCGATGCCCGTGGGCACGGCGTCGGCCGCCTGGTCGGCGAACCCTCGGATGCCGACCCGGTCGAGCAGGTGGTCGGCCTGATCCCGGCTCGAGCCGCCCGTCTCACCCTGACCCCAGCTCTCACGGATCTCCACCGCGACGCGGACGTTGTCGCGCACCGAGAGCGAGCCGAAGACCTCGAGACGCTGGAAGGTGCGGGCCAGACCACGCCGGGCGCGTTCGTGGACCGGCGCGCCGGTGACGTCGGTGTCGTCGAGCAGCACCTGCCCGTCGGTCGGCTGCTGCAACCCGCTGACGACGTTGAACGTGGTGGTCTTGCCGGCACCGTTCGGTCCGATCAGCCCCTGCACCCGGCCGGGCTCGACGGTCAGGTCGACCCCGTCGACGGCCGTGATGCCGCCGAACCGGACGGTGACCCCGCGGATCTCAAGGAGCCCCAACGACGCTCACCTCCTTCGGCGTCTGCGCGGCACCGTCGTCCACCACCGGCTCGGGGGTCACGTGCTGCTCGTCGGGGGCGGTCGGACGGTTGAAGAGCCGGCCGGCGAGCCCGTTGGGGTCGCGGCCGAGGATGATGGCCGCGATCCCGATGGCGATGAACTGCGCCTGGCCGGTCGAGCCGGTGAGGTCCGAGAGCACCGGCCCGAGGCCGAGCAGGATCCCGCCGAGCAGCGCTCCGGTGACCGAGGTGATGCCACCGACGACCGCGAGCAGCAGCAGCGGCAGGCTCTGGAACATCTGGAAGTCGGCCGAGCCCACGGCGATGTTCACCCCCGCGAAGACCGCGCCGCCGAACCCCGCCATGCCGGCCGACAGGGCGAAGACGGCCACGCGCGTGCGCCGCGTCGAGAGTCCGAGGGTGCCGCACGCGGCGGGCGAGTCGCGGACCGCGAGGAGGCGCCGACCGAAGGGCCCGCGTCGCAGCGCCAGCAGCCCGGTCCCGAGCAGGACGAACGCGACCGCGGTGCCGATGGCGAACGCCCGCTCCCCCTCCAGCGAGATGCCGAGGAACGTCGGACGGGTGATCGTCACCGACCCACCGAGCTGGAAGCCCAGCAGGTTCGACTCGAAGACGAGCTTGTCCATGGCGGCCGCGAACGCCAGCGTGCCGAGACCGAGGTAAAGCCCTCGGAGCCGGAGCGCAGGCAGCGCCACGAGGACGCCGACGGCAGCGGCGACGAGGGAGGCGACCAGGATCGACACCGGGTCGAGACCGCCGAAGACACGGGCGATGACGAGGGCGCCGACCCCGACGAACGTCATCTGGCCGAGGGAGACGTCGCCGCCGTAGCCGGTGAGCAACACCAGCGACAGCATGATGATGGCGAAGGCGAGCGCTCGGCTGATCGACGAGACCGTCCCGGGCCCGACGAACGCCGTCACGACCGTGACCGTGGCCACGAGGGCGACGCCCCAAGCGACGGTCCTCCGGTGGCTCGGGACGCGCACCATCGCGGCGCCGGATACCGATCCGACGCGCAGCTTCTCCTGAGGGAGCAGGAGCATCGTCGCGAACAGGAACAACGTCGGGACCGACGCACGGAGACCGCCGAGCAGGCCCTGCAGGTCCGGCCCGACGTCGGGGGCGTAGCGCAGTCCGAGCAGGAAGTACGCCTGCAGGAGGCCGAGGATCATGGCCCCGACGAAGGTGCGCGGCAGGTCGACCAGGCGGCCGACCATGGCTGCGGCGTAGGCGTTGATCACGAGCAACGTCAGGGTGAGGTAGTCGAGCCCGATCTCCGACACCAGCAGGATGCCGGCGAGCGCCGCTAGGGAGCTGCCGAGCGCCCACGACATCGAGGCGAGCCGCTGCGGGCGCGCGCCGTGCAGCGCGAGGAGGGTCCGGTCGTCGACCAGTGCCCGCATCGCCGTGCCGGTGCGGGTGCGGTTCAGCAGCACGTACAGGCCGCCCGCGACCAGGATCGCGAGCCCGAAGGTGATGAACTGGTGTCCGGAGACCTGGACACCGGCGAGGTTGGTCCGGACGCCGGGGAGGAACGGCGACACGCTGCGGCCCGCCGGCGGCCAGGCCATCTGGGCCACACCGACGAGCAGGAGCATGAGTCCGACGGTCGTGGTGATCGAGACGGTCGTGGGGGCCTCGACCAACCGGCGCGTCACGAGCCGCTCGAGGATCGCGCCGAAGATCGGCGCCGCCACGCCGACGACGAGGATCAGCCCCAACCAGGGGGGCAGGCCCCGGTTGCCCACGAGCTCCCAGTACAGGAAGGCCATCACCATGCCGACGGCACCGTGGGCGATGTTGAAGACGTTCGAGGTCGCGTAGGTGATGACCAGGCCGCTCGACGCGATGGCGTAGGCGGACCCGATGGTCAGACCGAGCACCGTGAACGTCAGGATCTCGCCCATCAGGGGACCCGGAGCGGCGCGTCACGGCACGTCCAGCCGCGGTCGGGCCACGTGCGGACGAACTTGCCACCCTGCACCTGGAGGATGAGGTGGCAGTCCTTCATCCGCTTCGGGCCGATGTCCTGGGGGGCGTGCAGGCCGTTGCCGTCCCACCCGGTGACCCCGTCCATGAACTCGAGGAACTCGGCCCGGGTCAGCTCGGGGCCGACCTCCTTGACGCCCTCGACGAACAGCTTGGCCATCGACCAGGCGTACATGCCGAGGTAGGTCGGGGTCGCCCGCGGGTCCACCTGACGGAGCCAGTCGCGGTAGAGCTTCATCTCGTCGAGGCGCTCGATCTCCTCGAGCGGGGTGGCCGACGCGTAGATCTGGATGCCCTCGACGTCGCTGCCACCGGCCTGGATGAGCCGCTGGCTGTACACGTTCGGCTGGAGCGCGTAGACGACCGGTTCGACGCCCTGGCTGGCCATGGCCTGCGCGAGGCGGATGGCCTGGGTGTAGTCGCCCTGGAAGGTGACGAACTCGACGCCAGCCCGGGCCATGTCGAGCGCGAAGCCGTCGTAGCTGGTCTCCGCGATCGCGATCGGCTGCTCGATGAGCCACTCGTACCCGATGGTCTCGAGCGCACGCCGGTTCTGGCCGGTCTGGAAGTTGGTGGTCGCGTTCTCGATCCAGAGGTACGCCGACTTCTTCACCGCGCCGGGGTGCTGCTCCGCCCACCGCCGGAACGCCGAGCCGTTGACCTGGCCGAGCGCCTGCACCTCGCCGGAGTAGACCGTGCGCGCCGTCTGCAGGGGCGCGCTCGTCGCCGCGGTCCGCAGGTCCGGGATCCTGCAGTCGTTGATCGGGGGGGCTGCGCCCTCCTCGAAGGCCGACATCGAACCGACGCCGGCGAACGCGTCCTGGCAGGCACGCAGGTAGTGGGCACGCCCCTGGCCGGAGTCCATCCGCGAGTCGAGAGCGAGCAGCTCGATGCGGCGTCCGTAGACGGTGCCCTCGGTCGCGGTGAAGTACGCGACGTAGGCGGCGACCGCCAGCTGCGCGTCGCGGAAGAGCCCGGGCACCGGGCCCGAGACGTCCGCCACGTTCGCGATGACGATCCGGTCCTCGGTGACACCCCTGTCGGTGGCTCCACCGTTGCCGCCCGGAGGCGCGGCCCGGGTGTCGCGGGCCCCGCCACCGCCACCGCCACCTTCGCCGCCACCTTCAGCGCCACCACCTGCGCCGTCGCCAGCCCCCTCCCCGCTGGCGCCGCCCTCACCGCCACCACCGGGGCCGACCTCCGCACCGCCGTCGCCGGGCAGACCGAGGTCGCCGCCGTCGACCGGGTCGCCCTCGAGGTCGCCCCCCGCGATCGGACCACCGACGCCGAGACCGGCGCCACCACCACCGCCACCACCGGCGAGCGCGAACTCCCGCTGCTCGTCGGTCAGACGGGAACCGCAGGCGGTCACGAGCAACCCGAAGACCGCCAGCGCGGCCACGGCACGTCGATGCTGGATCACGTGCACCCTCCCGGTGTCCATGCCCGACGCTCGCCACTCCCCTGGACGTCGCGTCCGGAAGTCAACGAGGCAACGGGCGCGACGTCACGTTCGACCACTGTCCGCTCCGGGGCGTGCGGTCCAGCGCTCACGTCGGTGCACCGACGCGCATGAGGCTCACCGCGGCGAAGCTCCGGCGGGGATCGGTCCGGTCGAGGTGGGAATCGAGCGCGGCCGCCAGGGAGTCGACGTCCCAGCGTCCCCCGGGAGCGTGGAACTCCGCGCGCAGCTGCGGCGCGTCCATGAGCCCGACGAACCCGCCGTAGGCGACGAAGACCTGCCCCGACAGGCGCTCCGACGCGGGGGAAGCGAGGTAGGCCACCAGCGTCGCCACGTGGTCGGCCGCCAGCGGGTCGTCGTCGGGGTCGTCGGCGACGTCGAACACGCCCTCGGTCATCTGGGTCCGTGCGCGGGGACAGATCGCGTTCGCCCGCACGCCGTGCTTGGCCATCGCCCCTGCCACCGACAGGGTCAGCGCGGCGATGCCGCCCTTGGCGGCCGCGTAGTTCGGCTGGCCGGGCGAGCCGAACAGGAACGCCTCGGAGGCCGTGTTGATGACCCGGGCGTCGACCGGACCACCGCTCGCCTTGGCGCGATCTCGCCAGTAGGCGGTCGCGTGCCGCAAGGTGCAGAAGTGCCCGCGGAGGTGGACCCGGACGACGGCATCGAACTCCTCCTCGGACATCGAGAAGATCATCCGGTCGCGCACGATCCCCGCGTTGTTCACGAGGACATCGAGGCCGCCGAAGCCGGTGATCGCCGACCCGAGCACGCTGCCTGCCGTGTCGAGGTCGCTGACGTCGCCGTGGTGGACCAGCGCGTCACCGCCGCGCGAGCGGATCTCGGCGACCACCTCCGCGGCGGGGTCCTCGTCACCCGCGCTCCGGGGGGCGAGGTCGTTGACCACGACCCTGGCGCCCCGCTCGGCGAGGGTCAGCGCTTCGGCGCGGCCGAGCCCACGACCGGCGCCGGTGACGACGGCCACGCGGCCGTCGAGCGAGGTGGTTGCGGTGTCGGTCACGGTGGGGTCCTCGTCAGTCGACGACGGCGGCCAGGCTGCGGCCGAGTCGCGTCAGGTGGTCGGTGCCGGTGCCGAGCGTGAACTCGAGCCGCCGCAGCAGCTGGGTCAGACGGTGCAGCGGGTACTCACGGTCGACGCCGGTCCCACCGTGCACGTGGTGGGTGGCGCGCAAGACCCGATCGCCGGCCTCGGCCCCCCACCAGCCGGCCGTCGCGACCGCGTCCGCCGCGGGGAGTCCCTCCTCGAGCCGCCACGCCGCCTGGAGCGCGGCGAGCCGGAGACCCTGCACGTCGATGTGCGCGTCCGCGAGCCGCTGGCTGACCGCCTGGAAGGTCGCGATCGGTCGGCCGAACTGTTCGCGGCTGGCCGTGTACGCCGCCGCGAGCGCCACGGCCCCGTCCGCCGCACCGCTCTGCAGCGACGCGACCGCCGCCACGCCGTGCAACACGGTCTCCTCCCACGCTGCCCGCGCGTCGGTGTCCGGGCCGCCGAGCAGGTCACCAGCGGACACGTCGACCCCGTCGAGCTGCAGGTCGGTGACGCGGCTGCCGCCGTGGACCTCCTGCACCGTCGTGGTGCAGCCGGGGGCTGCGGGTTCGACGAGCGCGAGCACGAGTTGCCCCCGATCGGTCACGGCCGGGACGATCACGCGATCCGCGCGCTCGAGCGCCCCGACCCCGAGCTTGGTCCCGTCGAGCCGCACGCCGTCAGCGGCGGGGGTCGCGGTCGCCAGCACGTCGCTCGGATCCCGGCTGCCCGCGTCGAGGGTCGCGGCGGTCAGCACGACCTCGCCGATCGCGGTACGCGGGAGCCAGGCGGCGTGCTGCTCGGCCGTACCGGCCCGGGCGATGGCACCGGCGGCGAGCACGACCGAGTCGAGCAGCGGCAGCTCCACCGCGGTCCGACCTGCCGCGGCGAGGAGCAGGTGGAGGGCGACCGGCCCGAGCCCCGCACCTCCGTGCTCCTCGGGCACGGCGATGCCGAGCAACCCGGCGTCGGCGGACGCCGACCACCGCGCCTGGTCGAAGCCTCCCGCGAGCGGCACGACGTCGGTGCCGAACACCTGGGCAGCGAGCTCCTCGACGGCGAGCTCGGCCTCGGAGAGGGACAGGTCCACGGGGCAGCTCCTCAGCGGCTCGGGCGCGGGAGACCGAGCCCGAGCGTGGCGATGATGTCGCGCTGGACCTCGTTGGTGCCGCCCCCGAAGGTGACGATCAGCGCCCGCCGCAGCTCGTCCTCGAGCTCGGCACCGAGCACCGCACCGGGGGCCGATCGGGTCCGCAGCGACTCGTGGCCGACGACGTCGGCGAGGGCGCGGTAGGCCCGCAAGGACAGCTCGCTGCCGTAGACCTTCATGACCGAGGCATCCGTCGGAGCGAGTCGATCCGACGACGCACCCCACGCGACCCGGTAGTTCATGAGCCGGAGCACCTCGAGCTCGGCGTGGACGCGGGCCAGGGCGTGCTGGACGTGCGGCTGGTCGATGACTCGGGCCCCGTCCGGGGTCTTGGTCTCCTGTGCCCACCGACGCACCATCGTGAGCCGGCGCTCGAGCGGCCCGGCGCACGCGAGTGCGACCCGCTCGGCGTTGAGCTGGTTCGTGAGCAGCTGCCAGCCGCCGTGCTCGGGGCCGACGAGGTTGGCGACCGGGACCCGGACGCGGTCGTAGTAGGTGGCCGAGGTCAGACCGCCACCGATGGTGTCGACCTTGGTCCAACTGAACCCCGGCGCGTCGGTCGGCACGATGACGACCGAGATGCCGCGGTGCTTCGGGGCGTCGGGGTCGGTCCGACACGCGAGCCAGACGTAGTCGGCGCGGTGGACCAGGCTCGTCCACATCTTCTGGCCCGTGATGACGTACTCGTCGCCGTCGCGCTCGGCTCGGGTGGTCAGCGAGGCGAGATCGGTCCCGGCGCCCGGTTCGGAGTAGCCGATGGCGAACAGCGCCTCGCCCCGCCGGATCGCGGGCAGGTAGGTGTCGTGCTGCTCGGGCGTCCCGAAGCGCATGATGGTCGGGCCGACGGTGGTCGTGGACAGGAACGGGATCGGGACGCCGAGCCGCTGGGTCTCGTCGAAGAACAGGTACTGCTCGACCTCGGACAGGCCCCGGCCGCCGAACTCCGTCGGCCACGTCGGACACAGCCACCCGTCCGCCGCCGATGCGCCGCATGAGGTCGCGGTACGCCGCGGCGCCCGCAGCATCGTCGCGCTCCACCTCGGCGCGGACCTCCGGGGTCACGACACGCGTGAAGTAGTCGCGGACCTCGACCCGGAAGTCGGCCTGCGCGTCGGTCAGGACGAGGCGCACCTGCTCTCCCTCTCCCCCGCGGTCTCCCACCTCGGGTGGGCTAATGTGTAACACGTTCTACCTGTGGACGCGACGCGAAGTAGAACACGTTCTCGTAGCCGCAGCGGCTGCGCGGTGGCCGTGCACCGGCCCCGGCGCCGGAACCCCGACAGGAGCTCCTCCGTGGACGATGCGACCGTGACCGAGGCCGTCCGGGACCGGTGGCTCGGCGGCGCGCACGAACCGGGCGAGGGCCGCCAGGCGGTCCACGACCTGGCCGAGGCCCTGCGGCAGGCCACCCACGCCCTGTACCGGGTCGACGCGGAGGCGAGCGACGCCGACGAGCTCGCGCACCTGGCCGACCAGGTGCGGGCGTTGACCGCGACGCTGATCGCCCAGCCGGACACGACGGCGCACGGGAGCACCGCCGCTGCGCCGCTGCCGGCCAGCTACCTCCCCGAACGCAGCCCCGTCAGCGGTCGGGCCAACGCGCTGGCACCCCCGCTGCGCTACGACCACGAGGGCGCCGTCACGACCGCGCACGTCACCTACGGAGCGGCCCACGAGGGGCCCGTCGGGGGCGTCCACGGCGGGGTGATCGCCGCGGGCTTCGACGAGTTGCTCGGGGTCGCACAGATGGCGGCGGGCGCCGCCGGCTACACCGGCGAGCTGACCGTCCGCT
Organism: uncultured Nitriliruptoraceae bacterium; assembly: GCA_963850715.1. Classification (GTDB taxonomy): domain Bacteria; phylum Actinomycetota; class Nitriliruptoria; order Nitriliruptorales; family Nitriliruptoraceae; genus Nitriliruptor. The sequence goes on along the minus strand of CAWKMM010000013.1, from coordinate 47,383 downwards.
ACCGCCGCATCACCCCGCTCCACGTGCCGATCACCTACGAGGCGAAGGTCGAGGGACGCGAGGGCCGACGGCTCACGGTCAGCGCCACGAGCACCGACGGCGACGCAGCGTGCTCGCCGAGGCTCGAGGCACCTTCGTCGTGCAGGAGGAGCTCGGCGACCGGCGACGCGGCCGGCCGAGCCGTAGGCGACCGGCAGGTGCTTGATGCCGTTGAGCCACGCGGACCGCAGGCGTGACGCCTCGCCGACCTGGTGGATGTCGGGCATCTGGTCGGCGATCGCCTTGAACATCAGATCGATCTCGACCCGAGCCAGGTTCGCGCCGAGGCAGTAGTGCGTCCCGAGCCCGCCGAACCCGAGGTGAGGGTTCGGGTCGCGAGTGATGTCGAAGCGGTGCGGGTCGTCGAACACGTCGGGGTCGAAGTTCGCGGAGCTGTAGAACAGCCCGATGCGGTCCCCCTTCCTGACCTCCTGCTCACCGATGGTCGTGTCGACCTTGGCGGTGCGCTGGAAGGAGACGATCGGCGTGGCGTACCGGACGATCTCCTCCACCGCGGAGCGCGGGCGGGTCTGCTTGTAGAGCTCCCACTGGTCGGGGTTGGCCATGAACGCCATCATCCCGTGGGTGATGGCGTTGCGGGTGGTCTCGTTGCCGGCGACGGCGAGCAACAGCACGAAGAACCCGAACTCCTCGCTCGAGAGCAGCTGGCCCTCGGCGTCGGCGTGGACGAGCTTGGTGACGATGTCGTCCATCGGGCAGCGCTTGCGCTCCTCGGCGAGGTTCCACGAGTAGCCGATGAGCTCGGCCGAGGCGACCTTGCCGTCGACGTCGTACTCGTCGTCGTCGTACCCGATCATCTGGTTGGACCAGTCGAAGATCTTGTCGCGGTCCTCCTGCGGCACACCGATCAGCTCGGCGATGGCCTGCAGCGGGAGCTCGCAGGCGACGTCGGTGACGAAGTCGCCGGAGCCGTTCCGCACCGCGTCAGCGACGATCCGTTCGGCCCGCTCCTGCAGGGCCGCCTCGAGCTTGGCGATGGCCCGCGGCGTGAAGCCCTTGGACACGATGGCGCGCTGCTTGGTGTGCTCGGGCGGATCCATGTTGAGCAGGATCAGCCGCTGGATGTCGATCTCCTCGCGGCTGATGTCCGGCCCGAACCGGATGATCGCGGTGTTCTCGTAGGTGGAGAAGTCGTCCTTGCTGCGGACCGAGACGTCCTTGACGTCCTCGTGCCGCGAGACCACCCAGTAGCCGGTGTCGTCGAACCCGGCGGCGTTGCGCGGCTGCTCGCACCACCACACCGGCGCGGTGCGACGGAGCTCGGCGAACTCCTCGAACGGCACACCCGCCGCGAGCTGGTCCGGCTCGGTCGGGTCGAACCGGTCGGGCAGCAGAGGTGCCGGCATCACGCGATCCCTTCGATCTTGTGCATGTTCTTCCAGATGAGGTTCGGGATGAGACGCGCGGCGATCGTGGCGCCCTTCGCCTGGCCCGGCATCACCCAGAACGCGCCCTTGTCGAGGTGGCTCTCGATGGCGTCGAGCACCTGGTCGGGGGTCAGCGGGTCGTCGCCGGCGTCCATCGTCTTCATGTCGCTGGTGACCTGCTGCAGCAGCGGCGTCTGGACCATCGGGGGGCACACGCAGGCGAACCGGACACCGGATGCCCGGTTCTCGTGGTAGGTGATCTCCGCGAAGGCGCGCACGGCGAACTTCGCGGCGCAGTAGGCCGCCAGGTGCATGGTGGGCAGGTGGCCCATCAGCGACGAGAAGATGATCTGATCGCCCGACCGACGCTGGAGCATGCCCGGCAGCGTCGCCTTCACGACGTTGACGACGCCGCCGTAGTCGATGTCCATCACCCGCTTGAAGGTCGCGGCGTCCATGTCCGTGACCAGCCCCGAGGGCATGATCGCCGCAGCGGCCATCGTGCGGTCGACCGGCCCGAGGTCGGCCTCGACCTCGGCCACGACCTTCTCGACACCCTCGACGTCGGTGACGTCACAGACGTAGGTGCGGATGTTCGGGCTGGACGCGGCCGTCCGTTCGAGCCCGGCCTCGTCGACGTCGATGGCGGCCACGCTGTGCCCCCGCGCCGCCATGCGCTCGCACGCGCGCTGCCCCATGCCGCTACCGCCACCGGTGACGAGCGCCACCCTGCCGTGGAAGGCCACCGTTCCGCTCCCTGATCGATCCTCACCGACGCTTCCCGCGTCGGGCCTCGCTCCCCGCCACGCCGCTCCCACGGCGGGACGGGACACCTCGTGTGCTACCGGGTCACTCCACCAGCTCGAGTGCGGCGCGCGGGCAGCTGTCGACGGCGCGCTTGGCGGCGTCGACCAGCTCGGCCGGCGGCTCCGCCTCGAGCACCTGCAGCTCCTCGTCATCGTCGACGTGGAACAGTTCGGGGGCGATCGACTCGCACATCCCGTTGGCCTCGCACAGGTCCCGATCCACCTCGATACGCACGATCAACCCTCCCCGTTCGACGCGCTCGCGTCGGCGTAGGCCGCGGCGAGCTTGCGGTGGTCCCAGCTGGCGACCTTGGTCGGCGTCAGCACGTACGCCCGCCGCTTCCTGGCCTGCGCTTCGAGGAACACCTCGATGCCGTCCGGCAGCGCGCCTCCGAGGTAGCGCCCGTACACCGCCGTGCCGATGCGCAGCACCTCGTCGACCGCGTCGGTGGCCGTCACCGATCCCGTGATCGAGACGCCGTGGAGCTGGTCGTAGTCCTCGCCAGCTTCGACCATCACGGTGCACCTCGGGTCACGTTCGAGGTTCCGTGCCTTCTGCGAGCTGCGGTAGGTCCAGAACGCGACCGAGCCGGTCGGTGCAGCGTCGTCCCCGGCCGGGGCGTAGTACATCGCGACCAGGTGCGGCGCACCGTCCGGGTCGATCGTGGCGAGCTGCATCTTGTGCGGCGCCGCCAGGAACCCGCCGATCTCAGCGTCGGTCATGCGGATGCGGTCTCGGACGGCCATGCCGCGAAGTAGAACACGTTCTCGTCCGACGGGCAAGCTCGTGGCACCCAGGTGGGACGGGTACCCGACCGCGCACGTCAGACGCCGAGCTCGTCGGCGAGGTCCTTGACGGCGTCCTCGATGTGGCGCACGAGGTTGGCGATCGGCGGGACCCGCGAGGCGTCCGCGACGGCCCCGACGAACATCGTGTCGAGGTAGCTGACGACGGTGATGTTGCAGCGCTGGTTGTGGATCACCGGGCCGATGGGGAACATCGCCTCCATCTTCGATCCGGCGAGGTACAGCGGCACCGGCGGGCCCGGCACGTTCGAGAGCACGACGTTGGCGATCGGGGGGTGGCGCCGCGCGAGGCCGAGCCGGCTGTAGAACCGGAACGCCTGCGCCGCCACCGACGGGACGGCGTGCTCGCTCCAATCGGTGAGGACGGCGGCGGCCAACGCGCCGAGCTGCTCCTTGGCCGGCCGGGTGGCGCGCTTGATGGCCGCGAGCTGCTCACGTGCATCGGCGACGTCGTCGAAGAGCGGCACGGTCATCCCGGAGACCTGGTTGCCACCGGTCGGGTCCCCCTCGCGACGGATCGAGATCGGCACGGCGGCGACGAGGCTCTTGTCGGGGTGTTCGTCGTGATCGGCGAGGAACCGACGCATCCCGAGCCCCGTGACCGCGAGGACGACATCGTTGACGCTGCAGCCCACCTCGCCCTTGATCGCCTTGACCGTGTCGAGCGAGTACCGGCCGAACGCAACCTGCCGTTCCGGTCCGATGGGACCGTTGAGGCACGTCCGCGGCCCGAGCACCCGCAGGTCACCCTGGTCCTCGGGCCGCGACAACGACCACCGTCCGACGTCGTACGCGACCCCGGCGGTGCGCTTGACGGTCTGCGCGACCCGACCTGGCCACCCCGCGGTGTCCGCCGCGACGTGACGCAGCACGGCCGCGCGCGACGGCAGCGGCGCGGGGTCGAACGGCTCCGTGGGCGGCTCGACCTCGCGAGGCTCCGGGGTGAGATCGAGCAGCTGCAGGAGGATGTCGTTGCCACCCACACCGTCGACGAGCACGTGGTGGGCGAGTCCGACGTAGGCCCACCGGCCGTCGGCGAGCCCCTCCACGCACGTCAGGTTCCACAGCGGACGGGCGGGGTCGAGGCGCCGGCTCACCATCCGGCCGATGAGGTCCTCGAGCTCGGCCTGCCCGCCCGGTGACGGCAGGGCAACGCGGTGGACGTGGCGGTCGAGGTCGAAGTCCGGATCGTCCACGAAGTACGGGTTGTCGAGCCCGAACGGGACGTCGACGACACGTTGGCGGAACCGCGGGACCAGGTGCAGGCGGCCCTCGAGCACCTCCCGGAAGCGGCGGAAGACCGCCACCGGGTCCTGGCTGTCAGCGCCGAGCTCCGCCGGGTCGAAGATCCCGACGAAGGCCATCTGCAGGTGCGTCGTCGGCGTCTCGCTCCACAGGAACAGCGCGTCCTTGCCGGGGATCCGTTCCACGGTCGTACCTCTCGATCGGCCCGCTCGCGCGGGCGTGTGTCACCGCTAGGAACCTCGCGACCCCGCGCAGCGCGTTCGCCGTGCGGAGGGAGGGGAAGACGTCGAAGCCGTGCTGCGTGAGGGGGAGCTCGGCGTACCCGACCGGTGCGCTGCTCACCGACGCCAACGACCGCGCGAAGCTGCTGGCCTGGTGGGCTGCGGTCAGGGTGTCGTGCTCGCCGTGCACGAGCAGGAACGGGGGGGCGTCGCGACGGAGCTGCGCCACCGGCCGGAAGGCGCGCCAGCGGGCCGGATCCTCGTCCGGGTCGCACTGCAGGACGTACCTCGCGAGCAGCGCACGCAGGCGCGGATCCTCGGCCACGTCGTACACCCCGTAGAACGGGACGCACGCCTGCACCGAGGTGTCCGCGTCCTCGAACCCCGGCTGGAGTTCCGGCCGGTCGGCGGTGAGCGCCGCGAGGGTCGCGAGGTGGCCACCGGCGGAACCGCCGGCGATCGCGATGTACGTCGGGTCGACCCCGAGCTCGTCCGCGTGGTCGCGCACCCACGCGATGGCGCGCTTCACGTCGATGAGGTGGTCGGGGAAGGCCGCGGAGGGGCTGAGCCGGTACCCGGGACGGATCCCGATCCACCCGCGCGCGGCCATCTCCGTCAACAGCGGGCCCCCCTGTCGGTCGCGGAACCCGAGCACCCAGGCGCCGCCGTGGACGTAGATGACGGCTGGCCGCCGCTCGCGGGGGTCGGCGTCGCGGGGCCGGAAGACGTCGAGGTGGAGGTCGGTCGCCGCCGCCCTGCCGTACCGCACGGCACGCTCGACCTCGACCCGGGGGTGCCGCGCGAGGAACGGCACGATGAGCCCACGGACACGGATCCGGTCCCAGTCCTCGTCCGACCCGGGGAGTTCGTCCCGGTAGCCCGCGCCGAGCGCGTCGCTCACCGCGCGGTCGACGTGCCCCCGAGCGCGTCGCGCCTCGACCAGCAGGACCGACAGGCCGACCCACTGCACCAGGACGATCACGGCGGCGAGCCAGCCGGGCCAGCTCCGGAGCGCCCCCGCCGCCACGAAGCCGGCGGTCGCGACCGCCTGCCAGACCAGGTGGTGACCCGCCAACTCGTTGGTGAGCCAGCCGGCGAAGAAGCTCGGGATGGCACGCCGCTTGGGGAGCGGCGCGGGGCGGAACGCCTGCCAGGTGAACCAGGCACCGACGAGGGAGACCGCGAGGAACCAACTACTCACGTCCACGCGCCGCCCCCTCCCTCAGCTCAGCCCGATGTAGCCCGCCGGACGGCGCGCCCCCCGGTGGAACGAGCGAGCGCCCTCGGAGGGACGCTGCACCGGCGGTCGGTCAGCCCGGCTTCGGGTCGTCCCCGGCCGCGGCCTCACGGCTGGCGGCGATCCGCTCGAGCATCGCGAAGATCGGCATCTCCTCGGTGCCCACCGTGCCGTCGAGCTTGGCCGCGATCTCCTCGGGCGTCCACCGACCGTCGGTGTGCATCGCGCGGACCTCCCGGGGCTGGTTCCAGACGGCGATCTTCCCGCCGACGGCGGTGTAGATCTGACCAGTCACGTGCCTGGCCCGGTCGGAGAGCAGGTAGACGACCATCGGTGCGACGTCCTCCGGGTCGCCCATCTCCGCGAGATCGCCCGGGACGTTGTCGCTCATCCGCGTCCGCGCGATCGGCGCGATCGCGTTCGCGGTGACCCCGTACTTGGCGAGGCCGACCGCGGCGCTGCGCACGAGCGAGACGACCCCACCCTTGGCCGCGCTGTAGTTGGCCTGCGCGATCGACCCCTGGAAGGCGCCGGAGGTGAACCCGACGAGCGACCCGGACCGCTGCTGGCGCATCCGTGCCGCGGCGGCGCGGAAGACGGTGAAGTGCCCCTTCAGGTGCACGTCCACCACCGGGTCCCACTCGTCCTCGGTCATGTTGAACAACATGCGTTCGCGCAGGATCCCGGCGACGCACACCACACCGTCGATCGAGCCGAAGGTGTCGACCGCGGTCGCGACGACGCGCTCGCCGCCCTCCATCGTGGTGACGGTGTCGGCGACGGCGATCGCCTCGCCCCCGGTGTCCCGGATCTCCTCGACCACGGCGTCGGCGACGTCGCTGCTCGGGTCCGAGCCGTCCATCGACACGCCGTGGTCGGCGACGACGACCTTGGCTCCCTCCCCAGCACAGGCCAGCGCGACGGCCCGCCCGATGCCCCCGCCCCCGCCGGTGACCGCGATCGCCTTGCCGTCGAGGAACCCCGCCATGTGCCGCCTCCCGAGACCGGTACGTGCCGGCGCTCCACGCCGGCGCGCGGACGCTACCACGGAACCTGACGACCCGTCAGATTCGGCGCTACCCTGACGACCCATCAGAGCTTGCCTCGGCGGTGGGCACGGAAGGACCCTGCGGATGGCGACCGTGACGACCTCGACCGTGCCCGTCGACGTGACCGGCCGCCCGCTCGCGCTCCGCGAGGTGGATCTCGACCGGTTCTTCGCCCCGGACCGCGTCGCCTTCGTCGGCGCCAGTGACAGCGAGGGCAGCCAGGCGGCGATGAACTGGCGCCTGCTGCGCGCGTGGGCCGACCCCGCCGGTGTCGAGGTCATCCCGGTCAACCCCCGGCGCGGCGAGGTCGACGGCCTGCCCTGCTACCCCTCGCTGCGCGAGGTCCCCGGCGACGTCGACGTGGTCGTCATCATGGTCCCCGCGGCGGCGGCCGTCGGCGTCCTCGAGGACGCCGAGGCGGTCGGTGCGCCGTTCGCGGTGCTCTTCCCCGCGGGCTTCGCCGAATCGGGGGACGACGGCAGCGACCGTCAGGAACGGGTGGCTCGGGTGCTCGAGGGCGGGCGTCTCCACGTCCTCGGGCCGAACACCACGCTCGGGAGCTTCCAGGTGTTCTCACCCGGGGTCGGCGGCGACCGCATCGCGCTGATCACGCAGTCCGGTCACCAGGGGCGGCCGATCTACCAGGCTCAGCAGCTCGGTGTCGGGCTGTCCCACTGGGCGCCGACCGGCAACGAGGTCGATCTCGAAGTAGCCGACTTCGCGGCCTACTTCGCCGAGCAGGACGACGTCGGGGTGATCGCCGCGTACGTCGAGGGCTTCTCCGACGGCCGGACCCTGCTGCTGGCCGCCGACCACGCGGCGGAGCGTGGCGTGCCGATCGTCGTGGTCAAGGTCGGTCGCACGGAACTCGGCCGGTCGTGGGCCCAGTCGCACTCGGGTCACCTCGCCGGATCGGACGCGGTCACCTCGGCGGCTCTGCGCCAGGCCGGGGTCATCCGCGTCGACGCGCTCGACCAGTTGCTCGACGTCTCGGTCCTCCTCGCGCGGTCCGGTCCCCCGGTGGCGGATGGGATCGCCATCTACTCCATCTCCGGCGGCACGGGCGCCCACGCGGCCGACCTCGCCACGGCGGCCGGCCTGTCGGTCCCGGAGCTCTCGGAGGCCACCCAGGCGACGCTGCACGAGCACATCTCTCCGTTCCTCCGCGTGTCGAACCCGGTGGACTCGGGCGGGATGCCCTCGATGGACGACGTCGCGGGTCGCGCCATCATCGACGCCATCCTCGCCGACCCCGCGATCGGCGCGCTGGTCGTCCCGATGCCCGGCGCGTTCTCGCCGCTCGGCGAGATCATGTCCGAGCACCTCGTCGATGCCGCGAAGCACACCGGCAAGCTCGTCTGCGTGGTCTGGGGATCACCGGTCGGCGACGAGCCGGCCTACCGCGACGTGCTGTTGCCCTCCGGCATCCCGGTGTTCCGCACCGTCCCGAACTGCCTCACCGCGCTGAAGGCGTGGGTCGACCACCACGAGTTCCTCGGCCGGCGCCGTTCACCGTTCGCGGACGCGCCCCGGGAACCGTCGCCGTCCGCCGCGCGGACGCGACCGCTGCTCGCCAGGGGGACGATGAGCGAGCACACCTCCAAGCAGGTGCTCGAGGCGTACGGGGTGCCCGTCACCCGCGACGTGCTGTGTGCCGACGCCGAAGCGGCCGTCGACGCAGCACGCGACCTCGGCGGGCCGGTCGTGCTGAAGATCAGCTCGTCGGCGATCGCCCACAAGAGCGACCTCGGGCTCGTGCGGGTCGGCGTCGAGGGTGACGACGCGGTGCGCGCCGTCGCCAGCGAACTGCTGGCGACCGCGGCCGACCACGCACCTGCCGACGCCATCGACGGCGTCCTCGTGTGCGAGCTCGTGAGCGGCGGGACCGAGACCATCCTGGGCATCGTCCGCGACGAGCTGTTCGGTCCGGTCGTCGTCTTCGGCATCGGCGGCGTCGCCGTCGAGGTCTACGGCGACGTGACCTTCCGCGTGCCGCCCTTCGACCGCGACGAGGCTCGTCGGATGGTCCTCGAGGTCCGGGGCCTGCCGCTGCTGACCGGAGCGCGGGGCCGACCACCCGCGGATCTCGACGCACTGGTCGATGCCGTGATGGCCGTCCAGCGGCTGGCGCTCGACCTCCACGACGAGGTCCTCGAGTTGGACGTCAACCCGCTGATCGCCGGCCCGGACGGCTGCGTCGCGGTCGACGCGCTCATCGTCACCCGCACCGGCGACCCGACCTGATGATCGGCACGGGGCGCGACCGAGGGCTGCCGGGTCCGCCCCCGACGGGCGCGAGCGCGCTGCCTCCCGGCACCTTCGACGGATCGGTCGTCCTCGTCACCGGGGGTGGGACCGGGCTCGGCCGCGCGATCGCTGTGGAGTTCGCCCGGCTCGGTGCCGCCGTCGCCGTCGCGTCCCGGGACGCGGCCCACCGTGACGCTGGGGTCACCGCGGTCGAGGCCGCCGGCGGTCGCGGACTCGGGGTGCCGCTCGACGTCCGGGACGAGTCCGCGGTGACGGGGTGCTTCGACGCGGTCGAGGCGAGCCTCGGACCGGTCGACGTCCTGGTCAACAACGCCGCCGGCAACTTCCCCGCGGCGGCCGAGCGGCTCTCGGCGAACGCCTGGCGGGCCGTCACGGGGATCGTGCTCGACGGCACGTTCCTGTGCAGCCGCGAGCTGGCGACGCGACGGATCGCCGACGGCCGGCCCGCCGTCATCCTCAACATCGGTGCTAGCTACGCGTGGACCGGGGGTCCGGGGTTCGCCCACTCCGCGGCAGCGAAGGCCGGCGTCAAGAACCTGACCGAGACCCTGGCCGTCGAGTGGGCGCCGCACGGGATCCGCGTCAACGGGCTCGTCCCGGGGCTGATGCCGCACGACGACGAGTCGTCCGACATCCGCGCCGTCCCCGGTCGGGGCGATCACGACGGACGCCCGGTCCCCCGCGCTCGCGTGTGGGAGCGCCACGGGAGATCGGGTGGGCGGCGCACCTTCCTCGCCTCGCCCTACGCCGCCTACGTCACCGGAGCGACGCTGGCGGTGGACGGCGCGAACTGGCAGCGCAGGGACCTGGTGCAGCCGCCCTTCACCCCGCTCCACGATCAGCTCGGCATCGAGCCCCCCGACGACGATCAGCGGGGCGCGCCCCGGTCGTAGCTCGGGTCGGCCATGACCGCCGTCTGCGCGAGCCACTCCCGCCGGAGGGTCGCGAGCACCTCAGGGGTCCCGAGCTCGTGCAGCACGTGCCGGGCGAGCCGGACGGCGACCGGGGACCGCCCGGCGATCGTGTGCGCGACCTCGAGGACGCGCGCATCGAGCTCTTCGGTCGGCACGACGCGGGACACGATGCCGTGCCGGAGCGCCTCCTCGGCACCGATGACACGCCCCGTCAGTGCCAGGTCCGACGCGACGCCGGGCCCGCACATCTGGAACAGGCGCGCCACGCCGGCCGAGTCCGGGATGACGCCGTGGCCGACCTCCGGCAGCGCCAGCTTCACGTCCTCGGCCGCGATCCGCAGGTCGCAGAGCAGCGCCCGTTCGAGCGACCCGCCGAGCACCCAACCGTGGAGCGCCACGACGATGGGGACGGGGCACGTCAGCAGCCGTTCGGTCCAGCGGTGGCCGCGCCCGATGAAATCGAGGTCGCTGATGCCACCGGGACGCTGGCCGAGAGCCGTCGTGTCGCGGCCGGAGGAGAACGACGGGCCCTCCCCGCGCCACACGACGCACCGCACGTCGGGCTCGTCGTGGAGCTCGGCGAGCAGCTCGAAGAACCGAGCATCCATCGCGTCGTCGGCCGCGTTGTGCTTCTCGGGGCGATCGAGGCTGATGACCGCCACCGGGCCGTCCCGGTCGAGCCGAACCGTCGTCTCGGTCACACGCCCTCCTCCGTCCCGCTCGGCGACGCTAGCCGCGCGGACCTGACGGTGCGTCAGCTACGGTGCTGCGGTCCGCCGAGGAGGGAGGCCCCGGTGCTCGACGCGCGGGAGCTGTGGGAGCTGTTCGATGCGCGAGCGTCGGCGACGCCGGACGCGCAGGCGCTGGTCGACGAGCGCGGTCGCACGCGCACGTTCGTCCAGCTGCGCGACGGCGCGCTCGAGGTGGCGGCGGGCCTGAGCGAGCTCGGCATCGGCCGGGACACGGTCGTGTCGTGGATGCTGCCCACCTGGATCGAGTCGATCGAGCTGGTCGGCGCGCTGGCGCGCCTCGGTGCGGTCCAGGACCCGATCCTGCCCATCTACCGCCACCGCGAGGTCGGCTTCATCCTGCGCCAGGCGAGGCCCTCGTTCGTGCTGATCCCCGGGACCTGGCGCGGCTTCGACTACGAGGCGATGGTGGCGGACCTGGTCCCCGACGACCTCGAGGCCGCGATCGTCCCCGTCGGGCGGGATGGGGACGATGCCCCCGATCCCCGCGGTGACCCCAGCTCACTGCCCGCCTACCAGACGCACGAGGGCGAGCTGCCGGTCCGGTGGCTGTTCTACACCTCGGGCACGACGGCCGACCCGAAGGGCGCACAGCACACCGACGCTGCCATCCGCGCGTCGGCGGTCGGGATGACCGCGGGGTTGGGCCTGCGCGAGGGCGACCGCAGCGCACTGATCTTCCCGTTCACCCACATCGGGGGCCAGACCTGGTTGTGGGCGGCGCTCGCGACCGGATCCGCGTTGTTCGTCGACGAGGCGTTCGACCCGGAGGGGACCGTGGAGCTCCTCCGACGCGAGGGGGTCACCCACGCCGGGTCCGGCACCTACTTCCACCAGACCTACCTCGCCGCCCAGCGCAGCCTCCCGGACGGCGAGCGGTTGTTCCCGGAGGTGCGGACCTTCCCGGGCGGTGGCGCCCCCAAGCCGCCTCAGCTCCACCACGCGGTGAAGGCCGAGCTCGGTGGCGCCGGGATCGTGTCGGGCTACGGCCTGACCGAGGCGCCCATCCTGACGATGGGCCACGCGACCGACGATGACGACCTGCTCGCCACCACCGAGGGACGCCCGACGCCCGGCGTCGAGCTGCGCCTCGTGACGCTCGACGGCGCCATCGCCGGCCCCGGTGAGGAGGGCGAGGTCCGTGCGAAGGGTCCCCAGATCACCCGGGGCTACCTCGACCCGTCGCTCGACGCCGGCGCCTTCGACGAGGACGGCTGGTTCCGCACCGGCGACCTCGGACGACTCGACGGGGCCGGCAACCTGACGATCACCGGCCGGCTCAAGGACGTGATCATCCGCAAGGGCGAGAACATCCCCGCCAAGGAGCTCGAGGACCTGCTGTTCGGCCACCGACGCCATCGCCGACGTGGCGGTCATCGGGCTGCCCGACGAGGAGGCCGGCGAGATCGCGTGCGCCGTCGTCGTCCCGTCGGCTGGCGTGGAGCCACCGGATCTCTCCTCGGTCTGCGCCCACCTGCTCGCCGCCGGGCTGACGAAGCGGAAGCTGCCCGAACGGCTCGAGGTGGTCGAGGCGCTGCCACGGAACCCGGCGGGCAAGGTGCTGAAGCACGACCTCCAAGCCCGGTTCGCCGGTGGCTGACCGGCGCCACCCCGCCGTCCGGGTCGCGGCCGGGGCGCTCGCCATCACCGCGACCTCGGCTGCCGCCAGCGCGGCGCTGCTGCGGTGGCGCCGGGGTGGGCCGGTGGAGGTGCCGGACCTGACCGGCACCACCGTGCTGCTCACCGGCGGGAACGCCGGCATCGGCCGCGCGACCGCCACCGAGCTGGCTCGTGCCGGCGCGACGGTGGTGATCACGAGTCGCGACCCGGACCGGGGTCGCGAGGCGGCAGCGGCGATCACCGCCGAGACCGCTGGCCGGGTCGAGGCGCTCGTGCTCGACCTCGAGGACCGCTCGTCGATCCGCGCCGCGGTCGCTCGCTTCCGCGACGGGCACGGCCGGCTCGACCTGCTCATCCACAACGCAGGCCGGATGGTGAGCGAGCGGTCCACGACCATCGACGGCATCGAGACGACGCTTGCGACCAACCACCTCGGCCCCACGCTGCTGACCGCGCTCCTGATCGACCTGCTCGTCGCCAGTGCCCCGGCACGCGTGGTGGTGTTGGCGTCGCTGGCCCACCGGGATGCGGACCTCGACCTCGCCGACCTCCTGGTGGAACGGGTCCCCTACCGGCCGCTGAAGGTCTACGCCAACGCCAAGCTCGCCAACGTCCTGTTCACCCGCGAGCTCGCCCGCCGGCTCGCGGGCAGCGGCGTGACGGTCAACTGCTGCCACCCCGGCACGATCCGGTCCGGGTTCGGCCAGGACGGGGACGCTGGCGGCCTGCTCCGCACGCTGCTGACGATCGCCCGACCCGTCTTCCCGGGACCTGCCGTCGGCGCTCGTGCGCCGCTGTACCTCGCGACCGCTCCGGACCTGGCGGGGGTCACCGGCGCCTACCTCGACGGTCGGCGCGTCAGCCGGCCGTCGCGGATGGCTCGCGACGACGTGCTCGCCCGCGACCTGTGGGACCGGTCCGCGGACCTGCTCGACCTTCCCCGCGGGTGGGCGGAGGCCGCAGCCGGCTCGGTCGCCGCCCCGGGCTGACCGGACCGCGCAACCGCGACCGGTCAGGCGCCGACGTAGGCCGCCAGGTGCTCGCCGGTGAGGGTGGACCGGGCCGCGACCAGCTCCGCCGGGAGGCCCTCGAACACGACCCGACCACCGTCGTGCCCGGCCCCGGGGCCGAGGTCGATGATCCAGTCCGCGTGCGCCATGACCGCCTGGTGGTGCTCGATGACGATCACCGACCTACCGGCGTCGACGAGCCGGTCCAGCAGACCGAGCAGGTGCTCGACGTCAGCCAGGTGCAGCCCGGTGGTGGGCTCGTCGAGGACGTAGACCTCCCCCTGCTCGGCCATGGCGATCGCCAGCTTGAGGCGCTGGCGCTCCCCGCCGGACAGGGTCGTCAACGGTTGGCCGAGCGCGAGGTACCCGAGCCCGACGTCAGCGAGCCGGTCGAGGACCTTGTGCGCGGCCGGCGTGCGGGCCTCGCCGTCGCCGAAGAACCCCTCGGCCTCGGTGACCGACATCGCCAGCACCTCGGCGATGTTCCGGCCACCCAGCGTGTACTCGAGCACGGCTGCCTGGAACCGCTCGCCCTCACAGTCCTCGCACGTCGACTCGACCGTCGCCATGACCCCGAGCTCGGTGTAGATCACCCCGGCCCCGCGACACGTGGGGCAGGCACCCTCGGAGTTCGAGCTGAAGAGGCCCGGCTTGACCCCGTTGGCCCTCGCGAAGGCCTTCCGGATCGGGTCGAGCAACCCGGTGTAGGTGGCCGGGTTGCTCCGGCGCGACCCCTTGATGCCGCCCTGGTCGATCACCACGACCCCGTCTCGGTGCGCGACCGACCCCGAGATCAGCGAGCTCTTGCCCGACCCGGCGACGCCGGTCACCACGCACAGGACGCCGAGCGGGATGTCGACATCGACGTCCTGGAGGTTGTGGGTGTCGGCCCCGCGCACCTCCATCGCGCCGGTGGGCGAGCGGACCGCGTCCTTGAGCGTCGCGCGATCGTCGAGGTGGTGTCCGGTGACGGTGTCGCTGGCGCGGAGCCCGCCGACGTCTCCCTCGAAGCAGACGCGACCACCCGCGGTGCCCGCCCCCGGACCGAGGTCGACGACGTGGTCGGCGATGGCGATGGTCTCGGGCTTGTGCTCGACGACCAGCACGGTGTTGCCCTTGTCCCGTAGGCGCAGGAGCAGCTCGTTCATCCGCTGGATGTCGTGGGGGTGCAGACCGATCGTCGGCTCGTCGAAGACGTAGGTCACGTCGGTCAGCGACGACCCGAGGTGGCGGATCATCTTCGTGCGTTGCGCCTCTCCGCCCGACAGGGTGCCCGTGGGGCGGTCGAGGCTGAGGTAGCCGAGGCCGATGTCCACGAACGAGTCGACGAGGTGCTGCAGCCCCGCGAGGAGCGGGGCGACCGCCGGGTCGTCGACGCTGCGGAGCCAGTCACCGAGGTCGGTGATCTGCAGCGCACAGACCTCGCCGATGTGGAGGCCACCGATCGTCGACGACCTCGCCTCCGGGCTCAACCGGGTCCCCTCGCACTCCGGGCAGGTCGTGAACGTCACCGCCCGCTCGACGAACGCACGGATGTGCGGCTGCATGGCGTCGACGTCCTTCGACAGCATCGACTTCTGGATCTTGGGGATGATGCCTTCGAAGGTGAGGTTGATCCCCTCGACCTTGATCTTGGTCGGTTCCGCGTACAGGAGCGTCTGCAGCTGCTCCTCGGTGAACTCCCCGATGGGCTCGTCCATCGGGAGCCCGGCCCCGCTGAACAGCCGCCCGTACCACCCATCCATGCTGTAGCCGGGGACGGTGAGCGCACCGTCGGCCAGCGACTTCGTGTCGTCGTACAACGCGGTCAGGTCGAGCTCGGTGACCTTCCCCATCCCCTCGCACCGGGGGCACATACCGCCGAGCCGGTTGAAGGTCGCCTTCTCGGCCTTCGTCTTCCCCCCGCGCTCGACCGTGATGGCACCGCTGGCGGACACCGATGGGACGTTGAACGAGTAGGCGTTGGGAGGACCGATCGACGGCTCCCCGAGCCGGCTGAACAGGATGCGGAGCATCGCGTTGGCGTCCGTCGCCGTCCCGACCGTGGACCGGGGGTTGGCGCCCATCGGTTCCTGATCGACGATGATGGCGGTGGTCAACCCGTCGAGCAGGTCGACGTCGGGGCGCGCGAGGGACGGCATGAAGCCCTGCAGGAACGCGCTGTAGGTCTCGTTGATCATCCGCTGGGACTCGGCGGCGATCGTGCTGAAGACCAGCGAGCTCTTGCCCGACCCGGAGACACCGGTGAACACCGTCAGCCGGCGCTTGGGGATCTCGACGTTGACGTCCCGGAGGTTGTTCTCGCGCGCCCCCTGGACGCGGATCAGGTCGTGGCGGTCGGCGGGGTGGGACGCGTCGGTCGAGGCGGTCGGGGTCGTGGTGGGGCTCATCCGTGTCTCCGTGTCGCGCGGGGCGCCGGAGGCAACCTAGACCTCGGCCTCCAGGGTCGCGGCGATGCGCTCGGCGTGCGTGTCGGGTCCTCCGTCGAGGGCGCTGAGCACCGCGGCGCGCTTGAGCGGCAGGTGGGCGTCGACCTCCCAGGTGAACCCCATGCCGCCGTGGACCTGGATGCCGGCCTTGCCGTTGCGTTCCGCCGCCTCGCCGGCGAGCAGGACGGCACCCGCGATCGACCGCTCGAGATCCCCGAGCTCGACGTCGTCGGGCGTGTCGAGGTGGACGGCAGCGGCGTGCACCGCGGCGCGGGCGACCTCGGTGCGCGTGAGCATGTCGGCACAGAGGTGCTTGACGGCCTGGAACCCCCCGATGGGCCGGCCGAACTGTTCCCGCTCGCCCGCGTAGCGGACGGCCATCTCGGTCGCGACGCCGGCGAGCCCCACGAGCTGTGCAGCACGCAGTACCGAGGCGGTCCGTCGGAGCTGGACCGCGAGCTCGGCACCCCCGATCACCTCGCCGCTGGGCAGATCGCCGGTGTGTGATGCCACGGGGGTCAGCGGGTCGAGCGGCCTCGGTGCGTGCACCGTCGTCAGCTCGCGCGCGTCCACGTTGGCGACCGTGTCCCGGCCGAGCACGAGCAGCGCGTCGAGATCGGCAGCGTGCTCGATCACCATCGGGAGCCGCTCGTCCTCCACGAGCCCCACGACGGTGTCGCCGCACGCGGCACCGTCGACCAGACCTGCAGCCAGGGTCGTGCCGATGAGGGGGCCGTGGACCAGGGCACGGCCGAGCTCCTCGAAGACGACCGCCGTGTCCGTCACCCGCGCTCCCGATCCCCCGTCCGCCTCCGGGAGGCGCAGCGCGAAGACGCCCGCGTCGGCGAGCTCACGCCAGAGGCCGGCGTCGACCCGTCCGTCGGTGGCGCGGAGCCGGTCGATGCTCAACCGTCCGCGGCAGAGCTCGCGGATGCCCTGCTGGAGGGCGAGCTCGGTCTCGTCGAGGTCGAAGTTCACCGAGGTTCCTTCGGCAGGCCGAGGATGCGCTCCCCGACGATGTTGCGTTGGATCTGCGACGTCCCCGCGGCGATCGAGATCGACATCGCGTGCATCCAGCCGCGGACGTGCTGCCCACCGGGGACCTCGCCGAGGTCGTCGAGCGCGAGGCCGGCGGGGCCGAGGATCCGCATCGCCAGGTCACCGAGCCGGTGGCGAGCTTCTGAGTAGGCCAGCTTCCAGACCGAGCCGCCGATGCCCGGTGCACCGGTCCTCGCCGCCTGCGTGACGTTGCGCTTCGTCAGCGCCCAGAGGGCGTCGAACTCGGCGGTGAGCGTCGCGAGTTCCCGTCGGATCCCGCCGTCGTCCCACGCGGTGCCGCGGCCGTGGGGACGTCGCCGCGCCAGCTCGGTCAGGGCGGTCAGCACCTGGCGGGTCTGCAGCAGCTCGCTGACGAACGCCGTCCCGCGCTCGAACGAGAAGGTGACCATCGCCACGCGCCACCCGTCGTTCTCGTCGCCGACGCGGTTCTCGACGGGGATCCTGACCTCGTCGAACACGACCTCGCAGAACTCCGAGGACCCCGCGATGGTGTCGAGCGGGCGAACCTCGATGCCGGGGCTGTCCATCGGGCAGATGAGCCAGGAGATGCCGCGGTGCTTCTGCGCGTCCGGGTCCGTGCGGACCAGCAGCTCGCACACGTCGGCGACGTGGGCGAAGGTCGACCAGATCTTGCGCCCCGTCACGACGTACTCGTCGCCGTCGCGCACGGCCCGGGTCCGCAGCGACGCCAGGTCGGAGCCGGCGTCCGGCTCGGAGAAGCCCTGGCACCAGACCTCGTCCCCGCGCAGGATGGCGGGCAGGTGGCGGGCGCGCTGGTCCGCGCTGCCCTCGGCGGCGACGGTCGGTCCGGCGTGCAGGAGGCCGACGAAGTTCACCCCGACGTAGGGCGCACCGGCCCGCTCGGTCTCCTCGAGGAAGATGAGGTGTTCGGTCGGCGACAGCGCACGGCCACCGGCCTCCTGCGGCCAGTCGAGCCCGGCGTACCCGGCGTCGAACAGCCGCCGCTGCCAGGCCGTGTCGAACGCTCGGCGCCCGTGCCAGTCGTTCGGGTCCGGCGCGGGCGGCACCGTCGGCAGCTCCACGGCGAGCCAGTCACGCAGCTCGTCGCGGAACGCCAGCTCGGCGTCGGTGTACCGCAGGTCCATGTCAGCCTCTCGAGGCGTGGGTCCGCCCGGTCACGGCGCTCATCAGGGCACGTCGGCCCGCGCCATCGCGTCCGTGCCGCCGTCGACCGGCAACACGACCCCGTGGATCCACGCGGCATCGTCGCTGACCAGGAACCGGACGGCGGCCGCTATGTCGTCGGTGGTCCCCCACCGTCCGAGCGGGACGGGGAAGGCGCGCACCATCGGGCCGTAGTCCGGGTGGTCGAGCTGCGCCTGGAGCAGGGCGGTCGGGACCGGACCCGGGGCGACGACGTTGAGGCGGCGGCCTGCCTCGCCCCAGACGGTGGCCTGCGCGCGACACCAGCGGGTCAGCGCCAGCTTGGACACCGCGTAGACCAGCTGGCCATCCTCGGCGTCGGCGAGCTCGGCGGCCCGCTCCTCGTCCCCGGCGGTGAGGGCCACGAGCAGCGGGTGGTCGGTCGGTGCGAAGACCGACGAGTTCGACCCGATCGCGACCGCTGACCCACCCTCGGTCAGCAGGTCCCGCAGCCCCTCGAGGAACCCCACCGCTGCGCCGTGGTTGACGCGTGCGATCGTCGACGCCGGGCTGACGGTGCCGCCGAGCCCCGCGGCCACCACCAGCGCGTCGATGCCGTCGACCTGGTCGCGCACGACGGCGATCGCCTCGGACCGGGTCGACGGGTCGGCCAGGTCGGCGTTCACCTCCGCGCCCCGCAGATCGACCCCGACGACGCGGTAGCCCTGGCCCTCGAGCGTCTCGCGGATCGCGCCCCCGATGCCCCCGGCCGATCCCGTCACCACCGCGGTCCTGGTCACCAGAGCTCCTCCGCGTAGCGGTCGGTGCCGGGCACCGTCGGGATGAAGGGACCCTGCCACAGGATGCGCCCGACCCCCGCGTCCTCGACCGCGGCGGGCCGCGGCGCGAACCGCTCCTCCCACACCTCGGCCGGGTCGGTCTCGACGAAGGAGAGGTGCAGGAACCGGAGCTCGTCGCCCGTGGACCTCTCGACCCCCTCGGCCTCGACGAGCAGCGGGATGCCCGAGAACGCGAGCGTCATCGCGACCGGTCCGTCATCGTGGAGGGCCGGCAGCGAGGTCTCGCGCATCCAGGCGTCGAGCCCGTCGCGTCCCACGTCCGCCGCCGCCTCGCCGATGGCCACGACGAGGCCGGCGTACCGGTGGTCGAGCGCGAGCGCGGCGGGGACCGGATCCTCCTCACGGTAGGTGGCGTGGTCGTGGTCGTAGAGCAGCGTGTGGACGTGGTCGCGGTGGGGGAACATCCGGTCGTTCTCGTGGAGCCAGCGGAACTGGCGGTACGCCCACCGGTTCCACTCCTCACGCTTGCCGGCGAGCACCCAGTACAGCGACAGGTACGACCCGGTCGACGCGTCTGGCGCGACCTCACCGGGGACGAGGTGGCGGAGGTCCTTGTAGGGGCGCGGCGCGACCCACCGCGCGCCGGCGAAGTTGTGCTCGCCGACCATGCAGCCGTCGTAGAAGTGGTCGCGCTCGTACCACCGGTTGTAGGCCCGCTCCCAACCACGGTGCGGGTCGGTCATCGTGAACAGGATGCTGCCGAGCTCGACCGGGCCGAGCCCGAGCTGCTCGAGGTACTCGTCCTGCGTGGCCGGGGTGGTCGCCGCGCTCACGTGCTGCTCCTGCCCATCGTGTCGCCGGAGGCGACGAGTGACGCTGCGCGGTCGCGCAGCTCGTGTTTGAGGACCTTGCCGCTGGCGTTCAGCGGCAACGCGTCGACGATCTCGATCCGGCGCGGGACCTTGAAGTTCGCGATCCGGTCACGTGCCCAGGCGATGACCGCGTCGGGCTCGGGTCGATGACCGGGGGTGGGGACGACGAACGCACAGCCGACCTCACCCATGCGCGGATCGGGCACGCCGACGACGGCGACCTGCCCGACCTCCTCGTGTTCGAGCAGCGCGTCCTCGACCTCGGCCGGCGAGACGTTGAACCCACCGACGATGAACAGGTCCTTGACCCGGTCGACGATGTCGAGGTAGCCGCGCTCGTCGAGGACGCCGACGTCACCGGTGCGGAGCCACCCGTCGTCGCCGAGCACCTCGGCGGTCCGTTCGGGGTCCTCGAAGTAGCCCTGCATCACGTTGTAGCCGCGGACGAGCACCTCACCCCGGTCGCCGACCTCGACGTCCCGGCCCTCGTCGTCGACGACCCTCACCTCGACCCCGGGGATGGCCCGACCGGAGGTCGCGGCGACGGTTGTCGCGTCGTCACCGTCACGGCACATCGTGACGACCCCGGTCGCCTCGGTCAGGCCGTAGGCGGTCAGGACCGTCTCGAACCCGAGCTCGCCGCCGATCCGCTCGATGAGGGAGACCGGGATGGTCGCCGCGCCGGTGACGGCAAGGCGCAGCGAGGATCGGTCGAGCTCGCCGAGCCGCGGGTGATCGAGCAGGGACGCGTACAGCGTGGGAGGTCCGGGCAGCACGCTGATCCGCTCCTCGCCGATGCGGTCGAGCACGGTGTCCGCGTCGAAGACCGCGTGCGGGACGATCGTGGCGCCCGTCAGCAGGCACGCGATGATGCCGGCCTTGTAGCCGAAGGTGTGGAAGAACGGGTTGACGACGAGGTAGCGGTCCTCGGGCTGCAACCCGACGAGCTCCGCCCAGGTCGTGAACACCTGGACGGTCTGCCGGTGGGTGGTGACCACGCCCTTGGGTCGGCCCGTGGTCCCCGAGGTGAAGATCACGTCGGAGACGTCGTCGGGGCGCACCGCGGCGATGCGCTGATCGACCACGGATGGCTCGATCGTCTCGCCCTCGCCGAGCAGGTCGGCCCACGCCGTGGTCCCGTCGGGCGCGTCACCCTGGAGGACCACGATGCGGCGCAGGTGTGGCAGCGATGCCACGGGCCGGTCCCCGTCGCCCGCGCCGAGCACCTCTCGGAGCAGTCCCACCTGGTCGGTGCCGAGGAACCCGTTCACCGTCAGCAGGCAGGTCGCGCGGCTGACCTCGAGCAGGTGGCCGACCTCACGCCCCTTGTAGCGGGTGTTGCACGGCACCAACGCGGCACCGACCGAGGAGGCGCCGAGGCCAGCGATGACCCACTCGGCGATGTTGGGGGCCCAGATGGCGACCCGGTCCCCGGCCTCGACGCCCGCCGCGATCAGAGCGGCCGCGGCGGCGTGGACCCGACCGGCCAGATCGTCCCACGTCAGGCGCAGATCGCCGTCGACCAGGGCTTCGCCGTCGCCGAACCGCTCAGCGGCCATGGCGAGCGCCGCTGGCACGGTCAGCGCCGCATCTTGGCTCCAACCGACGTCGGTCACACCGCCCCTCCCACCGAACCTGACGACCCGTCAGATATCAGGCTAGCCTCTCGAGCCGAGCCGTCGAGGAGGAAGCCCGTGACCACCCCCCCACCGCTCGCCGGCGTGCGCGTCGTCGAGGCCTCGATGCTCGGTCCGGCGGCGATCACGACCGCGCTGGCTGACCTCGGAGCCGATGTCATCAAGGTCGAGCCGCCGAAGGGCGACTACGTCCGATCGATGACCTGGCCCATCATCGAGGGCACCTCGCTGCTGCACCTGCACGTCAACCGCGGGAAGCGATCGATCACGCTCGACCTGCGGACCGAGGGCGGCAAGGAGGCGTTCCGTGACCTGGTCCGGGACGCGGACATCGTCATCGAGGCGATGCGACCGGGGGCTCTGGCCCGACGCGGGCTCGGGTACGAGGACCTGCGCGAACTGAACCCCGCGGTCGTGTTCTGCACCATCTCGGGGTACGGGATGACGGGGCCGTACGCCGACCTGCCGAGCCACGGCATCGCCTACGACACCTGGGCGGGGATCGTGGACCCCGAGGTCGACGACGAGGGGTTCACCTACATCCCCGAGCACGTGTCGCTCGGCATCAACGTCGGCCCGATCATCGGTGGTGTCGGCGTCCTCGCCGCCGTGATCCGCGCGCGTGCGACCGGTGAGGGCTGCGCGATCGACGTCGCGCAGTCGGACGCCGCCGCGTACACCGACTGGTACCGGTCCGAGAGCTGGCTGGCCTACGAGCGTCCCGAGCACGTGGTGACGGGGAACGCCGCCGACGACTTCCAGCGGCGTGAACCGGGTACCGCGGGGATGCGCGAGGGCGTCCGGTACCAGATCTACGAGGCGAAGGACGGCCACGTCCTGTTCATGGCGTCGGAGCAGGCGTTCTGGCGCAACTTCTGCGAGGGCGTCGATCGGCTCGACCTGTTCGAGCGATGGCCAGGGTCGACCTACGCCGACCACGCGCGCGGCAACCGCGAGCTCCAGGCCGAGCTGCGCGAGATCTTCGCGACCCGGACGTGCGAGGAGTGGCTCGCGTTCTCCGGCGAGGTGGACACGCCGATCGCGCCGGTCAACACGCCCCGCACCGTCGTCGACGATCCGCAGTTCCAGGCCCGGTTGCCCCTGCTCCCCCACGAGACGCACGGGGCCGACATGCTGCCCTTCCCGGTGCGGTTCATCGGCGAGGACCTCGCACCACCGGCGAAGGCGCCGGAGATCGGGCAGCACACCGACGAGGTGCTCGCCGACCTCGGCTACGACGCCGAGCGGGTCGCCCAGCTGCGTGCCGACGGCGCCCTCGGCTGACCCGACCCCGCGCCCGGATGCGGCGCTACTGACGCGGAGGCTGGGTCGGTCAGGCCTTCATGCCGTCCCGGACGATGCCGGGGAGCTGCTTCCAGTCACCGTAGGCCTCGGCCTTGAGCAGCTTGCGGGACATGTCGCCGAAGGTGGTGAAGTCGTAGGACATCGGTGGCTTCTTGCCGAGCTTGAACGGGGCCCGGATCACGGACTTCTCGACGTCCTCGAGCATGTAGGTGTTGTGCACGAACCCACGACCCGACTGGATGTCGTGCAGCGGGTGGCCGGGGAACGCACCCCACGGCGTCGAGGTCAACCCGTACCCGGTGGCCGCCCACGCGTTCACCGACACCGTGCCGTAGCGCAGGTTGGCGATCGCCCGATCGAACGCGGCGGCGTTGCCCGCGTGTTTGAGCGTCTTCGGGTGGACCAGCAGGGTCACGCCGAGCGTGCCCCAGAGGGTGTCGTTGCAGAAGTCGACGGCCGCGTCGAGGAAGGCGCCCGTGTCGAGGGGCGCTTCGAGCGACACCTCGCCGAGGACGCCGTTGAACGCTTCGACGTTGTAGGCGGGCTGATCGGCCTCGTTCGGGTCGAGACCCGGCAGCAGGGTCCAGGGGACCTGATCGCCGTCGCTGCGACCGAACACCTCGGCGTCCGGGTAGGCGTCGACGAAGAAGCGCCAGCGGTCCTTGGCGCCCGGGTAGTAGGCCGGCTTCTGCGGCGACTCGCCGAGCGACCCTCGGAGGGCCTGGAGGAACGCACGGCGTCGGTTCCAACGCTGGTGGGTGATCACGACGCGGGGGCAGGCGCAGGTGAACCCGCTGTTGGCCGCGAGCATCGAGGCGACCGACTTGGCCTGGTAGTCGAGATCGGCGTCCGACCAGGGGCCGGGGACGACGATCAGCGGGCTGACGTTGCCGAGCTCGGAGGTGACCTCCTTGTCGATCCGCGGGCGGCGTTCGGCCTTCCGTTGAGCGCCCTCCTCGCCGGGACCGAAGACCACGGTGTCGTGGGTCTTGTCCGACGCGGTCATGTGGATGGTGTCGATCCGCGGGTGGGTGGTGAGGTGCTCCCCCTCGGCCGCGCCGCCGTAGATGACGCGGACGAACCCCTCCTCGATCAGCGACCGGATCGCGACCTCGACGAACTCCCCCGTGTGCTCGTTCACGGGGTTCATCTTCAGCACGCAGACCTGGTCCTCGGCGTAGAGCTTCTGGAGGCAGTCGGACGCGCCGACCGAGGACACGTTGCCCGCACCGAGCACGAACGAGACGCGCGGCTGCGACCACCTGCGGTAGATCGCCGCCGTGCGGATCTGGTCGGGCGAGGTGATCGACGGTTGCAGCCAGACGTCGGCGGTGTGGCCGACGTACAACGCCCGGTCCAGGGTCGAGGTCGGGAACACCGGAACGGTGACGCGACCGTCGGGACGGACGACGGGGTCGCCCGGGAACGACACCTCGCCGGTGGTCTCGAGCATCTCGAGCGTGCGGTCGAGCAACCGTGCGTGCCGGACGAGCTGCATCGGCCCCGTCGCGGCGTCCTCTCCCCACGCGGGGCTGTCCGGCTCGAGCCCCTTCGCGCGCGCTGCAGCGGCCGACCAGTCCTCGGCGACCTGCATGGTGTCCTCGACGATTCGAGCCAGGATGCGCCGCCGGTCGGGGATGGCGGTGTGGATCCAGCGGGTGGCGTTGGCCGCCACGACGTCCACGGCCTGGTCGATCGCGTCGAGCGCGTGGTGATCTCGCGACGCCGTCGCCTCGGGGATCACGATCGCGCCCTGTCTCGGCGCCGCGGTCCTGGTGTCGGTGTGCGTGGTCACGTGCGTCTCCCTCCCACCCCGGTCGGGGCAGTCTGGTCGGTGAGCGGCGCGGTCGCTGGTCGGGCGCGCGGTCCGTCCTCGAACGGTGCAGCACCGCGCCAGGCCGTCAGCAGATCCGCGACACGTTCGAGCTCGGCGAGCGCGGCGTCACGGGACGGATCCGGGAGCAGCACCACGATCTCGTCGATACCGAGCTCGGCGAGGTGGTCGAGCTTGCCCGGCGTCGGTCGGGTGCCGAACGGCACGGTCCGGACGGTGGCGGGATCGCGGCCGGCGGACTCGCAAGCGGCAGCGAGGCGGGGGAGCGCCGCAGCGATGCCGGCCGCCCCGTGCGGTGCCCAGACGTCGGCCAGCTCCGCGACGTCGGCCAGTCCGACCGGGCCCGCCCCGACGCCGAGCCAGATGGGAACGTCACCGGTGACCGGTTTCGGCCACGCCCAGCTCGGCTGCAGCGAGTGGTGCGCACCGGTGTGGTGGGCGACCTCGTCGCGCCACAGCGTCCGCATGACCGCGAGCTGGTCGCGCATCGCGGCACGACGCGACCCGAACGTCCACCCCGTGATCGGCGAGCTCCGCGGCGTTCCAGCCCGCGCCGACACCGAACACGACCCGTCCGCCCGCAGAGGTGGTCGAGCGTGGCCACCTGCTTGGCCGTCCCGATGGCGTCGCGAGCGGGCAGCAGGGCGACCCCCGTCCCGAGCACGAGCGTCTCGGTCACCCCCGCCGCGAGCGCCAAGGCGACGAAGGGGTCCAGCGTCCGCGCGTAGGCGTCCGGGACCGCCCCCTCGCTCGGGTGGTCGTCGCGACTGGCCAGCGGCAGGTGGGTGTGCTCTGGGAGCAGCAGGGAGGCGAACCCGGCCGCCTCGGCCGTGCGGGCCAGCTCGTCGGGCCGGATCGACCGGTCCGTCAGCATCGCCGTGATCCCGACCCGCACCGTCACACCTCGCCGTCGGCGGATCCGGAGGGGCGCAGGAACGCCGGCCACTCGCCGCCACCGTCCATCACCAGGTTGCTCCCGCTCACGTACCCGGCGGCGGGCGAGGCGACGAACGCGACGGCATCCGCCACCTCCTCGCTGGTCGCGAAGCGTCCGAGCGGGACCGTGGCCGCGATGGCGTCGACGTCGTCGTAGTGGTCCTCGGCGCCATCGGTGGCCACCAGGCCCGGGCTGACGCAGACGACCCGGACGCGTGGGGCCCACTCGACGGCGAGACTGCGCGTGAGGCTCACCAGGCCCGCCTTGGCCGCGCCGTACGCGGCCGTGCCGGGCGAGGGCCGGATCGCCGACACGCTGCCGATGTTCACGATCACGCCGCCGTCGGCCTGCCGCTGCATGACCGCGTTGGCGGCCTGGGCGACGTGGAGGGCAGCCGTGAGGTTCAGCTCGATGATGGACGCGTGGAAGCGGGGCGACGCGTCGGCTGCGGCCACGTGGGGTGACCCGCCGGCGTTGTTCACCACGATGTCGAGGCGTCCGTGGTCGGCGACGACCCGCTCGACCAACCCCGTCACGGCAGCGGGATCGCGGACGTCGACCGCGTGCACGCGGGCCCGGCGGCCGTCGACCTCGGGCGCGTCGGTGGTCTCCGAGCGTCCGCAGACCGCGACGGTCGCACCGTCGGCGAGGAAGCGGCGCGCGATCGCGGCGCCGATGCCCCGGGTGCCGCCGGTGACCAGCACGACCCGGTTCGCGAGGTCCTCGCTCACGTCGCTCCCGCTCCCCCGCGATCGGCTCCCCCGGGCTCCCCCCGGCGCTCGCGTGGCGCTACGGTAGCCGAGAACCTGACGGTCCGTCAGGTCGGCGCCACCTCGTCGGGAGCGGGAGCGGATGGGGATCGAACGACACCTCGGGGACGACGGGATCGGCGAGGTCGTCGTCGACCTCCCGCCGGTCAACGCCCTGCCCGTGGCCGCCTGGTTCGAGCTGGCGGACGCGATCGTCTCGCTCGGACACGACCCCGCGTGCCGGGTGGTGATCCTGCGGGCGACGGGTCGTGGGTTCAACGCCGGGGTGGACATCAAGGAGCTGGCGGACGACCCCACGCACGAGGCGCTCGTCGGGGTCAACCGCGGCTGCTACGCGGCGTTCGCGGCGGTGTACGACTGCGAGGTGCCCGTCGTGGCAGCCGTCCAGGGGTTCTGCCTCGGCGGCGGGATCGGCCTGGTCGGGAACGCCGACGTGATCGTCGCCAGCGACGACGCCACGTTCGGCCTGCCGGAGGTCGACCGCGGCGCGCTCGGTGCCGCCACGCACCTCGCGCGCATGGTCCCGCCGCACAAGCTGCGGTCGATGGTGCTGCTGGCCGAACCGGCCACGGCCGCGGAGCTGCACCACCACGGGGCGGTGCTCGAGGTCGTCCCACGCGATCGGCTGGAAGCGACCGCCCGTGGCGTGGCGGAGCGGCTGGCCGCGAAGTCCGGGACGATCCTGCGGCGCGCCAAGGAGGCCCTCAACGGCATCGACCCGGTGGACGTGAAGCGCAGCTACCGCTTCGAGCAGGGGCTGACCTACGAGCTCACCCTCCGCGGCGTCGCCCAGGAGGCACGTGACGCGTTCGTCGAGAAGCGGGAGGCGTCGTTCGATGAGTGACAAGCGCCGCACCCACGGGGAGGTCGTCGCCGAGCTCCGCGACGGCATGACCATCGGCATCGGGGGGTGGGGGTCGCGCCGCAAGCCCATGTCCCTCGTCCGCGCGATCGTCCGCTCCGACCTGCAGGACCTGCGCATCGTGTCGTACGGCGGTCCCGACGTCGGGCTGCTGTGCGCGGCCGGCAAGGTCCGCGAGGTCGTCTACGGGTTCGTGTCGCTCGACTCCATCCCGCTCGAGCCGCACTTCCGCGCCGCGCGGCAGGCCGGTGCCATCACCGCCATCGAGTGGGACGAGGGCATGTTCAACCTCGGCCTGCAGGCGGCGGCCCAGCGGCTGCCGTTCCTGCCGACCCGGGCCGGACTCGGCTCCGACGTCCTCCGCGCGGACCCGTCGCTGCGTCTCGTCGAGGACCCGTACACCGGAGGCCGGTTCGTGGCCGTACCTGCGCTGACGTTGGACGTCGCCCTGATCCACGTGAACCGCGCCGACGCGCGCGGCAACGGCCAGATCCTCGGCCACGACCCGTACTTCGACGACCTCTTCGCTGCCGCTGCCGAGCGCACGTACGTCAGCTGCGAACGGATCGTCGACACCGCAGCGCTCCTCGACGAGGGCCCGCTGTCCACCCTCCGGTTGTCCCGGGCGGTGACGCACGCGGTCGTCCAGGCTCCGGGCGGGGCCCACTTCACCTCCTGCGCGCCGGACTACGACCGCGACGAGGCGTTCCAACGCGCCTACGCCCGGGCGGCGAAGGATCCGGAGAGCTGGGCGACGTTCCGCACCACCTACCTCGACGTCGACGAGGACACCTACCAACAGCGACGACGCGAGCTCGCCGAGCAGGAGGTCGCACGGTGACCGACGCCACCCGGGCCGACGTCTGCGTCATCGCGTGCGCCGAACTGTTCCGCGGCGACGGCGAGATCGTCGCCTCCCCGATGGGCACCGTGCCGCGGCTCGGAGCGCTGGTGGCGCGAGCCACCTTCGAACCCGACCTGCTGCTGTCCGACGGCGAGGCGACCCTGCTCGACGGATCTCCCGCGCTCGGCGACGAGGCGTCCGCCGCCGTCGAGGGGTGGCTGCCGTTCCGTTCGGTGTTCGAGGTGCTCGCCAGTGGCCGGCGCCACGTGATCATGGGGGCGTCCCAGATCGACGCGCACGGGAACCAGAACATCTCGTGCATCGGCGACCACGCGGCTCCGAAGGTCCAGCTGCTCGGCGCGCGTGGCGCACCGGGCAACACCGTCAACCACGCGACCAGCTACTGGGTGTCGGCCCACTCCCCCAAGGTGTTCGTCGAGCGGGTCGACTTCGTGTCGGGTGTCGGGACCGACCGAGCCGCAGCGGAACCCGAGGCGGCCCGGTTCCACGACCTGCGCGGCATCGTCACCGACCTCGGCGTGTTCGACCTGCGCGGCCCCGGCGGCACCGTCCGGCTCGTGTCGACCCACCCGGGCGTCGCGGTCGACGAGGTCCGCGCGGCGACCGGGTTCGAGCTCGCGATGGCCGACTACATCTCCGAGACACGGCGCCCCACCGCGGAGGAACGCGACCTGATCGCGCGCCTCGACCCGCGAGGGCTGCGCGACACGCGAGGTCCCCGAACCTGCTCCGACGACCTGATGGCTCCTCCTCCGACGTCCGGCCCGCCGCCACTGCGGACCGCGTTCACCGACCTGGTCGGCGTCCGCTACCCCGTCGTCCAGACGGGGATGGGGTGGGTGGCCGGCCCGCGGCTGGTCGCCGCGACGGCCGAGGCGGGGGGCCTCGGGATACTCGCCGCCGCGACGATGACGTTCGACGAGTTCGTCGCGGCCGTCGCCGAGGTCAAGCAGCGCACGGAGCAGCCGTTCGGGGTCAACCTTCGCGCGGACCAGGACGACGTGACCCGACGTATCGACGTGCTCATCACCGAACGAGTCCGGGTGGCGTCCTTCGCGCTGGCCCCGAAGGCGGAGCTGGTGGCGCGCCTGCGAGAGGCGGGCGTCGTCGTGATGCCGTCCATCGGCGCACGTCGCCACGCCGAGAAGGTGGCTGCCTGGGGCGTCGACGCCGTCCTGGCACAGGGCGGCGAGGGGGGCGGCCACACCGGCGGAGTTCCGACGACGCTGCTGCTCCCGCAGGTGGTCGACGCGGTCGACGTGCCGGTCGTCGCCGCGGGTGGGTTCTTCGACGGCCGCGGCCTGGTGGCGGCCCTGGCCTACGGGGCGAGCGCCGTGGCGATGGGAACGCGGTTCTTGCTGACCCAGGAGTCCACCGTCCCCGACGAGGTGAAGCGCTTCTACCTCGACCACGGCGTCGACGGCACGGTCCGCACGACCCGCGTCGACGGTGTCCCCCACCGCGTGCTGCGCACCTCGTTGATCGACGAGCTCGAGTCCGCCGGGACGGTCCGCGGGTTCCTCCGGGCCACCGCCAACGCGGCTCGGTTCAAGCGCCTGTCGGGCACGTCGTGGTCGGCGATGCTGCGCGAGGGCCGGGCGATGCGAGCCACCCACGAGCTGTCCTGGGGCCAGGTCGTCATGGCCGCGAACACCCCCATCCTCCTCCGAGCGGCCATGGTCGAGGGACGCACCGACCTCGGGGTGATGAGCGCCGGGCAGGTGGTCGGCGTCATCGACGACCTGCCGACCGTGGCCGAGGTCATCCACCGCATCGTGACCGAGGCCCACGAGGTGCTCGCCAGCCTCACGCCGCGTGGTGACGGTCCGCCGCGGCGTTGAGGACGCCGGCGGCCAGCTCGGCCTCGGGCAGCGTGACGACGACCTTCGATCCGTCGGCGCGCTCGACCTCGACTGCCGGACCGCTGCGGGACACCACGCCGGTGCGCCCGTGGACGTCGACCCGCAGGCCCCAGCCGCCGAACTCCCAGAGGGCGTCGACGTGATCGATCGGGCGGACGGCGATGATCTGTTCCACCGGCACGTGGAGCAGGGCGAGCCCGGCAGCTCGCACCGTCAGCCCGGTGCCATCGATGCGGGTGGTGAACCGTGACAGGACCGCGACCGGCACCAGGACCGTGAGCCCGACGACGGCGATACCCCAGAGCCCGGCGGTCGCCGGGATGACCATCAGGACCGCCGTCACCACGACGACGGTCAGGAGCCCACGGCTGAGCCCGGCGGTCTGGACCAGCTCGCGCGGTGCATCCGCAGCCGCTCGGGGGAGGGACGCCGGTGGCGGACCGGTCGAGCGGCGACGGTGCGGAGGCTCGGTCGCCAGGGCGGCCACACCCAGAGCGACGAGGAGCCCCCCGAGCGCGCCGATCGCGATCCCGGCGTCGGGGGACGGCGCTCGGAAGGGATCGGCGAGGTCGAGCTGACCGCGCAGGGCGTCGACCTGGGATGCTCCGAGGGTGCACGCGAGCCAGACCGCGCAGGCGGCCAGCGACCGCCGCACGGATACGGGCTGACGCGAGACGACGGCGACACCGCCGAGGACGGCGGCCAGCCCGAGCGTGATCGCGCCGAGCGTGACGAGCTGGGCCGTCATCGACCACGTGCCGGTCACGGCACCGCCGGCTCCCCAGTGACGCGCCACCTCCTCGGGGAGGCGGTCACGCACGGCCCAGCCCCACACGGCAGGCCCGACGGTAGCGACCAACGTGACCGTGCCGACACCCGCCGCGAGCCGCAGATCCGGTCGGTGGTCGACCTCTCCCACGTCACCTCCGTCGGCTCGGCGAGGCCGCAGCGTAGGCCCGTCCGAGGCCACGTCGGTCAGCCGATGCCTTCACCCGGCGCACCGATCAGCTTGCACCCGGCGCCCTCGCTCTCCATCGCCACGATGCACTCGTTGCGGTGGTCGCAGCCGCTCGTGGCGGCCTCCTCCGCGGCGTACCGCCGGATGATGTCCGGGTCGTGCAGCAACGCGCGGGCCATCGCGACGAACCCGAACCCGTCGTCGATGGCGTCGACCATCGTCGCGCGCTCGGTCACGCCGCCGAGCAGCATCACCTCGATGTCGACCGCGTCGCGGACCCGTTCGGCGCGCTCGCGCAGGAACGCCTCGCGGAACGGCACCTCGCGGCCGACCGTCAACGCCGCCCCCTTCATCACCAGCTTCATGGGCAAGCGCTCCTGCGCGGCGGCCAACCCCGGCAGCGGGGACGCACCTCGGAGCAGCATCATCGGGTTCCGCCCGGTGAACCCGACGGTCGGCTGGATCGCGTCGATCGACCCATCGGCCGCGATGGCACGTGCCACCTCGATGCCGTCGTCGAGCGTCAGGCCTCCTCGGAACCCGTCCTCGACGTTGAGCTTGGCGGTGACCGCGACCTCGCTGCCGGCACCGAGCCGCACCGCCTCGAGCACCCGGCGCGGGAACCGCATCCGGCCCTCCACGTCACCGCCGTCGCGATCGGTACGCCGGTTGGTCCACGGGCTCAGGAACTGGCTGAGCAGGTACCCGTGACCGAGGTGCACCTCGAGCACGTCCACGCCCGCCCGCACCGCCAGCCGCGCGGCCGCCTCGAAGTCGCGTAGCAGCCCGTCGAGGTCGCGCTCCGTCGCGGCACGTGACCAGGTCAACGCACGCGGCGAGAAGCGTCGCGATGGACCGACCGGCTTCGATCCGGTGACCTTCGGCGACGCGAACCACCCCGCGTGACCGATCTGGAGCGAGAGAGCCGCTCCCTCGTCGTGGACCGCGGAGGCCAGCTCGGCGATCCCCGGGAGGACCGCCTCGGTGAGCACCAGCTGATCGGCGTACGTCCGGCCCTCGGGCGCCACGGACACGTACGCGACCGTGGTCACCCCGACCCCGCCCGCAGCGTGTCGGCGGTGGAACGCGATCAACTCATCGGTGACACGACCGCCAGCCGCCCGGTTCTCGAAGGTCGCTGCCTTGACGGTGCGGTTCCGGACCTGCACGGGGCCGAGCGTCGCGGGCTGGAACACCCGCGGTGTCACGTCGTCACCGCGAACCGGTTGACGGTCAGTTCCTGCCCGTCGCGCCGGGGCACGACCTCCTCGAACACACGCCGGTAGCCGGTCGAGGCGATCAGCCACGCACCGTCGACCTTGCGGTAGGTGTCCTCGTAGTAGGCGGTCCCCCGCAGGGTGGTGGCGTGCTCGACCGCGATGACCTCGTCGTCCAGCGCCCACACGGCGGAGGCGGTGTCGGGACCGGTCAGGTCGATCTCGGGGTGGTGTGCCCGGTGGTTGGTCAGCAGGTGCGAGCTGTCGAGCATCCGGCGGAAGAAGGCCACGATGTCGTCACGGGAGCCGAGCTGGTGACGACCGTCGCTGAACGCCGCCGTCGCGTCCGGGGTGAAGCAGCCGGCGATGTCGTCCCACTCCTTGCAGTCGAGGTGCCGCAGGTAGCGGTACTTGAGCCGCTCGATGGCGGCGATCTCGACCAGGTCGTCGACCCCCGGTGCGGACGCGGTCATCCGAGGCGTTCGATGATGGTCACGTTCGCCTGGCCGCCGCCCTCGCACATGGTCTGCAGCCCGTAGCGGCCCCCGGTGCGTTCGAGCTCGTGCAGGAGCGTGGTCATCAGCCGTGCCCCCGTGGCCCCGAGCGGGTGGCCGAGCGCGATCGCGCCGCCGTTGACGTTGACCTTGTCGAGGTCGAAACCGGTCTCCTTCTGCCAGGCGAGGACGACCGACGCGAAGGCCTCGTTGATCTCGACCAGGTCGATGTCGTCGGGCGTCAGGCCGGTGCGTTCGAGCGCGTGAGCCGTCGCGGGGATCGGCGCGTCGAGCATCGTGATCGGACTGGCGCCGCGGACCGAGAGGTGGTGGATGCGGGCCCGCGGCGTGAGGCCGTGCTCCTCCACGGCGCGCTCCGACGCGACCAGCATGCGCGGCGGAGCCGTCGGAGATCTGGCTGCGACACGGCCGCCGTGATCCGCCCGCCCTCGACGATGCGTCTTCAGCGACGCCATCTTCTCGAGCGTCGTGTCGCGTCGCGGCCCCTCGTCGGTGGTCACGTCACCGAGGGGCGCGATCTCGCGGTCGAAGCGGCCCTCCTCGATGGCGCGGATCGCCCGCTGGTGGCTCTCGAGCGCGAACGCTTCCATGTCCTCGCGGCTCACACCCCACTTGTCGGCGATCATCTCGGCGCCGGCGAACTGCGACACGGGCTGGTCCCCGTAGCGCTCGCGCCAGCCCTCGGATCCGGAGAACGGGTCGTCGAACCCGAAGTGCTTGCCGACGCCGCATCGACGCGCCGATCGGGATCGATGACATCGTCTGCACGCCACCGGCGACGACCAGGTCCTGGGTGCCGCTCATCACCGCCTGCGCCGCGAAGTGGACCGCCTGTTGGGACGACCCACACTGCCGGTCGACGGTCGTACCCGGTACCTCCTCGGGCAGCCCTGCCGCGAGCCAGCAGGTGCGGGCGATGTCACCCGACCAGGGACCCGACGGTGTCGACCGCGCCGAACACCACGTCGTCGACGGCGCGCGGCGTCGATGCCCGTGCGCTCGATGAGGGCACGCAACACGTGGGCGCCGAGGTCGGCGGCGTGGACGTCGGCGAGCCCGCCGCCGCGCTTGCCGACGGGGTCCGGACGGCATCGATCAGGTACGCCTCGGGCACGGCTGCCTCCTGTGGGTCGCGACCGGGTCAGGTCACGGGATGGGGTGTCAGGTGTCGCGGGTGACGATGACGGACGAGCCGTGGCCGAACAGGCCCTGGTTGGCGGTGATGCCGACCCGCGGTGGCGCCCGTCGATCTCGACCTGGCGGCCGGTCGCCTGGCCGCGCAGCTGCCAGGTGAGCTCGCAGACCTGCGCGATGGCCTGCGCGGGGACGGCCTCGCCGAAGCAGGCGAGCCCGCCGCTCGGGTTGACCGGGAGCCGCCGCCGATGGTCGTGACGCCGTCGCGCAGCAGCTTCTCGGCCTCGCCCGGCGCCGCAGAAGCCGAGCTGCTCGTACCAGTCGAGCTCGAGCGCGGTCGACAGGTCGTAGACCTCGGCGACCTCGATGTCCTCCGGGCCGATGCCGGCCTCGGCGTACGCCGCGTCGCCGATCGCCTCCTTGAAGGCGCGGTCCGGCGCTGGCACGACGGCGGCGCTGTCGGTGGCGAAGTCCGGCAGCTCGATGATCTGGGTCGGGTAGGTCGGCGTGACGGTCGAGACCGCCGCGATCGCGCACCGGACGCGTCCTTGCCGTGGCGCTCGGCCCACTCGCGTCGACGCCAGCACCAGCGGCGGCACCGCCGTCGCTGGTCGCGCAGATCTGCAGCAGCCGCAGCGGGTCGGAGACGATCGGTGACGCGAGCACCTCGTCGACCGAGGTCTCCTTGCGGTACCGGGCGTTCGGGTTGGCGAGCCCGTGACGGGCGTTCTTGACCTTGACCTCGGCGAAGTCGCGCTCGGTCGCGCCGTAGAGGTCCATCCGGCGCCGGGCGTGGAAGCGCGAAGTAGGTCGGGTTGGTGGCACCGAGCAGGCGGAACCGCAGCCAGTCGGGATCGTCCGGACGCTCGCCCGCGTTCGGCGCGAGGAAGCCCTTCGGCGTGGTGTCGGCGCCGACCACGAGCGCCACCTCGCACCGGCCGGCGAGGATGCGGTCACGGGCGATGTCGATGCGCGGTCGCACCGGATGCGCACGCCGCGTAGCTCGACGCGACGGGGATGCCGGTCCAGCCGAGCGCCTGGGCGAACGTCGCGCCGGAGACGTAGCCCGGGTAGCCGTTGCGCATCGTGTCGGCACCCGAGACGAACCCGACGTCGGTCGCTTCGACGCCGGCCTCGGTCAGACGCCGCGCGGGCCGCGTGCACGCCGTACCTGACGAAGTCCCGCCCCCACTTGCCCCAGGGGTGCATGCCGGCGCCGAGGATGACGACGTCGTCGGCGCCGGTCACGAGGACACCTCGCGAGGGTCGACCCCGCCGGCCGGGGCGACGACGCGCCAACGCCACACGGTCGTGCTCCACCTCGTCGGTGGTGGACAACGTCCCGAGGTCGAGCTCGACCTCGCTGCCGACCCGCAGGTCGTCGGTGGGTCCGGCGACCTGACCGAGGACGATCGAACGCCTCGTCCGCCAGCTCGACCGCCGCGATGGTCACCGGGGTGAAGGGGTCGTCGGGCACGTAGGGCGGCGGCGGCGGGTAGTGGTTGGTCGCGTAGGACCACACCGTCCCACGCCGCGACAAGCGAACCTGGGGTAGGTCGTCCCCGGTGCAGCGGGGGTTCGGGCAGGTCACGGCGCGAGGCGGGAACACCACCGTGGAGCAGCTCGCGCAGCGCTGACCGATCAGGTGCGGTTCCGGATCGGCGGCGAACCACCCCTCGACCACGGGCCGGACCACGCGGCCCGCCTCGACCTCGTCGCGCTGCTCCACCGGGTCCCCTCTCCTGACCGTCACGGTGCCTGACGGGTCGTCAGACCGTCAAGCGTTGGCGTCGCTCGTCGCCAGCTGGATGGGCTGGCCGGCGATCCTCTGCGTCTCGAACACGGTCTGGACGAACGCGGTGATGGCCGACGTCAGCCGCGTCGGCTGCGAGCGCATCTCGAGCAGGTGCCGGGCGCACAGCAACGTCGCCGCCGGCAGCTGCTGTGCGAGCAGCTCCGCGTCGTCCATCGGGTGGACCCAGTCGCGGGTGTGTCCGACCACGAGCGCGGGCGTCGTGATCGTCTCGCGGATCGACCGCGGTGGTACCACGGAGCCGGCCGCGTACCCGTGCAACACCGCGGCCATCGAGCGGGGCACGCCAGCGCACCCGAGCACGATGTCGAGCACGTCGTTGCCCGTCCGGGGCACGCGTGCCGCGGCCCCGAGGAGCGCACGCACGGGTGGCCCGCCGTACCGGAACGCAGCCCAGAGCGGGGCGAGGGTCGCCATCGCCCCGACGACCCCACGTTCGAGGACGGGCATCTCGCAGAGCATGGCCGACGACCCGATCGGGGTCGCGGGCCGCGAACTCGAGCGCGAGGTTGGCGCCGAGGCTCATCCCGCCGATCACGGCGCGTTCGACCTGGAGATCGTCGAGGAGGTCGCGGACCTGATCGACGGCGAGGTCGAGCCGGTACAGCGACGGGTCGGCGGGCGCGTCGCTGCGTCCGTGACCGAGCAGGTCGGGTTGGATCACCCGGTAGCCCGCCGCCACGAGCGCGTCGGCGATGGGCGCGTTGCACAGGGACGGCAGCAGGAGCCCGTGCACGAGCACGACCGTGTCCGGGCCCGAGCCACGTTCCTGGTGGACGACGCGGTGACCGCGCCACTCACGCGTCGCCACGCGCGCGTCACCACGGGCTACCACCGCCACGGTCGACCTCCCAGTCGGACGCCAGCCCCTCCCGCCGGCGCGGCCACCATACCTGACGGGTCGTCAGGTATGGTCCTCGAGCGCGGGGCGGGCGAGCTCCGCGCGACCGGGAGCCGACGTGTGGATCTGACCCTCGACGCCGAACAGCGGGCGTTCCGGGACGACGCGCGCGCCTGGCTCGAGGCCGAACGCGCTCCACGCGCCCGACCGTCTCGTTCGACACCGCTGACGGGTTCGCGGCACACCGCGAGTGGGAGCGCCGCCTCTTCGAGGGCGGCTGGGGCGTGGTCCCCTGGCCGGAGGAGTACGGGGGCCGCGGCGCCGACCTGATCCGGTGGCTGCTGTTCGAGGAGGAGTACTACCGCGCCGGCTGTCCGTACCGCCTCAACCAGAACGGCCTGTTCCTGCTCGGCCCGACGCTCATGGAGCACGGCACGCCCGCGCAGAGGGACCGCTACCTGCGCCCGATGGCGGCCGGCGAGGAGATCTGGGCGCAGGGATGGTCCGAGCCCGAGGCGGGTTCGGACATGGCAGCCATCCGGGCCCGGGCCGAGCGCGACGGTGACGAGTGGGTGCTGTCGGGCAGAAGACCTGGTCGACCCGGGCCGCGTTCGCCGACCAGCTGCTTCGGGCTGTTCCGGTCGGAACCGGGATCGGAACGCCACCGCGGGCTGTCGTTCATCCTCGTCCCGCTCGACGCGCCCGGCGTCACGGTGCGACCGATCCGTCAGCTGAACGGCGAGCCCGGGTTCGCCGAGGTGTTCTTCGACGAGGTGCGTGTGCCGATCGAGCTCGCGACCCTCGGCCCGAAGGCGACGGTTGGAAGGTGGCGATGGCGACCGCCGGCTTCGAACGCGGCGTCAGCCTGCGCTCCCCCGGCCGGTTCACCGCGTCGGTGCAACGACTCATCGAGCTCGCGCGCTCCCGTGCCGACCTTCCGCCCGCCCTGGCACGCGAGGTGGCGCGGTCGTGGGCGAGGACGCGGGCGCTACGACCTGATGACCTACCGCACCGTGGCGCACGTCCTCGACGGCGGCGAGGTCGGCGCCGAGGCGCTCGCTCAACAAGCTGTACTGGTCCGAGATGGACCGCGAGCTGCACCGCACCGCCCTCCGCCTGCTCGGCGCCTCGGCGCCGCTCACGGACGCGGCACCCGATGCCGTCGATGGCGGGCGGTGGCTCGACCGGCTTCCTGTTCAGCCTCTCGGGCCCGATCTACGCCGGCACGAACGAGATCCAGCGCAACATCGTCGCCGAGCGCGTCCTCGGCCTGCCCCGCTCCTAGGAACCCGCGTGCGCCTGCGACCGACCGAGGACCAGCAGCTGTTGACCGCTGCCGTCCGTGACTTCCTGGCCGCCGAAGCCACACCCGAGGCGGTCCGCGCGACCTGGGCCGCCGGCGGTCACGACGCCGACCGCTGGCGCGGACTGGCCGAGCTCGGCCTCCTCGGGCTCGCCGTCCCGGAGACCTCGCGGGCGGCCTCGGGCGCGGCGACGCCGACCTCGTCGGCCCGCTCCTCGAGGCGGGCCGGGTCGCCCTGCCCGAGCCGTTCCCCGAGGTCGCGGCGATCTCCGCACCGCTGCTGTCCGACCTCGGTGGCGCGGTCGCGGCGGCGCACCTGCGGGCCATCGCCACGGGTGACGCCGTCGTCATCACCTGCCTGCCCTCCGATCCCTACCCCGCCCACGTCGCCGCGAGCGACGTCCTGCTCGTCGACCACGACCGACGAGGTCCGCGCCGTCCCGACGAGCGAGGTGACGTGGATCGCTCAACCGGTGCTGGACGGCGGCCGCCCGACCGTGGCGATCACGTCGACGCCGGGTGGCGACGTGCTCGCCTCCGGACCGGACGCGCGTCGTGCGGTTGCGCGCGCCGAGCAGCGTTCGGCGATCGCGACCGCCGCCCAGCTGGTCGGCGTGGGCGAAGCCGCGATCGCGCTCGCCGTGGCGCACGCGTCCACGCGCGAACAGTTCGGTCGGCCGATCGGTTCGTTCCAGGCCGTCAAGCACCACCTCGCCGACGCGCTCGTCGGGGTCCGCTTCGCGCTCCCCCTGGTCGAGCGAGCCGCCCACAGCGTCGCGTCGGACGACCCCGATGCGGCGGTCCACGCGGCGCTCGCGAAGGTGACGGCCGGCGAGGCGGCGGAGGCCGCGGTCGAGCACAGCCTCCAGGTCCACGGAGCCATCGGATACACCTGGGAGTGCGACCTCCACCTGTGGCTCAAGCGGGCCTACGCGCTCCTGGCCGTCGGGGGCGACCTCGAGTCCAGCTGGCAGCGCATCGAGGATCACCTGCTGCGCTGAACCTCGGTGCGCAGGGCTCGCCGGTCGAGCTTGCCCATCGGGGTCCGTGGGAGGGCATCGACCTGGACCAGGGCCTCGGGGAGCTCGTGGTGCGCCAGCTCCGCGGCCGCGTAGGTGCGGAGCGCGTCGAGGTCCAGCTCACCGGCTCGCGGTCCTGGGACCACGACCGCCACCCCGACCTCGCCCATGACCGGGTCGACCCGCGGCACCACCGCGACCTCGGCGACGGCGTGGTGTCCTGCGAGGACGCGCTCGACGGTCTCCGGGTGCACGTTGTAGCCACCGCGGAAGTAGGTATCACCGGTCCGG
Organism: uncultured Nitriliruptoraceae bacterium; assembly: GCA_963850715.1. Taxonomy (GTDB): domain Bacteria; phylum Actinomycetota; class Nitriliruptoria; order Nitriliruptorales; family Nitriliruptoraceae; genus Nitriliruptor. The sequence continues at coordinate 8,603 of CAWKMM010000013.1, read as the reverse complement.
CCGGCGAGACGCAGGCGGCCGTGCTCGTCGAGGGAACCGAGGTCGTCGGTCCGTAACCACCGCGCGGAGTACGCGACACCGAACCGTTCGCGCGCCTCGGTCACCAACGCGGGGGGCGAAGGACCACCACCAACGACGAGCGCCCGCAGGTGGGAGAGGTCCGCTGCGCCCAGCCACGGCACGCGGAGCAGCAGCGCCACCTGTGCGGAGATCCCCCCGAGCGCGGGCATGCGGTGGTCGATGACCGCCCGGAGCGCAGCCTCCGCCCGCCACCGTCGCAGCAGCACCAGCGTCGCGCCGGTCCGCAGGTACCAGGCCACGCGGGTCTCGCACGACGCACCTCGACGAGGAGGTCATCGATCCCCATCGCCGGTGCGACCGCGCGCGGCACCGAGCAACAGCGCGATCGACTCCGGGCCGGCCGGGAGCGCGGTGGCGACCACGTCGCCGGGTCCGAGCCCTCGAGCGCCGAGCCCCGACGCGACCTCGTCCGCGATGCGGTGCAGCTGCCGGTAGCTGACCCTCCACCCGTCCGCGGTCAGGTGCCCGGTTCGGGGTCGGGGCCGGTGGTGACCGGCACGACCTGGGACTCCCACGACGGCACGTCAGCGCCCGCGCGCATCCGGTCCGTGCGGAACTCGGGCGTGTCGAACTTCGGGATGACGTGCTCGCCGAGCAGCCGGATGGTCTCGAGGCAGACGTCCTGCGGGCAGGTCGATCGGGATCGAGAAGCTGATCTGGTCGATGCCGGTCGCCTCGTACCGCTTCAGCTGCTCGACGACCTCGTCGGGGTCGCCGCAGGCCATGAACCCCCCACCGATGCCGGCCTCGACCATGTCGAGGTTCGGTTCGGGCAGCACCTCGGGCCAGGTGGGGATCCCATCGACCTTCGGCATCGTCGAGTGGTAGCGGTGGACGCCGGCGTGCAGGCGCATGGTCCCGGCGTCGGTCGCGACCTTGCGGGCGAGCGCGCCGTCCTCGAGGACGATCGCGACGTTGGTCGCCATCACGTTGTCGTTGACCCACTCACCGATGGGCTCGGCCGACGCGACCGCCTTCTTGTACGCCTCGACGCGGGGCGCCATCGAGTCGATCGAACCGATCGAGAAGCCGATAGCGCCGAGACCGAGGTGGCCCGCGTCCTGCCAGGTCTGGGGGTTGCCCGCGGCGACCCACATCGGCGGGTGGCTGTGCCCGTGCGGCTTGGGCAGGATCATCCGCTCGCCGGGCACGCGGAAGTGCTCCCCCTCGAAGGTGTAGGCGTTCGACCGCCACATCTTCGGCAGCTCGCGGATGACCTCGTTCCACCAGCCCTTGGTGACCTTCGTGTCGGGCACGTCGAAGCCCTGGACCTCGTGCCACCCAGCACCGCGGCCGGTGCCGAGCTCGAACCGTCCCCCGGTGAGGTGGTCCATCATCGCCACCTCCTCCGCGACGCGGATGGGGTGGTTCACGCGCGGGGAGAGGTTGCGGATCCCCGTGGCGACGTGGATGCGTTCGGTGCGGCCGGCGACGAACGCCAGGAAGGCGCCGCTGTCCGACAGGTGGGAGTACTCGTGCAGGAAGTGGTGCTCGGAGGCCCAGACGTACTTGAAGCCCGCCCGGTCCGCCGCCACCGCGAGATCGACCTCGCGCATCAAGGCGTAGTGCTCGTAGCTCGGGTCCTGTTCGACCCGGCGAGCGGGCACGTGGCCCTGGAGGAAGATCCCGAACTCCATGCGCTGCTCTCCCTTCACGCCACCCCGCACACGAGGCGACGCTCCCGCGCCGTCCGCCGGCGCTCCCGGCGCGAACTGTAACACGTTCTAGTTATGGCATCCAGACCGGATCGGTACCAGCGCCGAGGATGGTCAGGTCAGGAACCGGCTCAGCACCTCGAGCACGCAGGCGGGCTTGGCGCCGCCCTCGATCTCGACCGTCACCTGCTCGCGCAGCTGCAGACCACCCGACACGTCGGTCACCTCGACGAGTTCCACACCGACCCGGATGCGGCTACCGACCGGCACGGGTGCCGGGAACCGCACCTTGTCGGTGCCGTAGTTGACACCCATCGAGAACCCGCGGACCTCCACGACCTCCGGGATGAGCGCGTTGGTCAACGACTGGGTGAGGTACCCGTGGGCGATGGTCGAGCCGTACGGGCTCTCGCGGGCCGCCCGGTCGGGGTCGACGTGGATCCACTGGTGGTCGCCCGTCGCGTCCGCGAAGGCGTCGATGCGCGCTTGATCGATGGTGAGCCACCGCGAGTGACCGAGGTGGGTCCCCGCCGCAGCGCGGACCTGCTCGGGCCCGTCGAGCACCGTGGAGGCGGTCGTGTCGGCCACGTCGGGACTCCTGTCGGTGCTGGTGGCGATCCGTGGATCGGTGTCGGTTCAGCGTGCGGCGCAGCCGGAAGACCCGCAGGTGTCGTCCCGCCTCGCCCGCGACGTCGACGTACTCGTCGAACGGCGGCCAGGCGCGGGTGAGGATCGGCCAGACCGCCTCGCGTTCGGCGTCCTCCAGCAGCTCGGCGACCACCTCGTAGGAGCGGCCCCGGCGCTGCACGACCGCGTTCGGATCGGCGGTCAGGTTCAGCGCCCACGCGGGGTGGTGGGCCTGGCCGAAGTTGCTGCCGACCACGAGCCAGTCGTCCCCGTCGGGGACGGCGGCGATCGGCACGGTCCGCTGCGCGCCGGAACGTCGTCCCGTCGTGGTCAGCATCACGATCGGCATCACCACATCCGACGCGATCCGTCGTCCGTTGGTCAGCCTGAACACGGCACCATCGAGGCGGTGGATGGTGTGCGGCGCGATCCGCCGGAACGTCGCGGTCGTCGCCACGCGCTGCACCCCGCGCCACACCCGAGCCATCACACGGCCGCTCACGGGTGCTGGCTCGACACCGACAGGACCTCCCCGGTGAGGTAGCTGGCGAGGTCGCTGGCGAGGAAGACCACGACGTTGGCGACCTCCCAGGGCGCCGCGGCCCGGCCGAACGCCTCGCGGCCCTCGAGCTCCGCGAGCAGCTCGTCCGAGGTGACCTTGGCGAGGTTGTCGTGCATCGCCAGGCTCGGCGCAACCGCGTTGACCCGGATGCCCGCGTCCGCGACCTCGAGCGCCGTGCAGCGGGTGAAGGCCATGACACCCGCCTTGGCGGCCGCGTAGTGCGCCTGACCCGCCTGGGCGCGCCAGCCGAGGACCGAGGCGTTGTTCACGATCGCGCCCCCGCCGGCCGAGCGCAGGTACGGGAGCGCGGCCCGGGTGCACCGGAAGGTGCCGGTGAGGGTCACGTCGAGGACACGGTGCCACTGCTCGTCGGTCATGTCCTGGACGTTCGCGGTGCCGCCGAGACCGGCGTTGTTCACCACGACGTCGAGACCGCCGAGGTGGTCGGCCGCGTCGGCGAAGAGCCGGTCGACGTCCTGCTGCACGGTCACGTCGCAGGGCACGGTCACGGGCGTGCGGCCCGTGTCGGCGCCGAGCCGCTCCGCGGTCTCCCCGAGCCGCCGCTCGTGGCGGTCGGAGATGACGACCTCGGCTCCCTCGACCAAGCACCGCTGGGCGATGGCCGATCCGATGCCGGTGCCCGCGGCAGCGGTGACCACCACGCGGCGGCCCGCCAGCAGGTCACGACCCGGTGGCTCCTCGGGCGGGGTGCGGTCAGGCACGCGGCGTCCGTTCCCAGTCGTGGTCGGCGAACTCGCGGCGCAGGTCGTCGAGCTCCCACCGGCCGTCGCGCTCGTGGGCGTCGGCGTAGCGCCACCCTCGCAGGACCTGGAGCTCACCGCCACGGACGAAGACGACCTGGCCGGTCACCTGCTCACGTGGCGCGACGAGCCACGCGACCACCGACGCGACGTTCGCCGGGTCGAAGACGTCGAACGCCTCCGGGTCCTGCGGTGCGGCCACCATCTCGGCCATGGCTGGCACCTCCGTGGTCATGCGCGTCCGAGCCGCGGGGCTGATGGCGTTGACCCGCACGCCGTACCGGGCGAGTTCATCCGCCAGCGTGACGGTCAGCCCGGCGATCCCGGCCTTGGCCGCCGCGTAGTTGGACTGACCCGGCTGGCTGAAGAGCCCCGCGTTCGACGTGGTCATGACGACCGCGGCGTCGACCGGGTCACCCGCCTTCGATCGCTCCCGCCAGTGACCGGCGAAGGCACGGGTCGGGCAGAAGTGCGCGCGCAGGTGACCGCGAAGCACGGCGTCGAAGTCCTCGACGTCCATCGACACCAACATGCGGTCGCGAAGCATCCCGCCGCTGTTGATCAACCCGTCCACCGTCCCGAACGCGTCGAGCGCCGACGCGAGCAACGCCTCCGCGCCCTCCGTGGTCGTGATGTCGTCCGGACTCGCCACCACCTCGGCGCCGCTGGCGGCGACCTCCTCGGCGAGCGCGGCGACGACGTTCGGATCGGTCCCGCTGCCGTCGCGGCGGACCCCGAGGTCGTTCAGCACGAGCCGAGCACCGTGGCTGGCGAGCTCGTGCGCGTAGGCGCGCCCGAGCCCCCCGGCGGCGCCCGTGATGGCGATGACGCGGCCGTCGAGCGTGCCCATCCTCATGCCTCCAGGTCGGCGAACAGCGTGCGTGCCAGCGCGGCACGGTGGGTCCTGGCGTCGCCGTAGGCGGCACGCCACGCGGAGGCGCGCTTCAGCAGCAGGTGCAGGTCGTGCTCCCAGGTGAACCCGATGCCGGCGTGCACCTGCATCGCGGTCGCGTCGGCCAGCGCCGACGCCGCATCGGCGGCGACCTTCGCCACCCGCGCCGCGTCGTCGGCGTCGGGGAGGTCGCGCGACCGGGCGTGTGCCGCGTACAAGCAGGCGTTGCGCGCCGCCTCCACCGCGACGTGGACGGAGGCGAGTGGTTGCTGGATGGCCTGGAACGATCCGATGGCGACGCCGAACTGCTCACGGCTCGCGGCGTGCTCGACGGTCATCGCGAGCAGCCGCGCCGCGAGACCGACGCTGGCCGACGCCGTGGCCGCGGCGCCACGGAGCCACGCCGTGCGGGCCGACGCGCCGGGCAGGCGCGTCGACGAGCTCGGCCGGGTGTCCTCGATGGCGACGAGGTCGCGCGTGTGGTCCTCGCTCGGGATGGCTCGGACCGTCACCTCGTCGCAGGTCAGCAGGTGCAGGTCCCCGTCGATCTCGCACAGGTAGGCATGAGCAGCGGAGCCGGCGACGGCGAACGGCTCCGGTCCGATGCGGACGCTGACGACCGCCTCCCCCGTCGCGATGGCGCTCGACCAGCGCCCCCGCAGCTCCGCTGGCGCGTGGTCGCGGAGCAGCGGGATGACGATCCCGAGGTGCTCGATGAGCGGCTCGACCATCGCGCCGTACCCGGCCTCCTCGAGCACCACCGCCACGTCGAGCTCGTCCCCACCGATCCCACCGTCCTCCTCGCGGACCCCGATGGCGGTCAGGCCGGTCGCGGCGAGCTCGCGCCGGGCAGCCACCGCATCACCGGTCCCGTCCCACGCGGCGCGGAGGGCCGGGAGCGAGCCGAGGCCCGCAGTCACGTCACGGGCGAGGCCTCGGAGCGCGACCTGTTCCTCGGTCAGGGCGAAGTGCACGGTCAGCCCCTCGGGAGATCGAGGACCCGGCGGGCCAGGATCGACCGCTGGATCTCGGAGGTGCCGGCGTAGATCGTCGCCGCACGGGCGTACCACGCTCGCGACCGCCAGCCCTCGGCATCGGCGAGGGGCAGGTCGGGCGCGTGGAGGGCTTCACCGGCTGGACCGAGCAGCTCACGCGCGAGGTCGTAGATGTCGCGTTCGAGCTCGGACCAGAGCAGCTTGGTCACGCTCGACCCGGCCCCCACCGTGTCACCGGCCTGCAGCACCGCGAGGGTCCGCAGGGCCTGGAGCCGGTAGGTCTCGACGCGGACGTGGAGGTCGGCGATGCGGTCGCGGACGACGGCGTCGCCCGCGAGCCCCCGCTCCCGTGCGATGCGGACCAGCTCGTCGACCTCGCGGCGGTACCGCGCCGGCGGCGCCGCGGGAGCGTCACGTTCGTACTCGAGCGCGGTCGCCGCGACCCGCCAGCCGTCGTTCAGGGCACCGACGAGCTGGTCAGCCGGCACGCGGACGCCGGTGAAGAACACCTCGGCGAACCCCTGGTGACCGTCGGGGCCGGTGATCGGCCGGACCTCGACACCCGGCGACCGCAGGTCGATCGCCAGGAAGCTGAGACCCGCCTGCTTCGGGGCGGTCGCCGCGGTCCTGGAGCGGTCGCGGGATCGGTGCGGACGAGGGTGAAGATCCAGTCGCCGTACGGCCCCCAGGAGGTCCAGATCTTCTGCCCGTCGACCACGAACCCGTCGCCGTCCCGGACCGCCCGGGTGCGGACCGCTGCGAGGTCGCTGCCCGCCTCCGGCTCGGAGTACCCCTGGACCCAGATGTCCTCGGCCGCCAGGATCCGCGGCAGCCAGCGCCGCTTCTGGCCCTCATCACCGTGGACCATGAGCGTGGGACCCATGAGGTTGTGACCGACCACCGTGACACGCTCCGGCGCGTCGGAGAGGACGTACTCCTCCTCGAAGATCGCCTGCGTGACCGCGTCGGCGCCGCGGCCACCGAGCTCCTGGGCCAGCGGAGCGCCGCGTACCCGGCGGCGAACAGCTCACGTTCCCACGCACGGTGGGCGGCGAAGCCCTCGTCGGTCCCTGGCGCCGGGAGCGGCGGCCGCGGCGCGTTCGCTGCGAGCCAGGCACGGACCTCGTCGCGGAACGACCGCTGGGCGGAGGTCAGCGTGAGCTCCACCTACCACCTCCCGGCGTTGTTCCTGACGACCCGTCAGGTTAGCAGCGGCTCCGGTGGAACACGTTCTCTCCTGGAGCCTCACCACGGAGACCGAGACCCTGCGCGCGCCGCGCAGCCACCGCGGTGACCGCGCGCAGAACGAGAACACGTCTACATCCGGGGCTAGGGTCCGCGCCGGGAGCAGGGAGAGGACCGACCATGACCTTGCCGGACGAGTTCCACGAACTCGCACGCGAGCTGCGCAACTGGGGACGGTGGGGCGAGGACGACGAGCGGGGGACCCTCAACCTGCTGACCGACGACGTCGTCCGGAGGGCGGCGGCCGACGTCCACACCGGCGAGCGGTTCACCCTGGCGATGGCGCTCGACGAGCACGGCCCCCAGGCTGGCCTGGTGCCGGGTCGGGAGAACCCCGTCCACACGGTGACGATGCTGCACCACGCCTTCGACGGCGAGGCCGACCACTACGCCGCGAACGACGACACCATCCTCATGGGGCTCCAGGCGGGCACGCACTGGGACGCGCTCGCGCACGTCAGCTACGGCGGCCACCTCTACAACGGTTCTCCGCCTCCAGCGTGACGGCCAAGGCGCCTCGCGGTGCGGGATCGACAAGGTCGGACCGCTCGCCGGACCGGGCGTGCTGCTCGACGTCGCACGTGCGCTCGGCCACGACCGCCTCCCCCCCGGGTACACGATCACCCCAGCGGACCTCGACGCGGCGGCGGAGCTCGCGAGGACCGACGTGACCGCGGGCGACATCCTGCTCCTGCGCACCGGCCAGGTCCGGGCGTTCCTCGACGACGGTGATCGCGTCGGCTACGCCTTCCCGTGGCCGGCCCGGGCATCGAGGCCGCGCGCTGGTTCCGTCAGCACGACGTCGCCGCCGTCGCCACCGACACGCTCGTCTTCGAGGTCTTCCCGTGCGAACAGGAGGGGCTGTTCCTCCCGGTCCACCTGCTCGACCTGGTCGACATCGGACTGACGCAGGGGCAGAACTTCGTGCTGGAGGACCTCGCGGCCGCGTGCGCGGCCGACGGGCGCTACCGCTTCCTGCTCGAGGCCTCACCGCAGCCCGTGACGGGCGGACTCGGCGGCCCCGTCACCCCCGTGGCGATCCGGTGACCACCACGGACCGCGACCAGCTCGTCGACCTGATCCGCACCTACGCGGACGGCGTCGACGCGCGTGATTGGTCGCTCGCCCGGTCGGTGTTCACCGACGACGCCCACCTCGACTACTCCTCGGTCGGGGTCGATGCCGGTCCCGTCGACACCGTGCTCGAGCGGCTCGCCGAGCTCCTCGCGCCGGTCTCGCTGACCCACCACCTGCTCAGCAACCACGACATCTCGATCGACGGGGCCACCGCGACGTCGCGGTCGGCTGATCAACCCGTTCGTCGTCGCCACGCCCGAGCGCACCGACGTGCTGCTCTTCGGGGGCTGGTACGACGACGTGTGGACACGCACGGACCGGGGGTGGCGCATCCGCACCGGACCCCGTGGGCTCGTCGACGCCGGTCCCCTGCCTGGGGGCCTCGCCGCAGCAGGAGCTCGCCCGTGAAAGGAACGACCCCGAGACCGCCGCGTCGCGTCGCCGTCATCTCCGGCGTCGGCCCGGGCCTCGGGCGGTCCATCGCGCTGAAGCTGGCCGCCGACGGGGCCGCCTGCGTCCTGGCCGCACGTGGGGAGCAGCAGCTCGACGAGGTCGCCGAGGAGGTGCGCGAACTCGGCGGACAGGCGCTGGTCGTGCCGACCGACATCACCGACGACGCGCAGGTCGACCGCCTCATCGCCACCACGCTCGAGGAGCTCGGCCGCGTCGACGTGTTGGTCAACAACGCGTTCGTCCAGCCGCCGCTCG